>CAVPRJ010000001.1:0-64859 GCA_963707715.1 uncultured delta proteobacterium
CAGGGTCAGCGCGGTATTGCGATAGCGCTGATCGATTCTGCTGACGCGGCAATGCTCAGGGTGGTGATCAACGGTACGATCAGGATAATCTGTCCGATGATGATCGCCTTCTGGGTGTAGAGCAGCTCCAGCGGTCCAAGAATGCCGCGCCTAGAGATAAGCGAATAGACGACCAGGCCGATGACCACCGTGGGCAGGGCCAGCAGCGTATTGAGACAGGTCATCACCAAGCGCTTGCCGGCAAAATTATTAAAGGCGATCAGAAAACCCAGCGGCAGGCCGAATACGGCGGCAATCAGCGTGGAAAAAAAGCTGACATTGAGTGAAACCCCGACAATTTCATAGAGCTCGCGGTCGAACACGAGCATCAGCAGAAGTGCCGATTTGAGGCTGTCAAGAAGTAATTCCAATTATGAACCAGAACATGAAAATATAAGACAAACGGCTGACGGAACGACCCCTCATTCCGGCAGCCTGCTGCTGAGATGCGATCAGATCTCAGTTGCCTTCAAATGCCGTGTGAACTACATCGGTATTGCATCCGGGAAAAACAGCTGCTTGTCGATCAGGCGGTAGTCGCCGATCAGTTTCTGCCCCCGCGCCGAAGTAATCCACTCGGCAAAGGCCTGGGCAAGATCGAATCTGACGTGGGGAAACTTCTCTGGATTCACCGGAATCACGCCGTACGGGTTGGCCAGGGGCTCTGAGCCCTCACTGACGATAACCAGGTCGATCGGCGGTGTCTTGCCGTATTTGTATTTGATATAGGTGCCCCGGTCGGTCATCGTGTAAGCTTTCTTCTCGTCGGCAAAGGTCAGGGTCTTGCCCATGCCCTGGCCAATGGAGCGGTACCAGGCCGCGGAATCGGCCGGCTCGATGAACTCGACCGTGGCGCTAGCGCCACTTTTGACTATTTCCTTTTTGCTGACGGCGACCTTAACACCTGATTTCTCCCATAGTGACTGTTCCATGGTGTGGGTCCCCGAGTCATCACCGCGGGAGATGAATTCGGCCTGCTTCGCGGCAATCGCTTTGAGGCCCGCATAGACATCCGCTGTCTCGGCGACACCGGCCGGATCGTCTTGCGGGCCGATGATGATAAAATCGTTGTGCATTACTGCATAGCGCTTGGTTCCGTAGCCTTCTTCGACAAATGTTTCTTCCCGGGCTTTGGCATGCACGAAAATCACATCGACATTGCCGTCCATCCCGTCTCGAATCGCCGCCCCGGTGCCCTTGGCGATCACCTTGACATCAATGCCGGTGTCCGCCTTAAAGGCGGGCAGCAGCACATCGAGCAAGCCTGAAGCCTGGGTCGAGGTGGTGGTCGACATTTGCAAAACCTTTTCCTCTGCGAAGCCCGAAACTGCGGAGAAAACCAGAACGGCGGCCGCCATACCCACTACTTTTATAAACATGTACTTCCTCCTTTTCAGTGCGTTTACAAGGTTACATTGTCGGGATAGATCATTTTGCCGCAGACCGACAGATCATACCCGACGAATTCCTCGGCAATTTTCTTGAATTCCGGATCGTGCAGGATGTTGATGAAACGCTGCACGGCCGGTTCGAAAAATCGGTCCCGGTTAATCAACAGATCGAACCGCTCCCACCTGAGCGGCAGAAAATCAAGGCCAAGCAGTTCTGCCACCGGCCGGATCGCCGGTGCCGCATCGGCCCGGCCGCCGAGAACTGCCAGTCCTGCTTCCAGGTGCCTGCCGACCTCGATGTCGTAGCCGGCAATATCAGCTGAGTTGATGTCCGCACGGCTGATTTCGTAGTCCAGCAGCAGCCTGGTTCCGGTATTGAGCGGCCGGTTAACGATGCGCACATCGGCTGCGGCCAAATCGGCCACCGATCTGATCCGCTTCGGGTTGCCCCGGGCCACGACGATGCCCTGCTGCCTTTTGCTGAAGTTGATAAAGACCGGAGCACGGCCAATCTCCTGTTCGGCAAAGCGAAAATTATATTCTTCGTTATCATCCTGCAGCAGATGACAGACCCCGATATGGCAGGTCCGCTGCCTCAAAGCCCGCAAACCGCCCATGCTGCCGATATTGGCGAAAAACACCAGGCTCTCCCGATTGAGATTGTTGTACAGCCCGACCGCCCGCTGGAAAAGCAGGTCGTCGCTGCCCGCAATCAGCAGCCGGCCCCCGTCCAGCGAGGCATTGCCGACAGCCGGCAGGTTGACGATGGAGAGATCCAGCCATTCCTCGACAAAATGTCTGGGAAACAGCCACTTGCCGGTTACCTTGGTGGCCGGCAGCCCTTTGTCGCTGACCAGGCTGTAGACCCCTTTCTCGTTCACCTGCAGGAGCTGAGCAACTTCCTTGGTATTGAGGTACTTTTTTCCAGAAGACACGAAAACACCTCCTCATCGGCATCGGCCAAACCCGACCACATTTTGTTATATTTCATATTGATTTTGTCAATATTCGCTGTTTATAAATAATAAACAGACTAATTACAACCGATACCAACAGGTGTTGGCTCGGCCTCCAACCGGCGGGCTCACCACCCATTCATTTTCAGAACAAGCTGTGCAGCCCAAGCTGGATCGCTCCGGCCAAGAGCGCCCAGGCCAAATGACTCGCACAGACTATCACATGAGCGCTTCAGCCCCTGTGACAAACCACGAGGCAAATTCTCACCAGGTTCCTGTCCGATATCCGATATCGTTACTGTCTATCGATCGTTTCTGGGGTATAACAGACTGGAGGCGCTGCATCGATCGCGGGTTTTGCTGAACACAAGGCGGTCTCTCACCAAGTCGTGTTGTGCTTGAAGGCAGCGTATCAGGGACCGTTGGTAACGAGGCGAACTATGACATCCACTGTCAAGCAGATAGGAACGGACATCGGGGAGGTGCTGCGCAACAACATCTGGCAGTTCCTGCTCATACATGGTTGTTACACCGCCCTGGGCTTCATCCTGTTCGCCCCGCTGCTCGGGGCTCTGGGCAGGATCATGCTGCACCTCTCGGCGAAACCGGTACTGGCCGACCTGGACATTTTATTCTTTCTTTTGAGTCCAATCGGCATCATGGCTCTGGTGCTGTTTGGCGCGCTGCTGATAACCATCCTTATCTTCGAACAGGCCTCGATGATGACAGCCTATACGGCGCTTGGCAGCGGACTCAAGCCGGGTCTTTTTCAGATGCTGCAGCACAACGCTTCAAAATCGCTTAAAATTTTTATCTTTTCAGTGCACTTTGTTGCCAGGTTGCTGGTGATTATTCAGCCCATTTCTCGCCACCGCCGGCCTGATCGGCTGGCTGATGCTTACCGACTACGACATCAATTATTACCTGGCCGCCAAGCCGCCGATTTTCCTCGCCGCTGCCGGGATAATCAGCCTCATTCTGCTGGCCCTGGCCGTTATCCTCGTGCGCAAACTGCTCTCCTGGTCGCTCACTTTGCCACTGATCATCTTTACCGATGCCCCAGCGGGAGCCTCTTTTCAGAAGAGTTCCGAACTGGTTGCCGGCAACAAAAGCGCTGCGGCCTTGATTCTGCTCAGCTGGGCTCTGGCGACTTTTGTGTTCGGCGTTCTGGTGCTTGGTTCGGTTCAGCTCCTGGGCCAGCATATCCTGCCGCTGTTCTATGACTCGCTGAATACCTTGATCGTCGTCATCGGCTTTCTCTTGGCCCTGCTGACGATCGGTAACTTTTTGGTAACTGCACTGAGCGCAGCCAGTTTCGGTGCCCTGCTGATCGAACTCTACAAGCGCGCCGGACAGACCATAAACCTCGATATGTTTGCGGAGCGCTCCCACCCGACCGGCCAGCGCCTGAGCTACTCGACCCTGATTGGCCTGCTGGTCTGCGGCGCGGTCGTTTCGGTTCTGGTCGGTTTCTGGCTGATCCAGGGGATCCAGGCCAATGACGATCTGATTATTGCCGCCCATCGCGGGGCAGCGGGGAAAGCACCGGAGAATACCATGGCTTCGATACGCCAGGCCATCGAAGACAAAGCCGACTGGGTTGAGATAGATGTGCAGGAAACCGCTGACGGAGAGGTGGTCGTCATCCACGACAGTGATTTCATGAAACTGTCAGGGGTTAATCTCAAGGTCTGGGAGGGAACCCTGGAACAGGTCCAGCAGATCGATATAGGCAGCTGGTTCGGGCCGGAGTTTGCAGGCGAACGGGTACCGACCCTGCGTGAGGTGCTCAAGGAGGTGCATGGCAAAGCTAACCTGGTGATCGAGCTGAAATACTATGGCCATGATGAAGAGCTCGAACAGCGGGTGGTTGACTTGGTCGAAGAACTTGATATGATCGGTGATGTCGCAATCATGTCGCTGAAATACGAGGCCATTGCCAAGGTCAGGAAGCTGCGCCCCGACTGGAAGATCGGTCTGCTCTCGGCCCAGGTTCTGGGTGATATGAGCGGTCTCGATGCTGACTTCCTGGCAGTAAATTCGGCCATGGCCGGCCCGGCCTTTATCCGGCACAATCAGCAGGCAGGCAAGCTGGTGTTTGTCTGGACGGTAAACGATAAGATGTCGATGTTCAAGATGATGACCCTGGGCGTTGACGGAATCATCACGGATGAACCGGAACTGGCCCGCCGGGTCATTGCCGAACGGGCCGAGCTGAACTCGGTGGAACGGCTGCTGATCCATACGGCCGTAATATTGGGTAAAACCCTTCCGCAAAAAGCCTATCGCGATAATTCGCCCTAACGGTGAACAGGTCAGGAGTGCTGCGAAAAACTGTTTTCCATGTCCTCTTTGGTCTGCTGCTTATTGCCGCCGACCTCGATGCCGAAGAGTCAGGTCCGCCCGAAGCACTATTTGACAGCCTGGAATGGAAGCTGGAGAAGGAACTCCATGAAAAGCTCGTCGCCCGAAAACAGCTGGCCGACAGCGATCTGAGCCCGTTTGCCACCGACGGCTGCAGCGGTGGTCTGTCGGTGGGGTGGGGGTATCTGTCGGAGAACATAGAGCATATCAGAGAAATTCATGGCGACAAACCGCCCTGGGAATCGTGCTGCGTCGTCCATGATCGGGCCTATCACCAGGCCGGCCCGCGCGGAGCCACCGCGGAAATGAGCTTCGCTGCGCGCCGGGAGGCGGACAGCCTGCTGCGGGCCTGCGTGATCGAGACGGGCGCAGAGCGGGCCCCGGAACTGAGTCTGCAGTATGAGCTGTCGGTGGAAAATATTGAACTAATTTACCAGGTGATCGCCGATCTGATGTACCGGGCCGTGCGGCTTGGCGGGGTACCCTGCTCCGGTCTGCCCTGGCGTTGGGGGTATGGTTGGCCTTCCTGTGAATGATAAAGCGACCCATAACCTGGTCTTGGAGAAATTCACAAAATGAGCCGAGAGTACTGCTTCAATCTGACTGTGCCGCTGGCTGAGCTCGCGTTGGTCGAAACACTGCTCGGCCAGGCTCGTCAGCGGTTTGCCCCGATGCGGATCAGCCGCAAGCCTGACCGGCACGAAGCCGCCCGCTTCTACCTGAGCTTCGAATTTTCAGCGGCCCGCAAGGATCTGCATTTTCAGCAGTGGTTTTCAGAATACCTCAAGGAGGACTGGGAGCTGTTCGGCCCGAACCCGGGACGCTGGGGCCTGTTGTAGGCAGATTTCGATTGTGCAGTTTTTTTAGCTGCTTTGGATAGGTGTTTTTATTATTGTTTAAGAAGGTACCCCAGACAAAGCCACATTCAATCAGGCCCAGCGCCTCGAACTTCTCCTCAGACAGACGCGATGAAAGATCTCAAATACTCCATTGATGCCGGTAAACAGGATGCCCAGCGCTTTATCAAAGAAGAGAAAATAGACTACAGCCCCTTTATCGCGATCAGCGATCTGCATCTGGTCCGCAAGACCGTTCCGATCAGCTTCGATTCCTTCAAGCAGACCATTGCAGAAAAGGACCCGGAGCTCTGGTCGGCGGTCGACGCCGCATCTGCCAAACGCCTTGAAGAACTCGGAGCAGATTTCAATGCAGATGGATACGCCGAGGGGTTTGCCGAAGGGGTTGCCGCCGTATGGGATACCATCAGAGACCAGGTGCTCAAGGATTAACCACCGGCTCCACCCTTCCGACACGAACCTGTCCGGCAGCCCCCCGGCCGGCAACCCAGCCGGTACTGAAAGCGGCCTGCAGGTTGTAACCGCCGGTATCGGCCTGGATATCGAGCAGTTCACCGGAGAAAAACAGTCCCCCCACGAGCCGTGACTCCATGCTATATGGGTCCACCTCTCTGGTATGTACCCCGCCGCTGGTGATGATCGCCTGCTCGAAAGAGCCGTGCCCGCCGATCCCGATACGAAAATCTTTCAGCCAGCACCGCAGCCGCTTGCGCTCTTGAGCCCTGAGCTGGGCGGCAACCGTGTCAGGGACAATCTCAGTGATATCCAGACAGAGCAGCACGAGCTCTTGCGGCAAGAGTCCGCGCAGCACCGAGGATATCCGCTCCCGGGCCCTGGCTGAAAGATCGCGCAGCAGGCGAGCTTCGAGCCTAGCATGGTCGAGTGCCGGCTTAAGGTCGAGGCTGATCTCAACCCGGCTGCCTGCGGTCAGCGCATCGACGGCGCGTGAACTCAGGCTGAGTATAATCGGGCCGCCTAGTCCGGCTTCGACAAACGCCAGCTCACCGAACTTCTGATCCTTTTTTCTGCCGTTAATGAGCAGCGCGGCGGCTACGTTTCTCAAATTCAGCCCAGCCAACCCCCTGGTATCGAGGTCGTTTGGAAGCAGATGAACGAGCGCCGGCCTGAGCGGGGTCAGGGTATGGCCGGCAGATAGAGCCAGCCGATAACCGTCTCCGGTAGACCCGGTCTGCGGATAACTGCGGCCGCCGGTAGCCAGAATCACCCGGTCGGCCGCGATCTCTGCCCCGTTGCTCCGCACCCCGACAACCTGCCTATCGGCGATGATCAGGGCCTCCACCTTATTGCCACAGTCAATATGGACGCCCATCTTCTTGCACCAGTTGCGCAAGAGCCGGGCAACCGCCGGAGCATCGGCCTTGGCCGGGAAATATCTGCCGCCCCGTTCCAGGGCGAGCTTGAGGCCGCGTGATTCAAAAAAATCGATAAGCTCGTTAGAGAAAAACTGTCCGAAACACTGTCTCAGAAATCGACCGGAATGACCGAAATGTTTAATGAAATCAGGCAATTCAGCGGCGTTTGTCAGGTTACAGCGGCCTTTTCCGGTAATGCGCAGTTTGCGTGCCACCGTATCCATTTTTTCCAGCAGGATCACCTCGGCGCCGCATTCGGCCGCACTGCCTGCGGCCATCAGGCCTGAGGCTCCGCCGCCAACTACAACGACTCGGCTCACGGATAGCCCCTCAGACGGTCGTGGCCGCTCAACTCAGCAGGTAAAAAGTGCATTAGCTTAGCTGTACCGCCCATTTTCTGCCGATAATCAGGTAGAGGACAATCGAGCAGAGGATCAGGTAGCCGAACATTTCAACATTTTTGGTTTTAAAGACAAAAGCGATGGAGACAACCATGAACGAGCTGATCAGAAAAAACAGCGGCCGCGGAATCTGTCTCAATATCACCCTGCCGAGATGGGCAAAGCGGATATGGCTGACCATTAAGCCGACCGAGAGCAAGGTGATAATCCACAACAGTACTGGCGAGGCAACCAGGGCAGCGCCCAGTACGATCAAGGCGCCTGCCGGACTCGGCAGCCCGTTGAATATACCGTATGGCAGATCAGTGCGTTTCTTGTCGACCGCAACGAAGCGCACCAGTCGAAAAGCCACCCCGAAAATATAGACGCCGGCTAACAGCCAGGCCAGGGGTCCCGCTGACTTGACCAGGATGACATAGGCCGGAGCGAGGCCGAAACTGACGAAGTCGGCAATATCATCGAGAACCGGACCGTATTTTGTTCCTCCGTGCTTTTGCGCCATCCTGCCGTCGAACAGGTCAAAAAGCTGTCCCATCACGATAATGCATATGGCCCAGGCAATATAGTGATGATAGGTCAGAATAAGACTGGCAATGCCGCAGCAGAAGTTCAGCGTCGATAAAATATCGGCATAATAACGGTTGGGCACGAATTTGAATACGATCGAGGCCGAGCCGAGAATAATGACGGCCACCAGCACTTCATCGCCGATATTGTATCTGTCCGGGATTTCGTAAATCTCGGGGATTTCATCCAGCAGGGCGCAGAAAATAACCAGGCCGAAGCAGATAATGGTTTTGATTTTCCCGAAGTTGTTGGCCGCCCCTGAAGTTTTGAGTATCTCCAGGAGGCGCCGGGCAAAAAACTGTCCGAAGAGCTCGACCGCCACCAGCACCCAGACCAGGGTGATGGAGAGAATCCCGGCGTAGCCAAAACCGAGCAGCGGCGGCAGATAGGTGAGTTTGTCGCACATCGGATCGAGCCACTCGCCCCAGTGCGTTCCTAAATTGCATCTCCTGGCGATAACACCGTCGACCCCGTCCAGAAACGCGGCAAAGGTGAAGATAGGTATCGCGATGAGCGGATGGCCGAGAAAAAAGTAAAGCAGGAAACCGACCGCCGCCAGCACTGTCCGCCAATAGCAGACCGCATTGGGATGCAACAGCCAGAGATGGCTGTGAATATAATCCTGAACTGAACTCCGCTTGATTGCCTGGGCGAACCAGAAATAGGAGAGGGCCGACAGCAGAACCGAGGCAACGATAACCAATAAAATCTGCATAAGATCTATTCCAGCTATGATCCCGGTATTAGGTCCGGTCAGCCAGCCGGCTCCCAGAACTGTATTGTCAAAATCCGTCTGGCAGGCTCAGGTGGTGCTGCCGATTGAGTGGAGCAGAAAATCTGCCAGCGTCGCATACTCGAGGGCAGACTCGTGGGTGGCCATCAGGTCCACCGGCGGCGCCATGCCGTTCTCCAGAGCCTCGCGCCAGCGTGGCGCACACAGGCACCAGCGGTCTCCGGGCTTGAGCCCTGCAAAGCCGTAGAGCGGCATCGGGGTGCTGAGATCGTTGCCGACCCGCTTCGAAAAAGCCAGAAACTCTTCTGAAACAATCACGCAGACGCCGTGCACCCCTACATCTTCCTCGGTAACCTTGCATGATCCCTCACGGGTGAATCCGGTCAACGGATCGAGGCTGCAGATCTGCAGCGGTGATCCCAGGACATTTTTATGTTCGCTCATAGCATTGACTCACAAGATTTTAATTCAACACCGCCGCCAGTCAGACCATCTCGAAATAAAGGCCCAATCCTACCTCACTGTGTACAAAGGGTCAATCTCCACCGCCCATCCAGGATGTTGGGAGATTTTCCTCTCCCTGTCCCGCCGCTGCTCTATCTGCGACGTCAGGGCTATTCCAGGATCAGCCATCTGCAGCGCCAAAGTGCTTTCAAATCAGGCGCCGGCGCTACCCCCAGATGCTCTGCTCGCAGACTAAAATCGTTGTATTGTGTTAAGCAGATATGGTAGTTTTTAATCCGTAAAGTACAAGCACTCGGCTCACTTTTTAGAGGTCACTCCATCACAAACCAGCGTCTTTTGAGCGCTTTCATCAGTCAGGCCATATGCGGAAAAGGATAAGATGCCAGTCATAACCCTAAAATATAAAGATTCGATCTTGGAGAAGTATCCGCTCCAGATGGGCCAGAACCTCTCCATCGGCCGCAATGAATCGAACGATATCGTGATCGACAATCTGGCCGTCTCAGGCAGCCATGCCCGGATCGAATCGGTCTCAGCCAGCTTTATCATCAAAGATCTGGGCAGTACAAACGGCACCTTCGTGAACGAAAAACTGGTCTCCGCCCATGGCTTGAAAAACAACGATGTAATTCTGATCGGCAAACATACCCTGGTCTTCGACCGCTCGGAACTGGATCAGGGCTCAGCTGAAGAAACAAGTGAAAATTTCGATGAAAAGACCCGCTATCTGGACACCGCCGAGTATCGAGACCTGATCAGCAAGGCAACAGGCGGCGGAAGCCGGGAGAACCCCGGTAAAGCCGCCCCTGCCGCAGCGCAAGCGGCCGTCAGCAGAGACCTGAGCAGCGGACTGCTGCGCAGGCTTTGGCGCAGACTTTTCGGCTGATATCTATTCCGACAGAAGTTTATTGAAATTCTTCTTCAGGCTGTGCATATAGCGCTCGGTCGATCCCCGTTCGAGATCTTTTTTCAGCGACAGCAGGTACCAGTGGTTCGGCATGATCTGCAGACCTCGTTCCACATAGACCTGCGCCATCTCGTAATTAAACTCCCGAAAAGCCTCATCGCCAAGTGTGGCATAGCGCTCGGCAATGTCTGAGAAGCCCTCCCGGACCAGCGGGCTTTCCGGGTCGAGGCGAAGGATTTCGTTGTAATAAAAGTAAGCCGAATCGTCTTCAGGCGTCGTCAGCTTATCCTCGGCCAGACGCTGGCCGGCCCTGGTAGCAAGTTCGAAGACGAGGCGCGTTCTTTCTTCTTCGATCCGCTTTCTTATCGTGAGTAAGCGCTGATAGTCCGGGGCCACCGACAAGCCCGAGTCCACATATCCGTCTGCTTCGCTAAGTCGATTGGAGCTCAATGCCTCCTCGGCCAGCACACTGTACTGCTCACCGATCAGCCGCAATCCATCCTTGGCGCCTTTGTCTTCGGGATCCAGGCGGAGAATTTCCTGGTAATATCTGTAGGCGCTGTCCTGCGCAGGCTGCAGCAGGTGGTTGTCGCGCATCGCTGCTGCCGCCTTTTTATGCAGCTCGGCGACAGCGTCTAATTGACCTTCTTCACTCTGGGCTGCTGCGTCAAAACTCAAGGTCTGCCGGGCAATATCCACCGGCTGCGGTTGCCTTTCAGGTTCAACGAATGGTGCGGCTCCCTGGGCATCCATGGTAGCGACAGCAGGTCCATCCCCCGGCAGTGGCGCCGTTGTTTGAGATCGATCGACTGATACAGTTTTTACCTTCTTGTGCTGCTCTTTGAATACTGGAAGTTTGGTCACCTCCGAAGGGATGGCCGCATCCACTTCAGGCTTTCCCTGGTGCTCCGGCGTCCGGACTGCCTCTTCGGGACGGTCGGCCCCTCCTGTGTGCGCTTCCTCACCCGGTGGGCGCCCGGTCTGTGCTGCGGCCGGATTATCAGATGAAACCACTTCGACTGCATCGGCGGTCAGTCTGGCTTTCGGTTTCACTGCTTCCTGCACCTGTTCTGCTTCTGTCGGCGCCTGCTCTGGGGCATCTGCAGGCTGTTGAGCGGACTGTCCCGAAACCGCGGTTTGCTCACCAATTGGCTGCGGCGGCCCCGCTTCAGGCGGGATGGCGACAATACGCTCCTGAGCGCTTTTAAAAAACGTGAGCACCGCGACAAGCCCAACCAGACAGACCAGCCCAATAAGCACCACACGCCAGCGCCACTGGCCCTTCAGAAGCGCCGATCGATAGTGCTGCAAGTGCCCAGCGAGTTCCCTGTAATTCCTGGCTGCCCAAGCCCTGCCGGTGACCCGGAGCCGGGTTGCCTGGGACAGGACCCGGGTCTTATTCTCCGGCAGATCATTGATGTGACCGGCCGGTCTGCGCGGTATCGTAATGTCGGTTTTTTCGCGGTGACCTAGCAATCGGCCGTCAAGCGCGGCCTGCAGGGTTGTCGATGCGTTGAGTTTTTCCGCCGCATATTCCTCTGCAAACAGCGCCTGGATGGATTGTTTCAAAAACCGGCCATCGGCTCTGGCCTGCATCTGAAACAGCAGATCCTCGATCTCGGATTGCATCTGGGCGCAGCTCTGATAGCGCTGTCCGACATCGATGGCCAGGGCCTTGTCCAGAATTGCGTAGACCTCGGGTCGCAGATTCGGCACAATTTCGTCCAGACTCTGGTAGTCCACGCTGATGCATTTCCTGATCAACTCAGCCGTATCACCACGGTACATGCGCTGCTTGCTGATCATTTCATAGAGCAGGATACCGATCGAGAAGATATCCGAGCGGGCATCGACTTCCTCTCCGGAGAGCCGTTCCGGAGACATATAAGAGATCTTGCCCTTGACCACGCCTTCCCTGGTCTTGTTGTCAAAGAGCTCGGCTTTGGCCACCCCGAAATCGAGAATCTTGACTTTGCCGTCATAGGTGATGAAGATATTGTGCGGTGTCAGGTCCCGATGGACGATATTAAGCGGCTTATTCTGCAGATCTCTCAGGTGGTGTGCGTAATCCATGCCCTCGCAGATCCGCGAGGCCACCGCCAGGGCATGCTCGAGCCTGAAATGGTCCTGGTCCTGCTTGGCCCTGGTCATGAAGGAGTGCAGGTTCTTGCCAAACAGGTACTCCATGGCCAGAAAGTATTCACCCTCGATCTCGCCGAAATCGTAGGTTGCCGCGATGTTTTCATGCTGTAGCAAGGCGGCCAGCTTGGCCTCGCCGATAAAGATCTCGACCATTTCCTGGTCTGCGGCATGCTCGGCCAGCAGTTTTTTGATAACGATGAGTTTTTCAAAGCCTTTGTCGCCGGTCAGTTTGCCGCGAAACACCTCGGCAACGCCGCCGACCCCGATCAGGTCGAGCAGGGTGTATTTCTCACCAAACTTTATTGGGTACACGCCACTCATCCATCATCCCGGCAGAAAATATCCTGGTTTTATAACTGGGGGCGTCGCAAGACAGTTATCCGGCTGAGAACGCAGCATAAAATGATTGATAGGGAAGTCTATTTTTATTATCTTCTCGACGATAATGACCACCCCTTCAATGATGTCGAGCCTTTCATCCGGCTTCATCCGCCGTCTGATGCGCTGAACAGGGCCAAGCCAACGACGCAATGAAACCTTCTTTGCAGATCGCCGCCTGCTGTGAAAGTGATATAGGACTAGTACGTTCTTATAATGAGGACACCTGTCTTGTCAATAATGAAGATCGCTACTTTCTGGTGGCCGATGGCATGGGAGGCGCCGCCGCCGGGGAAAAGGCGAGCTTGCTGTTTAAAGAGACGGTGATCGAATTGTTCTCCTCCACCCCGAAACACCACCTGACCCGCGAAACACTGGATGAGTTGATTATCGAGTGTTTCCAGGCAGCCCATTCCAGGATTCTTGCCCATGTCCGGGAACAGCCTTCCCACGAGGGCATGGGCTGCACCGCAGAGCTGCTGGTATGCCAGGAGCGCGACGTGGTCATCGGCCATGTCGGCGACAGCCGCACCTATCGGTTGCGCAATAAAAAGCTCGAACAGTTGACCAGTGATCATTCATTCGTGAAGGAGCAGGAAAATCTGGGTCTTATCACCCACGAACAGGCCAGAAACCACGCCCTGAAAAATCTTATTCTCCGGGTGGTGGGCAGCTCCGAGAAACTCGAGGTGGACCTGATCAGCAGCGATGCGCAGCCGGGAGATATTTTTCTGCTCTGCACCGACGGATTGTACGGCATGGTGGAAGATCAGCAGATCGCTGAAATTCTCGCCTATGAAACGGAGCCAGAAGTCAAGGCGACCATGTTGATCGACCAGGCCAACTACCGCGGGGGAAAAGACAATATCTCGGTCGCCCTGATAGAAATCTCAGCGCCGTAGGACGCAAGAACCACTGGCTTTTTGCCAATGAGCGGCGGCGCTGGGTAGTTGAGTCCTCACGAAGGGTAGACACTGAGCTCGATCAGGTTTTTGTCGGGATCGCGGATATAGACTGACATCATCGTCCCCTGCACCCCGATCCGTTCCACTGGGCCCAGTTCAATGCCAACCCTGCGCCGTTCCAAGTGAGCGACCAGCTCATCCATCGTAAGGCTGCAGATAAAACAGAGATCGGCCGAACCGGCAACGGGGATAGCCGCATGCGGCGAGAGTTCCCGACCAGCCTGATGCAGGTTGATGCGCAAGGCACCTGCCATCAGACCCGACCGGTCGTCGCCAAAGGAGACCCGTTCCACGCCAAGCACCTCTTCATAGAAACGGCAGGTGGCCTCGATATCTACGACGGTCAGGACAAAATGATCCAAATGCATAACAATCATTGGCGACCAACTTTGTTTGGGCAGCAGCACTTTCAGAAAAACACCAACTGCGGCGGCCCTTCTGCAGCAGTTGGTCATTGCCTTGGTAGCGTCCTTATCTATAACCAAGTCCCCGCCAAACAACAAGCAGCAGGTAGCGACTTGATTAGATTGACAGCACTGACATATTCCGGGTAGGTATTGGACACCATTGCGATCTTGCAACCGCTTATCTCATGAGATCAACCGCGTGGAATTTTCCTATGCGAGCCATACTCCAGCGCGTCAGCACAGCCTCAGTCTCCTCAGACGGTGAACTGCTGGGCTCGATTGCAGACGGCCTGGTGGTGCTGCTCGGTGTCAGGCGCGGCGACACCGGCGCCGACGCCGCCTGGCTGGCTGAGAAAATCGTCAATTTGCGCATTTTTGCTGATGAGCATGGAAAAATGAACTGCTCACTGGCTGATCTCGCCGGCGAGATGCTTATTGTGTCGCAATTCACCCTTTACGGGGACTGCAGAAAAGGCAGACGGCCTGGTTATTCCGACGCGGCTGCGCCCGGTGAGGCCAAGGCCCTGTATGAACATTTTATCGATCAGGTGAAACAGTTGGGGATACGGACCGCCTCAGGACGATTCCAGGCGAGGATGCAGGTGGAACTGACTAACGACGGGCCGGTGACCCTGCTGGTCGACACCGATCAATCTCCCCAGCTAAATAGAAAATAGCCAGCCTAGACACTACTAAAACGAGGTACGTAACCCTTATGAATTCGCACCCAGGAAGCATCATTTCCGGATTTACTCTGCAACGCATGGAGACCATCGACGAAATCGCCTCGGACGTCTACCTGTTCGAGCACGGCACGCTTGGCTGCCCATTGATTGCGGTAAAGAACCGGGACCCCAACAAGACCTTCGCGGTCGCCTTCAATACCACACCCACCGATTCAACCGGGGTTGCCCATATCCTCGAGCATTCCGTGCTGATGGGTTCGAAGAAATATCCGGTCAAAGATGTTTTCGGCGAAATGAACAAAGGCGGCCTGATGACCTTTCTCAATGCGATGACCGGCTCCGATGTCACCTACTATCCGTTTGCCACGCGAAATCTCAAGGAATATTTCAACTTGATGGACGTCTATTGCGACGTGGTCTTCAATCCACTGCTGGACCCGGAAACTTTCGAGCAGGAGGGCTGGCATTACCACAAGGAAGCGCTGGACAGCCCGCTGCAATTCCAGGGAGTGGTGTTCAACGAAATGAAAGGGGCCTTTTCCGATCCGATCAGGCTGATATTTCACCATATTTTCGGTGGGCTGATGCCCGGCTCCACCTATGCCCACGAGTCAGGCGGTGATCCGAAACATATTCCCGACCTGAGCTATGAACAATTCTGCGACTTTCACCAGAAACACTACCACCCCAGCAACGCCATTTTCTTCCTCTACGGCGATGCACCGCTCGAAGACGAACTGGACTATCTCCAGCGCCATTTTCTGCAGGCCTTCCCCACCAGTGCCGAGCGCGCAAGCGTTGACCTTGGCAAGCTGATCAGCGCGCCGACGAGGGTCACGGACCGCTATGGGATTGAATCAGCCGAAACCGCAGAGCGCACCTACCTCGCGGTTGGGACCCATGTCGGGACAGTAGCAGAGCGGGAGGAAAACGCGGCCTTTCAGGTCATTGCTAATATTTTATACAACTCCGATGGATCGCCGCTGAAAAACAAGATTATTTCCAGTGGCATCTGTAAGGACTTCGGCGGACTCTATCTTTCATCATCATGTTTCAATACGGTGATGATTACCTATCTGGTGGGCAGCGAACCGCACCACCTCGAAAAATTCACCTCGCTTTACCGCGATACCCTGCAGGGCATGGTCAGCGAAGGCCTGGCCCGGGACCTGGTTCTGGCCGAGCTCAACAAATACGAATTCGGGGTCAGAGAGGAAGCGAGTAAAGCCCAGCGTGGCCTTGATCTGCAGAGCAAAGCCCTGGCGGCGCTTAAATACGGGACCGATCCCTTCGAGGCATTGAAGAACGAAGAGCTGCTGCAGAGTATCCGGCGCAAAGCACTCGACCAGGGCTATTTCGAATTGCTGATCAAGCGGGCTCTGATCGACAATCCGTCTACCGTCACCGTTGTGCTCGAGCCCGATCCGGAAAAGATCGTCGAAACCGCTGTCCAGGAGCAGCAACGGCTCGATCACTTTGAACAGGATCTCAGCGAGCGGCAGCGCCGAGCGCTGATAGACAGAACCGAGGAGCTCATCGCTCGACAGCAGAGTGCCAACGATGACCTGGTCCTGGCCAAACTGCCCCAGCTCAGTCTTGATGACCTGCCCGCCAGCGCTGATTTTCACAGCGTGGCGGCGGAGAAGCTGGCCGGCCAAGAATTTCTGGTCAGCGAACTGCCCACCAATCGCATCTCATATCTCGATATCGGTCTCGACCTGAGTTGCCTTCCGGCCCGCTACCTGCCGCTGCTTGACCTGTTCGGCACCATCATCACCGAAATCGGCACCAGAAGACTTGATTATATGCAGTTCGCCAAAGAAGTTGCTACCTGCACCGGTGGGCTCAATCATGCAATCAACACTTACAGCAGATACAACAACCCCGACCAGGTCAGAACCCTGTTATGGGTCAGCCTCAAAGTGCTGCCCGAATACCTGGAGCGCAGCATCGATCTGATCGCTGAGCTGTTCAGCGACCTTTCTTTTGGAGACCGGCTGCGGATCGGGGAGATCGTCAGGCGCGAATTCGCCTGGGCTGAGCATGGTGCCCAAAGTGAGGGCTACGGCCTGGCCTCGACCCGGGTCTTTTCACATCTCAGCCTGGCCGGGCACTATCAGGAGCAGTTCAGCGGCATCACCGCCTACCGAGCCCTGAGAAGCCTGGCTAACGATTATCAGCAGCAGGAAGAATCACTTATCGGCGACCTGCAGACCATGGCCTCAATCCTGCTTAACCGCAACAATATGGTAATCTCGCTGACCGGCGAAAGTGCAGATATCGAGCGCTTCAAGGACCTGGGTCTGCGCATTCCTGCAGCGCTTTCGGATACCGCAAAAAGTGTTGCCCCACCCCCAGAAAACGGGGCTTTTGCCCGCCACGAGGCGTTCATCACCGCCGCTGAAATTGTCTTTGCGGTCCAGGGAGGCAGGCTTTTCGAGCCGGGAAGCGGCTATAACGGCAGTTTCGAAGTGCTCAAAACGTACCTGTCCCGCGACTATTTATGGAACAGCGTTCGCCAGATCGGCGGGGCCTACGGCTGCTTTATCCAGTTCAGCCATATCACAGGCAATATCGCCATGATCAGCTACCGCGACCCGCAGGTACGCAAAACCTACGAGGCCTACAACATGATTCCCTCGGTGATCGGTGGCATCGACCTGTCCCGGCCGGTGCTTGAGCAGCTCATAATCGGCACCTACGGCACCTTCGACTCCCTCCAGAGCGCCGCTGCCCGGGGGGCGACCGGCCGCAACGAGTACCTCTGCGGTATCACCACTGAACAGAAGCAGCAGCGCCTGGCAGAGATTATTGCCACAAGCCAGGCGGATTTGCGTGGGTTCGCCGAGCGGTTTCAGCGGATGACCGACGACTGTCATCGGACAATTATCGGCAACCGGGCCAAGATCGAGGCAGACAAGTCTCTGTTCGATTCAATCTCAGAACTTTGACGGGTGGTTGACCCAAAAATGACTCAGCGTCGTCGCAGCTGCGTCTGACGCTCCAGGTGGTTCAATAAAGCGCTCATATAGCGCTGTGCCGGTTTGACTAAAGGCAGATTATCAAGTATCTGCTGAGCGGGCTGCATCCATTGATCATCTTCGGTGACCTCCCTCAGCTCATCAGCGCCTTGGTCGATCAAATCTTTTCATAGAGATGCGCCGCGCCAGTGAAACATCATCATTTCCCGCTCGGAAAATTCCGCCGCTGAAGCCAGTGAACATTCATATCAGGCCAGTCTGGTCAATCAATGGATGGATGGAGCGTAATGCAGGCCGCCCCGATTCCAGAGTTCGTTCAGGTTGCGCTCCATCTGCAGGGGGGAACCGGCCCCGACGTTGTGATCGAAAATCTCACCGTAATTGCCCACCTGTTTGATCATCTGGTAGATCCAGTCGTCGGCCAGTCCAAGGCCTTTTCCGCCGATACCCTCATAACCGAGCAGCCTCCTGATTTCAGGGTTCAGACTGCTCCGCATTTGCTCGATCGTAAGGGAGTCAAGTCCTTCGTCCTCGGCAATCACCAGCGAAAAAAGCACCCACCTGATCACATTGAACCAACCGTCATCGCCTTGCCGCACTATCGGGCCCAGTGGTCTTCTTGATATGAGATCGGGCAGAACCTGGTATTGATCGGGCCGCTCAGTGCGCAGCCGCAGACGATAGAGTTCCGAGATATCCCCGCTGATCGCATCGCAGCGTCCTGAGTCGAGCGCTTCGGCAGCACTGCTGTTTTCTCCAATTTCAGCGATCCTGTACTCGAGGTTGTGGCTGATGAAAAAATCGGCCAGCTTGGTGGCATCCCGATCGGCGGGTTCGAGACAGACCGTCGTGCGATTCAATTCAAGGCCGCTTTTTACCCCCAGCTTGACCGGTACCATAAAACCCTGACCGTCATAGAAGGTGACGCCGCAAAAATGCAGCCCGATCGAGGTGTCGTAGCTCATATCCCAGCTGATGTTCATCGAAAGCAGGTCGACCTCGCCTGACTGCAGCGCACTCAGCCGGTTCTTCGGGGTCAACGGAACGAATGTAACTTGTTCTGCATCACCCAGTACCGCAGCAGCCGCAGCCTTGCAGATATCGACGTTAAGCCCATGCCAGACGCCCTCATTATCGACGCTGGAGAAACCCTCCGCCCCGGCCGCAACCCCGCATTTCAGCATTCCCCGCTGCTTTACCATCTCCAGGGTGATCGCCGATACAGGTTCAGGCGTCGCCAGCGCGTACGCTGAAACTGCGCATACAGTTACTGCCAACAGTGCTCTGCGCCGCAATTTCACGAGTATCTCCTCCCGCTGTCTGAGTAACTTCCTGGATCCATCATGTGTAACTCACAATCGTAACAACCGGAGGGCCGGCTGTCCAGCCGAGTTACCTTTTTTTCGAGCGTTTCGAGAGTGGGTGCGGGGCTGATTTGCATGATAACGCAGCCCCAGTAAGGCAAAGATGAGGAGATGCGGAGATATCCGTCTGTCGCCAGCTGGTAAGGCCTTGCCGGCAGAGATTTTGATTCCAGTTCAAAACAGGCGCCTAAAAGCTGAAGCCCTGCTTACGGCAACAAGTATCAACGGCAATACCATAGGTGTCGCGCCAAAACCCAGCTGGCAAATACCTGTTCATTGGTAGCGCGAGGACAATTTGTAGAAAAAAACCATGGCCTGACAGTATTTTCAGAACGCCAAGGCTGGAATGAATCCAGACCCGCTTAGCGATTGTTCAGCCGCTTTCTGCGTTTGAATCGAAGTGCGTTTCTGGCAGGCAATCGATTGATCAAACCGATCAAAGCTGGGGGTCGATATTTCCGGGCCCGCCGCAATCTGGCGTGTAGCAGCTGACATCTTTAAAGGCGCACGTTTTTTTGCAGCTCGGGCAGGTTTCAGGCGGCGATGGGGCCTGTATGGTGTTGCCGCAGGACAGGCATTTCCAGTGGGGATTGAGATTTTTGGTTGGCGCTGATCGTTGTTTCTCCATTATCATGCTCCATGTAGTCGTGGTTATTGTGCTGGTTAATTTTTGGGTTACCTGGCCCGCTTCAGACTGTTGAACTTGTCATGCCAGGCACATCGGTCACAAAAGATTTCCGTGTCATCTGAAACCGGAATGTGTTGTGCCGCCGGTTCATCATCCAGATAAACAACAGTGCCTGTTTCCAGGCTGAAATCGGAGATGGTATAATGGTCTTCAGGGTCTTTAACATAGAACTGCTGGGCCCCGCAATCCGGACATTTCAAGTGCTGCACGGTCATGTTCCTGTGATTTTTATATTGTTTTTACTGGGCGGCATCCATAGGCAAAATAGTAAGAATAATAATCAAAGGTTGCAAGGGATGCCCCCGGTTTGCCAGATAGGCCGCCATTGTTTATGGTGAATGGTACAGCAATTTTGCCGCCCTTCGATCAGGGATATGGTCCCGCAAGACCGCCAAGCTTAAAAGAATATTTTGATTGACAAGGTTTTCTATGATTACCTGGCAATGGTCGAGCTTTGCAGAACTCAGCCGCGATGATCTGTTCGAAATTGTCAAAGCCCGGCAGGCGGTCTTCATCGTTGAACAGCAGTGCATCTATCAGGATGCAGATGAGCTTGATCCGTTATCCTGGCATCTGATGGGCTGGTTTGACGATGGGGCCCGCAGACAGCTCATTGCCTATGCCCGGGTTGTGTTGCCGGGAAAAAAGTTTGTCGAACCTTCCATCGGCCGGGTGCTGATCTCACCGTCTTTTCGCGGCAGGGGGCTGGGCAGGGTGCTTACCCGTGAAACCATCACCCGCACCATGCACCAATTCCCGGATTCAGCGATTCGCATATCGGCCCAGCACTATCTGGAGAAGTTTTATAGCGGATTTGGCTTCGAAACTGTTTCTGCACCCTATGATGAAGATGGCATTGCCCATGTTGAAATGGTGCGGCAACCGATGCGCTGCGCCAGTAATACAGGTTGGGAAACGCCCCCAGCCATAGACGCCGGATGAAATCCATCAAGCTGACTGGAAACGGCCGTTTTGCGGCGGCTGAAGCGCTGACTCAACTCAGCAGGACCAGACTGCCGCTGTCACCCATTTTCGAGCGCGTTGCCGCCGACTGCCGCCTGAGCAGCGCCGAAAGGCAGCTGGCCAAGAAGATCACCAACGGCGTGCTGCGCAATAAACAGTATCTGGAACACCTGCTCGATTTACTCTGCACCCGCTCCGGAAGTATCAAAGCTTTTATCCGGCACCTTCTGCTGAGCGGGCTTTATCAACTGATTTTTCTCGATCGTCTGCCGCCTTCGGCGGTGGTCAATGAAAGCGTGAAGATCGTCAAGGCGGCGGGCTTTCCCAAACAGCTCCAGGGTTTTGTCAATGGCGTTCTCAGAGCAAGCCTGCGCCGCGCCGGCGAGCTGCCGCCGCCCGATGAACGGAGCGGCCCATCAGCAGCATCGCCGATCTGGCTCAACCATCCGGTCTGGATGACCGAGCGCTGGCAATCGAACTACGGCAGGCAGGCCATGCTGCAAATCTGCGCCCACAACAACCGCGAACCCCAGCTCTGCCTGCGGGCCAACTCGACCCGGAAGAAGGCCCAGCTGATCAGCCTGTTCAAGGCCGAGAACATAGCCTTTGTCGAGGGACAGTACGCTCCGGATGCGCTGCTGCTGCCGGGGTTCAATGGACGTCCCCAGACACTGCCGGGATATGCAGAGGGGTTGTTTCAGGTGCAGGATCAGGCGGCCCAGCTGGCGACCCTGCTGCTTGCCCCGTTCCCTGACAGCGGCAGATATCTGGATTGCTGTGCGGGACTCGGTGGTAAAACCACGCATCTGGCGCTGATTCTGCAGGGGACAGACAGCCGCCTGAGTGCGCTTGAGCCTGATCCTGGCAGAGGTGCACTGCTTAAGCAGAATCTTAATCGAGCTGGCGCATCACTTGCGCTTACCGTCCACCAGAAAACCCTCGAGGCCTTTGCCAGGCGAAACTCAGAGCGCTTCGACAGAATTCTGCTCGATGTCCCCTGCTCCGGCACCGGCGTCATCGGCAGACGTCCGGACATCCGCTGGAACAGAGACGAAAGCGATCTCAGCACCTATGCGGTAAAACAGTTCGATCTGCTGAAAGCCGCGGCAGAACTTCTGGCGGACGCCGGAGTGCTGGTCTACGCCACCTGTTCAATCGAGCCCGAAGAAAACGAACGGGTAATCGAACGGTTTTTACAGGAGATGGGAAACTTTTCCGTCAGTGGAGCCCGAAATATCCTGCCCGGCAGCGCCCAAGCGCTGGTGCGGGACAATTTTTTCGCACCGCTTCCAGCACCGGGCATCGATGGCTTTTTTGGCGCCCGTCTGGTCAAAGCGCAGCGCTGAACCAGCCGTTTTTATTTTGCGCATCAGCTTGTGGTCGGCTACATTCGAGCTTAATTTCAATCATAATTCACTTTTTCACCTACTAATAATTCATCCACACGGATCATCATGGCGGAAATAAGAAGCACCATGGACATGGTAATGGAGCGGGCGGCCCGGTTGGCGGCCGAAGCCAAGGACACCAGCAGTGGCGACGCTTTGCTCAATCAGGGCATGCGTCTAGCCGCCGCTTATTTAAACGGCGAAGAGCAGGACCTGATGGGGCTATTGCAGGGCAGCCCCCCCGAGCAGCAGATGACCATCCGGGCCGGTATGGCTAAAACAATGCTGCGCAATATTGTCCTGCCCCGGGATTATGAGATCTCCGAACAAGCGCTGCTCAGCCTTACCGGGCTGCAGAAACTCAGCGGCAACTCCGGCGATATCACCACGATAATCGGAGAACTGAAACAGATCTTGGAGCAGTACGGCCAGCACTGCGAGCAAGTCAAACAGCAGTTTGACGAATCGATTCTGGCCCAGCTCAAGATGAAGCTCCAGCAACAGGGGCTGCCGCTTAACAGCGATATGGCCCTGAACCCGACCATGCACCCGCAATACCAGGAAGAATGGGCCCGCACGTCGGCTGAGTTGAACGCCCAATACAACCAGGCCCTCGATCAGCGCAAGGCCTTGATCAGCCAGCGCTTCAGTATCTAAGCAGACCATGCCCCCCCCTGGTCCCCTGCTTGATTACGCGGCCCGGCTCGAGCAGCTGCAGGCCCGGCTCAGGCGTAAAAAGATAGATGTCCTGCTGGTCGGCCAGCCTGAAAACCGGCGCTATCTCAGCGGCTATTGCGCCCTGGACCACGGTATCAGCGAAAGTGCAGGTGTCCTCTTCGTCCCGGCCCGGGGTGAGCCCCTGCTGCTCACCGATTTTCGCTTTGGCGAACAGGCCGAACGGGAAACAGCCCTCAAGGTTGTCCTTTACAACAAAGGGCTGCTGGCCCTGCTCCATGATCTGCTCAGCCAGTACAAGATCCGCCGGCTCGGTTTCGAGAGTCACTATACCCTGCACAGCTTCAGCCTGAAGCTGGCCGAAATGGCTGAGAAACATCAGCTGGAGCTGACCCCGCAGACCGGTCTGGTGGAAAAACTGCGCCTGATCAAAAGCGATCAAGAAATCGGGCTGCTCAGATCCTCTGTGGCCCTTAACGAGGCGGTATTCAATCATGTTTTCAGCAGTCTTGATGAAGCGCTGTCTGAAATCGAGATTGCCAGCCTTATTGAGGCGCGGATGCGTGAAGTCGGGGCCGAAAGGCCCAGTTTCAACACCATTGTCGCCGCGGCGGAAAACGCTGCTCTGCCCCATGCTGTGCCCACGGCCCGGCGGGTCGGCAAGGCCCCGATGACCATCGACATGGGGCTGATATATCAGGGTTATTGCTCAGACATGACCCGCAGCATCAGTCTCGGCAAAGTCGATGAAAAATATCTGAAGATCCACCGGCTGGTCCGCCAGGCACAACAGGCGGGGCTGGAGGCGGTAAGACCCGGCGCTCTGATGAAAGAAGTGGACCAGGCGGCGCGCAGCGTGATCACCGCAGCCGGCTACGGCCCGCAATTCGGCCATTCTCTGGGTCACGGAGTGGGGCTGGCGGTCCATGAGAAACCAAGCGTTTCCTCTCGGAGCCGGCAAAAGCTGAGACCAGGCATGATCATCACCATCGAGCCGGGCATCTATCTGCCAGGCTGGGGCGGGGTTCGCCTGGAAAACATGGTGGCCGTCACCGAGGACGGCTGCGAAGAGCTCAACCGCGACACCACCTGGCTGGACATCTGATAGCCCGATGTGCGGCGCGGCATCCCAAGCCCGTGGTGCTTGCCAAAACAGCTGAGCAAAGGGACTCATGAGACAATTTGTCATAGATGAACTATCAACGCTGGAACGGGACAATCTCGATTCGTATCTGAAAAGATCTCTCAAATCCGGACCGCTGGAGGGTATCTATTGGCTGGTGCTGCCCGAAGACCTGCTCTCCGAAACCCAGCGGGGCCATGAGGCGTGCGGCCCCTTTTATCTCGGCGTCGAACTGGCGGAAAAACGGCTCTGCGTCGAACTGCTGGTGCGTTCCAGCGCGAACCTGCATTGCACCTGCATCGCTTATGCAACCAACGCCCAGCGGCAGTTCCTGCTCGATTTTATCGACCGCATGCTCGCGGAAGAACTCATCAAAGCCTAAGGCAGCGGCGACGACTGGCTCTCGCCCCGGGCCTATCCGGGACAGCTAGCGCTCTTGCCGGGCCGGCACCACGAGCAGGCGCGGTATCAGCACCTCGTCCGGCTGCTCAAGAATAAACTCGATACAGCGCGCGATGTCGTCGGCTTCGATCAGCCCGTTTTCCGGTTTGAACCGCTTCTCCTCGGGCCAATGGTTGAACAGTTCGGTATTGGTGCGTCCTGGCTCGATGGCCGTCACCTTGACACCGGTACCGGCCAACTCCATGCGCAACGCATCGGTCAGGGCCTCCACCGCGAATTTGGTGCCGTTGTAGGGACCAAGTTCAGGAAATGCCTTCAGTCCGGCCAGACTCGATGAGTTAATCAGAAAACCACTGCCCTGTTTTTTCATGATTCGAAGACAGAGATAGCTCATGCGCACCACGGATTCGAAATTGAGCCGAATCATGTGGCAGAGTCCCTCGATATCGACTTCGTCGATCGGCCCGACGTTCATCACCCCGGCATTATTGAACACGATATCGACCCTGCCGTACTCGGCCTGTGCCGCGTCCAGAATTTTCTGGGGCAGGGCAGGATCGGTCATGTCTCCGGTCACGCAGATAGCGCTGTTTAACCCGGCCGCGAGTTGGGCGAGCTTTTCCTGATTGCGAGCATTCAGCACGAATCTAACCCCGGCCCGATCGAGCCGCTGTGCGGTTGCTCTGCCGATGCCGGTGCTGGCACCGGTGATCACCATTACTTTATCCTGTAGATTCATCGTCTGTCCTCCCTCGACACCCTGGTTATTTGTGAACAGAGCAGTCGCCGGCCTGCCTGCATGGTTGCAACCGCCGATCTACAGTCTGGGGCAATTGCATGTATTTTTCAAGCCAATTCTGGTATAGTTCCACTCATGAGATATTTCTGCTGGCTCATCCCTGTGCTGCTGGTCTGCAGCTGCGCCACGAGTCCCACCGGGCGTTCCCAGCTCATGCTGGTCTCGCCCGAACAGGCCATCGCCGACTCAAAGATGGCTTACGATCAAACGCTCCTGCCCCTGGCCAAAGAGGGCAAGATCGACTCCGACCCGCAGCTTGTCGCCCGGGTGCGCCATATCACCGGGCGTATCATTGCCCAGGCCATTGCGCGCTATCCCTACTCTCAATCCTGGGATTGGAGCATCAAGGTGATCGACAATCCCAAGGTCATCAATGCCTGGTGTATGGCGGGCGGGAAAATGGCCATCTACACCGGCATGATCGAAAAGATCCAACCTACCGACGATGAGCTCGCCCAGGTTCTGGCCCACGAGATCTCCCACGCCCTGGCCAACCACACGGCCGAACGCATGTCGGTGGTAATGGCCTCTCAACTCGGCGTGGTGGGTATCGGCCTGGCCACCAGAGACAGCGACTACGGCCGGGCTGCGCTGAGCGGCGGAGCGCTGGCGGCTTTACTGGCCATCCAATTGCCGAACAGCAGAACCGCTGAAAGCGAGGCCGACCTGATGGGTTTGGAGCTGGCCGCCCGGGCCGGTTACAATCCAGATGCGGCCACCACACTCTGGCAGAAAATGGAGAAAAGCGGGGGCGGCGGGCCGCCGGAATTTCTCAGCACTCATCCAGCTCCGGGCAACCGGCAGAACACGCTCAGCAACCTGGCTCCTCGGTATAGGGCGCTTTACGAGGACCGCAGTTACCGTCCCGTCTATCAATTCAGGAACTGAGCAAAGCTTATTGATTTTTATGCAGGTTGTCACCACCCATAAAAATACCGACTTCGACGGACTAGCCTCGGTGGTCGCGGCAACCCTGCTCTACCCCAATTCGATCGGCGTCATACCCAGTGCGGTCAACAATAACGTGGCCAAGTTTCTCTCCACCCATAAAACCGCTTTTAACATCGTGCTGCCCAACGAGATCGATCCTGAACAAGTCAGGCGGCTGATCGTGGTCGATACCGATCAATGGCGCCGGCTCGACCGGATGGAGCGGATCAGAGAGCGCGGTGATGTGGAGATCATTTTATGGGATCACCATGTAAACGGCGGCGACATCGAGGCTGACTGGCGCTGCCAGGAAGCCATCGGTGCCACCGTGACCCTGCTGGTAAGAGAGATGAAGCGGCGGGAGGTGGAGCTCAATCCGCTGGTCTCAACGGTTTTGCTGATCGGCCTCTACGAAGATACCGGCCATCTCAGCTACCCCTCCACCAAGGCTGAAGATGCCGCCGCCGCAGCCTACCTGCTGGCCAACGGCGCCGACCTCAATGTTGCCTCGGTATTTCTGAACCCTCCCTACGAAGAGGTGCAGCGGGATATTTTATTCACCATGATGCAGAATACCGAGAAAATCAAACACAACCACTTCACCATAGGTATCAACATCCTGCGGCTCGAGCAGAAGGTGCCGATGCTGGCGGCGATCGTCAACATGTACCGCAAGATCATCAATGCCGATGCGGTCTTCGTGATTTTTATCAACGATGAACATTCCACTACCGCGATCGGCCGCAGCGGGGTCGATCTGATCGATGTCGGTGCGATTCTTAAACATTTCGGCGGCGGCGGGCACCCTGCCGCCGGCTCGGTCACGGTCAAAAAGAGTGAGTACCCGCCGGAGCAGCTCAAACGAAAAATTATCGAGCTGATCCGCCAGAGCAAGGCAGGCGGAGCAACGGTCGCCGATCTGATGTCGTTTCCGGTTACCTTCGTCGATGGTTCCACGCCGATGTCTGAAATCCGGGATCTCATGCAGGAGAAAAAGATCAGAGGCATTCTGGTCGGCAGCGAAACCAAGCTGGAAGGCATTGTGGTTCTCTGGGACCTGAAAAAGCTGCGCCTGGAGAAACAGTGGAAGAGCCCGGTCAAGGCGTTCATGGCGCGTCAGGTCGCCACCATCGCACCAGACGTGCTGCCCGCCCAGGCGGCCCAGCTCATGGTGGAGAAAAATATCGGCCATCTGCCGGTGCGCCACCAGGGCAAGATTATCGGTATCGTCACCAGGACCGATATCCTGACCTATTTTTACGGACTGCTGCCGGAGTAGGGCTCAGCTTCGACGCAGGGCGATCGCCCCGATATCGTCAAACATCTTAAAGCGCGGATACCGGGTGCAGCGCGGATCCTCGCGCTGCACCCGGCGGATATAATCCCTGACTCCCCCAAGCCCTGCAGAACGGTACAGACTGACCAGCTTGTCCTGGTCGAAGGTTATTGACGGATCCGGATTGGGCGGAAACAGGCCGTCGGTGAACAGCAGGATATCGCTGATCTGCTCATCTTCGAGCGAGCCATGGGCCAGAAAGTCAAGGGCTTCATCCTCTCCGTTCAGCGAGCCGAAAGAGCGGTTCGTCTGCCGCCTCACCGCGGCAATCTCCGCGGCCAGCACCTGATGGATCGAACCCTGCTCCTCTGCGCCTCTTGCCTGCCAGGTTCTCAGCACCTGTTCATCCTGAGCCGGCACCGGGGTCAACAGCCTGCTGCGGCCGTCGTTGAAAATCAGCATTATCATGCAGTCGCCAATCTGGCACCAGTCCAGCCGGCGTCCATATACCCGCACCGCAGCCAGGGAAGTCGACCATAACCGTTCGCGGCAGCCCAGCTCCACCCCGGCCTGAACCATCCGCGCTCTGATCTGCTGATTTGCGCGACGGGCTGAGTCAAGCAGACTGGATTTTGCGCTTGAAGTAAACGCGGCAGCACCAATCCGGGCTGCCTGCTGCCCGCCGCTGCTACCGGGCAAACACTGCTCAGCCGCCGGCTGCAGGCTCGTAGCCCCGTCGCACACCACGCAGATGGTGTCGTTGATCCCCAGCGCATCTTCGTTGAAGCGACCACTGCCTTTGTCGAGCAGGGATTCCGCAACCCGGTAGCCGGGGCAGCTGGACCCAGCGGGGTAGTCGAAGGGCACGAAGTGCAGGGGCTGGACATCTATGTTTTGCCGGGGAAGATACACGAATACCTCGATGTTGCTGTTTTTTAGCCGATTAAGGTAACGGCAGCGGCCAGCGGAATCAAATTGGAAGTTTAAATGAATCGGTGACGATTCATCGACGAAGCTGATCTGGCAGATGCAGGGTAAAGCAGATATAAAAATGCCCGCAGCGCCAGAAAGCACTGCGGGCAGATCGAATACGCGCGTTGCCGGTGGCAAAACGCTCAGGAAATTGCCTTGCGGCCGGCTCCGGTGACCCTGTATTTGCAGGGCACCGGACTGGTGACCAGCCCCGTTTTCCTCATCGCCGCCACCCTGCTGCTTATCACCTTGGAGCCGAGGCCGGTGATTGCGGCCAGATCTTTCAAACCGCAGGGATTCTCTGATGCAGCCAGCGCTTCGAGAATTTTCCTCTACTCAGGGCTCAATGACGTCGTTTCAGGCGCACCCATTTCGTTTCTCTTTTACTGCCTGTTATCGCTGACTGTTTTTCTTGCCGCAGGACGCACAGATACCGACGAACTCGACCCGGTAACCGGTTATCTGGTAGCCTTTGGCCGAAGGTGGTGAAGTCTGTCCAAGCAGGTCCCGGTCGAACTCGATATTGTCCACCCGGCTGCATTGCAGGCAGTAGATATGATCGTGACGGCTGGCATCGTAATCGAAGCGTTTCTGCCGGCCGCTGATCTCCAGTTTGGCAATCAGCCCGGCTTCCGACAAGGTTTCGAGATTACGATACACCGTCGCCAGACTGATACGCGGCATGCTCTTTTTGACCAGCTCATATAATTCGTCGGCACTCAGATGCTGACGACTTTTCTGCAGTTCTTTAAGAATGATTTCGCGTTGATTGGTCATTCTCAATTGCATGGCAGGCCTCGGCATAATAATAATATTCAAAACTAACTGATAATAATTTTCATGTCAATCTCGATCAAACACAGGCGTTTACCCGGCTGAAAACGAAAAATGAAATTTTCCCGGAAGCGCTCGTCAAAACCGTTTTTTGGATTTATTGTAGGCCCATGTCAATTCTTGAAGTTATCAATCTGAAAAAACATTTCGGTCCGCTTAGCGCGGTCGCAGATGTATCGTTTGCGGTCGAACAGGGCTGCTGTTTCGGCCTGCTCGGCCCCAACGGCGCCGGTAAAACAACCACCATGGAGATCGTCGAGAACATCATCGAGCCCAGCGGCGGAACGGTACTGTATCGCGGCGCTCCACGAAAGAACGCCTTCCGGCAGGAAATCGGCATTCAGTTTCAGCACACCTCACTGTTGAACTTTCTCTCGGTCAAAGAGACCCTTTATTGTTACCGGAGCCTCTATCAGAATGGTGCAGATATCGACTGGCTGATACAACGCTGCGACCTCGCCCCGATCCTGGCGCAGCGCAACAACCAGCTCTCCGGCGGCCAGCGCCAGCGGCTGATGCTGGCCCTGGCCCTGGTCAACCGGCCTGAACTGATTTTTCTCGACGAGCCGTCAACCGGCCTCGATCCGCAGTCCCGCCGCTATCTCTTGGAAATCGTGGGCGAAATAAAAAAAGATGGAAAGACGATAATCATGACCACCCACTCGATGGAAGAAGCCCAGTTCCTCTGCGACACGATTGCCATCATGGACCGGGGCCTGATCATCGCCGAGGGAAGCCCGCAGGAATTGATTGCCACGCATTGCAAAAACGATACGATCACCCTGCCCCGGGCAGCCGTCGAACACCATCTCGAGTGCCTGGACATGGACAGCCAGATCATCGAGCAGACCGTGTCGATCCGTACCGCAAACGTCGATGCCACCCTGTCAAAACTGCTTTCCTGCGGGGTCGATCTGTCCCGGATGTCGGTGCGCTCAGCAAATCTTGAGGATGTTTTTCTGCATCTGACCGGTAAGCAGTTGAGGGATTGACCCAGACATGAGCCTCAAACGAATGCTGATCATGTTCCAGGCCAGGAACAAGGAATTTTTCCGCGACAAGGCCGCCTTTGGCTGGAATTTTGCGTTTCCTTTTCTGATCATCGTCGGTTTTGGCATCATCTTCAGTGGCGAGAATCTCCAGCGCTTCAAGATCGGCGTCTTTCCACAGGCCGGCCGCCAGGTCGACTTCGCGAGCACAGCCATTCCCCGGAGCCTGCAGAGCGATCCGGCGATCGATTTTGTCGCCGTCGCCTCACTCGAGGACGGCAAAGATGAAGATCCGCCACCACAAAATCGATCTGCTGCTGGACGGGGCCGCAACCGATAACCGGTACTGGGTTAACGATGCCTCACCCAACGGCAGGATTGTCGAGCAGCTCTTTCGAGCCGCCCTGCTGCCGCCCGGTGAGTCAAACACCATCCGCACCGCCGTCGATGGCATGCGGGTGCGCTATATAGACTGGTTCTTTCCCGGCATCATGGCCATGAACATGATGTTCTCAGCCCTCTGGGGCGTCGGTTATGTTGTGGTTCGCTATCGCAAGAACGGCGCGCTGAAACGGCTCAAAGCCACCCCCCTGAACGCCTTCGAGTACCTCAGCGCCCAGATGCTGTCGCGCATCTTTTTGCTGATGTTCACCTTCGTTGTGGTCTGGTTCGGCTCCGATCTACTCTTTGATTTCAACATGCAGGGTTCGCTGCTGCTCTTTTTCTTCACCTTCTTCCTCGGCGGTCTGAGCCTCTGCTCCATCGGCCTCGTTCTGGCTGCCAGGGGAACCAGCGAGGAGTTCACCAGCGGGGCTCTGAATTTCATATCCTGGCCGATGATGTTTCTCTCCGAAGTCTGGTTCTCTCTGGAGGGCGCCCCGCACTGGGTGCAGCAGCTTTCCTGGCTGTTTCCACTGACCCACTTGCTCAAAGCAGCCAGAAAAGTTATGAATGAAGGAGCCACGCTGGTGGACATTCAGCTCGAATGCTCGCTGATGCTGCTCACCACGCTGCTCTTTCTGGTGCTGGCGGCCCGGCTCTTCTCCTGGATCGAATAAACCATGCAGATACGCTTTATCGATGCCCATCTTCATCTTCAGGACCCGCGTTTCGGAACGGTTGTACGCCGCCTCATCGAGCGGGCCGAAACCTCCGGCGTCTGCCGGTTCTTCTGCAATGCAGTCAGCGAATCGGACTGGCCCGCGGTTGCCGAACTGGCCGCAGGCAACTCCTGGATCATCCCGTTTCTAGGCATTCATCCGTGGTTTGCAGCCGAGGCTGCAGAGGGCTGGCAGGAGCGCCTTATTGAATTGCTCTCATCATTTACGCACGGCGCAGGCATCGGCGAAACCGGGCTGGATAAATCACGGCCGGTCGATTTCAAAGCGCAGCAGAAGTTGCTGCAGGCTCATTTGGAAATCGCCGCCGAGACGGGACTGCCGCTTTCCATTCACTGCGTCAAGGCCTGGGGACCGCTGCTCGATATTCTTCATAGGTTCGGAGCAGAAGGCCCGCGGCCGCCGGTGATGATTCACTCTTACAACGGCTCTGTCGAGACCATGCGGCGCCTGGTCGATCTCGGCTGTTTTCTCTCCTATTCATCCGCCCTGATCGATCCCGGCAACAACACCCTGCGTGAAACGTTCTGTCAGACTCCGGCCGCGGCGCTGCTTCTGGAGACCGATGCGCCGTATTCTAAATTTGCTGATCCTGCCAGTGGAAACACCATCATCGAACCGGAGGCGATAACCGATCTCTATTACGTGGCGGCGGAACTGCGCACCATGCACCTGGCCGATTTCTCGAGCCTCATCTGGAACAATGCATCGATTTTCGCGCACAGAGCTTTTACTCGGTAAAGAATCTTTCTCCCGCCTGACCGAAAGCCATGTTGCGGTGTTCGGCCTCGGCGCGGTGGGCGGCTACGCCGTTGAAGGGCTGGCCCGGGCCGGGGTGGGCAGCCTGACCCTGGTCGATTTCGATAATATCCAGCCGACCAATATCAACCGTCAGATCCTGGCCCTGGAATCGACTCTCGGCCAGCCGAAGGTGGAGGTTGCAGCAGCGCGCGTTGCCGACATAAACCCCCGCTGCCGCGTAGAGGCTCTGAACCGCTTTGTCGACCAGGTCTCGGCCGCAGAGCTTCTCGACGGCCGGCCGGACATCGTTATAGACGCTATCGACTCACTCAATCCCAAGGTGCAACTGCTCCTGGCCTCGCACAGGCGGGGGCTCCGTACCTTTTCATCGATGGGTGCGGCCCTGCGCACCGACCCGACCCAGATCCGCATCGGTGACATCGGTGAGACCAGGCGCTGTCCACTTGCCCGGCGCATCAGAAAACGGCTCAAAAAAGAAGGCATCGTCAGCGGCATCACCTGCATCTATTCAACCGAAACCGTTGATTTTGACTATCAGCAGCCGGCCGATCCGCATGAAAACGGGGAGGGTGACAGCTGTGATGTCAAGCGGGGCAGGGTCAGAGGCCCCCTGGGCAGCCTGCCGACCCTGACCGCCATCTTCGGTCTGATGCTGGCCAATGAAGTGATCAGAGAGCTAGGGGCCCAGCCATGATCAGGCTGTTTGTCGGTCTGCCCATCGACCCCGGAATCAGAAGGACACTGGCGCTGCTGGGATGCTCCCTGCCCGGAGCCCGGCCGGTCCCTGAAGACCAGATCCACCTGACCCTGCGTTTTATCGGCGAGGTCAGCGGAGAGCACTTTAATGGGATCAAAGCGGCTCTGACCGAACTCGACAGCCAGCCGCTGAACCTCACGATCATGGGTACCGGGCATTTTCCGCCCCGGGGAATGCCCCGGGTGATCTGGGCCGGGGTGCAGCCGGCGGGTGATATCATCATCCTGCGCAACCGGGTGAATCATTTGCTGCGGGGATGCGGTGTGGAAGCTGAGCACCGCAAATTCCATCCGCATGTTACCATCGCCCGCCTGAAGAGCACCTCCCCCGGCCGGGTCGCCGACTTTCTCGCCTCAAATGCGCTGCTGCGCTCCCCGCCGTTTACCATCGACCGGGTGGAGCTGCTCTCCAGCAGACTCAGTGCCAAGGGCGCGGTGCACACCGTTGAGGCGACTTATCCGCTCGAAGCATCCGGAAAACTGCGCTGATCTTCATCTCGCCCTGAGCGACAGCGAGGGCAGCAGCAAAATAAGCATGGCTGAAAGAGTCAGAAAAACACCAGGCAACACCTGAAGTTCGGGCCAGCCCTTGCCAAGCAGAAAATCAAGGATCATCACCAGCAGTGGATAGAGGTAGGAATAGGATATGGTTCTGGTGGGACCGATCACCCGGGTGCCGTACTGGGTCAGATAGAAGGTGATCACCGTGGAAAAAAGCGCCAGATAGAGAATCCAGAGCCAGGTGGAAAGGGGAACCACCGTCCAGTTCGTATTCCCCAGACCGAGCAGAGCGCCGGGCAGGAGCCAGACACAACCAGTGACCAGAATCCAGAAGGTCATGACCTCCATCGGCTCATTTCGATGCATAACCCTGATCAGCGGGGTGTAGAGCCCCATGGCCAGACAGCCGCCGAAAAATATCAGATCACCCTTATTCAGGGACATACCCCTGAATTCTTCCAGATCCCCTCTGAAAATCACCCAGAGCGCCCCGACAAGCCCGACGGACAGGACCAGCAAGAGGTTCGGTCCGATTCGCTCACGGGCGAACCAGGCCGCATAGATGCCTGAAATAGCCGGCACCAGCGTAAAAATCACGCTGATATTGAGCGAGGAGGTGTAGCGCAGCGACAAAAACATGGCCCAGAAAAAGATGACCAGGCAACCGGAAACAGCGCCATAGCGCAGTAACGACCGTATACGATACCCGCCAATCGTGGCGCAGCGCCACGATTGGCAGTAGAATCAGAGCAGCCAGCACAAAGCGGATCAGGGTCAGCCCGAGCGGGTCGAGCGTCTGAGTGATATGCTTCGCCACGATAAACGAGGTTGAGACCAGGCAGGTGCTTAGCAACAGGAGCGCGTGTACTTTGACTTGTCCGCCACTTCCGGGCTCTTCAAATTTGCTGTCCATCTCATTTTGGGATTGTCGGCGGCCGCCGGCCACCATCTGGCATCATTTCAGTTCAGTGGTTCACGAGCGCCCTAGTTATTGCCTCGAATGCAGTTAAACGCTATAGTGGCAGATACTACCGTATACTGCCCCAGAGGGCAGCGACAATCTTTCTTATTTCCACTGTCGTTAGTTTCACTTTAGGAGGTGCTCCGCATGCCGGAAGTGATTATTATCGTTGCCATAGCCAAAAACAACGTTATCGGCCGCGACGGGAAACTGCCCTGGCATCTGCCCTCGGACCTTCGTCATTTCAAGCAGACCACCATGGGTTATCCTCTGATCATGGGCCGTAAGACCTTTGCTTCTGTCGGCCGCCCTTTGCCCGGCCGAGACAATATCGTGCTGAGCCGGAACCGCTCCCTTGCCATCGAGGGCTGCCTGGTTATGCACTCGCTGCAGGAGGCACTCGATTACTGCAGCGACCAGGCAGAAGATTTTTGTCATCGGCGGTAGCGATATCTTCAACCTCGCCCTGCCTTTGACCGATACCATCATCGTCACCGCGCTTGAGCGTGACGTGGAGGGCGATGTCCTGTTCGAGCCGATAGATACAAATGTTTTTCGAGCTGTGCAGGAACAGAGCTTTGATGAGGAGGAACCCTACCAGATCATCAGGTACGAACGAATCAGGGCTTAGCAAGCGATCATCGGGAAAAGCACAAGCATTGACTGCCTGCAAAGCGGGCTTGAGTTTGTCTAGTGCGCCGCCTATGTACCGACCCTGCTTCTGGCAGCGGGGCGGGTATTCAATGACTATCAGTATCTTCCTGACAGCAGAGCTCTTGTTTTATATGGACTTTTCCTATAATATACATGGCTAAATGGGCACCTGACTGCAAAACAATCAATCGGCACTGCTGGTCTGAGACATCATCGCCTTGCCCGTTTTTCGATGTGTCAATTGGCTGAGTCAGGTATAAGCAAATGGCTGAGATCTGTTCTTGATCCAGCTCACCGAGGGGGTCCTACTCTCACAACTACGCGGAGGATTGTTATGAAGCTTGTAAAGAAAGTCACACTCGCCGTAGCAGCGGTGGCAGTCGCCATCGGTTTTTCCGTTTCAGCCCAGGCCAAGGAGTGGCGCGGGCTGGAATATCCATGTGGCGGGCTACCCGAATACCGTCGCCATGGATAAGTTCGCCGAGCTCCTCAAAGAAAAATCCGGCGGCAGAATGACCGTCAAGATGTATCACGCCGGCACCCTGGGCAGCCAGCCCGATGCCATCGAGCAGGTGCGTACCGGGGCGCTGGAGATCGGCAACTTCAACCTGGGGCCGCTGGGTCCGATCGTGCCCGAGGCAAATGTTGTGTCTCTGCCCTTCATTTTCAAGGACGTCGATCACATGTGGCGTGTGCTGGACGGCAAAGCCGGCGATATGATCAACGAAGGTATGGCAAGTACGGCATCGTCGCCGCTGGCCTGGTATGATGCCGGAGCACGTTCGTTCTACAACTCGAAAAAGCCCATTAACAAGCCTGAGGATGTGATCGGCATGAAAGTCAGGGTCATGAATAATGACCTGTACTCCGGCATGATTGCAGCGCTCGGGCGGAAATCCCTCGCCCGATGGCTTTTGCCGAGGTGTACCAGTCCCTGAAAACCGGCGTTGTTGACGGCGCTGAGAACAACTACCCGTCCTATGAGTCAACCGGTCATTACGAGGTGGCCAAATATTATTCCAATTCCCAGCATCTGATCATTCCCGAGACCCTGTGCATCAATACCGAGCGTGTACAACGCGCTGTCCCCGGAAGATCAGAAAATCCTGAAGGAAGCGGCCCAGGAGTCGGCCGTGCTGCAGCGCAAGCTCTGGAAGGAGCGGGAAGTTGCCAGTAAGGAAAAGGTTGAGGCAGGCGGCTCCATGGTCAATGAGATCCCTGACAAGAGTGGGTTCCAGGCAGCAATGAAGCCGGTTTATGACAAATTCCTGGCTGACAATCCCAATCTGAAACCGCTGGTCGAGCTGATCCAGAGCACTCCTTGATCTCTGATGTGATAATCCTACTGCGATCGATACCTCCTGCTTCCTGCACGGAGGGGGTATCGATGTTTACTTGGTCATCATTAACACGGACTGAAGAAAATTCTTCGGGTAGGCCGTCATGCCAACAGACACCTCCTCGAACTACCAGCTCACTTTCTGCCTACGACAGGTTGTTGAATCTGCTCAGTGATATCAACATTGCAATCTGCAGCGTCATGTTGGTCTTTTTGACGGTGATTTTCGGCTGGCTGGTGTTTGGCCGATACGTGCTCAATGCCACCCCGACCTGGGTCGAACAGGTTGCCCTGCTCCTGATCATCTATATCGGCTTTCTCGGCGCCTCAGTCGGCATCCACAAAAAAACCCATCTGGGCGTGTCGATGTTTCGCGAACTCAGTCCACGTCCGCTGCAGCGTATTTTCGAGTTTTTATCATATATCATTATGACCGGATTCGGACTGATAATGACCTTCTATGGCTACAAGCTGACCCTGTTCCGGTGGCCGAACGAAATCCCATTGATCCATGTTACCGATGGTCTGCGAGCCATACCGATTATGATAAGCGGTTTTTTCATCGTGCTTTTTTCCATCGGTCATCTCATCCATTTTTTTAACGGAACCAACCCCGAAGAAACAACATAAACCGGAGCTTTTTGCTACATGGGCCTGCTCATCTTATTAGGAATATTTGCGTTTTGCGTGGTGATCGGCATGCCGGTGGCCTTTGCGCTCGGGGTTGCCGCTGTTTCCTCCTTTTTCTACGAAGGTCTACCGATGATGATCGCCTTCCAGCGTATCATCTCCGGTATTTCAATTTTTGCATTGATGGCGATTCCGTTTTTTATTTTTGCCGGTGAGCTGATGTTCCACGGCGGCATAGCCATGCGCCTGGTTCGCTTTGCCTCAAGCGCCGTCGGGGCCATGCGGGGCGGTCTCGGTATTGTCAATGTCTTTTCATCCATGCTGTTTGGCGGTATCTCAGGTTCCGCAATTGCCGATATCTCAGCCTTGGGCTCCATCCTGATTCCGGTGATGAAAGAAAAAGGCTACGACGACGATTATGCGGTCAATGTAACGGTCACCTCGTCACTGGCGGGAATCATCATCCCGCCGAGCCATAACATGATCATATACGCGGTGGCGGCCGGCGGCGGAATATCCATTTCCAAACTGTTTCTGGCCGGATTCATTCCCGGGGTGCTGATGTGTCTGTGTCTTGCGGTGGTTGCCTATATCGTGGCAGTGAAGCGGGGCTATGCTTCCGAGACTTTTCCGGGGTTTCTCATCCTGGTTCAGCACTTCTTTCTGGCCCTGCCCGGACTGATGACCGCAGTTATCATCGTCGGAGGCGTACTCAGCGGTATTTTCACGGTAACCGAATCAGGCGCCTTCGGAACCATCTATGCGTTCCTGGTGACCATCATCGTCTATCGCTCACTCTCCTGGGAGAAATTCAAGCTGGCCGTGGTCAATTCGGTCAAGACCACTTCCATGGTGATGATTCTGATTGCCTGCGCCGGCGCCTTCGCCTACCTGCTGACCTTCTACCAGGTGCCTGAAAAAATGGCCGGGCTGCTGATCAGCATTTCAGAAAACCCGATTGCGATTCTTTTGATGATCAACCTGGTGCTGCTGCTGCTCGGCATGATCATGGACATGGCCGCGCTGATCCTGATCTGCACCCCGATCTTTCTGCCAGTGGCCATTTCTATCGGCATCGATCCTTATCAGTTCGGCATGATCCTGCTGATCAATCTGGGGCTGGGGCTCTGCACCCCCCCGGTGGGCGCCTGTCTGTTCGTGGGATGTGCCGTTGGGAAAGTGAAGCTCGAAGATGCGGTAAAAACCATCTGGCCGTTTTATATCGGCATTCTGGTGGCGCTGATGCTCGTCTCTTTCATTCCCGCCATCTCTCTGACCCTTCCGGGACTGCTGGGCTGACGATCGACCGCAGCGTCAGTCCATATGCAAACCACCGTTGATATCGATGATCTCGCCGGTGATAAAGCCCGACAGCGGGGATACCAGAAAGCGCACCACATGGGCGACCTCTTCCGCCTCACAGAACCGGCCGACCGGAATCTGCTCGAGCAGGCGGGTCTGCTGCGCTTCATCGAGGAAATCGGTGATCATCGGGGTTTTGATGTAGGCCGGGGCCACCCCATTGGCAGTCACTCCAAAAGGCGCCGCCTCCCGGGCAATGGACAGGGTCAGGGCAGTGAGCCCACCTTTTGAAGCGGTATAGGAAGTGCCGGCGGTCAGACCGCCGGTCTTCATGGCCAGTGAACTGATATTGACAATACGCCCCCAGCCCCGATCTTTCATGTCCTGCAGTACCGCGCGTGCCAGATAGAAGGCCCCGTCCAGGTTGACCGAGAGCAGCCGGCGCCACTCATCGTCGCTGGTCTCGCAGAGCTTGCTGTTGGATAACAAACCGGCGTTATTGACCAGCACCGACACCGCGCCGTGGAGGCGCCTGATCTGCGCCACAGCTTCCCGGACCAGCTCCGGTTGGCTGACATCTAGGCTGAGCGGGATGGCGGCAGCACCGAGCTCCTGCCCGGCATTATCGACTGCATCCTGATCCAGATCGACCAGCACCACGCGATAGCCGTCTGCTGCCAGGGCATGTGCGGTGGCCCGGCCGAGCACTCCTGCCGCACCGCTCACCAGGGCCAGTTTATCCTGATCTTGCTTCATCTCAGCCCAGGGATGATCTCCCTGTCCTCCAGTGTCTGGGTTTTCAAGATGAGAGCGACAAGACGGTCAAAATTCGCTCCTCGTTCTGCTGATCGGCCGATACGATGCTCTGGCGAGCACCGGCCACAGCCTCTTTGCCTTGATCTATGCGGTTTATTTTTCTTTTTGTAAATAAATTAATTCCCCGTGAGAGCAGCGTCGAGTGATGCATCGCAACCGGCCTCTTTATTTGTCTGCCCGACATTGCGCAGACAACAATAGCGCAGCCTGTCAATTATACCTGGAGTTCACCCGGGCGGCACGTTATCATGACGCATTATCATCTCGTGCCTGGTAAAAATCGGGGGAAGATCATGACATCTGAGTTCGACACCATGTTTTCACTGACCGGCAGAACCTGCGTGATTACCGGTGCAGGCGGTGAGTTATGCGGGGCAATGGCCCGTTGCCTGGGAGCGCTCGGGGTCAAGGTGGCCCTGCTTGACATCAATCCGGAAGCAGCCCGGAGCAAGGCTGAGCAAATCAGCACAGCCGGCGGGGTAGCTTTTGCCGCAACCTGTGATGTGCTCGACCGGCAGCAATTGTCTGCCTGCTGCGAGCGCGTCCTCAACCAATGGGGTTCAATAGATCTGCTGGTTGTCGGAGCCGGCGGCAATGACCCGCAGGGCTCCACCGCTGATGAATTTCTTGATCCCGGCCAGCCTGGCGGCCAAGGAGCTGACAACCTTTTCTCCCTGGATCCAGATGGCTTCAGCCGGGTATTCGCGCTGAATTTCCTGGGCAGCTTTCTAACCATCCAGGTGTTTGCTCAGCAGATGGTCAAGCAGGGCCGCGGCTCCATCGTGACGATCTCTTCGATGAGCGCCTCCACCCCGCTGACCAAGGTACCGGCCTATTCGGCCGCCAAAGCCGCGCTCTCCAACTTCACCCGCTGGCTCTCGGTCTATCTTTCCCGCACCGGCGTGCGGGTCAATGCAATTGCGCCTGGTTTTTTCATGACCGACCAGCTGCGCTTTCTACATGTGGACCAGCAGACCGGCGCACTGTCCGAACGGGCCAGAAAGGTTATCGCCAGCACGCCCCTCGGCCGGTACGGAGAGCCGGAGGACCTTTTCGGCACCCTGATCTGGCTGCTCTCCGATGGTTCGAAATTCGTGACCGGCGCTGTCGTCCCGGTCGACGGCGGCTTTTCGTCCTACTCCATTTGAGGCCGCCGCAGAGCAGGCAGGGATCAAGGGAAAGTGTCGAGGCAGCAGACTAAATTCTCTTGCCTCTGCGACCCTGATGGTGGGACATTGCCATTGATCCCAGGAAAACTTAAAAGTATTGCTGCCCACAGCATTGCACGATCAAGCTGTTTCAACCACGGTCAAGGGCAACAACGCAGCAATCAGGAGCTGCTATCTCAACCCCGGTGCAAGCAATGAATTCCAACGAACGGGTGACAAAAGTATTCAACGGCGACCTCCCCGACCGCGTCCCGATAGGGGAATTTGCTATCGATTTCGATACGATAGAAAAGATCATAGGCCGCCCAACCTATCTGCGGGCCAAGGCCAAATCGAAAATCGCCTTCTGGGAGAATCGCCATGAGGAGGTGATCGACAGCTATATTCGGGATCATATCGAGCTGCACGAAAAATTGGGTTTTGATATCATCAATTTCCCAATGGCGACCTGGGCAATTCCTCTGCCATCAGAGGATCCGCCCCCGAAGAAGCTTGATGAAACTACCTGGGAGGATGGAGCCGGCAGGGTGTTCAAGTACTCGGATATAACCCACGATGTGGTTTGCGTCAAAGATCCGCTGGCAGACAGAACCCTGTACACGATGGATCACGAGCTGCTCGCCCAGGTCGAAGAAGTCGAGCGCGGCACCATCCCCGAATCTCCTGCCGGGCTGGACGAGCGCTCCTGGGATATTCTAGACGCGGTGATCGGCCATTTTGCCGGGCGTAAATTCATCGTCGGTCCGTCCGGCGGAGAAATCGGCATCGTGCTGCAGGGCGGTATGGAGCAAGGCATGATGGCGCTGATCACAAATCGGGCGTTCATTGAAAAATCAACCCAATACCTGGTCAGAAAACAGAATGCCCTCGATGACAAGATGATACACCCAAAAAGCGATGCGGTGATCTGGGGAGCTGATTTTGCCCATAACAGCGGCGGATTTATCAGCCCCGCGATGTTTCGCGAGCTGTTCTTTGCCCCCAACCGGGCCCGGGTTGAAAATATCAAGAACAAACACGGAAAATTCGTGGTCAAACACTGTTGCGGTAATGTCAACGCCTTCCTCGACCTCTTTCTCGAGCTCGGTTATGACTGCTATCAGTCCATCCAGCAGTCCGGCGGCATGGATCTCGCCGCTGTGAAGAAGCGCATCGGCGACAAGATGGTGCTCTGGGGCGGCGTACCGGTTGAGCTGATCATCGACGGTACCATGGCCGAGGTGCGCGCCGAAATTCGCCAGGCAATGGCTAACGCCAAAGAGAATGGACGCTTCATCCTGGGCACCACCCACACCATCGCGGTCGGCTCGAACTACGATAACTTCATGGCAATGGTCGATGAGTACTGGAAACATTGCGACTATTGACTGCCAGCCAGCACTGAAACCAGATGGGGCAGCGTCACGGCGCAGCAACCTGAAGCAGGGCAACCGTTATCTGAGTTTGCCCCCTTTTGCGAACCGCATCAGTCGCCTGATTAAGCCAGAAAATCCTCACGCAACGGGGTAAAGCAGTCCACCAGCCGGACATGTCCGCTCAACAGCTGCACCGTGTGCTCAACATCCGGCGGCACCGTGAACATGTCGCCGGGGCCGAGCCGCTCCTGGGTGTCGCCGATATGGACGATAATCTCACCGGCAGCCACATAGGACATCTGTTCATGGGGATGCGAATGGGGCGGATCGGGCTGATCCGTCGGCCCGTCGTTAAAATCGATGACCACCATCATCAGCGTATCGGTATGACCGAGGTAGCGCTCCCGCCGATTGCCTATGGAGGTTCGAGCAACTTCATTCTCTCTTACGACTCCCATCTTTGATCCTCCTTCTGTTTTCTGGAAAAATCTGGTCTGTGCAACCGCCCGGCAAAACCCGCAGAGGGCACGTCCACCCATACCGGCAGCATAGCATTCTAATGAATTATCTGGAAAAATATAGATAAATTCTATATATCTGCTGATAATCAAAGCGCTGCCGTATGTAAGTCGCGATATGACTACCGCCGCCAGCGCAGCAAAACAACACCCAGGTGAAGGCAATGAACACAGGTTCCGGAACCACCGATCACGCCCTCGAGCCCGAGCGCATCAGGCAGATCATTCAAACTGAACTGCCCGCCGACCGGATCACAGACAAACGCATCCTGGTGCTCACCCCCGATACCACCCGCACCTGCCCCCTGCCGCTGCTGGTTCGCCTCTTGCAGGAGATCGTCGGGTGCGAAGCCGCCAGGCTGGACTTCATGGTTGCGCTGGGCACCCACACGCCGCTGGCGGAGAAACAGATTCTGGAGCTCTACGGCGTCACCGACGAGCAGCGCAGCCGCCACCCCAACTCTGCCTATTTCAACCACCGCTGGGATCTGCCCGATACCCTGACCAGAATCGGCTGGATCGAGGCAGACGATATCGAAAAACTATCCGGTGGACGTCTGAAAGAGCGGGTTCCGGTCGATATCAACAAGGCAATTTTCGATTATGATCTGGTCCTGATCTGCGGGCCGGTCTTTCCCCATGAGGTGGTCGGCTATTCGGGCGGCGCCAAATATCTGTTCCCCGGGATTTCCGGCGGCGAATTCCTGCACGCCTTCCATTGGCTCGGCGCGGTGGTAACCTGTGCCGGAACCATCGGCATCAAGCATACGCCGGTCCGCGAGGTGATCAACAAGGCCATGGAGTTGATCAGCGTCGAGGTCTGCTGCCTGGCGATGGTGGTCAAAAACCGGGAACAGCTCTGGGGACTTTATGCTGGGGACTGGCGCAATGCCTGGTCTGCGGCGGCGGATCTGTCCGAGCAGGTGCACGTGATCGAAAAAGAGCAGGCCTTTCCCACCGTGTTCGGGGTGTGTCCGCCCATGTACGACGAAATCTGGACCGGCGGCAAGGTGATGTACAAACTCGAGCAGGTCGTCGCCGACGGCGGCCGGTTGATCATTTATGCACCACACATTACCGAAGTGAGCCGCACCTGGGGAGCCGACATCGAAAAAATCGGCTATCATATCGTCGATTATTTTCTTACCCAGCCCGGTCGCTTCGGGAATATTCCCCGCGGGGTGCTGGCCCATTCCACCCATGTACGCGGAACCGGCAGCATGGAAAACGGCGTCGAAAAGCCGCGCATCGAGGTGATCCTCGCCTCGGCTATCGACGAACAGACCTGCAAAAAAATCAACCTGGGCTATCTTGATCCCGACACGATCGATCCGGATGATTATCGTGGTCGAGAAGATGAAGGCATTCTCTTCGTTGAAAAAGCCGGCGAGGTGCTGCACCGGGTCAAACATAAAGGCTAGGAGACCATGAAACCATTTCTGTCCGAGGACTTCCTGCTCGAAACCGACAGTGCCCGACGGCTGTACCATGAATATGCGGCCTCAATGCCGATTTTCGACTACCACTGTCACCTGCCGGTAGAGGAGATTGCCATTGATAAAAAATTCGCCAACCTGACCCGGATCTGGCTCAACGGGGATCACTATAAATGGCGGGCGATGCGGGCCAACGGGATCGATGAGCACTACATCACCGGCTCAGCATCCGATCGGGAGAAATTCCAGGCCTGGGCCGCCACCGTTCCCAAAACCCTGCGCAATCCGCTCTATCACTGGACCCACCTGGAGCTGAAAAATCCGTTCGGCATCACCGATACCCTGCTTGGCCCGGAAAACGCAGACCGGATCTATGACCGCTGCACCGAGATGCTGCAGCGCGACGATTTCTCCACCCGCGGGCTGCTTGGCAAGATGCAGGTCAGGGTGGTCTGCACCACCGATGATCCACTGGACAGCCTTGAGTTTCACCGCCAGATCGCAGCTGACAACTCATTTGATATCAGGATCCTGCCCGCCTTCAGGCCCGACAAGGCGATGGCCGTCGAAGACCTCGCCGCCTTCAATTCCTGGGTCGACGGTCTGGCCCGGCTCACCGATCGCGATATTGGCTCATACGACCAGTTTCTGGAAGCCATCCGACTGCGCCACAGTTTTTTTCACGAAATGGGCTGCCGCCTTTCCGACCACGGTATCGAACAGCCCTACAGTGAGGATTACACGGAGGCCGAGGTGGCGGCGATCTTCACAAAGGCCCGAGCTGGAGAGGCTCTGCCCACGGCTGAAGTGCTGGTCTTCAAATCGGCGATGCTCGTGGAACTGGCGGTCATGGATGCCGAACGGGACTGGACCCAGCAATACCACTTCGGCGCGATCAGAAACGTCAATTCACGCGGCTATCAGAAACTCGGTCCCGATACCGGCTTCGATTCGATCGGCGACTTTGCGATGGCCGCGCCATTGGGAAAATTTCTGGATCGGCTGGAGCGCAGAGACCGTCTGGCGAGAACAATTTTTTACAATATCAATCCGAAAGACAACGAGATGATCGCCGCAATGATCGGGAATTTTCAGGACGGCAAAACCCCCGGCAAGATCCAGTTCGGTTCGGGCTGGTGGTACAACGACCAGAAGGACGGCATGGAGCGCCAGATCAATGCGCTGTCGAACCTGGGTCTGGTGTCACTGTTCGTCGGCATGCTGACCGATTCACGCTCGTTTCTTTCCTATCCGCGCCACGAATATTTCCGCCGAATCCTCTGCAACCTGTTCGGCACCGACATCGAAAACGGCGAATTGCCGGCCGACTTCGACCTGGTCGGCAACACCATCAAAGATATATGCTACCGCAATGCGGTGGCCTATTTCGGCATCAACCCGGAGGCAGACTGAGCGATGATACTGGTGATCATCGGCCCGATGGGCTGCGGCAAGACCACCATCGGCCTCATGCTGGCCAGCCGGCTGGGCTGGGACTTTGAAGACGGGGATGATTATCACCCACCGGAAAACGTGGAGAAGATGCGGGCCGGCATTGCCCTTGACGACAACGACCGGCAGGGCTGGCTGAACACGCTCAGAACGCGCATTGACGGCAGAGTCGAGCGCAGCGAGCATCTGATACTGGCCTGCTCGGCACTGAAACGGATTTACCGGCAGATTCTTGGTATCAACCAGAGCACCGTCATCTCGGTCTACCTGAAGGGCACGGTTGAGCTGCTCGAAGAGCGGCTCAGATCACGCCATCATCAATATATGAACAATGCCCTGCTGACCAGCCAGGTCCAGACCATGGAGGAGCCGCAGGGCGGCATTATCGTTGACATCGACCAGCGGCCTGAATCAATCTGCAGCGAAATCATCGAACAATTAAGACCCTACGGAAACATATCATGAGTGAACAAGCACAGATCGGCGTGGCAGGGCTGGCCGTGATGGGGGAGAACCTGGTCATGAACATGGCCTCCAGGGGGTTCTCGGTAGCCGTCTTCAACCGGACCACCAGCAAGACCGACGCGTTCCTGGCGGGTCGCGCGCAAGGCCTGCCGATCCATGGAGCCCACCGGCTCGAAGATTTTGTCGCCGCACTGCAGCGGCCCCGGCGGGTGATGATGATGCTCAGGGCCGGCGAGGTGATCGACCACTTTATCGACCGGCTTCTGGAACTGCTTGAACCGGGAGATATTATTATCGACGGCGGCAACTCAAACTTCGAGGACACCAGAAGACGCCTCCTTCGAGTCGAACAACAGGGGTTGCACTATATCGGCACCGGCGTTTCCGGCGGTGAGGAAGGAGCCCTGAAGGGGCCGTCGATCATGCCGGGCGGCAGCAGCAGCGCCTGGCAGCATGTGGAGCCGATCTTCATGGCCATCGCCGCCAAAGCGGGCGCAGATGAGCCCTGCTGCGGCTGGTTGGGCCCCGACGGGGCCGGCCATTTCGTCAAGATGGTGCACAACGGCATCGAATACGGCGACATGCAGCTCATCTGCGAATCCTACCAGATCATGAAAGCGCTGCTCGGCCTGAACAGCGCTAAAATCCAGTCGATCTTTTCTGCCTGGAACGAGGGCGACCTGAGCAGCTATCTGATCGAGATAACCGCCGACATATTCGGCTACCGAGAGCACGACGGCAGTGCCCTGGTCGAATCGATACTCGATACCGCCGGCCAGAAGGGAACCGGGAAGTGGACCGTCAATGCGGCGCTGGATCAGGGGGTTCCGCTGTCGCTGATCAGCGAGTCGGTTTTTGCCCGCTGCCTCTCGGCGCTCAAGGATCTCAGGCTGCAGGCGGCCGCCAGGCTCAGTGGACCGGCCGGTCCGTTCGAGGCCGAGGTCGAGACAATGGTCGAAACACTGGGTCGGGCACTTTACGGGGCCAAAATCATCTCCTATACCCAGGGTTTTTCGCTGTTGCGCGAGGCTTCACAGCTCTACGGCTGGAACCTCGATCTGGGTCTGATCGCCAGGCTCTGGCGGGGCGGCTGCATTATCCGCTCGGCCTTCCTCGACCATATCGCGACTGCCTACGCCCAGCAGCCCGATCTGGAAAATCTGCTGTTTAGCGACTACTTCACCGCGACCATCAATGGGGCCCAGGGAGATCTGCGCCGTGTGGTAAGCGCTGCCGCGGAAGGAGGCGTCGCAATTCCCTGCCTGGCCTCGGCCCTGGCTTATTTTGACGGGCTGCGCAGCGGTCGGTTACCGGCGAACCTGCTGCAGGCCCAGCGCGATTATTTCGGTGCCCATACCTACGAACGGATCGATCAGCCCCGGGGGACGTTTTTCCATACCGACTGGACCGGATCGGGCGGCGACACAACTTCAACCCCTTATAATACATGAACAATAATTGAACATCTTGGCGAACAGCAGGCATGATCGTCACCGGCTTCAAGCACTTCACCATCAAAGCAGCTGCGGATACCGTCGATGAGTGTGTGGCGTTTTACACCTCGGTGCTGAACCTCCGCATCGGTTTCAGACCGCCCTCTGCAATTCCGGGCTTCTGGCTTTATGCCGGGGGGGAACCGCTTATTCACCTGCTGATTGAAGGCGAGGATGAGTGCCTAAACCTGTCCTGCCTGGATCATATCGCCTTTTCCTGCGTAAATCTGCCGATTACCATCAAACGGCTTGAAGATCAAAATATCGGGTATCGTTCCAGCTATCTGGCCGAGGTTGATCAATACCTGCTCTTTGTCAGAGACCCCGCCGGCATCATGGTCGAGCTCAATTTTGCCTGCGAAAAAATCACCACCTATGACTGATGCGCCAGCTCTGCAAATGGATGAAACCCTCCAGTGGGCAAAGCGGGTATTGCTTGCGCCGCACAGCCGGGCCTACTCTTTTCCCGGTCAGGCGGCAGAGGTCTCAACACAGCATTTGCCTTTTTCCCCATCTCTCAGGCGGTGATGAATAACAAACTTGGGACCTATCTTGGCTATGCGCTGCTGATCGTCAGAAACAACACGATCGTACTCTGGTGGGTCGGGCTGCTTGGCCTGTTCAACTCCCTGGCCCTGCTGAGCCGGGATACGGCGCTGTTCTGGCCGGTTCATCTGGCCCTGGGTCTGCTGTCAATCGTCTCGACTCCGATCATATACGGCATCTATTTCGAACTGATCGAGGATCGTTACAGCTCCATTCCCCGTATCGCAAAAACCTACGTACTGCGCTACATCTGGCTGATCCTACGGATGTACCTGCCGCCGATCTTTCTGGCCTCGATCATCGTATCGCTCGCTGCAGGAAGCGATCCGGGCGGTATTGTGGAGCTGACTCTGGTCGGTTTCAGCCTGATCTACCTGTTCGTGATCCCGAGCTATTATGTCTCGGGCTCCCAGGACGGTGCAATCCTTGCTGGCATTGGTTTTCTCGGCCGCAGTATGCCGTCGATTACCCCGCTTATTCTGGCAGTCCTGCTGCTTGAATCAACCATGCTGCTGGCTCAGCACCAGAGAGGCAGTGAGCCCGATTCCGGGCTTTTATTCATGGTCTTTGACTTCCTGATCTATTTCTGCGCCTCGATTGGTGACTATATTATCTTTATCATCCTGATTTTCATACTCAAAGAACCCTCCTCACAATCCCCTGAGCAAGTTGATGATCTGAACTGATAAGTAAGATGCCAATGCGTTTTTCAGCGCACTTGTCAGCCATATAGCGGGGGTATCGTGTCAAGTCCCGCTCCCCCGATTACAGTCAGGGCGAAGGTTGCCGGGCAAATGTTTTTAAACCGCGCTGGACGACTCATCTATACGAAATCGCAAAAAATTAGTGCAAGATAGCGGCTGCCTGTGCCCGGTCTTGCAAACCCAGATCATTTATCATCCTACTGATATTGCATAACAATTTACATCACATCCGTATCGCTCGAGGATGCTTTGACAATTCATGGCGGATGCATTTCCCTTGACAATCATCTGAGTATTGGATTTTACTTGATTTATGCGTTACTAACGTGCTAGTCTTTTTACATTGCTGCACTACAGGTCTTCTCAGGTCGTTTTACATCAGGGGCAGACCGGGACAACAAAAGAATCCAGAAGAGTGTGAGGCTTTCCATGAAAACGGTTCTCTCTGTGGTATGCTGGCTAGGTATTGTTGTTATGCTCACCGGTTGTGATAATGGGGACGACGACGGCGGCACCGCCGGAGGCAGAGGTGACTGGCCGGTAGTCAGTTTTACGTTGAATGCAGACGGCAACAGCGTCACCTGCTTTAATGCCGACAGCAATGTGATAACCACCAATCAGACCTGTACCTGGAAATGCGCTTATTACGCTACCAACAACCCCAACAACGCACCCCGCAAGGTAGTCCTGCGGTTCGACGAGGCCCTGGTTTGTCAGGCTACGGGAACCGAGACCGTCACTGATCCTGATACCGGTGAAGAGCGTGTAGAGATTGTTGAAACATGCGAAAACGAATTCGCTCTTGTCAAAGAGGACTTTTATTATTGTGAGATCTAATCGATAGCGCCCGCTGTCATTGCCAAACTCGATTTGCCAGGCTGTGGAGACCGAGCACGTTTCCACAGCCTTTTTTTATTGCCCCCCATCTAAGATCGTAAAGGGCCTGGTGACCACCAGTTCATCATCGAGATAGGTTTCAACACTCCAGTCACCAAAATTTTCTTCATGGAAATCCTGGTTTGAGAACATCGAGGCCAGCGGGCCTTTTTTACTGAGTTTGAACCAGAAGTAAATCCCCTGTTTTTGACCGGCGTCGGCGTCAAAAATGTGCTGATCCGAACGAATCAGACCCCGCTTGCTGTGCATCCAGTTGACATGCATCGTATGCCTGCCGGGGGCAAGCCCGGTGCACGATAAAATAAGATAAATCTTTTCGTAGGGGGAAAATTGAGAAGTTTCCTGCTGGAAGGCGGTGGAATTATAGGTCGCACCTGTGCACTCAGCTCCACAGGAACGCTGCGCAGACATCAGCAAAAGCAGCGCACTCATGGCCAACAGCAGAGCTGGTTTGGCAGGATAAATCCTCACCTTCAGCATTGCTTCCAGACGGGATTTCTTTTCTCGAAAAAGGCCCGCACCCCCTCCTTGGCATCAGCGCTCGAACAGAGTCTGGCAAAGGCCTCGTTCATCAGATCGAACTGGCGGAAGTAATCCATGTCTTCAGACGAATAAAAGGCCTTTTTGGCAATCTGCACCGCAATCGGACTCTTCCTGGCGAGATCCTCAGCCCAGGCCATGGCCTCGGTCTCGAGCTCGTCCTTGGCCACGACCCGGTTTACCAGGCCAAGCTGTCTGGCTTCATCGGCCTTGATCAACTCGCCATAGAGCAGTAACTCCAGCGCCTTTTTCCGCCCGACACAGCGGGCCACCGGGATAACTGGACCGACGCAGTTGAGCCCGACATTTATCGCGGTCAGCCCCATTTTGGTGTGCTCTGCGGCAATCGCCAGATCGGCTGCGGCCACCAGCCCCATCCCGTTTGCCGCGGCCACTCCCTGCACCTGGGCGATGACCGGTTTTTTCATCCGGGCTATGGTGATCAGCGGCTGCTCCATGTGTTCGATCCAGGCGCGATATTCAAGGGTCGATTTACCGGCCAGTTCATTCACGTCGATACCAGCACAGAAAGCCTTGCCGGCGCCCTTGACGATAATCACCCGTACCCCTTCGTCCTTATCAAGGGCGACGAATGCTTCGACGAGTTCCGCCGCCATCGGGGTGTTGAAGGTGTTGAGATGATCCGGCCGGTTGAGGGTGATCGAACCAACCAAGCTGGTGCTTTTTTCGACAATGAGATGCTCAGCCATGCTGCCCTCCATCATGGTGCTTTTAATTATCACTGAAAAAAAAGAGGAGCCGGTTCAAACAACCGCTCCTCCTATGTATCATTATCGGAAAAAATCTGTCAACTTTGCCATTTCGATGATCTGGCTATCCCCCCATTGCGCTCGATGATCAGACACTCGTTGGCCGGCCTGGACTCTGCCAGTTCGAGGCCGCGAAAAGGTTCCAGAACAAAGAGTGCGGTTGACAATGCATCGGCTTCCATCACGCTGGAGGCCGTGACCGTCACGCTGTTCGAGAGCTGAGGCGAATGGCCTGAGCGGCCGTCGACGATATGGTGAAAGAGTTTTTCTTTATCGTAGAAAACTTCGTAGTTCCCCGAAGTCGCCACCGCCCCGTCGCCCATCCTGATAATAGCGGGAAAGGCACCTTTCTTATCGGGATCCTGAATGGCGATGGTCCAGGCTTTATCCCGGCCGGCCGAGCCCGCGGTCCTGATGTCGCCGCCGGCATTGATCAGATGGTTTACGATCCCGTGCCGGCGCAGCGTTTCCGAGGCCCGATCGACAATATAACCTTTGGCAATGCCGTCAAGGGTCACCCCCATCCCCGGACGCGCCAGACGCAGGCGCTTATTTTCAACGCGCAGCCCATCGATACCGACATAGGCGAGGCGCTGTTCTATCTCACTTTCAAGCGGGGTGGTGCCAGCTTCGAAACGCTGCTGGTAGAGATCGATCAGTGGTTTGACGGTAATATCGAAGGCACCGTTGGTGCAGGCGTGATAGTGGAGCGAACTGGATATGACCTGCGCTAGTTCGTCGGGGATATCGGTCAAAACGCCGCGGCGGTTCAATTCGGCTAACGGAGAATCGGGATTGTGCCGGGAAAGCAGGGCCCCGAGCCGGGTGATTTCAGCAAAGGCGTGGCCAAAAGCCTCTTCGGCCTGGTCGCGTGACGGATGAATCGCGGTCATCGCCACATAGGTCCCCATGGCCAGCCGTGTCTTGGAGACTTTGTACTGACTGCGGTTGAACCAGAGTGCTTCGGCCCGCTCGATGCCCAGCAGCGGTGCGGCTGCACCGGCGATGCCCAGCAATCCGGAGCGTTTCAGCAAACGCCGGCGGCTCGGGTCAGCAGGAGCTGCGCTCGCGCAGCGGGATCGAGATTGCCTTGCAGCCATCGTCCTAACCAGCCATTTTCAGCCCGCTGCCGGCGCGGCGGGCCACAGTCGGGCGTCCTTCATAGGGCTTGAATATATCGCGGGGACATTTACTCACGCAGACCTCTTCACAGGAGGGGCCATATGCGATGCAGGCCTTGTGATCGATCTTGACCAGATCGTTCTCGTAGGTAACCGCATCGGCCGGACACACTTTGACGCACATTTTACAGCCGATACAGCCGACCTGGCAGACGGCCATCACCGACTTGCCCAGATCTTTGGTCGAACAGGGCACCCAGACCCGCGCCTTCATGGTCTGGATCTCGATAATATCTTTCGGACAGGTCTTTACACAGACGCCGCAGCTGACGCATTTATCGGGGTCGACCACCGGGAAATTCTCGACCATTTCGATCGCATCGAACGGGCAGGCCTCACCACACTCTCCCAAGCCGATACAGGCATACTGGCAGGCTGATGGACCGCCGTAACCGAGATTGGCTGCGGTGCAGGAGGCAAAGCCGATGTAGCGATGCTTGTGGCTGACCCGGCCTTCGATCCGCGAGCAGCGGACCACGGCCATGGTGTCCTCCACCGCGGTCATCTTCTTGCCGGTCAGCGCCGCCACCCGCTCAGCCACCGCTTCCTTGCCGGGGAAACAGAGGTTGGGCGGCACATCGGGGTTGGTCACAACTTCGATCGCGTAGCCTTCACAGCCAGGGTAGCCGCAGCCGCCGCAGTTGGCCAGCGGCAGGGATTCGAGGACTTCCTCGATCACCGGATTGGATTCCACCGCAAATTTCTGGGCGGCGATGGCCAGACCGATGCCGAAAAAAAGCCCGATGCAGCCGAGCAGAACAAGGCCTCCGATGGCCAGTTTGATCAATTCAGGATCCATAGCTTCTCACTTTTCCTGTTACAGACGAAAATTCGACACCATCCGATCAGAACAGCTGCAGACCGGAAAAACCCAAAAACGCCATCGCAAACTGTCCGGCCACGATAAAGGCGATCGGCAGCCCCTTGAACGACGGCGGCACCTTGGCCAGTTCAACCCGCTCACTGACCGAACTCATCAGGTAAAGGGCCAGCAGAAACCCACCGCCGGCACCCAGGCTGAGCATAAAGGTTTCAAAATAGTTGTACCCATTGCTGGCCATCAGCAGCGGCACCGCAATGATCACGCAGTTGGCGATAACCAGAACCAGGTAAACGCCGAACGACTTGAACAGCACCGGGTTGACCTTGCGCAGGACGGTATCCACTGCCTGGACCGTCAACGAGGTCAGACCGATGAAAATCACGATCTGCAGATAGTCCAGATGGAAAGGCCTCAGCACATACTGGAAGAGCACCCAGCTCATCGACACGGAAACCACGATGACAATGGTAAAGACCACCCCCATGCCCTTGGCCGTCTGTTTGCGTTTGGAGGTCCCGAAAAACACGCAGAGCCCGAGATATTTGGTGAACACGAAATTGTTGATTAAAAGCGCCGAGATCAAAATCGAAATCAGGTAACCGAAGTAGGACTTGGAGACCGAGAACGAGCTCTCTGCAACGCCCCCGATTCCAGAAGTTTTGACAATATGGGTCTTGGCGCTGTTGAGCGGTTCGTCGAAAGTCAGCAGCGCCTCCCTGCCATTGTCGGAGACGACGATGGTGCTGATGTTCAGCCGGATATCGGGATCGGATTCTTCGAATACGACATAGCGTCCCGGGTCAGCGGCCTGGGTCCTGTCAACCGGGTTGCTGAAATGAACGATGATCTCGTTTTCGGCAGCGAACTCGGTCTTCGACACCAGACCCGCCGCCTGGACGACTCCGCCGAGACCGAGCAGACCTAAAACAACGGTCACAATTGCCAGATAGTTTAGCCGGTTCATCTGTTACCTCTCTTGCGTGCTGCATAGTACTTTTCTATCCAGTTAAAAAATCCCATCATCAGACCGACCACAAAGAACCCGGCGCTCGGCAGAATAAAAAACAGCAGTGGTTTGAAGCCGAGCACGTCATGGCCCAGAATCGCCCCTGAGCCGAGCAGTTCACGGACAAAACCGATGGCCACCATGCCCGCCATAAAACCCAGCCCCATGCCCAACCCGTCCCAGAACGATGAACTGACCGGTTCCTTGCAGGCAAACATCTCGAGGCGCATGGTGATAATCGCAAAGGCCACGATGATCTTGACGAAAATACCCATCTGGGCATAAGCAGCCGGAAAATAGGCCGCCAGGCTCAAGTCAATGACCGTGACCCAGGTGGCAATGGTCAGGGTGTAGGTCGGAATCCGGATCCGGGGATGAATGAAGTTCTTCAGCAGCGAGATGGTGACGCTTGAGAAGACCTGCACAAACAGGACGGCCGTACCAAGCATCAGGCCGTTCATCACCGTGGTGGAGATGCCGACCGCCGGGCACATGGAGAGTGCCAGCTTAAAAATCGGATTCTCTTGTAAGATGCCGTTGGCAACAAGCTGAAAATTGGACTTATCGGTAGCCACGCTGGGTTCCTCGCAAAGGGTTAAAAAGGTACGGTGATCTGCTGCTCTTCAAGCACTTTATCCAGGATGTCGAGCCGGTAAGCGAACTTCTTGGTCATCCCCTTGACGCCGGAACTGACTGCATCCGAAGAAATAGTCGCTCCGGTCAGGGCATAGATATCATGATCCTTGTACTGTTTCATGATATCGAGCGCCGCAGCCTCGTCAATTCTGCCTTCAAGGGCCTCAAAATATTCATCGGGCAGCGGCTTCTTGACCACTTCGATGGCCTTGATCGTATCAAAATCCTTGAGTTTGAATTGGTTCTTGAAATAATCCTGCTCAATCTCAGCACCGAGACCCGGATCCTCCTCATGCTCCATGACTTCCAAGCCGATGATCGAATAACCCGGGTCCAGGGCCAGCATGATGCCGATATTGGTCTTGAAACCGGGGAATTTGCCATGCAGCAGATAGGCGGTTCGGCTGCCGTGATCGGTAACGACTATGGTCTGGTCGACGAAGCGAACCTGCCTGGCTGAACCCAGGGCAGCTTGAATGGCCAGGTCACGCTCGCCCTGCTCCCTGACTTTGTCTTCGCTCAGGACAATAGCGGTTTGATCAATAAAGGTTCCGTCCAGACTGATTCTGATAAAGGCAAAACCGCCTTCTTCTGCATGTCCGCCAGTCGGCACCAGATAACCGATCGACTGACTCTCACCCTCGAGCACCAGGTAGCGGAACACCTCGTGCATACCCATGGACTCAGGAATCGGCCTGTCCTTCGAATACCCGAGCAGCGAGTAGACCACCTTTTCTTCCCGGGCAAACTCGTTGGCTTTCTTGGCCTTGTTGGTCATGACGAAGGTCATGCCCATGATGGTACCGGCAATCAGGCAGGATACGGTCAGACGAACAATGACGGTGAGGATCATTCTCATTTGTCACCTCCCACCGGCGGTGCGAAGCGCTTCGGTTTAAACCAGCCGTCGAGCACCGGGCTCAACGGGTTCATCAGCAGGATTGCATAACAGATGCCTTCCGGGTAGCCGCCCTTCAGCCTGATCAGCACGGTCAGGGCTCCGATTCCGGCCCCGTAGACCAGCTGAGCCGTCCTGGTGCTGGGCGAGGTCACATAGTCGGTAGCCATGTAAAAGGCACCGAGCAATGCTCCTCCGGACAACAGGGCCAGCAAAGGATCGCCGGAGAACAGGGTTTCGCCTCCGAAAAACCAGGTGAGCAGCGCGATGGTGCCGAGCAGGGAAACCGGGATGTGCCAGGTAATGTAGCGCCGATACATGAGATACAGGCCGCCGAGCACAATCAGCAGTCCGGAGGTCTCTCCAATGCAGCCGGGCCGCCAGCCCATAAAAAAGGAAGAATAAATCTCCGGCGGGTTGCCAAAGGCCTCCCGGAAGGCGGCCATGCCCTGCTCCTTCAACACGGCCAGCGGCGTTGCGGTGGAAACCGCGTCGATACCGCCGGACAGATAGGTGAAAATCGCCCCGTCGGTCAGCGGCGGCAGCCAGGCGGAGGTCATCGCCACCGGAAAGGTGGCCAGCAGAAAGGCCCGTCCCAGCAGCGCCGGGTTGAAAATGTTGTAGCCCAGCCCGCCGAGCAGGTGCTTGCCGATATAAATGGCCATGACCGCACCCAGGATCGGTATCAGAAACGATACCCCGGGCGGGATCACAAAGGCCATCAGCATACCGGTCAGAGCAGCGCTTCCGTCCATGACCGTTACCACTTTGCCGAGCAGCTTCTGGCTAATCGCCTCCACGGCCATACAGCTGATAACCGATACCGCGGTAATCAGCAGCACCTGGATGCCGAAGATAAACACCGACAGGATAAGCGGCGGCACCAGACAGGCCACCACGGTCCACATGATTTTATCAACCGACTCAGAACTGCGCACATGCGGAGAAACGGAAACGTTCCACATGGGTACGGCGGCCTGGGCCTGGTTCTCAGTAACTTTCGGTTCGATGGCGAAACTCCTTGCTCAATTGGTTGAATATCAATCCCAGGGCGGTGTCATGTGCGCTTGGCCTTCATTTTGGCCAGACGGACGAACTGTACAAGCGGTCGCTTGGCCGGGCAGACGTAGGCACAGCTCCCACATTCAAAACATTCGAAAATGCCGAACTGCTCGGTATCCTCGGCCCGATTGGCCTCGACATAGATACCGATCTCTTTCGGCTCAAGTCCCATCGGGCAGGCTTCGAGACACCAGCCGCAGCGGATGCAGTTGGAATGAGGCCTGGTATCGATCTCATCTTCACTGAGGAAGAGTATCGATGAGGTCGTTTTAGTAACCGGGAGGTCAAGCGTCGAAACCGCGAAACCCATCATCGGGCCACCCAGCACGACCCGGACGAGATCGGCCGTGGTGCCGCCGCAGTATTCAACGATGTCGCTGACCCTGGTGCCGATCTTGACCAGTAGATTGGCCGGCCGCTTTATACCCCGGCCGGACACGGTAATCACCTTGTCGATCAAGGGCTTACCGAGCACCACGGCATCGTAGACGGCCTTGGTGGTGGAGACGTTGTGGACAACCACGCCCACCGCCGACGGCAGGGCCATGGCCGGCACCTTACGGCCGGTAATCGCCTGGATCAACTGCTTTTCAGAGCCCTGGGGGTATTTGACCTGCAGGGTGAGAACGCGGATATCGAGACCACCCTCTGGTGCTGCTGCAACCGCCGCCTGCAGCGCCGCAATGGCGTCGGGTTTATTGTCTTCGATGCCGATCGCACAGGTGGTGATGCCCAGAATCTTCATCAGGATCATGGCTCCTTCGACGATCTCGGCCGATTTCTCCAGCATCACCCGATGATCGGCGGTGATGTAAGGTTCGCATTCAGCCCCGTTGAGCAGCAGTGTGTCCACAGGGTTGTCGGCCGGCGGCTTCAGCTTGACGTGCGTTGGAAACCCAGCCCCGCCGATGCCTACGATGCCGGCCTTGTGGACCGCCTGCAAGAGATCTTCGGCACTCTGATTCCGCCAGTCCCGGCCAGCTCGCCAGGTGATGGCTTGCGCTTCCGGGTCCACCTTGATGGTAAGAGAGGGTGCGCTCACCCGGATCGGATGAGCCGAGGTGCCAATCGCCTTGATCGAACCTGTCGCCGGTGCGTGCAGCGGTACGCCGAGCCCTCTTCTGACCTCGGCCACCAAGCCTCCCTCGATGACCTGCTCTCGTTTTTTTACGGTCGGACTGCAGGGTGCACCGATGTGCTGCCCGAGTATCAACTCGAGCTCCTGCGGCAGGGGCATAATCTCGACCGCCAGCTTCTCCGTCAATGTTTTCGATTCCTGCGGATGAACCCCGCCTTTTGGAAATGTTAGATGTACCGCCATAATACCCGGGTCCCGGCCCGCTCTTTACCACCTTTTATTATTGAAATTCTGTCTTTGTCAAACCTCGAAAATCCCGTCAGCGGGCAAGACTAATCCACCACGACTCAGGAAATTCCCGCATAGTGTTTCATGAATTGGATTCGTTCGAAAGCCGACTGATCATCTTGGAACCGATAGCTCAGCCGGCCCCTGAACTCGGAAATCGAGCCGAACGAATGCTTCTCCATCCACTGCTCCAGGCCGCCGGTCAATTCGGCAATCTGCTCTGCCCCGTTCTCGTAGATCGTTGACACCACCTGGGCCACCCTGGCACCCGCCAGCAGCATCTTGACCACCCCGGCCGCGTCATGGATTCCGGTCGAGCCGGCAAAATCCGCCTCCACCATGCCCGAGAGCAAGGCAGTCCAGCGCAGCGGCAGGGTCATCTCGCCTGGAGTGCTGAACACCCCGGCCGAACCCAGCTCCATGGTAGTGATATTGATGTCCGGCTGGTAATAGCGGTTAAACAGCACAAAGCCGGCGACCTTGCCAGTCCAGAACAACCGTGACACCAGATTGGCCAGAGATGACGAATAGCTGCTCATTTTCAGTGCGACCGGTATCGTCAGCTTATTGCTCACCTTGTCGAGCACGTCAAAATATATCCGTTCGTAATCGCTGCAGGCCTTCCGTGGATCGCTGGGCAGCAGAGAAATATTGATCTCCAGGCCATCGGCCCCGGCTTTTTCAAATTTTTCGGCAAAACTGGTCCACTCAGCCGCGGTAATGCAATTACAGCTGGCAATCACCGGAATGTCGATCCGCCCCTTCACCTCCCGGATCATTTCCAGGTATTCGGTGACCGCGCTATCTTTAGTGTATTGCCTGACATAATCATAGGCGTCCGGGTAATCGGTCTGGTACTCGTCGAGATTCTGCTGCAGTTCGGCTTCGATCTGTTCTTCAAACAGTGATTTCAGCACCACCGCGCCAGCTCCGGCCTTGGCAAGTTCTTCGATTTTCGCAGCCGACCCGGTCAGGCCGCAGCTGCCGACCACGATTGGATTTTTCAGCCTGTGGCCAAGATAGCTCGTTGTCAGATCCGTCATAATCTCCGTTCCATTCCAGCTGTGGTTTGAATGTCAATTGCACGGCCTTCCAGCAAGTCGCCGCATAATACGCACAACTCATACATCTGTGGTAACTTTTTTGCGCATGTGACCATAAATCTGCGTCATTACCAAATTGCGTACTAAAAATCAAGCCGGTTTTCCTGGACTGCAGCAGGAGCGATTCTTCTAAAAATCCCCATTATAGTGTCTTTTTCTATCGTTAGCACAGCTCTTGACTGGCTAGAAAGCGGTTCACAGAAGGTTTTCTCTAAACGATCTCTTCAGAGCGGATTACTTTTATCTTTGCACCTCGACCCAGGATTGCTAGTATCGGTCAGATTACCCCAAACCGCGCCCGGTATTTTTGCTAAAAACAAAGGCCCATGTTCCTGCCCAACCTGCAGCTCAAAGCACCCGCCCGTATTTTCAGCGGGGCGATATTTATCAGTTTTTCAGGGGTATGGGTCACCTGGGCACAGGTTGATCCGCTGGTTTCCGGCTTTTACCGGGTCCTGTTCGGCACCCTGTTTCTCGGCCTGGCCTGCGTGGCAAATCACGAAATGCAGCGTCCGACAATCCAGACATTCTGGTTGGCCGTGTTGTGCGGACTGTGCTTTGCGGCAGATCTTTATTGCTGGCATGCGGCGATCATTTATCTGGGGCCGGGACTGGCCACTATCCTGGCAAATTTCCAGGTCTTCGTGTTGAGTCTGGCCTCCTTTCTTTTTTTCGGCCAGGCTATCCGCTGGCTTTTTTTCGTCTCGCTGCCGCTGGCTTTCTTGGGGCTGTTTCTGATCGTCGGCCTGAACTGGAATCTGCACCCGGAGCACTACCGGTTAGGGGTGGCCCTGGGTCTTGCCGCAGCATTGTTCTATGCTGGCTTTTTGCTCTCACTCAGAGCTATTCACCAAAGTCAGCCGGACATTTCATTTTTTTACGGGCTTATGCTGGTCTCATTCTGCACCGTCATTTTCCTGGGCATCTGGATCGGAGTCGCCGGTGTTTCCTTTGCCATTCCCAGCACTGCCTCATTGGGAGCACTGGTGGCCCTTGGCCTGTTCAGCCAGACCGTCGGCTGGACCTTTATCTCCAAAAGCCTGCCTCTCGTGCTGCCTTCGATGGCAGGGCTGCTGCTGCTGCTGCAACCCTCGCTGGCCTTTGTCTGGGACGTGCTCATTTTCCAGCGGCCGACCTCTGCCACCCAATGGCTCGGGGTCGCTATCGTCCTGACCGCAATCTACCTCGGCATGAGCTCATCGAAAAGCTCTTCTTAGAGACCGCTCTTGCTCAGCAAAGCCGGCAGCCTGAATAAGTTTTGTGAGGAAGAGGTAAAGCGGCGCTAGTGCACGCCGTTCAGAGCTTGGCTGGTTTGGCTGAAGATGCCCGGCCCGGCTGAGCTGACAACAATAGCCCCCCTGCGGAAAGGCTGACGATGAAAGTTGTTTCACACGAGCCATTTGCAAAACCATCTTTTCGCCCAAACTCTGCGTTATGCTCAAAATTTTATCCTCGGAATATCAATTATATGCCTGTGGTAAAATTTCTCGCATGCCTTGATTTTGAACGAAAATCTTAGTTTTGCAAAAGGCTCACACTGCAATGATTTGGAAAGTCGTCATTTCGATGACGAAGGGGACAAAAAAGTGATCGGCAGCAGCGCGGTTGGCAGGCAGGATGGCGCTCCCGAATTGCTGGTCGCCCTTTGATTCCCGCCGGTCAGAAGTCAGGCTCAGTGCCCGGCGCTGGCCTGTTCCCGGTAATCTCTATTATCCCGCTATTTGCCCAACAGCAGCAATACGTAACCCTACCAGTAAATAGGACATAACACTACGTATTGCCAGAGGTCAGTTCTCGAAACCGAGAGGCTGGTAACCCTTCCCTGTGACCGGGGGGTTCACTACTCCCCCTTACGAAGTGAGGGGAGTAGGTGAACTCCCCCGGAACAACGGGAAGGGAGCAGAGGAGATGAACGTCGAAACCGTCGCCAGGCTCATCGTCATGGTTTGCGAGGCCATCAAGCAGCGCTCGGGGGGCAGCGGCCTCGAGACCCGCATCGCCGACCGGGTTCTCGCCGAGGTGACCGCCGCCCTGCCAGGAAGCACTCGTCCGACCCGCAGACTCCCGGGAGGCAACCGCCGGCGCCTGCCCTCGGGCACCCGGTCGTCGTCCACCGTTGGGGGAGGGGCGCCGCCGGCCCCGGACGACGACCGTCCGTGGCTCGAGGCCTTCCTGGCCGAGGCGGAGGAGAAGCGCTGGTGCATCCGCCGACCGTGCACCACCTGCGGCGCACAGGTGTTCCGCAGAGAGCTGATGGTCCGCGCCGCCCGCGCCGCCGGGTTGCGGCTGCCGCCCCACCTGGTGCGACGACCCGAGGCGCTCGCCCAACGTCTCGGCCCCGACGACATCGGGCGCTGCTGCGTGGCCATTGCCGAAGCGCTGGCCCGCCTCCCCCGGCCGAAGTTCGGCGAGTTCAACATGGCGGCCGCGTCGTTCATCCTCGACGACCTTCGCGAGATGATGTGGCCGTCCATCGGCCTCCTCCGACCGGTGCTCGCCGGCAGCTGGGCGGGTGAGTTCCTCGAGCTGGACGAGGAGGAGCAGGTCGCCCGGCGGGAGCGCGCCAAAGAGAACCGCCGCCGCGAGGAGGCCGAGCAGGAGGCGGCCGCAGAGCGCGCAGCCGAACGCGAGATGGAGGCCCAGGCCCACCGCGACCGCAAGGCACAGCGCGAACCGAGGCGCCGCGCATTTCTCGCCGGGCTCGCCGAGCTGAGGCCCGCGCGCCTCTTCGAACGCCTGCTCGACGACGACCTCGAGCTCCCCATCGACGCGGTGCCGGCCGAGATGATCCCGCTCGACACCCCCACCTTGTCCGGGCTCGACCCCTCCGTGCGAGCCCGCCTGGTCGAGAAAATCGGCAACCGCCGCGGCGTCTGGGACGAGCTGAAGAAGCGCCTCCAGTCAATCGCCGCGACCCGGGAAGGAGCCTGACCATGACCACCACCCACACCTACCCCTACACCATGGTCGACGGCCACCTCATCCTCGACTGCGAGGGCCGGCGCCTCCTCCTCGACACCGGCGCGCCCTCCTGCGTCTACCCCGAGCCCACCATGCCCTTCGCCGGCGCCGGGCACCCCGCGACGGCGACTACCTCGGCGTCAGCCTCGAGGAGGTGAGCGGCCACGTCGGCACGCGGCTCGACGGTCTCATCGGCGCCGACGCCCTCGTCCCCTACGACACCGTCATCGACCCGGCACGAAACGAAGTGCGGGTGTACGAAGGCGACCACGATCTCCACGGCATCACGCTCGCCCTCGACTGCTCGATGATCGCCCCCATCATCGAGGTCTCCATCTCCGGCGAGCCCGTCCGCGGTGATCTTCGACACCGGCGCCAAGCTCTCCTACCTCGACCGCCCCTCATCGAGGCCTTCCCACCGGCCGGAACCCGCGAGGACTTCTACCCCGGCCTCGGCACCTTCACCACCGACACCTTCGAAACCCCGGTCACCCTCGGTCCGACACACCGTCACCATCACCACCGGCGCCCTCACCGCCATCCCCGCCATGGCCCTCAGCCTGGTCGGCGCCCAGGGCATCCTCGGCTCCGCCCTCTTCGACCACTTCGCCGTCGGCTACTCACCCCGGAGAAGTCGGATGACGCATTGCCGCCTTCGACACGTCGCGACGATATGTCGATGGCATCGACACGACGCGGTAATATGTCGATGAAATGCGATAATGTAAACATGATGATGTCTCAATGGAACCCTGATCGCCCCTACAACGACCTCCCGTTGCTGCCGCCGGAGGCCGAGCTCGAGACCAAAGCAGTCCTCAAACGCTGTGTTTCCGCCCGCGCCGCCCTCGCTGAGCTCAAAAAGGCCGCAGAGCTCATCCCCAATCAAGGCATGTTGGTCAACACCTTGCCGGTGCTCGAGGCGAGAGCGAGTTCCGAGATCGAAAACATCGTGACCACGACCGACCGCCTTTTCCGCCACCTCGGTGCCGCTCAGGGCGCTGATCCGGCTACGAAGGAAGCGCTGCGCTACCGCCTGGCGTTGATGGACGGATTCCGATCGCTTTCCGAGAGGCCATTGACAACTCGTACCGCGGAGCGGGTCTGCAGCCAGATCCGGGGCGTCGACATGAGCGTGCGGCGGGTTCCCGGGACAGCCCTGGTCAACGATGCCACCGGCGAGGTCATCTACTCGCCCCCGGAGGGCGAGTCCACGATCCGTGATCTGCTCGCCAACTGGGAGCGTTTCCTTCACCAGGAGGTGTCCCTCGATCCTCTGGTTCGCATGGCCGTGGCGCATTATCAATTCGAAGCCATCCACCCGTTCAGCGACGGCAACGGCCGCACAGGCAGGGTGCTCAACAGCCTGTTTCTGATTCAAGAACGGTTGCTGACCGCGCCCATCCTCTACCTGAGCCGCTTCATCATCGCCAGAAAGGCCGACTATTACCGGCTGCTCCTGGATGTCACCCGTCATGACGCGTGGGAACCGTGGGTGATGTTCATGCTCGACGGGGTCGAAGAGACGTCCACCTGGACAACCGCCAAGATCGGGGGCATCCGCCGCCTCGCCGACGCGACCATCGACTATGTCCGGCGAACGGAACCGAAGGTCTACAGCCGCGAGCTCGTGGACGTGATCTTCGAGCAACCGTACTGTCGAATCGCCAATCTCGAAGCCGCCGGTATCGCGAAGAGACAGACCGCCTCCAAATACCTTAAAGCCCTCGCGGATCGAGGCGTCCTGGAGGAACGTGCCGCGGGCCGCGAAAAGCTCTTCATCCACCCCAAGCTCATGCAGCTCCTCGTCAGCGACGACAACGAGTTTTCGCCCTACGACTGAACGACAGGAGAACAACTCCTTATCGGCCCCTTGACAGCCACCGTCTCGTTGTCGACACCATCGCCACCGACGCCCACCGCGAAACCCTCGACGAGATGACAGCTGCGACACCGCCGATCCAGTTCTGACCTCGACGGACTTCGCCCGGCCGAGCGCCTCGCACCGGTCGCCCCGCCATCAGCCGTTGGTGCGTGCGGTTGAGCGGCCTCACGCTGAGCGGCAAGCCCTTAAAAACTCTTCTTTCCTACCCGCCTAAGAAAGTGAAGATATGTTGACTTTCATGAACCGTGATCACCACAGCGGCCGGCGCCGATCAAACTCCCCACCGCTCAGCCGCTGCAACAACCGTTCAACCGCCCCAGGCCCCGCCTGACCGCTGAAGCGACCGGAGGCCGGACACTGGATTCATGGCGGTCCTCGACGATCGCGTCCTGCTCCACCTCGCCGACGGGCGGCGGAATCCCGTCGACCCACAGGAGATCTACCTTGTCGAGGCGGAGGGCGGAGAGAGCCTGGTGCGGACCCGGCGCGCACGGGCCCTCACCGACGTCCGCCAGCTCGGCGAGCTCTTCGATCTCCTCGCGCCCTTCGGCTTCGCCATGATCCACCGCAGCTGGGCGGTCAATCTCCGTCGAGTGCGGAGATCCGTCCCGCCGACGATGGTGGCTGGGAGGTCAAGCTCGACCCACCGGTCAACCGGGTCCTGCCCGTCAGCCGGCGCCGTGTCTCGGCACTCTGGGAGTGCTTTGGCGAGTAGGGGATAGGAATCCATAAAGGTACCCGGCACGCGGCACGCGTGCCCTACAAATTCTCCTCGAGCGACGGGCGAAAATTGTGGGGCAGCCGTCCCGGTTGCCGGTGTGGGCGGGTGGAAATTCGAAATTCGAAATTCGAAATCAACTGTGGGCGGGCGGGAAATTCAAAATTGAGAACTGAGAACTGAGAATTTTGGAAAGGAGCCCCATTTGATCTCACCCTCCCTCCTCTCCCGCTTCCCCACTGAGAGATGCGTGGTACCGTTTATGTTCTTCCAGGGAGTGCCGCTAAAGGTGAAGTACTCCCAACCGTCCTCCCTCCATCGGAAATTGGGCGCACCAATACACCCCGCACCCCCCGCGCTAAAACGCTCGAAGCGGACTCCGGAAATCCCAATTCTTGATTCGTGTGTCGGGGGTGTCGGATGGTGCAGTGGAACCGGAAGGCCGTATTCGCGGGGTGCGTGGTGTGGATACTGGTGTCCCTCCCGGTGGCGGCGGGTTCGGGGGACGAGTGGTGGGAGGCCTGGCCCTACCGGATCCCGGTGACGGTGTCCGGCAGTGGCGTCGCCCAGGTGTCCATCAACTTCACGACGGCGTGTGCCGCGCTCGGTCTGAACGGCGGGTTGCTCGACCTGCGGTCGATCCGGGTGGTGCCCTCCGTGGGAGGAATCCCGCAGTCGCCGGTGCCCCACGACGAGACCCTGAGCACGGCGCTGACCAACGCCGACAGCCCACAAATCGGCTGGCACGCGTCGGGGGTGTACTGGACCGTGAACGACGGCTCCGCGGTGGCCGACGGCACCCGCTTCAGCGAGGGCACCGGCTCGCTCAAGGCGACGGTCGACAACCTGCCCGGCGGCTACGGCTATCCGGGGGTGGAGCTCCGCATCGCCGGCGGCGATCCCTTGACCGACTGGCGCGACTACGAAATCCTGCTCTACGACGTCTGGCCGCAGGTCAACGCCAGCGCCCTCGACCAGGCGCCCGACCTCTACTCCTTCAAGCTCTACAACACCACCGGCT
>CAVPRJ010000002.1:0-337500 GCA_963707715.1 uncultured delta proteobacterium
TTATCTCAAACATGTTTCACCCCGGCAGCGTCAAAGACCCTTCTGATGCACAGGTCTTCCAGACCCTGCAGGTCACTTCATGATATAGTACTGTTTCAGCGGGTGATTTTTCAGCCTAGTTCCACCTCATTCGCTCTTCAGTATTTATACAAACTCGACAGCACCGGTACTATCTGTTTTCGGTTCTTTCGTTCTGCTGTCATTCTATTTCACCGGCACTAGCACCGACTCGAAGCCGGGTGCCGGCGGCTGGGCGTGCAGATCGTCGACCATCGCGTTGATCTTGTCGATAAAATGATTGAAGCCGGTGAAGGCTGGGATCGATGGTGATTATCGTGCTGGCCAGTTTTCTGGGTTTTTCGTAATCGCTGTAAACATGGCAGTGATGTGCGGTTCGAATTCGGCCCGCCACCAGGACGCCGGTCAGCACGTCGAGAACCAGGGCGATGCCGTAGCCTTTGTGGGCGCCGACGGGGTCACGGCGACCACCTGATGCGGGTCGTGGTTGGCTTGCCGTCCTTGTCGACGCCCCAGTCGTCGGGGATCGAGGAGTTCTGCTCTTTGGCGTGCAGAATCTTGCCGAAGGCGGCGTTGGAAGAGGCCATGTCGAGGATGACCGGATCGTGTGTTCTGGTCGGGAACCCAAAGGCGATGGGATTAGTCCGAAACGAACGCCGGGAGCCGCCGAACGGCGCCACGCACTGCTCGCGTGGGTCACCCCGATCCATCATATTCTGGAAACCGCGGCGGAGCATGAAGTAGGACAGGGCGCCGGGCAGTGGCTGCCGTTAATGATGCCGACCATGGGGAATGCCGGGTAACCGCGGCCAGCTCGCAGGCCTTGTCCATCGCCTCCAGACAGGGCGGGATGGCCCATGCCGTCGTCAGCGTCGAGCAGGCCGGCGGCGTCCCGCAGCTTTTTGAAGCCAAAGCTCGGGTTCTTGTTGAGGCTGCCGGCCTTGAGCCGGGTCACATAATGTTCGGTGCGGATTACCCCGTGGGAACGGACACCGCGCAGGTCGGCGTGAACCAGGACATCGGCGACCGTGTTCGCATCGACCGCATTGAGCCCGGCCTCGGTGAGTTTTCTGATTACCAGTGCTCTCAGTTCTTTTTCTTGTACCAGTACGTCCTGCATAATGATCTCCTTGGGTTATCTTAAAGCGTTATAGGTAAAGCTTACCATAGGGCTGATCAGGATGTACAGCCGGTGATGTCGGAACCGGTTACCGGCATCTGCTCGATTGGTGCGACCGCCCCTTTGTGGCGTACCACATAGGCTGCGGTTTTGTGGGCCATGGCGGCCGCCGCTTCCGGGGGACAGCCGAATTTTCTGGCCACCAGATACACCGCGCTGAACGAATCGCCGGCGGCGGTGGTATCGACGACTTCTTCCACCTGTTGGGCTGCAACCTCGAGGCGCACATCGCCGAGTCCGATGGTGCAGGGGTTGCCGCCGTCTTTGAGCACGGACTCTTTGGCGCCAAGATCGTGCAGCAGGGTGTGGATATCTTGCTGGGTATCGCCATCAAGCAGGATCTGGGCCTCTTCGGTGGTCAGAAAGACAATCTCGCTGATCGGGTAGAGTTTTTTGTAGAGCGCGACTGCTTCATTTTGCGAGGGCCACAGGTGTGGCCGGTAATTGCAATCGAAATAGATGGCGGTGGTGCCTGCGGCGAGCCTGTGCAGTTTTTCGATGAGCCGCTCCCGGCTCAAGGGGTTCAGGATGGCCAGGCTGATGCCGCTCAGATAGATGGCGTCGAACCCGTCTAGGGCCTCGAGGATCCGGTCGCTGTCCGGATACTCGAAACATTTCTTGGCGGCGGCGGTGGAGCGCCAGTAATGAAAAATCCGTTCTCCACTTTCCTCGAGTTCAATGTAGTAGAGCCCTGGCGTCTCACCCGTTTCTCTGAGAACGAGGCTGCTGCCGACCCCTTCGTTCTCCCAGAAGGCAATCATCCGCTGACTGAAGGTATCGGTGCCCAGGGCCGTGACGTAGTCGACCGACAGCGGCAGGTCCCGGGCCAGCCGGGCGCAGTAGATTGCGGTATTCAAGGTGTCGCCGCCAAAGGTCTGCTTGGTCACCCCGGGCGCGGTTTCCTGCAACTCGATCATGCATTCGCCGATGCAGGCCAGTTTGATTGGTTTCATGGCGATCGTATTCACTGGTATTGGTTTAGAAGGTGATCATCGATTTCAGAAAGCCTGCCGGTTGTTCGACGGCCGTTTTAAAAGCTGCGCTTGCCTGGTCGGTGGTAAAGCGCGTGGTTTCCAGGTCGGCGAGGTTCAGTTGGCCCTGGGCGACCCGCTCCAGGATGACCGGGAACATATTCGAATTCATCCGGCTGCCCACCACCGTCATTTCCTTTTTGAAGATCTGCTGCTCCGTTACCTTGTTTGGCCTGCCGTCCATGCCCAGCAGAACGACGGTACCAGTGGGCGCCACCAGGTCGATGCACTGCTCAAAAATCGCTGGGTGGCCAACCGCATCGCAGGTGACGTGCGGTCCTTCGCCGCCGGTCAGCTCTATGATCTTGCTGCGCAGCTCCGGATCATTTGCCTGCAATGCAGCCAACGCCCCGAGCCTGCTGGCCCGCTCGAGCCGGTCTTCTTTCATATCGATCAGGATGCAGCGGGCGCCGAGACAGTGGGCGTTGAGCATGACCGCGATGCCGATCGGTCCGGCGCCGAACACGACAACCACTTCGCCGGCGGAGACATTGCCGCGCCAGCAGGCCTGGGCGCCGATGGCCAGTGGTTCGACCACTGCCCCGAGGGCCAGGTCGCCGACCGAATCGGGCAATTGGTGGACATCGCACTGCCTGATTTTGAAATACTCCTGCATCGCGCCTTCCACGTGTACCCCGCGGCATTTCACCTCGGCGCAGGCATTGGCTCTACCCGTCGTGCACGGGCGGCAGGCGCCGCAGCCCAGAACGGGGTCGATGGCCACCCGGTCACCCGGTGCGACCCGGGTCACCTGCGAACCGCATTCGACCACTTCACCGCAGCATTCGTGGCCGATCACCACCGGCGGCTTGACGAAAGGATGCTCACCCAGGAAGGTGTGCACGTCGGTGCCGCAGATCGAAACCCCTTTGATTTTAACGATGACATCATCCGGGGCCGCGATTGCAGGGGCCTGCTTGCTGATGATGCTGACTTCCTTGATGTTTGAAATTTCTACTGCTTTCATTATTTTATCCTGTAGTCAAAGAGAAGGCGTTGTGCCGCTGCACGAGACAGTATAGATAGTTGATGAGGGTGCAGAACGCCTGTAGTGCAACTATGCTGAGAAAAACGGTTATAGCAGTCCCCCGTAGTGATGTCAAGACGGCTCAAACCGGTTTTGCATCGATTGACGGCAGGGTTGACAGCAGCTGCTGCATACATATAGAATAGCAGCTGTTCCCGTCTGGAGCTGCAGTGGTTTCGGCAAGATTAAAGCGCAGCTGAGCCTTTTACAGAACCCTTCCTTTCTGTCATTTATGTATAAGAATTCTCGGATAGTTAGTCATGAATAACAAGATAAATAAGGACCATATTCAGCGTTTAAAGAAGCTTCGCCTGGTCCCTGTGGTGAGCTTGGCGTCGGTTGCGGACGGTCTGAGGCTGGCCGAAGTTCTGCTTGAAGCCGGGCTGCCGGTGATGGAAATCACCTATCGAACCGCTTGTGCGGCCGAGGCCCTGAGTGAGATCAGCAGCCGTTTTGGAGAACTCCTGCTGATCGCCGGAACGGTGCTGACCCCGGCCCAGGTCGATTCGGCGGTCGCTGCAGGAGCCCAAGCCATAGTGAGCCCCGGGTTTACCCCGGCACTAGCGTCCTATTGCCGCAGCAGGGAGATCGATCTATATCCGGGGGTATGCACGCCAAGTGAAGTCCAGATGGCCGCTGAGGCGGGACTTAGAGTTCTGAAGTTTTTTCCGGCAGAGCAGGCCGGCGGCCTGAAGATGCTGGCCATGTTTCGGGCGATTTATCAGGACATCAGTTTTATGCCGACCGGGGGAATAAATCCCGGAAATCTTCTTGATTACCTGCAATTAGACAATATTGTCTGCTGCGGCGGTACCTGGCTGTGTTCGGAACAGCTTATGGTCGAAGGGCGCTGGGAAGAGATTGCTGCACGATTGAGCGAGGTGCGAAACCTGATCGACAGCATATTCTGACATCGTTTACACAACAATCACTATGTATTTGCCTTCGGCAAACGCGTGGTTTGACAGAGGCGGATACACAACCATACAAGCGAGGGAAATATGAGCGATAAAAATAAAGTAAAAATCGGCTTTATCGGCCTGGGATTGATGGGTTCGGCAATGGTTCAGCGGCTGCAGAGTCTTGATTATCCGCTCACCGTGATTGCCCATCGCAACCGCAAACCGATCGAGGAAGCGGTATCACGGGGCGCGACCGAGGCCGCTACGCCTGCCGAGACAGCTGCAAACAGTGATATCGTGATGCTCTGCGTCGATACCTCTGCTGCGGTTGAATCGGTGATGCGGGGCGAGAACGGGGTCCTCGAGGGGCTCAAGCCCGGTGCGCTGGTGATAGACTTCGGTACCTCGATTCCCGGCTCGACCCGGGCCCTCTACGAGCAGTGCAAGGAAAAGGGCGCTTCGCTGATGGATGCGCCGCTCGGCCGAACCCCGTCGCATGCGGTTGACGGCCTGCTCAATATCATGGGCGCCGGCGATAAGGCCGACTTTGAGCGGGCCAAACCGGTCCTGGACGACCTGGGGGAGAATGTTTTTCATGTCGGGCCGATCGGGGCCGGCCACACCCTGAAGCTGATCAATAACTTTTTCGCAATGACCACCGCCTGCGCGATGTCTGAAGCGTTTGCGATGGCGGATCTGGCCGGGCTGAAACGGGAAACGCTCTATGAAGTGATGTCTTCGGGTCCACTCAAATCGGGCATGATGGACTGGATCAAAGCCAATGCGGTGGACAAGGATCCGATGGCCCTGGCCTTTTCGATTACCAACGGTCTCAAAGACCTGGGCTACTACGCCAGCATGGCGGACGACTTCAAGGTGCCCAGTTTCATCTCGCCGGCGACAAAAAATGCGCTGAACCTGGCCAAATCAACCGGCTGGGGGAATAAGATGGTTCCCGAGATGGTCGATTTTATCGCCGAGGTTTACCGCGGTTGAGCAGCATTTGAAACCAGTTGAAAAAAGGCTGTCAAGCAACGGGGGCCATGCCACCAGCCAGTGCTGCCTGTGAGGCCTGATGCGTCAGGCCTCGTAAATGCTTGACCATATGCTCTCACTACAGTCGGCAATAGCTTCGTGAGGCTGTTCCAGTTTCCCCATCCGAACTCTTGCGAGACAGCCTGCTGGCTCTGAATTTCATGAGGGCTCTGTTTGACCCGATCGAGTTCCTGCCGAGATTTTGCAGGTCTAGAAAGAAGCGGGTGTTTCAACAGTGGATTTTGACCCGAGACCTGTTGCTGTACGTTCACGATAAAGACTATTGCAATGCAATTTGGCTCGGCGCGGTTCGCCTTGACGGCAGTGTTGCAGAAATCCTTGCCATGGAACCCCTTACCTCGAGGCCGATTATACCGATATGGTCTGATTTTCGATGGCCGTGGCGGAAAAAGGAGGATGTCTCCTGCGGCAGGTGAAATGCGGATCGAAATCCAGTAAATGATCGCTGGGTTGGGCTTTAAACGATGAAGCGCATTACATTTTCGCAATCAATATGAAAAGCCTTGTTAGAGTGATTACCTTAACGACGTTGTTGTAAGTGATTACTTGATGCACTGAAACCAATGAACTGATTAACAGGAGGAATGCAATGCGGATTTTACTCTATCTTGCGACGAACCTGGCGGTTCTGGTGCTGCTCGGGCTGGTCATGTCCATCCTGGGCGTCGATACCACGCAGACCTCGGGATTGCTGTTCTTTGCCGCGCTGTTTGGCATGGGCGGGTCGTTTATTTCACTGGCCATGTCCAAGTGGATCGCCAAGCGCACCACCAGGGCCCGGGTAATCGAGCAGCCGCAGAACCAGGTCGAGCAGTGGCTGATTGACACGGTTCGTCGACAGGCCGAAATGGCCGGCATCGGCATGCCGGAAGTGGCCATTTTCGATGCTGCCGAGATGAATGCTTTTGCCACCGGGATGAAGCGTGATGATGCGCTGGTGGCGGTGAGTTCGGGCCTGCTCAGAAACATGGAGCGCGGCGAGGTCGAGGCGGTGCTGGCCCATGAAATGAGCCATGTGGCCAACGGCGATATGGTCACGCTGACCTTGATCCAGGGTGTTCTGAACACTTTTGTCCTCTTCCTTTCGCGGCTTGCGGCAGGTCTTATCGACAGCGCCCTGCGCTCCGACAGACAGGGTGGGGGGCTCGGATACCTGGGTTACATGGCGGTGGCCAGTGTCCTGCAAATTGTTCTTGGCCTGTTCGCCTCTATAATCGTCATGTGGTTTTCACGCCAGCGAGAATTTCGAGCCGACAGCGGGGCGGCCTCACTGGCAGGGCGGCAGAAGATGATCGATGCGCTGCGCCGACTGCAGGCTCATCATGAGCCGTCTCAACTGCCCGAACAGTTGGCGGCGTTCGGGATCAGGCCCAAGGAGGGCGGTTTTGCCATGCTGTTCAGGAGCCATCCGCCGCTCGAGGCTAGAATTCAGGCGCTGCAGAGCTTCGAGGGCTGACAGGCAGCGGCAAGGGATCATGAGAAGATGCGCGGCGCTCGACAAGCGCTGCGCGATTGATCAGGGCAGGCCGGTGCTACGCGGTCCGCCCTTTATTTTTCAGATGGTACGGCTGGTGTACCGGGGGCTGTTTGCTCCTGGATTGGCTCTGCCTGAAGCTGTTCCCGGGTCAAGCCAAGGCGCCGGGCCCGGCGCCGCCACTGTTCTCTGGCGATCTCCTGCATGTCTTCGACCTTGTCAACCTCATCGACAATTTCGAGACCGAGCAGGGTTTCGATGAAGTCTTCCATGGTGACGATGCCTTCGGTTCCTCCGTATTGATCGACCACCAGGGCGATGTGGGTGGATTCGTTCATCATCAGTTCGAACAGCTCATGCAGGCTCCTTTCGCCTGCTACCACGACGATAGGCCGGCATAAATCTTTCAGCGATTTATCAGGCGTTTCCTGGGCCGCCTGCAGGATATCGCTTTTCAGCACGAATCCTTTAATGTGGTCGAGGTCTTCGCTGTACACTGGAATACGGGAAAAATAGAGTCGGCCGCATTCGGCCACCGCCTGTGCGGCGCTCATTGTCTGGGGCAAGGCGTAGACCACGGTGCGCGGGGTCATGATGTCGCGGGTCCTGATGTCCCTGAGAAAGAACAGGTTCTGCAGAACCCGCGCCTCATATCGATGAAAGATTCCCTCCTGTGAACCCAGGTTGGCCAGAGCGATGAACTCGTCCCGGTGCACGCTTTTTCTGGGCTTGTTCCTGGTCATCAGCCGGGTCAGGACCTCGGCCATCTTGACCAACGGCCACATGGTCCAGGTAGTAATCTCCAGGGCGACTGACACGAACGGGGTCAGTCTGCGCCAATAGGCGGCTCCCAGGGTCTTGGGAATGATTTCTGAAAGGACCAGGATCAGCAGGGTGAGTACCGCCGAGATCACCCCGATATAGGCGTCGCCGAAGATCGAGGCGGCCTGGGCGCCGGCCCCGGCGGCCCCGACCGTATGGGCTATGGTATTGAGGCTCAATATTGCGGCCAGCGGTTGGTCGATATTGTCCTTGAGCTTTTTTAACTTGGCGCCGAGTTGGGGCCGCTCCTGCTGCTGCTGGGCGATAAAAGAGGCCGAGATGGACAGCAGTACGGCCTCCATGATCGAGCACAGAAATGATATGCCGAGGGCAAGCGCAACGTAAAAAAACAGAAGTCCCATGATAATTTATTCGTTGTTTGACTAAAATTTTATTATGAAAACAGGTAATAATAGTTCTTACCACGTTGTCCGGATCGTGCAACCCATTAGAACCGGGTAAAACAACGAATCAGATCCTTCAGGTGCCGTTCAGGGGTATGCAGGCAACGGTTTTTGATACGCTGAAAACCTATTTTGGCTATGAATCTTTCAGGCCCTATCAGCTCGAAATCATCGAAGCCCTGATCGGCGGCCAAAACTGTTTCGTGCTGATGCCCACCGGCGGCGGCAAGTCGCTCTGCTATCAGATACCCGCACTGCACCGTTCCGGTACTGCGATCATTGTTTCGCCCCTGATCTCACTGATGAAAGATCAGGTTGATGCGCTGAGGACCTGCGGCGTCCGGGCAGCCTATTACAATTCATCGCTGTCGGGCGGCGAGGCCCGGCAGGTCCTGGCGGCCCTGCACAACGCTGAGCTCGACCTGCTCTATATCGCTCCGGAGCGGCTGATGAACGAGGACTTTATCGCCCGGCTGCAGACGCTTGAAATCGCGCTGTTCGGCATCGACGAGGCCCACTGCATCTCCCAGTGGGGACATGATTTCAGGCCCGAGTACCGCAAACTGGGCAGCCTGCGCCGCCTGTTCGGCGAAGTGCCCATCGTTGCCCTGACGGCCACCGCTGAACCGCACACCAGGCGCGATATCGTCGAGAAGCTGGGGCTGGACAGGGCCCGAAAGTTCATTACCGGTTTTGACCGGCCCAATATCAGATACACCGTACTGGAAAAGCAGAAAGGTTTTGCGCAACTGCTGGACTTTCTCGAAGCGCACCAGGACCAGGCGGGTATCGTCTACTGCCTGAGCCGCAAACGGGTAGAGCGCATCACCGAACAACTCCTCGAGGCAGGCTACCGGGCCGCCTCCTATCATGCCGGTCTGAGCGATAAAAACCGCCAACGGGCCCAGGATGATTTCTTATATGACCGGGTCAGGATCATTGTCGCCACGGTGGCCTTTGGGATGGGCATCGACAAGTCCAATATCCGCTTCGTGGTGCATTACGACATTCCGAAAAATATCGAGAGCTATTACCAGGAAACCGGCCGGGCTGGTCGGGATTCACTGCCGGCCGAGGCGCTGCTGCTTTTTGGCTTCGGGGATATCCAAGTGGCCCGGGGACTGATCGAAAAGAGTTTCAACGAAGAACACAAGCGCATCGAGCTGCACAAGCTCAATGCGATGGTCGGGTTCGCCGAAGCGCTTGGCTGCCGCCGGCGGGTGCTGCTCGGCTATTTCGGTGAGACGCCTGAGCAGGACTGCGGCAATTGCGATATCTGTCTCGATCCTCCGGAGATGATCGATATAACCGAGGACGCCCGGAAGCTATTGTCCTGCGTCTACCGGGTTGGCCAGCGCTTCGGGGCAGGTCATGTGATCGATGTATTGCGTGGTTCCAAAAAAGACCGGGTCCTCACATTGAAGCACGATCTGCTATCTACTTATGCAATCGGCGAAGACCGCGACCAGCATTATTGGGGCAGTGTGGTCAGGCACCTGGTGCATCGCGGCTATCTCGAACAGGACGTTGGGAACTATGCGGTACTGCGCCTGCAGGACGCGGCCTGGCCGCTGCTGCGCGGGGAGGAAAGCCTGGAAATGGCCAGGCCTCGGCTGCGCCAAGCGGCAGGCTCAGCCCGGAAAAAACGCCAGGTCCAATTGGATATGCATTATGACCAGGAACTCTTTGAACGGCTGCGGCAGGTCCGCAGCAGGTGCGCGGAGCAGGCGGGGGTGCCGCCGTTTGTGATTTTCCATGACAAAACCCTGGTCGATATGGCGGTAAAAAGGCCCGCAACACTTGAGGAATTGCGGGGTGTGCACGGTGTCGGCCTCTCTAAATGCGAGCGTTATGGAGTGGTGTTTCTGCAGGAAATTCAAAAAGTAGGTGGTAATTAATCTGAATTCCTCATAAAATCATAAGAAGAATGCTTGCATTACTGTCCAGGAAGCCTCAAGAGTTACTATTCGACCCTCTCGGGCTGGAGTTGGGCTGAGACCGTCGAGCAATTCTGTTGTCGAGGAGGTGTATGCAGCAGGGCGGTGAGAAAAGTATCGGTCGGGCGGTTTTTGTCTACGCTGTGATCGTTGCGGCAGTGATGGTCTGCGGCGCTGGGGCGCTTTTGCTTCATAAACAATCACGTGGTGTGGCCGCTGATCTTGTTGCATTTGAGCAGCAGTTGATCAGCCAGCAGAAGATTCGCCTCAAGCACGATGTCGAAGCGCTCATCTCCTGGATAGACAGGCAGCGCACCGGTACCGATGAGCTGCATCGCAGCTATGTCGATATCGCTATTAATGAGTTAGGCCGTGAAGCGCCGGGGGCAGGGTATGCGAACGAACAGGCCCAGCGGGTTCTGCTCGAGGCACTGGCCGAAGACCCCGGTGTGCATGGGCAGAATTATTTTTTTATCTACCAGCTTCACAATCTGGCCGGCGGCAAAGATTTTGCGACCATGCTTTTCAACCCGCAGCGCCCCGACCTGGCCGGGAAGAAACTCTCCGACGATGAAACCGATGCGGCCGGCAACTACTACCGCAAGGCTTTTATGAAGGATATCCGCAGCACCGGGGAATCTTTTCTGATTTATTCATACAGGGGTCAGGACGAATCAACCGACGACAGTCGGATTGGGCGGAGACTGAGCTATTTCAGACTCTACCCTGAATGGAACTGGGTGATTGCCAAGGGCGTCAATCTCGATGAGATCGATCAACTTATCGCGGGAATGGCGGCGACCGGGAAAATTGGACTGCGCCGTGATCTGCTGCTGCTGTCCATATTGTTCATCGGCGGGATTCTGCTGGCCGTTGCCTTCAGCAAAGCCGCCGGGGCCAAAATCGACCGGACGCTGGCAGCTTATCGGCAGAGCGAGGAACAGAACAGGCAGACGATTGCTTCCCTGAACAAAAGGCTTGAGCAGCAGAGCCGAGCCGATACCCTGACCGCGGCCTATAACCGCAGTTACCTTGAGCAGGAACTGACCAAGGAGACAATGCGCTCGAACCGTTACCAGACCCCATTGTCCATGATCATGTTCACTATTGACGACTTCAGGGCGATCAACGAGGAACTCGGCACCCAGGCCGGCGACCGTGCACTGCAGGAATTGGTCGACCTGGTCAGCGACAACATCAGGCGAACGGACATCCTGGCCCGCTTTGGATCTGCTGAATTCGTTATTCTTGCACCCGGAATAGACCTAGAGCAGGCGATGATATTTGCTGAAAAACTGCATCTGCTGGTAGCCCAGAAGACGTTTTTGAACAGCCGTCAGCTGACCTGCAGCTTCGGGGTCAGCTTTTACTTTGGCTCGGAAGAGCCCTCCGCCTTAGTCCGGCGGGCTGAATCGGCCCTGGCGCAGGCCAAAAGACAGGGGGCAAACTGCTGCGTCGCCCAACAGGACTGAGTCGTGCCCCCGCAGCATGCTTTTGGTATGACCGGAACCTGCTCAGGAGCCAGCGCTGGCTCCTAATCTTCCATAGGCTCAGTAACCTCGTCCACCAGATAGAGTATCGACCGGTATGGAATTCCTGCATGCAGTGACAAGCCGACCTCGCAGGTCTTGCTGGTCGAGTAGCCGGCTGCGCAGGAAGCAACCGCCTCTTCGAGACCCTCAAGCGCCGACTTGTTGAGTTCGGGGAAATTAAATCCCCGGTCACCGGCAAAGCCGCAGCAGTGGATGTCCTCGGGCCAGATGACCCGGGTCGCGCAGCGGCTGGCCAGTTCGTAGAGCTGTTTGTCCAGACCCATCTTTCTGGTGCTGCAGGTAGGGTGTACGGCAATCGTCATGTCTTTCTGAGTGAACTGCAGCCTCTTTATCAGATACTTCAGCACGAACTCGATCGGTTCATAAAGCTCGAGCCGTTTATCGGCCGTCTGTCTGATGCGCTGCAGGCACGGGCTGGTATCGCAGAGAATCGGGATGGCCGCCTTGTTGGAGGCCTGGAGGAACATCTCGGAAAGTTCGGCTGCCTTGCGATCGGCTTCCTCGAGAAACCCCTTGCTCTCGAAAGCCTGGCCGCAGCAGAGCCTGTCGAGGTCGTCGGGATAGATGATTTCGTAGCCCGCTTTTTTCAACAGCGAGGCCGTTTTGTCGGGCAGGGGCTGGCGTTCGGTCTCATTTCTCGACGGTCCCCCCATTGCGCGGCTGGCACAGCTCGGAAAGTAAACGACCTTGAGCGGGTTGGAAAGATCGATCGGTTTAGCTTTGATGCGTGGTGAGCCGGTCGGCATTTCCCGGTTCCAGAGCGGCACCTTGCCCAGGGTTGCGGTCCGGGCCAGCTTTGTGGAGGTCTCCATAAAGCCGGTGGAGGTGTGTCGGTGGATTGCATCGACCGAATTGAGCACCGGCCCGATGGTACGGGCAACTTTGCCGAACTGCCTGCCGACTCCGCCGGCAATCTTCTCAGCCAGCGGCCCGTGAGCTTCCTGGCGCAGGGCCTTGACCATCTTGCCGGTGTCGATGCCGACCGGACAGCGAGTGGCACAGAGCCCGTCCGCGGCGCAGGTATCCAGCCCGGGGTACTGATAGCGACGGGCAAAACGGCTAAGGGTTCGACTGGCGCCCTCTCGCTCAAGTCGGCGGCTGATTTCACGCCTGCCGGCAATGCGCTGACGCGGGCTGAAACTCAGGTTTCTCGAAGGACAGACCGGTTCACAAAAGCCGCACTCGATGCACTTGTCGGCAATCTCATGGGTTGCCGGCAGCGGCTTCAAATTGCGGATATGGGCCTCGGCGTCCTCATTGAGAATCACCCCCGGGTTGAGCAGGTAGCCTGGATCGAAGATGTCCTTGATTTCCCGCATCAGCTTGTAGGCCGCGGTTCCCCACTCCTTTTCAACGAAGGGAGCCATGTTTCTGCCGGTTCCGTGTTCGGCCTTGAGTGAGCCATCGTAGGTGGTCACCACCATTTCGACCACGTCGGCCATGAAGTCACGGTAGCGTTCGACCTCGCTCTGGCTGGAAAAATCCTGGGTGAAGACGAAGTGCAGGTTGCCCTCGAAGGCATGGCCGAAAATGATGGCCTCGTGGTAGTGATATTTGGCGAAGAGCTGCTGCAGTTCAAGGGCGGCATCGGCCAGGTGCGGGGGGGGGAAGGCCACGTCCTCGATAATAACGGTGGTGCCGGTCTGGCGCACTGCCCCGACGGCCGGGAACAAGCCTTTTCTGATTTTCCACAGGGCCTGGTATTCGACCGGGATTGCGGTAAACGAGATAGGCATCACCGTGTCGAACTCTGCCAGGGACCGGGTGATTTCTTCCACCTGGATTTCTAGTTGGTCTGGATCGTTGGTCCTGGTCTCGACCAGCAGCGCAGTGACCGTCTTGTCGAGGTCCTTGAGGTAAGGCGGCATGCCTTCTTTGCCCTCCACCGAGGCCAGACTGGCCCGATCCATCAGTTCGGCAGCGGCCACCGGCTGTTCACGCAGGATCGGAATGGCCCGGCAGGCATCTGCCACGTTCTTGAACAGAATCATTGCCGTGGCCTTGTGCCGGTGTTCGACCACGGTCTTGAAGATGGTATCGGAGATAAAGGCCAGCGTCCCCTCGGAGCCGACCATCAGATGGGCCATGATGTCGATTGGGTCCTCGAAGTCGATCAGCGCATTGAGGCTGTAGCCGGTGGTGTTTTTGATCTTGAATTTGTACCTGATACGCTGTTCGAGCGTCTCGTCGGCGAGGATGCGGTTGCGCAGGTCGCTCAGCCTCTGCAGCAGCGGCGCATGCGTTTGTCTGAAGGCCTCCACGCTGGCGTCGTCGCTGGTATCGACCACGGTGGAGTCGACCAGCACCAGACGAATCGCCTCCAGGGTCTGGTAGGAGTTCTGTTCGACGCCGCAGCACATGCCGCTGGCATTGTTAGCCAGAATTCCGCCGATCTTGGCAGTGTCGATCGAGGCCGGGTCGGGACCGATCTTGCGGTCAAACGGGGCCAGCACCCGATTGGCAAAGCTGCCGATGATGCCCGGCTGCAGTTGAATCAGGCCTGCTTCACCGTAGACACGGCAATTGTTCCAGCCTCGGCCCAGACGAACCAGGATGGAGTCGGTAATCGACTGGCCTGAAAGGCTGGTGCCTGCGGCCCTGAAGGTTACGGCGAGTTTACGTTTTTTTGCTTCGCGCAGCACCAGGCGGACTTCGTCCTCAGTTTCGACATCGACGATGATTTGCGGCACCAGCCGGTAAAAACTGGCATCGGCCCCGATTGCCACGGTCCGCAGTGGATCTATAATGATCCTGCTCTTGGGAAATGTTCTCTTGATACTTGTATGAAACTCACGATATATTTTTTTCACGCTCAAGGTCCTCCGGAAAATCTTGGGCAACACCGCACAGACTAGTTGTTCTGCTGCCACATGTCCAGACAGTATGTACCATTTTTCAAGCTCAAATCAAAATCGATTTACTTGAGGCAGGAACGGACTGCGCTACCTCATGATAAAATTCAGACACCGGCCCAAATCGGTGTTGCGGCGGCTGCTGACGATTCCAACCGTTGAGTTCAACCCCGCTCTGAGCTATAGTAAGCCTGATTAAAACGTTTTGGCAAAAGCTCAGAGCGGGAATTTTCTTGATTACGGATCATGAAGACAGGTTTATGAAAGATGGTTCAGCTCACCTGAACCCTGCGAGGTCGCTGGCTGAACCCGAAGCGGCGGTGGCCATTATCAGATGTTTGGCTCCCAGAGAGTCTGTTCTGCTCTTGCGTCGTATCCACAGTGAGCGCGACCCATGGTCCGGTCATTATGCCTTTCCCGGCGGGCGCCGCGAGATGCAGGACGCATCCATTTACCACACCTGCGTCCGGGAAGTGTTCGAGGAAACCGGCATCGATCTGGGACCCGACGATCTTTCACAGGTTCTCCCGCTGGCGCGCGCCGGCCGCAATGTCAAGGCCCCGGTTCTGGTACAGCCCTATGTTTTTGAAATTGGCACCCGGCCTGAGGTGGTGGTTGAAGAAAAAGAAATCGAAACTTACCTGTGGCTCTCAGCCGCCTCGTTTACCCAGGCCGAAAAGCATCGTCTCGTGGAAGTGCTCCCCGGCATGAGGCGTCCGGTCTTCCCGTTAAATGACTATTATGTGTGGGGCTTCACCTACGGGCTGCTCTGCTCATATTTCAACTTTGAGCCGCACAGCCAAAGGTAGCCTGTTCAGCAACATATTCCAGATCTAGCCGGATGTTCATCGGCTGCCCCGACTTTCCCGGCAGGGAATCATACTTATAATTAAACTTCTTTCACCTCGATGATTTTCTCCTTGGGTATTTCATCGAAAATACCAGCCTCAAATACACTGACATGGACATCTGGATTATTACCGCCATTCTAATCGTCACCCTCTACCTGCTGATTACTGAAAAGATTTCGGTCGATTTGACGGCGGTTGGTATCATGGTAATGCTGGCGATTACCGGACTGCTGACCCCGCGGGAGGCGGTTGCGGGTTTTGCCAACCCGGCGCTGATCACCGTCGGCTCGATGTTCGTAGTCAGCAGGGGGCTGATGCGCACGGGGGGCGTGGAATTTCTCGGCCGTCAGGTGATCAGAATAGCCAAAAAAAATGTTACCGCGGCGCTGTTTCTCATCCTCTGTTCGGTGGCTGTGGCTTCCGCCTTTATCAACAACACGCCGGTGGTCATCTTGTTCATTCCGGTGGTGATGGCCATGTGCTGTGAACTTGGTCTGAGCCCGTCTAAGTTTCTAATCCCGGTCTCCTATGCTTCGATTCTGGCCGGGACCTGCACGCTGATCGGCACCTCGACCAATATCATCATCAGCGATTTGAGCGCCCAGCAGGGCTACGGTTCGATTTCCATGTTCGAGCTGGCGGTGATCGGCGTGCCGATCGCAGTCTGCGGCATTTTATTTCTGGTGGTGGCCGCTCCCCGCCTGCTGCCGGGGCTGGCCAACCCGATCTGCCAGCTACGTGACGGTGAACACCGCAAATACCTGGCTGAATTGAAGATACATGAAAAGTCCAAACTGATCTCTCTGCATCCCAGAGATCTGCGAGATGGCAAATTCTCGGGAATCGAGGTGATTGAGCTGGTCAGCCATGGCCGGATCTACCAACCGCTGCGCGACGCCAAAACCATCGGGGTCGGCGATACCCTGCTGGTCAAGGGGTCGCTCAACGATCTGGTGGCCATCCTGCACGAAGAGGGTGTCGAGCTGCCCTTCAGGGAAAACGGTCTCTCCCTGGGTGCGCAGAAAGATGCGCCCATCGTGGTCGAACTATTGATCGCACCGGGTTCGAGCCTGCAGGGGCGGCGCCTGAGATATGCGGAACTGGCCAGCGATAAGGACATCAACATCATTGCGGTCAAACGCCAGGGGCAGCAGATCTCCGAGAGACAGCTTTATGATGTGCGGCTCAAAATCGGTGATATCCTGCTGATCTGGTGTACCGACTCCAAGCTCGATAGGTTGCGTTCGGAGCGGGATTTTCTGATCATCGAGGATGTCTACGAGGAGATTGTCCACAAACGCAAGGCCCTCTGGGCCATGGTCAATTTTGTCTGTATGATCGCCACCGCCGCACTCGGGCTGGCCGACATCATGACCTGCGCGATGATCGCCGCTTTTTTGATGATTATCACCGGCTGCCTGCAGATGCGCGATGCTTACCGGGCCCTGCAGGGCGATGTACTGCTGTTGATCGCCGGGACCATTGCACTCGGGCTGGCCATGGAAAAAAGCGGGGCCAGCAGCCTCTATGCAGATGGTTTCCTCAGCCTGTTCTCGGGCATGTCGCCGACCGTTGTGCTGGGCGGGATCATCGCCCTGACCAGCATCTCAACCCAGATACTGAGCAACAACGCCACCGCGGTGCTGCTGCTGCCCATCGCGATCTCGACCGCTCTGTCGATCGGCGTGGACCCCAAACCGTTTATCATCGGGGTATGTTTCGGGGCCAGCGCCTGCTTCGCCTCTCCGCTGGGTTATCAGACCAACCTGATGGTCTTCGTACCCGGCGGCTATCGTTTTCTAGACTACCTGCGTCTCGGCATCCCGCTGAACCTCTTTGTGGTGCTGGCCGGCATGGTCCTGATCCCGATGGTCTGGCCGTTTTAGGCTGTTGCTGGGACCTGCTTGAAAAAGAGGATTCAGCCTGGATATTTCACGAGTTGAGACGGCCTGCTACTCCTGAGGAATTTGCCTGGAGGAAAAATTGAAGATTGAGTCCAAGAGCAAGGCATGGGGGAAATTCAACCGCAGGCGTGTAGAGCTCATACGCCGTGGATCTGATTTCCCCTCATTACGCCGAGATTGGGCAGATATTCAATTTTTCAGAAGTGGTAGGTGAGCATAATGGAAGCAACCGGATAATACTGGAACCAACTCAGTTCGTCCTCGATTTCTCTGGTCTGTTCGGCCAGAAACTCCTGAACCTCTGCTGCACCGTTGATATCGACCGGGGCATTGACCCGCAGCCCGGTGACGTCTGGCGCTCCTTGGAAGAGGACGCCCAGTTCAGCCTCGAAGCCCCAGCCCGATTCATTGCTGTTGGTTCGCCAGCCCAATCCGGCGTATGGTGCGACCGGCAGGAATTCGACATCGCCGCTGATGCTGATCTGATCGGCCAGAAAACCGTACTGCTGATATTCCGGATCCAGGGACTGTGCCGAGACGGACCCTTGGACGCCTACATTATTGTTGTTTAAAAAGACGCCGCCGCTGAGGAAAAAGGCTCCGCCGAATGGATGGATGTCGAACAGAATGGGGATCGAATTGAATTCGGTATCGAAATCGTAGTTGATGTCTGATATCGTTGAATCGAATGAATATCTCAGAAAGTTGAAACCGCTTCGGAGCCGGGTGTTGGGAATGAGCGCAACACTGATTTCAGCCCCGGCCCCCATGGTGCCGATCTTTGCTCCGAGGCCCAGGCTCTCGCTGGCGGAGCCAGCCTGTACCGATCCCAGAAATGCTGTGAGGCCAAGCCCTGCATACAATAGAGTACGTCCTTTAATCATAGGTATCCTCTCGGTATTATGATGATTCAATGATTTTCCTGTTTCTGCCGCCGCGCGATTTCAGCCATAATACCTGAAAACGGAGAAAATTCAACACGAGCGTGCGCACTGTCGTTCGGCACGGGTTTGTCCCGCGATACAATCAGAACAACTCGATACTGAACCGTGTACCGCGATAGTTCATGATCAGCCCGTTTTCGGTGATTTCCTCCAGGTACAGATCTGTGTCGATCAACTCCCCCTCGCGCACGACCGCATTGTTGATCATGATCAGCCTCAGCTCCGGCGCCGTGGAATAGGCATGGCCGCTGAACTTCAGCTCGGGCAGTTGTGCCTGGATGGAAAAGGGTAGTTCAGCCATCAGGGGAATGATTGAGCGAGCAGTTTCATCGCTCTGCGCAGTTTTGGCCTTTACAGCCTCTGCTGCTGATCGTCTTTGTTTGTCAATCTCAGACAGGCCGGGTTGCAGAGGCGGCGTAAGTTCATTGGCTGCTGGGTTGGCCCGCGCCCTGCCTTCCTGGATTTCCTGAGCAGGCTGCGGCCGGGTCTGTCTAGGCGTGGCTGGCGTGGCTGGCGTGGCTTGTTCTGGCTCAAAAGGTTTGCTTTGCTGCTGCTGTTCGCTCAGCCACCAGCCGCCCGCGAGCAGACAGATCACCACGAACAGAGAGGCGCTCAGAATCAAGCCTGCGGTGCGGCGATTTTTTCTGGTGGGGCTGCCGGCGCCAGCATACGGCGAGTAGGGGCGTTGCTGCTGTTCCTGGCGTTTTTTCCGTTCTTCGTCGGATTTTCTCAGCGCATCAAGGATATAGGACATAGCAGAAAGGGCTACTCATTTATCTCGATGGTCTTGATTACGATTCTGGTGCCAGCGGGCATGGGCGGTTGTTCCGGGCTCTCTGAAAGATCAGGCTCGGGCCGGGCTATGAGTGTATCCTGACTGTTCTTCAGTGGTTCACTCTCGACCGGGGGTGGATAGGAGAGCGGCGCCTCCCGGGGCGGCGCGCTCAAAGGACTGATTTTATCAGGCTGCCCAGGGGGTCGGGATGATTTTAAGGTTTTATTTTCAGCAGGCTGAACAGTATTTTCAGGCGATGCAGCCGGGATCTCTGCAGTTGACTGGTCAATCTGCAGGGGTTCAGGGACGCTGGTGTACCCGCCGGTAGCTTCCGCAGCAGTTGATTGCGTGGTGGTCGTAGATGGAGATGACGGTGCCAGGATGGCATCGAGATTCAAATGGAACAGGTCGTTGGTGGTGCCGACCCAGATAGCCATGATCAGCACGAAAAGGGTTGCGGTGGCCACCAGTGATTTGACCGGAATAACGATATTTTTACCGCTCGGCTGAGCACCGAAAAGTTCCCGCCCGGCCTTTTTGACGATGGTTTCGTCTACCCGCTCTTTTTCTTCTGCGTAGGCGCCCAACAGCGATCTATCGCAGAGGGTGTTGATCAGCCGGGGAATTCCTTTGGTGAGCCGATGAATGCGTTGCACCGCCCGTTTGTCGAACAGCGGGCGCGGGCCGCCCCCGGCAACCGATATGCGGTGCTTGATATAGTCCCCGATCTCTGCGGACTGCAAGCCGTTCAGATGAAACCGACCGGTGATGCGCTGATTGACCTGGGTCAGGTCGGGGCCGGCCAGAACAGTTGAGAGTTCGGATTGGCCGAGCAGAAAAATCTTGAGCAGCTTATGCTGGTTGGTCTCCAGATTGGTCAGCAGCCGGACCATCTCCAGAGCTTCTTTATCAAGGTTCTGCGCCTCGTCGATGACCAGCAGGGTCTTGCGGTTCTCGCTGTAGGATCGCAGCAGAAACTGGTTCAGCAGGTCGATGTAATACTTGGTACTCTGCTTGCCCGGCTCGGTTTCAATCCTGAATTCATCACAGACCGTGGCCAGCAACTCACTGGCGGTGAGGCCGGGATTGATGATCACCGCGACTTCGGCGGTTGGTTCGAGCCGCTCGAGAAAGCAGCGGCAGATGGTGGTCTTGCCGGTGCCGATCTCTCCGGTCAGCAAAATGATGCAGCCCTCGGACGAGGCGCCGAAATCAAGGTGCGCCAGGGCGTCCTGGTGCATCTCGCTCATATAGAGGTAGCGGGGGTCCGGCGCTATGGAAAACGGATTTTCCCTGAATCCGAAATATTGATTGTACATATCCAGGTTCTTAGCCGGTCGTCGGGTGATAAAATTGCGTGGGTAACAGTCTGGAAATCCGTATCGCAGTCATTATATGATAATTAGTTATGCTTTGCTATTTATCTTTGTTTTCAGTTGTTTTTATAGCGAAGAGTGCGTAGCATTGGGGCAGATTTACGGTGTTCCACGGCTGGTGGGCGTAACCGCGCTCGGCCGGTTTGAAATGGAGCGCGGACGATTTTGCTGCGACCGGTTACCCGGTGGCAGAATACCAGTAAACAACAAGTTAATAATATGCTGAAACGGTTTTTTATTTTCCTGTTTTACTGCCTCTTCACCCTTGTTCTGAGCGGGGTGTTGCTGGTGGTGCTCTTTCCCCGGGAGCGCCTCTCTTCTTGGGCGGCCCGCCTGGCTGAACAGCAATTGAGTGGTATGACCTTAAGCATAGAAGATATTCGTTATGTACATCCGCTTAAACTCAGACTCTACCAGGTGCGGCTGGGCCACGTCGAGAGCGGTTACCAGATTCCGCTCGACACCCTGCTGCTGACGTTCGATCTGGCCTGGCCGGTCAGGCAGGTTGGCATTTCCGCCGTAATATATGGAGGTACGCTCGAAACCGAGGTGGGCTTCGACCAATCCTTCGAGCGGTTCGACCTGGAAAATCTGAATATTTCTGAGATTATCCTGCAGGAACTCGAGCTTCTCCAGCAGGCCATCGATCGTCCACTGCAGGGGCGGCTGGGTTTCAGAGGCCGGGCCCTGATCGATAGAAACAATATTGATCGTTCCCGCTTCAGCGGCAATCTCAACATCGCCGACTTCACCACTGAGCTGAGGCGGCCGATTCTGTCGATCGCCCGCGTTGATTTCGACAGGGTGACTGCCGCAGTCACTTCTGGCGACGGTGTTGTCGATCTGACTGAGGGGGAGTTCTCAGGGGCGCTATTAGCTGGCAGCTTCTCCGGGCGAATTCTGTTAGATCGGCCATGGCCCGGGAGCAGTCTCGATCTGGCTGGTGGGCTTGTTCCCCAGCCGTCACTGCTCAATAAGGACCCGCAGGTGCGAGCGGCGGCGGTCGAGCTGTTTAAAAGATACCATACCGAGACCATTCCCTGGCTGGTTGAGGGAACACTTCAAGTGCCCGAGTTTCGTTTCGGAAATCTGGCCAATGGTGCCGGTTCTCAACGGATAAATTAAATGGCTCGAACTGCGCAGGACCGGATTAGTCTCAACCCGGACCAGTTGCCGGATGGTCTCGCCTACCGGGGAAAAGGGTGTGATGCTTGCCTCAATACCGGCTATCGCGGTCGAACCGGGATCCATGAATTCCTGGTCATGGACGCAGAGATGAAGAAGATGGTCCTGCAGACCTCCGATGCCGCGCAATTGAAAGATCATGCCTGTTCCCAGGGCATGAAAACGCTTCTGCAGGACGGCGCCGCCAAGGTGATCAGCGGCCAGACCACCGTGGAGGAGGTGTATCGGGTGGCCCAGAGCTAGTCCGCTGCAGCCTGGGTTTGCGCGTGCACCAGGAAGTCGGCAAACATCTGGTAGGAATGGGGGAGTGTGCGTTTCACCGGGGTGACGATATAAAATGAGCGGCGCATCTCGAGCCCCGCGACCGGGATAATTTTAAGGCTGCCATGGGCCAGCTCGTCAGCGATGGCTATTTTCGATATGAAGCCGACTCCGAGCCCCGATTTTATAGCTTCTTTGACTGCTGTACTCGAACCGAGCGTGGCCCTGATCTTTAACTGCTCCAGGCCAATACCCCCCCTGGCCAGGAAATCCTCAACCGTCCTGCCGGTCCCCGAGCCCTCTTCCCTGACAATGAAATCCAGCTCGGGCAGATCTGCTGGATTGAGCTCCTTATCGACAACAACGTTCTGGGCAGCCGCAAGAACGAGTTCATCGCCGCTGAAAGGGACAAATCTCAGCTTGGTTGAATCGATCCGGGTGCCGACCACTCCCAGATAGATTCGATGCGTGGCAACCTCGTCGATGATCCGGCTGGAGTCGTTGATCGGGATCTGAAACGAGACGGCCGGGAAGCTGGTTTTAAAGGCTGCGGCAAACTGCGGCAGCAGATAGGCGCCGGGGATGGTGGATGCCCCGATCACCAACTCACCGGCTACGGTGTTGGTCGAGGAGGACAGGCTCTGCTCGATCTTCTGCATTTCATCAAGCAGCGCTTCTGCCCGGGGGAAGAGTATTTCTGCTTCCGGCGTCGGTGAAATGGAACGTCCCAGACGGTCGAAGAGCCTGCAACCGAGCCGGTCCTCGAGGTTTCGCATATGTTCGCTGACGGTAGGCTGACTGGTGTGAAGCTGTTCGGCCGCTTTGGTAAAGCTGCGTGTCTTGTAAACCGAAACAAAGATCTGCAGATGTCGTGTTTCCATGACTGGCCCGATTGTTATTTATAGGAAAATTTAATGCAGGAGCCTTTTGCAAAACGATCTTTTCGCCCAAACTCTGCGTTATGCTCAAAATTTTATCCTCGGAATATCAATTATATGCCTGTGGTAAAATTTCTCGCATGCCTTGATTTTGAACGAAAATCTTAGTTTTGCAAAAGGCTCGCAGTACATGAAGATTACCAATAATAAACGATTAAAGCACGAAGTACGCGGATAATACGGCTATTACGATTCTCCCATAATTCGGGGTAATCATAAATGTTGAGTCTGGGAATTCTGCTCGGGGTGTCAGCGGTGATTTTTCAAACACAACCATAGATTGGTGGCTGTACAATACAAAAAGGGGACAGAGGCAGCGCCTGCCTCTGTCCCCTGCCAGCTGATGGTATGTGTTTAACTACTTATCGGTCAGAATACCCTGTACGCGGCGGTTCTGGGCCCGACCCTGAGCCGTCTCATTGGGGGCGATCGGGTCATCGAAGCCGAAACCGGTCAGGGTGATGCGCCCCGGATCGACCCCTTCCTTGGTCACCAGGTAGTCGCGCACGGCCGAGGCCCTCCGATGGGAGAGCTTCAGATTGTACTCTCTGGTCCCGATATTGTCTGTGTGACCGGCCAGCAAGATGCGGGCTATCGGGTTTTCTTTCATATAGGCACCGACCTTGGCCAGAACGTCGTAATATTGGGGTTTGACATCCGCCTTGTCGAAATCGAAGAGGATGTTCTCCCATTCGTAGCCCATGGCCACTTCCTGTCCTTCGCCCGGTTTCTGATCGGCGATGTCAAAGAGGGCCCCGGTCATCCACTCGGGGTTGCCCAGCAGATCAGCAAAATTGACCATATACGAGCAATCGTTGACGGCGGCGATTTTCTGAAGCTGCACAAGCCCGTTGTTTTTCGCACCGGCGTTCATTACTGCAAAGCAGATGTCGAATTGGGAGGCCAGCTGAGCTGCAATCAGAGATGGTGAGGGCAGGTCGCTCACCGGAGTATACTGGGCGTCGGTGAACAGAAAGATGACCGTTCTGCCGCTCAGGCCCATGAGTACCTCGTCCAGTTCGTTGAGGGCCTGCTGCAGCAGCGTCGGACCGAGGGGCTCCCGGGGCATTTTGGCGATGGTATCGCTGAATTTTTTCTTGTCATAGGGCTGCATCGGGTAGTAGGTGGTCAGGTTGTCACTGCCATGGCCGGGCGTAAACGAATAGATTGCAGCCTGCCAGTTCATGGCCGGCAGGGTGGCGTTTTTTTCCACCAGGATCTTGCGCTCTGCAGCCAGCTCGCTCATGGCCGTGTCCAGGTAGCGGTCGGCCATTGACTCGGAGCGATCGTAGAGGATAATGAAGTTATCGGCAGTTCTGACCATGTAAACCGGGGAGCCGCCCCAATCGTATTCAACGAGTTTCTGATCTGCGGCGGAAGCTGTGATTACACTGTAAACCAGCAAGCAAACCATTGATAATAATAAAGATCTCAGGTACATAACAAGCTCCTCCCGGGGGACTGCATGAAAGAATCAGGGTATCGGCATCAACCGATTATTCATGTTTCAGATGACTCTATTGTATGCGTATCATTGAATATTTACAAATATTTCAAGTATATTCAAGGTGAAAATAGGTGTCAGGGACATTATAGTGACCCATGGCTAAAGGCAAATCCACCAATTCCGATAGATTAATTGCCGGTAACAACCTGCAGGAAGTGCTCGAAGAAGAGCTGCAGCAGCTGGTTGAGGCATGCACCGAATGCGGCAGCTGCGTCGCGCAGTGTGCCTATCTGCAACGCTTTGGTAACCCGCTGCAGCTGGCCCGCATGTTTCAGGCAGGGTCGCTGGACGTGGAGACACTTTACTCGTGCAGTCTGTGCAAGCTCTGCGATGTGTTCTGCCCGGAATCTCTGTGTCCTTCTTACGTGTTCTGGCTGATGCGCTGCGGCATGGTTGCGCAGGGCAGGGCGCCGCTGAGGTCTCACAGAAAAATAGTCTCTTATGAAAAATACGGGCTTTCCAAGCTCTTTTCCCACTGGGCAATACCTGCTGGCTGCACGACCGTGTTTTTTCCCGGCTGCGCCCTGGCGGGAACCAGGCCGCAGCAGACCCTGGAACTGTTTGGACTGCTGCGCCAAGAGATACCTGAGCTTGGCATGGTGCTGGGCTGCTGCGCCAAACCGTCGCACGATCTGGGTCGGCTGGCATTTTTCCAAGATGCATTCTCCACCCTGACAGATCGTCTTAAAGCACAGGGAATTACCAAGGTGCTTACCGCCTGTCCGAGCTGTCATCAGATGTTTTCTCAATATGGTGCCAGGGTTCAGAGCAAAACCGTCTATGAGATTCTCGAAGACGTCATCGCAGCAACCGATACAGGCCAGGGAACCGCGCTTGCCATCCATGACCCCTGTGCAACCCGGTTTGATGACGGGATACATCGAAGCGTCAGGAGTATGGTTGCCAAACTCGGCTTTTCAGCGGTTGAGATGAAGCACCGCGGGAAAAGGGCCCTGTGCTGCGGCGAAGGCGGCTCCGCCTGCTATGTCGCCGCCGATATCACCGAGCGCTGGTCTGATAAGCGCAAGGTCGAGGCAGCCGGTACCCGCGTGCTCACCTACTGCGCCGGGTGCGTCAGTTTTTTGGGAAGCAAGCTTCCCACGGCTCATATCATCGATCTGCTGCTCGATCCTGCCCGGACACTTGCCGGCAAAAGAAAAAATAAGCAGGTCTCCTGTTACCTGGTTAAACCGGCTGAGGCTGAAACAAAAACTGAAATCGATATGTACATCATGAAAAGCGAAGACCAGCCCAAACCTGACAAGAATTTCAAAGACCTGATGGTCCGCATTGCCGGCCTGTTAAGCGTTGCCCTGGTCGGCATCCTGGTCATCATCTGCGGGTTGTCGCTGAGCATGGGATTTCACCGCCTCAGCGCCATAGGCTTTTTCGCCGCCGTGGCCCTGCTGGTCTTCATACGAATCATCGTCAGCGTATTGAAAGACGATCACTGAGTTGTTCAGAGGGGGGGATGTTTGCGGCGGGACCACTTCCTGATTGACCCCCAGAGGCGGGTGGCCGGCTGCAGTTTCACGTGCATCTAGCCAGTGCTCATGTGAAAACTTGGACTCAAACGGCTGTGTCCTCGGCCAGATTGAGGTCGTGGACAATCACTCGGTTTCGGCCTTCCTGCTTGGCGCGGTAAAGCGCCTCATCGGCAAATTGGACCAGCTTCTGGCTGTCGGTGACCTCCCGGCCCAGGCCGGCTACACCAATACTGACCGAAACACGGATACCCGGCTGCTGGTCGGGGTTGCTGGTTATGGCGAGCTGATTGCTTTCAATATGCTGGCGGAGGCGCTCAGCTAAAACAGCGGCTGATGAAGCGGTTGTATTCAGGGCCAGGACCAGCAATTCATCCCCGCCATATCGGGCCGCTATATCGGAATCGCGAATTCCCTGCAAGAGCTGCTTTCCCAGGTGGGTCAGGAGCTGATCACCGGCTTGATGGCCCTGGGTATCATTGATCTGCTTAAAGTGATCGATGTCTATCAGAAGCACAGAAAGCGGCATATTGTAACGTCTGGCTCGGCCAAACTCTTCTTCAAGCCTGCGATCCAGGTACCGGCGATTATAGATCCCGGTCAGAGGGTCCGTGATGCTCTCCTGTTCAAGTAATGTCACGCGACGAACATCAAAAGCTGTCTGAAGTGACAGACTGGTCGTCAGCCAGACGAAGATAGCACCAAAAAAGAATACACTCGGCACGATGAAATCCTGCCAATTAGTATAGCGACTCCAGTAGGTCACGGTATGGATTAGATAGCCGACAATCAATAAGGCAATCAAAACGGTCAATTCATACCAGCACCGGCGCACTTCCCCAGGTGGAAGCTGGATAATCAATCTGCGGACCGGGATCAAAGCACCGATCAACACACATATACCCGCAATCACCAAGCTGCTTGCAATTATATTGAGCATCTCTGTAAACCTTTAAGACATCGGGAACATTGAAAATAGAATGCCGCTCACGTTTTTTGAGCTGTTTTCGTTGGTTGTCTTGGCTGCTTATGACGCCACAAGGTATTTGGGCAGATCACCAATTATATTTTGAAAGGGTTCACCTTCCCAGAAAATATTATGTTTGCCGCAGTTCAGCTGTACGTATTAATTCAGAATACCCTATTATGAATGCGTTTGCAGGCTATTTAATCGAAACAAGAAATGTTATCATTTGTGCTGTAAAAAACTGCCTCAGAATGAGGCCAGTTGAAAAGAGGATTTTTCTACGTGCTCATTGTTATGGGCTGAAAAACCTAACTTGTAATTTGTCTTTTACTCAAATATATTTTTACATTATTGGTCATCTGCGAGAAACTTTTTACAGACATCGAGGACTGCAATGGGCTTGGATCCTGCACAAGAGGAAATTGTCAGACTGCTCATTCTTCAGGAGAAGAAAATTTCTGAGCTATACGAACTCTTTGGGAGACAGTTTCCTCAACAAGAAGGTTTTTGGAAAAATCTCTCTATTGAGGAAAAAAAACACGCTCAATGGCTAGAGAAGTTGCTTGAAGCGGCCAAAAGCGGAAAAATACTGTTTAATCAGAAGAAAATCACCATACACACATTGAGTGCGTTTATAGACAGACTGGAAGACATTTTAAGCAGAGCAAAGCGAAAAGAATTCACTCTTACAAGTGCGTTACACTGTGCGGTGGACTACGAATCCTCTCTTATAGAAAAAAATATTTTTTCACATTTTGATTCGCCCCATGAAAAAATTGAAGAAATCTTAAAAAAAATTCAAAAGGAAACTGAAAATCACGTTGAGTCAATCAAGAAGGTTCAAGCCTATGTAAAAGGGATTGATCAGTGATAGCTTCGCCTGCTGGGCCTCTGGAGAGTAGATGGTCTTGGTCTAGAAGTCAGAAAAGTGCCTTGGTTTCATTATAAATATGGGCATAAAACCGCTGCCTGACTATACGCCGTTTTACCGCTGTCTCAGGCACACTTCCAACAGGGCGGGGCCGACCGTCTCCCAGTCGACGCAGGGGAGCCTGAATCCTTTTGGCTGGATCAGCGGACAGCCAAAGGCCGCATCGTCCACATAGATATTGCCATAGGCCTTGGGGCTTTCAGTCCAGCTATCCTGGTCGGGGTTGTGGTTGATACCGTGGAGCATGATGCCGTTGTCCTCGAGGTAGTTCACCGCATCGGTCAGCAGTGGCCCGCCGTGGGACGTGTCGGAGCGCATGGTAAACAGGATCAGTTTGGCGTCGCAGTCCTGCAGCTGTTTAAGCCAGTAGAGGGCTTTGGGGACGGGCGCACCGATTTCCGGATAGCAGTGGTCTACGACGGTTCCGTCGAAATCTACGCAGATATACATAACAATTGTCCGGGATAGGACCTCTCAGTGGTCCTGAAAGGACTTGTTCTTGAACCGTTTCCGGCTGACGATGGTCAGCAGGATGGCAAATACCGCAGCGGCGAAACCAAGCAGCTCGTTAAAAAATAGCGGCGCCGTCAGCGCGATACGTATTATCATCGTCGACAGCGCAAACCCCGAGTTCTTTAAAGATAACACGCTGTCTGCGCTGCGACAACAGATATGCAGGTCGACAATATGGAAAAGGTAAAAGGGGACAGATTTATTTTTTTAAAAGCACAGGGGTGCGGGCGGAATGGGGTCAGCTCAGGCTGGCTCCGTTTTGGAGAGGATGGCGTCGATAATTTCCATGAGCACCTTGGTGTCTATCGGTTTGGCCAGATAGCCGTTCATTCCGGCGGCCAAACATTTTTCACGGTCGCCGTGTACCGCGTGGGCGGTCATCGCAATGATCGGCAGCCGGGCGAGGAGGGAATTCTTGTGGTTTCTGATGGACCTGGTTGTCTCGAAGCCGTTCATTTCCGGCATCTGGATGTCCATTAGAACCAGATCGTAACGATTCTGCTCCAACTCTTCCAGCACTTCACGGCCGTTCATCACCGCCACCACCTGCCAGCCCTGCTGTTCGAGGACCGCAATGGCCAGTGTCTGGGAGATTCGATCGTCCTCGGCCAGCAGAATGCGATAGCCTTTTCTGCTGGAACCGCCTGCCTTGTGAAGCTCATCCGATATCTCAGGGCTGTCGAGGGTGGGCTTGACCGGCGACGGCAGGCCAAACGGCAACCTGAAATAAAAACAGCTGCCCGAGTCCGGGCTGCTATCCAGCCAGATCGTACCGTTCATCAGTTCGACCAGTTGAGTGGAAACCACCAGCCCGAGGCCGGTTCCCTTGTATGATTCATTGCCAATGGTCTCGACCTGGGTATAGGCATCGAAAATTTTCTTCTGCTGATCTTCTGGTATGCCGATGCCAGTGTCAGACACCGAAAACAGCAGGGAAACCTGGTTATGCTCGGTTTTAAACGATTCAGGTTCGATGCTGATTCTGAGCTTGATCTCGCCGGCTTCGGTAAATTTGATCGCGTTGCCGATCAGGTTGAAAATGATCTGGCAGAGCCGGTTGGGGTCGCCGATCAGTGTTTCGGGAACGTTGGGCTCTATGACTGCCGTCAAGCTAAGATCCTTGTGCGCGGTTTGAACCCGCATCAGGCTGAGCGGGGCAGCCAGGGTGTTGCGTAATTTGAAGGTCGCCTTGACGATATTGAAGCGCCCCGCTTCGATCTTGGAGAAATCTAGAATATCGTTTACCAGGCTGAGCAGCCGGTCTGACGAAGTCCGGACCATTTCCAGGTAGAGCCGTTGCTGGTCGTCGAGTTTCGTGTCGAGCAGCAGGTCGGTGATGCCGATAATGCCGCCCATGGGCGTTCTGATCTCGTGAGTCATGTTGGCCAGAAAGGTGCTCTTGTTCTGCCGGGCGGTCTCAGCCTTGCGCTTGGCCTCGATCAGTTGATCGACGCTTTTCTTGCGCGACAGGGCGTAGCCGATATGACGGGCGACATAGAGCAGCAGATCCTTGTCCTTTTCGCTGTAATGCGTTTCATCGTAGCTTTTGATCGCCACTGCCCCGGAGATGTCTTCGAGATTGAACGGGATACCCAGCCAGGAAGAAGGTTTAGCGCCGATATAAGCGATCTCGTGGGCTTCGCAGAATGTATCGAAATTCTCAGGTCCCAGCAGGATCGGCGTGGCGTTTTCGATCAGGTAGCCGGTCAGAGAGCGTTTCTGGCCGGGCCCAAAGGTCAGCCGTTTCCCCTGGAGGTGGGAATCGAAGATATCGACATAATAGGGAAAAGATATGACGGTGCCGTCCTCGGTCTTGCTGGCCAGTGCAATGAAGAAGTTTTTCGAGGGAAGCAGCCCGATGACGATTTTGTGCAGGATTGTGTAAAGCTCATCGATACTGTCGACGGTGTGGGCCGCCTCGCTGATCTGGTAGAGTACGGACTGCAGATGCTCGGCCCGTTTCAGTTCGCTGATCGTCTGTTTCTGCGCTTTGATGGTCCTGGTGTGTTTGAAATGCCCGCCGATCACCGCAGCCAGTGCCGCGAAGCCTTCAACCCGGTGAGCAACGAAATAGCTTTTCTCGGCATGGCCGCAGTAGAGCAGCCCGAATATCTCAGAATCACTGAAAATCGGGGCAATCAGATGAGCGTTGTTGCCGGTCTCACGAAACAGCTCGATTTCAGTATCATCTGGGCAGAGCACACGGGGTTGCCGCGACTCGCTCACCTCGGCAACAACCGGTGAATCGAGCCCGATACGAGCGGGAATATGAAATGAGCGGGAATTGAACAGGTCGCCAAAGCCAGTTTCCGGCGGCAGGAAGCAGCGCGACTCCTGCTCCAGCAGAAATATCTCACAATGGGCGCTTCCCAGCGCCGGAAAAACCCGGTTATGGAGCACGAGGCAGGTATCGACAATGGTGTCCGCCCCCCGCAGCGCGCAGGCAAGTTCAGCGATCAGGCGCAGAAAATCTGCCGATTCCTGCAGTATCGATGGATAGTGTTTGGTCATCACCGCTCACATACCGGCAGTAAAATTTTTTATCCGGGTGAGCTTTCGGTTACAAAAACTCATCATATCGTAGCACAAAAGAGGCAGTAGATTAAAGGATTCGGGGAAAATAAATGAGAGTCAGCCGCGATTCAGCTCTTGAATCGCTTGAAATATTCCTTCTTCAAGCGGTACTTTTGCATTTTGTTGTAGAGCGCCCGAGGTGTCAGTCCTGCATGGTGGGCCGCCTCGTCAACCCTGCCCCGGGTGTGGTTCAGAAGTTCGATCAGATACCTGCGTTCGGCCTTTTTGACTTCCTGGGTGCGGTAGGTCTTCAAGGTTAGGCCGGGTTTGAAGGCCGCTTTGGCCTGGCTGTCCACCGCGGCGGTGGATTCATCTGCCGGGCTGGCGATGTCAATCAGATCGCCGGTGATCATATTGGTATCGGCCAGTATTACCGCGCGTTCGATTACATTCTGCAGCTCCCGGATATTGCCTTCCCAGAACGATGAATTCAAGCGCTTCATCGCGGTGGAATCGATACCCTGGACGTAGTCGCGGCCGTCTCTTTTCTTTTTATTGAGAAAATGGGTTGCCAGAAGTCCGAGGTCCTCTCTGCGTTCGCGCAGCGGCGGTATGCGTATTGGAAACACCGCGATCCGGTAGTAGAGATCCGAGCGCAGTTTCCCGGTGGCGAGCAATTCCTGCGGGTCGCGGTTGGTGGCCACGATCAGCCTGAAATCGGTAAATATCTCGACATTGCCGCCAAGACGCTGCAGGCTTTTTTCCTGCAGCACCCGCAGCAGCTTGACCTGCATCGCTTCGGACATCGTCTCGATTTCATCGAGAAACAGCGTGCCGCTGCTGCTGTGTTCGATTTTACCGGTACGCCGGCTGGTGGCGCCGGTAAAAGCGCCTTTTTCATAGCCGAAGAGTTCTGATTCGAGCAGCGTATCGGGCAGGGCGCCACAGTTGACCGCCATGAACGGGCCAGTGCGCCGCTGGGATTCGTTGTGCAGGATACTGGCGAAGAGTTCCTTGCCGGTGCCGGTCTCGCCGTGCAGCAGCAAAGCGGAGCGGGTCGGGGCGATGTCCTTGATCAAATCGATGAGCTTGAGCATCAAGGGCGACTGGGACACCAGCGCCTCCAGCCCGGGTCTTGGATCGATGATTCCAGCCAGAAAATTTTCCCGACGCTGCGCCTGCCTTCTGATGTCCAGCTGGTAGAAGCGCTCGACCCAGACAGCCGGTCCGCTGCCTTCGGGCTGTACCGTGACCTCCAGGTCTGCGTCGAATCGGGCAGGGTCGACCGAACCCTCGGCTTGAACCAAAAAGACAAAGGGGGGTGTGCCGATTGAAAAATCGTGATTGAGCGGCAGGGCCTTGCTGTCCGGGTGGCGACCATTGATCAGCCACAGGTCGAAAACCCGGGAAAATGCAGTGGTTTTGAATTCGGTCAGCGAGTCGGCGGAGAATATCTTCACCGGCTGGGTGTTGCGCCCGGAGAAACAGGCTCTGATTTCTCCCAGACGCCGCTCGAGACCGAAAACCAGGACGTTGTACATGGCCTATACCTATGCCGACCTTTGCTGAGCTGGGATGAAGGACACGTTCTCTATCTGGAATGTATCATAGCGCTTCTGCGCTCTTCAAATGAAAAGCATCGGCAGGAGCCGGCGGGCAGAAAAAACATGGCGGCGCCAGTTATGTTGTTGAGCCGTGCCCGCAAATGCGATATGAAACCAGAGATGATCAAGAGCACACATGATTTGTTGCCAGATCGCAGTTCAACGCTAATGACCGGATATGGATACCCTCTCTGAACAGCAGATAATCGACCAGATAAACCACGGTATTGCGTTTTCCGCCTGGATCGACTCAGGAGCATTCAAGCTTAGCGTCGAGCGCTATCAGCCGATGGTGGTTACCGCGATTCACGATGGCAGCCGGGTTGCGCAGCAGTATCGCGACAAAATGCTGCTTGGCGCGGACCAGCGCAAATTCGAGGAGGACCCGTTCACCGGGGCTCTCGCCGAGCATTTTCCCATCTCCATTATCGTCAATGACTCCCGCTATAACTACGACCTGAACCGCAGCCCTGAGTCATGCATCTATGAGCAGGCCTGGGGAGCGCAGGTCTGGCGTGTGCCGCTGGGCCAGGCGGAGCAGGACCAGCTGCGCAGCCTGCACGCGGCCTACTACCGGGTTCTTCGGGCCCTGCTGGACATGCTGCAAAAACGTTTCGGCCGGTTCGTTCTTTACGATCTGCATTCCTACAACTACAGCCGGATCGAGGGTTCGCCCCCGCTGTTCAATATCGGCACTCATTTTATCGATCGCGGCCAGTACGGAGCTGTTCTTGAGCATCTGCTCGGCGAGCTGCGCCAGATTCGGCTGCCGGGCTTCGAGACACGGGCTGTCTGCGACGAGGTGTTTCTTGGCAAAGGCTACCAGGCTGCCTTTATCCGGGCAAACCATCGCGGCTCGCTGTGCCTGCCGCTGGAGCTCAAAAAGGTGTTTATGGACGAGCAGCGCTGCACCCTGAAAAAAGATATTTTCGAAGTCCTCAGACCTCAGTTGATCAAGGCCCTGCTGGACAACAGCAGTTATTTTATCGAACATAGCCGAGGCAAGAGTGGAGTGTTTTCATGATCCAGATTCGATCTGCAGAAGACGAAGGACTCAAACGGGCGGCCAGGCTGCTGCAAACCTCGGCCAAGGCGGTGGCGCTGACCGGCGCCGGCATATCGGTGGGCAGCGGCATTCCCGATTTCAGGAGTCCCGGCGGTCTCTGGAGTGTCTATGCCCCGGATGAATATGCGACGCTTGCGGTATTTCGACAGCAGCCGGCCAAAGCCTGGCAGCTGTACCGCGCCCTGGGAGAGGTGCTGCTTGGCAAGACCGCCAATGCGGCTCACCTGGCGCTGGCCGAACTGGAGCAGCGGGGCCTGCTGGCGGGCGTAGTCACCCAGAACGTCGACAACCTGCACCAGCAGGCCGGCAGCCGTGTCGTTCTCGAGATCCACGGCGACCATCAGCACCTCCAGTGCCTGTCCTGCAGCCACCTGGAACCGGTGGTCGAGGAGCACTACCGGAGGCAGGACATACCGCTCTGCCCGAGCTGCTCGTCTGCGCTGAAACCCAATGTGGTGCTGTTCGGCGAACCGGTCAGGAGGTATGAAGAAATCGAGAACCTGGTGGCCGACTGCGACCTGCTGCTGGTGATCGGCACTTCGGCCCAGGTCTATCCGGCGGCGGGCCTGCCGCTGGCCGTTAAGCTGGGCGGCGGCCGGGTATTCGAGTTTAACACCGAACCGGCTCTGGGCCGGGATGAATTCAGCGGATTCAACCTGATCTCCGACTTCTTTTTTGCAGGAGACGTGGTTGAAACTTTGCCGCTGCTGCTGGCCGCTCTGGACGCCAGGCCATGAATAATGCAAGCAAAGCGGCCCTCTACCGGGTGTTTCTGCCTTTTGCCGCAGGCTATTTCATTTCCTATCACTTTCGGGTGGTCAATGCGGTGCTGGCCCCGAACCTGGTTGCCGACCTCGGTATCGGGCCCGCGTCGCTCGGGCTGCTCTCAGCGGTCTACTTTATCGCCTTTGCTTCGTTTCAGCTGCCGCTCGGGGTGCTGCTGGACCGTTACGGCCCGCGGCGTACTGAAGGGGTACTTCTGCTCTTTGCCGCACTGGGCGCTTTTATCTTCGGCCGGGCCGAAACCCTGGCCGGCCTGGTGGCTGGCCGGGCCCTGATCGGGTTCGGGGTCTCCGCCTGCCTGATGGCCGCTTTCAAGGCCTATACCGTCTGGTTCGAGCGCAAGACCTGGCCGCTGATCAACGGCTGTCAGATGGCCAGCGGCGGGCTCGGTGCGCTGGTGGCGACCTCGCCGGTGGAGATGCTTCTGGGCTACACCGACTGGCGCATGGTGTTTTTCCTGCTGGCCCTGTGCACCCTGGGAGTTGCGCTGCTGATCTTTACCGTCGTCCCCGAACAGGACAGTAAACCGGCGGCCGAGTCGCTTGCCAGCCAGCTCGGCGGTATCAAAAAGGTCTTCGCCTGCCTCACCTTCTGGCAGATCGCGCCGCTGGTGTCACTGTCCCAGGCGAGCTTTTTGTCGATCCAGGGGCTCTGGGCCGGTCCCTGGCTGCGCGATGTGATCGGGCTTTCCCGGGCCGCTGCCGCAGCGCTGCTGTTCTGGGTTGCCGTGTCGATGATTCTCGGCTGGATCGTCTCAGGCTGGAGCGCCGGGCGCCTCGCGGCCCGCGGCATTTCGCTGATGACCACCACGGTGAGCTATCTTTGCATATTCATTATCCTGCAGGTCCTGGTGCTGATCGCACCGGTGTCCTGGAGCACGCTCATCTGGTGCCTGTTCGGTTTTATCGGGGTTACGCCGATCATCGCCTATGCGGCGTTGAGTCAGTCCTTCCCGCTGAACCTCTCGGGCCGGGTCACCACCGGGGTCAACCTGCTCGTGTTTGTCGCCGCTTTTTCAGGGCAGTGGATGATCGGGGCGATCATCGAACTGTGGCCGATCGGGGCCGACGGCAGTTACCATGTGCAGGGCTTCAGATACGGTTTTTCACTGATGATCGCCTTGCAGCTCGCCTCTCTGGGCTGGTATTTTCTGGCCGGCCGCATTATCAAAAATAGGGAACAAGGCAACACCATAGACTAAAACGAACGGAGAATACCATGCAGAATGGCTCATTTATGGGGTCCTCGCGCTATGTCCTGGACCAGGAGCTGGCCAAAATCGTCAATATTTCTATCGCCCTGGAGATGCCGCTGCTGCTCAAGGGCGAGCCGGGCACCGGCAAAACCATGCTGGCCCATGCGATCAGCGAAAGCCTCGGTTTGGACCTGATCGTGCTCAATGTAAAATCGAGTATGAAGCTGGTCGAGGCTCTCTACCAGTACGATACCCTGACCCGTTTAAACGACAGCAGATTCGGCGATTCCTCCAGAAATGTCGCCCAAATCAACGACTACATCAGGATGGGCAAGATCGGTCAGGCCTTCGTCTCGCAGACTCGCTGCGTGCTGCTGATCGACGAGATTGATAAGGCCGACAGCGACTTTCAGGATGATATGCTCGATGTGCTGGACCAGATGCAGTTCGATATCATAGAAACCGACGAGGTGGTCAGCGCGGTTATGCGGCCGGTGATCATCATCACCTCCAATGCCAAGAAGGATCTGTCCGACCCGTTCCTGGGGCGCTGCAATTTTCACCATATCGCCTTTCCCGAACCGGCCATGATGCAGCGCATCATCGAGACGCATTTTCCAGATATTTCCAGGACACTGGCTGAAAATGCAATTTCGCTCTTCTATGAGCTGCGCACCATCGAGGCGGTCGAGAAAAAGCCGGCGACCCGGGAGTTGATCAACTGGATACGGGCGCTGCTGGCTGATCCAGATTTCAGCGAGGGGCAGCCTGCTCAAACGAGAGATCCCGTATCTCGGCGTGTTGTTCAAAAAGAGCGGGGATTACCAGAAATCGAGCAAGTTCGTGCAGAAGCGCGGCTTTTTCAGAAACTGAGCGCAGCAGCCATGTTCGAATCGTTCTTCTACCAGCTCAAAGCAGCCGGCTTGCCGGTCAACCCGACCGCCTTTCTGACGCTGCATCGGGCCATGGCAGGCGGGCTGGTCAACTCGCTTGACGACTTCTACGTGGCGGCGCGCGCGATCCTTATCAAAAGCGAGAAATATTTCGACCGCTACGATCAGGTCTTTGCGCACCTCTTCCAGGGCGCGGAGCTGCCCGCTGCGCAGGACGAGGAAATAGATTTCTGGGCCCTGGCGATGCTCGACGAGTGGCTGAAAGACCCGCAAGCGACTGCCCGGGCGCTCGGCATCGATGAGCATGAGCTGCAGCACAAGACGGTGGATGAGTTGCTTGACTATTTCAAACAGCGGCTGCGTGAGCAGAGGAGCAGGCACGACGGCGGTTCGAAGTGGATCGGCACCGGCGGCACCTCGCCGGTCGGTCATTCGGGTCATCACCCCGGCGGGATGCGGGTCGGCGGCGTCTCCCGCAATCGCTCGGCGGTGCAGGTGGCAACTGAGCGGCGATATCGCGACTACGGGGTAGACCGGCTGCTGGCCAGCGACTCCATCGGTGAAGCACTGAAACGGCTCAGGCATATGGTGCCCCGGGGGGCCAGGGATCAGCTCAATATCGAGGAGTCCATCTACCAGACCATGAAAAACGGCGGGGAAATAGAGATCGTCTTCGAACCCAGCGTGGTGGATCGGCTCAAGTTAATCCTGGCCATCGACAACGGCGGCTGGTCGATGGAACCCCATGTAGAACTGGTGCAGACCCTGTTCTCCTATGCCCAGTCGCAGTTCAAGCGCATCAAGACCTATTACTTCCACAACACCATCTACGACACGCTCTGGGAGGATCCGACCAGGTCTCGTGCCCCGGTCTCCATAGACAGCCTGAGCGGACTGGATCCGGATACGAGATTCATCGTGGTCGGCGACGCCTCGATGGCGCCGTACGAATTGATGGTGCCGGACGGATCCATCTACGCCTTCGAGCGCAGCGGCAGGCCGAGTATCGAGCGGCTGACCTATCTGGCCGAGACCTTTACCCACAGCGCCTGGCTCAACCCGGTCGCCAGGCAGAACTGGCCCTATACCCGGACGATTGCGATGATCGGCGAGATTTTTCCGATGTTCGAGCTGTCCCTGGACGGGCTCGAACAGGCGGTTTCTCATCTGCTGCAAAAGTAGGCGCAAATCGGCTGCCGGTTCAGGGAACCGTTCCAGAGATCCTCTCTGGTGCTTGCCCAGAACGCGATACTGCGGCAGCAGCGCCTAGCCGGAAAATTCCTTGCCCGGAACTCGTTGATATACTAGAGTATACCTCAGTTGGATCAGCAGCCCCGCTCGCGATCATTCAGCCGATAATTCGCCAAAACAAAGGCAATCAGGCAGTTTTGTGGAGAACACATGAAAGTCGCCATAGAACAGATTCGCATCGATCAAGCTACCCGCATCAGAAAGGATGTTGGAAACCTTGAACCGCTCCAGCAGTCCATCTCCCAGGTCGGCCTGATAAACCCGGTCCTGATTGATGAGCAGGGTACCCTGGTGGCCGGGTTTCGCCGTCTGAGCGCCTGCCGAAATCTGGGTTGGAAGGAGATTGAGGCCACCATAGTGACGCTCGAGGGCGATGAGTTGCAGATGCTCGAGGTGGAAGTGGCCGAAAATCTGCACCGCAAGGATTTTACTCCGGACGAGATTTTGGCCACCCAGAAACGGCGCGAGGAAATTATCGAGTCCCGCCGGAAAAAAGGCTGGTTCGAGCGTTTCTGGCGGTGGCTCAAGAACCTGTTTGGCGGGCAGCCGGCGCCTGCTCCTGCTGCATCCGCTGCTCCTGCGGCGCCGTCTCGTTCAGCCGAGCATGCCGCTTCGGCTGATCAGCCTGCCAAAAGCGAGCAGACTAAGGAGAAAAAAGAAGTCCCGGCCGAACCCGAGATGAACGATACGGATTCTGCCCAGCCGAAACAGGACGTGGCCGACAAGCCGGAGCGGGTCGACACCGAAGCTGCTCAAGCAACACCGGTCGGCCGCACGACTGCTCCAAGAAGCGGCGAGATTACCGAAAAAGACGGTATACGCCATATCAAGTGGCGCTGATTTCTGCTTCGAGCCGGTTCGTCTGAGGCTCCGCTTTCCCTGATTACCGGCATCGTTCGTCAGCTGCGTTGGGGCTAGCGCCAGCCGTTCAGCAGACAGAGCGAGGTCCCAATACGCCCCCACGAAAAATTGATTCCAAGACCATAATTCTCAATGGTTTTCTGATCGTCAGGCTGTACCTGCACCCCTGGCTTGATGCCGACTGCGATGATTTATCTTTGCTATTATCAGGCTTCCCAAGTACATTTTCTTACTCGTCCATTTTTCTTTCTCCATTGCCGGTCAGGGTATGGAGAGGCAGTGCGGTAACCTGAAAACGGGATCGGATGTGCCGGTTTTTGAATACGAAGCCCTGAGCTCGAAAGGAGCAAGAAGCAGGGGCATCATCGATGCCGAAAGTGAGACCATGGTCCGCCAGCAGCTTCGCGCTGACGGAATGTTTCCGGTCGCTGTGGTACTTTCCGGGGGCTCGCGGCAGACACTGACGACAGCGAAATTTGGCCGTCTGTTGTCTTTTGAGCGCATCAGGAAAATCTGAAATTACGGCCTTTACCCGGCAGCTTGCCACATTGCTCGGCGCAGGCATTCCGCTGGATGCAGCGCTGGCTTCGCTAGCGGAGCAGACCAAAAGCCCGGCGCTGAAAAAACAGATCGCCCAGCTCAAGCAATCCGTCAGTACCGGCGAGTCGTTGAGCAGCGGGTTGCAGCATCTGCAGGATGAGGAGCGCTTATTTTCCGCGATGTATATTAATATGGTGCGTGCCGGCGAAGCATCCGGTTCGCTGGACCGGGTATTGTCTCGTCTGGCCGACTATGGTGAGCGGTTCGAAGAGGTACGAGGACGATTGCGAGCAGCACTGATCTATCCTGCCTTTATGACCCTGGTCGGGGCGGCTGTTCTATTTATTTTGATAACCTTCGTAATCCCCGATATCATGCAGGCCTATGCCGGCCTGGAACAGGTTCTGCCGCTGCCGACCCGGCTGCTGCTGTCCTTGAGTTCGATTGTACAGAATCACTGGCTGCTGCTTCTGCTGGGGGTGGCGGGCCTCGCCGCTGGGCTGAAAATGGCTGCGGCCGGAGCCTCCGGAAAAAGGCTGCGCGATCTGGCGCTGCTGCGACTCCCGGTAATTGGTGCAATCGCCAGGAATAGCGTGTTGTTCAGATTTTCCTCAACCATGGCGAGCCTGCTGCGCAGCGGGGTCGACATTGTCGATTCGCTCAGGATCTGCAAACGGGTTGTGGACAATGTCTGTATCGAACAGGTTATCGATGAGGCGATTGAGGAAATTAACTCGGGCAGGCCGCTGGCCGCCCCGTTTTCCCGGTCCGATTTTTTTCCGGCCACCTTCGTTCAGATGATCAGTGTCGGTGAAGCGAGCGGGCAGCTTGAAGATATGCTTGAGATTGTAAGCCGAAGCAGCGAACGTGACCTCGAATCGTCAATGATGTCGCTGACTGCCTTGATAGAACCGGTCCTGATCGTCATCATGGGAGTGTTGGTAGGTTTTATCGTGATAGCTATTCTGTTGCCGATTTTCGAAATGAACCAGGTAATTGGCTAATAGGCTAATAGGATCATCAGCTGATCCGTGCAAAAGGGCTGAGATCGACATACAGCTGGAGCAGCCGGTTATCTATTTTCACTGCAGGGAGTTTGCACTGACCATGAATCAGGCTGATACAACTACTAGTCGACACTGGCGGCTGGTCCATTCTGCGTATTGTTCCGCACGGGGATTTACCTTGATCGAATTACTCGTTGTCCTGGTAATTATCGGTATCCTGGCCGGCTATATCGGTCCCAGGATTATGGGAAGACCGGATGAAGCGCGCTGGACAAAGGCTAAGGTTCAAGTGGAAGGGCTGAATACGGCCCTGAGGATGTATAGGCTGGAAAATGGCTTCTATCCATCCACTGATCAGGGTTTAGAGGCGCTGATCGCTCCGCCGACCACCGGCAGGGTGCCGACCAAATGGCGGGAGGGCGGCTATCTCGAGTCCAACAGGGTTCCGCTGGATCCCTGGGGAAACCGATTTTTTTATCTGAGCCCGGGTCAGCACGGTGACTTCGACTTGGGTTCTCGCGGAGCGGACGGTGAGATCGGCGGCGATGGTTATGACCGGGACATCAACAACTGGGAGTTGGAGTGAGCGACCAAGCGGGATCAGAACGGGGCTTCACCCTGCTGGAAGTGCTGGTTGTCAGTGTCATTGTACTGATCGTTTCCGCTATAACAATTCCCGCACTCCAGTCCCCGATTAGTTCAGATCCGCTCAAGCAGGCGGCGCTCAGCGTTGCAGGATTCACCCGAAAAGCAAAGCAGGCGGGCCGATCTTCGGCCTGGGGCTGCCGGCTGATCATCTCCCCGGCTGAAAACAGCATTGCCATTCAGTTTCCCTCAGACGACGGGGAAGCGGCCGGTCTTCATGGGTCGTCGGCTGGCAAAACTGATCTGCTCCTGCTAAAACTGCCCGAAGGAGTGCGCCTGCAGGCGATGAACTCGGAGCAGAGCGAGCCTCAGGGTGGCGAACCTGTTTCGATATGGGTCAACACCCGGGGAATGATCGATTCGTTCGTGCTTCAGATCAGCGACGGGACCCGGGCACTGGTGCTCAAAAACCATCCGTTTCTGTATGAAATCCAGATAAGCCTCGATAAACCCGGAACCAGCGGTGCTTGAAAACTGTCTGAGAAATAGTGCTGCCGGTTCTGTGGTTAATGGTTTGCAGGTTGCAAACCATTACGAGAGCCGGCAGAAGCTGGTGAAGCTACGGTTTGACCCCTTGAACAGCGGTTTCAGCCTGCTCGAGGCCATGGTGGCCCTGGCCATCCTGGCAATCAGCCTGACCACGCTTATCGGCAGCCAGCATCAGAGTATGTTTGTGGCGGACGACAATGATTTTTCCTCTATAGCCGCACAGCTTGCCTCTTCTCAGATGGCCGAAGTACTCGACCGTCTTCGGCAGAATGCAGGTGAGGCGGAAACGATCCCGGCCAGCGGCGATTTTGGAGACGACTACCAAGGCTATTCATGGCGGGTCGACATCGAGCGAACTCAAGTGGCGTTCGGCGGCGCCGATGCCGGGCTCCAGCGGATCGATCTGCAGATAACCGACACCCGGCGGGAACGCAGCTTCGAGCTGAGAAGATACCGTTACGCGACGGGGGAGAAGTGAAAAGGTTTTCCTGCCCGGCAAAGCGCGGCTTCACGCTGCTCGAGCTGCTTGTTTCGATCGCCGTCTTCGCCATTACGGCATCGATTGCCTATGCGATCTATGATTCCGTGTTCTCGGTGGTCTCAAATGTTGATCAGGAGGCCAGGTTCAACCGACGCGCCCAGGTGGTATTCGAGCAGATGAACATCGATCTGATCGGGCTGTATAAAGGAAGATCCGGCTTTCTCAGAGGAAACGAGGTGGAGGTAAAAGACGCAGAGGAACCGGTTCTGCAGTTCACCTCCAGTGCGCATCTCGTTTTCGATCCGACCGCCATGCCCGTGTCCCTGACCACGGTAGGCTACCACCTCAGGCCTGATCAGGGAACCCGGGCATTGGCGCTCTATCGGTCCGATCAACCGTTTAGCCTTGGTGCCGGCGACGCAGTTGAAAATCGAAGCCGGATGCTGCTGTTGTGCGAGAATGTCGCAGCATTTTCTATAACCTATGTCGATGCTACCGGCCGTGAACTGAAGCGCTGGCAGACACGTTCGGCCGGGCTTGAAACGAGTCCTGAGGACAGATTTTTTCCTGCCCTGATCCGGATTGAGCTGGTGCTCAGAGAGGATAGCGGCGAGCAGGGCAAACAGCGAACCTATCGGAGCTCGATGCAGGTTCGGCCAGCGGTTCTCGGTAAATCCCTCGAAACCCGGGAGCCTGGGCGTGGCTGAAAAAAAAGGTGTAAGCCTGGCTTGCCAGCGGGGTATGGCGCTGCTGCTCGTGGTTGCGATGGTCAGCGTGCTCAGCGCGGTGGTTATACGTTTCAACCGGACCACCCGCACCTCGATGGATCAGGTTCAGCATTATACAAGCAATACATTTTTGACGGCCATGGCTGAGTCTGGAGTCGAGGTCGGTCTGACGGTGCTCGATAGTGATCGGCTGCAAAACGATTTCGATGCCTTGATCGAGCCCTGGGCCCAGCTCGGGGACCAAAACCTTGGCCCTTTGTTCGACCGGGGCGAGCTGCGGGTTGCCATCGACGATTTCTCCGGAAGATTGCCGATCAACTCACTGGTGGCGGGCGGCGAACAAAATGACCCGGTGCGGAGACGTGGATCTGCCGCTGCTTTTCGCAAGGTACTGTTGCGTCTGCTGCTGAGCGGTGAATTTGCCGTCTCAGGAGACGATCAGGCCCGTGAGATCGTCGATTCACTGACCGACTGGCTCGACCCCGATGACGAGGCGCTGGTCAATGGGGCTGAGTCAGTCCTATTATCTGTCTCTGCCAAATCCGTACATGGCCCGGAACGGAGCGGTCGAGTTTATGGAAGAGCTGCTGCTGGTCAAAGGGGTTACCCCGGAAATTCTTTATGGAAACAATGAAAAGAAGGGCCTCTCCGAGTATATTGGGCTTTACGGTCGGGGAAAGATCAACATCAATACCGCCCCCCGGCTGCTGCTGCAGTCCCTGGCTGAAGGCGTCCCTGCTGAAGCGGCCGAAACGGCTGATGCGTTTAGGAGAGAGGAATCATCGACAGCCGCATTAGCTGACCCGAATTGGTATCGCTCACTTCTTGGCTGGCCGGGGGATGCGGTGATAGAAGACGGGCTGGTCGCCACCAGCAGCGATTGGTTCAGAATAACAGCCTCGGCCCGGCTGCAGGCGGGCCGATTGCAGATGCGGGCCGATCTGAACCGGACCGAGGACGGGATTGTGGTCCTGTATCGCGGAATCAGATAACCACATTGAAGCAGATGATGGATAAAAACCGACTGCTTTTACTCGATATCAGCGATGGTATCGTCGCAGGCTTGCTTTGCGCCGGTGACAAACGAACGATCACGGTGCAGGCTTCGCATCACTGTGTTATCGCCGATGGTTCCAACGGCCAGGCTGAGCGCCGCGTGCAGGAAGCAGTTGCAGAGGTGGTCGAGCGCTGTGGAGGTACCGGGGCAGGGTGTTATCTGTCGTTGTCCGCCGCCGAGTTCTCGTTTATAAATCTCAATCTGCCGTTCAGCGACCCGGGTAAGCTACGCGAGATCTTGCCGTACGAGCTGCAGGACCGGCTCGGTTCAGCCACCGAGCCGTTTGTCCATGACTTTACTTCGATGGTGCTCGACGACGGCAGTACCGAGCTGCTGGTTGCGGTGATGGGGGGGCGCCGTTATCAGGGCTGGCTCGACCTGCTTGGCAGCCAGGGCCTCGATTTGAAAATCGTCACGGTTTCCAGCATGGCACGGCTGCAGCAGCTCTGCTCCTCCTCAAGTCTGTCTATTGAGCCCCTGGAGCAGTTTATATACCTTGAGTTGGGTCGCACTGAAGCCACCTTTTTTTATATCGAGGACCAAAGAATCAGGACCATCCGATCCCTCGATATGGTAATTGCAATCCTCAATGATGCGTCAAGAAGTGCCAGTGATGAGTTGCCGGAATCCCCGCTGCAGCATCTCAGCAGGGAAGTGCGCAGGACGCTGCTGGCGCTGGGTGCGGGATCAGGCGGGTGAGAGCCTCCAGGTCGTAATAGGCGGACAGGGTATCGAGGATGGGTGGCCGGATATAAAACGCCACTTCAGTCAACGCGGTTCCCGGTTCGACAATGTTTTTTCTTTGCAGCAGATCTTTCCGCTGGAGCATTTGATGCAGCAGACAGCCGGGGGAGTACCGGAGCCGTGCATGCAGAAACTCGCCGGTTTTCTGAACAAGGATATGCGCTCAGCCATCAGGAATCGACGGGTGATCGACCTTAAAAGAGCCGAAGCAGCGGCCGACGGCGCCCGTAACGTAATCGGCCGGCTGGCTCGGGTCTGCGGCGTTCTGCTGCTGATGCTCCTGGCGGTTGGCATCTATCAGGTCTATGATTTCAGACGCTTGGTAAAAGAGCGCGATGAACTGGCAGATCAGGCAAAAGCAATTTTCAGGGCAACTCTCGACGGTGCAGAGCCGGCTTCAGACCCGGTGCAGGAGCTGCGCGCCAAAATTGAGGAGATGCAGCGCACGATGGTGTTCGATGCGGTTCCTAATCCGGATGTCACAACGGTAGCGTTGCTCTCTGATCTATCGCGCCGGATACCGCCCGCTGTGGATGTTTCATTTGAGCGATTTACCTTCGACAGGCAGCAGATAACCGTCGATGGAACAGCCGATGCCTTCAACGATGTTGACGGGATCAGCAACCGCCTCGAGGGGTCGGCTTATTATTCCTCGGTGCGAATCGGCTCGGCGGTGCAGTCGGCAGATGGTTCAGGCGTCTCTTTCAGCCTCAATCTGCAGTTGTGACGGGTTTGGAAGCGGACGTGAAGATAAACCACATTTTCGACAGGCTGCAGGATACCATCCAGACTAACCGTCTCACCAGGCGGGAGCGGCTGTTTGTGTTGAGCGGGGCGCTGTTCGTTCTGGTATTTTTGGTCTATCAGCTCGGAATTGAGCCGTTTTTCCATAAAAAAAATCGTCTTGAGCAAGCCCTGGTGCGGCAGCGCGCGGCGGTAGTAGAGCTGCAGTTGCTGCAGCAGCAGTATCAAGAGCTCAAAGCCGACAGAGGCGATATTCTGGAGCGGGTCGAGCGGCGGCCTGCCGATTTCAATCTTTTTACCTTCGTTGAACAGCGGGCCACCGCCGTGCGGGTCAAAGACCGGCTCACCTCGATGAAGCCGGCTGCGACATCCTGGCAGAACGGGCTCAGACAGTCGGAGGTGGAGGTCAGGATCGAAGAGATAGTGTTGAGTCAACTCATAGATTTTTTAATCGAAATCGAATCAATCGAAAACGCTGCCTTTGTCAGACGGATTGTCGTACAAAAAAACAGACGAGAAAGTGGGCTGCTTGATGCGTTGATCTCCATCGTCACCTTCGAGACGCAGGAGGAGGCCAAATGAAGCAGGCGATGCAGGCCCCGTTTTTACCGATGGTCAGGCAGCGGCCAGCATCTGCTGATCGCGGGTCGGTCGCTGTACACCTGGCTGTTCTGGTCCTGCTTGGTCTGCTCTGTTTTGGTGCGGTCTCCCTGTTTTATTATCTGGCTGACAGCAGGTTCAACACTGCTCAGGTCCTAGAACCGGGGACCGTGCGTCCCCTTGACGGGGCGGGGTCCGAGTCGGAGCGGCCGGGATCATCGCAGGATAGTATCCAGGCGGTGGATGATAAAGAAGCGATAACTCGCCGAAACGTATTCCTGCCAAGATCAGAGAAGAGCCGTCGCGGGATGGGCGATGAACTGCTGGAGTCGGTGCCGCCGTCGGCTCTGGACCTGGTATTGGTTGGCACGATCACAGAGTCGGATGGCCCCGGTCGAGCCGTTATCTATGATCGTGAAGACAAAAAACAGCATCTGCTTAGTGAAGGAGATGTTATAAAAGGGGCGAGCCTGCGTCGGATTCTGCCAGGAAGAGTCATTATCAGCCGGCAGGGAAACAACGAAATGCTCGATATTGCAGAAGCTGCCAAGCTGCGTACAGCCATGAATGCGATGGCCTTATCCGGGCAGAATCGGCAGGACGCTATTGAGGAAGCCAGACAGCAATTGGTTGAACAGGTTACCGGTGGCGTTTTTGAACAAGGGTCAGTCTCAGCCGGGCCTGAAGATGGGGCCTCCACTGAGCCGACCGGCCTGCGGGTTGATCTTAACCGGCTCGGCCAGAGTGGCATGGGGGTGCCCGTCAAAGGCCGTATTGCTGAAGAAACACAAGAATAACGACATCATGAAAAACAGCGCGATAAATAAAATACATTTGAGGGGTGCATCGAATTCGAGCTATCTCGCACCAGTATGGCTGAGCTGCTTTCGGCTGCTGCTGCCGATGCTTTTGCTGGTTACGGTTTGTCTGTGTGCTCCGACCGCAGCTAATGCCCAGAACGTTGCGGCTTCTCCACCGCGCTATGTAAGCATCGACTTCGATAATGTCGACATTAATATATTTATTAAGTATATCAGTGAATTAACTGGAAAGAACTTCGTGGTTGACCCGTCGGTGAAGGGACAGGTGACCATTATCTCACCGGCCAAGATATCCGACGAGGATGCCTATCGGGTATTCGAATCGGTTCTTGAGATCCACGGCTACACGACGGTCAAGGCTGGCTCGGTGATCAAGATCGTGCCGCTGGTGGCGGCCAGGTCACAGAATATCGACCTGATCAAGGATATGGCCACGGCTGAGCCGGGGGACCGGGTGGTGACCCAGCTGGTGCCGCTGAAGCATACAACACCGACCGAGATACAGCAGGTTCTGCAGCCGCTGATCTCCAAGACTTCGGTGATCGTGGCCCATACGCCATCGGGTATGCTGATTATCACGGACACCCTGTCCAATATAAAACGACTGCTTTCTATTATCGAAGAGCTCGATGTTGCATACAGCCGGGAACAGATAGAGGTTATCCCGCTTGAAAACGGTGAGGTCACCAAAATCGCAGCAATTCTGGATACGATCTTCCAGAAAAGCGGGCCGGCAAAGGCTACAGGTGAGGCAGTGCTGAGCGGAGCCAGGGTTATTGCCTATGAGCGGATCAATACTCTGATCGTTCTGGCCGATCCCGCCGAGCTTAAACGGGTTCGGGGCCTGGTGGAAAAACTCGATGTGAAGCTGGATCGGGGCGCCGGCAATATCCACGTGGTTTATCTGCAGAACGCCACAGCCGTCGAAATGGCTCGAGTGCTGACTGAATTGCCCAGACAGCAGGAAGGAGAAACAGTCGACGTACAAGCAACGGCCATTTCAGCCGAGGTCAGCATCATGGCAGATGAAGAGACCAATGCCTTGATCGTTTCCGCCTCGCGCGAGGAGTTCCTGGTCATCGAGTCGGTGATTAAAAAGCTCGATATCCCGCGGCGTATGGTCTATCTCGAAGCCTTGATCATGGAAGTCAATGTGGAAAAGAGTTTCGAGGTAGGGGTTCAGTGGGTCGGCGGGGATGAAATTTCAGGCGGGGACGGGGTGGCTTTCGGCGGGTTCAGCGGAGACCCGGCTTACGGTAACATCGAAGGCATCACCAATCCCGAGACGCCACTTCTGCCTACCGGCCTGTCACTTGGGGTGCTCAAACAGGGAATCGAGATCGGCGGCATCACTTTTCCTAATATTGCGGCCATCCTCAGGGCGTATAAAACCGATGAAGACATCAATATCATCGCCACCCCGCAGATTCTGACAACGGACAACAAAAGAGCGGAGATATCGGTGGGCGAAAACGTGCCCTATATTACCAGCCAGAACACCACCGCCGGACAGCAGGATTATACCCAGTTCGAATATAAGGACGTGGCCACCAAGCTCAGGATCACCCCCCATATCGGTCAGGCCGATACCCTGCGGCTGGAAATCGAGACCGAGGTGATCAAGCTCAAGGGCCAGGACGAGTCGCTGACGCCGACTACTTTCAAAAGAACGGCCCAGACCACGGTGATCGTCGAAAACAGCGATACCATCGTGATCGGAGGCATCATCGGCCATGACGGCATCGAAGAGGAGAATAAGGTGCCGCTGCTCGGCGATATCCCGCTGCTGGGCTGGCTCTTCAAGACACGGGCAACCCGTGAACTGCGCACCAATATGTTCATTTTCGTGACGCCGCGCATTGTCAATAATCCTGCTGATATCGCCCGGGTCACGCTGGACAAGCAGGAGCAGCTCGGAGAGAGTATCGAACGCGTCGAGGACTTGCTCTATCCGCCTGACAACCCCGAGCATGCGGTCAAACTTGCCGACCTCGGATTTGCCAGGCTGAGTGAAGGTCGGATCAGCGATGCTAAAGCATATCTCGGCCAGGCGCTGGCGATAGATCCGGACAACCCCTATGCCTTACTCAACCTCGGTGTTGCCTATGAAAAAGAAGGTGACTATGAGCAGGCTATTACACTGTACCAGAAAGTAATTGACACCGGCACCGCCGAAGCGATCCTGGCACCCCAGAATGGAACGGCCGGCCCGCTGCATCTGCTGGAAATTGCCCGCGGAAATATTAGACATGCCAAGGAGTTGATGCAGCGGCAGTAAAGAGTGCTATTAAGCAAGCAGAGCTAGGCCGCTTCGGGCTCGCTGACCCTGGGTTTGCTGTCTCGATGCAGGGGAGGCTCACGGCCTGGTGGGCTGCGCAAGCTGTCAATTTTCGTACCAGAAACCCCGCGGCGTTTTCTTTTCCTGTCAGGGTATTTTATCATCTCGATTTTCTGACCTTATTTGTATTTATATACAATATGTTGTACTTTGTTGTTGTTGGGGCAATAAATGTAGTGTATATGCTATTTGCATCATGGGCAAATGAGGCCTCCCGGACGGGGCCGGTTCTGACCATGAGTCATTTCATATTTATTACAACTATCGGTGAAATTATGCTGGAGCCTTACACGGAAGGAGAAGAGGTGATGGCGCCTGAAGGAACCGGTCATGTGTTGACGGAAACAGCCCAGACGGTACTCAAGCGCAGATATTATCTGAAAGATCCGGAAGGCAACCCGGTCGAAGACTGGGAGCGCCTCTGCCGGCGGGTGGGCGACGCGGTCGCCGCCGGCAAGAAGAAGCCCCGGGATTATGATGAGTTGCGGCAGCGCTTCTTCGAGATGATGTATCATACCGACTTTCTGCCCAACTCTCCCTGTCTGATGAATGCCGGCACTGATCTCGGTCAGCTTTCCGCCTGTTTTGTGCTGCCGGTCGAGGATTCGATGGACGGTATTTTTACGGCCATCCGCAATGGGGCCCTGGTGCACAAAACCGGCGGTGGGACCGGTTATTCCTTTTCCCGGCTGCGGTCCAAAAATGCCTCGGTCCAGTCCACCCAGGGGGTGGCTTCGGGACCGCTGTCGCTTTGCCGCAGTGTTTGATGCCGCCACCGAGACCATCAAGCAGGGGGGCAAGCGGCGCGGCGCCAACATGGGCGTGCTGCGGGTCGATCATCCCGGATATCATGGATTTTATTTCTGCCAAGGAGGATCAGGACAGGTTCAACAATTTTAACTTCAGCGTGGCCATTACCGATGGTTTTATGGAGGCGGTGAAAGCAGGACGGAACTATGACCTGATCGAGCCGTCGACCGGGATGTGTGATCCAGACCTTGAATGCCCGCGAGGTCTTTGACAAGATAGTCGATCTTGCCTGGCATAACGGCGAACCCGGCGTGCTCTTCATCGATGCCGCCAACCGGGACAATCGCAACCCCGCAGCTGGGCGAGTTTGAGGCGACCAATCCCTGCGGTGAGCAGTGGCTGCTCCCCTATGAGAGCTGCAACCTCGGTTCCATCAACCTGGCAACTTTGTCAAGGACGGCGAGGTCGATTAGCCGACGGCTCGAAAAGACCGTCAGACCGGCCACCGTTTTCCTGGACAACGTTATAGACTGCAACCGGTTTCCTATCCCGGAGATCGCCGAAATGACCCTGAAAACCCGTAAGGTCGGGACTGGGCATCATGGGGCTGCACGACATGCTGATTCAGCTCGAGCATTCCCTATGCCAGCGAGGAAGGGCGGCAGCTGGCCTCCGAGGTGATGCGTTTATCCAGGCAGATAGCCGAGGACGAGTCGATCCGACTGGCCGCCGAGAAGGGGCCTTTTCCGGCCTACGACCCGGAGTACAATGCACTATAAGCCCCGGCGCAATGCGGCGCTCACCTCGATCCAGCCGACCGGCACCGTGTCGATGATCGCCGACTGTGCCTCCGGCTGTGAGCCCTATTTCTCGATCGTCATGATCAAGCATGTCATGGACGGCGACAGGCTGATCATGGTCAACAAGTATTTTGAGGAAGTTGCCCGGGCGGAAGGGTTCTATTCCGAGGAGCTGATGAACAAGGTGGCCGACAGCGGAACGGTCATCGGCCATGCGGAGATTCCGGCGACTGGCAGGAGGTGTTCCGGACCGCCCAGGACATCTGCCCCGGAAGATCATATCAGGATGCAGGGAATCCTGCAGCAGAGCGGGGTGGACAGCTCCATCAGCAAGACCATCAACCTGCCCGCGACAGCCACCCGGGAAGATGTCAAACGTGCCTATATGCTCGGCTATAATCTTGGCTGCAAGGGGCTTGACGGTCTATCGTGACGGTTCCAGGGATTCGCAGGTGCTCAACACCAAGGAGCGCTCCGAAGAAACGCGAAAACCGGGCAGACCGTGGTGGTCAGCCAGCAGATGTGCAAGAAGAAGCTGCCGGATGTGCTGAGTGCCAAGCGCTACCGGGTCAAGGATGCAGAACCAGAAATCCATCTATCTCATCGTCTGTTTTGACGACGACGAGAAGCCGATGGAGGTTTTTGCCAAATTTCCCTTTGACAACCGGGTCGATCTCAAGGATAAATCGACCATGTGGACGACGACCTGCCGTCTGGTCTCGCTGGCGCTTCGCTTCAGATGTGCCCATGGATGAGATCATCAAGCAGCTCGACCGTTCCAGCGGGCATATGCTTGACCTGCCCGCCCAGCTGGGCAAGCTGTTCAAGTCCTTCATGGCCGGCACCCAGCAGGGCTTTTCCTCCATCTGTCCGGAATGTTCCGGCAAGCTGGTATTTGAAGAAGGCTGTGAGATCTGCAAATGCGGCTACAGCAAATGCTCATAAGCTGAGTCTCTTGAAATGCGAACACAGGATAAAGCATGGCAAAAATAGGTCGAAATGAACGATGCCCCTGCGGCAGCGGCAGAAAATATAAACATTGCTGTGCCTGCAATCCACAGGTCGCCAAACGACCGCTCCACCCCGGAGGAGCAGCTGAAGATATCGCTGATGGACGGAGATTGAAAGGATTCGGAAGGCTGCCGGCAGAAGAAAAAGCGTCACGGGAACTCGGGGTCTTTATCCTGTGGCCAACCGACCAGGGCAACTGCTGGCTTTTTGAAGATCACCGACAGTCGACTGCGTGCAGCTGGTCAAGGACGGTGCGGCATTGCGGTGCCGATCGACGAAAATCCCGAAACGATCGAGATCAACTGGAGCCATACCTTTGAGATCCGGGACCGAAAGATGGTATCTGACCTCATATCGGGACAGGAGCGAGCTCTGTCTGGACGATGGTCCGGTCAAAAGAAATCGCTGCCTCGATCAAACGGATCAGCCGCAAGATACCGCCGGAACAGCTGAGCCGAGGTTCACCTGGACGCAGCTCAGGCCGAAGACACGGCAATCATAGTGTTGCCTGGAACACGCATCGTATATCTTAGAATGGTCCCGATGCTGCTCTGCATGGGGATAATTTTTTTTCTGTCCCACCAGCCGGCTGGGGCTATCGCTATCGCTTTATTCCCGGCCAGGACAAGGTTGCTCACCTGCTGCTCTATGGGGTGCTGAGCGCTGACGGTGCTTTTCAGTTTTTCCCCGCAGGTCAGAAAGACGGAGGAAATTACTGGCAGCCGCCACCGGCACTGCTGATCCCGCATGCTGTTCGGAATAACCGATGAATTCCATCAGTCGTTTATTCCGGGACGAACCCCGAGCGTTCGATCTGGCCGCAGACACCGCCGGTGCGCTGCTGGTCTGCACCTTCTGGCTGCTGCGCAGTTCAGAGTCCGGGACAGCCGAGACTGATTTTACGCGCCCCCGTTCATTTGCGCATATTTCTACCTGGCGTTCAGCAAGAGTCTTGCCATATCCTTGGCAAAATAGGTGATGATGATGTCGGCGCCGGCCCGCCTGATGGAGAGCAGGGTCTCCTGCCATGACCCGTTCTCCGTCGATCCAGCCCCTTTCTGCCGCAGCCTTGATCATGGCGTATTCGCCACTGACATGGTAGGCGGCGATCGGCAGGTCGAATTCGTCATGGAGCTGGCTGATGATATCGAGATAGGCAACCGCCGGTTTGACCATCAGGATGTCGGCTCCTTCCTCGACGTCCAGGGTCGCCTCGCGCAGCGCCTCACGGCTGTTGGCCGGATCCATCTGGTAGCTGCGGCGGTCGCCGAACTGCGGTGCGACAGTCGGCGGCATCGCGAAATGGTCCGTAGAAGGCTGAGGCATATTTGACCGCATAGGACATGATCGGGATCATGTCGAAATTGTTCTCATCCAGCACCGCGCGGATTTCAGCAACCCTGCCGTCCATCATATCGGACGGGGCGACCATGTCGGCCCCGGCCTGGGCGTGGGAGAGAGCGGTCTTGGCCAGGAGTCTCAAGCGTTGCGTCATTGTCTACCTCGTCTTCCATCAGACAGCCGCAGTGACCGTGATCGGTATATTCACAGAGGCAGACATCGGTGATGACCATCAGTTCCGGAGCTTTGTTTTTCAGCTCCCTGATGGCTCGCTGGACAATGCCGTCCTTGGCATGGGCCCCGGAGCCCATGGGGTCTTTTTTCTCCGGCAGGCCAAAGAGGATGACGCTGTTGATGCCCAGGTCGAGCAGTTCCCTGGCCTCCCTGGCCAAGCTGGTCGACGGAGATCCGAAAGACGCCGGGCATGGAGACGATTTCCTCTCTGATGTTTTTGCCCGGCACGATGAACAGTGGATAGATGATCTGGTCTGCAGACGAGGCGGGTTTCCCTGATCAGGGAGCGCAGGGCTTCTTTCTGTCGCAGTCGGCGGGGACGATATTCTGGAAATACCATGATTGGTTACCTCGATGATAAGGATAGAAGAATGATCAGGAAATGATATTGAGACTTTTTAACTTTTTGTGCAGATGGCTTCGTTCCAGGCCAACCTGCTCGGCGGTGCGGGAAATGTTGCCGCCGTTCTGGTCCAGTTTGTACTGCAGATAGTCCTGTTCAAACAGCCGGCGGGCCTCCTTGAAATCATCGGTTTTAAAAGGCGGCAGCGTGCTTTCCTGCCCAGATGCGGGCATTTGAGGAGTCTGCCCGAGAAAGAGCCTGACGTGGCTCGCCTTTAACGTATCTTCCGGGCACATGATGCAGAGCCGTTCGACGAAATTTCTCAATTCGCGGACATTGCCGGGCCAGTCATGGGTTTGCATCGCCGCAGCGCGTCGTCGCTGAAGGCCTTGCTCTTAAGACCCTTTTCCTGAGCTCCTGCATCAGATCCTCGACGAGCAGCGGAATGTCCTCGGCGCGCTGTGAGAGCCGAGGCACATGGATCGGCACGACGTTAAGGCGATAGAAAAGATCGGCCCTGAAATTTCCCTGTTCGATTTCCGCTCCAGGTTCTTGTTGGTCGCGGCCAGCACCCGGACATTGACCTTGATGGTCTTGCTGCCGCCGACCCGCTCGAATTTCTGCTCCTGCAGGATCCGCAGAATTTTGGCCTGGGTTTTCAGGCTCATGTCACCGATTTCGTCAAGGAAGAGGATGCCGCCGTCGGCCTGGTCGAATTTGCCTCGCTTGTTGGCTTGGGCCCCGGTGAACGAGCCTTTTTCATGGCCGAACAGTTCTGATTCGATCAACTCTTCAGGAATGGCCGCACAGTTGACTTCGATCATCGGCTGGCCGGCACTGGCGGACAGGCTGTGGATGGTCTGGGCGACGAGTTCCTTGCCGGTCCCGTGCTCGCCGCGGATCAGGACCCAGGCATCGGTCGGGGCGACCATCTCGATCTGTTGACGCAATGAAGCGATAATTTCCGAATCGCCGGTGATAGTCGTCTTGCGCACCGAGCGCTCCCTGAGCAGACGGTTTTCCTGCTCGAGGCGGGCAACACGCAGCCCGTTGGCTATCGACAGGATGATCTTGTCGTAGGACAGCGGTTTTTCGATGAAATCAAAGGCGCCGCCGGGTCGGCCTGCACCGCCGTTTCAATGGTGCCGTGCCCGGAAATCATGATCACCGGGATTTCATGACGCTCCTTTATTCTTGTCAGCGCGGTCATGCCGTCCATTCCTTCGCCGAGCCAGATATCGAGCAGAACGAGCGACACGTTTTCGGTTTCGATCAGCTCCAGGCCTTCTTCGGCGGAGGAGGCGGCAATGGTGCGAAACCCTTCGTCCTCGAGGATACCCGACAGTGACTCACGGATGCTCGATTCATCATCTATGATCAGAATATTTTTGTTCATTGGGTTTCAGCGGCCGCTATCTGCAGCGGATCATCAGGAATACCCGGCCTGGCCGGGATCCATACCCAGCTCATTGTTTTCCAGGGGCAGCTCGATGGTAAATACCGAACCGCGGGGCTGGTTGTCCTGCACCCTGATATAGCCTCCATGGTCATTGACGATGGTTGAAACGATGGCCAGGCCGAGTCCGGTACCGCTCTTCTTGGTCGAGAAATAGGGTTCGAACAACTTGAGCTTGTTCTCCTTGCTGATGCCGGGACCATCATCGAATACCTTGATCAGCACCGTCTGAGCGAACTGGTTGACCGAGAGTTCCACGTCTATCTTACCGCCGCTGGGTAAAACCGCAACCGCATTGTCCAGCAGGTTGATCAGACTGCGTTTGATCTGCTCCCCGTCGAACTCGAAGATTGGAATTTCCTGATCGATCCGGCATCTGAAGTCGATATGCTTATGCGCTTCCTGGTAGAGAACCAGTGTTTCCCGGGTCAACGCGGCCAGATCGCCGGGGGCTTTGTTGATTTGCGGCATCCGGGCAAACTGGGAGAACTCGCTGACCAGCTGCTTCAGTTCTTCTACCTGGCTGATAATCGTATCGGTGCAGCGGTCGAAGACCGAGTCCTCTTCGGCCAGTATTTCAGGGTAGCGTTTGCGCAACCGCTGAGCGGACAGCTGGATTGGGGTCAGTGGGTTTTTGATTTCGTGGGCGATGCGTCTGGCCACTTCCCGCCAGGCCGCCATGCGCTGCATCTTTTCAATCTTGGTAAGGTTATCGAAGACGAGCACAAAACCGATGGGTGTGCCCTCGTCGTCTTCGAGGCGGGTGAAACTGACCAGCAGCGACAGGGCGACCCGGTTAATTGTAACTTTTAAATGCTGCTCGACTGACAGCTTGCCGGTGGCGTAGAGCTCCTCGATGAAGCGGTCGAGGATAAGCGTGTACTCCCGCGGCAATACTTCCCGATACGTCATGTTGATATATCTGGCGCCGTCGATACGCAGCAGTTTTGCAGCGAAATTGTTAATGGTGGTAATACGGCCGTTTTCGTCGAGCGAAACCACTCCGGCGGAAACGTTTTGCAGAATAATTTCGGTATAGCGCCGTCGCTGTTCGGATTCCTGTGAACTCTGCTGGAGTGCCCGGTGGGTTTCGGCAAGTTGCTTGTTGCTGGTGTTGATGTTGGAAGTCATTGTGTTAAACGAGCTCACCAATTGGCCGATTTCATCGCCGCTCGCCTCATCCATGGTGAAATCGAAATCGCCCTCGGAAATCCTCCGGGTGGCCGCCACCAGTTCATCCACCGGCTCGGTAATGGTCCGGGCGATCCGCAGGCCGAACCAGATTGCTGCAAAGACGATCAGCAGCGTTACCATGAGCAGGATGAGCAGCAGCCAGAATTTGAATGGATCTTTTAAATATTTGAGCTGCCTGTAGTCTTGGATACCGCTGGTAATTCTGGTCATGCGGTCGAGCCTGTCCTTCGGAATCAGCAGCGAGGTGATCAGGACGCCGCTGGTTCCCGGTTCGCCTCCCAAGCGGATCTGTCTGATATTGCGGACCAGTTCTCCACGTTCCAGGGTCTGGATCAGCGACACGTTTGCCTCTTTCATGCGGACCTGTTGCAGGATCTCCACCGGGATGTTCGGGGAGACAAGAGTTTTCAGCTCACCGGTCGAGCGCGATATCTCCAGCGCCGGTTTATCGATCAGCACGGTGAGCATGGACGGCCAGGCAGCAGGGGTGAGGATGAGCATGTCATCGAGCAGTGCAGCGATCGATTCCCGGGTGATCTCTTGCAGGCCCGAAGCCGCCACTTGATCGATAATCCTGGTTGCACTGCCATTAACTTGTTCACGACTGTCCTGAATCTGGGATCTGGCCAGGTCGAGTGATTCCTGCAGGGATTCTTCGATGCTCGAATTAAACCAGTAGTCGACACTGGAGCTGATGAACTGCAGGGCAACGAAAAAAAGCAGGATGGTGGGCAGCAGTGACAGCGACAGGAAGGAAATTACCAGTTTAGTGCGCAGTTTACTGCCCAGAACATTTCGTTTACGTTCGAAAATAAGCTCTGCCAGGTAGCGTAGCACCAGAAACAGGACGATCAGAACCAGGATGACATTGAGATTGATCAGCGCGAAGATGACGATGTTGGAATTCAGCGGAAGCTGAATATCGCGTTCGAAAAGCCTGCCCTGCAGCCAGATAAAGAGCGGAATGAGGCAGATACAGAAGAGGATGACCCGGTTGATTAATTTCCGCTTCTGGCGGCGCTGTTCCCTGGTTATCCCGGGCTCTATTGGAACCAGGTCTGCGGGAATGGGATGAGATGCGGGGGAGGGGGTTTGGCCTGCCATGGTCCTGTGGATCTTTTCAATAGATAAATTCCACGGTGTACCAGTCCGTATTCAAGTCCCACCAGGAGACAAAGGGAATGATCGTATGCATTTTCAGTGGCAGTGTTTTCTTGTACAAGTCTGCCTTAATGCGAAGCCGGTAGGTCTGGTCGGGCTCCAGTTCTGCCAGTTCAACGATTCTCAGGCCATTGATTTCATTGAGCAGGGTGACTGCTTCATCGAGTGAAGCAGTGGTATGGCTTTTCTTGCTGGTTTCTCCGGTTTCCACAATATAGAGCTGTTTCAATGTATCGTAGCGTAAGGCGTGAGAGAACTCGATTTTGTTCAACTCCTCATTGAACCAGTTTTTTACGATGCGTTCAAGCTCGACAAAAAAAGAGAACTGCACAGGGATTCCGCTGTGCAGTCCGTCGATCATTTCATTGGTAAGACTGTTACGCAGTTCTCCGAAGAGCAGCAGATGGGTGTCCGAGGTAGTGACGATGATATCGGTGAAGTGAGGCCCGCTCATTTCTGCGGCAGAAGATCGCCCTGGAATGGAAACCAGCGGTAGGGCAACACCAATGATAGAGATAGTGAGAAAAAGAAAAACTGGGTAATGAATTTTCATTGCTGGCGTGTACTCGTTGCGACCCTGATTATCCGAGCCGGCTGAGGGAACATCTTCATTTTCCTTGGAACAAACCTATTAATACTTGAAAATTCAGGCTATGTCCAACGCTTGTTGGGCATAGACGGGTTCGGCAAAGGGACCCCAAAGAGAACAGGCTCGCAGCATCAGGAGGAGAAAGCGCTTGACAGCTACAAAGTGATACAGTAAATCGGCATATGCACAGAAAAGAGGAATATTTTCTTTATTATAAATCGATGGTTACCCGGACAGAAGGTAGAAGAGCTTATGCGAATCGGGATACCATCAGAGCGCCCTGGCGGAATCGACGGCAGCCGGTCTGATCGCTTTGGCCATTGTGCATTGTTCACCGTGGTGAGTGTTGACGAGGACCGGGTTACCAGTGTTGAAACCCTTGAAAATGCTCCTCATGGAGCCGGCGGCTGCCTCGAGCCGATAGATATTCTGGCCAAGGCTGGAGTCGGCGCCATCGTCGTGGCCGGCCCCGGTGCCCGGCCGATGCAGGCCCTGGATCAGGCCGGTATCGCGGTCTATTATGCCGATACGAATAGTGTGCCCGATGTGCAGACTGCAGTCGATAAGCTATGTGCCAAGAGACTGCCCCGGAAGCAGCCCGTCCAGATCTGCGAGGGATCGGGTGACTGCCAGCATTGATCTATTTGCCTTTTTAGGCAAATCCAATTATAGCTGGATATACCCGGGTAAATAATACCCGGCTAGGATTTCCCCTGATAGAAACAGACCATGTCCCCACGACCTAAAAAACTGAGACATTGCGAGGGCAATTTCTGCGGTCGGGCCTTCAAGCCGACCGGTACACCGCTGCATGAGCTGGTCCAGGTCGATCTGCACCGAGATGAACTCGAGGCTTTGAGACTCTGTGATTTCGAGGGCCTCACCCAGGAAGAGGCAGGGCTCAGGATGGGGGTCTCACGCGGGACCGTGCAGCGCATTATCACCGGTGCCAGAAAGAAGACCGCACGTGCTCTTACCGAAGGGCAAGCGCTGGTATTCGTTGATTCGAAAAGCTGACCCGGGCCTCTCACCTGATCTTACGTCTGGCTCTGGAACTGTTTTTTCTCAGACGTTTTCCCGGGTTTTGTGGAACTCGATGTCGGGCCATTTTTCCATGAAGAATTTCAACATCCAGTCGCTTTCGGCCAGATAGGCAAGAAACCCTTCCCCGTCAAGGGCCAGGCGGACTGGTTGGCCCGCTCGAATTCGGTCATTTTCTTCTTGTCGCTGCATCTCACCCAGCGGGCAGCCCGGTAATTGACCGGTTCATACATCGCATCAACGCCGTATTCATTTTTCAGCCGGGCCATGGTCACTTCGAACTGGAGTACGCCGACCGCACCCATGATATAGTCGGAGCCGAGCAGCGGTCGGAACACCTGGATCGCGCCTTCTTCGGCAAGCTGGACCAGCCCTTTCTGCAGTTGTTTCATTTTGAGCGGATTTTTCAGCAGTACCCGGCGGAAATGCTCCGGAGCAAAGTTGGGGATACCGGTGAATTTCAATGGCTCTTTTTCGCTGAAGGTGTCGCCGATTTTGATGGTACCGTGGTTCGGCAGTCCGATAATATCGCCCGGCCAGGCCTCATCGACATGTTCGCGGTCCTGGGCCATGAAGATGATCGCGTTGGCCAGGTTGATATCTTTGCCGAGTCGGTGATGACGCACCTTCATGCCTTTCTTGAAGATGCCTGAACAGATGCGCAGAAAGGCTATACGGTCCCGGTGGGCCGGGTTCATGTTGGCCTGTATTTTGAAGACAAAGCCGGAAAAATGTTTTTCCTGAGGCTTTACAACTCTGGTCAGCGCCTGGCGGGGGGCCGGGGCAGGTGCCATCTCGACAAAGGTGTCGAGCATTTCGCGAACGCCGAAGTTGTTGATGGCACTGCCGAAAAAAACCGGAGTCTGATTGCCGCGCAGATAGTGGCTGTATTCAAACGGGTTGGCAGCGCCCTCCAGCAGTTCGATCTCCTCTCTGAGTTCATCTGCCTGGCTGCCGAGCAGCTCGTCGAGGAGCGGGTCGTCGAGATCGGAAATGGTCAGTGACTGCTGATTCTTGGTATCGGCCCCGGGGGTGAATAAGCTGAGTTCTTTCCGGTAGAGGTTGTAGACGCCTTTGAAGCGCTTGCCCATGCCGATGGGCCAGGACAGCGGCGTACATTCGATCTGCAGTTTTTCCTCAATCTCATCGAGAATCGCCAGCGGGGAACAGCCCTCACGGTCGAGCTTATTGATGAAGGTGATCAGCGGGGTGTTGCGCATCCGGCAGACTTCCATCAGCTTTTCGGTCTGGGTTTCGACCCCTTTGGCGCTGTCGATGACCATGACCGCCGAGTCGACCGCGGTGAGCACCCGGTAGGTGTCTTCGGAGAAGTCCTGATGGCCGGGCGTGTCGAGCAGGTTGACTTCGAAGTCCCGATAGGTGAACTTCATCACCGAGGTGGTGACCGAGATGCCGCGCTCCTGCTCGATGGCCATCCAGTCGCTGGTGGCATGCCGTTCGGCCTTGCGGGATTTTACGGCACCGGCCAGGTTGATGGCCCCGCCGTAGAGCAGCAGTTTTTCGGTCAGGGTGGTTTTGCCGGCGTCAGGGTGACTGATGATGCCGAAGGTTCTGCGCCTGGCGATTTCTTTTTCCAGGGTACTGCTCATTATCTGAAAATGTCCTTTGCTAATTGACAACTACTGAGTATAAGATGCCTTGAAAAAACGTAGAAGAATAGGCTCTTTTGTCAAGAATGCAACTAAAATAACACGTGAGGACATGGAAATAAGCAGAACCGTTCTGGTTACCGGCGGGTGCGGATTCATCGGCAGCAATTTTATTCACCTGGCACAGACCCGTTGCCCGGACTGGCGCATTGTCAACCTCGATACGTTGACCTATGCCGGAAATCTGGCAGAATCTGCAGAATATCTCTGAAGATGAACGGCTATCGATTTGTCAAAGGCGATATCTGCGACGCGGAGCTTGCCTCAGAGCTCTTTGCCGAGGAGCAGATCGATACGGTGGTTCACTTTGCCGCAGAATCCCATGTGGATCGCTCAATCGTCGGACCTGCTGAGTTTATCCGGACCAATATCGTCGGCACCTTTACCCTGCTCGAAGCGGCCAGGAAAGCCTGGCTGAACAGCGCTGCCCTGGTCAAATATCCGCGGTTTCTGCATGTCAGCACCGATGAGGTGTATGGCTCTCTTGGAGAGACCGGCTATTTCACCGAAACGACCCCCTACGATCCGCGCTCCCCCTATTCTGCTTCAAAGGCCTCATCTGACCATCTGGCTTCGGCCTATTTTCATACCTATGGGCTGCCGGTGCTGATCACCAATTGTTCGAACAACTACGGACCTTACCAGTTTCCGGAAAAACTGATTCCGCTGATGTTCAACAATGCCAGGCAGGGACGCAGCCTGCCCGTTTACGGGGACGGTAGAAACATCAGGGACTGGCTCTTCGTCAGCGACCACTGTCAGGCTATTATCGAAGTGCTGGACAAGGGGGTACCTGGTACGAGCTACAACATCGGCGGTAATAACGAGAAGACCAATATCGAGGTCGTCACGCTCATCTGTGATCTGCTCGACAGCAAGATCGGCCCGCTGCCAGGTGGAGCCAGCCGGAAGTCGCTGATCAGCTTCGTCGATGACCGGCTCGGCCATGACCGCCGTTATGCGATCGACTCCAGCCGGATGCGCAGCGAGATCGGCTGGCAGCCCGCGGTCGACTTCGAGGACGGAATCGAACAGACCATCGACTGGTATCTAGCCAATCAGGCCTGGCTCGATTCGGTCATCGACGGATCATACCAGGATTATTACCAGAAGATGTATAGCTGAACCAAGGCTGAACCGACCAACCGTTTACAGAAACGTTCTACTATGCAGATTATCCGGACTGACATCGCCGATGTGTTGATCCTGAAGCCGAAGGTGTTCGGCGATGAGCGCGGCTTTTTCATGGAGAGTTTTAACCGCAGAACCTGGCTTGAGAACACCGGTGTCGCGCTCGACTTCGTCCAGGACAATCATTCGAAATCCGGCCGGGGAGTGCTGCGCGGGCTCCATTACCAGATCAAACAGCCCCAGGGTAAACTGGTACGGGTGGTTTCGGGCGAGGTCTTTGATGTGGCTGTCGATCTGCGCAGATCCTCACCGACCTTCGGCCGTTGGAGCGGCGTTATGCTGAGCGCCGAAAACAGGCTGCAGTATTGGATTCCACCCGGATTTGCCCACGGCTTCATGGTCGTCTCGGAGGAGGCGGATTTTCTTTATAAGGCCACCGATTACTATGCTCCCGAATTCGAGCGTACCATCATCTGGAACGACCCGGAACTGGGCATTGTCTGGCCGGCGGGAATCATCCCTGAACTTTCCGCTAAAGACGCAGCCGCCCCGCTGTTTCGAGAGGCGGAAGTATTTGCCTGATCCGGTCGGAAGCACTGACCGGGATAGATTGAATTTTTTTCCGTTTAGCCGCCGTACAGCAGTTCTCCGCCGGAGTAGCCCAGACCGCCACAGATACCAAGGCTCAGCAGATAGAGCAGAAACAGTCGCTGCTGGGTAACACCACGCATTTTTTGGATAACGGTAAATATCAGGACCACGGTCAGCGCCGCACCGAGCACCAGCTTGATCTTGATCCAGATGCTGGGATCGCCGCCGAAAACATGCTGCCAGTCGAGCAGACCGGCGATGTAGGCTGGAACGACAGAAATCAGGGCAAGAACAATACAGTGAAAGGCGGTCTGATCGAGGTTCTTGGTCTTCCATACCTTGTCGGCCAGTGAAAAGGCAACCGCGCCAACGACCATTCCCATCGGGATATGCACGACAATAGGATGGATTGGGTGGTGAAAACCTATGAGTGCCAGAAAATTATATATGCCTTCAATCATGCCTTACCTCCCAGGAAGAATATCCGGCTGCGCACCTTATATTTTATCGCACCGGTCGATTGAAATAACTTCATCAAAGGAACCTGGCGCTCACTGGACTGGCTCGGTTCCCGCTCATTGTCGGTTATACTAATCATTCTCACCTTAAAGAAAAGGTATAAGGACGATTATTCAAACCGGCTGAAGGCAAGGGCTTACGACTTATTTGGTTTTCAGCCAGGCGTAGATATCGGCGACATCCTGGGTCGAAATCTGCTCCTCGGAAAATTTGGGCATGATCGGGGAGCGTGCATTCCTGACGACACCAAGGAATTTTCGAAAACCCATGTTGAGGTTGTCTATTTTGGGTCCTTTTCCGTCGTTGCCGTTAACCCCATGACAGGCAGAGCAGTTGTGCATCGAATACCAGCGCTTGCCGTCCGCCGGATTACCCTGAGGGGCGCTGCATGAACTCAGAAGCAGCAGCGTCATTGCGGCGCTGGCAAATATGAAAAGCTTTCTGCCTCGCTTAGGAAATGAGTGATCCCACATTTGTCTATCTCCTTCTTAATAATGGAAACCATTGAAATATGGAATAAAAACACACTAGCTGAACATCGAACGATATGCAAGATTTTGTCTGTGCCAGACATCGGTTCAGCTATACTTTTCTTTTCCTCAATCAGGTAATCTCAGGTGAGCACTGTCTCCATACTGCCTGGATACGACGAAACACCGAATTCCAGTGATAGTGGCTGAGATCGGCAGGGGGAAGCGTATCTCTTCGGTTGGAAAGGCAGGAGCCAAGAGCTTCTTGCAGGCTTTGCACGAAGCGTGCTTCATCGTCCAGAATGGTTTTATCCACATCGATTACTGAAGGTGCGGGAAGCAGTATGAGGTGTTCGCTACCCAGCTGCGCGGCAATCTCTTCAGTCCCGTCAAGCGCGGTGGCGATGACCCGGCAACCGCAGGCCAGAGCCTCCAGAACCACCAGCGGCAGCCCCTCGTAAAGCGAAGGCAGAACCAGGATATGGCTGGCGCGCATCAATGAGGCGAGCTTGTCTTGCGATATCGCTCCGTGGATGGTTACCCGATTTTCCAGCCGGCGTGCAAGGTCGAGGCAGTGGCTGTGTTCAATACCGGAGCCGCTGCCAACCAGGTGGAGGTGAAGCGGCAGGTCGCGCAAGCGATGCAGTGCCTCGAGCAGCCAGGGCACCCCTTTGGCGCGGCTGAGTTTGCCGGTATAGATCAATCGGCAGGTCTTGTCCTGTGCACGGGCATTTCGGGACCTGTCAAAGAATAAACGCTCATCAAAGCCTGCGCCGACCACCGTAATTTTATCGAGGTCAATCCTGTAGAGCGAGGCGATCTCATTGCGCTGGGCCTGGGTCAGTGCGCAGACTCTCTCGAGAGCCTGACAACCGCGCAGGACCATGTTCTGGAGGTGGGGGCACTGCTGAAACTGGCGCAGTTCCGAACCATGGCAACTGGCGGTCACCGCTACGTCGGAAAAACCCTGGGCCACCATTGAAGTAACCAGCCAGAGATGGTGGCAGTGGATCAGGTCGGGCTGAAAATCTGATGCGGCTGCCTGCACCGCGGCCCTGAACAGGTTCAGGTAGCGTTGTATTGCCTCCGGGTCGAGCTCGCGGTACATTCTGCTCGGGTAGGGCATGACATCGCTCATGCCGATGATTTTTTCTGGATTGGCGGGTGTTCCAAAACGCAGATAGCTGATCTTGTCGAGCATCAAGTCACTGGCGACGGGCAGATCATCGTTTTGCACACCGCAGAGCAGCATATTCTGATGTCCTGCCGCTGCCGCCTCAGAGAGGATATGCTGCAGATAGATGCCGCTGCCGGTGGAATCGGGACGCTGACTGATAATGTGCAGGATTTTCATCGGCCAGGCTGGTCTGCGAGTCGTTTCATTTCATTTGCCCTCTGCGTATTCCAGGTAGCGGCGATGCAGCAGATCAAGAAGTTTGTCCCGCTGGTTGCGCTGCTGGTTGAGCATGATCACGAAAGGATCTGCGGCTTGTCCAGAGATAAAGTATCCGGCGAAATTGAAGACATCTGAGAGGGTGCCGGATTTCATCACAATCCGGTTGCCTTCAGGGAGCAGGTAGGCAAACGGCCTGAACGCCTCGAGCAGCAAAATCATCGCCGCAGGAGTAATACGATTTCGCCTCGACAGGCCGGAACCTTCGACGAGAAAAAACTGGTCGGTATGGAGGCCAGCCCGTTCTTCAAGAATTTCACGCAGGGCCTGCAAGCCTTTCTGCCAAGTTCCAGGAGGGCCGTAACGCTTAGCGCCGCTGCAGAGCAGAAGCTGATTGGCGACGAAATTGTTGGAATATTTGAGGTCGCTTCTAATCATTTCTGCAACCGTCTTGTGGCTGTAATAGGTGTGGATAAGCCTGTCACTCTGTTGAATTATTCCCCGTTCATAAGAACCACTGACGTTGATTCCCTGGTGTTTTAGCAACTCAGTGAAGAGTTCCGCAGCATAGTGCTGCGGTCCAGATGGTGCGTCTGCATCGGTGCTGTTCGAAACATTGATCCTGTGCTGGCCAGGTTTCAGTCGCGCGCCGATTTTCCTGGTCAAGGGCAGAATCGGAGTTTGAGGCTCACCCGAGGCAATAATTCCGTTTTGGTTTTTGACTATGGACAGCGAATTGAAGTTGACGCTCAAAGCACTGTTTTCAGCATCGTAGGGGTTCTCGGAATGAGTGCTGCCTTCAGGGTAGTTCTGTTCAAGTTCGAAGAAACTCTCATCGAGAATCAGGCCTTCGATCTTATTAACTCCAAGATCTTTCAGGGAAGCTGCGATGGCAGCGATGTATTCCGAAACAAGAAAGGGGTCGCCGTAGCCCTTGATACAAAGAATGGATTGATCGCGCAGGAAGAATTCGGTTTTAATCCGGTGGGCAGGCCCAAGAATCTCAAGCGCGGTCAGCGCAGTCGCGATCTTTACTATGGAGGCCGGTACAAAATGTGTGTTGGCCGCCCGTTCGACAACAACGCTGCCGTCCCTGGTAACCACGTAGCCCCCGTTTGTCACCAGAGCTGCGCTCTTGGCAAGCGGTTCAGCAGAGGCCGCGGCGGCAAGAAAAAAGGCCCATGCAATCACGCAACAGCAGGATTGTATGGGCCTTGCACAACGCATTGGCGCTGCCGGGAGATCTACAGTCTAGAGTTTTGGCAGTTTGGCGATGGATTCGGCAATCTGCTCCGCCGGGTAGTCAAAATCTTCCAGCTCGCCAGCGAAGAATTTATCATAGGAAGCCATATCGATCAGTCCATGCCCGGAGAAGTTGAACAATATTGTTTTCGGATCATTGAGATCTCTGGTGGCTTCGATGATTGCCCCTCTGATCGCATGACAGGTCTCCGGCGCCGGAATGATACCTTCGGTCCGGGCAAACAGTACACCGGCCTTAAAGCACTCGAGCTGCTGGAGTCTGAGCGGTTCGACGATTTTGTCCCTGACCATGGCCGAAACGATCGGCGCCATCCCGTGATAGCGCAGACCACCGGCATGGATACCTGGTGGTATAAAATCGTGGCCCAGGGTGTGCATGTAGAGCAGTGGCGTCGTCATGGCGGTATCGCCGAAATCGTAGGCCAGCAGACCGCCGGTAAGCGATGGGCAGGAGGCAGGTTCGGTGCCGACGAAACGGATCTTCTTACCGTCGAGATAATCGGGTACGAACGGAACCGCCAGCCCGGCGAAGTTGGAGCCTCCGCCGCAGCAGCCGATGATCACATCGGGTGACTCCCCGGCGATTGCCATCTGCTTTTTCGCTTCGAGACCGATAATGGACTGATGTAGGATCACATGGTTCAGCACTGAGCCGAGCGAATAGTTGGTATCCTCCCGGGTGGCCGCGTCTTCTATGGCTTCGGAAATCGCAATGCCCAGCGAACCAGGGGTATCGGGCATAGTCTCGAGAATGGCCCGGCCGCTGTTCGTTTCGTTGCTGGGGCTGGCGACAACCGTGGCGCCATAGGTGTGCATCACCGATTTGCGGTATGGCTTCTGATCGAAGGAGATGCGAACCATGTAGACCTTGCACTCGAGGCCGAATTTATTGGTGGCCAGAGACAGAGCGCTGCCCCACTGGCCGGCCCCGGTCTCGGTGGCCAGCCGCTTGATACCTTCTCGGTGATTGTAGTAGGCCTGGGCCACGGCGGTGTTGGGTTTGTGTGAGCCAACCGGTGAAACACCTTCATTTTTGAAAAAAATCTTTGCTTTGGTGTTCAGTGCTTTCTCAAGACTTGCCGCTCTGACCAGCGGTGAAGGCCGCCATATCTTTAGAATATCCAGGACTTCTTCGGGAATGTCTATAAAACGCTGATCGGACATCTCCTGCTCGAGCAGCCCCATGGGAAAGATCGCGGAGAGCTTCTCCGGGCCCATCGGTTCCTTGGTCTCGGGGTCGAGGGGGGGCTGGAGTCCGCCCGGCAGGTCGGGAACGACGTTGTACCATTGCTGGGGTATTTCATCATCACGCAAGACAATCTTCTTAATCATGGTATCTCCTGTAGTCTCTTATGTTTAGACTAATATCAATAGGGCTGCCTGGACAACCGGCGCGGTAACAGCCTGACTAATAACACAGGACACCCTTTTCAGGCAAGGGTGATCAGTCGATTAGCTCTGACCAGGAGGTTTTCAGCACCTCCATATCCAGCAGTTCATCTTGCTCGCGCTCAAGCAGTGCAGCGAGGAGTTCGAGCGGCTTGGTGGCTGGCGCACCGCTCCTTGAGATGATCTCCAGCTCGACCTGCTTTGCTGATGTCGCTGAGATTTTTTGAACCAGTGGGCGCACATCAAGCTTTTTGGCTATCCCTTTTTTCATTCTGTCGATGATGAACGTGCTGCTGGTGATAAAGCCTTCAATCTTTTCCAACTCAAGGCGGCTGAGCTCAAATGGCAGACTCACCCGGTAGCGGCTGAGCAGATTCTGGGGCAGCTTGGCCTCATGTTTTTTGATCTCGACGATAACGATGCCTTCCGGCAATGCCCGGTTCAGCCGTTCAGTGGCTTCTTCAAGATCGCACAGCGGTTCGAGCAGATCGACTGAAAAAAACTCGCATCTGCTCATGGTGCCTACCGGCAGAGCGGGGCCGAAAGACACCTTTGGAGAGGGGTTGTAGCCATGGGAAAAGTGAGTTTTAAGCCCGGCTCTGCGCAGGCTGCGGAAAATGATCTGGAGAAACTCCAGGTGACCCAGGTAACAGATCGGCCCGCTGCGGGCATAGCTGATCAGATATCTGAAGCGGGCAGATGATGCGTCACCTTTCATATCCTCTGTTTCCACAGCGAGTGGTGCATCATAGAGACGTTTTTTATTATGGACAATGGGCATCACGGTCTTGAAATCGCACAGCCCGCATTTCTGGCAACCATGGTAGCGGCAGTCCTCGGTGTAGATTTGATCATAGCTCTTGTCACGCTCTTCGATCAGGAAATCGGTCTCAACCCCCGAATCGATATGACTCCAGGGCAGAATTTCATCGGTTTCACGGCGGCGCAGATAAAAATTGAGATCTAATCCACAATCCTCTGCCGCTTCTCGCCAGCGCTGCAGATTGAAATAATCGCTCCAGCTGTCCAGCCGGGCGCCTCGCTGCCAGGCGCTGATCGTGAGTTGAGCCAGGCGGCGGTCGCCACGGGCGAACACGCCTTCGAGGAAACTCTGCTCCGGGCTGTGATATTTTAGCGCGGTCGAGCGTTTGTGCAGCGCAGATTTGAGCAGGTACAGGCGCCTCCGGCTCTCCTCGATGCTCAGTTGCGGTTCCCATTGAAAGGGTGTGTGGGGTTTGGGGACAAAGGTTCCGACGCTGACTGAAATGCGTTTGCGTCCGCGGCCGTTTAGCTGGCCTGCTCGGGCGGTTTTTTCAACGAGCGCGGTGATTGCATCGAGGTCCTCGTCAGTTTCGCTGGGCAGACCGATCATGAAGTAGAGTTTGATCAGATTCCAGCCCAGCGAGTATGCATCTGCTGCGGCCTGCAGCAGGGCCTCTTCAGTGATCCCCTTGTTGATGGTCTGGCGCAGCCGTTCACTGCCTGCTTCCGGGGCCAGCGTGAAACCGGTTTTTCTGACCCGGCGGATTTCATCCATCAGCTGGCGGTTCAGCGTTCCAACCCGCATGGACGGCATGGCTACCGAGACCCGTTCGCCGGTAAACCGTTTCATCAGCCTCGGCAGTACTTCGGGCAGGCAGCTGTAGTCTCCGGTGGAAAGCGACAGCAGGGCCAGTTCCTCAAAACCCGACCGGGCGATGCCCTGTTCAGCCAGCTCCATAATCTGGTCGGGGCTTCTCTCTCGTACCGGCCGATAGGTGATGCCAGCCTGGCAGAAGCGGCATCCCCTGGTGCAGCCCCGGGCGACCTCGAAGGCCAGGCGGTCGTGGACGATGCGGGCGCCGGGCACCAGGGGCCGCTGCAGGTGGTCGAGACGGTCGAGATCAGGCAGTACCCGTCTTCTGAGCTTCGGGGGGGTGTCTGCCTCATGATCGATGAAGGTGAGGCGCCCGTCCCTGTCATAGCGAGGCCGGTAGAGATGGGGCAGGTAAACACCCTCGATACGGCCAAGTTCTGCGATGATCTTCTGCCTGGATGCGCCGCCCTGTTTCATCTCTTTGAGTAAATTGCAGATATCGATGATGGCCTCTTCACCGTCGCCGATGCAGATTGCATCGAAAATATCGGCCACCGGTTCCGGATTGAAGGCGCAGGTCCCGCCGCCCAGTACAATCGGGTGCCTTTCGGTACGCTCTGCTGCCAAAAACGGGATATGAGCAAGGTCGAGGATAGTCAAAATATTGGTGTAACAGAGTTCATGGGGCAGGGTTATGCCGAGCAGGTCGAAATCTCCCAGAGCCCTGCCGGTTTCCAGTGAACTAAGCGCAACCTGATGATCGCGCAGCCATTGCTCGGCATCGGGGGCAGGGCAATAACAGCGTTCGGCACGGACATAGCCAAGCGCATTGACAATATGATAGAGAATTGGCAGACCCTGATGCGACATGCCTATTTCATAGAGATCCGGGAAGGCAAACAGACAGCTTACCGGGGCGGATTCGCTGATGGGGGGCGTGTTGTATTCAGCGCCGAGATAGCGTCCGGGTCTGCTTACATGAGCAAGTAACGTGGGTTTGTTCATATGGATGATGCGCCAATAATGAAGAGGTTCAAGTAAATGCCGGGACTTGACGATAAATGCTTATCTGGGAAAGCGGCCTCAGATTTACCGAAAATAGGTTGACTTTTCAAGAAGGGATAAGGTAATCAAATATGCTAGTCATTAGCTTTAAAGATAATAACGGGTTACATCGGGTAACGCCAAATATCATAACATTTAGCCAGGTATCGCCAGTTCGTAATCAAGGATCATGGCTTATGAAGCAGCTGTTTCTGATAGCAATCTTCTCCATTCTTTCCTTCTCGCTTGCCGCTGCTGTTGCCAATGCGCAGAGTCAATCCAGCCAGCAGGCAATTGAGTCGATCTCTGTTGTAACCGGCGATGGTGACCAAGAGCAATTGATAGTTGAGCTCAACGGCTCCTATACCCCTTACGTGTTCAGGCTTGACGGGGAGCGCCCGCGTCTGGTTTTTGATTTTCCCGAGACCATCTACCGCGGTGAAAAGAGTCGTATCGAAGACACCGGAGGCCGGATTATCGGCGGTGTCAGGGTCGGCAAACACGCCAAACCGGTCAAAACACGCGTGGTCGTTGATATTGTTGCAAATGTTGATTACCAGTACGAAAAGTCCTTCAATGTCTCCACCAACAGTCTGGTTGTAACGTTTTATCGCAATGCAGACGGCGCCCCCGATAAGCAGACGGTTGCCGCCGCCGGCCCCCGATACCTCAGGCTTGAATCTAAAAAAATTGTGCATCTACCCCAGCCGCCGGAGGCCCCAGCTTCACCGCCGCCGAGGCCTCCGGTTGATCCGCAAAAAGAGCCTGAGCCGGTTTTGAATGCGACAACGGAGGCCCCTCAGGTAAGCCAACCGGCCGTAGAGCCGGAACCGTTGCCTGCCGTGCCGATAGCGGAGCCGGTGGCAGCAGCCACTGCACCGCCAGCTGGTAACGCGACTCAGCAGCAGATTCCAACCGAGGTTCAGGTACCCAGCGCAGCCGAGCCGAAAGCGGCTGAATCGGCAGAAACGGCTGCAGCAGCTGACTCTGCTGACGTTTCTGACACCGCCGACAGCGCCGCTCCTGCGGAAACGGTCGCCACGCTGACCAGGCCTGACGCCGAGGCACCGCCAGTGCTGCTCGACGTGGCCTTTGAACGATCGATCAATAAAAGCGAGACCGTTCTGTTTCGGCTCAATAATTTCTTTCCCCCGCTCGTTTTCGGCATCGAGCAGGGAGAGCCCCAGGTGGTCTGCGACTTTCTCGATGCCACTCTCGGTCCCGAGGTTGCCGATTCGATTCAGGCCGACGGTGATTATATCAGCCGGGTCAACGTCCTCAGCCAGAGCGATCCGGATAAGGTTCGGGTGACCCTGAGCCTGGTCCCCAACAGGCATTATGATCTGCAGCAGCTCTTTTTCAAGGAAGACAATCTGTTTGTGATTATCGTCAGCGAGTTTCAGGAGGCGGCGGCCAGCGGCGCGAACTAGATGAATCCTTGAAAAGGCTTCCTAAGGCATCTGTATTTGTTGATAACCGCGAGGAATGCTCAGCTTGAATTGTGCCGGCGTCAGGTCAGCTTGAGCTGGATCGGAAAACCTCAGTTCGGCGCGCGTACCATAGGCCAGGCCGTTGATTGACACCTGCATCGGCTGCGGACAGCCGGCGAAATCCAACCACTCCCCATATCCCACGGTGAGCACCGGATCAGTCAGTTCATCGACGATAACCCGCTCAATGATCCGCTGTCCTTGCTGGTCGATCAATTGATGTTCGAAAATGTGCCCGTTGTCTTGATCTTCGACAATGGTGAGCCAGCTCCCCCGGGCCTCCGTATCTGCCCTGATCTGGTAAATTTTCCTTCCAGCGCCGCCAATACGCCCGCCAAGCCAATCCATCCATGGATTCTTCAGCAGGGCAAGCGAGAGGTCGTTGCGGACCACAAAGGCGCGCAGGCTGCCGATGGTAGAGGACCTGTTCACTGCATCGAGGTGATGAAACCGGCTCTGGTCTGCTGTGAAAATGCTAAGCGGCTGGCCCAGCGCATTGGAGACAATCAATTTCAGATGAGCCGGCAGCAAGAACTGGATGTATCCGGAGAAGGATTGCTTGCCCAGTGCGCTGCTCCAGAATACCATAACCTCAGCGTCCCAGGCTTGGGGGCAGTTCTGCTGGCTGCTTAAGAGCTGCTCATAGGCCTGTTCTATTTCAATTGCCGGCTTGCCTTCGATCATCTTTCCCCAGGGTGGCCTGGCGCATCCCGCCGGCAGCAGCGCCAGAATGACTATACCGAGCCACACCCGCATCCGGCGGCAGGCGTATTCAGTTGGTGAAGCCATCGAGTTTTTTCTGAACCGCTGATTTCTTCTGCGCGTCTTTGAAGAGATCAAGAGCTTTGCGATAGGAAGCGCGGGCTTTTCTGGTATCACCCAGCGCCCGATACACGTCGCCCAGATGGTCGTGGATGTGGGGGTCTTCTGGCAGCAGCTTGAGGGCTGCGAGCAGTTCACGTTTTGCCTGTTCGAGATTGCCGAGCCGAAAATGGACCCAGCCCAGGCTGTCCTGGATATAGCCGTTATCCGGTTTGAGTGCGATAGCCCGTTCGATATAATCCAGGGCCAGCTCCAGATTTGTGCCTGCATCCGCCCATGAATAGCCGATGAAATTGAGCGCTTCGGCGTGATCCGGTTTGATCAGCAGCAGCTCCTCCATGATCGACACCGCTTTGTCAATCTGCCCGGTGCGCTCGAGCTGCAGGCCATAGTCGAAGAGTATGCGCTCATTGTCAGGATATTTCTGATAGCTGCGAGCCAATATTTCTGTGGCCGCTCTATCGTCATCGATATCCTGGTAGAGCGAGGCGGTGATGAGGTAAAGCATTGGTCTGCTGGTGGTCTCGTCCGCCAGGTAGTTGCCCAGCATGGCCAGAGCCGTGTCGGTGCGTTCCAGCTGATGCAGTATTTTAGCACGTAAAAAGACGGCATCCTCGAATTCATCCTGCTCCGGGCCGATCTTTTTGAGAACATCGAGGGCTTCGGAGAATCGTTCTGTATCGGAGTAGATCATCCCGAGCAGGTAGAGGGCCTCGGGGTTGTTTTCCCGGGTAAGGATTGCCAAAAGATGGTCGATCGCCTGCTGCTGATCGTCGAGCCTCAGATAGAGTTTGCTCAGGACAAGGGAAAGCTGGACCGGTGAATTACGGTAGGCGGGCATCAGGCTGAGTTCGGCAATTGCCGCTTCCTCCTGATCCAGAGCCAGCAGTGCCTGCACCACCGTGAGCCGGGCCTGTTCCTGGCTGGGGTCCTGGTCTAGAATCCGGCGCAGAAGCTCGATAGCGGGTTCATACTGTTCCTGCTCCAGGTGAAACCGGGCAATCTCATAGCAGAGATCTATTGAGAAGTTAAGATCCAGGGCCTGCATATAGAGGGTCTCGGTTTCCTGATTGTTTTCACTTATCCGAGCCAGAGCAAGGTGGCCAAAATATGACTCAGGGTTGAGGCGGACCAGTTTGCGCAGGTAATCGCGGGCCCGTTTCGTCTCACCGGTCTGGCTGAGCAGGACCCCGAGACTGAGCAGGGTCTGCTGGTTATCAGCGTCGTAGTCGAGGATCTGCTCATATTGGTCGATCGCCCCTGAAAACATTTTCTGTTGGACCAGAAGTCTGGCTATCAGCGCGCGGCTGGCGGTATCCTGCGGATCGGCCTCGATGGCCTTCTCTAAAAGAGCGATTGCCTGGTCGGGTTCGCCTTTTTTGATATACAGAAGCGGCAGCTTATGCTTGATGTAGTCTGCGTCCGGGTCGCAGATCAGGGCCTTTTCATAGGCATCGAGCGCTTCCAAGTAGCGCCGCTCATATTCGGCGTGGGTGCCCCAGAGGAAATAGAAATACGAGCAGGACAGATCTTGATTAGTGTCACTTTTCAGTGCAACCGTATCGGGGGAACTGGCGGTCCCCCCACAGGAGGTGAGCAGCAGACATACCAGGGCCGAAACGGTGCCGATTCGTATGCTGCTTTTTCGAACGATTCTGACCATATGGTACATCTGGCTTAGCTGATATAAGAGCCGGGTTCTGTTTTGCTGTTTCACAAATGCTCCGGGGCGGGCTGCAGGGGATCAACCGATTGAAGCAGGCTGTCAACATGGCTCAGTACCTGCCGGTGGACCTCTATTTCCGGGGGTGAGCCGTCAATTCTTCGTATATAGGGTAATTTCATTTGTCTGAAAATACCATCGACTTTTTGCAGACTCTCTAATTGTTCGAAATCATTGAGCCTGTCCCCCCGTTTCTGGGTGATTCTACGGATGCTTTCGGCGGGATCGAGCTCGATGATGAGGGCCAGGTCGGGTACAGGGGCAAATGCATGCAGAGCCAGGATTTCCTCCGGATCCAGTCCTGCTGCTCCCTGATAGGCTGCGGTGGAGAGGAAATAACGGTCACACAGCACGATATTGCCGGCGCTCAGAGCCGGAAGAATCACCTTCTGCAGATGTTCTTTGCGGTCCGCGATGAATAGTTCAAGCTCCCCGTCAGCCGAAAGCGTATCCCTGTTCAAATAATGCTCACGAATCTTCCGGCCGAATTTGCCATTCGTCGGCTCCCTGGTTTCAATCACCTTGTAGCCGTGTTTTCTCAGCACTTCAGCCAGCAGCTCTTGCTGGGTCGATTTGCCGGTACCGTCTATGCCCTCGAAAACAATGAATCGGCCGGGCCTGCCGTGTTTGTTTTTCATGTTCGCCTTTTTATCGATTTAGTGGGACCGTCTATCAATTAATTTCAGCAGGACCTGCCTGCACGATGGTCCGCCATGGTTTGGGCAAGGGCAATAGCGGAAATGAGGCTGCTGATTCGCGCGATACCCTGGCCGGCAATATCATATGCGGTGCCGTGATCGACGGAGGTTCTGATAATCGGCAGGCCAAGGGTGACATTTACACCGTCATCGAAATGCAGGAGCTTGAACGGAATAAGTCCCTGATCGTGGTACATGGCAACCACCGCATCGAATCCGCCGCCGCGGGCTTTGTAGAAAATGGTGTCCGGCGGGCAGGGACCGATGACTTCAGCAGTCTGCTGCAAGCGCTTCTGGGCCTCTGCCACCGCCGGTGCTATGATGTCTCGTTCCTCATGACCGAAAAGCCCGGCCTCTCCGGCATGGGGATTGAGTCCAGCTACGCCGATTCTCGGGACGTCGATGCCGAAATCCTTTTGCAGGCGATCGGCAACCAGTTCGATCAGCTCAGTCAAATCTTCACAGTTAAGCAGGCTTATGACTTTTGACAAAGGGCAGTGGATGGTGGCCGGGACAACCCGCAGAGTGCTGCCAGCCAGCATCATCGCCACCCGCTTCGTTCCGGTCCTGCTGGCCAGCAGTTCAGTGTGGCCGGGAAAGTCATACCCGGCCTGTTTGAGCGACAATTTGGATATGGCGCAGGTGACCAGTGCGCTGATTTGATTATTCAGTGACAGCGTGATGGCTCGTTCCACATAGGCTGCCATCGCCCGGCTCGTTTCCGGAGTAGGGCGGCCAAAGGTAAATCGATCGGCAGCAATGGCGGATTCTTCGAAAACATTGACGGCGGTATTGTCTATCTGCGTCCCCGGGGACCATGATCGCAAAGGCAGATCAAGAGCGAGGCTATGCCTGCATTTTTCTAAAACACCGAGATCACCGATCACGACGATGGGTGCGTGCAGGCCGGCTCGGTCGGAAAGGTGATATTTCAGGATGATTTCAGGGCCGATCGAGGCGGGACAGCCCATCGTTACAGCGATGGGAAGTTCGCCTTTGTGCTCGTTTGTATCTGCGTCAGATGTCATATCGGCAGACCGTGGGCTGCGTCTGGTTTGAATTTTGTCTCAACACGCGTCAAAGGCGTTTTTTACATGGGTTATCTGATAAGCGCCCGGGTCATTGATGATGGCGATGACATCGAAGCGCACCGCTTCCTCGAGCAGGCCTTGACGGGTCAGGTAGTCAAGCGCAGTGAAGCTGATCTGGCGCTGTTTCCGTCTTGTCACCGCCTCCAGCGGATGTCCGTAGCGGCTGGTTTTCCTGGTTTTTACTTCGATGAAGACGTAGGTGTCGCCATCCAGGCAGATGAGGTCGATTTCTCCGCTTCTACGCCGGTAGTTTCGGCTGAGAATACGATATCCACAATCTCGCAGATAGTCGACCGCGATATCCTCTCCCGACTTACCGAGGCTGATCCGTTCTCGAGACAAATTCTTTGACTCCTTTGAAACTGAGCCTGTGAACCGGGCTCGGGCCGTGCCTCGCCACGCTGCGGCGATGCTCCCTGGTGGGGTAGCCCTTGTTGGCCACAAAGTTATACTGGGGAAAGCGCTGGTGGAGTTCTGCCATGATCTCGTCGCGGGCAATTTTGGCCACGATCGAAGCCGCCGCAATCGACGCACTTCTTCCATCGCCCCTGATAAGCGCTTCCTGGGGCGTTGCCACCGGCAGGGTGTGCCTCCCGTCAACCAGAATAAAATCCGGGGTCATCCGGATCCTGGTCAGCTCATCGATTGAGCGTTTCATGGCCAGCAGTGAGGCCTGGAGGATATTGATTCTATCGATGGTTGCGGGCGAAACGACACCGATGCCGATGGCTGCATCGATTTCATGCAATAGGTCCCTGAGCTGGTATCGTTGTTTTACCGTGGTCTGCTTCGAATCGCAGAAAAGATGGTGAGCGCAGTCTATGGGCAGGACTACCGAGGCCGCGACCACCGGACCGGCCAGCGGCCCGCGGCCGACTTCATCGGTACCCGCGATGGTGCAGAAGCCCCGCTGGAGGAGCATCCGTTCGAACTGAAAGGTGTCGTTCGGATTGATGGTTCCATTCACCAGAGATGGCATCAGTCCCGCAGGTGACCGGGGCAGGGCAACGCGCGAGCGCAGCCCTGTGCCTGGTCGAATCAGAGAGTGGGAATTGTTTAGCGAATGCCGCGCTCGCGGATTCGGGCTGCCTTGCCGCGGCGTTCGCGTAGGTAGTAAAGGCGGGAGCGCCTGACCCGGCCGCGGGAAACCAGTTCGATTTTCTCAATCCGGGGATTGTGCAGCGCAAAGGTTTTCTCGACGCCGACACCGTGCGACACTTTGCGCACCGTATAGGATGCGTCCATGTCACCACGCTTGCGCTTGATCACCACACCCTGAAAAACCTGGATGCGTTCCTTGCTGCCCTCGATGATGCGGATATGTACCTTTACCGTATCTCCCGGACGAAAGTCCGGATGATCATAGCGCATCTGCTCCTGGTCTATTCTGTTTATGATCGGATTCATAATGTTTCTCTTTTGTTTTGCTTATCTGTTCTTGATCCTTCTTCTTCCAATTATCTGTGCATACCCAACAATCGGTCAAGTACAATCGACACCGCCGATCGCACCGACAGATGGTTGTAATCCGAGTCCGGCTGAATCGGCTCTAAAACGGCATCTACCCCCTGCAGAAGGGCCGGCGCCAGACCGTGGGCCGTACCGAAAACGAGCAGTACCGGTTTTTGTTCACCAAGCCGCTGACGCAGGGCCGGATAATCGATCTGCGTCACCTGCCGCTGCCGTCTGGCGCTGGTGGCCACGATCATCACTTCTCGCTCATACCGTTCTGAGAGCTGCTCGACCACCTCATCGAGATTTCTGGCCGGCCGAAGGATAGACAGCGCTTTTTTCCGTGCCGGATTGGCCCGGGCACCCTGACCGTGCAGCCAGTGATCGGTAATTTCTTTGATTAACTCATGCTGGTCCTCAAACGGCGTGGCAACATAGTAATCACTAACTCCATATGTCCTGGCAACCCTCGCGATATCATGCAGATCCAGGTTGGTCACCGCCGATCCGATGGTCTCACCGACCTTGTTGAGCACCGGATGGTGGATCAGCGCAATCGACAGCCCGGTTTCGCTCATCACCGTCCTCTTGCTGCACTGCCTGCTATGGTGCCGCGGTCGATGCCATGCTTCAGCAGCAGTTTCTGTTCTGCGGCGCTGAATGATTCTTTCTGCAGCAGATCAGGCCGTTTTTCAAGGGTTCTTCTGACCGAGGCAATAAAACGATACTCCTCGATCTTCTGGTGATCTCCGCTGAGCAGCTCGTCGGGTACCTCAAGCCCTTCGAAAACCCGGGGCCTGGTGTACTGGGGGTGCTTGAGCAGGCTCCGGCTGAAACTATCGTTGGCGGCCGAGGAAGAACAACCGAGTACACCCGGCATCAGCCTGGTCACCGCATCGATAACCACCAGCGCCGGAAGCTCCCCGCCGCTTAAGATGAAATCGCCAATGGAAATCTCATCATCGACGTAATGGAGCCTGAAGCGCTCGTCAACGCCCTCGTAGCGGCCACATACCAGAATCAGGTGCTCTTCACGGCCCAGATCCTCGACCACACTTTGGCTCAGCTGCCTGCCCTGCGGGCTCAGCAGGACAACCCGCCCACGCTGCTGCGGTCCGGCACTGCTGCGGGCATGTTGTACCGCCAGACTCAGGGGTTCAGGGGTCATCACCATACCCTCGCCGCCACCAAATGGCCGGTCGTCGGTCGTACGATGCCTGTCTTTGGTGAAATCCCTGAGGTTAAGTAGCTCAACAAAGATGATTTCTGTATCTCTGGCCCTGCCGACCACGCCTTCTTTGAGCGCTGAGTCGACCAGCGAAGGAAATATCGTCAGAATCGAAAAACGCATCACCTTTCGCTCAGGATTCCTGATCCCGGTTCAGCTCGAGCAGGCCGGGCGGTGGATCAATGACCAGGCGTGTTTCATCTGCTGAAATGAGGATTTCCTTAACCAGCGGAATGAGATACTCCTGGTCTCCGTCGCTGACGATCAGAAGTTTCTGAGCTTCGCTGCCACCAACGGCTTCCACCTTGCCGATCAGTATATCATCCACGGTCCAGACACTCAGTCCAAGCAAGGGATGGTCAGCAGCCTGTTCGCCTGTTCCCCCTTCCTCGATATCGACGAGCACTCCCATCTCAGCAGTCAGGTCAGCCTCGTTCTTAGTGTCAATGGTATCAAGTTTCAGGATGATCTGGTTCTTCTGAACCCTGCAACCGGTTATGTTCAGCAGGGCTGTCATCCGGCCGTCGTCTGCTACGAGGGCAACGCGGCTGTAATTCTTAAAATGTTCGGCGGCCTGGAAAGCGGGCTATCTTCAGTTCTCCTTTCAGACCATGGCCCTGGTAACTCAGCCAACCAGCATGTACCTGTCGGCAGGGAATGGATACTCCAGCGTCATGACAAGCGGCACTTACTCCAGAATGTCCAGTCGCGATTTCTTGTTTTCCCGTGCCGCGGCAGCCGCCAGCAGCGAGCGCATGGCCCGGGCCGTCCGGCCCTGCTTGCCGATCACCTTGCCCAGATCTTCCTGGGCCACCGTCAGTTCGATCGTGATGGTGTCATCCGTCTCGCTGTTTGACGACCGAGACCTGTTCGGGCTTATCGACCAGGGCTCTGGCGATGATGGGCAACCAGTTCCTTCATCGTCTGCTTACTCGGCTGCCGGACCGCTATTTCTTGATCAGGCTTTTTACCGTGGTGGACGGCAACGCACCCTTGCCAAGCCAATCCTGCAGCTTCTCGTTGTTGATATTGATCCGGGCAGGATCCTGCAGCGGATCGTAGGTTCCGACGATATCGAGAAACTTGCCGTCACGCGGGCTCTCGCTGTCGGCTACGACAATTCGGTAAAACGGCTTCTTCTTTCTGCCAAGTCTGGTTAATCGAATTCGAACTGCCATTTTGGATTTCTCCTCCTCTTGTGATAATACCGATGCGGGAATCCCGGCCGGTTCTATGTAACGATTCGTCTATCTTCTCATGCCCTTCGGGACTTTTCTTCGTTTTCTGCCGGACATTGCCGCCGGCTTGCCGCGCATTTTCTTCATCATTTTCAGCATCGCCGAATAACTTTTCAGCACCCGGTTGACCTCGGCGACAGAGGTGCCGGAACCTGCGGCGATACGCAGCCTGCGGCTGGCATCGATGATCCGGTGATTCTGCCGCTCTTTCATGGTCATCGACCGGATGATCGCCTCGGTTTTGCCCAGCTCTTTTTCATCGGGTTTCGGGGCGTCCTTGAGCTGTTTCAGCTTGTTGATGCCGGGGATCATGCCCATGATCTGTTCGAGCGAGCCCATCTTCTTGATCTGCTGGATCTGATCAAGAAAATCCTCGAGGGTAAATTCATTTCTTTTGAGCTTCTTGGCCAGTCTTTTCAGCTTTCTTTCTGGTCGACGACTGCCTCGGCCTTCTCGATCAGGGTCAGCATGTCGCCCATGCCGAGAATTCTCGAGGCGGCCCGGTCCGGATGAAAGATCTCCAGGGCATCGAGCGCTTCGCCGACACCGACGAACTTGATGGGCTTGCCGGTGACCCTTTTGATCGACAGGGCTGCACCGCCTCGGGCATCACCTTCCATCTTGGTCAGGACGACACCGGAGATCTCAAGATCCTGGTTGAATTTGTCGGCAACCGTTACGGCATCCTGGCCGGTCATGGCATCGGCAACAAAGAGTACCTCGGACAGTGGCACTGCCGCCTGGATCTCCTTGAGTTCATCCATCAGCGCCTCATCGACGTGCAGGCGGCCGGCGGTATCGATGATCAGGGTGTCGTAGTTCTGCTCTCTGGCCGCGCTCAGCGCCTGGCGGCAGATGTCAACGGGCTTGTGCTCGGTGGTTGAGGGATGTACCGGAACATCGACCTGCTCTCCGAGCACCTGGAGCTGTTCGATGGCCGCCGGACGGTAGATGTCGGCCGGAACCAGATAGGGCCGGCGGCCCTGCTTCTTGAGCTGCGCCGCAAGTTTGCCGGCAGTGGTTGTTTTACCTGAACCCTGCAGGCCGGCCAGCATGATGGTTACCGGCTGGGTACCATCGAGGCGGATAATGTTCGGTCTTGCCGCCGAGCAGTTCAACGAGTTCTTCATGAACGATCTTGATAACCTGCTGGCCGGGAGACAGTTTCTGAGAAACCTCCTGGCCGACCGCCTTGGCGGTGACCGCCATCGACAAAATCCCTGGCCACCTGATAGTTGACATCGGCTTCAAGCAGGGCCATCCGCACCTCGCGCATGGCCTCTTTGATGTTCTCTTCGGTGAGCATGCCGTGGCCGCGGAGTTTTTTGAATACTCCTTCCAGCCGATCTGTCAGGTTTTCAAACATGGGTGTATAAAATAATTAATACCGCTCAGTCCAGTTGAGATAAAACGGGCACACTTCCCCGGTAACACACGATAAAAAAGCGAAATCACACAAATTGCCGATAAAAGGCTGGATTTCTAAAATCAAAAGACAGTAAAATTACTTCGATTTTATCGAGAAGTCAAGCACAGAAAAACCCACGCAAACTTGCTGCTGTTGCAGAAGCGCGTCGACGATACCGGAGCTTCCTTACAAATGCCAGTCTTGGATCTGAGTGATTATCGCGACCTGAAACCATACCGGGGAAGATACACGAGGATGGCCGGCATAAAGAAAAAGATCAACAGCGCCCAGAAATAGCGGGTGGAATTCTTGCTGAAACTACGGCTGAAAATATCCTTGAACACCACGAAAAGCAAGGCCGCGTTACAGATGACACCTATCAGGGAAAGCGGCAGCAGGACCGACATCGAGCGCGAATCCGGGTAAAACACCAGGCTGACGGCAAGGCCGATGAGGTAAATAAGCGTGGAAATCGCCAGTATTTTTTCAAAAGAGCTCATCAGTGCTTCATGCTCCGTTGATAAATCAAAAGAACATGGAAAGATTCAGTCAGTGGTTAACCAGGAGGTTCATAATTCACGCTTACAGTCGCTGCCGGAAAAATTCCTCCAGAAAGGTCTTGCGCCAGCCGCCGGTGAGTTTCTCGGGCAGCGGACTGCCAGGAGTATGGAGATTCTTGGCCAGTTGTCTCAGCTCGGCTGTGGTGGCAATCAGGGCAGGATCGATGCCCTGCATCTCGCATTTAAGCGCTACAAACCGGCCGAGTCTTTCGTAGGCTGCTTTTTCCCTGGCATTGAGCCGTAAGGGGCGCTTGAGTTCCGGCCGGCTTCCCGTTTTGGCCGACAGGCCTGCCTGAACGCACCTGATGATCGCCTGGTCGTAGCGCCTGAATTTCTTCACTGAGAGCAACGCCGACTGCTTGAGCTTTTCAATGGAGTCGATCCTGTCGCAAGCGATGCCGAGCAATATCTTGTCTGAGAGGACATGCCCGCGGGGACGGTTGATATGACGCGCTTCCTGTTCTCTCCAGGTGGCGAGTTCATGTAAAATTGAAAGCGAAACGGCGTCTAAAGAGCCGCTGCCTTTGATCCTGAGAAAACGCTGGTGATCGTCGATACCAATCAGATTGTCCACCCGGTTAAAGGCCGAGAGTTCTTCTTTGAGCCACTCCCTGATCTCCGGAATCACAATCCGGCTAAGCAGTAGAACCCGCAGAGCTCTGAGATAGCGAACGTCATCCAAGGCATATGAAATCTGCTTTTCGTTCAGTGGACGTTTGAGCCAGTCCGTTCTGGTCTGGGTTTTCTTCAGGTCGATATCGAGCAATGTGGCAATCAGATCGGCCAGAGATATGGTCGAGGACAAACCGGAAAAACCAGCGGCCAGCCTGGTGTCGAAAATATTTCTTGGGCTGGCCCCGGTGACCCGGCTTAAGATGGTCAGATCCTGGGGCGCATCGTGCAGTATTTTGACCACATTTCTGCTGCTCAGCAGCCCACCGAGCGGCGACAGATCAGCAATTGCCACCGGGTCGATCAGAAAGCATTCTTCATCGGAGAGAGCAAGTTGTATCAGACCCAGATTCGGATAATAGGTGCGCTCCCAGACGAATTCAGTGTCCAGCCCGACACAATCGGTCCGCATGGCCCGAGCGATGAGTTCTTTAAATTCATGATCGGTGTTGATCATCGGCTATCTCGTTTTTATTCTGCCTTCAGGTGTATAAACGACCCGCTGCCTTTGCTGTAAAAACCTATTACGCCTGAGCCTTTTTATGCTGGTATGAATGATGCTGATATCGGTCGCGCTCGATACGGCCCTCCCAATGAGTCAAGCTGTAATAAAATTGGGCTGTATCCGCAATACTTTATTAGTCTGTAGAGGACATGATTCCGATTCCGGGGTGCAGTTGCAAGGGCACCCCAAACTTGATTTTCCTCTGGCTGTGGAGCGCTATATCGTACTATAGTGGCAGCGGTTGCGGCAAGGAACACTCCTGGGCAAGGCAGGCAATCAACTGGATTTTTCACCAGGTCCATCAATAAAAACGACAAACGGAAATGTTAATCTACGTTCTGAAACGTGTCGCTTTGATGATTCCCACCCTGTTCGGCATCATGCTGATTACCTTTGCGGTAACCCAGTTTGTGCCCGGCGGGCCGGTGGAAAAACTGATTGCGGAGATCGAGGGCCACGGTCTTGCCGGCGCTGAAAGCGGATCAGACGGCTCGGCCTATCGCGGGGATATGGGGCTCGATGAGCAGCGCCTAGATGAACTGAAACGGCTTTATGGCTTTGACCGGCCACCGGTGCAGCGGTTTTTCGCGATGCTGGGGCGTTATCTGCGATTTGATTTCGGCACTTCCTACTATTATCAGCAGGACGTCTCTGCCCTGGTTATCTCCCGTCTGCCGGTGTCGATGTCACTTGGTCTGTGGACGTTTCTGATCGTTTACGGGGTCTGCATTCCTCTGGGTATTGCCAAGGCGGTGCGAGACGGCAGCAGTTTTGATGTGCTGAGCAGTACGGTGATCCTGATCGGCTATGCCATTCCCGGTTTTGTGCTGGGTATCACGCTGATCGTATTGTTTGGCGGGGGCAGCTTTTTTTCCATTTTTCCATTGCGCGGACTAGTCTCGGACAACTGGTCGGAGCTGTCTTTGATCGCAAAAGTTCTCGACTATCTATGGCATATGGCGCTGCCGATTTTTTCAAGCGCAGTAGGCAGTTTGGCGGTCATGACCATGCTGACCAAAAATTCATTTCTCGAGGAGATCAACAAGCACTATGTCCTGACCGCGCGGGCCAAAGGACTGGACGAGCGCAGCGTGCTGTTCAAACACGTCTTCAGAAACGCAATCATCCCGATTATCACCGGTTTTCCAGGTTATTTTATCGGCGCCTTCTTTACCGGGAGCCTGTTGATCGAAACGATTTTCTCCCTCGAAGGCATGGGGCTGCTGGCTTATCAGTCGGTCTTGAACCGTGATTATCCGGTGGTGCTCGGCACCCTCTACTTTTTCTCCATCATTGGACTGGTGGGCAGGCTGCTGTCCGATCTCAGCTATGTGGCGGTCGATCCCCGCATCAGTTTCAGCCGTGTCGATAATTAAGCTAAGCAGTCGGGCAGCGCCACCGGTTATTTCCCCGGGGCGACGCAGGTGGCTCAGGTTCAGAAAAAACCGCCGGGGTTTTTACAGCCTGATTGTCTTTTCCCTGCTCTTTGTTATCAGCCTCGGGGCGGAACTGATCAGCAACGATAAACCGTTTCTGGTCGTTCATCAGGGGGCATGTTATTTCCCCCTATTGAAAAACTACCCGGAAACCACTTTCGGCGGTATCTTCGAGACCGAGACTGACTACCGGGATCCGTTTTTTCAGGAATTGATGGCCCGGAAAGGCAACAGAGCCTATTTTCCGGTCAACCGTCATTCGTTCGATACCATCAACTTTCAGGTCGACGGTCCGGTACCGTCTCCGCCAACCAGGGACAATATCCTGGGTACCGATGATCGAGGCCGCGACGTGTTTGCCCGACTGCTTTATGGCTTCAGATTGAGCATCGTCTTCGGCTTTGCGCTGACCGCAGCCGGTACGGCCGTGGGCATCATGTTCGGGGCGGTGCAAGGCTATTTCGGCGGCCGCACCGATCTGTTTTTTCAACGCTTTATCGAGATATGGGGGGCAATGCCCGAGCTCTACCTGCTGATTATTTTTGCTTCGATGTTTGAACCAAGTGTGCTGCTGCTGCTTATTCTTCTTTCACTGTTCAGCTGGATGGGTCTATCCGACTATGTCCGGGCCGAGTTTCTGCGCGGCAGGAACATGGATTATGTCCGGGCCGCCCAGGCGCTGGGGGTGAGCAACCTGGTTATCATGTCGCGCCATCTTCTGCCCAACGGCTTGACTCCGGTGATAACGTTTTTGCCGTTTCGCATGTCTGCCTCGATTCTGGCGCTGACCAGTCTTGATTTTCTCGGTCTCGGAGTACCTCCTTCGACACCGAGTCTTGGCGAATTGCTGGCCCAGGGGAAGGCAAATATCGAAGCCTGGTGGCTTTCCCTGTCAACCTTTGTCGTGCTGGTAGGCAGTCTGGTGTTGCTTATCTTTATCGGCGAGGCGCTGCGTGAGGCGTTCGATCCCCGCAAACACTAACACCTTTTATACCCTGCAGGTGGTCTGCGCTGGTTTTTTGAGGGTGGCTGGGCGCCAGAAAACGTCACTTTACCGGTGAGTGACATTGGTTGACTTTGCCCCCATATGTCTTATTATTCGCAGGCTGATAATGTCATTCGGCCGCCCAGGTCGGCTCGGCTGGAGATATGGCTGTCTGGGGGTCTTTGCTGCCTGCAGGGCTGCTCTTCATGATCAATTCGGTATTGACAATGCAACAGCTGTCCGTGAAAAATAATCCATTGGTTCGTCTCGGCGACGCTACGATTTACACGCTCACCGATCTCGGCCGCATGGCGCTGTTTCTGCTCCAGTCGATAATTGGCCTGTTCAGGCGGCCGTTCAGGTTTGCCGAAGTCATCAAGCAGATACATTTTGTCGGCGCAGGCTCTTTTCTGGTTATCTTTTTTACCGCCATTTCAACTGGTATGGTACTTGGCCTGCAGGGCTATTATTCGCTCAGTAAATTTGGGGCCGAAGGAATGCTCGGCTCCGCGGTTTCACTGACCCTTATCATGGAACTTGGACCGGTACTGACTGCGCTGATGGTGGCCGGTAGAGCCGGTTCTGCAATGTGTGCGGAGCTTGGTATCATGCGCATTTCCGAGCAGATCGATGCGCTGGAATGTATGGCGATCGACCCGTTCAGGTTTCTGATTTCGCCTAAGTTCCTAGCGGTGATCATCTCGCTGCCGCTGCTCACGGTCTTTTTCGATCTGATCGGCATCGGTGGCGGGTATATCTCCGGTGTCCTGTTGATGGGAGTCAATCCGGGCAGCTACCTGGAAGGTATGCGTACCAGCGTTACCAATCATGATATCTGGCTTGGGGTGGTCAAGTCATTCGTGTTTGCGCTGCTGGTGGTATGGATATCAACGGGCCGCGGCTATTTCGTCCTACAGATCCGTGGCGCCGGGTTCGGGGCGGAGAGTGTCAGCCGGGTGACGACCCAGGCTGTGGTCATGTCGTCGATTTCGGTACTGATTTTCGATTACCTCCTGACGGCGATTCTGCTATGATCGAGACAGCCATAGAATTTATCGATGTTTCGAAGGGTTTTGCCAGCAGGAACGGCCTTGCTCAGAAAGTGCTCGATGGGGTTAGCTTCTCGATACCTGCGGGCAAAACGACGGTCATTGCCGGTGGCAGCGGCCAGGGTAAGAGTGTTACCCTGAAATTGATCCTCGGGCTGCTCCGGGCGGACAGCGGCAAAATTCTGGTGGGCAATGTCGATGTGACCAGCCTCAGGGGGCGCCGGCTCGAAACCATGAGAACCGATTTCGGGGTGCTGTTTCAGGGGGCCGCCCTGTTCGATTCGATGAGTGTGTTCGACAACGTGGCCCTGCCGTTGCGGGAGCGGACGTCATTGAACCCAAAGGAGATTGAAGAGCGGGTAAGTGAGCGTCTGGCCAGTCTGGACCTTGATGGTCATGAAGAAAAATTTCCGGCTCAATTGAGCGGCGGCATGAAAAAACGAGTAGGACTTGCCCGAGCCCTGCAACTCGATCCGAAGATCATGCTCTTCGACGAGCCCACCACCGGGCTGGACCCGGTGATGACCCATGAAATCTATGAGTTGTTTGCCAGAACCCAGCAGAAGCTGGGTTTTACTTCGGTTATCGTCAGCCACGATATTCCAAGAGTTTTCAGCCTGGCAGACCAGGTGATTATTCTTCATCAGGGAAAAATCGATGTGTTTAACAGTCTCGATGAGATACAATGTTCTAGCAAGCCGCATATAAAAGACTTCGTTGACAAAATGATGGGCGATGCGAAACAGGATTTTCGCCCGAGACCAGTCGAATAGGCAGGACAGATTATGCAGAACAGGTTTACAGAGTTTGTTGTCGGACTATTCATGGTGGCAGGATTTGCGGCTATTGTCTACCTGGCCCTGAATCTTGGTGAAGTACCCTTTCTGACCCGTACCTCGACCTATACGATCGAGGCGGAATTCGAGAATGTATCCGGAGTGAAAAAGGGTGCCCCGGTGCAGGTTGCCGGCGTCGTCGTCGGTGAAGTTGAAGCAATCAAGCTCAACGAGGACCGGTATGCCCAGATTACCCTGCGGGTTGACAAGGATCTGAAGATACCGCTGGATTCCATTGTTTCGGTGAAATCTCAAGGAATCATTGGGGATAAGTACATTCAAATATCGCTGGGAGGTGACCCGGAGAATTTTGCCCCGGATGAAATTATCGTTGATACGGAGTCGGCGGTTGATATTGAGTCGCTGATCTCCAAGTTTGCTTTTGGCAGTGCCAAGTAGGGACTCGGAATATAAGCAGATTTCGTTAGTCAGCGAGATTTTTCTATCTGCTGTCGAGATCGTCTCAGCAGATTTGTCTGCATCACTTTGAACTGGGTATGCGCTCATTATTTCTGATAGTTCTGTTGGGATTCATCTGGCCGGCCTTAAGCGCGGCAAGCGAGTTGGATCGAAGTCCGGCTGCCGGTATTGGTGCGGAACTTGAGACCAGTCCGGCTAACCCGTACCCCGATCTGCTGATCGATTCGAAGGACACGAATATCCTGGGGCCGGATCTGCTGGGTAATGATCCGTTCTTGATGGACCCTGTCGAGTATCTCGATGACCCTATATTCGAGGACGATTTCACCCTGAATCCCTCACCGCCGCCGATCTCGGATCCCTTTGAACCGGTGAACCGGGCTATTTTCGTTTTCAACGACAAGTTCTATTTCTGGGTGCTCAAACCGACAAAAAACGTTTATAGCTCTGTGCTTCCGGAAGATATCAGGAGATCTCTGGGCAATGCTTTTGCCAACATTGCGGCTCCGATTCGTTTTATCAATAATCTGCTTCAGGGCGAATTCGAAGATGCCGGAATAGTGCTGGGTCGCTTCGTAATCAACAGCACATTGGGGGTGTTCGGGCTGGGTGATGCGGCCTATCGTGATTTCAACATCGAACCCCGGAAGGCCGACTTTGGCCAGACCCTGGGCAAATGGGGAATCGGCGAAGGACCCTACCTCATGCTGCCGGCATTTGGGCCGTCAAACATCAGGGACACCTTTGGTTTCTTCGGCGATATCTATATGCACCCGGTGCCGTACATCTCAGAAAACCTCGCGTTTGATCTGGGCTATCTGGTTGAAAACCGTATAAATCTGTTGTCTATCAGTCCGGACGTTTATGAAGAACTCAAACGCATGTCCCTGGATCCCTATGTCGCCGCACGACAGGCCTATGTCGATTACCGCAGATCCATAATCGATAAGCCGTAATCTGATTTAATACCAATAACTTAAACCTTTTAAAGAGTTAGACGAAAGATGATTAAACTGATTGTGCCTGCATTCTTATGCATGGCCCTCGTTATAAATACAGCAGCCGTTTACAGTGAATCGGCAGAGCCGACCGAGCAGTTGAAACCGATAATAGAGGAGCTTTTTTCGATCCTGGATGATCAGAGCCTGCAGGGAGACGAGCAGAAAGAGCTGCGCAGGCAGCGGATTATGGCCGCTATTTCCAGTGGTTTTGATTTTCGAGAGATGTCCCGGCGGGTACTCGGCAGTACCTGGAACGACATATCTGCAGAGCAGCGAGACCATTTCGTTGTTCAGATGACCAAGCTTCTGGAAAATGTTTACATAGGCAGACTGGAGAGTTATGACGGCCGTGAAGTCGAGTTCGCGGCAGAACGAATCAAGGGCAAAAGAGCTCAGATAACCACGTTGATCAACTATGAGGGTTCGAAAATACCCGTGCACTATATCATGCAGAAAGAGCATGACCGCTGGATGGTTTACGATATCAATATAGAGGGGGTAAGCCTGATACGTAATTATATGGAACAGTTCAGGACCATCTTGCGTCAGGAAGAATATGCGGGCTTGATCAAAATCATCGAGCAGAAGAATAAACAGTTTGCTCAGGGCAACGAGGGTGGCTGAAAATTTTGTGCGGCTGCGACTTGCCCCGGTTGGAACGCCCCGCACATAAGCAGTTGCTCTCATCCGCGATGTTGCCGTTGAAATAAGCTGTCGGCAGGGCTCCACCGTCTCGACTTGGTCAACCACCTGTTCATCTTTTTTAGTGGCGAATAGTTTGAATATCGATTAATATTTTGCGTTTGACCCCTGCTTTTCGCACCCCATGCGGTATTGTGGTGCAGACAGAGGGATGGCTATCATGAGAGTCGCCTTTACCGATATAACGGGGCCAGGGTTATTCTTGAAAATAGAAAACGACGGCTGGTTTCCGGAGCAGGAGTTGACGCTTGCACGTGACCCTGAAGGATCGATAGTTATCCGTCTCGGCGGCCAGAACAGTGCCCTGGTCGAGGGCCATATGCGCGTCAGTGTTGTCGCTCCCTGTGACCGATGCTGTCGGCAGGTCGGGTTCGATTTGACCATTGATGAGTTTGCCTACCACTGCCTAGTTGCAGAGGAGGCAGTTGACGACCGGCATGAAATAGAGTGCCGCAAAGAAGATTTTGACAAACTATATCTGAAGGAACCAGTTATTGATCTAGGAGAGCTGATGCGGGAACAATTGTTTCTGGCGCTGCCGTCGCGCATTTTATGCAGATTGTCCTGCCAAGGGCTCTGCCCATATTGCGGTGCGGATCGCAACGAGACACGCTGCAACTGCGGCGGCGGGGATGAACCCAGCTCACCGTTTTCTGTTCTGACGCAATTAAAACGTCAATAAACCGGTTCCCACGTGCTGCACTAACGGAGGAAATCATGGCATTACCCAAAAGAAGACATTCACGTTCGCGTACCCGCAAAAGACGTTCCCATCACGCCTTAACTTCGCCCGCTTTATCCATCTGCCAGGATTGTGGTGAACCGAAACAGCCACACCGCCTGTGCGGCAGCTGCGGTAAATACAACAAGTCCACCGTATACGTTCTCGACACTGAAGTCTAAGGGAGTATACGGTGCAGATCGCCCTGGATGCCATGGGAGGTGACCATGGTCCGCAGGAATTGATTACCGGGGCACTTCTTGCTGTCGAGCAGGATGAGCTGTTGACTATTTCGCTGGTTGGCGATGAGTCGATTCTGCAAAAGCATCTCGATCGTGTGCCCGGCAATCGCAAATCCATCAAACGTCTCGAGATTGTTCATGCGCCGACCGTAATCGGCATGGACGAAAACCCGGTCGATGCGATCCGCAAGAAGCGGGACTCATCGATCATGGTTGCCTTCGACCTGGTTAAATCCGGAACTGCAGCCGCCGCGGTGAGTGCCGGTAACTCGGGTGCCACCCTTGCTGCGGCAATCCGCAAGCTCGGCCGCCTGCGCAACGTTGCCCGGCCTGGTCTCGCCTCTATTTTTCCCACACTTAAAGGGCCGGTGGTGATCATGGACATCGGTGCCAATGTCGAATGCCGGCCGATTCATCTTTACCAGTTTGCGGTCATGGCTGCGGGGGTTTCGAGGCTATATCATGTGAACAAGCCGCGGGTCGGCCTGCTCACCATCGGTGAGGAATCCGGTAAAGGCAATTCCCTGATCAAAGAGGCCTACAGCCTGCTGGATAGAAGTTCGCTCAATTTTATCGGCAATGTCGAAGGCAGAGATGTGTTCCAGGGGGATGTCGATGTGATTGTCTGTGACGGTTTTGTCGGCAATATAGTTCTGAAGATCAGTGAGGGGCTGGCCGAGGCGGCCATGAAAATGCTCCGTGATGAAATTGGTAAGTCGACCCTGGCTAAACTCGGCTACCTGCTGGCCCGACCGGCCTTCAAAAAGTTTAAAAAGCGGGTTGACTATGCCGAATATGGCGGTGCACCGCTGCTTGGCATCAAGGGGACGGGGATCGTCTGCCATGGCAAGTCCAGTGCCTTTGCGATAAAAAATGCCATCCTGGGTGCCCTTGAAATGGAGCGCCTCAAAATAAACGATGTTATCACCCGCGACCTCGAAGGAGGAGTGAGCGGTGCGGTTGAAGGGATATAATGGGTACCATTATTGCGGGAACCGGATCCTGCCTGCCTGAGCGGGTTATGACCAACCAGGAGCTGGAGACCATCGTCGATACCAGTGACGAGTGGATCAGAAGCAGAACCGGTATCGAGAGCCGCAGAATAGGCGGCAAAGGGGAGAAGACTTATCAATTGGCCTCCTCGGCGGCGAAGAAGGCGCTGGCTATGGCGGGGGTATCGGCGGAAGAACTCGATATGGTGGTGGTCGGCACGATAAGTTCGCACATGTTGATGCCGTCATGCGGATGCTATGTGCAGATGGAGATTGGTGCCACCAATGCCTTTGCCTATGATGTCAATGCGGCCTGCTGCGGGTTTCTCTATGGCATTGATATCGCTGATCGCCACATCCGGGCGGATAAAAATGCCAAGATTCTAGTGATCGGCGCCGAAACGCTGTCATCCAGAGTGAACTGGCAGGACCGCAATACCTGCATCGTTTTTGCCGATGGTGCCGGGGCAGCGGTTCTGGTCCATTCTGACCAGGCAAATCGTCGAGTACTGGGTACCAATCATTTTTCCGATGGCCGTCTTTGGGAGCTGCTCTATATGCATAACGCACCGAGCAATAACCCTGATTTGCTGGTTGAAGATAATCCGGGTGTGCATATCATCATGGAGGGCAGAGAGGTCTTCAAACATGCCGTCAAGGCCATGGAGGATGCCATTGTCGGTCTTTTTGAAAAGACCGGCTTAACCATTGACGATGTCGATGTGATGATTCCCCATCAGGCCAATATCAGGATTCTCAGTAATGTACTGGAGCGACTGGAGATACCGGCAGAGAAGGTCGTGCTCAATGTTATGAAATACGGTAACACATCTGCCGCCTCAATTCCCATTGCTCTGGACGAGGCCAACCGCGCTGACAGACTCAAGCCAGGGGATACGGTTTTATTCTGTTCGTTCGGCGGCGGCCTTACCTGGGGTGCAACCCTTCTTACGTGGTGAACAGGAGAAGCGAGATGGAACGTTTTCTGACAGAAGAACAGCAGATGATCGTCGATATTGCCCGGCAGATTACTGATGAGTTGATTATTCCACAGCGGGCGGAGCTTGACGAAAAGCATGAATTTCCACGTGACATCCTCAATGCGATGGCCCAATCGGACCTTCTGGGACTGATCATTCCCGAAGCATATGGAGGCTTCGGGGCTAGCTGCTTCGATATTATCCTGGCCATCGAAGAATTCGGGCGCGGCTGCATCGGTGTCGGCACTGCGTTCGCCGCCAGTGGGTTGGGTGCTTATCCCATCATCCTCAGCGGTTCCGAAGAGCTCAAACAAAAATACCTGCCCGATATCGCTTCAGGAAAAAAATTCGCGGCCTTCGGGCTGACCGAAGCAAATGCCGGTTCAGATGCCTCGGGGATTCAGACAAATGCGGTGCTCGATGGCGATGAATGGGTGCTGAACGGCACCAAACAGTGGATCACCAATGGCGGAGAAGCCCAAATCTACACCGTGGTGGCGATGACCGATCGACACAAGGGTGCGCGCGGTGCTTCGATGTTTGTGGTCGAGGATGGTGACCCCGGATTTTCCTGCGGGCCAAAGGAGATCAAGATGGGCATCCGGGCCTCATCGACCACCGAGCTGATTTTCAAAGACTGCCGCATTCCCGAGGATCGGCTTATCGGGCGGAGGGGAACCGGCTTTATCACCGTTATGAAGACCCTTGACCTGAGTCGGCCGGGAATTGCGGCGCTTGGGGTTGGGCTGGCGCAGGGTGCGCTCGACATGGCGGTAACGTATGCCAAGCAGCGCGAACAGTTCGGTAAGCCTATCATTGGTTTCCAGGCTGTACAGCACATGCTGGCCGATATGGCGACACACCTCGAAGCGGCCCGGTCCCTCACCTACACGGCGGCCAAACATATCGATGCGCATCCCAAAGATATGTCCAAGGCATCATCCATGTGCAAAGTGTTTGCCACGGATATGGCCATGAAGGTTACCACCGACGCAGTGCAGGTGATGGGTGGTTATGGCTATATGTGTGAATACCCGGCTGAAAAGATGATGCGTGATGCCAAAATTCTGCAGATCTATGAGGGCACCAATCAAGTGCAGCGCAACGTGATTGGCCAGGAACTGAACAAGGAATACAACAGGTAATACGCACTGCGGTTGCCCTGATCTTCCTTCTTTTATCATAGAAGATAGGTATCAGATGAATATTATTGTCTGCATCAAGCAGGTGCCTGATGCCAAGGATGTCCGGCTCGACCCGGTGACCAACACCCTCGCCCGCGAGGGGGTCGAGTCGATCATGAACCCCTTTGACCAGCATGCGCTTGAAGCGGCTGTTGCCTTGAAAGAATCGGTCGGCGGGGAAGTTACGGTAATCACTATGGGACCGCCGCAGGCCGAGGAGGTGCTGCGCCAGGCCATTTCCTGTGGTGCTGACCGGGCGGTGCTGGTTTCCGACCGCAGTTTTGCCGGTGCCGATACCTGGGCGACGGCTTACACCCTGGCCCAGGCGATTACGCATCTGGGTTCGTTTGATCTGATCATCTGCGGCAAGCAGGCCATCGACGGTGATACCGCTCAGGTAGGGCCGGGACTGGCGATGCGTTTGAACATCCCCTATGCCACCTGCATCCAGAAGATACGCTCAGCCGATGAATCGGCAATCGTTCTCGAGCGGATGATGGATGACGGTTATGACGTGCTCCAGGCTCAATATCCACTCCTGTTCACGGTGGTCAAGGATATCAACCAGCCGCGGGTGCCTTCTCTGAAAGGTAAGATGAAGGCCAAGAAAGCCGAGATAACGGTGTTTTCCGCTGCAGATATAGAAGCAGATCCTGCTTCTATTGGGCTGGCGGGGTCACCGACCAAGGTTGTCAGGGTCTTTCCACCGGAACCGCGAGGCGAACGGGCCATGTTGAGCGGTACTGTTGATGAACAGGTTGAGCAGTTGGTGGCCAGCCTCAAGCCATACCTGATGTAGCGTGGAGTGGTAATGTTGAAGGTTGATGAAAAACTTTGTATTGGCTGCGGCATATGTGAAAATCACTGCCCCTTCGGTGCCATCGAGGTGGTGGAGGGTATCGCGGTTGTGGGTGACACCTGCAATCTGTGCGGCGCCTGCGTCGAAGAATGTGAAGTCGAGGCTCTTATCATTGAAGACACAGGAGGCCGCAAGGCAACCAAAGATATCGACACCTGGTCTGGTGTATGGGTTTTCTGTGAGTTCACCAGGGGAGCACTTGCCCCGGTGGCCACGGAGCTGCTCGGCATCGGCCGGCAGCTCGCCGATGCCCGGGGCGTCGAACTGACGGCGATCCTGCTTGGTCATCTGACCGGTGATAGTGCGAACACCTTGATTGGCCATGGTGCAGATATCGTCTATCGGGTCGACAATCCAGCGCTGGAATTGTTTTCTGATGAAATATTTGAAAAAATTCTCACTGATTTGATTGTCGAGCATAAACCCGAGGTGGTTCTGGCCGGTGCGACGGCCATCGGCAGATCCTTTATACCCGGCGTTGCGACCTCGGTTGACGCCGGACTGACTGCCGACTGCACCAGGCTTGAGATAGGTGAGGACGGCAATTTGCTGCAGACCAGGCCGGCCTTCGGCGGCAATATCATGGCCACCATCGTCTGCCCTGAAACCAGGCCGCAAATGGCTACGGTCCGGCCCAAGGTGATGAAGGAGCTGGAATATGACCAGAGCCGAACCGGCGAGATAATTGATGTTGACCCGACGGCGCGTCAGCTCAGCTGCAGGATTCAGATACTCGAGTCGGTAAGCGAGAAGCAGAGCAAAGTAAATATCCAGGAATCTGATATCCTGGTTTCCGGCGGCCGCGGATTGGATAATGAAAAGGGCTTCGAACTGATCGCCAAACTGGCTGAAGCTCTGGGCGGCAAAGTGTCGGCTTCGCGAGCCGTGGTTGATGCCGGGTGGATCCCGTATCCTCATCAGGTTGGGCAGACCGGCAAGACCGTGGCCCCGAAACTCTATATCGCCTGCGGCATTTCCGGGGCAATCCAGCATGTGGCAGGGATGCAGTCTTCTGAAACCATCGTGGCTATCAACCGTGATCCCGATGCACCGATATTCAACGTCGCCGATTATGGCCTGGTTGGTGATCTCTATGAGGTCATTCCTAAACTGATCAACAAAATTGAGGAGCAGCGCGGAACATGACACTTGCAGGAAGGACGGCGGTCGTCACCGGAGGCAGCAGGGGCATCGGCCGAACGATCTGTCTCAAACTGGGCGGACTGGGCGCCTTTGTCTATATCAATTACGTCAACCGTGCCGATGCGGCTGAAGATACGCTCGCGCTGCTGCAGGAACAGGGCGGAGACGGTGCTCTGATCAATTGTGACGTGGCTGATTTTGAGGCGACCCAGGAAGCTTTCAAGACCATTATCAAAGAGCGGGGCAGGGTGGACATCCTCGTCAATAATGCCGGTATCACCCGGGATGGTCTGGTGGCCCGGATGAAAGAAGCCGATTGGGATGCAGTGCTCGACACGAATCTCAAAGGGGCATTCAATTGCGCCAAGGCAGTGCTCAAGCCGATGCTGAAAAATCATTGGGGGAGGATCGTCAATATCAGCTCAGTAGTCGGTTTTTCAGGTAACGGCGGCCAGGCGAATTACGCTGCGGCGAAAGCCGGTATGACTGGCTTGACCAAGTCGCTGGCCCGTGAATTTGCCTCGAGAAAGATTACCGTTAATTGTGTGGCACCAGGGTATATCGTCACCGAGATGACGGCTGCTCTGGATGATAAGGCAAGAGAAAAAATGCTGTCCGAGATACCGATGGCTTGTCTGGGAGAGGCCGAGGATGTTGCCGGGGCTGTCGCCTACCTGGTGAGTGATGCGGCCGGCTATGTCACCGGCCAGACAATCCATGTCAATGGTGGAATGTATATGTAGCCATCAGGGTCCTTCGGTTGAGATGCGCTCCATTCCGTCGACTGCTGGAATGAAATTAGTTGCAAATTTCATGCATATGTTAAAGAGTGGTTTATTTGTCATTTTGTGATCGGAAAGGTTATCACAAAAGCTGTCCCGCGCATTGATGCGTGGTTTTTACAGAACAATAATCAAGGAGATAATAACATGGCCCTAAATCAGGAAATGATTGATATCATTGTAGAACAATTGAGTGTTGAAAAAGATAAGGTCGTTCCGGAAGCTTCCTTTGTGGATGATCTGGGTGCCGATTCTCTTGACCTCGTCGAGTTGATCATGGCAATGGAAGAAAAGTTTGATATAGAAATCCCCGATGAGGATGCGGAAAAAATCGTTACGGTTCAGGACGCTGTCGACTATGTGGCAAAAGTCCAGTAATGCATCACCCCCGATAATCCCACATCTAGATATATTTTTTTTGGAGGATCGTGATGGCGGAGCGTAGGGTGGTGATAACTGGAACCGGTCTGGTAACGCCGCTTGGCACCGGGGTGGCCAAGTCCTGGCAGAACCTCTGCAACGGCGTCAGCGGGGTAGGACCTGTTACCAGATTCGATGCTTCCGACGACCCTGTCCAGATTGCTGCAGAGGTGACGGATTATGCTGGTGAAGATTATTTTGAACAGAAGGAGCTGAAGCAGCTTAAACTATTTGTGCAGTATGCCCTGGTGGCCACCAAAATGGCTCTTGAAGAAAGCGGTCTTCAGATCAGTGAAACAAACTGCGGCAGGATAGGCGTCATTACCGGTTGCGGCATGGGTGGCCTACCGACCATTACCCACCAGCACGAAGTAGCCCTGACCAAAGGTTATAAAAGAATATCCCCGTTTTTCGTTCCGACCGCGATTCCGAATATGCCGTCGGGCCATATTTCCATGCAGACCGGGTGTAAAGGGCCGAACCTGACCCTGACGACGGCCTGTGCCGCCGGCACCCATGCGGTTGGAGAGGCCTACCGCCATATCAAATACGGGATGTGCGATGCCATGATTTCCGGCGGGACCGAGGGTGTTATATGTAAGATGGGAATCAACGGTTTTGCCTCGATGAAAGCGCTCTCCAAACGCAATGACAGCCCCGCTGAAGCTTCGAGGCCGTTTGATAAGGATCGCGATGGCTTCGTCATCTCTGAAGGGGCCGGGATCCTGATACTCGAGGAGTTTCAGCATGCCAGAGCACGGGGCGCTCAGATTATCGCGGAGGTTGCCGGCTACGGTCTGAGCAGCGATGCTTTCCATATTGCTGCACCTCCGGAAGACGGTGAAGGGGCAGTGCGCTCCATGCGTTCCGCGCTGGAAGATGCAAGACTCAACCGTGCAGATGTTGATTATATCAACGCCCACGGAACCTCCACGCCGCTCAATGATCGCTGTGAAACAATAGCCATTAAAACGGTATTTGGTGATGATGCGTATCGTCTGGCCGTGAGTTCCACTAAATCGATGATTGGTCATTCGCTTGGAGCCGCCGGCGGAATCGAGGCTGTCATCCTGGCCCTGAGTCTCAGGGATCAGATTATTCCACCAACCATCAACCTGCACGAGCCGAGCCCTGAGTGTGATCTTGATTATGTGCCGAACACTGCCAGGGAAGCGAAAATTCGAGTGGGCCTGTCGAATTCATTTGGATTCGGAGGCACCAACGGCGTTCTCGCCTTCAAGCGATTCGAAGGATGAAAGAAGCGAAGCATGCCATGAATATTGCAATCGGCTCCGATCACGGCGGTTTTGAACTGAAACAATGTATTGCCGCGTTGCTCAAAGACCGGGGGGATAGTGTCATCGATCTGGGCGCTGACAGCGCTGCATCGGTTGATTATCCGGATTTTGCCACGGAGGTCTGTGAGAAGGTCCTGTCCGGTGAGGCGGAATACGGCATTCTGGTCTGTGGCACTGGCATCGGTATGTCGATGGCGGCTAACCGCTACCGGGGAATCCGGGCAGCGCTCTGCCATGACGAATATACCGCCCGGCTGAGTCGGGAACACAATAGTGCCAATGTCCTCTGCCTCGGCGGCCGGGTGCTTGGCCAGGGCCTTGCTGAATGCATTGTGGAGGCTTGGCTGGATACGGAATTTAGTGGTGGGCGTCATCAGAAGCGGATAGACAAGTTCAGCGGTTGAGGTGTTTGCGAAAAGCTCACAAACCGGTATTGCCTGTGTGCAGTACCGGTTTTTTTTTGTCCTGTTGCCCTCAGTGACCGGTGCTGATATGCTATGATTGATTCAGGCAGCGCTGCTATCGAGGCTGGCCCTGATTCAAGTTAGGAGATGAGATACCGAGGAGAGATACATGAAATGTCCGTATTGTGATCACCTTGATAATAAGGTGATTGATTCACGCCTGAACAAGGACTGCACGATTACCAGACGACGACGGTCCTGCCTGGCCTGTGACCAGAGATTTACCACCTATGAACGGCTCGAAGTGATGATGCCGGTGCTGGTGAAAAAAGATGGCAGGCGCGAACCCTGGGATCGCCATAAGATAATCGTCGGTCTGGAAAAAGCCTGCGAAAAACGCCCCATCAGCCGTGATACGATTGATCTCTTTGTCGACGACATCGAGCATAAACTGCAGGATCTCGGCTCCAAGGAAGTAGCCTCGTCGGTCATCGGCGAGTGGGTGATGGAGAGCCTCTCACAACTTGATGAAGTAGCCTATGTACGGTTTGCCTCGGTGTATCGTCAATTCAAGGACGTCAACGAGTTTATGGATGAACTGAAAACGCTGCTTGAATCGCGTGAGCAGCAGCCATAAAATCACTGAGAAGAGCATCGATGTTTGACGAAAAAGATGTCATTTTTATGCGCCAGGCGCTCAAAGAAGCCAGAAAGGGGCGGGGGCGTACGTCGCCCAATCCCTGCGTCGGTGCGGTTGTCGTTAAAGATAATAAGATTGTCGGCCGAGGATACCATAAAAAAGCGGGTACTCCCCATGCGGAGATTCATGCTCTGCGCCGGGCAGGAGCCGCGGCCCAGGGGGGCAACCATGTATGTTACCCTTGAGCCGTGCAACCATCAGGGCAGGACGGCGCCCTGCAGCCCTGCAGTGGCGGCTGCGGGAATAACGAAGGTCATCATTGGCATGCTCGACCCGAACCCGCTGGTGGACGGCAGCGGGTTATCTTATCTGCGCGGAGAAGGAATAGAGGTGGTTCATGGACTGCTTGAAAAAGAATGTTGTGATCTGAATCGCCCGTTTATAAAATTCATCACCAGCGGAAGGCCCCTGGTGATCATGAAAGCCGGCCTGACGCTGGACGGCAGGATAACGCTGCGAAAAGGGGTCGGCGACAGGATAAGCGGTCCCGGATCTTTAGGCAGGGTGCACCGGCTGCGCGACCGCTGCGATGCCATTATGGTCGGCATCGGCACGGTCGAAATAGATAACCCGTCATTGACGACCAGGATTGCCGGAAGAAAAGGACGCGACCCGGTGCGCATCATTGTCGACACCTCACTGCGCATCGCTGAAGAGGCCCAGTTGCTGACTCAGCCCTCGAAGGCTGCAACCTGGATTTTCTGCTCGGTTTCGGCTGATCGCACGAAGGCAGCAAGGCTCGAGGCCTCAGGCGTTTCGGTATTCAGGGTAGCGACTGTACAGGATGGCAGACTTGATCTCAAGGAAGTGCTGAGCAAACTGGGCACCCGGCAGATCACCTCGCTGCTGGTCGAGGGCGGGGCTGCACTGCATGGCTCTTTGCTCAATGAAGGCCTGGTCGATCAGGTACAGCTCTTTTTTGCTCCAATATTTGCAGGTGATAATGGTACGAGCGTGATATCCGGTTACCGGGTGGAAGGCGATGCACACCAGGCTATCCGGCTCAAAAATGCGAGCTATCGACGCTGCGGTGATGATATGATGGTCTGCGGCGACGTTACCTATCCCGAAAGATAACCCTGATCATAAAGAACTGCTTCCAGAAGCTTTTCCAGCCAACCAATTCACCTGGTCTTCGTGGCTTGATACTGCAGGTGCGCCTTAATCTTGTCCCAGGTCTCAGCAAGATCATCGAATCGGTTAAACTCAATGTGCAAGCGTACCCATTCCTGCTCAAAAGCTGGGCTATGCGACAACGAGCAGTTGCGGGGCAGCCCCAGTCCGGCACTCTGGTTTATAAACTTTTTCTGCGCCGCAGTGGAAAGCGGGTGACTGCGCTCATAGAGGTCCTGCAGCAGGCGGCCGGTTGTCTGCGGGATATTGACGATACTTGGTTGCATAAGCTCGGGGTAATCGCTTGCTATAAGCGTTTCCAGGGAACAATTATCGGCAGCAGCGATAATTTTAGCCAGATCTATTAATCTCCGTTGCTTATTCTTGTTCATTGATAGCCTGGCAAATAAATCTATCAGAAAGAGGCGTTCGGCTTGGGTCATGCCCGACAGCGAAGATGCAACGTGAAGCGAAATCAATCCGCGGTGCACCGCTTCTCTGACGGGAAGCTCAAGATCGAGCAGTTTCAGATAAAGGGCGCAGCGGTTGTCACCTGAGATACCTGTAGTTGACTCGATTATTTTTGCCGCCTGCCTGGGACACCAAGTCCTGCAGAGCTTGATAAATCTGGCTGTCTCGATAGCTGTCAGGGGTCCGCCTGTGGACTGATCAGCAACCAGGAAGCGCAGCAGGTCCAATGAATTCAAGTGAGGGTCAATAAGCAGACAGCCGATTTCAGCAGCAGCGCCGATTTCTCGCACGGTCCGCAGGCGTCTGGCCCCGCAGACGATCTCAAATGATCCCGGCTCTATCCGGCGCGCTATAGGGGGATGGAGCAGGCCGTGCAGCGTTATGGAACTGACCAGCGCGGTGGGTAAGCTGTCTGGCAAGTCCTGGTGCAGGCTCCAGGGAAAATCGTTTGATATCGCTTCAAACGGGATTTTCTCAAATCGAAGATCAGGCATGACTTAGAGCCGGGAATTCGGTGGCAGGTTCTATTTGCTCAAGGCGGTGAGGCGCAATAAAAAAAGCTGTCTTCCGCAAAGCGGAAGACAGCTGGGGTTTGGCTCGATACAAAGGATATAAAAACGATATATTGGTGCTAGGCCTTATTGATTTTTTCCCTGAGAATCCCCGAAGGCTTGAAGGTCACGACGCGGCGGGCGTCGAGCGTTAGCTCTTCACCGGTCTGCGGGTTGCGTCCACGGCGGGCATTCTTATCTTTGACGTTGAATTTACCAAAACCGCTGAGCAACAGATCGGAGCCACCGATCAATGATTGCTTGGAGAGCCGCAAAAAGGCCTCCACCGAAGCGGTAGCCTGCGCTTTAGTCAGTCCCTCATGATTTTTGTATACCTGCTGCACGAGATCAGCTTTTGTCAGAGTCATGATGTCCTCCCGGGCTAGATGGATCTTGAATGGTTTTATCGGGTAAACAATAAACTCACAGCGAATTATGTCAATGGTATCAGATAATTGATTTTATATTACGTCTGCCTGTGTTTTTACACATGCCCCGCCATTTCAAAAATAGGCAGATACATCGCCACGACCAGAGTACCGATCATACCGCCTAAGAATACCATCATAAAGGGTTCGATCATCGCGGTGAGGTTGGATACGGCCTGATCGACCTCCTCATCATAGAAATCGGCGATCTTCTCGAGCATCGTATCCAGTGCACCGACCGATTCACCGACATTGATCATCTGTACGACCATATTGGGAAATACCCCGCTCTCGGCCAGCGGTTCCGCCATTGGACGACCCTCGGCAATGGCGTCTGCGGTGCGAAATACCGCCAGCTCAATAACCTTATTGCCGGCGGTTTTGGCTACAACCTGAAGGGCCTCGAGGATCGGCACACCACTCTGCAGCATGGTGCTTAAAGTACGGGTGAATTTGGCGACCGCAACTTTTCTGATCAAAATACCGACCACCGGCAACCTCAGGAACATCTGATCGATCCGGTAGCGGCCTTTCTCGGTGCTGTAGACTTTTTTGAAAATATACATCAGAGCAACAAGAGGCAGGATGATCCAGAGCAGATGCTCTTTGAAGGCATTGCTCATTGCAACAACAATCTGGGTCGGGATAGGCAGGGCAGCATCCATCTGAGAGAACATTTCCTGAAAAACAGGAATGACGAACACCAGAATAACGACCAGGATCAGTATCGAGATAGCCAGGCATATCGCTGGATAGGTCATGGCACCCTTGACCTTCTTTTTCAAGGCCATGGTCTTTTCCATGAAGATGGCCAGGCGGTTTAAAATGGTATCCAGAATACCGCCGGTCTCACCTGCTTCGATCATATTGGAGTAGAGGCTGTCGAAAGCCTTGGGATGCTTGCGCATGGAATCGGCAAAGGTCGTTCCTGCTTCAACATCTTCCTGGATGGCGGCGATGGTCCTTTTGAAGGTTGCATTTTCCTGCTGCCGGCTGAGGATTTCCAGACATTGAACCAGCGGCAGGCCGGCATCGATCATGGTGGCCAGCTGCCTGGTAAAGACAACCACATCCTTGTCGGTTACCCGGGGCTGAAAAAAAGGAATATTTGCTAAAAGGTCCTTGGGCTTTTCTTTGACAACGGGGTCAGCGATGCGCATCCGTTTGACGTGGGCCAGAGCAGCCGCCTGGTCGGGCGCCTCCACCTCGCCTTTTCTTTTCTCTCCATACTGGTTCCTACCTTTCCAAACATAGACAGGCATAGTGCTCTCCAGAAAATCAAGAAATTAATTCAGCACACCTAAAACATGATCGTTGCCGCACCGCTGATTTATCACAAATCCTATTATATTCCATGAGGTTGGATAATACAAGGAAGCTTTGTAAAGAATATCCAATTATCTGATTAAATAAGATAAGTATTTGAAAATATTATAAAAAGATATTTTCATGTATTTTCTCTTTTGTATCTGGTAACAAGCTGGGTTTTACCACCAACATGAAAATATGATTGATCATGTTAGTGATATTTGTTAATTTACCCTGTTGCTTCGACTGGCTTTTGAGCCGTCGAAGCGACTTGTTTTCTAGGCTTTGCTTTATGTAACATTGATGAGAAATTTGATCTGGAGGATGTCATGCCGGAAGCAGCTGTGAGCTATAGCGAAACGTTTAAGCCGATTGTCGATAAATGTGAGGGATGTGAGCGAGTTGTCGAGGAATCGGGGGTTAAATACTGTAAAACGTATGTGAACCCGGAAGCCAAATGGAAGCTTGGGATCTGCAATTTTGCCACACACCAAAAGCCCGAGATCAAGGTGGCCGAGGTACGCATCAATCCTCTGAAGGCCTCCAAGCGGGCCTCGAAAAGAAAGAGATAAGCCTTTTAGATAATCTGTCTGAAAAAGTTCAAGTCCCCAGTCCGTCAGTCGTACCGGGGACTTTTTGTCTGTTGAGCGGCCGGTATCTAAGAACGTCCGACTCCGGCATAGACAAACCCCTTGTCTTTGACCAGTTCCGGTCGATATACGTTGCGCAGATCGATGAAAATCCTTTGCTTCATGACCGATCCCAGCCGATCGAGATCCAGCGCGCGATACTGATTCCATTCGGTCATCAGTACAACCGCATCGGCACCGGTGCAGGCTTCGTAGGAATTCTCTGAATAGATGATCGCCTCGGGGAGCACGGTGCGGGCCTCTTCCATGCCCTGAGGATCGTGGGCCCTGACAATGGCTCCTTTCTCCATCAGCGCCGGAATGATGGTGATCGCGGGACTGTCGCGCATATCATCGGTCTCCGGTTTGAATGTCAAGCCCAGGACCGCAATGGTTTTGCCGGCCTCCGAACCGCCCAGTAAATCACGAATTTTCTTTATCATTTTCGCTTTCTGGGCACCATTGGCCTCAATGGCCGCCTCAACCACCCGCAGGCTCTCGCCGTTTTCCTGGGCGATGCGCAATAATGCCATAGTATCTTTGGGAAAACAGGAGCCACCATAGCCCGGGCCCGGATGCAGAAACTTAGCTCCGATTCTGCCGTCCATACCGATACCTTTGGCCAGGGCCACCACGTCGGCGCCGATGGCATCGCAGAGCAGGGCAATCTCATTGATAAAACTTATTTTGGCGGCAAGAAAGGCGTTGGCTGCATATTTGGTAAGTTCTGCGGTCTCGATACCTGTTTTGACAATAGGGGTTTCCTGCAGAAAAAGTGGCTGATAGATGGCGCGCAGGACTGCCTCCGCTCTATCAGATTCGACACCGATAACGACCCGGTCGGGACGCATGAAATCGGCTATCGCAGCCCCTTCCCGCAGAAATTCCGGATTCGAGGCGACATCGAATTCAGCGTCTGGGCTGACTTCTTTAACGATTCTGGCGACCTGCCGGGCCGTGCCCACCGGCACGGTGCTTTTGTCGACGATTACCGTGTAGCCCTTAAGATAGGCGGCAACCTCCCGGGTAGCAGCATAAATGTAGCTCAGATCAGCATAGCCATCTCCCCGTCGGCTGCTGGGTGTTCCCACCGCAATAAACACCGCTTCGGCGGATCCGACCGAATCGGCCATCTCGGTGGTGAAGCGGAGCCGGCCCTCCTTTGTATTCTTGGCCACCAGGGCGCCGAGCCCCGGTTCGTAGATGGGAATCTGCCCTTGGTTGAGTTTGTCTATTTTTTTGTCGATCTTATCGACGCAGGTCACATGGTGGCCGAATTCAGCGAAACAGGTTCCCGTTACCAGACCGACATAGCCGGTACCTATCATGGTTATTTTCATTTTGCTTCCTACTTATTGTCAGATGTCTTGAACCGGCCGATGACCAAAAATAGCAGTACCTACCCTGATCAAGGTTGCGCCTTCTTCGATGGCTATATGAAAGTCGTGGGACATGCCCATTGAAAGCTCTGCGGGCTGACCTGAGTCCAGCGACCCTTTATCCTGAAGCTGTTCGGCTAATATTCGCAATTGTCTGAAAAAAGGACGGGCTTGTTCAGCCTCCTCGGTAAAGGGCGGCATGGTCATAAGCCCCTTGAGCTTAAGACAGGGAAGCTTTCGGATATGCAAGACCAAGCCCTCAAGATTGTCGGGTAGGACTCCCGACTTGTTTGCATCGAGGCCAATGTTTACCTGGACCAGGATATCCATGGTACGACCGGTGCGCTCGAGATGTTTGTTCAATTCAGAGGCAATCTTATTCCGGTCCACGGTCTCAATCATATCGCAGGTTTCGACGGCGGATCTGGCCTTGTTGCTTTGCAGGTTGCCGATGAAATGTATCTTCGCGTTGCGTGCCGCCTCCCCTGCGCTCAGCAGAGCGGCCTTTTTCTGGGCCGCCTCCTGGATATAATTTTCACCGAAAAGCGTCTGTCCTGCCGCTAGAGCTTCCAGCATCACCTCAACCGGGAAGCGCTTTGAAACGGCAACCAGTTTGATGGTGGAAGGATCTCTGCCGCAGCTTTGGGCGACTCGATTTATGGTTGCTCTGACGTTTGCAAGATTGGTCTGGAGCATTGAAATCGGATTCAGCATTTGAATCGGTAGTTGAACAGTTTACAACAGTTTTCTGTGGTATTTACAGCGATTTCTTCCAGGCTGGTCTGCCTAATATCGGCAATTGCCTGGGCCGTGTAAAGGGTAAAGAGCGGCTCATTGCGTTTACCACGATAGGGCACCGGCGCCAGGAACGGCCCATCCGTTTCGACCAGCAGCCGCTCCAGCGGCACATGTTTGGCGACATCCTGCATCAGATGGGCATTCTTGTATGTGACAACACCAGGAATCGAGATATGAAAGTTGCAGTCGATCAGTTTTCGTGCGTACTCCATGTCGCCGGAAAAGCAGTGCATGATGCCGCCATGCTCGAATGGACCCGCTGCTCTGATATATTTCAAACAGTCTTCATGCGCTTCCCGGTCATGGATGACAACCGGCAAGCGCAGCTCTCTGGCAAGATTGAGCTGGTTAATAAAGCTGGCTCGCTGGGTGGCCGGATCGCTGTATTTTTTAGCATAATCAAGACCGATCTCGCCATAGGCGACCACTTCGGGTTCTGCGGCAAGTTCAGCCAATTTTTCCAGATTCCGTCTGGTGGATTTGCAGGTGTCATGGGGATGGATGCCAACCGTTGCTCTGACTCCGGGGTATTTTTGGGCGATCGCAACCGCAGTCTGCGAGCTGGCCACGTCGATACCAATAGCAACGACACCTTTTACGCCATGGGCGGCGCTGCGCTCGAGCACCAGGCTCAGATCATCCCGGTATTCATCCATATCCAGATGACAATGGCTGTCAATCAGTGCATGGGTGCTGCTCAGTGCTGGTACAGGCTTGTTTGGCATGTTCACCTGGCTTGTCCTCCAGGCAGGTTTCATAGCAGATAACGGTTGTGTCTGCAACGGCTATTTGTTTTCGGGCCGCACCGGGTGGGAGTCCCAGGAAAATCAGGGCCACCGGCCCGGCTCTGAGTGGCTTTTCGGTCTATCATGCTGCACCGAATCCGAACTGCCGGGGGGACCATATAGGCTTATCGGGAACACTTTATGCCTCTGATTTTTATTAAAAAAAATAAAAAACTCCTTCAACTCAAAAAAAAACTATCGTATAGTAGTAAGGTAAGACATAACGGTGCGTTGTATGGCCACCAGAAAAACCGGGCGTTCCGATGCTTTTTGCCCATCTCGTGACGATACCAGAGACGGCGTTTTGCCAGGTTACTAACTTACTGCCGGCAGTCGAGCATTAGTGAGCTGATAAACAGATTTCAAGTCCATTTATACTTAACGAGCAGATTCACCAAAATTTAAAATGGGGAAACAGGTATGAATTACGGAATTGTCAGCCAGGAACAACTGGAGCAGATCGATAAGATCCTCACTGACAAACTGATCAGGTTGGGTGTTGATTGCGTAATCATTATCGATATGGCCGGAAACATTATTACCGCCAAGGATAACGGGGAAAGCAAATATGACGTATATTCCTTTGCGGCCCTGGCTGCGGGTAACTTTGCCACCGTCGATGCGATGGCAAAACTGGTCGGTGAAGAAGAATTTTCCCTGCTTTTCCATAAGGGTCAGGATTCCAATATCCATTTCAGCAAAATTGATGATGATCTGCTCTTGATTTCGATGTTCGGTCGGGATATCTCTCTTGGTTTCCTCAGGTTGAATGTGGTCGATGCGATAGAAAAAATTCAAAAACTCTGGGATAGAAGTTGACCGTTGTGCTGTGCGGGACGGTCACTGCAATGCATTCGGCAAACGGATTGCTTAAGTAGAGGGGGATGGGTTGAGCTTCATCAACTTGAAGGAAAAAGTTGTACAGGTCAAGATCGTTTATTACGGTCCCGGCCGTTGCGGCAAAACGACGAACCTTGAATATATCAACAGAACCTACAGAAACCAGATTGTCTCGGAAATGGTCAGCTTGAAAACCCATGGTGATCGCACGCTATTCTTCGATTTCCTGCCATTCAATATGGGTAAAATTAAAGGTTACGACATCAAAATTCAGCTCTATACGGTTCCGGGACAGGTCAAATACAATGCCACGAGGAAGTTGGTCCTGCGTGGTGTAGATGGAATTGTCTTTGTCGCGGATGCGATGGCCAAGCAGCGGGAGAAAAACATTCGCTCCCTGAATCAGCTTCATGAAAACCTGCTGTCTTATAAGGAGAGTATTTTCAAGATTCCACTGGTTATGCAATACAATAAGATCGATCTGAAAGAACATGGCATTCCGATTCTGCCCACCGAAGTGCTTCAGAAAGATCTCAACAGCAGGCTGCAGGCCCCCTATTTCGAGGCAAGCGCGGTCACTGGATATAATGTGGCGGCTACCTTGAAGAAGAGTATTGCATCGACGATAATTTCGATTCAGAAAAAATTATTCTAGAGAGAAAGCGCGGTGGCAAACAACACAGGCAGTCAATACGACGATGACCTTACCGTCGGACTTGATGATCTTGATAACGAGTCTATCGATACTGATTATGTAGATCTGTTCGAGTATACAGGAGACGAGGAATCTCCCATCGCTAGGCTCAAGACCATAATGCTTTCAATCGAGTGGGAAATTACCGATGAAGTGTTGATCAATTTCAATGATGAACTGGTTCAAGCCAGGGAGGCCTGGAGTAATGATCGGGTAAAACTTGTTTATGTTCAGGCCCTGCAGATTATTTCGAAATACATTTATCAGAAAAAATCAGATGCGCACCCCAATGCGATGAAGGTGCTGCTGGCTTTTTTCTATGACCTGGAAAAAATAGCACTCGATGCCGAACTCTCAGAGCAGGAAAGAAAACAGATCCTGAACCAGGACATCCGGAAATTTGAACGCTTCAAACAGCAGATTGGTTTGGCGCCTCGACCTGGTGCACCCCCCAGACCTGCTGCCGAGGAAACGCTTAGTGCTGAATTCGAGGGCCCAGAAGATTCCACCGGTGATGAAGGTGAACTCTATCGACTCAAAGCAAGTGTCTTGACGATCGACTGGGAGATCACCGATCGGGAACTTACCGATATCAGCCGCGAGATTGCCAAGTTACAGAGATTATATGCATCGAGTAAGCCGCGTATGATCCTGCTGCAGGGGCTTGATGCGCTGGGCGGCTATATAAAACTGAAAAAAAGTGAAGCCCATGCGGGGGCCTTCAGACTACTCAATTCATTATACGATGCGCTGGAACTGTTTGTGGGCGGCAGGCTGAGCCCTGAGGAAGAAAAGACCCTGCTGCTGGCCGAGGCGTCCAAGTTCAATCAATTCAAGCAAAAAATTGCCGCTTCCATTACGCCAGAAGCTATAGCCGAGCAACGTCGACGGACATCCGCCGGCGATAGTGCGGCAGAGGATCCGGGTGATCCGGTCTCAGGTGGCTTCGACAGCGAAGTGTCAACTGCGTCGGCAGCCGTTGATGCTGGTTTGCAAGAAGGTGATTTCTCCGAGGAAACCTTGGAAAAGGTGTCCTCGTTTTTTGGTGAATTCGAGGAAGAGCAGCCCATTTCGCTCGCATCATTGCCGGCGGAAGAGGCGCTCCGGGGGGTCGAAGTCGAGACAGAAGCCGATGATGATTCAGACGAGGATGCCCTGCCTACCCTGGAAGACGGCATGCTCGCCCCGGCCCTGGCGGAACTGGGCGACGGGCAAGAGGAACCGAGTCCGGGCCCGGTTGAAGCCCCCGCGCAGGTGCAGGGTGTGGATGTCGAAAGTGAAGTCGATGAAGATTTTGAGGAAATACCGCTGCCAACCAGTGACGGAGAAATCGCGCCTGCACTTTTTTCAAGTGATGAGCCAGAGGCAATTGATGCGTTGGGTTCGGCCACTGAACCAACCGATGACTCTGCAGACATTGATAAGCATGTCGAAGATTTCTTCGGCGAGCCCATTGCTGATTTTGAAGCGGCGAGCACCGAGACGGATGAGGAGCCTGCAGCAATGGCTGCCCATAGCGATACAGAGCTTCCTCCGGCTTTATCAGGAGTCTGGGAAGAATCTGAGCAAGATGTTTTTGAGTATGATAGCAGAACAGAAGCTGAGTTAGGTGAGCAGTCTTTTGATGCTGAGGTTGCAGATCGTATAGACTCATTTTTCGACGAAGACGTTGAAAAACCGATTATGGGGGCTGAATTACCCGAGACTGAAGGTCTTGAAAGACTGAGAGCCAGCATAGAATCATTTGATTACGAAGCAAATGACAGCACGATCGGAGCGATGCTGGCCGAGATCGACAGTCTTAAAAATCGATGGCAGGACAGACCGCTTGAGAAAACTTTGCTGCAATTGATAGCGACCGCTTCGCAGCATGTTGGAAAAGGCTATGGTTCCGATGACGAGACGGTCACCTTAATGCGTTCGATCTGCAACATTCTCGATCAGGTGAGCAGCCAGAAGGTCGATCAGACAAAGGCCCAGGAACTCCTCTTCAGTGAGACCAGCAAGGTACTGGATTGGCAGAAGAACCTGATTGACAGGCAGGTTACTGGCAAAAAACCGAGCTGACCAGGCAGAACCAGCTGCCCGGAAGATGACCTGAGATCATAAGTTGTAAACCCGAAATTCACACCAAGCTCTTCTAAGCTTGGCCGAGGCCGTTCCCGAGTGGGTGCGGCCTTTTTTTCTTTTCAGCAGGACAAAATGGCCTGGCAAGCTTGTTTGTGGAATTATAAGAGGGGCCCATCGGCCCATCGCAGATCTTGGGCAGCGGCCCTGTCAGCCTCAGACCCTCAACTATGTGCGGTCAGGGCCAGCAGCGTAAGCAGGCTGTAGCAGCCCAGCCAGACCAGGATAAAGATCAGGATTGAACGATACCTTGTGGCACGGGGCCGCAGCAGGGTCAGCGCGATCACCAGGGTGAGCGGCACCACAACCCCTGCGACAAACGGCGGCAGGTAGCGGAGCAATTCCTGCAGCCCGAGAAAAAACCACGGGCCGGTGACGTAAAAGACTCCCAGGGCGTCCGGGTCGATCGGGGCGCTGACCAGCATACAGAAAAGAAGCAGTATGGCGATGAATATCAGATGATGTGATATCTTTACCGGGTATCTGCGCAGATGGTTCCAGGCCAGAAACAAAAAAAGCAGATCGAATGAAATCACATGGTGGAGATAGACCCGGTACATCCCCTGGTCGCTGATCGAAAACAGCAGACTGTTCAGGGCCGGGCCAAGCAGCGGAACAGCTTCAAGAATATGTTCAGCAATCATGCCGGCTGAGAATCCGGTGGCATCGCTGCGCAGCACATACCCGGTAAAAAGCAGCAACAGAGCGGTGGGCAGGCAGAGTATAAGATACAGGAAGGACCGGGTATTATATGACTCGGATCGATGGAAAACACACAGATAATGAAAAACCGCGAAGAGAAAGAAAAGCTGGCTGGAATAAAAATGCAGCGAACGAAAAAAACTGCCGTAAGGCACCAGGATATCCAGTGCCGAGGTCGAATAGAACGGTTCCGCCGGATTGTAGTGAATTCCGACGATGATGCCAGAGACCAGCGACAGGTAAAAGCTGATCAGACTCCAGTCCCCCCACTTGACAATATCGAGCAACTCAATAATACGTTGGCCGATTTTCATGGTGTTATTGGAGGGTAACCAGGTAGATGGATGGAGTATCGGTTGTATTTACAACGTAGCGGTTCAGAGGCTTTTTAGCGGGTCCTTTAAGGACCTCCCCGGTTGTTGAAAATCTGCTCTGATGACAGGGGCATTCAAGTAAATTTTCCTTTTCTTTGAAATTGAGACGACAGCCCAGATGGGTGCAGGTTCTGGACAACGCCCAGAGACTGTCGTCTTCAGAAAAAATAATAAATTCTTCTTTGCTGAGGAAATGGTTGTTCTGCAGATTTCCGCTTATTTCGACGATCTTGGGTTTTTTGGGCACCTTGTGGCTGATAAATCGATAGAGTGGCCAGAAGAGCAGCAGGCCGCCGAGATACAGGGCAATCCTGCGGGACATGCTGGTGTGCGAAGCAGATTTTCTGCCACCCATGACGGATATGTGTTGGATTTATGAGCGCTGGAATTTTTTCACCAGCATCTGGCGGACATGCTCGGGAACCAATCCTTCGACATTTCCACCGTGGCGGGCAGCATCCTTGACGATGGATGAACTGATGAAGATCCACCGAAAACCGGGCATCAGAAAGACCGATTCAACCGAGCGTTCGAGTTTACGATTCATCAGCGCCAGCTGAAATTCGTAATCGAAATCGGAAACAGCGCGCAGACCGCGAATTATTGCTCTGGCATTGCGCATGGCCGCATATTCAACCAGCAGTCCTGAAACCGAGTCAACCTCGACCCGATCCTCCTGCTCGAAGCAGTCCAGTATCATATTCTTTCGCTCTTCCAGGGAGAAGAGCGGCTCTTTCCCTGGATTGATCGCGATGGTAACGATGACCTTGTCGAACAGGAAGAGTCCCCGGTTAATCAGGTCGAGATGGCCGTTGGTTATCGGGTCGAAGGTGCCGGGATAAATCGCAATCGTTTTATCGGGTGTGTTGGGCATAGCCTGATCCTGATGGGTTTATTGCTTTGAGTGTGCTTCAGCGCTAACGGAAGTTCCACAGATGAGCGGTAGTTGCAGTCTCAGCGGGTTTTAGCTGCATATGCGACCATAAATGATGAAGCTGGTGTCCCCGTAATTCCTGCTCTCTAAACAGTGCAGATTCTCAAGTTTATCCGGGGGATTAAAACCTTTTTGTTCTTCTATTATTATCAGGGGATCCTGCGGAAAGAACAGCATTATTATCCAGGGCGAGTAAAATCGAGTGCGACAGAGAACTGCGATAGGGGGGGTCGGCGAATACCAGGTCGAAGCCCGCCTCACCGCACTCCGGAAACAATCCGGAGTCGAGGCCCCGGCGCAGGTCGAATCGGACTATTCGTGAGCGCCTGGGCCAGTCCGCCTGGAGGGCACAGTTGCTGGCAATCAATTTCAGCGCGCTGCCGGCGCAATCGACAAAGGTGACCCAGGCGGCTCCGCGGCTCAGTGCCTCGCAGCCGAGCGCACCGGTGCCGGCGAACAGGTCCAGTACCCGACTGTTTTCTACCCGTGAGCCAATAATGGAAAACAATGCTTCCCGGGCCCGGTCGGAGGTCGGTCTGATGGCCCTGCTGCGACCGGCAGGGGAGTGGAGTTTTCTACCTCTGGCCGAGCCGCTGATGATTCTCATGTCATGGCACGTGCGCTGGAGTCTCAGCGATGTTTAGATACAGCGGAAATTAAGATTTCAGCAGAGCGGCATTACAGAATATCAGGTTTAAGGTAATCGCGTGCTCTGGTCAAGCACCAGTATTTTCTGGCGATTGCTCAGCCGAGATAGGCCAGCAGGCTCTCGCCGGCCCGTACTTTTTCCCCGACTTTCACGGTCGGATTGGAGCCCCCCGGCAGATAAAGGTCCAACCGCGAGCCGAAACGGATCAGGCCGAACCGCTCTCCAACGCTGACACGGTCTCCTCTTTCCAGTCGGCAGACGATTCTTCTGGCCACCAGACCCGCGACCTGCACCATGGTAAGCCGCTGTCCGCCTTCAGTTTCGATGGCCACCGCACAATACTCGTTGTTGAGATGGGCCTTGGCACTGTCCGCCGCCAGAAAAGCCCCGGCCACATATTGAATCTGCTGTACCCTGCCGGACAGGGGGATACGGTTGACGTGCACGTTGAAGACATTCATGAAAATAGAGATTTTCACCACCTCATTTTCCGAAAAACGCTCATCGCGGGTTTTTTCCACCACGATGACTTTCCCATCGGCAGGTGAGATGACTCCGCCTTCGATGGTCGGCACCATCCGTTCCGGGTCCCTGAAAAACATCAGGATAAAAGTGCTTGCTACGACCAGGCCAAGGGTGATCAGACTGAGCCCCAGAATGGCACAGAGCAGAGTCAGAAAAACAGAGTAGGCGATAAACGGGTAGCCCTCTTTGGCTATTGGTATGCGCTCTTTTTGCATCTGCTCGACCTGTTATTTATGGGTGCCGCCCCGGCCGATTGCAATGGTGCCGGTACGAATGATCTCTTTGATGCCGATCGGCCTGAGAATATCGATGACGGCCTCGATTTTGGAGGTCGAACCGGTCACTTCGACCGCATAGCTGCGCGGGCTGACATCGATGACTTTGCCGCGGAATATATCGATGATGCGCAGCACTTCCGCCCTGGTGCCGGCCTCGGCGTTGACCCGGATCAGGACCATCTCCCGTTCGACGAAATTACCATCATTGATATCGACGACCTTGATCACATCGATGAGTTTGTGAAGCTGCTTGGTTATCTGCTCGATGATCGCATTGTCGCCCCGGGTTACCAGTGTCAAGCAGGAGATTTTGGGGTCGATGGTTTCAGCAACGCACAAACTTTCGATATTGAAACCGCGGCCGCTGAACAGGCCGGTGACCCGGGAAAGCACTCCGGGTTTATTCTGCAGCAGAACAGATAAGGTGTGTTTCATAGTTGTCTTGTTCTTGCCTCAGACCAGCAGCATTTCGGTGGTGGATTTACCCGCCGGAACCATTGGGTAAACCCCTTCCTCCCGAGAGATCAGAAAATCCATAAGCACCGTATTGTCGATCGCCAGGGCCTCTTTAATGACATCTTCGACTTCGCTTTTTTTCGTTGCCCTCAGCCCTACGGCTCCATAAGCCCGGGCCAGCGCGACAAAGTCAGGCGCCACATCCATCACGGTCGAGGCATAACGCTTTTCATAGAACAACTCCTGCCACTGCCGGACCATACCCAGAAACTGATTGTTCAGGATCGCAACCTTTACCGGACATTTATACTGTCTGGCAGTCGCAAGTTCCTGGATATTCATCTGGATAGAGGCGTCACCGGCAATATCGATGACAGATCTTGTCGGGCATTGCCAGTTTGGCCCCAATGGCGGCAGGCAGTCCATAACCCATGGTGCCCAGTCCGCCGGAAGTGAGCCAGCGGCGTGGCTGAGCGAAGTGAAAAAACTGGGCGGCCCACATCTGGTGCTGACCGACTTCAGTGGCGACGATCGCTTCGCCGTTGGTTAGTTTGTCAAGCATTTCAATGACGTACTGCGGTTTAATGACATTGTCATCGTCATTCTGATAGCTCAGTGGGTGCTGCTTCTGCCATTGTCTGATCTGGTCAAACCATGGTTGATGTTTGGTTTTTTCCTCGGCCACCGAGATGTCTTTTTGATTGTTGAACCAGTTGTTCATCGCGGTCAGTGCTTGTTTGCAGTCCGAGACAATCGGCACGTCGACCTCAACATTTTTACTGATCGAGGTCGGGTCGATATCGATATGTATAATCTTGGCGTTTGGCGCAAAGGTTTCGAGGGTGCCGGTTACGCGGTCATCGAAGCGGGCTCCGACTGAAATCAGCAGATCACTCTCGGCTACGGCCATATTGGCCGTGTAGGTGCCGTGCATGCCGAGCATTCCCATGGACAATTCGTGCCGGCCGGGAAACGCGCCAAGGCCCATCAGGGTCATGGTGACCGGTATATCGAGTTTGGTCGCAAGTTCAAAGAGTTCAGCGGATCCACCGGAGAGAATAGCACCGCCACCGACATATAAAACAGGTCTTCTGGCTTCCATGATTAAACGGCAGGCCTTGCCGACCTGTCCCATGTGGGGTTCGCAGGTCGGCTGGTAGCTCTGGATTTTAATGGGTCTGATCTCTTGATCATCGACCAGGGCTTTAATGATATCTTTGGGCAGATCAACGAGCACCGGGCCGGGCCGCCCGGTGCGGGCGACATGGAAAGCTTCGCGAATAGTCTGTACCAGATCGTCCTTGTTGTTCACCAGATAGTTATGCTTGGTGCAGGGTCTGGTGATGCCGACGATATCGACTTCCTGGAAGGCGTCGTTGCCGATCAGCGGGGTTGGTACCTGGCCGGTCAGAACAACGATCGGGATCGAATCCATATAGGCGGTGGCGATTCCGGTGACACCATTGGTAGCTCCAGGACCGGAGGTAAGAAGTGCAACGCCGACCTCGCCGGTGACCCGGGCATAGCCGTCAGCTGCGTGCACCGCTGCCTGCTCATGGCGAACCAGAATATGGGTGAGGTCTTGGCTTTCCATTAATTCGTCATACAGATCAATAACCGCGCCGCCGGGGTAACCAAAAATAGTAGTCACGCCTTCTTCCCGCAGACATTTGACGATCGCTTGGGCACCGGTGATTTGTGACATGATTTCGTCCTTCGTATAAAACAGGCTTATAAAATTGCCGGGAATAATCGGCACTTTAAAAATAACCTTGAAATATAGAAGTGTGATTATCATATGTCAACAGCCAAAAACTTGAGTATGGGGTGCAGAGGAGCAGGGAGCAAAGCTTGCGGCTAGACGCAGATCAGATAAAATTGCCTTGACAACAGGCAAGAGCCGGAATTAGTGTGTAGGTGGATTGAAAATATAAGGCCTTGGCGCCTTATTTAAATCAGCGCAAGCAAGGATAAAAAAAATCGCCATGTACAACGGTCTGCTTCTGTCTCTACTTCAGTTACTACTGCTACGGAAAACCGCGGCGTGGGTCAAGACGATGTAGACCGGACTTAACCCAGGGAATATGCGAGGCCGCGGTTGCTCAAACCGCGGCCTCTTTTTTTATAGACAACCAAGAAGAAAAACAGACTGCAAACGCAGATCAACAGCAGGAGATTCAGATGAGAATGGAATTAGTCAATAAATACCGACCGTATCCTCCGGTACCATTGACGGGCAGGACCTGGCCAGATAACAGCATAGACAGAGCTCCGGCCTGGTGCAGTGTGGATCTGCGGGACGGCAACCAGGCCCTGATTCAGCCGATGAGCTTGGCCAAGAAAATGGAGATGTGGCAGTTGTTGCTCGAAATCGGCTTCAAGGAGATCGAAGTGGGTTTTCCCTCGGCATCGCAGGTAGAGTTTGAATTCACCCGGAAGTTGATCGATCAAGGACTCATTCCAGAAGACGTCTCTATCCAGGTGCTTACCCAGGCGCGGGAGCACCTGATCAAGCGCACCTTCGAATCGATTGAAGGAGCGTCCCAGGCAATTGTTCATCTATATAACTCAACCTCGGCCCTGCAGCGCGACGTGGTCTTTCAGATGAGCAGACAGGAGATCATCGAACTGGCCGTTCGTGGCGCCGAACTGGTTGCTCGGAGAGTCTTTGAAATACCCGGATACCAAATTCAGATATCAGTATTCACCGGAGAGTTTCACCGGAACTGAGCTTGATTTCGCGCTGGAAATCTGCGAAGCGGTTATGGATGTCTGGCAGCCCGATCAGTTAAATCCGGTTATTATCAATCTGCCGGCCACGGTGGAGTTGACCACCCCCAACATCTTTGCAGACCAGATAGAGTGGTTCTGTACCCACATGAAAAACAGAGAGGCGGCAATCATCAGCGTCCACACCCACAATGACCGGGGCTGTGCGGTGGCGGCTACCGAACTGGCCTTGATGGCTGGGGCAGACCGGGTCGAGGGAACGCTCTTCGGCAATGGCGAGCGGACCGGCAACGTGGATCTGGTCACGCTGGCGCTGAACATGTTCACCCAGGGCGTCGACCCGAAGCTTGACCTGCACGATATCAATCATCTGATCGACGTCTATGAACGGGTCAATCGCATTCCGGTTCATATCAGGCATCCCTATGCTGGAGAACTGGTCTATACCGCATTTTCCGGTTCCCATCAGGATGCAATCAACAAGGGTATGAACCGTTATGAGACATCTCACTCAGCCCAGTGGGCAGTGCCGTATCTGCCCATCGATCCGACCGATGTTGGCCGCACCTATGAGTCGATCATTCGGATAAATTCCCAGTCGGGCAAGGGCGGGGTGGCCTATATCATGGATCATGAATTCGGTATCAAGCTGCCCAAGGAGATGCATCCGGAATTCGGGGCGATTATCCAGCAGGTCACTGACCGTGAGGGCAGAGAGCTGAAGCCGGAGGAACTCTACCAGGAATTCGAAAAATCCTATCTCAACCAAAACACCCCGCTCGATCTGCATTCGTTTCATGTGATGAAGCGTCATTCCGATAAGAAGGAAAAGCGCTCTTTTGCCGAGGTTGAGGCGGTCATAGAAGCCGACGGTGTCGAGCGGGAAATCAGCGCTAGTGGCAACGGCCCGCTGGATGCCTTTTCCAATGCGCTGAAGGCCCAGATAACCGGGGACTGGCGCCTGTGCAGCTATCACGAACATGCCATCAATACCGGATCCAGCGCCCAGGCCATTGCCTATATCGAGGTGGAACGCAGTGACGGCAAACGTTTTTGGGGAGCAGGCATTGACACCGATATCATCATTGCCTCGGTGCAAGCACTGCTTTCCGGCCTGAACCGGGCCTCCTGAGAAGCGGCACAAGCCTATCGCCAGGATTACAGAGCGGCTCAGCATATCGGGCAGGGTTCGCCAAGTCCGGTGGCAGGCTGGTCTCAGCCCGGAGATATTCCATTTGCCAAAGCGAAGCAAAGTATGGTTAGTTAGCGACCACACCCCGGTTCGTTCAATCTTGAAGGCAACACATTTATGAAAACAAAAGCACTGATCACCGGCATCACCGGGCAGGACGGCTCCTATCTGGCTGAATTCTTATTGAAGAAAGGCTATGAAGTCCATGGCATCAAACGGCGCACCTCGCTGTTCAATACCGATCGTATCGATCATTTATACCAGGGACCGCATGAACCGGACCGCAATTTTATTCTGCATCACGGCGACCTGACCGATTCATCCAGCCTTACGCATATCATTGAGAAGGTCAAGCCGGATGAGATCTACAATCTGGCAGCCCAGTCCCATGTTGCTGTCTCATTTGAAGAACCGGAATATACGGCGAATTCCGACGCAATTGGCACGCTGCGGCTGCTCGAAGCAATCAGAATCCTCGGACTGACGCAGAAGACCAGGTTTTATCAGGCCTCGACTTCGGAGCTTTATGGTCTGGTTCAGCAGACACCTCAGACCGAAAAGACACCGTTTTATCCGCGATCGCCCTATGCGGTTGCCAAGCTCTATTCCTACTGGATTGTGGTTAATTACCGCGAGGCCTATGGCATTTACGCTTGCAACGGCATTCTCTTCAATCACGAATCACCGCGCCGGGGCGAGACTTTCGTCACCCGGAAAATCACCCGGGCCATGGCCAGAATCGCACTCGGGCTGCAGGATTGTCTCTACCTCGGTAATCTCACTGCCAAGCGGGACTGGGGACATGCCCGGGACTATGTGGAGATGCAGTGGCTGATGCTGCAGCAGGCCGCCCCGGAGGATTTTGTCATTGCTACGGGCCAGCAGCACTCGGTACGTTCGTTTGTGGAACATGCCGCCGCTGAGCTTGGAATCACGCTTGCGTGGCAGGGAACGGGGGTGGAAGAAACTGCGTGGTCGAGCAGGTGGACAGTCTGGACAGCGGCTTTAAAGTTGCCCCGGACAGGTCGTTGTGCGGGTCGATCCGCGCTATTTCAGGCCGACAGAGGTGGAAACCTTGCTGGGTGATCCAAGAAAGGCCCGGAAGAAACTGGGCTGGGTACCCACCACCTCCTTCGAACAGCTGGTCACCGAGATGGTGAGCTTTGATCTTGAAGAGGCCAAACGCGACGCCCTCTGCCAGGACGAGGGGTTTCATACCTTCAACTATCACGAGTGATAGAGTTATTCGATGGCAGCGCAGCGTTCACCGCTTGATTGCAACCCATCCATCTATATTGCTGGCCACCGCGGTATGGTCGGCTCGGCGATGGTGCGTCTGCTTCGCGACAAAGGCTATGACAACCTGATTACCAGGACATCGGCTCAGCTCGATCTCACCGATCAGGCCGCGGTCAAACAGTTCTTTTCAGCTCAGCACATCGACTATGTGGTGCTGGCTGCGGCCAGGGTCGGGGGGATCCATGCCAACAACACCTACCCGGCCGAATTTATCTACCGGAACTTGATGATCCAGGCCAATGTGATTCACCAGGCCTATGAGGCCGGCGTCAGGGATCTGCTATTCTTGGGAAGTTCCTGCATATATCCCAAATTCTGCTCCCAGCCCATGCGTGAAGAATATCTGCTCAGCGGCGTTCTGGAGCCGACCAATGAACCGTATGCGGTGGCCAAGATTGGCGGCATCAAGATGTGCGAGTCTTATAACCGTCAGTACAAGACCAGATATCGCGCCGTCATGCCTACCAATCTCTATGGTCCAGGCGACAATTACCACCTGGAAAACAGCCATGTGATCCCCGCCATCATCAGAAAATGCCATCTGGCAAAACTTGGTGCGGCAGGAAAATCAGATGCGATTGAACGCGACGAGCGCGTTTTCGGCATCATTCCGGCTGATATAAAAACAAGCCTGGCTTCATCGCAGACCGCGCACATCGCCCCAACAGGAGCAAAATCAGACAAGTATACGCCCTATGTGCAGCTTTGGGGCAGCGGCACAGCCCGGCGGGAATTTCTGCATGCAGACGACATGGCTGCCGCCTGTTTTCTGGTCATGTCCATGAGTCAGCAGAGCTATGAGCGAAGCCTTGCCATGCAGGTTGATTCGGTGGAACTTGCACGGCCGAGTTTTCTCAATATCGGTACCGGCAGAGATTGCACGATACGTGAGGTGGCAGAAATGATCCAGGAAGTGGTCGGCTTTGCGGGTGAACTGCGTTTCGATTCCAGTCAACCCGACGGCACCCCGCAAAAGCTGCTTGATACTTCCAGGATCAACGGTCTAGGCTGGCAGCCGCGTTTCTCGCTGAAGGACGGTCTGGCAGACACGTATCACTGGTATTGCAGCCAGACAGGCGAATAGCAATTTACATAAGCTACTGTGGGTAATTTGGGGCTCGTTCCGCTGCCCACAGAACTAGGGCAGAGCAGGCAATGAAAAAAGAAGATTATTCAGAGTCGCTGGTGGTTCATTTCAGGCGGGCAGAGGTTTTGCGCAAGCGGGCGCTTGAGCTGGTTTCGATCGATTTGAATGAGCGCCAGCTATTCGATCTCGAACTCATCCTCAACCGCGGCTTTTATCCTCTCACCGGGTATCTCGGCAGGGATGACTATAACTCAGTACTGCACGGTATGAGCCTGACAGACGGGTCGATCTGGCCGATCCCGATCTGCCTCGATGTTCCCGAAAACTTTGCCCGGACCTTGCAGCCGAACCAGGCGATAGCATTGAACGATGAAGAAGGCTTTCTCCTGGCCATCATGACCGTTAATGATGTCTGGCAGCCGGATAAGCGCGAAGAGGCTCGGCTGGTATACGGTTCAGACGATCCTACTGTTCATCCGGGAGTCCGCCAGCTGTTCGACCGGACCGGCTCCTTTTACCTCGGCGGGGTTGTGGAGGGGGTGAATCTCCCGGTTCATTATGATTTTCTGCAGCTTCGTCTGACGCCGTCGGAGACAGTGCGCCGCTTTACGATGAACGGCTGGAGGCGGGTGCTGGGCTTTCACACCGAGCAGTACCTGCACTGCGCCCATCGGGAAATGGTGCTGGACGCGGCTTCAAGGGTCGGTGCCTCGGTATTTCTGCAGCCGGTGATCGGCTTGGACCATCCCGGCGACATAGATTTCTACACCCATATCTGCTGTTATCAGGTTTTTACCGGGAAGTTCCCGCCCAATATGATCATGCTCGGCCTTTCAGCCTATGCAGCCCGCAAGGGTGGCCCCCGGGAAGCCCTGCTGCAGGCAATTATGCGCAGGAATTTCGGCTGCAGCCATTTTATGGTTTCAGAAGACCAGGCGGACCCCTTTGCCAGTGCCAATGGCGGGGCGAAGCTTTTCTACGAGCGGGGAGCAGCTCAGCAGCTGGTGGCAGATTACAGTGCTAAGACAGGTATTGAAATGGTGCCCCAGCAGGACTACTGCTATGATGAAAAAAGCAGAAAATATTTTCCGCTGAAAGGTGGTGAGAAAAAACAGAAAAAAATATCTTCCGCTGAACTCCAGCGCCGTATCGTCCAGGGCGAACAGATTCCCACCTGGTTCGCCTGGCCGGATATGGTGGAGGAGTTGCAGCGTGCCTTCCCACCGAAATCGAGGCAGGGGTTCACCGTATTTATGACCGGTCTGTCCGGTTCGGGAAAGTCGACCATTGCCAAAGTGCTGCTGGTCAAATTCATGGAGATGCGGGATCGTCCGGTAACCCTGCTTGACGGCGATATTGTCCGTAAGAATCTCTCCTCTGAGCTGAATTATTCCCGCGAGCACCGGGACCTCAACGTCACCAGGATCGGTTTTGTCGCAAGCGAAATCACCAAAAACGGCGGTATTGCGATCTGTGCACCGATCGCACCCTATGAAGAGTCCAGGCAGGCCAACCGCGCTCTGATTTCACGTTACGGTGGCTATATCGAGGTCTATGTGGCAACCCCGCTCGAAGTCTGCGAACAGCGCGACCGCAAGGGCCTCTATGCGCGGGCACGCAGCGGCAAGATCCAGGGTGTAACGGGCATCACCGATCCCTATATCCCGCCTGTCAATCCGGACATCACGCTGGATACCAGCACGATGACGCCCCTGGAGGCGGTCCAGGAGATTCTTTTGCATCTGCAGAATCAGGGCTATCTGCAATAAGCAGCCCTGGACCCGTTCGCTCCATTTTAATGCAGCCGTTTCTTCACCACGAAGTACATCACCGGCACCGCCATGCGGCTGATCAGCAGCGAGGCAATTTCACCGAACATCAGCGAGATTGCCAGTCCCTGAAAGATCGGATCGGCCAGGATTACCGAGGCACCGACAACCACCGCAAGCGCGGTCAGCAGCATCGGTCTGAAGCGCACTGCTCCGGCCTCGACCACTGCTTGGGCCAGTGGCAGTCCCTGTCTGATGCGCAGTTCGATAAAATCGACCAGAATAATCGAGTTTCTGACCACGATCCCGGCACCAGCCATGAAACCGATCATCGAGGTAGCCGTGAAAAATGCCCCGAATGCCCAGTGAGCCGGCAGGATGCCGATAAGTGAAAAAGGAATGGCGGCCATCACCACCAGCGGGGTGATATAGTTCTTAAACCAGCCCACCATCAGCATGTAAATCAGGATCAGCACCACGCAGAAGGCCAGGCCCAGGTCTCGGAACACTTCGAGGGTTATGTGCCACTCTCCGTCCCATTTCATTGATGGTTCGTGTTCATCGAAGGGCTGAAAAAGATTGTAGATCTTTATTTCGCCGGACTTGCCGCCATAATCGGAACCGTCAAGCGCTTTTATCCGCTTGTTGATATCGAGAATCGCATACACCGGGCTTTCCACCGCGCCTGCCACATCCCCGGTGACATAGATAAGCGGTTTCAGGTTCTTCCGGTAGATCGGCTGTTCCACCATGGTTTCGCTGATGTGAACCAGCTCACGCAGTGGAATCAGAGGACTCTGCGGCGCATTCTGGGCCCGCAGCGAGATATTGAGCAGTTCCTCGATCCGGGCACGCTGGGAACGGGGCAGTTCGACTATGATAGGAATCGGTTCCTTGTCACGGGGCTGGTGGAGTAGATCAATCGACAGTCCGTCAATGGCGATCTGGATGGTCCGGTTTATCTGTGATTCGGTAATGCCTGAGAGGGCGGCTTTTTCCTTGTCGACCGTGATCAGCGTCCTGGTTCGATCATGCTCCCGGTACCAGTCCACATCGACCACACCTTCGGTCGTGTTGAGAATGTCCTTGACCTGGGTGGCCAGCGCCAGGCGATCCTGCTCGGTGGGCCCGTATATCTCTGCCACCAGGGTCTGCAGAACCGGGGGGCCGGGCGGAACTTCGGCCACTACCAGGGCCGCTCCATAAGACTCTGCAATTGGCTGGAGCAGCGACCTGACCCGTTTGGCAATATCGTGGCTTTTCAGGCTGCGCTCGTGCTTGGGCAGCAGATTGACCTGAATGTCAGCCACGGTAGGGCCGGAGCGCATGAAATAGTGACGTACCAGACCATTGAAGTTGTAAGGCGAGGCGGTACCGACATAGATCTGGTAATCGACCACGGCAGGGTCTTCCTTGATCACCCCGGCCATTTTCAGGGCGACTCTCGAAGTCTGCTCGAGGGTGGTCCCCTCGGGCATATCGAGAATGACCTGGAATTCGCTCTTGTTGTCGAAGGGCAGCATCTTGACCTTCACGTGGCCCAGTCCGACCATGGCCATCGAGCCGAGCAGCAGCAGCGAGATTGTAGTAAAAAACAAGAACCTCCAACCGGCATGGGCCAGCAGCGGGTCCATGATCCGGTGATACAGACGGGTAAAAAAATCGTCCGGCACCGCGTCGTGATCGGTGCCGGACGAGCCGTGGACGCGCCTTTTTAGAACGTGGGTGGCGGCCCAGGGCGTTACGGTAAAGGCGATAACCAGTGAAAAGAGCATCGCCGCAGAGGCGCCGATTGGGATAGGCCGCATGTAGGGCCCCATCAGACCCCCGACGAAGGCCATCGGCAGGATGGCGGCAATAACGGCCCAGGTCGCGAGAATGGTGGGATTGCCGACCTCGGATACCGCTTCGACCGCCACCGTCAGCAGGGGACGGTCCCGGTTGATTGGAAGCCTCATATGCCTGACAATATTTTCAACCACCACGATGGCGTCGTCCACCAGGATACCGATTGAAAAGATCAGCGCGAACAGTGTAATCCGGTTCAGGGTATAGCCGTAGAGGTAGAAAACCAGCAGCGTCAGCGCCAACGTCGACGGGATTGCCAGCATAACCACGATGGATTCGCGCCAGCCGAGAAAGAGCAGGATCAGAATAGCCACCCCGAATACCGCAATACCCATATGCAGCAGCAGCTCATTGGATTTTTCCGAGGCGGTGAGGCCATAGTCCCGGGTGACGCTGATCTCGATATCGGCCGGGATGAGGCTGCCCTTGAGTCCTTCGACTTTCTTCAGCACCGCTTCCACGACCGAAACCGCATTGGCCCCGGGGCGTTTGGCAATGGAAATCGTCACCGCGGCCTCCAGGTCATGCCGGTCCCTGGCGCCATAGAGCACATAACTGGCCGGATCTTCGGCCCCGTCCGAAATTTCTGCGACCTCATCGAGATAAACCGGTTTATCGCCATAAACGCCGACCACGATCCTGCCGATTTCATCAATGCTGGTTAAAAAGGTGCCGGTTTGTATCTGGATCTCGTTATTGGCGCTGATCAGATGGCCAGAATAACTCTGGCGATTGGCCTGTTGAATAATCGGGATCAACTCGGTGATGGATAGATTTCTGGAGGCCAGCAACAGCGGGTCGGGCCTGATCTGGACTTCCCGTCTGGTGCCACCGATCAAGGTGGTTTCAGCGACCGAAGGGATATTTTTAATTACGTCATCGACCTGGGCCGCCACCCGCCTGAGCATGTACTGATCGTACGTTTTGCTGTGCAGGGTCAGGGCCAGGATCGGCACATCATCGATGGTGTGCGGTTTTACCAGCGGTTGAGATACGTTAGGAGGAATCCGGTCGAAGTTGGTGGCCAGTTTCTGATTCAGCCGTACAATCGCCGTCTCCAGGTCTGCCCCGACATAAAAACGCACCACCAGCAGGCTTTGTCCGGCCATTGAGGTGGAGTAGATGTATTCGACATTGGGAAGCTCATAGAGCAGCTTCTCCATCGGAATGGTGACTTGTTCTTCGATTTCTTTCGGGGTGGCGCCCTCCATCACAACCATCACATCGATCATTGGCACCTTGATCTGCGGTTCTTCCTCCCGCGGCAGCATCACAATGGCCAGGATGCCGAGCAACAGGGAGCCGATGATGGCCAGCGGCGTCAGTTTCGAATCGATGAAGAGCCCCGCCAGTTTTCCGGCGAAGCCGCTGTGTTCTATATCTTTGGTGTCCATGAAGATGGCCTTGATAAAAGAGATTTAAGGTTATCTGGGGTTATTCGACGATGACCTGGCGACCGTCGCTCAGTTCAGTTGTGTCTGAGACAACCACCTGATCACCTGCCGAGAGACCTCCGAGTATCTCGATACGATCATCGTCCTGCAGGCCGGTTTTAACGAGCTGCATCCGTGCCGTGCCATTGTCGACAATGAATACCCGATCGAGCTGGCCGAATGGCCGGATAGCCCGGGTAGGTATCATGATGGCTTCTCCTCTGGTGCCCGGCAGGCTGATGCGGACGAACTGGCCCGAGCGGATCTTGGGGTCGGTTTCGATATCGAGTTTAATCGGAGCCGTTCTGGACTGAGGGTCGGCGGTCGGGGCGATCTCTGTGATCCGTCCGGTGATATTAAGACCGGCAGCCTCGATGCTGACGGGCAGTTGATCTCCGAGCGTCAAGCCGAGCACGAGGGCTTCGGGGATATCGGCAATGACCTGCAGGCTCGCTTCACTCTCCAGTTGCAGCAGGAGTTTGCCCGGTGTAGCCAGATCCCCGACATTGGCCGGTTTCTGAGTTATGACTCCATCGAAGGGCGCCTTTATCGTGGTATAGCCGAGCATAGTTCTTGCCTCTTTATACGCTGCTTCGGCGATCTTCAGGCTTTCTTCAAGGGTTCGCACACTCTCGGGCGTAGCTGCATTTTTCTTCAACAGGTTCTGCTCTCTTTTGAGATTTCGTTTGACCTGTTCCAACTGGGCCTGAGCCTGGTTGAGTTTGGCGGTGATTTCTTCCGCCCCGATGGTGACCAGCGTATCGTCCTGTTTTACGCGCGAACCAAGGGTTACCGGCAGACTCGTTATATTACCGCTTACTCTGGCGGCGATCGAGGCGCTCTGGGCCGCGCGGACGCTGCCCATGATCTCGACCTGCCTGAGCGGTTTACTCAACTCAGCGGTGATCACCTGAACCGGTAAGGGTGGCAGTGGTTCAGCAACGGTCTGCTTCTGGTGCTCCGAGTTGCAGCCGCTCAGGAAAAAAAAGAAAAGATACGGGATGAGCAGTTTGCTCCACGCTGCACAAATCGATATGGCCTTCATGGCTGGGTCTCCAGTAATGCTTCGGTAGTGGTTTGAAATTGCTGGTATCCTGCAGCCCGGCGCAGGTTTGCCACAGCGATTTGATAGTTGGCATGGGCCGCAGCCTGGCGCACCAGGGTGTCGGTTAAACGGACCTCCGTGTCGAGCAGATCCGAGGAGAGAATTACCCCTTCCTTGAAGCGCTCACGGCTGAGCACCGCACTTTCCCGGGCAACCTCGACCACTTTGTCGGTTACGCTGCGTCGCTTGAGGGCCTGCTGGTAGTTGAGCTCTGCTTCGTTGATATCGAGGTTAATGCTGAGTTTGAGTTTATGGAGCTGTTCTTTGATCTGCCGGTAGTGAACCTCTTTTCTGCCGATTTCAGCGGACCCCTTGTTGGCGTCCCAGAGATTGTAGTTTAAACGCAGGCCCGCGGTCCATGAATCACCGGAACCGTCATTGACCCAGCCGTAATCGTATTGATAGCTGGCAAAACCATCGACGGTGGGACGCTTGTTGCCCTGGGCCGCAGCCAGTTCAGCTTCGGCTGCTTCGAGACGCGCTGAAAGAGCCTCAAACTCGGGCCTTTCAAGGTAGGAGCCAGGATTTGGGGTCTGCTGTTCCATATTAGAGTCTGAATCGATGGTGACCGGACCGCCTTCCAGGCCGAGCAGGTTGAGAAATATTTTTTCGGACAGGTTAAGTTGATGATCAGCAATAATCAGATTTTCACTGGTACGGGCCCTCTGGACTTCAAAGTTGAGTACTTCCGTTTTGAGCAGGTCGCCGGCCTCGAATCGCGCCTCTGCCACAGCCAGTGAGCCTTCGATTGCTTCCAGTTCTGCCTGCCGGGCCTGCACCTGGTTCTGGGCCTGAATAATATTTTGAAACGCCCTGACGATTTCGAAGCCAAGCTGGTGCTCGATCTCCTTGTGTGATGCCTCGCTGGCCATATAGCCAGACTCCGCTGCTGCAACGCCAGCCTGATCACGGCCGCCGTTGTATAGGCGATACTGGATCTCGGCTTTGAGGTTGAGATTATCCGTTCTGCCCGGGTCATTGAAATCGATATCTGGTGAGAAAACACCCTGGTTGAGGATATTACCGAAGGAATAGAGTGGGGTGTTGGTCTGGGCATAGGATGCGCTCAAACCGAGGTTTGGCTGATACAGCACGCTCTCGGCTTCTTCCAGGGATATCTGGGCGGCTACAATGCGCTGTAAGGCGATTCTGCTGTCAGGGCTGTTTTGCAAGCCGAAAACAAGAGCATTCCGCAGCGTCCAGGTCTGAGGCACTTCCAGTGCTTCCGCAGCCCTCAGGGATGCCGGTACCAGAAAAGTCATACAGAAAATAGCCAGGACCACCAGGGCTACCGGGATTGCAGCTGTCTGAGGCCCGGGCCGTTTCAGTAGGATGTTCATAACGTTCTCCAGTGAAGTGAGCACTTGAATACAAACCTGATTAATAAAAAGCTTAAATAGGTATAATGAGCCTTACAAACATTGTCAAAACAAAATAGCACAAGCCAGACTAAATTTGGAATATTATCTGTTAACAACTACCTACCACATTGTTACCCATGTTGGATCAGGCGCTGTGCGACCAAGAAAGATCTGGAGAGAACCGCACAAACCAGATCTTGAGGACGGCTGAAACAAAGTGCGCCGCATCGGCTGAGCTTGCAGATAAAGGTGGTGGACGGTCTTTCATTACATGGTACATTGGCTTGTGCAAGCGCCTTGAGCGGCTGCAGACTGTATTGCTATAAATCAAAAAATATCAGACAAACCGACGATATTGTTTCAGTGTTGAAGTGAACATCCTCAATCATTTAAAAAAGATCAACAATACCCAGGGCAGAGGAGACCCAGCCGGGTACTGGCAGCTGGTCTGTTCCCATGGCCTGGGCTATCTGCTCAACCGGCCGGCGCTCGCAAGAACGGGGCGGAGACTGCAGTATAAAGACGAGAAGAAACTGCTCTATACGGTGCTGACCGGTGACTATGATCAGCTCAATGAAATCTCCAAACCACTGGTAAACTGGGACTGCGTCTGTTTTACGGACAACGCCGGGCTGCGCAGTTCGAGCTGGCGGATCGTCGCGCTGGACAACAAGCTCAACCTCGATCCGGTCAGGCTGTCGCGGCATTTCAAGATCAACAACCACCTGGTCGATGGGGGCTACGATTTAAGTATCTATGTCGACGCTAATATCAAACTTCGCGGTGATCTGGATACCTTTCTCAGCCATGCCCTGCCGCCGGATAAAAGTTTCGGGGCATTGCTCCATCCATTCAACAGCTCACTGGAAGCGGAGGTAGCACTCTGTGCAGCTGCTGCCAAGGAAGATACTGCGCTCCTGCATGAGCAGTATCGGTTTTATGTCGCAGAACAGGGTTTTGATGATCGGTTTCCCCATATCAATGCCCGGTTGCTGATACGTCGTACGGGGGACCCCGGGATCAGAAAGTTGATGGAGTTCTGGTTTTCCCAATTGCTCCGGTGGTCTCGACGGGATCAGGTAGCATTCAATTATGCCCTGAGCAGATGCCCCGGAGTCACACCTCACTATATTCCTTACTGGGTCTTCAGACGCTATTTTAAGAAAATGGATCACCGTTGAGCCGCTTCTTCCCGAAAGTCGTGCTGATGGAACAAAAACAGAGCCGACATGGCTGAGCCGGCGCACAATACCAGGCCAAAAGCGATCAGCGCCGCAGCAAGTGATGTTCTGCCTGCCAGATAGCCGATGGCCGGCCCGCCGATTGAAAAGCACAGGCGGATCAACAGGCTGCGAATGGACAGTACCGTTGCCCTGATCGAAGAATCGCAATGGTGATTAATCAGGTCGCGCAGCAGCGGCGTGGCATAGCCCCTGATCAGGTAGAACGCGAAAAGAACGATCAGGGCTCCAGTCAAATCAAGGGTGCCAAGCAGCACGAAACTGAGCGGCAGCCAACCCATCATGATTACCAGGGCCCGCTTCAGCCCGAGCCGGGCGACGATTCCCGCCGCAGTGGCGGATACGACGGCCACGGTGAGATTGAGAGCAACCCAGAGCGGGGTGATTTCTTTTTCGGTGAAGCCGACCTCAACAAAATAAATCTGGGCGGTCCAGGCCATAGTGAGGGTTGCCGTTCCCGCCATTGACGCAGCCAGAATCAAGGAGGCCAGTCTGGTATCTTGAAACAGCGCCTGACGGCTGATCCTGTAGATCTGGCCGAGTGAAGGACGGCTGAGTAATTTTTCGCGGGCCGGCTCCACCAGCAGCAATGAGGCAGGTATCGCGATCGCTGCGACTGCTGCCTGGGTGGAATAAACTGCCCGATAACCAAGCCAGGCTGCCAGCAGACCCCCGCCGATGGCAGCCACGGTTTCTGCAAAATTACCCAGCGCGGTAATCCTTCCTTCATAGCGCAGATAATAGTGTTGCTTATGCTCTGCGGCCAAACTGTCGTAGAGCAGGGCGGAGTCAGAACCGGAGATGAAACTGCCGCCCAAGCCAAGAATCAACTCGGCGACAAAAAAACCGTTAAATGATTCAGAGGCAGCCAGGACGATAAAGCCAATGGTTCCCAGCAGGCTGCCTGCTATTAGCGTGGCGCGGCGGCCAATAATATCGGCCATGTAGCCGGAAGGAATTTCGAAACAGGCCACCGATATCGAGTAGGCCGCATGGAGCAGGTAAATCTGGTAGGTGTTGAGATGGTTCTCATTATAGAACAAAACCACGATCGGCATGATCAGCATCAGCCACTTCGACAGCTTGATCAGGTAAAGATAGTAAATATTGGCGGCAACAGATCTCATCGGGGTAATTTCGGTTGACGTGAAAATGCTCAGTTTTTCAGCGCGGCGAACAGCTCAGTTAGCGCGGTCTCGATGGCTGTTTCGGAAAAATGCTGATCAAAAAGACGTCTGGCACGATGGCCCCAGGACTTTAATCGGTCGGGCTGTCTGAGCAGGGTCTGGATTTGTTCAGCCAGGGCGGCCGGGTTCGCCGGTGGGATGGTAAACAGCCCGTGTTTATCTGCATCATCTTTGAGCTTTGCCGGGTAGGCATCAGATTGTCTGGTGACCACCGGACGGCCGCAGGCCAAGGCCTGATAAACCTTATTGGGAATTACCCGGGAGGCTTTGGCTGAGCCGCCGAATATTCCGAGGATGATATCTGCTCGGCCGATTCGCTTCGGCAGGTGCTCATAGGGCAGCCAGTCCTCGAAAAATAGGTTGGCACAGCCGCTCCCGCTGGTTTCACAGCGGCCGCGCAGCGGCCCGTCGCCGAGCATGGTCCAGCGTGCTTCTGGCACCCGCCGGGCCGCTGAAACGATCACTTCGGGGCCTTGCAGATCGATAAAGCTGCCCCAAAACAGGATTTCCGGCGGCCGGCCACAGGGGTGATCAGGCTGTTGCCGGAACAGGGGCTGTTCGGCTCCGACTGGAATAACAAAGGTTTTATGCGGATCGCTTGCCAGGCTGCTCTGGTAGAATTCAGCATGGGGATGTGTGTCGGCAATGACCGCATCGGCACGTCGATAGAGGGACTGTTCCCAGCGCAGCAGCCGCTGGCTGCGCCGGCTTCCAGGAGGAAATTTTTCGCGTTCGAACACCGCCTTGTCCCAGGCCGAGATCAGCGGATCGAAAACCACCGGTATCCGGTGTTTGTCGCCATATCGTCTGGCAGAGTTGAAATCGCGGTGCCGAAAGCAGGGAACCCAGATCAGATCGGCGGGACCAGGATCAGCGAGCCTGGCCTGAAGCGATCCAAAATATGACGAGAACGGCACGAAATCACGCACGTTAAAATCATTTCGACGCAACAGCGAAAGCAGAATACGATTGCGCGAATAGTTGCGATCGAAGCGTCCCCACCAGAGTATGGACCTGTTTGTGGAATGCAGGATGCTCATAGAAAAATTTGCCTGATAGCCTCTTGCTTCATTTGGTCCTGTTCAGATTCTTCCGTTTTAAATGTTATCTGCTCACTCAGTAATTCCGTTTTGTTCAGCCGCTGCATTGACTGAGTCCCAATCTGCAACCGTTGAGGATTTGAGCAGATCAAGCCGCACCAGTTCTGCGTAATGGCCATTTTGCAGCAGCAAGGTTTCGTGACTGCCCTGCTCGGTTATGCGCCCCCCATCCATAACCACAATTCTGTCAGCTCTGCGCACGGTAGATAGCCGGTGGGCGATGATGATCGAGGTATGGTTCTCCAGCCGTTCGATGGCCTGTTCGAGAATAGACTCGGTTTCTGAATCGATGAATGAAGTTGCCTCATCGAGTATGAGAATGGCCGGGTTCCGGCAGAGTGCGCGGGCAAAGGAGAGCAGTTGCTTTTCTCCCGAAGACAGTTGCCTGCCGCCTTCGCCAAGCCTGGTGTCGAGCCCGTTTTCAAGTCTGGCGAGGAAGGCTGCCATACCGGACTGCTCCAGAATTTCTTGAACCTCGGTGCGTGAACGGCCACTGTCCATAACAATATTGGCCAGCAGGGAGTCATTGAGGATGAGCACTTCTTGGAGGACCACTCCGACTATGGATCTGAGCTCTTCCAGACGGAGACTTTCGATGTCGTGTTCATCGATGGTGATGGTCCCTTGGTCAGGTTTATAGAAACGCAGCAGCAGGTTGATCAGCGTCGTCTTACCGGAACCGGTCGGTCCGACTATTGCTACCGTTTCACCCGGTTCGATACTGAGCGAAAGACCTTCGAGGCAACGCTCATCTTCTTGATAGCGAAACGAAATCTGGTGAAACTCGAGTTTACCTTGGACAGGCGTCAGGCTGACCGGGGAGACCGGATCAGTGATGCCGATGTCGGTGTCGAGCATTTCGAAGATCCGCTCAGCTGAAGCAAGGGCAGACTGGACGATGCTATACTTCTGGGATAGTTCTCGCAGGGGTTGAAAGAACAGGCGCATGTACGCGATAAAGGCGACCAACTCCCCGATGCTCATGGTTTCCCCGATAATCTGCAAACCGCCATAAAGAAGAATTAAGGCGACGGCGGTCCAACTGAGCAACTCGGTCAGCGGCATGAAGGCGGCGAACAGCCTGATCTGGCTGAGCGTCCTGGTCAGATATTCGCGGCTCAGGGAATTGAACTTTTCATACCAGCGCTGCTGGCGCCCAAAGAGCTGTATGATCGCAATGCCTGAAACCGACTCCTGGATGAAACTGTTCAAGCGCGACAGCTGGGCTCTGATCGCTCGAAATTTCTCCCGTGCAAGCTGGGAAAAGACCACGGTCAGAATCAGGGCAAGCGGCACAAACAATGACATCAAAGCAGCCAGGCGGCCATTGATGAAAAACAGAACAACCAGAATACCGAGGAGCCGCAGGATGTCGTTGAACAGGGTGACAAGAACCGAGGTGAACATCTCGTACATATTCTGTATATCGTTGGTCAGCCGGGTCACCAGCCTGCCGGTTGGCTGTTTATTTAAAAATTCCAGATCGAGATCGAGTATATGGGCAAAAAGCCGCTGGCGTATGCGGTGCATAACCGACTGACCGACCCATTCCAACAGAACAACCTGGATAAAGCTCAGGACAAAACCGGCAACAACGAGCAGGCTGAAAAACAGGCCGATCCGACCCAACCCCTCGATGCGCTGTAAGGCGGGCAGCTCTGCTGCGGTAATGAACTGGTCGATGCCGGTTTTCATCAGATATGGCAGGCCCAGTGCGGCAGCTGTTACCCCGAGAGACAACAAGATGGCGATTGATATCGCCGGTTTGTAACCGCGGCTGTTTGCCAGAACCCGCCGCCAGAGGCCGAGGTCCAGATAAGAGGAATGCTGACCTTTTTCGATATAGCCGAAATCATGCATAACCGGCCCGGAGACTGTCTTTCATCTGCTTCTGATACATGGTGCGGTAGAACTCATTTTTTTGCAGCAGTTGATCATGGGTGGCGCGCTCGAGAAGTTTTCCCTGATCCAGGAGCAGGATCTGGTCGGTCATCGACAGCAGCTTGATCCGGTTGGAGACGATAAACACCGTTTTGCCGACAAAACGGCGACGCAGAGCGGACAGAATATGGGCTTCGGTAGAGGTGTCGACTGCAGAAAGCCCGTCGTCGATTACCAGAATAGGGCGTTCGCAGAGCAGCGCCCGGGCCAGAGCAATGCGTTGACGCTGCCCTCCGGACAGCGTCACGCCCCGTTCGCCTATAATCGTCTGGTAGCCGTCACCAAAGCCCATGATTTCATCATGGATATCTGCATCCATCGCGCATTGTTCTATGTCCTCGATGGAGATATCATCGACCCCCAGGCAGATGTTGGCGCTGATGGTGTCGGAGAACAGAATCACTTCCTGCCCGACATAGGCGATCTGGGAACGTACCTGATCCAGTGAAAGGTGATTCACATCGGTTCCATGAAAATAAAGAGAGCCGTTCCCAACAGGGTAGAGACGGACCAGCAGCCGGCACAGGGTGGTTTTGCCGGAGCCGGTTCGACCGGCAATACCGATAATGCCGCTGTCCGCACTGAAACTGATATTGTCGAGTTGGGCAGAGGTCGAGCCGGGATAGGAAAAGCACAATCTGTCGGCCCTGATGACGGGCTGTGTTTTATCAGCCGCTGAAGACACTGCGGTGTCTGCCAGGATCGGCTCAGCGGTGACCAGTCGGTATATCCTTCTGAGCGCAGTGAGACCGCGCTGGGTCAGGTTGGCTACCCAGCCGATTGCCATCATCGGCCAGATCAACATCTGCAGGTAGGTGATAAAGGCGACAAAATCACCCATACTGATACTGCCCTGGATAACCAGCCGGCCGCCGAAGATCAGGATGATCAGCAGGCCGAGATTGCCGATCAGGGTTGCCGCCGGAAACAGAAGTCCCTGGATCAGGGCCACCCGTATATTGGCTTTGACGTAGGTTTTGCCGATTCGATCCAGGGCCTGGATCTGGCGCTTTTCCAAGGTGTAGGCCTTGATCAATTTTACGGAAATCATGGCCGAGCGGGCGAATTCGGTCAGTACCGAGAATTGTTCCTGGACATGGTTGAAACGATGGTGCAGGCGAGCCGATAGAATTCTGGTGGAGATGGCAAGCAGCGGCATCGGCAGCAGCGCCATAAGAGTGAGTGTCGGGTGAATATAGATCATGAAGCCGATGGCAACGATCGATACGACCAGGGCGTCGACTGCGGCGACCATACCCATGCCGCAGGCCATCTGGACGGCGGCCAGATCGTTGGAACCATGGGCCATGATATCGCCGGTCGAGTGGGTGGTGAAAAAGTGCTGATCCATACCGAGGATATGGCTGAAAATACGGTTACGCAGAGCCCGTTCGAGGTAGCGTGAAAAACCGATGATCATCATGCGCCAGATAAAACGCAAGACAACAACGACCAGAGCGATGGCGATAATTAACAGGGCCAGTGAGACGAGTTGTGAGGTGGTGGCACTTCGCCCGGTGAGTGAATCGATACCCTGTCTGAGAATCAGGGGGATGGAAAGCTGCAGAAAATCGACACTGATCAGCGCCAAAAAGCCAACCAGCAACCTGAGCCGATACGCTTTGAACTGGTCGGCGAGCAGATGCGAGACGAGTGCTGCCAGGCTGACCGATCCATCTTCTCCGGTGCCGCGCTCACCACGCTTCAATTTTTTCTGCTTATGGCTGTGTTGATTATTTTGCACGCAGGCGCTAAGCTGACTTTATTGATCTATCTCACGAGCAGACCGCGGCCCAGGGCAGTGCTGGTGAAATCCTTATTTTCAAGCACTCCGGCCGAGGCTGCTTGTTAAAACGTTTTTCGCATCGCTTGTAGCGACGGATACAAAGTCTATTCTGCGAGATGCCGGGCATGCATCCGGACCAGAGTACCCTTTTTATGCCCGAGAGTGCCATAGAGGTTTCAGGTGTGTCCATAAAAAATCTCATTATCTGCCTTCTTATTGCTGCATTAATGCCGTCCTGTTCCAGTGAGCAGGATCAGGTTGAGGATCAACCTTCGGTCATCGAGCAGGGTACCAAGGCGGTTGCTGATGAGATGGTCGAGCGCATCAGGCAGCCCATCGAGAAAGCAGAGGCGGTCAAGGAAATCGAAGAAGCAAGGCGAGAGCGTCTAAAGGAGCAGACCCAGTAACGCACCTTCCGGCACTTAAGTATCTGTGCATGACATTTTCTTGATCAGCAGAGTTCGTATTTCAGCCGAATCCAGCGCGGTCGGATTGTACTTGTTCGGCGAGAGCTTTGCAATCCGCTCCAGATCATCGAGCGTAACTCCGAAGTCTGACAGGGGCGGCAGTTTGAGCTCATCGGTTATGCGGTAGAGTTCCTCGATAAAGTGCTGCCTGATTAGGTGCTCTTCAACTCCTGGGTCAGCGCCGAACAACAGGCCCAGCTTGCGATACTTTTTAAGGGCGGGGTGGCTTTGCTCCACTTCCATCGTCTCCAGCTTAGCCAGGGTCATTTCGTTGCCTGGTGCCATCAGCGTTGCACAGACGATACCGTGGGGAATCCCGAAGCGACTGCCCAGTGGTGGGGCGAGGCCGTGAATGAGGCCCAGTCCGGCATTGGTCAGGACGATTCCTGAACAGGTTGCCGCATAAGCCATTCCGCTTCGTGCCTCGAGATCCCGGCCGTCCCTGAAGGCCCGCACCAAGGATTGTCTGAGCGCTTCGATACCGCTCCAGGCGATCGCATCGGTCATCGGGGAGGAGTTACTAGAGAGGTATCCCTCGACCAATTGGGTGAAGGTATCCATGCCGCAGGCGGCGGTGAGATTTGGCGGGCATGAACACATCAGCTCAGGATCAATGAGGGCCAGATCGGGTATGTAATTGTCGTGGCGCAATGATTTTTTGAACCCGTCCACACCCGCTTTGGTGATCACCGCATTGCTGGTTGCCTCGCTGCCGGTACCGGCGGTGGTCGGAACTGCAATAAACGGGATTTTACTGCCGTCGGGTATTTTGGTGCCGACGCCTTCCAGAAACGGGGTTATCGGCGCCTTGTTGGGCAGCATCGCCGATATGGCCTTGCCTGCGTCAAGTACCGAACCGCCCCCGATGGCAACCACGCTATCGAGATTTTCAAGCCCAAATTCTGCCACCAGCGCATCGATTATCGACGGGGTTGGCTCGCAGGTGACCCGCGCATGAAACAGCGTCAGTCCCCTCGCTCTCATCTCGTCTTCGAGGCGGGGCCAGTTTTTCTGGCGGTTGGTAAAAGATGCGCCGCTTACGACAAGAATTCGCCTTCCAAATTGGCTCAGATGCGAGGGTAATGTGGCCAGGTTACCGGGACCGAAATGTATTGCAGGGACCGGTTTTAACTGAAACGATTGCTTGATGAGCATATTGGATTTCAGCCGGAGACCATAAGGCGAATGGCGCCTATTTCAGGTCTGGTTTTGCCACTTTGGTATCAAATCGTAATGGCTCCGGCAGCCCTTTGATATAGAGATCCTGCTTGCTGTAAGGGATTTCAATCCCTTCCTCGAGAAAGGTGGTGTAGACCTTGGTGTTTGTAGCATCGAGCACACGCCCATAGAGTTCGGGGTTGTCGACCCAGAAGAGCAGCTCGAAGTCCAGGCTCGACGGTCCGAATGAACGGAAACGCACTCGCGGAGGGGGGCTGCTGCAGATCTGCTCTTCGCCGGCGGCAATTTCCCTGAGAATTGTTTTGACCCGCTCGACATCGGTACCATAGGCAACACCAACTTTTAGACGGACGCGCATCTTTTCATAAGGGCCACCCGACTGGTTGATTATCATGCTGTTGCCGATAATCGAGTTGGGAATGGTCACTTCGATATCGTCCCGGGTCAGAATCCGGGTGCTGCGCAGGCCGATATTGGTAACCTTGCCGCGACTGCCGTTGTCCAGAACGATATAATCCCCGATTCTGTATGGCGTATCGGCCAGGATAAAGACCCCTGCAAAAAGATTCGACAGCGTGTCCTTAGCGGCGAAACCGATGGCGATACCGGCGATACCGGCCGAGGCAATCCAGGCGGTCAGATTGATTTTCCAGACCACGAAGATCGCATAGGTGCCGGCGCCGAAAATCAGGATTTTGGCCAGGTTGTCAAACAGGGTGAGGGTCCGCCGCTCAACAAATCGATACGCATTGGTCAGACTGGCAACTTTGTTGAGCAGCATGCTGGCCAACCGGATCAAAAAAATCATCCAGATGATGATGCCGATCGAATGTAGACAGCGGATGGCAAACTGGTTCCAATTTGCGGGCATTTCAAGCTGGTCCAGTCCAGCGGAGATACCCAGCATGACAAGGGAGTAGTAGATGGGCGCCCTGAGCATCACTACAACCTGGTCGTCGAGGGCCATCCGGGTTCGACTGCTCAGGGAATGAAGAAGCCTAAAAATCAGCCAGACCAGCAGAGACGCCCCAATAAAACTGACCAGAATGACGCTTCCCCCGCGGACCAGGGGGATATCGAAAAAGGCTGTAAATGCTGCAGATATAGTCTCGAACGCTGATCTGCCGACGGGTTGTTTTGCGACCTCGCTGCCGTACCCGGAAACACGGGTGAGATGCAGTACAGCAAGAACAATAATCGAGCAGCATGATGGCAATAATCTGATCATAGTGTCTCCACAATTCAGACTGTTTTTATATACCCCTGCGAGGTCTTTTTGACTAGCATGCTCTCTCAACTTTTGAACGTCAGGCTGAGTAAAGTTCCGCTTTGATCGAACCAGACCTGAACTGCCCTCTATGCTGAAACGCTGAGCCAGCTTCCTCCCGTCATCGACTCCAATTGCTCCGGGGTAAGTTCGAACAGGCCATGGGGAGTTCCGGCGGCTGCCCAGAAGGAATCATAGGATTGCAGGTCTTTATCGAGAATCGTCGTTATTTGCTGCCGGTGTCCCGCGGGAGGAACGCCGCCTATCGAAAACCCCGTGTGTTCTTTGACATAATCGGCGTCGGCCTGCTTCAGCATCAGGCCGGTGTGTTTTTTTACTTTCTGCAGATCGACCCGGTTGCTTCCGGAGCATATTACCAGCACTGGTTTGTTATCTGCGCGGTTTTTGAAGACCAGCGATTTGGCGATACGACCAACCGCGCACTCCAGTGCACCCGCGGCATCTGCAGCGGTCCGGGTTGATGCGGCGAGTTCGAAAACGGCCAGATCATATCCCCGGCCGATTAAATAGTCCTGGAATCTTCTTGCGTTGGGATGCAGGGTGGCTATTCTATCCATCAGTTCATCTATTAGTTGCTAATCATCCAGACAACGAAAAATCATGATGCGGCAATGAATAACAGGTCGGAACCATTGAATGCAAGAATTCAGCGTGTTTTGCAGGAAAAAATCACCCTGGTTAAATACGACCTGCGCTGGCCGGCCATGTTCGAACAGGAAAAAGCATTTCTTAAGAGCACCCTGCCGAGTGGCATCGTGCGGCGGATAGAGCATTTCGGCTCGACCGCGGTTCCCGGCATGAGCGCCAAGCCGATCATCGATATGCTGGTCGAAGTAACTGATCTGGCTGAGGTGAAGCGCCGCATCGTACCGCTTCTTGAGCGGAGAAACTACGAATATTTCTGGCGGCCGTCCTTCGGCAAGGAAATGATGCCTTACTATGCCTGGTTCATCAAACGCGACGAGCAGGGCGTCAGGACTCATCATATCCATATGATAGAGAGTCATTTTCAGCAGTGGGAGGCGCTGCTCTTCCGGGATTATCTGATTGCTCATCCCCAATGCGCCAGACAGTACGAGGAATTGAAACGACACCTGGCCCGCAAGTATCCCCATGACCGGGAAGGCTATACCAGAGAAAAAGGGGCCTTTATCCAGGAAATCACCAGACGCGCCCGACAGCACTTTGCTTGACGCTGGGACGCGATACGGGGGCAAGGGGCCGTCCAGTGCCGCTATAGCGTTCAAAGGGTAAAAGGCAGCTGCATATTTGCAGTATCCATATAAGATTATTAAACTAGGAGTGGACAGGTGGAATTAAAAGATAGTCAGGCCGCTTTGATTCTTGAAACCTCGGATGAGGGTGAGATAAGCGTTGAAGTTGCTGCTGCCGATATGAACGGGTTGGCCGGTCAGTTATGTCAGCATATCGCCCGGAAACTGATCGGCGATGAAGCCTTTCAGCAGGAATTGATGGCGATGCTGAACCAAGAGTAACGGCCTCAGGATTCGGGCCGGCTCTGTTGGGGACATCGGGTTGATTTAGATAAACACGCAAAAAAAGATTATCCCGTACCGGGGGCACAATCCTGCGGTCTGGAGCATATCAGATTTATAGCGCTTGCGAGCCCCGATATCTGACATGTATAGACTAATTGCACTGCTGCCGCTCTTCTGGCTATTGTCCTCGGAATCGCTTCGCCGGCTGGGCAATTTGGCAGCTTTTGGCTGGTCAGGCGTGATATTCTTCATCACCCTCGGACTGATGTCCCTGGCAGCCTTCAGAGCGCTTGACGTTTCCTCTGGATTTGCCAGCAGCGACGGCGGCCAAACTACCCAAGATGCACCCCCGCAATCAACACCCGGTCTTGTGCTCGAGTTTGCTGCGGTGGTGGGCACTACCCTGTTTGCCTCAACCGGAATACTGGTTACCGCGGGCTACACATTTAACGAGGTTTTCTATTATCGCTTTCCGAATTTCGGCTTTGCAACATTGCTGCTCATGCTGCTCTGTTGCCTGGCACTGGCCTCGGCCCGGCTTATTCGCTTGGCCGGCAGCGTTCTTCTGCTGGTCGTCCTGGTCTGTCTGGCTGTCTTGACGTTGACTGGGTTGCTGAGCCTGGACCAGGCGTCCGTCACTTTCCATGAGCCCATAACGCTCGAACTTCCTGGCTTGCTGGCGGGGCTTTTGCTCTTTGTTGGAGTTGAGCAGACGGCCGCAGCATCCAGGAAAGCGCCTGCAGGGCTCGTTATTCCGGTTTATCTCGCTGCCCTGCTAATACTGGCAGGCTGGATCTTTGTTTCAGCGCGGTTCGTCGCGGCAGATCGCCTTGCCTTCTCATCTATCGGCTACATGCAGACCGCCTCTCAGGTGCTGGGCCAGCCCGGTCGCCTGCTCATGGGGCTGGCTGTCATCTGCGGTTGTTGTGGTGCCGTCGGCCTGCTGCTGCACAGAAGCCTCCAGGTGTGCGCCCAAATCGTGTGTCGCCCGGTTGACAGCTCAATTCCCAGAGGGATCGCGATTATTTTTGGAGGTCTTATCGGCGCGCTCATGATGTTCGGCCTGGCTGGTTCAGAGCGTCTGGAAACCCTTATTCGCGGCTCACTGGTTCTCTGGCTGATGTATTCGGGGTTTCTATTGCTTACGAAGGTCTCTCGCCAAGGTCTGGGGAGCCCGAGGACGTGGCTGGGTATGCTCTGCTCTTGTGTATACCTAGCCGGCAGCGCCTATCTGGCTGCAATGGATCCCGATCTGCCGGAACTTGCCATTTTTTTGACCGGCTGGCTGGTCAGCTCAGCCTTGTGCATTATAGTTTTATCTGCGCTAACCAGGGGCGGATCGGTGCCTGGTTTACCACAGGAGAATAGAGGAGATAATCAATGAAAACGAGTATTGTAATTTGGCTGGCTTTAGCCTGTTTTCTCGGCGCCCCTGTTCTGGCTGCCGATGTGCCGGTTATTGACAAAGATGAGCTTAAACAGATGCTTGGCTCAGAAGACCTGATCGTGCTCGATGTGCGGGCTGGACGGGACTGGAGTTCGAGCGAGTTCAAAATTCAGGGGGCCCTGCGGGCGGACCCGGGCGATGTTGAATCCTGGGCGGGCAGTTATTCCAAGGATAAAAATATTGTACTCTACTGCGCTTGACCCAATGAGTATACCAGTGCCAGTGTGGCACGGAAACTCAACGCACTCGGGTTTACTAAAGTCTCAGCCCTTAAAGGCGGGTGGAGAGAGTGGTTTCGCAGTAAATACCCAGTTGAAAACAGATCCTGAAGGCAGTCCCGGGCTGCCTCCAGGATCAATATTCATTTTGCCCCATCATTAGTCCTGGGCGCGCTGCTGTTGCAGCCAGGACCCAAAGGCACGCAGGCGTTCATCCCGGCGGCAGTTGAAGCTTGTCCTTTTTCTTCTTTTCGTTTCTGCGGTAGATCAGCAGTGTTTTTCCGATCAGCTGGACAAGCTGGCTGTGTGAATGCTGGGGGACCAGATGCGCCGCTTCATGTTTTGAAATTTTGTCGGTATTGAGGATCTTGACCTTGATCAGTTCGTGGTGTTCCAAGGCCTCGTCGATCGCCGCCGCCACCGAATCGGTCAGCCCCTCTTTGCCGATGTAGACGAGCGGAGAGAGCGAGTGCCCGAGACCACGCAGATATTTCTTCTGGGCGTTTGTCAATGTGGGAGTCTTTGTCATTACATTCTCTATCCAAGGGATGCGATCAGTTTCATCCCATCAGTGTTTTTATGATTTCATAACCGCCGACGTAGGTACCGACGGCGGAGCCGATTCCAGTGAGGAAAAATACCAGAAAGACCCTGAGCAGTTTATTGCGCCACCAGCCGAACAGGGTCGACATATCGTCCCCGACTGTCTCGAATTCACGGACCACGGGCGGCCGGGCCATTACCTGGATAAAGGCCGTCACATAGCCGGCCCCGATAACCGGGGTAAGGCTGGTTATCGGCGCGGCAGCGAATGCACCGAGCGTAGTCAGCGGGTGACCCAGGGCCAGGAGGGAGCCGATTGCCGCTGGAATACCGTTGGCCAGAATCCAGAAAAGGATATTTTCCCCGGCGGTCTGCAGTCCTTTGAGATAACCGATCATGCCGATGGAGCCGATAATGACCAAGGGTATCAGCCAGCCGATGGTCTTCCAGGTCTTGGATACCGGTGGTATCGTAGTGATTTCAGCCAGCAGGTGACGCTGGTTTCTGGAGATATTGCGCTTGATGCCCTCCGCATGCCCGGCACCGACAACGGCTACAATGCGCTCGCCGGGAGTTGCTTTGATTTTCTCGGCCAGATAGACGTCGCGCTCATCGATCAGCACCCGCTTCATATCGGGCAGCGAAGCACCCATCTCAGTCATCAGTTCGGTCAGGACATCCTGATTTTTTAGTTCCTCGAGCTTTTTCTCGTCAATCTGTTCAGAGTCGAACAGACCGGCGATCAGCGAACTCAGGAGGTAAAATTTGCGAAACAGCGAAGTTGACTTCCAGGCCCGGCGCAGGGTTATTCTGATATCGCGGTCGCACAGCGAAATAGGAATGTCATACTGCTTAGCCACTTCGGCTGCCGCCAGCAGTTCGGCACCTGGCGATACCCCAAGGCTGTCACCGAGCTTTTTCTGATAAGAAGACATGATCACCGATACCATCAGGGTGGAAAGCTGCCTCTTTTTAATCACCGCTTTCAGATCGAGTTTCTGCCACCGTTGTTTGTCGGACAATGCCTGAAAGCGTTTGTCATCAAGTTCGATGCAGACTGCATCCGGTTTTTCTTCGGAGATGATCTTGGTTACCAGATCCACGGACTGTCTGGAAACGTGGGCGGTACCTATGAGCAATATGGTTCGTCCGCTATCCTCGATGATATGTACGTCGGAGGGATATTGAGCCCCGCCTGATGCGGGCTCCGGTGAAATGTTGTCTTGAGATTCAAGGGGCTGATTTGTCATCGATGTGAAAAATACGGACTGCGGGTGTATGATCGCTGGACGCGACGTCTGTACCGGCGGATAAAAGGGACCGGAGCGGGGCGGGAAGGCCGGTCTACACGTCTATGAGTTTCAGCCGGCTGCCCGGATGAATCAGATTGGATTTCAGATTATTCCATCGCTTGATGCGATCCGGCGATGTCTTGAACCGGCGTGAGATGGTCCATAGCGAATCACCTTGACGAACCTGATACCAGGTAACTATTTCACTCCTCTGCTCGTTCTGTACCGCTTGCTTTTTCGACCTCGAAAGGACCATAACGTTGCCATCGTTGGCCGGTATTTGCTTGCTTGCTGTCTGTTCTTGGCTCGCCCCGGCGTGAGGACCAGTACTGTTCATATACAGTGCCAATTGCTGTCCTGCTCTGATTTTATGCACACTGGGCAAGCCATTCCAGGCCACGATAAGTTCTGCCGGAACCTGGTAGAGATTGGATATTTCCGATATGGTCTCGCCTTTTTTAATAGTATGCAGCACCAGATCGTCACGGGCTGCAGTCCGGGCATCCATCCCTTCGGGCAAAATCCGGTAGGCTACCGTCTGATAGGGGATTCGCAACCGGCTGCCCTCTTTGAGCTTACTGCTTTTGAGGTTATTGACCTTAAGCAGGGTCGTGGTGTTGATATTGTAGCGGCTGCAGATTTTAGACAGCGTTTCGTTTTTGGCGACGATATGGGTTTTGTAATCGGTACTGACTACGCTGTGCAGTCTCGGCAGGTTGGCCTGGGCGATCTCTTTGGTGCCGGCCGGAATTTTAAGCCGGTAGTGTTTGGTGTCGAGCGGGGTTTTGCTTGTTCTCAGTTCCTGGTTGAGACGTGTTATTTCCTGCTGATCACTGTTGGTCAGCATCGCCACCGCTGTGAGGCTCAGCCCGGGACCTACCTCGAAGGTGTCGTATTCAAGTGGTTTTTCGTAGTTCACAGAACTGAAACCATATTTTTCCGGTTGTTTGGAGATGATAATAGCAGCAATCAGCTTCGGTACGTAGCGCTTGGTCTCCAGGCGCAGATGTTTTTTCTGGGCGATTTTCCAGAAATCGTCCGATTTGGTCTTGCGCACCGCATTGCGCATGGTTCCCGGTCCGCCGTTATAAGCTGCCACGGCCAGATACCAGTCGCCGAATTCATTATAAAGATCTTTGAGATAGGCGGCGGCGGCTCTGGTGGATTTTTCGGCATCGCGGCGTTCATCGACATATCTGGTGATGGAGAGTCCGTACTGACGTCCCGTTCCAGCCATGAACTGCCAGAGGCCGACTGCTTTTGACCTGGAATAGGCCCGCTGATTGAAACCGCTCTCGATCATCGACAGGTAGAGCAGATCCTTGGGCAGACCTGCGTTTTCGAGTTCCGCCTCGATCATCTGGCGGTAGCGGCCGGACCTGGCCAGCCAGCGGGCAAAGTACTTGCGCTGTTTACCTTGAAAGAGTTCGATGTACATCTCGACTTGGCGATTGACCACCACCGGGAAATCATAGAGTGGTTCCTCCTGCTCCGGTTCGGCCTCGGTCTCTACCACTTCCCTGATGGGTTCGACCTTCTTTGGTTCTTCCCAGCGGCCGGTCCGGGCAAGGGCCCTGAGTTCCTGGTCGAGCACAATCTCCGACTCTCCCTCCACCGGTTGCAGTTCCGGGTCGAGGTCAGGGGCCAATACCGGGAGTTCGCAATAGTCCTTGCTCTGGAGCGACACTTCTTGTTTGGTTGAACAACCGCTGATGGCGATCAAAAAAAAGAGCAGGGTGCATGCAGTAATAAGGGATAGACGTGGAAAATATGACTCTATGGGCAGAGTCTGTAATTTATCAATATTGTACCGAGTCATTTACCGGGTCATTTAAAAACGTGGATTGCTGTTTCTGGCTATTTGATTGGAGACATCGATGAAACCGGGTTGAGATATCTCCTCTAACGAGTTAGAGTCTCTTCCTAAAAAAGGTAAAATTACTTCATTTAAACCCGATATGTTCTTGAACGCAAGGAAATTGCACCCATCTTGTATTGCTCGAAGGGTCGATTCCCGCCAGATAGACTAGTTCCGCATATGTTAAAAAAAATCTTTGCCGCGCTTGCGCTGCTGCTTCTGCTCATGGTCATAGGAGCCGGCACCCTCTTGTATTGGTTTGTTGCCGTCGAGCCGGGCGATGAAATAGCAGAGGAAAATATCCGTGCGATACTTGGCCGTGAAAGCCCGGTATTCTATAACGACGGCGTAACTCCGCTTGGCGTTTTCTTCAAGGATGCACACCGCAAGTATATTGAATATGAGGAAATCCCCAAAACCTTTGTGGATGCGCTGGTGGCGGCGGAAGACAATCGGTTTTTCAGCCATTTCGGGTTTGATATCCAGGGCATAACCAGGGCAGCCATAAAAAATATCGAGGCCGGTCGGGTGGTGCAGGGAGGCAGCACCCTGACCCAGCAGACCGCCAAAAACCTGTTCAAACGTGAAGAACGCTCCTATAAGGCAAAATTCATAGAATTGATTTATGCCTTGCGCCTTGAATATCACTATTCCAAAGAGCAGATTCTGGAATTCTACTGCAATCAGTTCTATGTCTCCGGAAACGGCCATGGGCTGGGCGTCGCAGCCCGTTACTATTTCGACAAGACACCTGGCGAACTGACCCTGATCGAAGCCGCCTACATCGCCGGCAGCGTCAAGCGCCCGAATTATTACAACCCCTTTATTAACAAAGGGAAGAGAGTCGAAGAGGCTTTGGAGCAGGGCAAAAGACGGGTTGGCTATGTACTGCAAAAGATGCGGGATCTGGGGATGATCAGCGATCTGGACTACCAGCATGCCAGGTATGCCGACATTCCGTTTAACCAGGGCAAGGTAGGCTATGCCCTTGATTACGTTATGGAGTTGGTCACCGAAGCGGTTGCCTCCAAGCGGGTACTCGAGGCGATGAGTGTTAACGGCATCGATAATATCGCCACCTCGGGTATCAGGGTTATCACCACTGTGGAGCAGTCGATCCAGCATAAGACGCTCTATGCCTTGAGAAAACAACTTTCCATCCTCGATGTGCGCCTGCGGGGATACGAACGCGACGAGGTCCAGAAGGAATTGGCAAGTATCGATTACCTCGGTGATCGTACGCTCAGCGCAGGCAATTTTTTGTTCGGTACGGTAACCGCAGTCAATCGGCAGAAGGACCAGGTCGGTGTCGAGGTCGATGTCGGCCTCGGAGACACCAGAGGGGTCATTGACCGAGAAGGACTGGAGGACCTAGTTGATGCCCGGGTCAAATGGCAGAAAAATCCCTGGGCTGAAACGGCTCCGGAAGATCTCCTTGATCTGCTGGACCAGTTGCAGGAAGGCGACCGGGTCTGGGTGAGTGTCAGGAACATGGATGAAGAGGCTGGCCTCCTGCTAGATCTGGAGCGCTTCCCGGAAGTGCAGGGCGGAGCGATCGTCTTGCGTAACGGCCGCATTGTCTCTGTTGCCGGCGGGGTTGAAAACAGGTTTTTCAATCGGGCTGTTTATGGCAAAAGAACCATGGGTTCTTCATTCAAGCCCTTCGTATACGCTGCTGCGCTGCAATTGGGCTGGAATGCGGCCGATCTCTTGCCTAACAAACGGGACGTCTTCATCTATCAGAATCAGGCCTATTTCCCGCGTCCCGATCATACGCCGGACAGCGAGCAGGTGAGCATGAGCTGGGCCGGGGTTCGCTCGGAGAACCTGGCCTCGGTCTGGCTGACGGCGCATCTCTGCGATCATCTCAGCGAGTCGCAGTTTGAAGATGTGGCAGAGTATCTCGGCATGACCCCGAGAGTTGTCGACGGTGAACCTGAACCATATCGTCTGTTTCGTTCCAGGATCCGGGACCGCTTCGGCATTGTTTTAGATCAGGATAAATTGCTTCAGGCGGCCTATCGCAAGACCATCGACTCGATCGAGGCTGATCTTATCTTCGCCGGCTTCGGCGAAGAGTACGGAGCGGTTCAGGGGCTGCATTACGGGCTTGGCTTTGAGCTCTTTAAACAGGATCTCGCTGAGGATTTGGGGGAAGTCGGAGGTACCGAACAGCAGAGAAAAGAGCTTTACCTGCGCAGAAAGATCCTGAGTAGAAATTTTCTGAGCTTTTCAGAGCTGAACCGGCAGTTACGGTATTTCATCGATTTCAATACAGGTTTTAATCCGGCCACGGATTCAACTTCGGCCCTGCAGGCTGGCGGGGGCCGCTTGTTCTTCGAGCGGAGCAGCGGGCGCTATTTATTCGATTTTCCAGCCTACGTGACCGAATCCGCCGAGATGGTCGATGGCTGGCAGCTGAGAGCCCTGCTTGATCGGCTCGACCCATTTGCAGAGAAAGAATTTATCGAGCGTATCAGACTCGGAAGCACGGTATCGGTTGGCGTCTTTGATCTCGTCACCGCGCAGCTCCAGCGTGAGTATCAGAAGCTGTCCAAAGGTTTGCCCTACACTATGGAAATTCTGCCATATGTGGACGATTACCGGATCATGGTCGGACTTCGATATCTGCTGGCCTTCGGCCGCTTTCTCGGGATCGAAAGCGAACTCGAGCCGGTGCTTTCCTTTCCGCTTGGCTCAAACGTAGTTACGCTGCTTGAAACCACCCGGGTTTATGAGGGACTGGTCAGTGGCGAAACCAGCCTGTTTACTGAGGAAAACGGGGAAATCAACGACACCCTGGCGATCATTGACCGCATCGAATCGGAAGACGGCTTGGTACTGTTTCGCCCGGAAACGACCATGCGCCGCGGAGTTTCCACAAAAACGGCTCTGGTTCTTGGCCATATCCTTGAAAACACAGTCAAGTTCGGCACCGGCAGGTATGCTGACACGCATGTAAAAATGAGCGGAGATGGGCAGCAGCAGGAGCGTCTTGATGAGCTTGATCTGTCGGTCCCGTTGTTCGGTAAAACGGGTACCGCCAATCGTTATACCAATGCCTCCTTTTACGGTTACCTGCCCCTGCTGAACGAAGAGGGCAACGCAATGGTCATCAATGGCGGCTATGGGATCGGCGTTTACGTCGGTTATGACGACAATAAGCCGATGCGGCGGGGAGCAACCAGGGTCACCGGAGCGCTTGGGGCGCTGCCGGCTTGGACTGATATCGTCAATACCATCGTTTCACGTGAAGATTTCGCCGCGGGTCTTGATCCGGTGGATCTCAGTTTTTACGGTCTGGCCATTGAACGCCAGGATATCGGGCAGGAAAACTTTGCTGTTGAACAGACTGGCGGGGGAAGACTTGTCTATCCGCTGCAGAAGGTGGACCCGCTCGATCGCTACCAGCCGTCGATCATTACTTTTGGAGCAAAGAGTCCTGAAGGGAGATTCAAACCGGCCCGCAGCTTCGCTCCGTTCTGGCTGAACCAGATACCAAATAAGGCTGCACCTGTGGCCGGCCCGGAAACAACAGAGCATCAAGATTAACAAGCAGCAATGATGCTCTCCGGCACGACCCATCTTTTACCAACAGATCAGCTTTTCAGGGCAGGCCAGCAAGCGGTTGAGCCGCGGAAAGTTTTTAGCTTTCTTTTTTGCCTTTTAATGCTTGGGTCATTACTGTCTGGATATTTGAACTCATAGCTTGCGTACCCTTCACCAAAATATCAATAACAAGAGAATAATCCGATGAAAATTGCTCGTAATCTTGCCCTATTGGGTATAGTTGGAATTCTGCTGATCAGTTGTGCCCAGACCGAGGTGCAACCCCCCAAGGTAGAGGGGGGCAACATCTATAGCACCCCACCGCGGTTGGGGCAGCCGACTGAAGAAGTGATTGAGACGCCGGTTGCCAGACCGGGTGAGAGCGGGCTCGAGGGGTTAGCCGGATCAGCTCTCGAGACAGCCCCCGAGTCAGGGATAAGCGAAGCTGTTCGCTCATCTTTGTCGGTCGGTTATGTAAATAGGAGAATTCTCGAATATGAGCAGAAATTCGGTATATGGAAAGAGCGTGATGCGCAGTCGCTGGTGACCAGCCTCGACCCACAGCAGACGCAGACCATGGTTGACTGTTTTCGGGACCTGCAGCGACTGCTGACTGGATACCAGAGCCTGCGCGAGCAGCTTCTCGGCAAAAATTCGGGCCAGCCTGCTCTGAGCACTGCGGATATCATTGAACTGCAGAAGAAAGATATTGAATTTCTTGATGGTGTGTGCGGCAAATTGCTCAGTACTGCCGGCTCTGCAGGTTTAATGGTCCCTGATGGAGCAGGCCCCGCAAGCGGAGTCGAGGGGGTGATCGCCAGTCATTATAAAAACCAGGCTTACGAAGACGTGGTTCAGGTCTGGTCGCAGATTCCTGCTCAACAGCGCGAGCAGCTTGGCCGGGAAACGAATCTGCGGTATGCCGATGCGCTGCTTTACCTCGACCAGCCGGCCAAGGCGGCGGAGATATATCAAAAGATCGTCGATGAAATGAGCGATCCTGCCCAACAGCCCACCGATCTCTTGTCTCTTCGCAAAAAGCTGGCTGATCTCTATACCGCCTCAGGCAATTTTTTTGATGCCCAGACCCAATATGAAAAGCTCACTGCAGAGTATCAGAAAGGTACGGCGGCCCAGGAATGGACCAGGCTTCAGTTGCTGATGCTTGAGCGCAGCATGAAGGGAAGTCCAGAACTCACCGATTATTCCGAACTATTACGAGCCTATCTCAGCTATATTCCTCAAGTCGACGGCTATTCAGTTGTCTGGAAGGCGGAGGAATTCCTGCAGCAGTATCCCTATTCGCCGGTTTCATCCAACGTTGATGTAATCAAGGAACAGTCCATGAGCGATGCCGAGGCCTGGTTCACTGCCGTGCTGGCGGAGGCGGATCGACTGGCGGAGGAAAAACAGTTTCAGCAGGCCCTGGATATGCTGCAGTTGGTCCCTGCGCAGAACCTGGCACCTGCCAGACATGAGCAGCTCAAACAGCGACTTGACGAACTGATTCTGGCTGAAGCGGTCGATCGGGAGACGGCAAAAATAGAGCAGATGCAGGGCTTGCAGCGCACCTGGAACGAGGCCCTGGCCCTGGCTGAAAGTGGTGATCTCGACGAAGCCATTGTGCTATTGCGTGGTTTGCAGGACACTGAATTCGCTGCCCGGGCAGATGAAAAAATAGCAGAAATTTCTGAACAGGCCGCCAGAACCATGCGGCGCACTGCGGCGGACCTCTTCGTCCGCTCCACAAAAACCGACGATATCCAGAGCAGAAAAGATATGCTGGTTGAATCGCGCCGGGTGCTAAAAGACATCTTGCTAAAATATCCCGAAGTGGATATCAGCGATAAAGTCAAAGGCAACATTAGTATGGTCGAAAAGAAGATGAACGAGCTTGACCCGATGCTGCTGCCTGCTATTGAGCAGCAGGAACAGGAACGTGCCAGAGCGCAGGAGATGCCCGAAGCGAATATGGATGAAGCCGATCCCTTTGATATCGAAACGCCGGAAACCTCTCCGGTGCCGGCGCCGACCGGGCGGCCTCTGCCGGTATTGATTCCCAAGGCTATTCAGTAGGAAGCCCTGAGGCGCCGTTCAGCCAAACACCGATTGTAAAATGGAATCCGTGCTTTCAAAGGACAGCAGCAATAAAACGGAGGCTTCGATAGCCGAGAAAATCAGGCTGCTCTTTCTCTGTACGGGCAACTCATGCCGTTCACAGATGGCCGAGGGATGGACGAGGTTTTTGAAAGGCGATCAGATTGAAGTTTATTCGGCGGGTCTAGAAACTCACGGCCTGAATTCTTCGGCAGTTGTCGTGATGAGTGAGGTCGGTGTCGATATTTCCAGGCAGTACTCCAAACATCTCAGCGAACTGGATCACCTCAGGTTCGATTATATCATCACCGTCTGTGCTCATGCCCGGGAATCATGTCCCTTATTTAAAGGCGGCGGGATAGTGGTGCATGCCGGTTTTGACGACCCGCCCGCTCTGGCCAAGGCAGTTGCTGAGCGCGGTGGAGACCTGAAGGCCCAGCTTGACTGCTACCGGCATATAAGAGATCACATCAGAGCCTTTGTGGCATCGCTGCCGGAGTCATTGGAAACGCATCCCATTAACCAGTCATATTTCCAAAGATAATGAGCAAAGAAAGCAGAAACTCAGATACAGGCCGCCATCCTCTGCAGAATGATGAACGGCGCATGTCCAGTTTGTTCGAGCGTTATCTTACCCTCTGGGTCTTGCTGTGCATTATTGCCGGTATTGGACTTGGCAAGCTTGCTCCCGGCCTGGCCCGCAGCCTCGATTCGATGGCCCTGAGCGTAAATGGAGCACCGGTGGTATCGATTCCGATTGCGGTCTGCCTGTTCTTCATGATGTATCCGATCATGGTAAAGATCGATTTTGGGGCGGTTATCAAAGCGGGGAGAAACACCAGGCCGGTGTTTCTGACGCTGTTTATCAATTGGGCAGTCAAGCCCTTTACCATGTATGCGATTGGGCTGTTTTTTCTGGGCTATCTTTTTAAAGCCCTGATCGGCGCTGAGGCGGTCGATCTGGTCAAGATGCCGTTCGGGCTCGATCTGGCGGTTGGAGCCGTACATGGTGCGGGTACCGTGGTCCTGCAGGATGGCATAAAAATGCTGCAGATTCCATTATGGCGCTCCTACTTTGCCGGCTGCATCCTGCTCGGCATCGCCCCATGCACCGCTATGGTGCTGGTCTGGGGATACCTGTCCCGCGGCAACGATGGACTGACCCTCGTTATGGTGGCACTCAATTCTCTGACTATGCTGATTCTCTATGGAGTGCTTGGCGGGTTTCTGCTCGGGGTGGGCAGACTGCCGGTGCCCTGGCAGGCGCTGCTGCTGTCGGTAGCCGTCTATGTGGCGCTGCCGCTGGTGGCTGGCTATTTTTCCAGAGCCTGGTTGATAGGTAAATACGGCGAAGCCTGGTTCAGAGAGCGTTTTCTGCATCTGCTGACCCCGGTGACGATCAGCGCACTGCTTATCACCCTGGTCCTGCTTTTTAGTTTCAAGGGAGAGGTAATCCTGGCCAATCCGCTGACCATCGTCTGGATATCCATTCCGCTTTTTATACAGACCATGTTGATCTTTATCATTGGTTACGGCCTCGCCCGAAGGCTTAAGTTGACTTACGAGGATGCCGCACCGGCAGCGATGATCGGCGCCTCGAACCACTTCGAGGTGGCCATTGCCACTGCCGTCATGCTGTTCGGTCTCTCCTCAGGAGCAGCCCTAGCCACGGTGGTCGGAGTGCTGATCGAAGTGCCGGTGATGCTTATGCTGGTGAAGTTCTGCCTGAAAACGAGGCACTGGTTCGCCTAACAACAGCATCAAAAGTATAGCGCCGTCCTGCGAACCTGCATTTTCGACCAGCAAACATTATCTATCAGCACGTTCTTCGGTGATCATCGCTTCAACCCTTTGTTTGTTGTGATGTAATTCAGGCATTATAATGTGCCAGAAAAGGCGATGATTCCATCAACCTTTTTAAAAGATTCTCATAAGCCTGACTGAGCCGATCTCACCAGGATCTATGGCTGAGCGGCTTTGACCGGGGGGTGAAAATGAATATTCTGATAGTTGGAGCCAGCCGCGGCATCGGCCGGGCGCTGATGGAAGAAGCTCTTAATGACGGGCATCAGGTGCGTGTGCTGGCCAGAAAGCCAGATAAAATCACTCAAAATGATCCTAGGCTTTCCGTGGTACAGGGTGATGTACGTGAGCGCGAATCATTATCTGTCGCTGCCCGGGGGCAGGACCTTGTCTGTTCCTGTATCGGTGTGCCGATTACCTTTAAAAAGGTGGATCTTTTTTCTACCGCAGCGGCCAATCTCACTGCTGCAGTTGAACTAAACCCGGGCCAGAAACTGATCGCAGTTACCGGCATCGGAGCGGGCGACAGCAAGGGGCATGGTGGATTTTTGTACGACAAAATTTTTAAGCCGCTGCTGCTCAGTACCATCTATGCAGACAAGGATATCGAAGAGCAGATTATCAGGGCCAGTGGCATCCCCTGGCTGATTGTACGGCCGGCCGGGCTCACCAACGGTCCACGCACCGGCAACTATCGGGTAATTACCGATTTGCGCGGGGTAACCGCCAAACGGATTTCACGCCGCGATGTGGCCGATTTTATTCTCGCTCAAGCAGTGGAGCCGACACAGTTTGGTAAAACACCGCTGCTTACCTATTGACGTATGCCAGATCATTCAGGCCGGCGGCACGGTTTTTTGCACTACGACGGGAAACAAGCCGATCTCCTGGAAGACGGTTTAATTATCAAAACTCGCTCAGGCGCCTTTTGCAAAGATCATCCGAGCTATGACAACCTGCAGGCCAAAACAAATACTGATCATGGGCAAATGGCTGATGTGCGCCTTTGTGTTTATGCTTTATGCTGCAGGAACAGCGGAGGCAGAGCAGAAAGATCAGGAGGCGGAGGCACCAGGCATGGCGGCGGAGAAGAAAGAGCGAATTGAAGTAGCCTTTGTGACCCTGCGCAACCGGACCGGCGATGAGGATCCGGCAAAGTTTTTTGGCGGCAACCGGGGGGAAATGCAGGCGGGTATTTGTCGCGTGACCTTTTCGCCGTTCTGGGGCTTGGAGGATCTGGCGAACTCAGTCCCGTTTTATATCCCTGATGAGAAGATTGAATTGACCAATATCCGCAGGTTGCGGCTGGCAAATCTGTATCGAGAGGTGGAAAACTTCTCCCGCGACAGAAGCGGCAACTTGGTCTTGTATTTTCACGGATACAATATCGATTTTGAAAAAAGTTGTCGCCGTAGTGCCTTGTTTCAGCGGGCTCTCGGGCTTAATGAACGGCTGCTTCTGTTTAGCTGGCCGGCCGACGGAAATATGCTGAAATATACCTGGGATGAGGCTGACCTGGTCTGGAGTGTCCCCTATATGGCCAGCTTTCTCGATGAACTGAGTGCACGGATCGGCAGCGCCCGGCTGGATGTGGTGGCACACAGCCTTGGTGCCAGAGGGGTCGTGCAGGCCCTAGTTCGCATGGCCTATCGTGAACAGAAGGACCCCATCTTGAACGAGCTAATCCTTATTGCCCCCGATATCGACGCTGATATTTTTCAGCATGAACTGCCGAGGCTAAGCACGGTGGCCCGGCGCATTACGGTGTATGTGTCAGACAATGACAGAGCCCTGCGTCTGTCGCAGGAGGTGCACGGCTATCGTCGGCTCGGCCAGGCCGGCGACCAGTTGCGCATCCTCGATGGCATTGAGATGGTGGATATCTCCGCTCTGAATACCAGGAGGATATCAGGGCATCTTTATCACCTTTTCAACCCTGAAGTCATAGAGGACCTGATTGAACTGCTTGACCAGGGCAAACCCGCTGATCAGAGAACCTTGCTGATGCGCTCCAGCAGAAACGGGCTGCCCTATTGGCGCCTGGTACCCGTTGGCTTCGGGGCGGCAGAATAGTCAAAAGTCCACCTCGGTGCAGACTTGTCCCAGCACCACCTCTTACAACCGCCAGAGGTGGCGCCTTGCAGCAAATCTTCAGCTGATCGCCTTCGCCTCTGAACCCGATCTATTTGACTACCGGGCAGCCTGATCCCCGATTTTGGCTCTGCCTTCAAATCATTTCGGGCTGCACACAATCTCGTCCACTATTAGGTTTACATTTTCCATCACCCTTATTAAAAACATGAAATGTTTGCGACATTGTGCTTAAATATAACCCAGAAATTGCGAAACAGAGTCGGTTTGAGCCGGAGATGGTGTATTTATGTTTATCGCTGATTACATGACAGCAGATCCCCTGACGATTACGGCAGACACCCTGATTGTCGAGGCGCGACGTTTACTCGACGACAACCATTTCAGACACCTTCCTGTAGTCGACGAAAACCAAAAATTGATCGGCGTGGTCACCGACCGCGACCTGAGATCTGCCTACCCCTCTTCGTTACTTGACGATGATGCCCGCGAACGTGCCTATGCTGCGCTCGAAAACACCAGGGTCAGCGAGATCATGTCCACCAACTGCTCCTGCGTCTCGATCGAGGCCAGCCTCGATGATGCTCTGCTGGTGTTCGACCGGGACAAGGTCGGCGCCCTGCCGGTGGTCACCGAAGACGATGTGGTTATCGGCATCTTTTCAATGCGCGACCTGACCGCTGCTTATAAAAAGCTGTTTGGGGCGACTGAGAAAGGCTCCTCGCTCATTGCGGTTCTCGATGAAAGCAAGACCAATAACAGCCTCAGCCGGATTGCGACCCTCCTCGAAGAAAACGATATCCAATGCACCCGCCTGATCAAAATCGGCAATGAAACAGGTTTCGACCGGATTTATATGCGGGTCAGCTCATTCAAAGTCGGCAACGTCTACAAGTATCTGCAGGACAGCGGTTTTACTCTGCTCAAGCCCTGAGAAGCGGCGCTGGGGTGAGCGAGTGTTTGACCGGTGCCCGGCAGGTTCTGTCGTGGAGCCTATCTGATGAATCTCGATCTCTTCTTTACCCCCCGTTCGGTTGCGGTGATCGGCGCCTCGCGCAGTCCCGGCAAAGTAGGCCACGATGTTCTGGACAATATTATTGCCTCCGGTTTTGCGGGTGACATCATCGCTGTCAATCCGGAAACAGACAGTATCCTGGGGCTTCCCTGTTACCCCGATCTCAAGTCCTGCGGCCGCGAAATCGACCTTGCTGTAATCGTGGTACCCCGAGATAAAGTCCTCGAGGCGATCCGTGAATCCATCGACGCCGGAGCTCAGAGTGTCGTGGTTATCTCGGCGGGCTTTCGGGAACTCGGCCAGGAAGGCTTCGATATTGAGAAAAAAATGGTCGATATTTGCCGCAGAATGGCGGTCCGCTTGCTGGGCCCCAATTGTCTGGGGATCATCAATACCCACCACAACCTGAATGCATCCTTTGCCAGCCGTTATCCGGCCAGAGGCGCGATATCAATTTTATCGCAGTCCGGTGCAGTCGGCGCAGCGATGCTCGATCTCTGCAGCACCAGGCATCTCGGGGTAGCTAAAATGATCTCCATAGGCAACAAGGCTGACGTCAATGAGATCGATCTGCTTAGTTGGCTGGCCCACGATGACGAGACCAAGGTAATCATCGGCTATCTCGAAGACATCAGTGCCGGCGATGCTTTCGTCAAGGCCGCCGAAGAGGCGGCCTCGATCAAGCCGGTGATCATCTTGAAATCAGGAACCACGCCCACAGGCCTGAAGGCGGCAGCCTCGCACACCGGTGTGCTGGCCCCGGTGGACAGCGCCTATGGGGCCGCGTTTCGCAGATCAGGTGTGGTGCAGGCGGAAAATTTCGAGGCGCTTTTTGACTACTCTGCTGCCCTTGCTCTGCAGCCCCTGCCCGCCGGGGACCGGGTGCTGATTATCACCAACGCCGGTGGACCCGGGACCATGGCGGCCGACGCGGTTGAAAAGGCCGGTATGCGGGTGGCAATCCTCGAGAACCGGACAATTACGCTGCTGCGCGAAAAGCTTCCCCGCGAGTCGGCGGTCAACAATCCGATTGACGTGCTCGGCGATGCCGACCCGGAACGCTATGCCTCCGCCATTGAGACTGCCCAGAAAGACGCCTCTGTCGATGCGATTCTGGTGATCATGACACCGCAGACTATGAGTCGTCCAGGAGAAACCGCCCTGGCCATTGCCGAGGCGATAGACGGTTCGAAACCGGTGGTGGCCTCGTTTATGGGGGGCGGTGACGTACTTCCGGGACGCGATGAACTCTCAGCCGCCGGTTTACCGGACTTCGATTCGCCGGAGCGGGCGGTGGCCGCGTTGCGGGCCATGCATCGGTATGCGCTGTGGAAGCATCGACCGCCGCGGCAGATTACCCATTTTCGGGTCAATCGCAGGCGGGTCGAGCGGATTATCACCCGGAGGCTGCGCACCGAGCGCCTGACGGTTGGAGAAATAAAAGGCAAGGACATTTTAAGCGCTTACGGATTCAAGATCCCCGCCGGTGGACTGGCGGCCAGCCAGGAAGAGGCGGTGGAAATCGCCGAGCGCATCGGTTATCCGGTGGCGCTGAAAATCGTCTCCCCGACCATCATTCACAAAAGTGATCTCGGCGGCATCCAGTTGAACCTCTCCAGCGATGAGTCGGTCGAGGATGCCTATGATCTGATGATGCTCAAGATCAAAAGGCGAGCTCCCACCGCTCAGATCGACGGCATCTACGTCGAGCAGATGATCCATCGCGGCCTGGAGGTGATCCTTGGCATGAATCGCGATCCGCAGTTCGGCCCGATGCTGATGTTTGGCCTCGGTGGCATTTTCGTCGAGGTACTCAAGGACGTCGCCTTTAATCTGGCGCCGATTACTGAAGCGGAAGCGATACAGATGCTCAAGTCTACCAGGTCCTATATGATGCTCGAGGGGCGCAGGGCTTCACAGGGGCTTGATATCAGTGCCATCGCCGCCGGCTTGCAGCGGATCAGTCAACTCACCACCGATTTCCCCCAGATCGCCGATCTGGAGATCAACCCATACATCATTGGTGAAGCCGGCACTGAGCCGGTTGTGGCCGATGTGCATCTGACTCTGGCAAATCCCTAACCAGAAAAGGCGAACCGACCGACATGGTTGAATACGACAGTGACTGGCAGGATAAATACCGTGATATGATCATGACGCCGAACAAGGCGCTGTCTGAGGTCAAGTCCGGCAATCGGATCTTTCTTGGAACCGGCTGCGGCGAGCCGACGGTGCTGGTCGAAGCACTGGTCAGAAAGGCAAAAAAACTTGCCGATGTCGAAATCGTCGAATTGCTGACCAAGGGTGATGCACCGTATGTCGACCGGAAGTATGCTGAGACCTTCAAGGTAAATTCTTTCTTCATTGGCAGAAATGTGCGTGAACTTTACCAGGAAGGGCGGGGGGATTATACCCCGATCCTGATGTTCGATATCCCTGCCCTGCTCAATTCGGGAAAACTGCCGCTCGATGTCGCGCTGATTCAGGTGACTCCGCCGGACAAGCGCGGAAAAATGAGCCTCGGCATCTCCGTGGATATTGTCAAGAGCGCTGCTGAAAACGCCTCACTGGTCATTGCCCAGGTGAATCCGAGGATGCCCTGGACCCGGGGGGATAGCCTTATCGACATATACGATCTCGACATCCTGGTTCCTGAAGAGGTGGAACTGATCGAACGGCATGTGGAAGAGACGCCGCCGGTCACAAAGAAAATTGCCAGCCTGGTGGCCGCGTTGGTGCCCGATGGCTCGACGATTCAGCTGGGGCTCGGCATAGTGCCCGGCTACGGCAGGATTCCACTGGCCGTTGCCCCATACCTGATGGACAAGAAAGACCTCGGCGTCCACACCGAACTGATCTCTGATGAAATCATGGAACTGATGGAGGCAGGCGTTGTGACCGGCAAACGCAAGGGGGTGGACCGGGGCAAGGTGATCGGCAGTTTCTGTATGGGGAGCAGAAAGCTTTACGACTACGTAAATGATAACCCTGCTTTTTCATTCAGACCCACCGAGTACGTCAACGATGCCAATGTTATCGGCAAGCATAACTCCATGATCACCATCAATATGGCGTTGGAAATCGATCTCACCGGACAGGTCAGTTCCGATTCCGAAGGCGGCAGCTTTTTCTCGGGAATCGGCGGGCAGGTCGATTTCAACCGGGGGGCAGCCCGCTCCAGCGGCGGCAGGCCGATTCTGGTTATTCCATCGACCACCACCGGCGGTCAGTCGCGCATCGTCGCCCGGCTCAGCCCGGGGTCCGGTGTGGTGATCTCTCGCGGTACGGTGCATTATGTGGTCACCGAGTACGGCAGTGCCTATCTGCACGGCAAGTCGGTGCAGGACCGGACCCTGGCGCTGATCTCAATCGCTCATCCCGAGCATCGGCCTCAACTGCTCAAGGACGCGATCGAGGCAAAATATATCCGGGAAGAGTTTGCCGACGTCGAGGGCAAGTTTATCGTGGCGTCTCAGAGCTATATGACCACTAAGCATCTGCTCAAGGACGGCACTGAAATCAATTTTCGACCGATCCACCCAACCGACGAGCCGCGCATGCGTGATTTGCTCTATGATCTGTCGCAGGAGACCATCTATTACCGGTTCATGAGTCACCAGGAGCGCTTCGGTCAGAGGCAGATCCAGAATTTCGTCTACATCGACCATCGGCAGGACGTGGCCATCGTCGGAGTTTTGCCGGAGGCTTATGGCGATGAGATCATAGCGGTGGGGCGCTATTACCTCGATGAGCGGACCAACCGGGCCGAGGTCGCCTTTGTGGTGCGTGATGAATGGCAGAATAGAGGGCTTGGTTCGTTTGTCTTCAAACATCTGGTCAATATTGCCAAAGCCAACGGGATCACTGGTTTTACCGCGGAAGTACTGCGCAATAATAACCGTATGCAGGCGATTTTTAACCACTCAGGTTTAAATGTCACCAGCGCGATAGAAGAAGGTGTATATAGTTTCGTCATGGATTTCTAAAAAATTTCCCGCCTCGGGTCTTAATGATTGGCTATAACCAAATTCTCACCAGGTGATGCGATGGAAAAGGATATCACCAGTTGCCAGCGTTGCGGTACCTGCTGCACAAACGGCGGTCCGGCGCTGCATTTTGAAGATAGACAGCGTGTGCTTGACGGCGATCTGCCGCGCACTCACCTCATCACGATAAGAGCAGGCGAACTGGTCCACAATCCGATAAGCAATCGGCTGCAGCCGGTTGTACGGGAGTTGATAAAGATCAGCGGGGTAGGCAGAGAATGGAACTGTTTTTATTTCGACCCCGAAGAAAAAGGCTGTACGGTTTACGATAAGCGGCCGAAGGCCTGCCGGGTGCTCGAGTGCTGGGATACCGCGGAAATCGAGAAGATGATCGAAAAAGATACGCTGAGCAGGCTGGACCTGGTCGACAGCACAGAACCAATGTATCGCGTCATACAGGAGCATGAAGCATCGTTCCCCTGTCCCGATATGAAAATGCTCTTGCAGAGCGGCCCTCAATCGGCCGCCGATCAGCTTGAAGAGAGCGCCAACCGTGAAGTTATCTTCCGCAGCGCATTAAGCGAACAATACGATTTGAGTCTGGGTGAAGAGCTGTTTTATTTCGGCAGGCCGCTGTTCCACCTTTTCCTGTCAGTCGGTGCCCAGATTAATGAAGTTGACGGCCGGCTGATCATTTCCTGGCCTGGTAGATAGACTCGGCACCCGTTTTTAGCGAACCACGACGGACAGGCTGGGGCATAGGCCTCGGGCCTGTCCGGCTTAATTCATTTTTTTTGATTATTGCGGACTACCAGCTGAGGCGCTCCAACTCCTGACCTCTGGTGGAGACGGTAATCTGTTCCACCGCCACGCTGGTCGAGGCCTTCTCCAGCGCCCGCCTGATAATGGCATTCATCGCCGAGCAGCAGGGTACTTCCATGATCAGGATAGTGATCGATTTGAGCTTGCAGGTATCGATGATCTCGGCAAAGCGCTCTATGTACGCCTCGGCATTATCGAATTTGGGGCAGCCCATCATAACCACTTTGCCAGGCAGATATTTTTCCTGAAACCCGGGCACGGCCACCGCGGTGCAATCGGCTGCGACCAGCACATCCGCTCCCTGCAGAAACGGCGCGTGGGGCGGGATCAGCCGAACCTGGATGGGCCAGTGGCTCAGTTGCGATTCCCCGGTACCGTTTGGCTGGGTCATCACTGGTTTGTTGGCGCTCTGACATGCACTTGTCGGTTTTGCCTGGGCAATGGGTGCGAAGCTCTGAATATGGGTCGAGGCGCAGCCGCAGTCAAGCGTGGCCGGCGCGGCCTGCTTCTGATGCTTTGCTTTTTCGGCTAGAAAAGTTTCCACCGCGCCCTCATCAAACTCGTCTGCTTCCCTTTCGATAATAGTGAGCGCTCCGGTCGGGCAGGCACCCAGGCAGGCGCCCAGGCCATCGCAGAGATTGTCGGCCACCAGTTTTACCTTGCCGTCGATTACCTGCAGTGAGCCTTCAGCGCAGTCGGGAACACAAAGACCGCAGCCGTCGCAAAGTTCTTCATCGATTTGTATAATATTTCTGACCTGTTTCATACCAGCACCTCATTGCTCGATATTGTTTGGTTGTATCGTTCTGCCACCATTATCGGGTGTGTGTCGTTTGCTTTTTCCAATAATCTGCCATAATGCAGGATTTAGACATTGACTTGGGTCAAAATATTTCACTTTTCCAAACTTTTTTTTAATGTTCCATTCCGCACTGTTCAATAAATGGAGCGGTGCGCTGTCCTGCAGCTGCTTCCCGCTGATATATTGATAGCGCTTGGCATACCAGGTTCAGGGCTGCCGCTGAGGTGAGGCCGCAACCCCTATTCCGGCATTCGCATGGTCTGCGATACCGGAATAGGGGAAAAGTCTTGCACTGTGTTGCCCGGCAGCAGCGGATAAGGTTCAGTTCTGCTGCTCGATGCTGCTGCAGCCCGGATCAGGCCAGGATGGTCCGCAGGTCTTCCTGGGCGGTCTCGGCAATCGGTTTGATGGCGAAATTTTCCACCAGAATGTTCAGCACATTCGGGGTAATGAAGGCCGGCAGGGTCGGTCCGAGACGAATGTCCTTGATGCCGAGGCTGAGCAGGGTGAGCAGGATGACCACCGCTTTCTGCTCGTACCACGAGCAGATGATCGATAGCGGCAGATCGTTGACCCCACAGTCAAAGGCGTTAGCCAGAGCGACAGCAATCTGAATAGCCGAATAGGCGTCGTTGCACTGACCGACATCGAGCAGGCGGGGTATGCCGCCGATATCACCGATTTTTTTATCGAAAAAGCGGAATTTTCCACAGGCCAGCGTCAGGATGAGCGTATCAGCGGGGGCCTGCTCGACGAAATCGGTGTAGTAATTGCGGCCTGGTTTGGCGCCGTCGCAGCCGCCAACCAGAAAGAAATGTTTGATCGCACCGGCCTTGACCCCTTCGATCACCTTGTCTGCGACTCCGAGCACGGTATTGCGGGCAAAACCGGTCAATACCTCACCATTATCTTCGTCGGCTGCAAATCCGGGCAGGGTCAGGGCTCGCTCAATAACCGGGGCAAAGTCCTTGTCATCGCCGATATGGGCAATTCCGGGCCAGCCCACCAGACCAGTGGTGAAAACATTGTCTTTATAAGATTCACGCGGTTTCTGAATGCAGTTGGTGGTAAACAGGATGGCCCCAGGAAAGGCAGCCATTTCTTTTTGCTGGTTCTGCCAGGCGGTTCCATAATGGCCATAGAAATGGTCGAATTTTTTCAGTTCAGGATAGCCATGGCAGGGCAGCATTTCGCCATGGGTATAGATATTGATGCCCGTGCCCTGGGTCTGTTCCAGCAGCATATGAAGATCTTTGAGATCATGACCGGTTATCAGGATAGCCTTGCCGGCTTTATGCCCGAGCGGGACCGGGGTCGGTACCGGATGACCGTAGGTTCCGGTATTGCCGGCGTCAAGCAGTTCCATGGCCCTCAGGTTTACCTCACCAATTTTGAGGGCACCGGCCACCAGTTCGTCCGCACCGAGATCTTTGCGGGTCAGGGTAGCCAGTATCTCGTGGATGAAGGTGTAGACCTCCTCGTCCTGCTGACCGAGGATCGCGGCATGATCGGTATAGGCGGCCAGTCCGCGCAGCCCGTACAGGGCAATCTGCTTAAGTGATCTGAGATCTTCGTCGTCGTCGAGTGCGGTGATGAAATGCAAGGCAGCTCCCTGGGCTTCGAGTCCGGCCAGATCAGGGGCAGGGACATAGTTCAGCGTTGCTGCATCGGAGGTGATCGCGCCGCCGGCCTGGATTACCCTGGCCTTGAGTTCGTCGCGAAGCTGAACCGTTTTCCTGATCCAGGTTTCGAAACGAGCCGGATCGAAATCTACGTTTGTGAGGCAGGCAAAGGTCGCCTCGCAGGTGAAACGATCGACCGCTTCCTCTTTAAGCCCGACTTTTCGTCCTGCCACCGCGACGATGGACAGACCCTGGAGGGCGTGGGTAAGCAGATCCTGCAGGACGGCAACATCTTCTGGTTTGCCGCAGACGCCAATTTTCTCACAGCCGGCTCCTTTTGCCGTTTGTTCACACTGATTACAAAACATGGAATTTCCTCCCATTGGTGTATTTGTCTGGTTTGTGCCCACCTGAAAGCCAGATGCAGCATCGATTGTTGATGGGAATATACTCGGATCTGGCTGGTATTTCCTTGACCTAGGTCAAGAGCAGAAAAAAAGAAAAAAACAGGGCAGCATCACTATATCATACGCTTCGGGCCCTCACCAGCAAGCTGCTGCTTGCAATATCTGTAACTGGTTTAGCGGTGTTTTGTGGTTCGTGAAAATTGCTTTGCACACCATCGATGGCAAAACCTGAAGCAGAGATGATCTCAAGCCATTGTTTTCGAGTAAATGGCGCCAGCCGGAGTCTGTGGCGATAATTTGCATCCTGATCCTTGTCACTGAAGCGGCGGATTTTGTAGCGCTCCTCCAGCGTCAGGCAGCCATCTCCAGGTATGTGTGATCGGATCGTTTCCTTGATGATCTTACCCCCGTCGGGATGTTCGAAGATATAAAACTGCAGGCGGCATTGACGGTCTTCTTCCATCCTGGAGTATGGCATACAAAACAGATGAAGCAGCAGCCTGCCATGGGGCACAAGCACGCGCCTTATTTCTTTGAGGCAGGAGCAAATAGCATCTTTGGTGACCAGAAGATTGAGGGAATTATGGGCGATACACGCAGCCTGGAAAACCCGGTGGAAGCCGAGCTGCCGCATATCCATCTGAACAAGCGGGGCGCGTATGGATCGGTTCTGGTGTAGAAGCATATGGCGGCAGAGATCCAGGCCGACGATATCGATCCCCCCATTGTGCAGAGCGGTGGTAATGACCCCGGTACCGCAGCCCAGCTCAAGCACCGGACTATGGCAACCAAGCAGGCCTGTATAATAATCAAGCTCGATGTTCAGCTCACGGCTTTGCCGTTCCCAGTGATACAGGCGGGCATAGAGCTCAAGGGGCAGGGGCTGGAAGTGTTCGCGCGGTTCGTTCTCGTATCCACTGGGTTCATCCGGCTGCATAATTCTAGGCAAAACAATTCAGTATGGTTGCTCGTTTGGACTGAAGAAGGGGGGGCTAAGACGAGATTCTGGCCGACTATTCCACATAGCCGCCATCGATGATAAAGCCGGGATTGACCAGGCCTGGATCGATCCCCAGCTTTGCCATCCCGAACATCCGGGCTATTTCCATATTGAAATGGAGATACCAGTTTCCTGGGATCGGCCAGGCTTTGCCGTGCAAGGCACCGTCCTTTGCGCAGCCGGGGCAGAATACCCGGTCCACGACCTCCTGGGGCATGCCCCCTTTAAAGCTCAGGGCTATGGTATTGTTGCCACACTGGCAGGTGAAGACTTTTTTCGATTCCATAGTGTTCGGCTCGAATGCAGACTCGCCTTATACGCAATACAGGCTGATACGATGACCAGTATCAGCCTGCTGATATGAGCCAGCGGAAGAAAGTTACTTTGCAGTTGCCTGCTGCTCCTGCTGCGCGGCATAGGCAGAGGCCGCGCATTCATTTTTCCCCAGGTCAAGGATTTCGGCATTTTCGTCATCGACCACTTCGAGATTGGCGTTGACCAGTCGGATTTTTGCATATTCGGGGGGCTGCTCCCGCATGTTGGACTGGATGAACTGCAAGAAATCAGCTTTGTTGTCGATCGAGTAGATCGATTTGTTTCTTTCCTTGACCTGGCCCAGTGACTCGGTGAAGTTCAGATCGGAATTAGCCTCATGCCAGTCGATGAAGTGTCCCGGCAATATGAAGTAGGAATCGTCCATCGAGCTTATTTGGGTAATGGTCCGGTACAATTCGTCGGACCATTCCACGATCTTGCCGCCAAGATCCGGCCGACCGATGGATTTGATAAAGATGATATCGCCGGAAATGATGTAGGCATGATCAATCACGAACATGGTGCTGCCCGGTGTGTGGCCAGGGGAAAAGAGCACCAGAACCGAAGGGCCGCCGTCACTAAAACCGATCTCATCGCCGTCCTTGAGGGAGATATAGTCGAGTTTTGCCCCGCCGAAATCATTGGTATTGGCATAAAATGCAGCGCCGGTCTGCTCGGCGATCATTCTGCTTCCGGCAATATAATCGGCCTGCAGGTGGGTTTCGACCGTTTTGGCGATTTGGCAGCCTTTTTCTTCGGCAAAACCGCGATAGAAATCGATGTTTCTGGATGGATCGAAAAGAATCATTTTATGCTGGTAGATAAGGCCATAGCTGCATGAACCTTTGCCCGGTCGGATGAACTGATAGAGTTCGTAGTCTTTACCCGGATTGAGCAGCTTCGGCACCAGCAGGTTGCCCCACGATTTGATCCCGCCCGCCAGATAGCCGACATCAGAAAATCCGTGTTTTTCAAGAATCTCTGCAACGAATTTGGCGGAGCCTTCTTTGGCACAGACGATGCGTATCGGGGTGTCCTTTGCGGGCAGTTGGGCAATGCATTCCTCCTCGATCTCCATGAAATCGAAATAGGAAATGTTGAGCATCTCTATTGGATACGGGCCCTCAACTTTGAACCTGTTGAAGTCCTTACTGTTTCTTACATCAAGCAGGACAAATTCCCTGTTCTCGGTAACCCATTGGTAGAGTTCTTCAGCCTGGTACATAAAAATTGACATGGTCTCTCCTCGTTGCTTTTAAAATATCGACGATAGACTAGCTATAAGCAGTTTAGACAAGATTATCCAGCTCTTTTGCTACGCTGAGCAAGTGGCCGTGTTCCTCCGCTGCCATCTGGCGGAAGAACGACTCTGTTTCCTCTCCCTGGAACTTTCTGGCCAGACGACTGTATAGATCAAATGCCTGGGCCTCGAGTTTCATGCCAAGCTGCAGAATTTTCTTCCGACTGCTGACCTGGTCGCCGAATGCATCAATCATCTGCTGCTGATTTAAGCCACCCTCCATGATCTGCAGGGAGGCCCCATTTGAGATCTGTCCGTATTTCTGTGACAATTGATGCATATGGCCGGCTTCGAAGCTGGCCAGTTTGTCAAGCATCTGTTGTTCGGCTCTATCTGCTGCCCGCGCTGCAAGGGCCTGGTAAAAGGATTTGAGGCCGGCCTCCATCTGGTAAACAAGTTCAAACGGTGAGCCGAAGGACCCCGGTGTAAATATCTCCAGACCGGCATCGACGCCGCCCTCAGCCTGCTCTCCGTTCCAGGCGGTGATCCCTCCTGTCATATCGTATACCTGCTCAACTCCCAGCCGGGCCATAATGGCACAGCCACTTTTACTGCGCACCCCGCTGCGGCAGTAAACGATGGTCTTCTTGGCCAGATCAAGTTCGGCTGCCCGAGCAGCCACCTCGCCGAGCGGCATCAGCAGCGCCCCGGGAATATGGCCCTGCTGATATTCACCCGGTTGTCTGACGTCGACCAACTGATAGTCAAGGTGGTCCTCAGACTCCATGATCTGGCGTGTCTGCTCGGCGCTCAGCGATCTGATCGTAGGCTGCAGTGAAAAATAATCCATAAAGCTCAGTGCAACGATTCCTCATGTTTTGGCGGGCAAAGGCTGCCGTGACCTCAGGTGTGCAGCAGTGCCGCCACCGTGGGGCTGGCTGAATATCCCCGCAGAAAAAGAAGCTGAAATCTTTCCGGCCTCAGGCTGATCTGATCCCTGGTTTCTTCGCTCAACCAGTGGCTGTCCTCGATCATATTGTAAAAAGCCGAATCGATGCCGATGAAGCCGTCGAGAAAGTGGGCGATAATATGCAGAACCTTGCTGTGATATCCCTGCACGACGAGGGCCAGATCGTTGCGTTTTTCAAAGCCGGTGGCAGCCAGTTCATCGATGAAACCCTGCAGCATTTCGCGGTTGCGCAGGATCGCCCGCTGCAGTTCGTCGTTAAAGTTCTGGGCTTCACCGGACAGTGCGTTGTCCTCGATGACGATGTCGTCGTATCTGAGCAATGTGGTCTGTTTGAAAAAATGCAGCACCTGGTTTTTACAGGCGTCGATATCGCTGCCCTCGACAAGGATGGCATGCCGGGCAAGCAGGTCCAACTCAGCAGGCCCTTTCCTGTCTTGCCGCGTCCTTTCAGTCATATTGTTCTGCACTGCGCTCTTTGACCGCTATGCCGATCCTGCGGCCCAGCGCAACGCATTCCCGCAGGTCGTCATGGGTGGGCACATATTTCACCCTGATTCCTTCTTCGACCACCTCGAGACGCATCTCTTCAAGGGCCCCGTTCAACAGCTTGACGCATTCCCCGCTCCAGCCATATGAGCCGAAGGATGCGGCAATCTTGTTCTGCGGTTTGAGGCCCCGCATATACATCAGAAAACCGGCCATGCGGGGCAGCAGTCCGTTGTTCAAGGTCGGGCTGCCGAGGACCAGGGCGCCGGCATTGAGCACTCTGGTCATCACATCGCTGCGGTGATGCACCTTCAGGTTGATCAGATCGGCAAACACGCCCTCCTGTTCGATGCCGCGGGCAATGGCTTTGGCCATTTTTTCGGTGGAATGCCACATGGTGTCATAGATGACCAGGGCCTTGTTGTCGTGCTTGTTCCTGCTCCATTCGTCGTAAGCCTGCAGGATCTCACCCAGGTGTGTTCTGAAAATAACTCCGTGATCCGGGGCGATCATCTTGATGTCCAGATTGAGTTCGCCAACCTTGGTCAGCAACTTTCTGACCAGTGGATTGTAAAGATAGAGGATGTTTGCGTAATATTTCGCTGCCTGGTCCATTACCAGCGACATCGGCACCTGATCGTCAAATCGTTCAGCGGTCGCCAGATGCTGACCGAAAGCGTCGCTTGTGAACAGAATCCCGTCTTCCTTGGCGAAGGTGAACATCGAATCGGGCCAGTGCAGCATTCTCGTTTCGACAAAGAACAGGGTCCGCTCACCTATGGAAATCTCGTCACCGGTTCTTACCACTTCAAAGGGCCAGTCTTCCCGGTGAAAATGTTCAATAATCGCTTTTTCCCCCATCGCCGAACAGATCAGCTTCTCAGGCTTGACTATATCCATGACCTCGGCCAGTGCGCCGGCGTGATCGAGTTCGACATGATTGACCACCAGATAGTCGATTTCTGAAGGATCGATGATTTCGCGCAGGTGGTGCATCATGTCCTGAAAGTGGGTGCGTTTGACCGTATCGATCAGCGTGACCTTTTCATCGATGATCAAAAAGGCATTGTAGGTCGTGCCCTCCAATGTCGAATAGCCATGGAAATCACGCACATCCCAGTCAACGGCGCCAACCCAGTGAATCCCTTTAGCCAGTTCATGTATACTCATGGTTTCTCCATTTGATATGAATTCCCTGCCTTGAGGTAACTATATTCAGGTTCTGCCCCAAGCCAGCAGCAGACCGGCAGCAAACAAGGTCCAGTATAAAGCAGCAACTATAGCATATTATCTTGCTATTTCAATGATTACCGACATTGGCATGGCGCGTTTGCAGGGTCTGCTTTTGATTGCACGGGGGCAATCCGTATAATTGATTTTTATATGATAGTAATTATTATCAATTTCTCAAAAGCACGTGTTTAAAGGACCCGGAAGGATGGTTCTGAATCTGCTTGTTTGAATCACTGCGAGACACGGTTGCTGGCTGTAAATGGTTGAAATTTTCACTTCTTCGAGGCTGTCTGATTTGCCTGGCTGAAAATTTGGTATTTCGACCGGCACAAGCCTCAGCAGGGCAATCAGAATTTGGCGGAATAGTCTTCTAAAACGTTTTGAACGTCTCTTTCAAAAGTAAAGTCACATGTCATTGACCAAACGTCCGGCTGTCGATCTCGGGGCCTGTTCGAAGTGCGGGGCCTGTATCGAATTGGCCCCGAATATCTTTAGATATTCCAAAAGTGGTGACTACATCGAGGTCTGCGACCTGCATTGTTATGACCAGGACCTGGTTGATGAAGCCATAAAATACTGTCCGGAAGACTGTATCTACTGGGATGAAGAATAACGGCGCGGTTTTGGAACAGCAGGGGGGTGAGGTGGTTTTCCAGCACAGGCGAGAGCTGCAGAAAGGTCCCGGACGATGACTACCGCCACTGCCAAAAAACTGGCGATTCCGGCCCTGCTTCTGGTGGTAGCTGGACTGTTCTTCTACTTCGACCTGGGCCGGTTTTTAAGTCTCGACTACCTCAAAGCCTCCCAGCAGCGTTTTCAGCAGCTTTACCTGGAGCATCGTCTGGCGGTAATCGCCGGCTACATGGCGGTTTACATCGTGGTTACAGCCCTGTCGCTGCCAGGTGCTGCCGTCATGACCCTGGCCGGCGGCGGTTTTTTCGGGCTTGCAACCGGTACCGTCGTGGTGTCCTTCGCCTCCACGATAGGGGCGACCTGCGCCTGCCTCGCCGCACGCTTCGTATTGCGCGACTGGGTGCAGGAAAAATTCGGTGAACGGCTGCAGGCGGTCAATGCTGGAATGGCCAAGGAAGGTGCATTTTATCTCTTTTCACTGAGGCTGATACCGGTTTTTCCGTTTTTTGTGATTAATCTGTTGATGGGGCTCACCTCGATGCCGATACGAACCTATTTCTGGGTTTCCCAGATCGGCATGCTGCCGGCAACCATTGTCTATGTAAACGCCGGCAATGAACTGGCCAAGATCGACTCCTTGAGCGGAATCGTGTCACCCGGCCTGATCGCATCGTTTGCGTTACTTGGCTTGTTTCCATTAACAGTGAAGAAAGTCATGCATTATTTCCGCAGACGCAGCCAAACCTGAGGGGACCGTTGATCATGGGCAGCTACGATTATGATATCGGCATCATCGGCGGCGGCGCCGCCGGACTGACGGTCGCTTCGGGTGCGGCCCAGCTTGGAGCCAAGACGGTACTGATCGAAGCCCAATCCGCGTTGGGCGGCGATTGCCTGCATTTCGGGTGCGTGCCGAGCAAGACGCTGATCAAAAGTGCCTCAATCTATCATCAGCTGACCAAGCTCAGGGACTATGGCCTGCCGGCGGTGGAGCCTCCACCGGTCGATTTTACTTCGATAGCGGCGCGCATCCAACAGGTGATATCGACGATTCAGCGCCACGATTCGGTGGAGCGCTTCAACGGGCTCGGGGTCGAGGTGAGATTTTCACAGGCCCAATTTGAAGATGATCATCTGGTGTACACTGACTCGGGAAAGATGTCAGCGGCCAAATGGGTGATCGCCACCGGTTCTTCCGCCTCGCTGCCTCCAATTCCAGGACTGGCTGATATCGAGGTGCTGACCAACAAGGAACTTTTTTGTCTTGATCATCTGCCGGAGTCGCTGATCATTATCGGGGCGGGGCCGATCGGGATTGAAATGGCCCAGGCCTTCAACCGGCTCGGTTCACGGGTAACCGTTTTGCAGCGCAGCGCCCAGATACTGAGCCGGGAAGACCAAGATCTTGCGGATGCACTGCATGAATCTCTTGAAAACGAAGGGGTACAGTTTTATCTCGGCTGCAGCATGCTGTCCGCCTCGCAGAGCGGCGGCGAGAAAATGGTTGTTATCAGGTGTGCGGATGAAAAAGAACTCCGTGTCTCCGGTTCAGCGCTTCTGGTTGCCGCCGGCCGTGCGGTCAACGTTGAAGGCCTCGCCCTTGAGCAGGCCGGGGTTACCTATAGCAGCCGGGGCATCGAAGTCGATAAACGGCTGCGGACCAGCACCAGACATATCTATGCCGCCGGCGATGTGGTCGGCGGCCACCAGTTTACCCATGCCGCCGGTTACGAGGGCGGCATCGTTGTGGCCAACGCGGTAATGGGGCTGCCCCGCTCGGTCAATTACCGCTGGCTGCCCCGCTGTACGTACTCTGCCCCCGAACTTGGCGCAATCGGCCTGAGCGAGAAACAGGCTAGCGCCGATGGCTTGTCCTACGATCTTTATGAGGAGGCATATCGGGACAATGACCGGGCCCAGGCCGAGGGTCAGACATTTGGAAAGATAAAACTGCTGATCGATAAAAAAGGCCGGCCTCTGGGTGTTCAAATTCTCGGCTATCTCGGCGGTGAATTGCTGGCCGAATGGGTCGCCGCGCTGAACGGCGGTGTCAAACTTGCCACCCTGGCCGGGGGAATCCATCCCTACCCAACCGTGAGTGAGATAAACAAGCGCGTGGTGGGTTCGATTTACAGCAAAAAAATATTTTCAGACCGGGTCAGAACCATACTCAGGCTGATTCACCGGTATCGGGGCGCGTCGTGAACCACTGGCACCAGCGATGTGCTGACCGGATTTCCCCGGGGCTAGCAGTGTTTCGGGCAGCAGGGAAGTCTTTGCCTGCGCTTTGGCTGGCACTCCTGCTGATGGTCCCGGTGGTGGCCTCATTAAAGAGCCCCCTGGCGGCGCAGACCCTGCACCAGCCCTGGACCGATCTGCTTCAGCAGCATGTGCTAGACGGCAGGGTGGACTACCAGGGGTTCAAGGCAGATGAAGCAGCGCTTGATCGTTATCTGACGCTGCTGGCTGCGACCAACCCTGAACAGCTTGGCGAAGATGATCGGCTGGCCCTCTATATCAATGCTTATAATGCATATACGGTGAAACTGATTCTTCAGAATTTCAAAAACAACCAGCCGCCGGTCTCCATACGCAGGATCGGCGGACTGTTCGCCAGCCCGTGGAAGATAGCGTTTGCGGTGATTGGAGGTGAAACGTTCAGCCTGGATAATATCGAACACGATATCATCAGAGTCGAGTTTGACGAACCCCGTATTCATTTTGCCGTCAATTGCGCATCCCTGAGCTGTCCGCCGCTGATCACCGAGGCCTACCGCGGGGAATCGCTCGACCTCCAACTCGAGCGGTCCACCCGGGACTTCCTCGAAAATACCCGCCACAATTATTATCGTGACGGATCACTTTATGTCAGCTCAATCTTCAAATGGTATCACGAAGATTTCAACGACGATCCGGTGGCTTTCTTTCTGCTCCACAGTCCCTCGGTACTGCCTGAAGCTGCTTCAGCCGCGGAGATCAAGGTCAAGTATCTCGATTATGACTGGTCGCTCAATGGCAGATAGTCTTCGCCGGGACGGGCGATACTGGCTGAATTCCATCATTATTACGGCGGCGCTTGGCCCTTTACTTGGGTTGAGCATGCTGGCGCTTGCAGAAGGGACGGCAGCCCAGGCCTTAGTTGATCGGGTCCCGATAGATGTAACCAATCTTTCAGATATTTCCGCGAACGGGGGACTGCCCGCAGATTGGCACTATTTTTCCTTTCCATCGGTAGCTCGGAAAACAAGTTATGAGGTAGTGGCAGACGGCCGCTATGGGTCGGTTATCCGGGCGCGCTCAGCAGCTGGGGCCGGGGGTGTGGCCCGGCGCATCTCAGTCGATCCGCATGACTACCCGATAATAACCTGGGCCTGGAAGATCGAAGATATCATCATCAGGAGCTCGCTTGCGGAAAAGAGCGGTGACGATTTTTCTGCGCGGCTGCTGATCTCTTTTGCAGATCGTGACCCTGCCGAGGCCGTGCGCGAAAAAACCCTGTGTTACGTCTGGACTGCCCGGGAGCCGGTGGGCAGCATCGCTATTAACCCAAACCACGAACATGTTGCCACGCTTGTCGCCGCCAGCGGGTCGGCGCAGGCCGGCACCTGGCAGGAACTGTCTGCCAATCTCGAAGAAGACTATATCGAAGCATTTGGGGTGGAACCTGGCATGATACAGGCCATCGCGCTGATGACGGACACTGATGATACCGGCGTCTCCGTCCGGGCTTGGTATGGACCGATCTTTCTGAGTGCGGCGGCGCAGGCCGTCGATTGAACATCACTGTCATCTCTGCGCCATCATCTCCTGAGCCGAAAAGCTTCAAGATCGGGTGAAATATCCAGGCGAAACGGGTATGATGCTGATCCGAAATTGCTGTGCCCGAGTACCATCGAGCGCTGTTCGCTGCCGGGGGATGGTGACATAAGCTTGATCATCGGAGTCGATAGGCGACCGGCGGAGGTGCTGCACGAGACGATTAACAGGTGCACCGATTTGTCCTTGGCAGAACTGAAAATATACACCGACGGAGCCTGCAGTCCCAATCCCGGTCCAGGCGGCTGGGGTGCGGTAATCATCGATGCGGGCGGTGCAGTCACGGAACGCTCCGGTTACAGTGAGGCTTCCACCAATAATCGGATGGAACTCACCGCGGCGGTCGAGGCACTGCAATCTTTGCAGCAATCCTGCAAAATTGTTCTGTACACCGACTCTGAATATCTGAAAAAGGGCATCACCGAGTGGATACAGATCTGGCAGAGAAACAACTGGCGGACGGCGGGCAAGAAAGAGGTCAAAAACGTCGATCTCTGGCATCTGCTGCTCAAGCAGATCAGACACCACCAGATTGTCTGGAAATGGGTTCGGGGACACACGGGCGACCACTGGAACACCCGGGCCGATCAACTGGCCGTGGCGGCCAGGCAAAATGCTGGAAGGGCAACGCCTGGGGAGATGGCTGCGCCGGTTGCCCTGAGCGATCCCCATATCGAGCTTTTTACCGGGGTGACCTGCAGACAGAGTACCGGCGCCGGTGGCTGGGCGGTGATTTTATCATGGCGCGGCCGGGTCAGGGTGCTGGGTGCGCCCGCAGAGCAGATGACGGCCAATCAGCTCTATCTTCACGCGGTAATCAGCCGGGCTTAAAAGTTTGAAGAGAGCCCTGCCGGTCGATGTCCATACCCATTCAGGCTATCTCCACGAGGGCGCCACCTCCTGGCTCGCCGGCTGGCAAAGGCGCCAGTGGCGGACCCGGGACGGCAAGGAGGTCAGCAATAAAGCCTTATGGCAGGAGCTGGCCGGGCTCTTGAGTCGATACGAGGTAAGGTTTTATCTGGAAGACCGGGATCGACCGCGCTGTTTTATTCAGGAGGCAAAGGAGCTGGCCAGGGAGTTCGAACAGGGGGGCTGATGTACGACATGTCCAGGAGATTTAGACTGGTGAGCCCTTTTTCACCCTCAGGCGATCAGCCCGACGCCATCGAGCGGCTGACGGCGGGCGTCGACCGCGGTGAAATGCACCAGATTCTTCTCGGGGTGACCGGTTCGGGCAAAACCTTTACTATGGCAGGCATCGTCGAACGCGTGCAGCGACCGACCCTGGTTATCGCTCCAAATAAGACCCTGGCCGCCCAGCTCTTTTCCGAGTTCAAGGAACTGTTTCCGGACAATGCGGTTGAGTATTTTGTTTCCTATTACGACTACTATCAGCCGGAAGCATATATTCCGCAATCGGACACCTATATCGAGAAGGATTCCTCGATCAATGACGCGATAGACAAGATGCGTCACTCGGCCACCCGCTCGCTGCTTACCAGGCGGGACGTGCTCATTGTCGCCTCGGTATCCTGCATCTACGGCCTGGGTTCGCCGGAGGAATATCTCAATATGCATCTGCTGCTCAAACGCGAGGAAGAGCATCCGCCTGAAGAAGTGCAGCGTCGCCTGGTATTCATGCAGTACGAGCGTAACGATTTCTCTTTTCATCGCTCCACCTTCCGGGTGCGCGGAGACGTGATCGATATCTTTCCGGCCCATGAAGAGCAGCGGGCCGTCCGGGTCGAATTTTTCGGTGATACGGTCGAATCGATCACCGTGATCGATCCGCTCAGAGGGGAGGTGCTTGCCAGGCTCGACGAGTATACGGTTTTTCCCGGGTCGCACTTCGTTACTTCCCGGGACCGTCTGCAGCTCGCCCTGCGCACCATCAAGGAAGAACTGAAAACCCGGTTGGAGCAGCTTCACCGGCAGAACCGACTGGTCGAGGACCAGCGGCTGGAACAGCGTACCATGTTCGATCTGGAGATGATGCAGGAATTGGGCTATTGCAACGGGATCGAAAATTACTCCCGCCATCTGACCGGCAAGCCCGGAAGGCTGCCGCCGCCTAACCTGCTCGACTATTTCCCGGAGGACTACCTGCTGTTCATCGACGAGAGTCATATCGCCATCCCCCAGCTCAACGGGATGTACAATGGCGATCGCTCCCGCAAAGAAACCCTGGTCGACTTCGGCTTCCGGCTGCCGTCGGCGCTGGACAACCGGCCGCTTGCGGTTCGAGGAGTTCGAGGAGCGTGTCAATCAGATCATCTATGTTTCGGCGACCCCGGGTCCTTATGAACTGGAGCAAGCAGGGGACAAGGTTGTCGAACAGGTGATCCGGCCCACCGGCCTGCTTGATCCGGAAATCGAGGTGCGTCCGGCAGCCACCCAGGTCGATGACCTGCTCGAGGAGATCCGGCTGCGCAGCGAACGCGGCGAAGCGGTGCTGGTTACCACGCTGACCAAGCGGATGGCCGAGGACCTGACCGACTATTATGAGAAACTCGGGGTCAAGGTGCGCTATCTGCATTCGGACATTAAGACGCTCGAGCGCGTTGAATTGATTCGGGACCTGCGCAATGGCGAATTCAACGTGCTGATCGGCATTAACCTGTTCCGTGAAGGTCTTGATATCCCGGAAGTGTCGCTGGTGGCGATACTTGACGCCGATAAAGAAGGCTTTCTGCGGTCGGAGCGCTCCCTGATCCAGACCTGCGGCCGGGCGGCTCGCAATGTCGCAGGCATGGTGATCATGTACGCCGATGAAATTACCGGATCGATGCAGCGCACCATCTATGAGACGGGACGCAGACGTACCCTGCAGCAGGAATATAATCGCCAGCACAATATCGTTCCGCAAACGATCAACTCCCCGGTAAGAAACACGATTCAGCAATATCTCGAAGATGCTGGCTACCAGTTCGGCGGCCGGGAGCAGCCCCTCCTGCAGAGTGCAGAAGAGGAGCCCTTTTTCGGCTCGATCGAAGAGCTGCACAAGGCGATCGAAACCTTTGACCAGGAGATGCGGGAGGCTGCAGCAGAGCTTGCCTTCGAGAAAGCTGCCGAACTGCGGGATCGGATTCAGGCGCTCAGAAAACTGGAGATCGAGATCGGATGAAGCGGGGAATTTTTTACAAGGCGTCCCTGGTCCTGGTGCCGTTTCTGGTTTCGGTGATCCTGAGGCTCTGGTTTGCCACCTGCAGGGTAACAGAGCATGGTTCCGATAACCTGGAGACCGCCCTGGACAGCAAAAAAAGCGTGATCGCCCTTTTCTGGCACTATTCTCTGGTCTACGTGTTTTACCATCTGAAGAAATATCCGGCGGCGGTGCTGGTCAGCGCCAGTGAGGACGGGGAATACATTGCCCGTCTTGCCCATTGCCTGAATTTTTCGACGGTGCGCGGTTCGAGCAACCGCCGGGGGGTTCTGGCCTTGAAGGAGTTGATGCTCAGACTCGAACAGGGGGAGCATGTCGGTATGGTTGCCGACGGCTCCCAGGGTCCGCAATTCGTTCTGCAGGCCGGCTCCATTCTGCTCGCTTCGAAAACCGGGGCGCCGATTGTGCCGATGGCCTGGTCGGCCTCGCGATTTTTTACGTTCAGATCCTGGGACCGGACCTGCATCCCGATGCCGTTTTCGCGGATTGACTATTACTGCGGTGAGCCGTTCTCGATTCCGCCGGGTCTTGATCGAGAGGCGATCGAGTATTTTCGGCTACAAGTGGAAGAAGCGCTCAACCAGCTTTATCAGACGGCCTGGTCAACTCATCGCAGAAAAGCTCATTATGATGAAATATCAATCTGATACGAGAAAAAACTCTGAGCATTTCGAGGTTGCCGATACCAAGGCACTGGTGATTGCCGGCCTCTCGGGCGGCTCCGGTAAAAGCGTGGTAACAGTCGGTATGGCGGCCGCCTGGGTAGCCTCGGGCAGGACTGTTGCCCCGTTTAAAAAGGGTCCGGATTACATCGATGCAGGCTGGCTGCGGTGCGGTGCTGCACAGCCCTGCTATAATCTCGATCCCTATCTGGTGTCCGAAGAGACTCTCAAAGCCTCGTTCTTCAAACGCATAGCCGGAGCGGACCTGGCCCTTGTCGAGGGCAATCGCGGCCTCTACGATGGAGTTACCGCCACCGGAGGCTATTCAACTGCAGAACTGGCATTGTGGCTGGAATTGCCTGTGCTGCTGGTAGTCAACTGCACCAAGATCACCCGCACCGTTGCCGCCCAGGTACTGGGCTGTATCGAATTCGAGAAACGTCTGAAGATCGCGGGCGTAATTCTCAATCAGGTGGCGACCGAGCGTCAGAAGAAGATTATTACCGAAGCTGTCGAATACTACACGGATGTGGAGGTACTCGGCGTCGTACCGCGGCTGAATGAGGATATTTTCCCGATGCGTCATCTGGGCATGATTCCCCATCAGGAATATCAGGGAACCCAGGCGGCCCTTGACAAACTTGCTGCGCTTGCCCGGGAAAATATCGATCTCGATAGAATCGAAGCGGTGATGAAACCTGTTGCGGCAGCCCCACGCAGTGCTGCTTCAAATCTGGGCAGGGGGGAGGTGAACAAAGACATCAGGATCGGTATTCTGCAAGACGTCGCGTTTCAGTTCTACTATCCAGACAATCTTGCCGCACTCGAAGGCCACGGAGCAGAGCTGGTGATAGTGAACGCCCTCGAGGACGAGCACCTGCCGGAGTTGGACGGTCTCTATATCGGTGGGGGATTTCCAGAGACCAGTGCCGCGCGCCTGGCTGCCAACAGAAGATTTCGGCTCAGTGTCAGAGAGGCGGCTGAAAACGGATTGCCGATATATGCCGAATGCGGCGGCCTGATCTATCTGGGTTCGACCATTGAGACAGCAGGGGGCAGCCATCCGCTGGTCGGTCTTTTTCCGGTTACCTTCGGTATGTCTAATAAGCCGCAGGCACATGGCTACACACGTTTTGCCGCTACCCGTGAGAACCCTTTCTACCCGGTGGGATTTCGGGGCAAAGGCCATGAGTTCCGCTATTCCACCGTGCTTCAATGGGACGGTTCCGCCGCCGATCTGTGTCTGAAGATGGAGCGCGGTACCGGCTTTTTAGCGGGGCGGGACGGCCTTTGTTACAGAAACGTATTTGCCCTTTATACCCACGTCCATGCTGAAGGTACACCCCAGTGGGCCGAGTTCTTCGTGCAGAGGTGCCGGACCCGCAAGCTGGCTGGATAGCAGCTCAATGGGTCGTCGTTTGCGGGGTGCCGATCACTTTTAAACGGATCTTTGCCTGGGTCTTCAGGCTTGGGGCCGGTTCTTTCCAGTGGATGAACTGTTTGACTACCCGTATGAAAGCACCCTGATCGTCCTTGCAGGCAGCACAGATCGATTCAGCATGGTCCCGGTACATGATTACTTTCGAGGCCGGATCACCGTCTTTGGTGACGGCGGCCATCTTCCTGCAACCGCAATCGAGCCGCACCACGACCACCCCAACACCGTCCGGGCTCCCCTCCAGGATACCCTCAACCATTGCCCGTTCGCGCATTTCAAGTTCGTCCTGAGTTATCTCTCTAGCTTTATTCTTTTTTTGGGCCATGGCTGTCTCTGGGTTTAGGGGCTGAGATGAGTGAATATATGAGGCTACATACTAATATCGAAAAATAGATGTGCAATGCAAAACCCGGCCGGATGGCAGGAGACAGCTCTATAAATCACTGCGGCCTCCTGTTCGTGAAAATTACGGCTTGCATTGCAGTACTTTTTCAGGTCAATTCTTGTCTGCATTGATCTGGTTTTGAGTGTAACATTGTGGTATGGTGTTTTTGCTTGACAAAAAATAGGTCGTACATTAAGTGGATATTTACACAAAACAATTGTCTGGAAAGGCTGGTTTTGAAGATTGCTAAGCACATGTAATGCTTGGCTTATTTATTTTCCTTATGGAGGTGTGTAATGTTTGAAGTTGTGGTAGACAAAGATAAGTGCAGTGGCGATGAAGAATGTGTAGCAGCATGTCCGGCACAGGTTTTCGAGATGGTGGACGGCAAGGCTGAGCCCGTAGAAGCTGACGAGTGTCTCGGTTGTGAGACCTGCGTAGAGGTTTGCCCTGAGGGAGCGATCACCGTTACAGAACTGTAACTCGATTTATTCCGCCAGAAGATAAGCCCATCACCCCGGCGGGGGTGATGGGCTTATCTTGTTTCTAAGCATTGCAGGCTGCGATGGGACAGAGGCTGAAGCATTTTAAACCCGGTGTTGAGCGCAGTGTGCATCTGGTCTGCGCGGCCGGTCTGTGGACGGCGATCGGTCTATTCCTGATCTTTCGAGGCATTGGCTATTTGAGATCGGCTGAACTCGTCTGGCTTGTTGTTGTCGGTGTCGTCCTCGGCAGTCTGAAATCTCGCTTGATGCTTGATCACGTTGCGATAAAAGGCGTTGAGCGCATTAAGCGATTTGCCGACAATACCTGCATTGGCGCGGTTTACTCCTGGAAAACCTGGATACTCGTGGTAGCGATGATCTGTTCCGGTATATGGCTTCGTCACAGCAGCATACCGCCCGCACTGATTGGCACGCTCTGTATCGGGGTAGGCTGGTCGCTGCTTTTTTCAAGCCGGCACGCCTGGCTGGCCTGGATCGATTTACCGAAAAGCCACTGAGATTATGAATCATTTCAATCGCATCTTGGTTGATGCCGCAGCCCTGGCGCACAACTTCAGCTATATCAGCAGCAGGGTAGGCCCTGGTGTCAGAGTCATGGCCATGGTAAAAAGCGACGCCTATGGCCACGATATGCACAAGGCCGCAGAGATTTTTGCAGAAAGCGGCTGTCGCAACTTCGGCGTGGCCGATCTCGATGAAGGGGTGGCTCTGCGGGAAGGCGGCTGCCGGGATGATATCATGGTTTTTGTCGGATTTGATCACCGTGATGTCGACTATCTGCTCTCCCATCGGCTGACCCCGGTAATATTCAGCCTGGAAGATCTGAAATGCCTCGCCTCCTTTGGCCGCCGTAAGGGCCAGAAGATGCCGATCTATCTCAAGGTCGATTGCGGTATGGGCAGGCTTGGTTTTGCTCCGGCCGAGGTCGGGCGGATCATGGCCAACTGCAGATCCTTGGCGGTCGACGTGCAGGGTGTGATCAGTCATTATCCGTGCAGTGACGAACCCGATTCAGGCCACAGTCTTCAGGCCTATAGGCTGTTGGCCTCAGTAGAACCGCCAGGGGCATATTCAACCGAAAGCGCCGTGCCGTTTTCCTACTCGATCTGCAATTCAGGCGGGATTCTTTATTTTCCCCAGACGCACGGTGATATGGTAAGAGCGGGAATCTCCCTGTACGGGTATTATCCTGATGGAAAAGCGGGCAGAGCGCGGGACCGTCTGGATGGTCTGAAGCCGGCAATGAGCTGCCATACCAGGGTGGTGCAGGTCAAACAGGTCGCTGCGGGCAGCGGCATCAGTTACGGCCACACCTATATCTGCGAGCGGGATACCAGCCTTGCTGTTTTACCGATCGGCTACAGTGACGGGTATTTCAGGCTTATGTCCAGTCGAGCCGAGGTCCTTATCAAAGGCCAGCGGGCCCCGGTACGGGGACGGGTCTGCATGAACATGTGTATGGTAGATATAACCGCAATAGAAGGTGTCACACCGGGCGAAGACGTGGTACTGCTGGGCCACCAGGGGGACGCTTGCATCGACGCCGATGAGATCGGCGGCTGGAGTGACACCATCAGCTATGAGGTCCTCTGTTCACTGGGCAATAACAACAAACGCTTTATCATTGAGCAGCTATGATTCGAGAACGTGTAAAGAAGCTCGTTGACGATTGTTTTACAGAAGGCGTCAGGGAAGGGCTCTGGTCAGCTGCGGGGGCCGAAAAATATAGCGTCGAAATTCCCAGGCATGAAAACCAGGGAGACTATTCGACCAATATGGCGCTGGTGCTGGCCGGCATCGAGAAGAAAAATCCCCGAGAGATTGCCAGTCTGGTTGCCGGAAAACTTGCAACAAACAGCGCCTTGATAGAACAGGTGGAGATTGCCGGCCCCGGGTTCGTCAATATGACCATCAAGACTTCGGCCTGGCAGCAGGTTATCACCACGGTTGAGTCGGCCGGAGCCGATTTCGGGCTCTCCGGCATCGGCCGGCAGCGCCGGGTCATGGTCGAGTTCGTCAGTGCCAACCCGACCGGTCCCCTGTCCATCGGACACGGCCGTCAGGCTATTCTCGGCGACGGCATTGCCAGGCTGCTGGAGGCAACAGGCCATCAGGTCTATCGCGAATATTACTACAACGATGCCGGCCGGCAGATGCGTGTCCTCGGTGAGTCGGTCCGGGCCCGCTACCTTGAGCTGCTGGGCCGGGAGCGCACCTTTCCCGAAGATGGATATCAGGGGGAGTACATCTATGACATCGCGCGGGAACTGATCGATGAAGCAGGTGATGCCCTGGCTGATGTTGCCGAAGATGAGCCCTTCAAGGAAAAAGCCGAACAACTGATCTTCAAGGATATTTCGGCAACCCTTGCACGGATGTCCATCATCTTCGACAACTACTACAATGAACAGTCGCTCTATCGTGAAGGCCATGTCGGCGCTGTTGTCGAAGAACTCACCCAGAAGGGATTGGTGTACCAAAAAGATGGGGCCACCTGGTTCAGAACCTCTGAGTTTGGCCAGGAAAGTGACCGGGTCATTATCAAGAGCACGGGAGAGCCCACCTACCGGCTGCCAGACATTGCCTACCACCGCGAGAAATTCAGGCGCAATTTCGACTGGCTGATCAACGTGCTCGGCTCGGATCATATCGCCACGGTGCCTGATGTGCTGGCCGGAGTGCGGGCACTGGGCTATGACGACTCCCGGGTCACCGTGGTGCTGCACCAGTTCGTTACCCTGATGCGGGATGGCAAGCAGGTCAAAATGTCGACCAGAAAAGCAAATTTCGTCACGGTAGACGAATTGCTGGACGAGGTTGGTGCCGATGTGGCGCGATTTTTCTTTATGATGCGCAAACCCGACAGTCAGCTGGAATTTGATCTTGATCTTGCCACCAGCCAGAGTCAGGACAACCCGGTTTACTACGTCCAGTACGGGCATGCCAGGCTCTGTTCAATTTTGAGGCAGGCGCGGGAAAAAGGAATTGATCAAGTGCCCGCCGGCCAGGCCGATCTGTCGCTGCTCGATCAACCCGAGGAAATCCAGTTGCTCAAAATGATGGCCTCGTTTACCGCGCTGATCGAGAGTGCGGCCCTCGACCTCGAGCCACACCGGCTCATTTTTTATTTAATGGAGCTTGCCGGTCAGTTCCACAGCTATTATAACAAGCACAAAGTTATTTCAGACGAGCTGGAGCTGAGCCGCAGCAGACTCTGTCTCGTTGCCGGATTGCAGACGGTGCTCGGCAACGGACTCAGAATCCTGGGCCTGAGCGCTCCCCAGAGCATGTGAATTTATGGCGCTACAGAAGAAGCGACCCAGGCCCAAGATCAGGTTCGAACTGTCCCGCAGCGGGATTGGTTCCATTGCGATCGTCTGCTTCTGCGTATTTCTCTGGATGTTTCTCTTGGGAGTGTGGGCCGGTCAGTCACTGCTGAAGCCTTCAGAGCCGGTATCCACCTCTTTCGATGCCGGGCAGGTGCAACAGGAACAGCCGGTGATTCATCTCGAAGAACAGAAAAAACTCAAACCCTAGCACGTTTGAGCGCTCTAAAATAAGAAACCGGTTAGCACTATGATCAGCGAGGTTCGGATGCAGGATGTGGGCTAGATGCGCCGTATTTTACAGGGCCATGTCCCGCGAAATCTGGAGTGACTCCTTCAATTGTTTGATATTGACCGATTGCGAAGAGAAAGCGCTGCTCTACCAGAATAGGAACGCTTGACGGCGGTGCAGATGCCTGACCTCGATATTGTTCATCGGCTCAGAGTCTGCCGCTGCGCTTGATGTAAGGGGCCTGCGGCTATCGGATCATTGCAAAATCAGCCAATCATGCTTAGTATGCCGGTCGTCTCAGATATTAATCTTCCACCTCAAATACACCACCCAAGATGATCGGAAAATTACTCACCAAGGTTTTCGGCAGCAAAAACGAGCGGGTTCTCAAAGGAGATTCAGCCGCTGATCAACAGGATCAATGAGCTGGAGGGCAGTGCCAGTGCGCTCGATGATACTGCTCTGGCAGCCAAGACGGTTGACTTCAAGGAACGGGTCGCCCAGGGGGAACCGCTTGACGATCTGATCTCCGAAAGTCTTTGCGGTGATGCGGGAAGCCTCGCGCCGGGTGCTCGGGGAGCGGCATTTCGACGTCCAGCTTCTGGGCGGCGTTGTCCTGCACCAGGGCAAGATCGCCGAGATGAAGACCGGTGAGGGCAAAACCCTGACCTCGACCCTGGCGGTCTATCTGAACAGCCTGTCCGGCAAGGGTGTGCATGTGGTCACCGTCAACGACTACCTGGCCACCCGGGATGCCGAGTGGATGGGCAAGGTTTACCAGTTTCTCGGCTTGACCGTCGGACGCATCGTTCATGACATGGATGACGCGGCAGCGCCGGGAGGCCTATCGGGCCGATGTGACCTACGGCACCAACAACGAATTCGGTTTCGATTATCTGCGCGACAATATGAAATTCGAGCTGGCCGATTTCTGCCAGCGCGGTTTCAACTACGCCATTGTCGACGAGGTGGACTCAATTCTCATCGACGAGGCCCGAACCCCGCTGATCATCTCCGGCCCGGCCGACATTTCCACCGAACTCTACGAGCAACGTCGACCGCATCATGACGCAAATTCAAGAGCGAGGAGCATTATCTCGTCGACGAGAAAGGCCGTCAGGTTTCCTTGACCGAGGAGGGCATCGCGCTCGGCGAGAAACTGCTGAAGCTCGAAAATCTCTACGATCCGCGCAATATCGAATATCCTGCATCATCTCAACCAGTCCCTCAAGGCGCATGTCCTGTTCAAACGCGATGTGGATTATATCGTCAAGGACGGCCAGGTGGTGATCGTCGATGAGTTCACCGGGCGAACCATGGAGGGCCGGCGCTACAGCGACGGCCTGCATCAGGCCCTGGAAGCCAAGGAAAATGTCAAGATCGAGCGGGAGAACCAGACGCTGGCCTCGATCACCTTCCAGAACTATTTCCGGATGTACAAAAAGCTGGCCGGCATGACCGGTACCGCCGACACCGAGGCCCCGGAATTCAAGAAGATATACAACCTCGATGTGGTGGTGCTGCCCACCAATATGCCGATGATCCGAAAGGATTTCGCCGATGTCATCTACAAGAACGAGAAGGCCAAATACCGGGCGGTCATCAGGGAAATCACGGAGAATGCACGAGAAGGGCCAGCCGGTTCTGGTCGGCACGATCTCCATCGATGTCTCCGAAAAGATCTCCCACATGCTGAAAAAGGAAAAGATTCCCCATGAGGTGCTCAATGCCAAGCACCACGAGCGAGAGGCGGAGATCATCGCCCAGGCCGGGCAGCTGGGCAAGGTGACCATTGCCACCAATATGGCCGGCCGCGGCACCGACATCAAGCTCGGTGCAGGGCGTCGTCGAGGTCGGTGGTCTTCATATTCTCGGGAACGTCCCGTCATGAGTCCCGACGTATCGACAACCAGCTGCGTGGTCGTTCCGGTCGTCAGGGCGATCCCGGTTCGTCGCGGTTTTTCCTGTCGCTGGAGGATGATCTGCTGCGTATCTTCGGATCCGGACCGGATTTCCGGGATCATGGACAAACTCGGCATGGAAGAAGACGAGCCGATCGAACACACCATGATTTCCAGGGCCATCGAGAATGCCCAGCGTAAGGTGGAAGGTCATCACTTCGATATCCGTAAGCATCTGCTCGAATATGACGATGTCATGAACAAGCAGCGCGAGGTCATCTACCGGCAGCGACGTGAAGTCCTCGAAGGTGACAACCTGCGGCAGGTCCTGCAGGATATGACCGAGGACCTGGTCGATTCCATTGTCGATGAAGTCGCCCAGGAGCGCATAGACGCCAAGGACTGGGATTGGGACTATTGCAGGCGGCAGATTTTCGAGATTTTCGGCCAGAAGCCTGGTTGGGATGATGAAGTGAGGAGCAGTTTCAATTCTGAAACCCTGCGCGAAGCCATCATGGATATAGCCGAACAAGCCAGGCAGGCGCAGGAAGATATCAACGGGGCAGAAAACCAGCGGCAGATCGAAAGGATTATCCTGCTGCAGATCGTCGACAGCCATTGGAAGGAACATCTGCTCAACATGGATCACCTCAAAGAGGGGATCGGGCTGCGTGGCTATGGCCAGAAAAATCCTCTGAACGAATACAAAAAGGAAGCCTTCGATCTGTTCATGACCATGATCGAAACCGTCAAGCAGCAGACCATAAAAACCTTGATGCGCGTCCGGCTGGTCCAGGAGGACGAGGTCGAGCGCATGGAGGAGGAACGCCGCCGCCGTCAGCAGCAGGAACTGCAGATGAACAAGGGAGCCGCCGGGGCTGAAGCCAAGGGCCGTGAACCTGTCAAGAGAGATGGCGACAAAATCGGCAGGAATGCCCCCTGCCCGTGCGGGTCGGGGAAAAAATACAAGAAATGCTGCGGTAAGCTGAATTGATCGAATTCCCGGGTAAACGAACAGCGCTGCTGGTTTTCGCAGGTGCTTATGCCAGGCTGCGCAGCTCGTTTATCGACCTGCTGCCGATCATTGTGGTCATTGCGTTCTTTCAGATTGCGGTCATCCGCGAACCGCTCCCCAACGTTGCCGATATTCTGTTCGGCACCCTGCTGGTCATCGTAGGCCTGTCGCTTTTTGTGCAAGGCCTCGAGACCGGATTGTTTCCGATCGGTGATACGCTGGCCGGTGCTCTGGCCAGAAAAGGCTCGGTCTTCTGGCTCCTGTTGTTTTCCTTTGGTCTCGGTTTTTCCACCACGATTGCAGAACCCTCCCTGATTGCAGTTGCAGCCAAGTCGGCCCAGATCGCAGCCGCTTCCCAGCTTATCGAAGCAACTCAGCCTGCGCTCCAGTCCTACGCCATAGGCCTGCGCCTGTCGGTGGCTTTTTCGGTCGGGGTGGCCATCGTCATTGGCGTTTTCCGTATTCTCAAAGGCTATCCCCTTCATTATCTGATCATTGGCGGGTATTGCTGCGTAATGGCAATAACCCCATTTGCTCCGCGTGAGATTATCGGGATCGCCTATGATGCCGGCGGTGTCACCACCTCGACGGTGACCGTGCCGCTGGTTACCGCACTCGGTGTTGGCCTGGCGACCATTATCAGGGGCCGCAACCCGCTGGTGGACGGATTCGGATTGATTGCTCTGGCCTCCTTGCTGCCGATGATGTTTGTAATGGGCTATGGCATTGTGATCTTTCACTGAGGGCTGGAACGTGCAATTTTTTAGTGATTTCATTGATATTGTCCTGCTGACCCTGCGCGATTTGCTGCCCATCGTCTTCCTCATCGGATTTTTCCAGCTTGCAGTGCTGCGCCAGCCTGTTCCCCGTCTGAAGAGTGTGCTGATAGGCCTGGTTCACGTGTTGCTGGGGCTGTGCCTGTTTCTGATCGGTCTTGAAAAGGCGCTGTTTCCGATAGGCGAGGCGATGGCGCGGCAGCTTTCTGACCCTGCATTCATAATCGGGCCTGGGGTCGATTACCTCAGTGCTGAATGGACCGAATATGGATGGATCTACCTGTTTGCCGCCTTGATCGGCTTCTCCACTACCATCGCCGAACCCTCCTTGATTGCGGTTGCCCTCAAGGCCAGCGATGTTTCGGCCGGCACCATAGACCGCTGGGGCCTGCGGGTCGTGGTCGCGGTCGGGGTGGCCTTTGGCATCACGCTGGGGTGTTTCAGGATCGTCAGCGGTACACCACTTTATTTCTATATTCTGGTGGGTTATTTAATAGTCATTATGCAGACTCTTTGGGCACCGAAAAAAATTATCGCACTTGCCTATGATTCAGGCGGGGTAACCACATCGACGGTGACTGTGCCGATCGTCACTGCGCTGGGCCTCGGCCTGGCCAAAACGGTGCCGGGCAGGGATCCGGCCCTGGATGGATTCGGTTTGATAGCCTTTGCCAGTCTGTTTCCGATCATATCGGTAATGGGCTATGCTCAATTTATCGACTGGCGTGTGCGAAGGCGCTTGAAAAGATGATCTTAGAGTGAAGTATCAGGGAGAATGGAGATGAAATTCAAAGTGATCCTGGCCAGTGTCAAACCAGATTATACCGACAGGGTGGTTGACGCAGGCAAACTGAGTGGGGCAACCGGGGCGACCATCATACCGGCCCGCGGGACCGGCATTCGGGAGGCCCAAACTTTTTTCGGTCTAACCCTGGAAACACAGACCGATATCATCATGTTTCTGCTGGGTGAACACTCGGTGGAACCGGTACTCGAAGCGATCAGGAGTGCCGGGGAGTTTCACAAACCGGGCACCGGGATCGCTTTTGTGGTGCCGGTTGATCGGGTGATCGGGCTGGAAAGCCAACTCAATGCGATTGCCCGGGAAGAATAGGCGATACATTGCCTATGCTGAACAATCAGTGATGGGCTGCTCAACCCGGGTTTTCAGCCATACAGCTTGTCAGGTTTCATCAAGTACTCTTCCATGTGCCGCAACTCATCAATGCCTGACACCACGATCTCCTTGTCCGGAATGAGTTCCTCGGCCGGCAGCTTTCCCTCGTAATCGAGCTGGCTCAATACGAACTTGATACAGTTGATCCGGGCCATTTTTTTGTTGTCGGAACGGATAATGGTCCATGGAGAGATGGTCCGGTTGGTCTCCTGCAGCATCTGAAACTTGCGCAGCGAGTATTGGTCCCAGTATTTCTGGGCAAGGTTGTCGACCGGTGACAGCTTGTACTGTTTGAGCGGGTCCACCCGACGGGTGTCGAAGCGCTCTTTTTGCACCTCTCGAGAGACAGAAAAATAGAATTTGAACAGCTTGATGCCGTCTTTGACGATCAGTTCCTCAAGCTGCGGTACGTCCTTGAGAAACCTTTTATTCTGCTCGTCAGTGCAAAACCCCATTACCGGCTCGACCATGGCCCGGTTATACCAGCTCCGGTCGAAGAAGACGATTTCACCGGCGGAAGGGAGATGGCTGATATAACGCTGGAAATACCATTGTGTTAACTCGGTTTCATTCGGTTTGATCAGCGCGACAACTCTGGTGTAGCGGGGGTTGAGGTGGGCGATGAAGCGCTTGATGGTGCCCCCTTTGCCGGCAGCATCGCGGCCTTCGAAGATCATCAGGAGCCTGGTACCATCAGCTTTCATAGTCTGTTGCAGTTTCATCAGCTCGACCTGCAGTCTGCGCAGTTCGAACTCATAGGCCAGATGCCAGTTTTTGATCCAGACGGGGGTAGAGTCCTTGCTTTTTTTGGAATCGATATTGCGCAGGGCCGTTAATTCGTGGAGCTTGATCCCTTTTTCGTCTTTGCCGCTCTTGGATTTCTTGTCCTTTTTGTCACTGTCATCACCCATGTCTCTCTCCTTCCAGCAATTATAAACCCAGGTGGTGTTCTTGCTCGAAAATGGTCATCAGGCTATAGTAACCGGTCGCAGAATATATAACAAATCTAAATATGTCTGCCAGGCTGGCCCGGGCCACGCGCCGCCACAGTGAAGCCTAGTTCAGTTTGCGGCCGCGCCGATACATCTCTGAATAAATCGTCGGCAGCCGCAGTCTTTCAAGCTCTCTGACGACCGTTTCGACAGGATAGGAAATCCTATGCAGCGCAACATCGACCTGCTCAGCGTCAATGGTAAGAACCGCGCAGGCGGCGCTGACCTTGCCGTCGAACATCCGTCCGACACTGCCTGGGTTGATAAAATGGACCCCGTTACTGAACCGGTGAAACTGGCTGTGGCTGTGACCGACGGTTATGATACGTTGTGCAATGGGGCCGGCCAATTCGTCGAAGCGACATTGTGGAGTGGTCGCGAATAGAAACTCGTCAGGGTCTGCCGGACTGCCGTGATGCATCCCCAGAGACATATCATATCCCCGCTTGTTTAACTGAGAGAAGGGTGGCAGCACCCGCCACAACGGCTGGCTCTGGAGCCAGTGCTGATTGGCTTCGGCTAAGCTCAGCGGCGGTCCAGCCATACATAATCCGCTTCTCGGCCTTGCCCGGCTTGCTGAAAGTCCTGCCCTCCAGAAGCCCTAAAACATGACGGTCCGTGTTGCCAAGAATCGAGACGACCTGGTGTTTTCTCAGCCAGTCGATGGTCTGATTTGGAAAGGGTCCGTAGACCGTGGTATCGCCGCCGTTGAGTATCAGATCGAAGGGGTCGCTGAAGTGGTTCGAAATCGCCTGCAGGGCTGGAAAATTTGCGTGGATATCTGAGATCAGAAGAATTCTCATGGCATCAGAGCAGCGGGCCGATGAGCAGCGCCACATTCTCCTTGAATCGGTTGATAACCGGCCGCCGGTCCATTTCGTGCACATCGATTTCTGTAGACTGATCCTCGTAGCGGGCCTGGATCGTACGGATTTTATCGGTAAAGCTCTTGTCATAGACAAACAGGGTAGCCTCGAAATTAAGCCAGAAGCTCCGCATGTCGAGATTCACCGAACCAAACAACGAGAATTTACGGTCCACGGTGATTGTTTTAGAATGCAGCAGCCCGCCCTGAAACAACATGATTCGAACGCCTGATTTGGTCAGCTCGTGATAATGTGCCCGGCTGGCGTATTGCACGAGTCGGGAGTCGTTCTTTTCGGGCAGAATCAGGGTTACGTCGACGCCACGCTGGGCGGCGGATTTGAGCGCGGTGAGCAGCGGTTCGTCGGGAACGAAATAAGGGGTGGTCAGCACCAGTTCGTCCCGGGCAGAGTAAATCGTGGTAAGCAGCAGCGAATGAATGGCCTCCGGCACGATTCCGGGGCCGGAGGGCACCAGCTGGACAGCGGTGTCACCGGTTTTCTCAACCATATGGATGTCGGTGCGGCGTCTGACATCGTTTACATCGGCGCCGATGTCTTCGCCGGCCAGAAACTTATCGTCGGTTTCCAGATACCAGTCGCTGATAAAGGTACCGGCCAGGCTTTCGACCACTGGGCCGGTAATGCGCACCATCACATCCACCCATTGACCGACGCCCGATTCCTGCTTGAAATAGCGCGGATCGACCATATTCTGGCTGCCGGTATAGGCAATTTCACCATCGATGACCACGATTTTCCGATGATTGCGAATATCGATGCGGGCAAACAGGGCCTTGATGAGACCAGCGGGCAGTGACTCCTGGATAAGGATTCCAGCATCTTTCAGCTCCTGCGCCCGGTGGCTCTTCAGGAATTCACTGCTGCCGATGGAATCAGCCAGAATGCGGCAGGTTACGCCCCGTCCCGCGGCCTCGATCAGCGCATTTTCGATGGCGCTGACCTTGCCGCCTTGCTGCCAGATATAAAACTGCAGGTGACAGCTCGAACGGGCCCGCTTGATATCTTCGCCGATGGCATCGAGAATCTCAGCAGGCGTCTCGAAGATTTCCAGCCGGTTGCCTGCCAGCGCCGGGATGCCGATGAGTGTCTCTGCCTGGCGGTGCAACGGCAGGCAGCTCTCCGCCTGGTCATCCCAGTCGACAGGAGCCCGTCCTCGAAGGGAATTCAGCCAGTACTGATAATGGTCCTGGCTCTGCCTTGAGCGGGCAATGCGTTTATCGGAAATGCGGCTCTCGCCGAAGAACAGATAAATAATAGCGCCTAAAAAGGGGATGAGTAGAATGATAATCAGCCACGCAAACGTTATACCGTACGGGCGCCTGCGCATGATGACCCGAAACGACAGACCGATTCTGATGGCAAGATCAGCAAAAAATACTATGGTCGGTAAGACATTGAAGATCCAGTGCAGATCAGCGTCACTCATAACCACCGGGAGCAACCGTTTGCAGTACAGAGGCGGTCGTCTGCTCTTGCGTTAATTGGTTAAACATCAGGCTGTTAGTAGCGTGATATGGTTATTGCTTGAGGTTGGCGCATTGATTATAACTGTAATGTCGCTCCGAAAAACCTGTGCGACTGCGGCTCATCTCAGTTGTGCAGCGTAAGATAGAGAAACTATACAGGATTTTATAATGATAATAAAAGATTTTTCTTATGGTGCCGTGGCAGCTGGCATAAAATATCAAGATCGTCTCGATCTTGGCCTGATCTACAGCAGCGTGCCCGTCGTTACCGCCGGCGTCTTTACCACTAATCAGGTCAGGGCGGCGCCGGTGCAGCTTAGCATAGACAGGCTCAAACAGGGTCGCTGTCAGGCGGTGCTGGTAAACAGCGGTTGTGCCAATGCCTGCACCGGTAAGCAGGGTATGGAGGCGGCTCTGCAGACCAGCAGGATGGCGGCACAGGTCCTGGGGATCGAAGAGGATATGGTGCTGGTTTCGTCCACCGGCGTGATCGGTGCTCCGCTTAATGTAGATGTTTTTGAAAAAAATATGAAAATCCTGGTCGATAGCTTGGCTCCGGATAACTTCGGGCGAGTGGCCGAAGCCATCATGACCACGGACACCGTGCCTAAAACGGTCTCCGCCTCAGTTGAAATCGGGGGAGCGGAGGTTCGTCTGCTGGGCATGGCCAAAGGGGCCGGTATGATCATGCCTAACATGGCGACCATGCTGGCTTTTGCGATGACTGATGTGCAGATCAGCTTCAGTCAGCTAAAGAGTGCGCTGCGCTCGGCGGTGGAACGAACATTCAACCGTATCACCATCGACGGTGATACCAGCACCAACGACATGGTTTTGGTGATGGCCAGCGGGACGGCTGGTAATTCCTGGATCGATGATGAAGATCACCCCGATTACCAAGCGTTTTGCGACGGTCTCGAAGCGCTTTTCAAAGATCTTGCCCTGCAGGTCGTCAAGGATGGGGAAGGGGCGACCAAATGTATAACCATTCGGGTCTGTGGGGCGAAGGAATACAGCGACGCCGAACAGATGGCCAGGACCGTGGCAAACTCCAATCTGGTGAAGACCGCTTTTTTCGGCGAAGACGCCAACTGGGGAAGAATCATGGGAGCCATGGGGCGTTCCGGCGTTAAATTTAATCCGGATCGGGTCGATATTGCTTTTGGCGATGTGGTTATCGTAAAAAACGGCTTGTCCGTCGGTCAGGAACAGGAACGTGCCGCAACGGCGCTGCTCAGGCGGAAGAACATCACCGTCTGTATAGATCTCAAGGACGGAACCGCTTGTGAAGAAATCTATACCTGTGACTTTTCGATTGATTACGTAAAAATTAATGCAGACTACAGGACCTGATATGAACCACCCCCGGGAGGTAGCTTTTGTCCTGCACCATGAGGTTGAAACGGAAGAATTTCTGAAACGCTTGGATCAACGCTTTCTGGTTGAAGCGCTTGAAACCAGAACCGGGCAGAAAGCCTATTACGACACCTTCGACTGGCGCCTGTACCGCAGGGGCCTGATCTGCTGTCAGGCCGGTGGACGGCTTAATCTGAAAACCATTTCAGGATCTTCTGTAGCCGAGGAACCGGTCAGAAAGAAAACAAAATATTTCTGCTGGGATTTCGCTGACAACACATTTGGCCGGCAGCTCACGGAAAGCATCGAAATGCGGGCCCTCTGCCCGTTGGTAGACCTCGTCGCAACTGCACATCACTTCCGGGTCTTGAACAAGGACCGTAAAACAGTCGCCCGTCTGGTTCTGCACAGCGAGGAGGTCGAAACTGCAAGCGGGGTGGACCCGATAGCGCTCCCGGAAATGTTGACCGTCCTGGAAATTCGCGGATATGAATCACCCTATGAAAGAATCCTCGAATTCTGCCGGCAGCAGCATCTGGAGCCGGTAAACCGTAAACAATACCTGGCGCGGGTATTGTCAGCATCGGGACGGGAAGTGCTCGACTATGGAGAAAAATTCCGGGTTGAGCTTGATCCGGAAGATGATATCGGCAGGGCAATTGCAAAGATATGCCTGCACCTGCTGACGGGTCTGCAGCAAAACTACGAAGGGTTGTGCGCAGATATCGACACCGAGTTCCTGCACGATTTCAGAATAGCCGTGCGGCGCACCAGATCACTTCTGAGCCTTACCAAAAAGATGCTGCCGGCCAAGGAGGTCGCCTATTTTCAGCAGGAGTTCAGCTGGCTGGGCGGCATCACCGGAGCGCTCAGGGATATAGACGTGTACCTGCTTGAGAAACAGCACTATCTTGACTTGCTGCCTGATTCTCTGCAACCGGGTATGGAAATCTTTTTCGACGAACTGCACCAGAATCGTGCACGGGAGTTGAAACTGCTGCGGCAGCATTTGAAATCTGAACGTTATGTCAAGCTCCTCAGCGACTGGCGCTCGTTTTTGAGCGACCCGGACTCAGCGCTTTTCTCAAACACCCGGGCGCTAAACTGTCGTGAGTTTGCCGATGCGCTGATCAGCAGGCGCTATGAAAGATTTCTCAAAGACGGCAGGAAAATCAGGGATTCAAGTCCGGATAAGGCGCTGCACCAGTTGCGGATCAAAGGTAAAAAACTCAGATATCTGCTTGAGTTTTTCAGGAGTTATTACGAGGACGCTCAGCTTGACCGTATTGTTAAACATATGAAACGTTTGCAGGACAACCTGGGCGATTTCAACGACCTTTCCGTTCAGCGGCAGATGCTCGGTGCAAGACTTGACCTACTGCGCTCGAAAAACCTGCAGACCATTCGGCTTGCTGCGGCCCTGGGAGGACTGATTGCCCTGCTCAGCAGCAGGCAACAACAGGTGCGGAGCCGTTTCGAAGCGACCTTTAAGCGGTTTTCCCAGGCGGGCGTATCCGAGCTGCTGCAGGCCATGATTGCCGGCCGGAGCACATGACTATTCGCGCCTGAGTTGTTTACCCAGTCGGGATCAAGGGGACATTATGAAGGTTATTGGGGTGTACAGTAGTAAGGGGGGAGTGGGTAAGACCGCCACCTCGGTCAATTTGGCCTACACGGCTTCGCAATCGGGATATCGGGTACTGCTTTGCGATATGGATTCCCAGGGAGCTGCATCCTTTTACTATCGCATCAAGCCGAAGAAAAAATTCAACCGCTCACGGCTTCTTACCGGCGACTTTTACCAGTTTATCCGGGGCACCGACTTCGACGGACTCGATCTGCTGCCGGCCCACTTTTCCTTCAGGAACCTCGACATTGCAATTCATGAAGGCAGTAAACAGGAAAACCGGCTGGTCCTGAGTCGGCTGCTCTCCCCGCTGGCAACGGAGTATGACTATATTTTTCTGGACTGTCCGCCCAATGTGACCGTATTATCCGAAAACATCATTACCGCAGCGGACTGCGTGTTGGTGCCGGTTGTGCCCACCACGCTGTCACTGCTGGCGCTGGAGCAGCTCTTGAAACTGCTGAAGAAGGTGAATTCCAAAAAGAAGAAGGTACTTGGCTTTTTTTCAATGGTTGAGCGCCGTAAGGTGATGCATGTGTCGATCATGAAAAAATATCATAACTATCCTATATTCATGAAGAATTATATCCCCTATATGGCCGAAATAGAGAAAATGGGACTCTTTCGGCGGCCGGTTGGTGCATCACCGAGAAGGCCCGTTGCAGCCCTGTCCTATGAGAAGCTCTGGCAGGAAATCCTCGAGCGCCGGTTGGGTCGATGAAGCATCTTTTCTTGATCCGGCACGCTAAATCGAGCTGGTCCATCCCTGAGCTCAGTGATTTGGAGCGGCCGTTGAGCAAACGCGGTAAACGGGATGCGCCGTTTATGGGAAAACGCCTGGCGGCAATGAAACCCAGACCCGACTGCATTATCTCCAGTCCGGCCAGGCGTGCCAGAAAGACGGCACGGGCCATTGGCGCAGAAATCGGTTTTACCAAGAAAGACATTATCCTTGAAGACGAGCTCTACACCTTCTCCGCGCAAAATATCCTCAAGATCCTCAAGAGGACTCCCGACTCGATCCAAGTCCTTGCGCTGGTCGGCCATAATCACGGCATTACCGAGTGTGGAGAGTATCTCAGCGATGAACGGCTCGACAATATCCCGACCTGCGGTATTGTTCTGATCCAGTTCGACTGCAAGGGCTGGGAGTATATCGGTCCAAAATCAGGCAGGTTGCTCATCTTCGATTATCCCAAACTTCATGCGACCTCAGGCAGCAGCACATAGCGCCGGCTTCGGTGTCTCCGTGCCGTCTCCGTTTCCGGCCTTTATTTTTGTCGGCCGGCGGCCTGCTCTGGTGGAGGCGCAACTAACGGGCACGGGCATCAGAAGCATGGCTCCGGTGGTCGTGCCGGCATGAATCCATCCATCCTGCGGGCACATCTCATTGGCGGGCTGAAAGACCTCGGCCGAGACTGTTGGGTCACCAGCCTTGCATTGCTGAAGGTTACTATTCCGGCGATCATCTTTACCAAAATTCTTGAAGAACTTGGTCTGATCATCTACATAGGTAACGCGCTCGATCCGGTAATGGGCCTGATGGGGCTGCCCGGCGAACTCGGTCTGGTTTGGGCAACTGCAATTTTGACCACCCCATACATCGCCATAGGAGTTTTTGCCGCGCTGGCGCCTTCTTTGCAATTGAGCGGGGCTGAGATGACCATCCTCGGGTCGGTGATACTCATCGCCCATTCGCTGCCGGTTGAAGTGAGCATTACCAAAAAAGCCGGTGCTTCCGTGCTTGCCATTTCCCTGGTTCGGCTGCTTGGCGCCTTGGCTTATGGCGTTATTCTGCACCAGCTCTGCACGATTTTTTCACTCTGGCAGGAGCCGGCCGTAATGGTGTTTAAGACCGCGCTCGGTGAACAGACACTGGTGCACTGGGTGGTGACTCAAGGACGCAATATTTGTTTGATTATCATCGTTATTTTCTTTGTTCTGCTGGCCATGCGGTTGTTGAGAGCGTTTGGTATCCTGGCGCTGTTTGAGCGGCTGCTCAGTCCGGTGCTGCCCGTTTTTGGCATGAGTCACCGGGCCGCCCGGGTAACCGTTGTCGGTATGATCCTGGGGATTGTTTATGGCGGCGCCCTGATCATCAAGGAAACCACGGCCGGCAAAATGGAGCGCCGGGAGGTTTTCAATTCGTTGGCCCTGATGTCGCTCAGCCACGGGCTAGTCGAAGATACGCTGGTGATGCTGGCGATCGGTGCAAAACTCGGCGGAGTTCTCTGGGGCAGACTGCTGTTCTCTCTGGTGTTGATTTTCCTGCTGGTCAGAATAATCGATATGTTTTCAGGCAAAACGCTAACCCAAACCTCTTCAGATGGCTGAATCATCGTGAAATTAAGTAAATTCGGCAAGAAATTCACCTGTAAAGCAGGTATCATTTCCCTGATGGAAGATCTTGGCAACGCCCTGGGGGGCGACGCTGATATGATTATGATGGGCGGCGGCAACCCCGGCCATGTGCCGGCCTTTCAGGATCTGCTGCAGAAGCGTTTGAGCGAGATAGCCTCGAGTGGCTCCAGGATTCGTGAACTGGTCGGGATCTACGACCCCCCTCAAGGCAATCTTCGCTTTATCAAGCACTGCGCCGCGCTATTAAGACGCGCATATGGCTGGGATGTCGGGCCGGAAAACATCTGCCTGACCAACGGCAGCCAGACCGGTTTTTTTATTCTCTTCAACATGTTCGGCGGACACTTCGAGGATGGCACCAGAAAACATATCCGGCTGCCGCTTACCCCCGAATATATCGGCTATACCGACTTGGGCCTGGATCCTGATCTGTTTGTCGCCAGCAAACCGCGTATTGAATATCAGGAAGATCGGCTGTTCAAGTACCGGGTCGACTTCGACAGCCTTGAAATCGGCCCGGAAACCGGGGCAATCTGTGTATCGAGGCCCACCAATCCGACCGGCAACGTAATCACCGACAACGAAGTGCTGCAACTGCTGGAATTGGCCCGCCAACATGGGGTTCCGTTGATTCTGGACAACGCCTACGGGGTGCCGTTCCCGGGCATTATTTACACTGCAGCGACCCCGATGTGGGACAGCAATATCATTAAATGCCTGTCCCTGTCGAAGCTCGGTCTGCCTGCGGTACGCACGGGAATTGTGGTGGCTCGGGAGGACATCATCCGGTCAATATCGGCAATCAATGGGATTATTTCACTGGCCCCCAGCAGTTTCGGTCCGCTGTTGATGGATGATCTGGTGGCCAGCGGTGAGATCCTGAGCCTGGGCGAAAAGATCATCAGACCGTTTTATCAGGCCAAAAGTGAGAAGGCTTTGGGCTGGATCCACCGGGAGCTGGAAGGAGTGCCCTACCGGGTGCATAAACCAGAGGGTTCGATGTTCCTCTGGCTCTGGTTCGAGGATCTGCCGGGTGGCAGTGGTGGTCTCTACCAGCAACTCAAAGAACACGGGGTACTGGTGGTCTCGGGCGAGTATTTTTTCCCGGGCCTCAATCAGGACTGGAAACATCGATCGGAATGTGTCAGGTTGACCTATTCTCAGGATGATGAAATTGTTGAGAAAGGTATTAAAATTATTGGCAGCGTGGTTAAAGATATATATCGGCGAGGTGAGAGGAATCGATGAAACGTGCAAAAGAGGCTGAGCATAACACAATCGGGATTGCCGGCCTGCTGCTGGGCGCCTTCCTGCTCCTAGCACAGAGCGCCGCGGCCCAATGCGTCGAGGGTGATTGCAGAAACGGTGCCGGGGTCTACCAGAGTGCAGACGGCAAGCGCTATGAGGGGGAATTTTCTCGCGGCGCGGCACACGGCAGAGGAACCTTGACCTATCCCGATGGGACCCGCTATCAGGGCAGATTTGAAAACGGCGAATTCAACGGCCAGGGAATTCTCCAGGGTGCTGACGGAAGACGTTATGAGGGTGAGTTCAAGGACGGCGTCATCCACGGCCAGGGGTATTTGACCACCCCTGCGGGCATCAAGTACCGCGGAGATTTTGCCCTGGGCAGGTATCATGGCCAGGGCGTACTCTTTTTTCCCGACGGCCGCGAATACAAGGGTGAGTTCCGCAATAACATGATCGATGGCGAGGGGAGGCTGGTATACGTAGACGGCAGCTGGTACGAAGGAATGTTCAGCAACGGCAGGCCGCAGGGCAAAGGGGTGCGCTCTTATCCGGACGGATCACTCTACCGGGGTGAGCTGGACGGGGATATCAAAGACGGCTTTGGCAGATGGGAATTATCCTCCGGCGATGTCTACGAAGGTAATTTCGTCGATGATCTCTATCAGGGCAACGGTACGCTCACCTATAAAGACGGCACGGTCTACCAGGGTGCCTTTGAGCACGGGATTTTCCAAGGCACCGGAGAACTTCAGTACAGCAATGGTTCGATCTATCGCGGAGATTTTGTGGACGGTGTTCCCGAAGGCCAGGGGACCATGCTTTTTCAGGACCAAAGCCTGTACGAGGGAGAATTTCTTGCCGGTCTTATGCATGGCCAGGGGAGCTACCGCTATGCGGACGGATCTTTGTATAGCGGTGCTTTTTTCGAAGGCAAACTGCATGGGCAGGGTGAGTTGAAGTATCAGGACGGCCGGGTGTTCAAAGGCGAGTTTGTTGACGGTATGCCGGTCTTTCCTGAGCAGAGCGCTGAACCTGTGATGGCAGGAGATGAAGGGGCTGAACCACAGACGGAGTCCGGTTTTCTGAAAGGGTTTGCAGCGGCCAAGGCGGCGGTCACTTCATTTCTCGGATTAACTGATGAGACCGATGAGCCTGCGCCAAAGCCCGCGGTCGCTGCCGAATCGGAAGCAGCGCTGCTGGACGCTGCTTCGCCTGCAGCCGATGAGGCAGCTGCACGTGAAAAAACAGCGGAACAGGCGATTTTAGGCACTGCCAACCAGGCCGATGCACTGATCTATGTGGATGGAAGAATTTTCTCAACCATCGTCCAGGCACCGCTGAAAAACGGGGAAGTAGACTTTACATATCCGGACAGGACCCGCTACCGGGGAGGGGTTATAAACGGTCTTCGAGACGGTGCTGGAGAGATGGCGTTTGCCGATGGAGACCGCTATACCGGCCAGTTCAAGGCCAACCTTTTTCACGGTGAAGGCGTCTATTTATATAAAGACGGGCGCAAGTATGAGGGTTCCTATCGGCTGGGCAAGCGTGATGGAGCAGGGGTCTTTGTTTACCCCGACGGCACCACCTATAGCGGTCATTTCAAGGATGACCTGTTCGATGGAACCGGCACCTACCGGTTCAGCGACGGCAGTGAATATACCGGCCAGTTCAGAAACGGCAGCTTTAATGGCCGGGGTACCTTAATGTACCGTGACGGTTCGGTCTACAAGGGGTTGTTCAAAGACGATCTGCCCGACGGCCGCGGAATCCATACTGCAAGCGACGGCAGCGTCTATGAGGGTGCGTTTTCAGCTGGTCGGAGGCACGGCAAAGGCGTTTTAATAATGGCCGACGGCAGGCGCTATGAAGGCACTTTCGTCGATGACACCTTTGTCGAAGAGTGAGGCGATGGATACTGTTGCATCGATGGGCAGCAACTGCAAGCAATTAACACCTGAGCAGGATGGGAATGACAAATGAACTGGAGTTATAAAACAGTCCATTTTGAACTGAAAAAAGAGGGTATCCTCGGCGGCGCATTCCTGGATGAAACCGAGATCGAGGAACAGCTCAACAATTTCGGACGATCGGGCTGGGAACTGATTTCGGTGATCGAGGTGCAGAATGGGGTGATCGCCTTTTTCAAACAGCCGGTGAGCATTGGCTCCGCGTTCACTGCTGGTTCTCAAGTGATCCAGGACGAGACAGATTATGATGAGTACGCGGTCTCTTCTGAGCAGGTGGTGCAATCCTACTCCCCATATGATGAGGGAGAGCCTGGCCCGGACGCCGATGACATCGTATTCGAGGACGATCCACCCGTAACAAACGAACATGATTATGGTCAACAAGACCGGCACTATGACGGTGAAGTTGAATACATTGAAGAAGATATTTCACTGGAGCCGGAAGAAGACGGTTTTGAAGTGTTCGAGGGAGCGGAAGGCAGTGACTATGATAATGCAGAGGATTCGGACGAGGGGGATGCGGCCGTGAAAAATACGATAGGAGCGATTCGCATTGAGTAGCTCAGCCCATATCCAAGGGGCCGCTCCCGGCTTTATGGTCGATGAAGCTCTCGAAGCCTGGATGATCGCAATTCGCAGGAACCTGCATCGCTACCCTGAGCTTTCTTGTGAAGAACATCGTACGGCTGCCTTTATCTGCGAAAAACTCAACGAACTCAACCTGTCATCGATTGCCCAGCAGGGTGGAACCGGGGTCATTGCGTATCTCGGCAAAGACGCTGCACGTTCTCCCTGTGTGGCCCTGCGGGCCGATATGGATGGGCTGCCGATAGCCGAGCGGACCACGCTGCCGTATTGCTCATCGCATGACGGCGTCATGCACGCCTGCGGGCATGACGGTCACGTGGCGATGCTGTTGGGCGCGGCGGCCCTGCTTGGGCAGGTCGAATCGCCCCGGGGCCGGGTAAAACTTATTTTCCAGCCCGCGGAAGAGCGCGGCAATGGCGCCGCCCAACTGGTTCGGGAAGGTGTCCTGGACGGGGTTGAGGCAATCTTTGGCGGGCATATCGACACCCATTTTCAGACCGGTCAGATTACCGTTGATGAAGGCCTTATCTGCGCCTATGCCGATCCCTTTCAGATCACCATCCGAGGCCGCGGTGGCCATGCCGCCCGGCCCCACGAAGGAACTGATGCACTGGTCGCCGCCTCGAGCCTGGTGATGATTATCCAGACCCTGGTATCGCGCGAGGTCGATCCCAATAAATCGGAGGTGATCACCATCGGCAGCTTCCAGGCCGGTTCGGTGCACAATGTAATTGCCAGCGAGGCTGTGCTCAAAGGAACGGTTCGTTCCACAGATAAGACCACCAGGGAGAAAACCATCTGCGGCCTGAAGCGTGTCGTGCAGTCAATTGCGACAATGTACGATGTGCGGGCGGAAATATGCTTCGACCAGGGCTTGCCGGCGGTGATCAATTCTCCCAGGGCGACCGAAGTTGCCCGCCTTGCCGCCTGGGATGCAGCCGGAGTGGACAGAGTAATTTCCCAGGGCTATCCCAGCCTGGGCGGCGAGGATTTCTCTTTTTATCAGCAGCAGGTTGAAGGCTGCCTGGTTCGGTTCGGGGCAATGGTGCCTTGGGGGGCGGGACCGGCTCATAGCGACAGCTTCGATTTTGACGAAAAGTGTCTCAAATATGGCGCGGCGTGGCTTGGCTGCGCGGCTTACCGCTGGCTGCAGCAGGCCGGACCATCAGTTTTGCCTGATACCATCGTGCACCTCTGAGTTAGGCGTGGACTATATACCAAGCAGCGGGCACAGCCTCGGCGTAGAGATCGAGTTCCAGATCCTGAACGGCGAGGATTACGCGCTGGTGCCTTTTGGCCCGATGCTGCTCGAACAGGCGCCGCCGATGCTGCGTCCACGCCTTTCACTTGAGTTCAGCAAATCAATTCTGGAGATTCAGACCGGCATCTGCGCAAATCTGCGTGATGTTGAAAACGACCTGCTGCAGACCTGTTCTCTGGCCGAAGAGCTTGCGGCAGATCATGATTTTCTGCTCTATTCCGCCAGTCTGCATCCGTTTGCCCGTGCCGCAGGGCAACAGCTCAGCAATAATGAACGCTACAAGCGGCTCATGCATGAGCTGCAGATTCTCGGTACACGTTTCATCTCCCAGGGGTTGCACGTCCATGTCGGCCTGCCGGACAGCGAAACCGCAATTGAGGTGTGCAACAAGATCCAGGCCTTTCTGCCGATCTTTTTGAGTCTGTCCGCCTCTTCTCCCTTTTACCAGAGCAAGGACACCGGTTTGCTGTCCTATCGCACCAAGCTCTTCGAGGTTCTGCCGCTGGCAGGCATCTACGAATACATGCGGGACTGGGATCATTTTGTCGATGAGCTAGACGATCTCAAAGAACATGGCATCATCAGCAGCTTCAGGGATCTCTGGTGGGACGCCCGGCCCAATCCCGAGCTTGGCACGATTGAAATAAGAATCTGCGATCTGCCTACCAAGTTTACCGATATTCTTGCCCTGGTCGCGCTGATTCAGGGCTGCGTCGCTTGGCTGGCGGAGCAGAGTAGAGCGCAGGGCGCCTTGCGCCCCTGCCTGCTCCAGGCCAACAAATGGCAGGCCGCCCGCTACGGGCTCGATGGCCGTTTTGTTGATCCCACCGGCCTACTGGCGAATAAGGCGATGAATTTCCGCCTGGCCGCGATGCTTTTGAAGAAAAAGGTGGTCCCGTTTGCCGCCAGACTCGGTTCTTTGAATTTCATTGAGCAGCTTGACCCGATCATATCGCGGGGTACCGGGGCTGATCTGATGCGCCGCATTTATCAGCAGACCAGTGATTTCCGGCGGGTGATCGGTGATGTGCACCAAGGATTCTGGAAATGAACAGATATAATAAATCTATCGTAGCCTCTGGGCATAAGCTGGTCAGCCAGACTGCTGCAGAGATTCTGCGCGCAGGAGGAAACGCGTTCGATGCGGTGGTGGCGGCAGGATTTGCCTCGGCAGTCGTGGAGTCTGCCTTGAACAGTCTTGGTGGCGGGGGGCTGCTGCTCGGCCATGATGCCCGGCGCGGCGAGGATCTGTTTTTCGATTTCTTCGTAGATACCCCGGGACTGGAGCGGGACACTGCTGCCCATGAACCGGATTTTTTCCCGGTTACGGTGCAGTTTTCCGGCTCGGCCCAGGATTTCAATGTCGGGCTCGGTTCCGTGGCGGTTCCAGGTACGCTCAAGGGCTTGATCTACACCCAGCAGCGGCTTGGCAATATGCCCCTGGCGGAGATTCTCCAACCGGCTCAGGAACTGGCCCGCGGCCATCGGATCAATGAGCACCAGGGAACCTTTCTTAAACTGCTCTATCCGATTATGACCCTGCATGAAGACGGCCGCAGGCTCTACGAGCCGAACGGGGTTTATAAAAAGGCGAATGACCTTCTGCAGAACCAGCAGGCGGCAGCTTTTCTCGAACTGATCGGAACAGATCACGGGGAGCAGTTTTATCACGGAGAAATTGCAGCCAAGATCGACCTGGATATGCGGCAGCGGGGCGGCTTGTTGAGCAGGGCCGACCTGGCGGCTTACCAGGTGCGGGAAAGTAAACCTTTGAGAATTCCGTATCGCGGCTACGAACTGCTCACTTCGCCGGAACCGTCAATGGGCGGCACCCTGATCGGGCTGTCCATCGGACTACTCGAAAAAGCAGGGCCCTATGACGGCAGTTGGGGCGATGGGGGACAACTTGCCAGAACGGTCGCCTTAATGCGCGAGGTTGAGCAAATCAGAGCGGCGGGTGTGACCACACCGGTGCTGCTCCGCGCCTTTCTCGATGATGAGCGAATCGTCAGCGGATCGGTGGAGCAGATCAGACTGTTCAGCAGAGGGACAACCCATATCAGTATCGCTGACCGGCAGGGGAATTGTGCGTCGATGACCTGCTCCAACGGTGAGGGCTCGGGCTATTTTGCCCCGGATACCGGTATCATGCTGAACAACATGATGGGAGAGGACGATCTGCATCCTGAAGGCTTTCATACGACGCCGCCTGGCCAGCGGGTCGGGTCGATGATGGCCCCTTCGCTGCTGGTCAGGGACAGGCAAGTCTGCCTGGTCATCGGCAGCGGCGGATCAAAGCGCATCAGAACCACAGTGAGTCAGGTACTCAGCCAGGTTGTCGATTTCGGCCGCGATCTTAAAGAGGCGGTTGAAGCTCCCCGGCTTTACTGGGACGGCGAGATTGTTCAGGTGGAGCCCGGCTATCAGGCTGCGTCTCTTGAGCATCTGGCCGGGCTGGTTCCGCTCAATGTCTGGGATCACCTCGATGTCTATTTTGGCGGGGTTCATGCGGTGATTCCTGGTCAGAGTGGTGCAGGAGACCCGCGGCGGGGCGGGTGTGTGGAGGAAGTCATCGACTGATGCCGGAAGCCGATATGTTGAAGCGGTGCAAAATGATTTTAAGAAGTGTGCGTTAGCAGTTCAGCCAGAAATCGAGGACTCACATGGAGCGCCAAAGCAAGCCGCAGAGTAGCGGACGCACCACCGCAAGAGCGGAGTCTGATATCGGCGACAGGGCCAGGTCGACCGAGTCTGTTCCCGCTGCTGCCGAGAAAGTTGCTGAAGCAGATTCACCCGTTGCCTCTGGTCAAGATGTAGAAAAAGAGAAGCAGCTTGCCGAAAACCTGGAAAAGTTGTTGGCACTCAATCTTGATAACAGCGGGCTCGGTGGACCGCGGTTTTCACGACCATTGCTTCAATTGGCTTCCGCTCTCGCTGGTCTGATCAGCCTTTTTCTGATGTATTGCTGCACCAGGCTGATGTTCTAGACCTGGACAAGTCGAGCCGTTGCATAAATCCTGGCGGGGCAAGAGCTTATTTGTTTACTTTGGCCCAGGAGTCGCGCAGGGTGACGATCCGGTTGAACACCGGCATGCCGGGCCGGCTTGCCACCGAATCGGCGCAGAAATATCCCTGGCGCTCGAACTGAACCTGGTCTCCGGGGGCGAGGTCGGCAACCGATGGCTCTACCATGCAGCCATTCAGAATTTTCCTTGAGTCGGGGTTGAGGTTGTCTTTGAAATCCCGGTCCTTTTCGCCGTCGGGGTGCTCCACCTTGAAAAGCCGGTCGTAGAGATAGACGGTGGCCGACAATGCGTGGGCAGCCGAGACCCAGTGAATGGTGCCTTTTACTTTGCGGCCGTCCGGGGAGCTGCCTCCCTTTGTCTGGGGGTCATACCTGCAGTGCAGCACCCTGACTTCGCCGGTCGCTTCGTCTTTTTCGTAGGACACGCAGGTGATGTAATAGCCGTAGCGCAAGCGCACCTCCCGGCCTGGCCCCAACCGGAAAAACTTCCGTGGCGGATCTTCCATGAAGTCATCGCGTTCGATATAAATTTCCCGGGAGAAAGGCAGCGTGCGCGTTCCCATCTCTTTTTTCTGGGGGTGGTTTAGGGCCCTGAGCTGTTCCTCCTGATCAACCGGGTAATTGTCGATGATCACCTTGAGCGGGTCGATGACACCCATGACCCGCGGCGCAGTTTCATTCAAGTCTTCTCGGAGGGTATTTTCCAGCACGCCCATATCGATCCAGCTCTGCTTTTTGCCGATGCCGATTAATTCGCAGAACTTTCTGATAGAGCCAGGTGTATAGCCCCGCCTGCGCAAACCGGAGATGGTCAGCATTCGCGGATCGTCCCAGCCGTCGACATGGCCCTCATCGACAAGCTGCAGCAGTTTGCGCTTACTCATCACCGTGTAGGTCAGGTTAAGCCTGGCAAACTCGATCTGTCGCGGGTGGCAGGGGGTTTGCAGCGTCTCCAGCACCCAGTCGTAGAGCAGTCTGTTGTCCTGAAATTCGAGGGTGCAGAGCGAGTGGGTGATCTCCTCGAGCATATCGGAGAGACAATGGGTGAAATCGTACATTGGATAGATGCACCAACGTTCTCCGGTGCGGTGGTGGGCCACACTGAGGATTCGATAGAGCACCGGGTCACGCATGATGATTGCCGGCGATGCCATGTCGATCTTGGCCCGCAATACCCGGCTGCCGTCTTCGAAGGCGCCGTCCCGCATCTGCCGGAAAAGGGTCAGATTTTCTTCCACAGGACGGTCTCGATAGGGGCTGTTGGTGCCCGGCTCGGTCAGAGTTCCCCGGTATTGGCGAATCTGCTCGGAAGAGAGGTCGCAGACATAGGCCTTGCCCATGGAAATGAGCTGTTCGGCGAACTCGTAGAGCTTGTCGAAATAATCCGAGGCAAAATAGAGGTGGTCACGCCAGTTAAAACCGAGCCAGCGAACGTCCTCCTGGATCGATTCCACATAGAGCTCTTCTTCTTTGCTCGGATTAGTATCGTCGAAGCGCAGGTGGCAGCGGCCCCCGAATTCGTTGCTGATCCCAAAATTGAGGCAGATGGATTTGGCGTGGCCGATGTGCAGAAAACCGTTGGGTTCCGGGGGAAATCGCGTAACTGGCAGTGGATGTTTACCGCTTTTTCGGTCTTCGCTGACGATCTGTCTGATAAAATCGAGCGGCTTTTCAGCAGGCGAAACCTCTTTGCTGCTATTTGGACTGTTGTTCATGGTCTGGCTTTATCGTTTCTGGTTATTGATACAGTTCCGGTGCGCTTCTCAAGCGTTTCACAACCTTCTCCTGGCCGATGGCCAGCAGAATATCGAACATTGATGGACCCGCCAACTGACCGGTAACAACCGCTCGCATGCCGTTAATGATAACTCCTGGCTTGACCTCCGCGGCCTCAGCACACTCCCGGGCCAGTCGTTCTGTCTCTGCCAGCGTGAAATTGGCAAGCTTTTCATACCCGTCGGCCAACTGGGGGAGCCACTGCTGCAAGCCCGGGTGTTTCAGTACATTTTTGTTCAGCGCCTTTTCTTCGATCGGAAAATCATCGGAGAAGTAGGCCCTGCCCATGGTGGCAAAGTCATTGATGGTGTGGAACCGTCCCCGTATCAGCTCAAGGGTGTCGAGAAACCAGGGACGGCGGTCGCCGTCATAGGCCGGATCGTAGAGCTGATGTCTGAGCAGTTCCTCTTTGACGAGCACCGCGAGTTCCTCGATCTCCATGGTGCGCAGATAGTGTTCGTTGATTGCAATGGCTTTGGGATCGGTAAAAAACTTCGGGTCACCTTGGCGATAGTTGAAAATCGAAGCAGAGCGATTGATGCGGTCGAGGCTGAAGGCTTCGATCAGTTCATCCTTTGAAAAAATTTCCCGGTCATCGCCGGGCGACCAGCCTAGCAGTACCAGGAAATTGTTAAGGGCCCAGGGGATAAAACCATGCTCCCGATAAAACTGTACGGCGACAACCTCGCCGTGGCTGCGCTTGGAGATTTTGGCCCTTTTGGTATCAAGCGTCAGCGGCATATGGGCAAATACCGGGATCGGGGCATCCAGCGCCTCGTATAACAGAAGCTGTTTGATGGTGTTGGTCATATGGTCCTGGCCGCGCACTACATGGCTGATACGATCGCGGATATCATCGACCACATTGCAGAGTAAATAGAGCGGGCTGCCGTTGGAGCGGACGATGACAAAGTCATCGATTTCTCGGTAACTGCTTTCAATACGGCCGAGTACCTCATCGTCATAACCGATTTTACCGTCACGTTCGGGGACCCTGAATCTGATAACATACGGAGTTCCGGCCAGCTGCTCTGCCCTGGTCTGCTCTGGTCTCAGGTGGCGGCAGGTTCCGTCGTAGCCTACATTTTGCTTGGCTGCCAGTGCTGCTTCGCGTTTTTGCTCAAGTACTTCTTTGGTGCAGAAGCAGGGGTATGCCTTGCCTTCCTCCACCAGTCTCTGGGCGGCCAGGCGGTGATCATCGAAGAAATCGGACTGAAAGTACGGCCCCTCATCCCAGTCGATGCCAAGCCAATTGAGCCCGTCGATGATGCCATCGATCGATGCTTTCGAAGAGCGGTCTTCATCTGTGTCTTCGATGCGCAGAATCAGCTTGCCCCCGGTTTTTTTTACATAAAGCCAGTTATACAGTGCAGTCCTGGCTCCGCCGATGTGCAGATAGCCGGTCGGGCTTGGGGGGAAACGTAATCGTATTTCTCGCATGATGATATCCAGAAACGTGCAGAATTCAGGTAAGTTGCATAAAAACGGTTGCAGGCTGCATTCAATTGGGTGTTTGCGTTAACCCGATGAACTGAGCCGGTAAATCAATAGTCAAAAGTAATAAGCATAAAAATAAATCGTGCCGTTACCCGCCAATATCTGCGTGCAGAAATAACAGACGATTAATTCGGATAGGTGGCTTTATATCGCTTTACCTTTAAGAATTCAACGCAAATGACACGCATTGATCAGCCTGGTTAAAGCCTCTGAACAAAGAGACGAGGCAGTTGTTCCGAGTGGGCAGGGCAGTGATTTGACCAACCATGGTGCTTGCTCTTTCTTAGATCTTGTTCTCTTAAATCATACGCAGTATAATTCTTGGTTTTATGTTTTGAAAAATCGCTGGAAAGATAATCGTTTCAGGTGCAGGGCTGCTCCTGGCCTGCCGAAGCGCTGGTCCTGCTGATGCACAAAAAAAGCCACCAAGGAATATCGATGAGAGTTTTAATTAGTGACAATCTGGCTCCGGTAGGAGCTGAAATTTTAAAAGATGCCGGTCTCGAGGTGGATGTTAAAGCAGGCCTGCGCCCCGATGAAATTAAAGCGATCATAGGTGATTACGAAGGCTTGATCATCAGAAGCGCCACCAGGGTGACGGCTGATCTGCTCGAGTCGGCCGGCCGCTTGAAGGTGGTAGGCAGAGCGGGCATAGGACTTGATAATGTCGATATCCCCGCGGCCAGTCAGAAAGGGGTCGTCGTGATGAATGCCCCGGACGGCAATGCGACCACTACGGCGGAGCTGGCCATATCGATGATGATGTCGCTGTCACGCAATATTCCCCAGGCCACCGCCTCGATGAAAGCGGGAAAGTGGGAAAAGAAACGCTTTATGGGGCGGGAATTGACCGGCAAGGTTTTTGGCGTCATCGGCATTGGCAGAATTGGCAGCATTGCGGCAAGCAGGGCCCAGGGCCTGAAAATGAAGACGATCGCCTATGATCCTCATATGCCCAGGGACGTGGCCGAGAAAATCGGCGTCGAACTGGTAGGTCTGCTTGAGCTGGCCCGCAGAAGTGATGTGATTTCGGTGCATGTCCCGCTTACCAAAGAGACCAAGAATCTGGTATCAACCGAGTTCTTTGCCAACATGAAGCCCGATTCTATGTTCATCGACTGCGCCCGCGGCGGGGTCTGCGACGAGGCTGCACTATACGAGGCGCTGAAGCGGAACCAGATAGCCGGCGCCGCACTGGACGTGTATGCCAATGAGCCGACTACGCTGGAAAATTGTCCGTTGCTCGGTCTCGATAATTTCATCTGCACACCTCATCTGGGTGCCTCGACCAGCGAAGCCCAGGAAAATGTGGCGCTGGCAATCGCCGAACAGGTGGCCGACTATCTGAATAAGGGGACGGTTACCAATGCGGTCAATGTTCCCTCGGTCAGTGACGATGTGCTGGCCCAGGTCGGGCCCTATATTACGCTCGGCGAGATGCTTGGCAACATGCATATGCAGCTTGCCAGGGGAGGCATTCAGGAGATTTCCATCGAGTATGGCGGCAGCCTGGCAGACCTCAACACCAGTTCCATCACCGTTGGCTTCCTCAAGGGCTTGTTCACCCCGATCCTCAAGGATGCGGTAAACTATGTCAATGCCCCGATTATCGCCCGTGACAGGGGCATTAAGATAATCGAGTCCCACACCGATCACAGTTCTGACTTCATTAATACCCTGTCCATCAGAGTGGTCACCGATGAAGCCGAAAACGTACTGGTCGGCACTGTTTTTGGAAAAAATGAACCAAGACTAGTGAGACTCAATGAATTTCGTCTCGAGGCCTTACCTTCCGGCCCGATGTTATTAGTGTACAATAATGATGTCCCCGGTGTTATCGGTGCCCTGGGTACTGAACTGGGCCGCGGCGGGGTAAATATATCACGGATGACTGTCGGCAGGGAAGAGGAGAGCAAGCAGAACATCATTTTCCTCGGCACCGATCAGTTGATTCCATCCGAGGTGCTGGAGAAAGTGCGGGCGCTTGAAAACATCAACGGCGCCCAGTCGTTTGACTTGTAATTTCCAGCGCTGATCAAGGCTCTTGTATAACTACGATTAAAGGTAGAGACATGGTTGAAGAAAAATTAGAAAACACGGTCTGTGGCGAAGGAGAGGTTCCGGATAGAGAGGGGCGCTGTGTGATGCCCGAAGTGACATTCTCGACTTTTGTGATGTCGTTGAACACCTCAGCGCTTTATCACCTCGGTGAGCTGCCCGACCCGGAGACCGGTAAAACTGTTCTCAATATCGATCTGGCCAGGCATGCGATTGACACGCTGGTCGTTCTGGAGCAGAAAACAAAAGGTAATCTGAGCGAAGAGGAATCTGAATTGATGAAAAATATCCTCTACGATCTGAAGATGCGCTTTGTCAAAACAGTTAGGCGCTGATCTATTGCGCTGAAGCATCCCGAGTCCGGGTGCGTTCCTATTCCCCAAGCAGGCTGACTAACTGACTTGTCGCCTGGTTCAACGACTGGTCTTTTAACCGATTATTACCTTGAAACGTTAACCACCAGCACATGGCAGCACCGGAAAAGATTGCGCTGTCGGCCCCGGCCAAAGTGAACCTGAGCCTACATGTTGTCGGCAGACGGGATGACGGCTATCATGAGCTGGTCACCCGCATGCAGAAACTCGAGCTCTGCGATTGGCTTGAACTGGAGCCTGGCACGGGCGGCATCGTCATGAGCTGCAGCGACAATAGCCTGCCGGTCGATGAAAACAATCTCGCGGTGCAGGCGGCCCGACGGTTTTTTTCGGCCTATCGAGCTCCAGGCGTATCCGGGCTGAAGATCAGGCTGGAAAAAAGAATTCCCGCAGCGGCCGGGCTCGGTGGCGGCAGCAGTGATGCAGCAGCCGTGTTGGTGGGCCTTAACCAGTTGTTTAGGCTGCCGTTTTCCGAAGACGAATTGCTCGCACTCGGCAGGTCGCTTGGCGCGGATGTCCCTTTTTTCGTGTCGGATGCACCTGCGGTGTGTGCCACCGGCATCGGGGAGCGATTGCGCCCGGTGGCGTCCTGCAGCAGCTATTGCTACATCCTGGTAAACCCCGATTTGGCGGTGAGTACCAGGTGGGTCTACGAGCGCTATCGCATGATAAATAGATTGACAAACAAGTCGAATGAATTTAAACTTTTCGGTTTTCAAAATGGCATGGAAGAAGGCTTCTGTGTAGAAGATCTGCACAACGATCTGGAGCAGGTTACCGAGGCGCAGTATCCGGTTATCGGGAAGATCAAAAGAAAATGTCTCGAATGCGGCGCAGCCGGAGCCCTGATGTCCGGCAGCGGGCCGACCGTGTTCGGTCTCTTCGCCCAGGAACTGCAGGCCCAACAGGCGCTGGCGGAAATGCGGCGTGAGTTTCCCGAGTCAGACGGCTACCGTATATATCTGACGCGGGCGTATACTGGGGTGTAGCCAAGTGGCTAAGGCACCGGGTTTTGATCCCGGCATTCGTAGGTTCGAGTCCTACCGCCCCAGCCAGACAGGGTCCAGCGAGGGCCAGCAAAGATCAGCTAACAGCAGCAAAACCTGACGAGGCGTAAGCTCATGGGCAATGTAATGAAAATTTTTTCCGGCAATGCCAATTATGTTATGGCTGAAGAGATTGCCGAGCATCTCGAGTTGATGGTTTCCGAAGCGGAAGTCAGAAAATTCAGTGACGGAGAGATTTTCATTGAAATCAAGGAAAACGTAAGGGGAACCGATTCGTATATCATCCAGCCGACCTGTACGCCGGTCAATGATCATCTGATGGAACTGGTGATCATGGCGGATGCTTTACGGCGGGCGTCGGCGCGGCGCATTACCGCGGTTATCCCGTATTACGGTTATGCCCGGCAGGACCGCAAAGTCGCCCCCCGGGTACCGATTTCAGCTAAAGTAGTGGCCGAAATGCTGATGGCCGTCGGTGTTCGGCGGGTGTTGTGCATGGATCTGCATGCCGGGCAGATTCAAGGCTTTTTCAACATTCCGGTGGACCATCTTTATGCCGCGCCGGTATTGATTAAATATATCAAAGAGCATTTCGATGACTTTATCATGATCTCTCCTGATGCCGGAGGCGTTGAGCGGACCAGGGCCTTTGCCAAAAGGCTCAACTGTGGCCTGGCAATTATCGATAAACGGCGGGACCGGCCCAATCAAAGCGAGGCGATGCATGTGATCGGAGATGTTAAGGGCAAGATAGCCATTTTGTTGGACGACATGGTCGATACGGCCGGTACCCTGTGCAGTGGGGCGGAAACCCTGCTGCAGAACGGGGCCAGGGAGATTCACGCCTGCTGTTCCCATGCGGTCCTGTCCGGACCTGCGGTGCAACGTATCACTGATTCGGCGATCAAGTCGCTGGTGGTGACCAACACCATACCGCTACAGGAAAATGCCCGCGCCTGTGATAAAATCCAGGTGCTTTCCGTTTCGGCTCTGCTGGCCGAGGCCATCTACCGCATTCATAACGAGGATTCAGTCAGTTCTTTATTTGTCTAGACCAAAGATAGAAGCGATCATTCAGGAAACATCCAGCCACCAGTCGGGCAGCGTTGAGCGACCGCAGGACGGCTGAAGGAGGAAGTATGATAACCAAAGAAATTTCCACATCAGTCAGAAACGCATTCGGCAAAGGTTCGATGAGACGGATGCGAAATCAAGGGAAAACACCCGGGGTGGTTTACCGGGGTGGTAAGGAGGCACTGCCGCTGGAATTCGAAACCAAGGTACTGCACCAGCAACTGCTCGATATCCAGGGACGCAATGCGGTGATTACCCTTAAGATAGACGACGGCACCGAGAAAAACGTGCTGGTTAAGGAAATCCAGACGGACCCGTTGAAAGATTTGCTTTACCATGCTGATTTTCTGGAAATCGATCTAGAGAAACCTGCCAAATTCAATGTACCGCTTAGCTTTTCCGGTAAGGCCAAGGGCGAGGAGTTCGGTGGCCTCAAGCAGATCGAACAGAGATCGATTGTGCTGGAAGGCAGGCCACTGTCAATCCCCGACTCGTGTGCAATAAATATTGCCAGCCTGGCCATTGGTGATAAAATCACGGCCGGACAGATCGGCCTGCCGGATGGTGTTTCCCTGATCAGCAATCCAGACATGGTGTGCATCTCGGTTATTGCTCCGTAACGGCTTAAAATATTAAATAGTTGTTGTAGCCGGAGCAGCAGCAACCGGTAGAACGCGCAGATCCGGAAAAGAGGTGCTCTTTTCCGGATTTTCATTTTCGGTTCAGGCAATGAAGCAAAATAGTTTTGCGGTGGTCGGACTGGGAAATCCTGGTAGCAAGTACGAGTTGACCAGGCATAATGTCGGTTTTCTTTATCTTGACTGGCTGGCAGACCGGCATGGAGCAATGTTTTCTGCCAGCAGATTCAAGGGTGTTGCCGCCCGGGCGGTTATTGGAAAAAGAAGCGTCCGTATGCTCAAGCCCCAGACCTATATGAATCTTAGCGGCACCTCGGTGGCACCATTTCTTTCCTATTTTGAAATCAATCCGGCGGATATGCTGGTGATACACGACGATATCGATATGCACCTGGGCAGAATCAAACTGGTTAACGGCGGCGGAACTGGGGGGCATAACGGTATAAAGTCGATTGTCAGAGAATTGGGGACGCCCGATTTCTTCAGATTGAAGATCGGTATTGGCCGGCCTGGCAGTGGAGATACACATCCGGATATGGAAGTCGATAAATATGTTCTGTCCAGATTTTCGGCGCTCGAACTCGATCAGGCGAAAGATCGTTTTGCCCAACTCGACCAAGGCCTGGCCCTTTTGCTGAGCGGCGAAACTGGTCGGGCCATGACGCAGCTCAACGCGATAAAATAGGTGCGGCAGCCCCCCATAGCCCAATGTTCACAGGAGCCCGTTGCGAGCGCTTCGATTTCCTGAAAATGGGTATGCTGCGATGCACTTTGTGCCTGCCTGAGGCTGATTAGAACCTGTTCTGATCTGTGCTAAGGCCAAAAAGTCGGGTAATTTTCACCAAAATGTGTTAATCTTCATATTCATTCATTGCTGACCAACGGATATTCTCAGAGGGCAAAGACCTGCAGCCTGATTACCGGCAGGTGGGGCTTAGGCCCGACAATTACGAGTCGCCTGCGCGTTGCATGAGCCTGAAGAAAGCGTCGGTTCGGTTATCGCCGGTTCTACGCGGATTCTGTACGTGAAGCATTATTTCTACCAGGGAGATTTTAGTGTTTACTGAAGGAGACATGGCAGTATATCCGGCCCACGGGGTCGGCGTTATCAAAGCAATAGAGACCCAGCAGGTCGCAGGGATTGATCAGACATTTTATGTTCTTGAAATCATAGGTAACTCTATGAGAATCATGATCCCCACGTCCAGCAGTGAAAATGTCGGGCTCCGTTCCATCGTCAACAAGAAGCAGGCTTCCGAGGTGCTCAACATCCTCAGAGACCGGGCGATCGAAATCGATTCCCAGACCTGGAATCGCCGTTATCGAGAGTATATGGAAAAGATCAAAACCGGTTCGATTTTCGAGGTGGCGGCGGTCTTGCGGGATCTGTTTCTGCTGAGCGTGGATAAAGATCTGTCTTACGGCGAACGTAAGATGCTCGATACCGCCAAAGGCCTTCTGGTCAGAGAGCTGTCGATAGCCCAGAATGTCGAGGAAGACAAAATCAGTCGCAAGATAGAAAAGATTTTCTCATAATCGGTTACCTCAGATTTTTCAGAACATGAATCAACGGCTGCATGGAAAAGCCTTGGTTTAATGATGATCCAGACACCATTTCGATAACCGTGCCGGAAGGTCTGCACGGTGTCCGTCTGGATCATTTCCTCAGCCACAAAATCCCGCAATTGAGCAGGTCCCAACTCGGTGCCTCGATCAAGTCGGGCCTGATCAGGGTCAATAACAAACCGGTCAAGGCCGGTTACCGCCTGAAAGCAGATGACAGCATAACCGGTCAGCTTGAGCCCGGGCCAACTCCCGGGTTGCCCGAACCCCAGCCGATTGAATTTGGTGTTCTGCTTGAAGATCCTTCCTTTGTCGTCATCGACAAACCAGCGGGACTGGTCGTACACCCGGGCAGCGGCAACGCCGATCGGACGCTGATCAACGGCTTGCTGCACCGGTACGGCAATATCGGCACTGTCGGTGAAGCGCTGCGGCCGGGTATCGTCCATCGGCTCGACAAGGACACCTCCGGGGTCATGATTGTGGCCAGGACCGCCAAAGCACACAGCAGCCTCGCCGCCCAGTTCAAGAACCGGCAGGTAGATAAACGATACCTTGCGCTGGTGCATGGTTCGGTGGAGCGTGACCACGGGAGAATCGCGGCGCCCATTGGCAGGCACCCGGTGCATCGACAGAAGATGGCTGTCAGAACCCAGAGCGGCAACTACGCGGCGAGCAGGTGGCAACAAAGGCGGCGATTTGCTGTTTTTACGCTGGTGGAAGTGCAGATTGAGACCGGAAGGACGCATCAGATACGGGTGCATATGGCCTCCATCGGTCACCCGGTTGCTGGCGACCTGCTTTATGGATCAAACCGGAACAATCAGATGTTCTCCCGGCAGATGCTGCATTCCTGGAAACTGAGTTTTTTGCACCCTGACACGGGGCAAAATATCGAGGTTGAAGCGGATCTGCCTGAGGATTTCAGCTCGATCCTGAGTGAACTGGAGGTGGCCTGATGCTGCTTGGCGTCACGGGCACGATTGGCAGCGGCAAGAGTTATGTTGCGGCCAGACTGGGGCTGATCCTCGGCGCACAGGTGCTGAGTGCAGATTTAATCTGCCGCGGGCTGCTCGACAAAGACCAGCCAGGCTATCTGGCCTTCGTGAAACAGGGGGGACGGATCTACCTGAACTCCAACGGTGACATCGACCGCCCCCGTCTGCGCCAGGCCGCATTTACCGACTTGGATATCAGAAGGGTGCTCGAAGAGATTTTGCATCCCCTGGTCCGGCAGTGCCTGGCCAAGGCACGGACAGCACAGGCCCCGGACAGATGTGTGGTGGCAGAGGTACCCCTACTTTTTGAGAGCGGCTGGCAGGGCGACTTCGACTACATAATTTGTGTGGCTGTTTCCCGCGCTACCGCGCTCAGTCGCGTTGCCAAACGCGATAAGGTGAACCGTGCCGAAGTCGAACGTATTATCGATATTCAGATGGACCTGAACGAAAAATGTCGTCGTGCCGATCGTGTTATCGACAATGATGGTCAACAGAGCCAGACTGACACCCAGATAGAGGCCTTGGGCAGGGAGTTGAAACCGTATTGCAGCGGCACAGCAAATTCTTGACAAAATTGGTAAAAACACTTGACACCCACTAGAAGAGCACGTATAAGAAAAATAAGTCAATGATGGACTCCCGCCTGAAATGATCAGCAATTATGTCTTTAATTTCCCTGGAAAACGCAGGCGCCGAAAGTAACTTAAAACGAGCTGGCAGTAGTCGTGTTACCGAACATAAATCACTTTTTCTAATCTCAATACCACTCGTATTTTTATAACACAATCATACACAACTAATTCAGGTCCTCTTAAATGGCGGCGGACTCTTGTCCGGATGCCCTACAAGGTGAGAAGAACGATTGACGGTTAATTCTTCAGGGCCACATTTCACAACGAGAGCATGATCATATGCGGATCATGTTCATTTAACATTGCTGAGTTTTTACTAGGAGAATGCAGGCGTGATGAATCTGGCTGAACTCAAGCTCAAAAAGATTGAAGAATTAGTGCAGCATGCCCGGACCTTGAAGGTTGATGGGTACAGTTCCATGCGTAAACAGGAACTTATCTTCGCAATCCTCCAGGCCCAGGCCGACAAGGAAGGAAAGCTGCGCGGAAGCGGAGTTCTCGAAATTCTGCCGGATGGATTCGGGTTTCTGCGCGCTCCTGACTACAACTACCTGCCCGGGCCTGATGATATCTACGTCTCTCCATCGCAGATTCGGCGCCTCAATCTCAGAACCGGCGATGTGATCGACGGCCTGGTGCGCGCCCCGAAGGAGAGTGAACGCTATTTTGCGCTGCTCAAGGTCGAAAGCGTCAACTTCGATCCACCCGAGGCGGCCAAACAGAAGACACTTTTCGGTAATCTCACGCCGCTTCATCCCAACGAGAAATTCAATCTCGAATGGCAGCCTGACAACTTTTCTATGCGGGTGATGGATATGTTCGCGCCGATCGGCAAAGGTCAGCGCGGCCTGCTGGTTGCTCCGCCGCGAACCGGCAAGACGGTGCTGATGCAGAAGATTGCCAACTCGATCGTGCGCAACCACAAGGAGGTCTATCTGATTGTATTGCTGATCGATGAGCGCCCAGAGGAAGTCACCGAAATGCAGCGCAGTGTAAAAGCCGCAGAAGTGGTCAGTTCGACGTTCGACGAACCGCCGCAGCGCCATATTCAGGTAGCCGAAATGGTCATTGAAAAGGCCAAGCGACTGGTCGAGCATAAAAAGGACGTGGTTATTCTGCTCGACTCGATAACCCGTCTGGCCAGGGCCTACAATACGGTCACTCCTGCCAGCGGTAAAATCCTCTCGGGCGGGGTCGAGGCTAATGCTCTGCATCGACCCAAACGTTTTTTTGGCGCGGCGCGAAACATCGAAGAGGGCGGCAGCCTGACGCATCCTGGCCACTGCCTTGATTGAAACCGGATCGAAAATGGACGAGGTGATTTTCGAGGAATTCAAAGGCACCGGCAATATGGAACTGATCCTTGACCGGAAAATGGCCGACCGCCGTATTTTCCCAGCCATCGATATCAGGCGTTCAGGGACCAGGAAGGAAGACCTGCTGCTCAAAGATGATGTCCTCAATCGCATATGGATTCTGCGCAAGCTGCTTGCTTCGATGAACCCGGCAGACGGTATGGAATTTCTGGTCGATAAACTCAGGCAGCAGAAGACCAACCAGGATTTCCTCGATTCAATGAACGGCTGATTTACTCCAGCTTTCATGAAGAACTTGGGCACGCGCTAAGGAAGTTCAATAGACTTGCTTTTTGCGTCTGGCATAGGTATAATTATAGTTTTTGTTTGATTGAAGGTGCAAACGTATGATAACGAAGTACCCGGAGGGTAAGGTGAGAGGATGAAAAAAGATATACACCCCAAATATAAAACAATCACCGCAGTGTGTGCTTGCGGCAGTACATTCGAGATCGGATCGGTTCTCCCCGAGTTGAAGGTGGAGATCTGCTCTGCCTGCCACCCATTTTTCACCGGCAAGCAGAAACTGGTGGATACCGCCGGGCGAATTGAAAAATTTCGCCGGCGTTACGCCCAGCATTACGAGTCTAAAGATAACGCCTAGCTCGATTTGCCGATGCCGCCCGCAGAGGACGGTATCGGATGTGCAGTCCGCAGCAGTGAGCCTCATTGCTGTGGACTTTTCTTTTTGGTGCCACGCCGTGCAGGTTCATTTTTCGGCCCTATTCGCTTGAGAGACCTTGTATGCTGGATCGATTCCATGATATCGGAGACCGCCTGGCGGAGCTTGAAGGGCGCCTGTCCGATCCCTCCCTGATCAACAATCAGCAGCAGTATCAGGTTGTTGTCAAGGAACATGCCCATTTATCAAGGCTCTCAGAGCTGCTGGAGCGCTATAAAAAACTTGAGCGGCAGATCATTGAGAACCGGACCATCATTCAGGATGAAAACGAAGATGCAGACCTTCGCGAGATGGCTGTCCTTGAGCTCGAGGAGCTTACCGAGCATCGAGAGAAGCTAAAGAACGAAATTCAGCTCTTTTTACTGCCCAAGGATCCCAACGACGACAAAAATATTTTCCTGGAAATCCGGGCCGGAACCGGTGGCGATGAGGCGGCGTTGTTTGTCGGCGACCTGTTCAGAATGTACAGTCGTTATGCCGAGTCGATGAACTGGCGGGTTGAAGTGATGAGTTCCAGTCCACTCGGTATCGGTGGATTCAAGGAATTGATCGCGATGATCAGCGGAGATCAGGTGTATTCCAAGCTCAAATTCGAGAGCGGAGTTCACCGGGTGCAGCGCGTTCCGGAAACTGAGGCCCAGGGCAGGATTCATACCTCGGCGGTCACCGTTGCCATTCTACCAGAAGCAGACGAAGTCGAGGTGGATATCGAGATGCATGAGTTGAAAATCGATGTCTACCGCTCGTCGGGCCCCGGCGGACAGAGTGTGAACACTACCGATTCAGCGGTGCGTATCACCCATCTGCCTACCGGCCTGGTGGTTACCTGTCAGGATGAAAAGTCACAACACAAGAATAAAGCCAAAGCGCTGACAGTATTGCGAGCCCGCCTGTTGGACCAGCTTGAGCAGGAGCGCCACGACCAGATCTCCCAGGATCGCAAGAGCCAGGTCGGCAGTGGGGATCGAAGCGAACGCATCAGAACATATAACTTTCCCCAGGGAAGGCTCACCGACCATCGCATCAACCTGACGCTCTATAAACTCGAGTCAATCATGAACGGCAAGCTCGACGAAGTCATCGTACCGCTGAACCTGCGGGATCAGGAAGAAAAGCTCAAACGCATCAAGTAATTGTGTCGAAGTCTATCGAAGGGGACTTGACAATGACGCACAGGCATGATCAGCGGCCGATTGTCGACATCCTGCAGGAAGCCGCGGCACTGCTCGACAGTGCCGGCATCGAATTTGCCCGCAGTGAGGCTGAACTGCTGCTTCGATATTGTCTTGAGAAAACAAGAACTGCGCTTTACCTGGCCGGAAATCAGCCTTTAAGCGACCAGGAGCATGAACGCTTTAACGAGCTGATCAGGCGAAGGCTGCGACGCGAGCCTGTAGCCTATATTACCGGGGAGCGCGAGTTCTTCTCGCTGAATTTTCTGGTCACCCCTGACGTGCTGATTCCGAGGCCGGAGACGGAATTCCTGATTGAATCTGCGCTGGCCCTCAGAAACAGAGATCTGCCGCCAGGTCCCATCCTCGATCTATGCTGCGGCAGCGGGGTAATCGCCATTGTGCTGGCCCGGGAGCTTGACAGTTCAGTTGTGGCGCTCGATATTTCAGCCGAGGCCCTTGCCATCGCCAGACAGAACGCGATCAGACATCAGGTGGCGGGCCAGGTGACGCTGGTCCGGGGCGATCTGGGTTGCTGTTTTTCTGACGCGGCACCCTTTGCACTGGTGATCAGTAACCCGCCCTATGTCTGCGGGGACGATATCGAACATCGCCTCGAACCTGAAGTGAGCGGTTATGAACCGCGTCTTGCGCTGGATGGCGGCCCGAACGGGCTGAATCAGATCAAGCGGATCTGCTCAATGCTACCCGCGCTGCTGCGACCGGGGGGCGATTGTTTTATCGAGATCGGCTGCACGCAGGGCGATGCGCTCAAGTCTCTGTTCGACTCCTGGGTGAGAAAGCAGGTATTTGCCCCGGTAACGATCCTGCAGGACTATTCAGGACGAGACCGAGTCGCCCATATCCGGCGCACCATGAATGCTCAAACAAGTAATCGCGAGTTATGGAAAAACTTGTCATAGAGGGGGGCAGGCCGCTGCAGGGTACGGTGGCCATCAGCGGCGCCAAGAATGCTGCACTGCCGCTTATCGCGGCAACCCTGCTGGCCCCGGGAACCCATGTCCTAAAAAACGTTCCCGATCTGCGTGATACCAGGACCATATTATCGCTGCTCAGTGAACTTGGTGCAACCTGGCGGCGAGAGGGCCCGAGCCTTTTCATAGACTGCACAGATATCGTCTATACGGAGGTCTCTTACGACCTGGTAAAAACCATGCGGGCCTCCATATTGGTGCTGGGTCCGCTGCTCGGCCGGCTGGGTCAAGCCAAGGTTTCGATGCCTGGGGGCTGCGCTATCGGGGTGCGGCCGATAAACTTTCATATTGCCGGTTTCGAACGGTTCGGGGTGAGATGCAATCTTGAACATGGCTATGTGGAAGCAATTTGCGACGGCAGGCTGCGGGGAGCAACGGTTCATTTTGATTTCCCGTCGGTCACCGCCACCGAGAACCTGCTGATGGCCTCGGTACTCGCCCAGGGCACAACCATTTTGAAAAATGCGGCCCGGGAGCCGGAGATCGCCAACCTGATCGATATGCTCATTCATATGGGCGCCGATATCGAGGGCAGGGGGAGCGACCAGATTACCATCAGAGGTGTCTCGGCGCTGCATGCAGCCGAAACCGAGATCATTCCAGATCGTATAGAAACCGGAACCTATCTGATTGCAGTGGCCGCAGCAGGCGGCGCAACCAAGGTAAACAACTGCCAGCCAAGGCATCTGCCAGCACTGCTTGACAAACTCATCGAGGCAGGAGCCGATATCGATACCTCGGAACATTCGATAACCATTGCAATGGACCCGGACAGGCGGTCGCGGCTCAAGGGGGTTGATATCAAGACCATGGTTTATCCAGGTTATCCGACCGATCTGCAGGCGCAATTCATGGCTCTGATGAGCTTGAGTTCCGGAATATGCGTAATCAAGGAGACGATTTTCGAAAACCGGTTTATGCATGTAGCTGAACTGCGGCGAATGGGGGCCAAAATCCAGATCGAAGGCAATTCAGCCGTTGTCAGCGGGCGGGGGCCTGATGGTCTGAGCGGGGCGCGGGTCATGGCTACCGATTTGCGGGCCAGTTCTTCTCTGGTTATTGCCGCTCTGGCGGCAACTGGCCGCACCGAAATTTCACGGATATACCATCTCGAACGGGGCTATGAGAATCTGGTAGTCAAACTGAGCGGGCTCGGCGCACGGGTCTGGAAAGAGAACGAATAACCGCTCAGTCGTCCTTTTTCTCGGGTAGTCGAATGGCGAAGCAGGTTCCGTCATGTTCGGTCTGCTCCAACGTAATCATGCCACTGTGCGCCTCTACAATCTGTTTTACGATCGCAAGCCCCAATCCGGTGCCGTCGGCACGGGTGGTGAAAAAGGGCTCGAAGATCTTTTTCTGGTTCGTGCTGCTGATGCCGCTGCCATTGTCGCAGACTTTGATAAGGCTGTGGCGCCGCCCGTTTATCTGATCAACCGAAGCAGCGCTGATTCTCAAATGCTCGCTGCCTTTTGGGCAGAAAGGCAGGGCATTGAGAATGAGTTGGGAGAGCACCGAGAATATCTGCTTCTCATCTCCCCAAACACGAAATTTGGGTTCGACCTCGATCTCGACCTCACAGGACGCCGGCCAGCGCTGATCGGCCCGGCAGACCTGAAGTATATCCTGCAGACAGTGAAGTAAATAAAACCAGTCTCGATCGAGGTTTTCCGGTCGGGCGAACTTGAGGAAGTTGGTGATGGTTTGGGCCAGCCGGTCTGATTCACGGACAATGATCTTGGTCAGGTCATAGTTGGTCTGATCCCGGCTGCCGCGCTGGCTGAACTCTTCCGCCAGCACCTGCGCCGAGCCTGATATAGCGGCCAGCGGGTTTCTGAAGTCGTGGGCGATGGAGGCACTCATCATGCCTATGGCGGCCAGCTTCTCGGACTGCCTCATCTGCGCTTCCAGGCGCTCTATTTCACTGATGTCCTTCAGGGTGATGATGGTGATGTCGTCATCGGCGGATCGGCTGTTCTCGGCAGGCTCTTGTTGATGGTGATGGAGCGCGGCATGAGCATAGCCGATGCGTATCTTTTGTTTGTCCTTGCGCTCGAAATCAAAGGCGTTTCTGAACGAGTGGCTCTGCAGATCAATGCCCGGAAACAGTTTTTCCACTTCCAACCCGATTATCTCCGAAGGTGGATAACCGGTGATGCCCGCGGTAGCGTTGTTGGCCGATGTTATGGTCCGGGTGCCGTCGACGGTAATGATGCCGGTGGTGATATTGTCGAAGATTCTTTTATAGAGCAGCGCAAGTCGGTCGAACTCATCTTTGGTAGTGGATAATTCCCTGGTGGTCGAACGAAGCATCGAGCCGAACATCGCACTGATAAAGGCCGCCAGAAAAAAACTCAGCCCTTTGGTGGCGAACTCGTTGGTGAGGTTCAATATATCCAGGGTTTGCAGTGAGCGCAGATAGAGAATGTAATCAGGCAGAAACCCGAAAAACTCCAGGGCCAGGACAATCGCATAGAGACAGGTTGACGAAGCTGCGCCGATCAGCCCACCCTTGAACGGAATCAGCAGGCCGCCGGAGATGATCGGAAAAAAGTAGACCGCTGAAAATATCGAGTAGGATCCCCCGGTCAGATAGATCAGCACCGAGGCGAATACCGCGTCGAGCAGGGTCTGGATGAAACCGAAACGGCGATAGTCGCCGCCCGACTGCATCAGGGAAAAAGCCGAAACAATCGTGCTCAGATAGACGATCAGGGTAAACAGGACCAGCAGGCTCGGCGGCATGACGATGGCTTCGAACCGCTCATCGAGAAGAACCAGGCTGATCACCATGATCAGCGTATACAAGACGATGCGCAGCAGCAGCAGCCAGAAGAGCTGCTGCTTCAGCATATCACCAAGCGTGGCCGGACTGTCTGCTCTGGGCGGGATAAAAAATTTCATCGGAGAGCTAGAGTCCGTATTTCTTGGCTTTGTAGCGCAGGGAGCGGAAACTCAGGCCCAGGAGCTCGGCGGCCTTGGTCTTGGAGTTGCCGCATTGCCCGAGGGCGTGCTGGATGAGACGTTTTTCAAGATCGGCGATTACATTTTCCAGACCACGTTCGTACAATTCCGCCTCGTCGGCAGCAGCGACAAAGGCTGGTGCGCCGGCATCCGGGGTTTTTCGGGACTGGAGCGATCTGGTCAGGGAAAGGTTCTCCGGTAAAATGATATTGGAGGTCTCCAGGGCAACTCCGCGCTCGATGATATTTTCCAGTTCCCGGACGTTGCCGGGGAAATCGTAATCCATCAATACTTCCAGCGCGTAGGAAGAGATCTCTCTGATCTCCTTACCCAGCAGCGTAGAGTATTTTTTCAGGAAGTGCTCCACCAGCAGTGGGATATCGCTCTTGCGCTCTCTCAGCGACGGCACTCTGATTGGCACCACCGCCAGCCGGTAGAACAGATCCTCCCGAAATCGTCCGGCCTGGATTTCCTCTTCGAGAATTCTATTGGTTGCGGCAATGATGCGGACCCGGATGGGCAGGTGTTTGGTGCCGCCCACCGGTTTTACCTCGCGTTCCTGGAGCACTCGCAGCAGCTTGGTTTGTATGATCGGCGTCAGCTCGCCGATCTCGTCCAAAAAGGCCGTGCCGTTGTTGGCCTCCTGAAAGAGGCCGTGCTTGTCCGAAAAAGCTCCGGTAAACGAGCCCTTGACATGACCGAAGAGCTCACTCTCCATCAGTTCTTCCGGGATGGCGCTGCAGGTGATCGGTACGAACGGATGGCTCTGGGCGTTGCTACGCTGGTGTATCGCCTGGGCCACCAGTTCCTTGCCGGTACCCGACTCACCGTAAATCAATACATTGGCCGGCGTCGGGGCGATCCTGGCGATCATGTCGAAGATTTTCAGCATCTCCTTGCTCTTGCCGATGATATGGGGGAAAAGCTGTTCGGCCTGCTCGGATTTGACGGATATATCGTTGCGCTTGGTCGCAGCATGAATGACCGATTTTATCTCATCGACATTAAACGGTTTGGAAATATAGTCATAGGCCCCGCTTTTCATGGCCTGAACCGCATCGTTGGGCGAAGCGAAGGCGGTGATCATGATCACCGGCACATCTTCATCATTATCCTTGATGCGCGCCAGCAATTCGAGGCCGCTGATGCCCGGCATACGGATATCGCTGATCACCAGATCTGCCGGGGAGTTCTGCATCAGCTCCAGGGCCTGATCGCCGTCACGGGCGGTAATAACCTTGTAGCCCTCTTTGACCAGCAGGATCTTCAGAAACTCCCGCATGCTCTTTTCATCATCGACAATTAAGATCGTAGTCATGGTCTGGGTGAAATAGTTGCTCTTGATCTTGGTAAGCTCAGGCCAGGCACCCGCTGATTCATTTTCAGCGATTTCCCGGCACCATCGCAGCAGTCCAGTTATTGTATCCTAATAAAGTAGAATAGGCCAATTATCTTAGACACTTTTCTCTCTTCTTGCAGGCCGATCGGGCAATGATTGTCTGTCAGGTGATAACCTTGGTGCACGGATTGCCGATTGGGGTGTGGAACCTGGGTAAATAGGAAGCCACCGAATATCCGCGCTTCACCGAGCTAGATATTGCAAAAAGCAGTGGCAGATGGTAAGCAGACCAGTGCCGAAAAGCTGCCCCGGCCAGAACAAAATCAGAAGACCTTGCCATGGAAAAGAAGGCCGATACATTTGAAGACCAGCCGCTGACTGAACACCTCAGAGAACTGCGCAGTTGTCTGATATATTCTTTCGTGGCGATCTTTATCGGTTTCGGCTTATCATATCTGGTCATCAGACCAATCGGCGCCTGGTTCTTCAAGCCGCTTACTGACGTTCTGCCCGAAGGGACGAGCCTGATCTTCACCTCCTACCAGGAAGGGTTTTTTTTTATCTAAAACTCGCTCTGGTATGCGGCATTCTGCTGGCCAGCCCGGTCATTTTCTACCAGATCTGGCGTTTTGTCGCTCCCGGCCTCTACCGGCATGAACGACGGGTGATTGTGCCGTTTACCCTGATTTCCACTATCTTTTTCATCTCCGGTGCCGCTTTTGGCTATTTTCTGGTTTTTCCTCCCGCCTTCAAGTTTCTGGTAGGATACAACAATGATTTTCTCACATCGCTGCCCGCGGTCAGTGAATATTTTACCCTGGCCCTGCGGCTTCTGATCGCTTTCGGAGTGATCTTCGAGATGCCGGTTATGATGGTATTTCTGGCCAAGGCCGGGCTGGTCTCGGTAGCGTTTTTGAACCGCAATCGAAAATATGCCATTCTGATCAATTTCGTTATTGCCGCAATTCTGACGCCGACGCCGGATATCGTCAACCAGATGATGATGGGCATCCCCCTGCTGGTTCTCTATGAAGTGAGCGTGCTGGCGGTCTGGTTCTTCGGGCGCAGGCCTTTTGTCGGGTTTGTCCAGAAGCGCTAAAACTGAGCGCAGTGCCTGGATTTCTCCTTCATTCTGCATTAGAGTGAAAGACCAAATCACCCCCCTAATTTGGGCGTGGCCTGCTTGGCTGAGGCTGCCACCCTGTTTATTGATGACTAGCACTGAAATTGCTGCTCTTCAGTGGTTAACAATTGTTCCGAATCGTCTAACGGGAGAAGAGAAATGAGTACAGATACGCTTTTTGAAAAGGCACTTGCGGTGGGAAGACCCCCAACCGTCAGAAAACTGTTTCCCCATTCACGAGCTCTACTGGTCAGTGGCAAGGTGATCGACCGGGCTTTACGGAAAAAGGGGCAGGCGATGACCATGGCCGCCAACGGCAGAAATTTTTTTGTTATCCGTGGAGCCCTGCTGGCGGCCCAAAGGGCCAATGCGGCCTTGATCATCGAGATCGCCAAGTCTGAGTCCAACTATTGCCCGGTAAACTTCTTCAATATTGCCCGTCTGGTGGACGGGGCCTGTAACGAGTTGGGCATCACCATTCCGGTGGCGGTTCACGCTGATCATTACGGGCTCAAATCGTCTGCCGATATCGAAGCCGCCAAAATCGAGATCCCGACCCTGTTCGAAGCGGGCATCACCTCGATTGCGGTGGATGCCTCCCACATGCCTGACGATCTCAACCTGCTGGCCAATCTCGAGTTGAATCCTTTTATCCCCTCCTGGGCAGGGCTTGAAACCGAGGTGGGCGAAATAAAGGGAAATCAGGGCTTGTCCACCGTCGATGATGCCGGCTTTCTGATCAAAGGACTCAACGCCCACAATATCTTTCCGGACTGGATTGCGCTGAACAACGGATCTGCGCACGGCATCGAAGCAAGTGGTGAAGGCATCCAGGTCGAACTCACCGCCGAAATACACAAAAGCCTGGAACCCTACCATGTTTCGGGGGCTCAGCACGGCACTTCGGGCAACAGTTCAGAGCGTCTTCGTCAGATTGCCTCGCGCACCCGCACCACCAAAGCCAACGTCGCGACTGCACTGCAGATGGTGTCCTGGGGTGTGGAGGTGAATGACTACGGCAATGCGATTATGGACGAGAGCGGCAATTTCAAAAAGGTGGCGGGTGAGGGCGTCAGTGAAGCAGTGTGGGCCAGGATGACCGAACTGGCGGACAAAAACGGCTGGTCGGGCGGCAATTTCAAGAACCTCAATCTGCCGATAGACAACTGGTTGATGGGCCAGCCGGCCGAGGTGCGTGAACGGATGGTGGCCCGGGTCGAGGATTTTGTTCATACGATGCTGGTCTCGGTATTCAATGCCTCGGATACCGCGCCGCTGGCCTTGGAATTGCTGGCTGAAGCCGGTTCCTGCGAGGTCGGCACGATTGCACAACGTCTCGAAGACCCGCAGCAATGGACCAGAGAAAAAATCATCGAACGGGCCAAAACCCTTGATACCGACAGAGGCCCCGAAGGTGATTTTGACGATTGATGCCAGCAGGCAAAATCTGTCAATGAACTCCCTAGAATCCTGCTTGGGGGAGTTTTTTTACCCATTCAAAAAGACACCTTTTCATGGAAACTATTCTTGTAACCGGTGCGGCTGGCTTTATCGGCGCTCATCTGACCCAGCGACTAACCGCCCGCGACATCACCGTGGTCGGGCTTGACAACCTTAACGACTATTATGATCCGCAGCTCAAAAGAGATCGAATGGCAGCCCTCGCTCAGGGGGACCGTTTTATTCATGAGCAAGCTGACCTGGCCGATCGTGCGGCTATGGAAGCGCTGTTTTCCCGGTATCGCTTTGATGCGGTGGTCAACCTGGCCGCCCAGGCGGGGGTGCGTTATTCCCTGATCAACCCGCATTCCTACGTCGATACCAATCTGGTCGGCTTCGTCAACATTCTCGAAGGATGCCGCCATAACGGCGTCAAACACCTGGTGTATGCCTCATCGAGTTCGGTGTACGGAGCCAACACCAACATGCCCTTTTCGGTGCATGACAACGTCGACCATCCGGTGTCACTCTACGCCGCCTCCAAGAAAGCCAACGAGTTGATGGCTCACGCCTACAGTCACCTCTACGGGCTGCCGACCACCGGGCTTCGGTTCTTCACCGTATACGGTCCTTGGGGCAGGCCTGACATGGCACTTTTTCTGTTCACCCGGGCGATGCTTGCCGGCCAGCCGATTAAAGTCTTCAACCATGGAGATATGGAGCGGGATTTCACCTATATCGACGATATTGTCGAGGGTGTGGTCAGGGTTATTTTCAAAATTCCGGATGGGGATCCGGCCTGGAACGGCAATAAGCCCGATCCCGCCACCTCTTATTGTCCCTATCGGGTTTACAATATAGGCAACAACAACAAAGAAAAACTGCTGCGTTATATCGAGGTGCTCGAGGCTTGTCTTGGGATAACTGCAGAAAAACAATTTCTTGACCTGCAGCCGGGTGATGTGCCGGCAACCTATGCCGATGTGGATGACCTGGCCCGTGACTTCAATTATCGTCCCAACACCACGCTCGAACATGGTATTTCACGTTTTGTGGACTGGTATAAGGCCTACTACAAGCTCTGAGACGAGCGGAGTAAATTTAGCGGCGCCCAGTGCAGCAGAAGAGTCGCCAGGCTTATTTGTTCATCAGGTGCAGTGCGGCTTCGGTGATCGAGACGGAGTTGATCGAGCTGTTGCGCCACAGGGTTTTCTGCGGTCCGTGTTCGAGGAAACGGTCGGGGTGAGCCAGCAGGCTGGTTTTGACATTCGACAGACCGCAGCGGCTGAATAATTCCAGCACCGCACTGCCGAAGCCGCCATGGCGAACATTGTCTTCTACGGTTACCACGCGTCCGGTTGTGGCTGCCCAGTCGCAGATCAGTTCTTTGTCCAACGGTTTGATGAAGCGGGGGTTAAGCACCGCTGCATCGATGCCGAGTTTTTCGAGTCCGAGCGCCGCGCGCAGGGCCGGATGAACCCGATTGCCGATCGGCAGCAGCAGAATATCAGAACCCTCCCGGAGCAGTTCACCTCGACCGATAGCAAGACGTTGCAGCTGGGCACTGAGGGCAACATCTTCTCCACCGCCCCTGGGGTAGCGCAACATGGACGGGCCGTGATGTTCGATTGCGGTCAAGAGCATGTGCTGCAACTCCTCTTGGTCCTTGGGAGCCATCAGGATCAGATTGGGCACAACCCGCAAAAAGGAAAGATCGAACACCCCGTGATGGGTCGGCCCGTCGGCACCGACTACGCCGGCCCGATCAATGGCCAGGGTGACCGGCAGGTTCGGGATGCAGACATCGTGTATGATCTGATCGTAGGCGCGCTGGAAAAAGGTCGAGTAGATTGCCACCACCGGATGCAGTCCTTCGCTGGCCAGCCCGGCGGCAAAAGTGACCGCATGCTGCTCGGCAATGCCGACATCGAAAAAGCGATCGGGGTAGGCCTGGGAAAAACCGCCCAGACCGGTGCCGGTCACCATCGCGGCTGAAATGGCCACCACCTTTTCATTGGTTCTGGCAATCCTGGTGAGGGTGTCGCCGAAGACCTTGGTATAGCTGACGGGCCCGCCGCCGTTGGATTTGCTTTGCCCGCTGCCAGGGTCGAATGGACCGACACCGTGGAATGTGCCGGGATTTTTTTCGGCCGGTTCATATCCCTTGCCCTTGGTGGTCAGGACATGAATCAGCACCGGCCCCTGATGGGTGTCCCGCACGGTTTCAAAGGTATCGATCAGATCTTCGAGACTGTGGCCGTTGAGCGGGCCGATGTAGTCGAATTTGAGCGCTTCGAAAAGCATGCCCGGGGTGAAGAAGCTTTTGAAACTCTCTTCACTCTTTTTAAGCACGGTAAGAATATTTTCACCGACATTGGAGAGCTGCCCGAGACGGTCGACCAGGTGATCTTTCAGGCGCCGCATGGTTCTGCCGCTCAGTTTACGGCTCAGAAAACTGCTCAGGGCTCCGACATTGGGTGAAATCGACATCTCGTTGTCGTTTAAGATGACGATAAGATCTTTGTTGATATGGCCCGCCTGATTGAGGGCCTCAAAGGCCATGCCAGCCGTCATCGAGCCATCGCCGATAACTGCTATCGCGCGGGCCGGGTCCTGCTTGAGGTTCTTGGCCAGTGCCATTCCCAGTGCTGCGGAGATCGAGGTGGAAGAATGGCCGGTCTCGAACGCATCGTAGGGGCTTTCGCTGCGTTTGGGAAAACCGCTTATGCCCTGATATTGCCTGAGGGTGTGAAACTCTGCCTGCCGGCCGGTGATGAGCTTGTGGGCGTAGCTCTGGTGTCCGACGTCCCAGATCAGTTTGTCTTTGGGAGTGTTGAACACGTAGTGAATCGCAAGCGTCAACTCGACAACGCCGAGACTGGGCCCAAGATGCCCACCGGTCTGCGAGACCGATTTAATCAGGAAGTCCCTGATTTGCGCGGCAAGCGAGTTCAGTTCGGGAATCTCTAGACCCCTGATATCTTCAGGGCTGGATATGGAGTTGAGCAGAACGCTATTGGTTTGTGCTGGTGACGGCGGCATTAACATTTGATTCACGATAGGGCTGATTTGAGATTTGCTATACCATAATCAATAAATGATTCTAATAAACCTCAATCTGCAGAAATGGGCTGAGATACATGGTTGAGAGTGGCGTGTGCAGCAGGAATAGAGTCCGTTCTCAGTGGGTTCTCGCGTAAATGTAATCGGCCAGAGCAGCCAGTGGCAAGGCTCTGTCGCCCAGAGGGCTCAGGGCACTCTTCGCGTCTTCGACAGCCTGCCGAGCGAGATGCCTGGTCTGGTCGATGCCGAAATAGGCGGGATAGGTGGCTTTGCCACGCCGTTGATCCAGGCCCGCGGTCTTGCCGAGTTGTTCGGTGGTGGCCGTGGCATCGAGTAAATCGTCGACAATTTGAAAGGCCAGGCCGATCGCGGTGCCATAGTCGCTCAGACACTTCAACTGGACCCGGTTGGCTCCTGCCCCGACCCCGCCAGCTTCGAGACAGCAACGGAGCAGGGCGCCGGTTTTGCTTCGATGGATCGTCTGCAGCATTTCAAATGGCAATTCATTGTTTTCGCCGGCGATATCAAGGGACTGCCCCCCCGTCATCCCTTCAGCTCCGGCGGCCAGGGCGACCAGATTGATAATGCGCAGTTGGGCTGTAGACGCCAGTTCTTGGATCGGGTTTGAGAGCAGCTCAAAGGCAAAGGTCAACAAAGCGTCGCCGGCCAGAATAGCCTCCGCTTCGCCGTAGACCATGTGATTAGTCGGCCGTCCCCGGCGCAGTTCATCATCATCCATGGCTGGCAGATCGTCGTGAATCAGCGAGTAAGTATGAATACACTCGATGGCACAGGCCACCGGTAAAAGTGCTTCAAGCAGGCGGGGCTCGTCGCTGATTGCTTCGGCGGCAGCCAGGCAGAGCACCGGTCTGATGCGCTTGCCGCCAACGAAAAGGCTGTAGCGCATCGCCTCGATATGGTCTTTGAAGGGGCCATGCGCCTCAAGCATCAAGCGCTCGAGTCCTGACTCAACAATCTGCTTCTTGTCTCGCAGATAGGCTTCAATCTTCATCGGGAACTTCGTCGAACGGCTCGGTTTCGAGGCGCCCGCTCTTGTCGAGCAAAATTTCGACCTTGGTTCTGGCCTCGCTCAGCCTGGCGTTGCAGAATTCGGTAAGTTTAATTCCTTCATCAAATTTTTTCAGACTGGCTTCCAGACTCAATTCGCCGTCTTCGAGTTCTTCGGTGATTTTCTCGAGGCGGGCAAGGGCACTTTCGAACGTTTTCTTGACCATAATGTCTACCTGACCGGCCAGGTCGCACCTGGTGACCGATACATTGTACTACCGATTGAAAAAGCGATGTTGCTGATTATACTGGTCGCTGAATATAGTACACCAGTCAAGTGATGTGCAAGAAATGATTCATGACGGTTTCTGCGTCTTATACTGCAGCGCAGGACGGTTCGCGCGAGGGAAAAGGGTGGCATGGAAATGCAGGAAAGCATAGTCCTGTTCTGCAGCTGGCTGCAGAATGAAAAGGGCTACTCCGATCACACGGTTTCCGGCTATCGCCATGATCTGCTCGAATTTGCCGAAACGCTCGAAAACCAGCGCCGGCCGGGGCAGGTCAGTGGTGATGATATTCGAAATTTCATCATTGGGCTGCACGGCCGCAACGGACCGGCCACTGTGGCCAGAAAGCTGTCTGCCCTGCGTTCCTATTTCAGGTTTCTGCTGCGGGAAAAGCGAGTGGACCATGATCCTCTGGCGGGCATCATCGGGCCCAAACAGGCTCGGACGATACCCAATTTCCTGACGGTGGATCAGGTCTTTCAGGTGCTGGAAGCCCCCGGCCCCGAGGATAGTTTCGTATATCGTGACAGAGCCATTCTGGAGCTGCTCTATTCCACCGGTATACGCGTTGCCGAACTGGTTTCGGCCGATCTTGACGATCTTGATTTGGCCAGTGAAATGCTTAGGGTGGTGGGCAAAGGAAACAAGCAGCGATTGGTTCCGGTAGGACGCCCAGCGATTGAGGCGATCAGGCAGTACCAGGGGCAGCGTACCAGGCTGATCCTGGCCAGGCTGGAGCGGGGTCAGAAGGTGGAGGATCAGGCCCTGTTCCTGAACAATCGCGGCGGCAGGCTGACGACCAGAAGTGTGGAGCGGTTCGTGGCCAAATACGGTCTCAGGGTGGGGATCCAGCAGCCAGTGACACCTCATGCACTGCGTCACTCGTTTGCCACCCACCTGCTCGAGATGGGTGCCGATCTGCGTTCGGTTCAGGAGCTGCTGGGACACGCCAGCCTGTCCACAACCCAGAAATACACGCATCTGACCATTGACCTGATCACCAAAATCTATGATGAATCACATCCGCTGGGAGACAGCAGAAAAAAAAACAGGCTTGGAGATGAGCCCAAATAACCCGAATACCAAGGAGCAGCAGTTCATGTCCATACGTTCAACCACAATCTTGTCGGTGCGCCATAAGGGCCAGGTCGTCGTGGCTGGAGACGGCCAGGTGTCAATGGGCAACACGGTGATAAAGCATACCGCCAAAAAAGTACGACGTCTCTACCACAAAAAGGTGATCTGCGGGTTTGCCGGGGCAACGGCCGATGCCTTTACGCTGTTCGACAAGTTCGAAATCAAACTGGAGCAGTACAACGGGGATTTGATGCGGGCGGCCGTCGAACTGTCCAAGGAATGGCGCACGGACCGGATGCTCAGGCGGCTGGAGGCCATGCTGATTGCCGTCGATCAGGATCACTCCCTGCTGATCTCAGGCACCGGAGACGTGATCGAGCCGGATAGCGGTGTGCTGGCCATCGGCTCGGGAGGTCCCTATGCCCATGCCGCGGCGCTGGCCCTGGTGGAGAAGAGCGATCTTGAAGCCGAAGAAATCTGCACTACAGCGATGGAAATTGCTGGATCAATATGCGTTTTTACCAACCAAACAATCACTCTTGAAAAAATATGAAAGACATGCAGGCACTGACGCCGCCTGAAACCGTGGCGGCGCTCGACAAGTATATAGTCGGCCAGGGGGACGCCAAGCGTTCCGTGGCCATCGCTCTGAGAAATCGCTGGCGCCGAAGGCAGGTTCCGTCTCCGCTCAGGGAAGAAATCGCCCCGAAAAATATCATCATGATCGGCCCGACCGGGGTGGGTAAGACAGAGATCGCCAGACGCCTGGCTTCACTGGCTCAGTCGCCGTTTCTGAAGGTCGAGGCCTCCAAGTTCACCGAGGTGGGATACGTTGGTCGCGATGTCGAATCAATGATCAGGGATCTGGTCGAGATCGCGATAAATATGGTTAAAACCGAGGAGAAGAAGCGTATTGAGGGGATTGCCGAGGCCAGTGCCGAAGACAAGATGCTCGACCTGCTGCTGCCGCCATCCCCTGACGCAGCCACGCCGCTGTCTGAGTCGGGTCCGGACGGGGCCAAATCCTTTACCATCGTTTCACGGGGCGATAGCGGTAAAAAAGTACCCCAGGAGCATGAAGGATCTACCCGGGAAAAAATAAGGAAAATGCTGCGGGAAGGTAAATTCGACACACGCGAACTCGAACTCGAGCTCGAAGCGTCCAAATCCATGCCGATGATTGAGATCATGACAACCTCGGGAATGGAAGATATGCAGTCGAACCTGCAGGACGCCTTCAGCAAGATGTTTCCGAGGAAAAAAAGAGAAAAGAAACTGAAAGTTCCCGAAGCCATGGAGGCCCTCAAACAGCAGGAGATGGAGCGACTGGTGGACATGGACAAGGTTCTCAAAGAGGCGCTCAAGCGTACAGAAGAATCGGGCATCATATTTCTCGACGAGATCGACAAGATCGCTTCCAGGCACGGCGGTGTGCATGGGCCCGATGTCTCACGGGAAGGAGTGCAGCGCGACCTGCTGCCGATCGTCGAGGGTGCCACGGTGACCACCAAGCACGGCCTGGTCAAAACCGACCATATATTATTCATTGCCTCCGGAGCGTTCTATGTCAGCAAACCATCGGACCTGGTACCTGAGCTGCAGGGCCGCTTTCCGATACGAGTCGAGCTCCAGTCGCTTGGCAAGGATGAGTTCGTGCAAATCCTCACCGAGCCGGAGAATGCTCTTACCAAGCAGTATATCGCGCTGCTGGCAACCGAGGGCATCTCCCTCAGCTTTGAAGATGAAGCCATCGAGGAGATGGCCCGTATCGCGGTGGAAGTGAACGAGCGCACCGAAGAAATCGGCGCGCGGCGGCTGCACACCATTATGGAGCGGGTACTGGATGAGTTGTCGTTTGATGCTTCGCAAAACGAGCAGACGAGTTTCGTGGTTACCGCCGATTATGTTCGGGCTCAACTGCAGGATATCGTCGACGATCAGGACTTGAGCCGCTTCATTCTCTGAGGCGTTTCTGGCTCGTCGAAAAGCAAAAGCCAAGGGTCTAGGTCTGCTGCGGAGGGTAAAACTGCCATGCTGCGGGAGTGCTGCCGAAGCAAAACCGGACCGGTAACAGAAACGTGCTGCGCTCCCTGCAGGTCAATGGGTCTGCTGCTTGAACGAACGTTTTCGCGGTATCGGTTCGAGCACGGTCTTGCTGAAAGTCAGCGGATCGTAGCCAAACAGTTCAGCCACACTGGTGCTCATCTCTCGACACGGTTTCACGGTTAAATCCTTATTGATATCGACATCGACCTCACCCTCGCCGGCAAAGTGCAGGGTGATCGAAAACGGGCAACTGCCGTGGTAATTGAAGAGTAATTCCTTTAACTCTTCCAGGCGCAGCCGGGTTATCGTATCGGCTTCCAGCCGTGCATGAATCCCCAGGGTGTACTTCTGCCGCGCTTCGGGCAGGAGATCGATCTCCTCGGCGATAATTTTTCGGCCTTGATCGCTTTTCTGTATGGTCCCGCGGACAATTACCGGGTCGGGGCTGTTCAGCAGGTGATAACAGCGGTGTAGGTTTCGGGAAATACCATGACTTCTATGGTCTCCAGGATATCTTCGAGGACCAGGAAGGCCATCGGTTCGCCGCGCTTGCTTTTCAGTTCCTTGCAGACTCCGGATCAGCCCGCCGACCCTTACCGGCTGCCCTTCATTGAAGTTTCTCAGGTTGACGATATCTGCAGTCCGCGATGGTTCTGCATTTCGGCCAGGGCGTTTTCCAGTGGATGACCGGTAATATAGAAGCCGACCGTTTCTTTTTCATACATCAGTTTTTCGCGCTCGTCCCACTCTTCGATGTCCGGCAGCAAAATTTCGCTGACTTCGGTTGCCGATGCGTCTCCGGCCACGCCGAATAGCGACATCTGACCGCTCTGGCGATCCCGCTGATAGCGCTTTGGCCTGTTCCATGGCCTGGGGCAGGATGGCCATGCAGTTGAGAGCGCTTGATTACGCCCAGTGAATCAAACGATCCCGATTTGATCAGGCTCTCGATGACCCGGTTGTTGACCCGCCGGGAGTCGACCCGGTTGCAGAAATCCACCAGGGAGGAAAATTTACCGTTCTCATCGCGCTCTTCGATGATCGACGTAAGGGCCGATTCGCCGACATTTTTCACGGCGGCCAGGCCGAAACGGATCCGATCATGATGGACACTGAAATCCTGCTCGCTTTCGTTGATATCCGGCGGCAGCACCTCGATCTCGATGCTCCCTGCACTCGTTGATATACAGGACCACCTTGTCGGTGTTGTTCATATCGCAGGACAGCAGCGCAGCCATGAACTGGGCCGGATAGTGGGCCTTGAGATAGGCGGTCTGGTAGGCGATCAGGGCATAGGCGGCCGAGTGGGATTTATTGAAACCGTAGCCGGCAAATTTGGCCATCAGATCGAATATGACTCGGCCGTCTTTTCCTCGGGATGCCGTTTTCCAGGGCACCGGCCATGAACTTTACCTTTTCCTGGTCCATGACCTCGGGGATTTTCTTGCCCATGGCCCGCCTGAGAATATCGGCGTCACCGAGGCTGTAGCTGGCCAGTACGTTGGCGATTTTCATGACCTGTTCCTGGTAGACGATCACGCCGTAGGTCTCTTCCAGGATCGGCTTGAGCTGGGGCAGCGGGTAATTCGGGCTCACGGCGGCCATGCTTGGTCTCGACAAAATCGATCAACCATGCCCGAGTCGAGCGGGCCTGGGCGATACAGGGCCACCAGGGCGATCAGGTCGCTGAACTGTTCGGGAGCCAGCTTGACCAGCAGTTCGCGCATGCCGCTGCTCTCGAGCTGGAACACCCCGAGCGCATTGCCGCTGCAGAGCAGCTTGAAGGTCTTCAGGTCATCCATGGGAATGGTTGCAATATCGAGATCTTTACCCAGATCCTCCTTGATATGCCTAAGGGCCTTCTGGATGACAGTCAGGGTTTTGAGACCGAGAAAATCGAATTTGATCAGGCCGGTCATCTCGGTATGCTTCATGTCGTACTGGGTGATGGTCTCCTCGTCCTTACCCCGGCAGATTGGCAGATATTCGGTCATCGGTTCAGGCGAGACGACTACACCGGCGGCATGGGTCGAGGTGTGCCGGGCCAGCCCTTCGAGGGTTTTGGACACGCGCAGCAGCTCGGATATGCGGGGATCGAGATCGGCAGCCTTGGTCAGTTTCGGTTCCTCGGTCGATGGCCTTGTCGATGGTCATCTCGAGCTCTTCAGGAACCAGCTTGGCAATCTTGTCAACCTCCCGAAAGGGGATGTCAAGCGCCCGGCCTACATCGCGGATCACACCCCTGGCCTTCATCTTGCCGTAGGTGATAATCTGGGCCACATGCTCGTTGCCGCCGTACTTCTGGCGGACATAGTCGATCACTTCACTGCGCCGGTCCTGGCAGAAATCGATATCGAAATCGGGCATTGATTTGCGTTCGATATTGAGAAAGCGCTCGAAGATAAGGCCATAGGGGATCGGGTCAATATCGGTGATCCGCATGCAGTAGGCGGCCAGGCTGCCGGCCCCGGAGCCGCGGCCCGGGCCGACCGGTATGCCCTGATCTTTGGCCCAGTTGATAAAATCAGCTACGATCAGGAAATAGCCGGGAAAACCCATTTTATTGATCACGTCGATTTCCATCGACAGCCGGTCGCTGTACTGCTTTTCGATCTCGGGCGAAAGCACGGACTTCTGCCGCATCAGCGCAAAGCGTTCCTGCAATCCTGCACGGCAGTTCTTGGCAAACATTGACTCCAGGGTTTCGCCTTCGGGGAGCGGAAAATTAGGAAAATGGTACTGGCCTAATTCGATTTCGAGATTGCAACGCTGGGCCACTTCAACGGTGTTGGCAACAGCTTCGGGGCAGTGGCTGAACAGTGCCCTCATTTCGTCGGGGGATTTGAAATAAAAATCGTCCGAATTAAACTTGAATCGCTTCGGGTCGTTTATCGTTTTGCCAGTCTGTATGCAGAGCAGCACTTCGTGGGCATGGGACTCTTCTTTATTGAGATAGTGGCAGTCGTTGGTGGCCAGCAATTTGACGCCGAGCTCGGTACTGAGCTGCATCAGACCTTCATTGACCACCTTCTGTTCGGGGATGCCGTTCTGCTGAAGCTCAAAATAGTAGCGGTCGCCGAACAACTCCTTCATCTCGGCTGCTTTCTGTCTGGCTTCATCAAGCCGGTTGTGAGACAGCAGCCATGGCACTTCGCCATGCAGGCAGGCCGACAGAGCAATCAGATCGTTGCCGTAGAGTTGCAGAAGCTCTTTGTCGATGCGAGGTTTGTAATAAAAACCTTCGAACTGGGCCAGGCTCGAGAGCTTCATCAGGTTCCGATAACCCTGGTAGTTCATGGCCAGCAGAATCAGGTGAAACGCAGGACCTGCTTCACCTACTTTTTTCTCGGCTCGACTGCCCGGCGCCAGATAAAATTCACAGCCGACGATCGGTTTGATGCCCGCTTTTCTTGCTTTATTATAAAAATCAAGGGCGCCATACATCGCCCCATGATCGGTAATGGCAACGGCATCCATATTGAACTCGGCGCATTTGTCGAGCAGATTGTCTACCTGGATGGCACCGTCGAGCAGACTGTGCTGGGTATGTACGTGGAGATGAACGAATCCTGCATTCATGGTTGTTTATCTAAACCTATGGTTTTTTCAAGGTTGGCATTGGTGAAGATGGCACCGCTGACATCTGCGCCGCTGAAGTTGGTCAGGAGCAGATTGGCACCGCTGAGATTGGCATTGCTGAGGTCTGCATCGCTCAGATCGGCCCCGGGCAGATTGGCAAAATCAAGCCGGGCGCCGCTCAAATCGGCCCCGGCAAGGTTGGCGCGACGCAGGTTGGCGTAGCGCAGATCGGCCCCGGTCAGATTGGCCCCGGCCAGATTTGCCTTGATCAGCGAGGCCTCTTTCAGGTCGATACCTGCCATATTGCAGCCGGGACAGTTGCCGGCCAGTCGCTTAACGGTCTGATCAGCATCATCGGCTGAGGCTGCAGCCGTTTCGTAGTAGCTGTCCTTGGCTTCTTTGGTGCCGGAACCGACAGGGGGGGCATCGGGCTTTGCCGTCATCTCGTCCCCTGACTTCTGGCGGGCGAGGTCCCGGCGAACGGATTTGGGCACTGCTTTCCTTTTTAGCTGACCGGCCAGACCTGCGGGATCGCCGGTCACACTCATGCCGGCATAATAGGCCGCTCCGTTGGGGGTAAAAAAATCAACCCGGTCACCCTGAGTGTCGGCCACAAGCAAGTAACATTTGTTATCACCGTAATACCAGAGCCTGAACTTGAGGCAGAGTTGATTGTTATCGGTGATATCCCAGGTTCCGACATCCTGCTGGTTTTCATTGTCGATTCCGGCCAGAAGACCGCTTTCACTGAAATAAACGGTGCCGCTGAAGTCATAGGCGGAAAGAATCAGGGAGTTGCCCGAGACGAGGTTGAAAAGAGCCGCGCTGTTCAGAGGAACTTTGTTGTCCTGCAACGCCCTGTTGGTGGTGGCCGGGCCGCAGCCGGAGAGGGCAGCAAGTGCCATCGCGAGCGTGAGATAAACCAATCTGGTCATATAATGTGACTCCCTGGCTGATAAAAACGGGGGGATGGAGCGTGATAAAAAACGAGTCTTTAAAATAACACGATAAGCGTAAATGTGAACTAAAAAGGATTGCCCATAAGAATATTCACATGCTGTCCAAATAACAATAAAAAATAATGATAACGGTAGTATAAGATGATTTCTACTTGGCAGAACAAGGAGACTGAAGCAAGTAAACCAGCTCGATGTAGGGCAACTGCGGGGCCGGGTTTCGCACCTGTGCAGGGGGCGAAAACGATATGAATTTTTTATTACCCGGTTATATCGATTGCTTGAACGTTTCCAGGCCGATGCGCTGCATGAATCTGGCGGTGCGCTCCTTTGTTTTCGCCTGGGCGATATAATAATCGAGACACCGCTCGATGAGCGCCTTGGCCTGGAAATCGGATAAATCTTCAGCGATCAGATCGGCCACCCGGGGCGTGCGGGTCGAACTGCCGCCAAAATAGACGGACCAGCCCTTTTTCTTGCCGATTACCCCGACATCCCTGACCATGCTTTCGGCACAAGTGAAAGGACAGCCGGAAACGCCGAACTTCATTTTTGCCGGAAAGTCTTTGTCGCTGAAATGGTGTTCAAGGTCGATACCGAATCCAAGCGAGTCCTGCACTCCGAATTTGCAGACCGTATTGCCTGGGCAGGTCTGGACGTAGTGCAGGCAGGGTTCGGTCGCCTTGCCGATATCCAGATCGAGATCGTTCCAGATCGATTCCACCTGCTCAGCTTCCATGCCGACCAAAGCGATGCGCTGACCGGAGGTGATTTTAGCGATGGGTATCTGATATTTCTCGACCACCGCGGAGAATTTCTGCAGTATTTCGAGATCGAGGAGTCCTCCGGGAATGCGAGGAACGATCGCATAGGTTCTCTTGTCGCGCTGCAGAATAGCACCTGCGGGTGAACTCTTGCCGGTCATAAATAGTTCTCCTTGCTCCAGGCAAAATTGTAAAAACGTTCGCTCAAAGATCGTTGGTGAAAACAGTACCGATAGATATGCACTCAAGCAGGTTCATGTGTTTCTGGACAGCCACCAATAGCCAATGACACCTGCCATCAAAGAGGCAAAAACAATTCCGATTTTGGCATTGAGTAAAAATTCAGGATGATCGTAAAAGGCCAGCGAGCCAATAAAGATCGACATCGTAAAACCGATTCCGGCCAGTATCGAGATACCGAGAATCTGCTGGAGATTTACCCCCTGGGGCAGGTTGCTTAACCCTGATTTTACCACCAGCCATGAACTGAGATAGATGCCGATCGTTTTACCGAAAATAAGACCAACGATAACGCCGATGGTCACCGGATGCAGAAGAATCGAGTCCAGTTTGCCGAATTCGAGCTTAATTCCAGCATTGGCAAGAGCAAAGACGGGCACAATCAGAAAGGAGACCCAGACATGGAGCGAGTGCTCCAGCCTGTGCAGTGGGCTTTCCATTTTATGAACGCCATTTTCAATGGTCTGAAGAATGGACTGTTTCTTGCTGTTGCGCAGGACGTTGAGTTGCCTGGATTGGGTATCGGGGCTGATCTGCTCTTTGAATTCCCGGGCCAGTCTGTCCATGGTTTCTGCGAATTGGTAACTATCGAAGGACGAGCGGGCCGGGATTGTAAAGGCAGCCAGGATCCCGGCGAGGGTGGCGTGGATGCCGGACTTCATCATGGCCAGCCACATCAGGATGCCGACCAGGGCAAAGGGAAGAGGCTGTCTGATACCGGCCAGATTCATCGCTATCATGCAGAGCAGAAAGACACCGGCCAGAACCAGTGGTAGGATATTGATGGTCTCGGTATAGAACAAGGCGATGACGAGTACGGCCCCGATATCGTCCACAATGGCCAGGGCCAGAAGCATCGCCACAAGTGGCTTGGGAATCCGGGAGCCGAGCAGGGCAATGATGCCGACCGCAAAGGCAATATCGGTTGCCATCGGAATTCCCCAGCCACGTTGCGCTTCGCCGGTATGGTTGAAAACAATATAGAATGCTGCAGGCACGAGCATGCCGCCTAGAGCTGCACTGATCGGCAGCAGCGCCTGTCTGAAGTCGGAGAGCTCACCGATCAGGATTTCCCGTTTAACCTCGAGACCGATCACGAAAAAAAACACCGCCATCAGGCCGTCGTTAATCCAGTGGTGCAGTGAATAGGTGAGTGAAAAACCAGGACTCCCGATGGTGATCGGCAGGTGCAGGATATCATCGTAGAGCGGAAACAGCGGGCTGTTGGCGATGAACAGCGCGAGAGCCACGCAGATCATCAGAACGATCCCGGAAGATGACTGGCGGTGGAGAAATTCCTCCAGGGGAGACAGGGCCCGTTTGAGGGTGGTCTCAAGAGAATAGCAGGTTCTCGGTGCGGAGTTTTCGGCCTTTTCCTCAGGCGCCATTGGTTATCTGAATTCTAGAAATCTTTAAGAATGGTCAAATCGGGAATGCTGGAAATCCAGTCGCTGCTCTTGAACCAGAATTCCTGCATGGCTTTGAGCGCACCTGAGCCCACCAGCAGATTGAGATAATTGGTCAGCAGGTTGATAAACAAGGCATCGTCGCCGGCGACCCCGATGCCGAGATGCTCGAAACTGAGGATCTTGTCGAAAACCAGCAGTCCCTGATCGCGATACTTGAACTCGGCGACCTTGCAATAGGGGTAGTCTGAAATGAGCCCGTCGATCTCGCCATTGAGCAGCAGGATCAGCGATTGATCCAGGCTTTTGGTATAGGTCACCTCGGTTTGCGGAAGCACCGCACGGGCCGTCATTTCTGCAGTGGTATCCTGCAGTACCGCAATACGCAGACCCTCCCGGTTCAGGTCGAGCGGTTCGCTGAGCGATTCGGTTATCTCCCGGCGCCCGATAAAGGCCTGACCCGAGTTGCCATAGGGGCCGACAAAAGCGATTTCCATATTGCGCCGGGGAGTGACGCTGAGGCCGGACATAATCATATCGACGTCGCCGGCTTTCAAACTGTCAATGAGCTCGCCGAACGGCAGCCTGACGATGCGCAGATTCACTCCCATGGTTCTGGCCAGCTCCCGGGCAAGGGAGATGTCGAAGCCGATCAGGTCGCCCTGTTCGGAAGTGACACTGAACGGCGGAAAATCACCCGGGGTGCCAAGCACCAGTTCGCCGTTAGCTCGGATCCGGTCTATGGTCTGACCTGCAGCCAAGTCCGGAACATTCAGGATCTGAACAGGCAGCAGGGCGAAGAAGCAAATGAGAACGGCAACAAAACGCATAATGACGGTCTAGAACGGGTGCTGAAACATGACCCAGGCTGCCCCGCCCTCATTGGAAGCGGCCATGTCAAAGCGAACCACGGCACCTGCCGTCATTGCCCGGATGCCGAGGCCGGCGTCAAACTTCCAGTCGGAAAACAGTTCGCCTAGATCGTAATCTCCGGCGACCCTGCCGCCTTCGACAAAGGGCACGAGCTGAAACCAGTCGAGCTTGAGCCAGCGCAGCCAGTTGACACCGGCAACCGGGTTCCATTTCAGGGTGTAACGGTATTCGGCCGCGGTGTAGATAACCGATCGGTCATTGAAGCGATTGTTTTCAAAGCCGCGCATGCGGTAGAAACCGCCAAGTCTGGCGCCGGCAAGGTACGGCGGCTTGTTTTCTACGATCGTGGTACCGTCACTATTGGTAGTTTCACTCCAGGACAGAGACGAGCCGGTCCAGAAATTAAGGGCGAGAACCTGCTGGCGGGACCAGGATGATTCACCGAAATCAAAATATTTGCTCGCTTCAAATTCGAGAAAATCCCAGGACCCGTAATTGCCTTCGCTGAAATCCTTGCTGTAGCCGATATACTGGGAGCTGCCGAAACTCGGATTGGTCGGGAAGTCGGTATTGTTATACAGATATCCGAAGTTTAACGGAAACATGTCGCCCGAATAGGTCACTTCGTCGGTTTGGAAATCCTGGTATCGAGTCGAATTGCCCAGCAAAAGAACCGATACACCGCTGGTCAGGGGATTCCAGGTTGTCCCGCCGGTCGCGCCCGACTGCAGAATCCCGCCGGCAAGCTGATACTCTATCGTATCCTTATTCTTGGCGCCGCCGATGGGCAAGACGTACTCAAGTTTCAGCTCAAGCCAATTGTCGTTTCCATCATCTTCGATATAATTATCTTGATCCGAATTGTTTGATCCAGCCGGCGGCGGGCGTTCGGAAGCTGCCCTTCGCGGAACCTCCGTATAGGCACGCTGTCTGGGAAAGTTGGAGACCGCGCCGTAGGCGCTAAAATAGAGCCGATTGGTAAAAGGTAATTTGTAATCCCACATGCCGCCAATGACGCCTTTGGCATCGTCAAAACTGCCGAATACGGTGCCGCCGAAGAGTAGCTGATCCTGGAGATAGCCTTTTGCAATGCCGCCGACGCCTATGGTGGTCCCCATTGTCTCGGACGGAAACGCATAGGGCAGGATCAGCGTTTCTTTGGCAAAATTAGGGTTTTCTCTACGAACGACTGAAAATTTCACCGATGCATCTGGCCTGGCATAAAGCAGCGCAGGAAGCAGGAAGCTTCCCAACAGCAGCACAAAAATAACTCCTGATAAACGTCTGGACATAAGCGATCCTCTTATTGGGTTGAAAAACCTCAGGGGAGATGAATGAGTAGTACTATACCCGTTCTCCTATCAAGAATCGACAGCATTCTTGTTTATTCAAGGCAATTGAGTCGAGAGCGGAAAACAAGGGAGGTAAAGCTGCGCTGAAACTGCTGCACTGGTTTGATGCAAAAGGTAGGACTTAAAAAGCTTGATAAGCTGCCGGAAATATAGTGGTTGGGATGGCTTTCGTGATTTTAATTCTGCTTCTAGAAAATCGGCTTGTAGTCAAAGAAGTGCCTGGTTTCAAGCTTTCGATAGGTTTTTGTCTCTGCCCGGGCGATAAAGGAATTGGTTACCGCGCCGTTGGAGGTGAAACGGACCCCCTCGAGGAATTCGCCGTCGGTGACTCCGGTGGCGGCCACGGCCACTTCCCGGGAGCGGATCAGATCCTGGGTCCTGAATGTTTTGTTGAAATCGGTGATGCCATGGGCGCGGGCCTGGTCCCGGTCCCGATCGTTCTCATAGAAAATCTTGCCTTCAAAATAGCCGCCCAAACAGTTGATTGCAGCAGCAATCAGCGTGGATTCCGGTGCGTAGCCATAGCCCATGTAGATATCGGCCTTTTCTCCGGTAATGGCTGAAAGACAGCCTGAAACTTCCCCTTCCTCGATCAGTTTGATCCGGGCACCCGTCTGCCGCACTTCTTTGATCAATTGTTTGTGCCTGGCCATGTTGAGGATGCAGACCGTTACGTTTTCAGTGTATTTGCCCAGCGATCGAGCAGTTCTTTTTACGTTGATCATTGGCGGTTGATTGATATCGATCACGTTGCCGACCTTGGGGCCGACCACGACTTTATACATGCTCAGATTGGGAACACTGTGGATTACTCCCTGGGGTGCAATAACGGCATACGAGGTGGCGTTGTTGCCGCCTGTAGCGGCAGAGTGGTGCGCTTCAAGGCCGACAGCCATGAGGTCCATGGTCGGCCCGCCCTGGCCTATTTGCCGGGGCATTGCAACGATATCTTCCCGGTCCTGGAAACGATCGTTTATGATATAGCCCTTAATATTGAGCCGGTTCAGGGTTTTGGCCAATGCGGCACGGGCGTGGTTCAGGATCTGGATATAGTTGCCCAGCCCCTGTTCCCTGGAGGCGGTCAAAGCGGCAATCTCGGTGGCCCTGACGATTTCCATTCCGTAGTTGATATCCATAGCTAAACCTGATGGGTTGAATAATTAGACTTAATGCGGGGCGGCCCCGGGCTGGATCGATTCTGCGGCCAGCCTGGTGATCTCTTTGAGAAGCTGGTCGCGTTCTCGTTTCATTTTGACGCCTTCCTGAGTGTCTTTCACCTTCAGCGGATGCAGAAATTCGTCGATGAGTTCAATGTCGAGCGGGGCGGATTCGAACCTGCGTTCGGCTTCCTTTATTTCGTCCGGAGTCGGCAGAATAATACCGTAAAGCTGGTGCGGTGTCTGCACCAGTGAGTGGCCCCGATTATAATAGGCGGCGGCGAATCCCCCGTCCACATTGATGGCTATGCCGTCGTCGCTGGCCATATGTTTGCCCTTCAGATAATTGATCGGGGTATGACCGTAGACCACCCGCCGCACGCCGAATTCCTCGAGCAGTTTCTGCTTGAATTGAGGTTTCTCAAGATTTGGCTGCCAATAGAGCGATTTCTCCATATGGCTCTCTTTATCAATCAGAAAATATCGCTCGAAGGTCTTCATCGCATGCTTGCCGAAAAAGGGTGATTTCGGACCGCACCAGAGATAGAAAAACAGCGCCTGATCTTTGTACTGCTGCTTTTTACCGTTCAGATAATTTTTCCCGACCCGAGCGATGGTGGTTTGGATGAAATCGAGCAGATCGCGGCCGCTGCGTTCGAGGAATTCATCGAATTCAGCCTCGCTGGTTGACGGAACCAGCGCATGAATGTTCAGAATATCGTTGTAGATCGAGTAGGTTTTACCGACCCGGAAGAGGTAGCCGATCAGTCGCCGAAGTTTTTTATTGGTGGAAAACTGCTCTGCCAGATCTTCAATTACCTGCTGCTCTTCTGTCGACAATTTGCAGGGGTGCTTGGTAGTCGATGGTCGGGAAAAACGTATCGTTCAGGCCGCTGGTATTGTTTTTCTGCAGCATATCCGTCAGCCGGTCGAGCCAGAGGCGCGACTGCATTTCATATTCGGGAAAATCGGTAATGGTCTGCTCCTCGAGTTTGAACTGGATAATAGCCAACGCTTTTTCCATGGCGCGGCCTTTTTCGGTAAGCGCTTTGAAGTTACCGGTCACACGGTCGGCGGGGTAGGTCGAGACGGCGAAGGCCTCGAGTTTGGATATGTTGAAGTCGAGCCGCTCCATAAAATCAAAATGATCGTAGCGGCAGGTGATCCGGATGGCTTCGGCGATAAGTGATCGGTTGCCGGAAGCGGCGCCCATCCAGAGGATATCGTGGTTTCCCAGAACATAGTCAACAATCCGGCGATAGGGTACCGAGGAGAGGAAGCGGATGATCTTGTCAGGTTGCGGGCCGCGGTCGAAGACATCGCCCAGCACCTGGATCCGGTCGAGCAGTACATTGCGGATGGCATGGCAGAGGTGGGCGATGAGCCGGGCGGAAATAACCTCTTCCTCAAAAATCGGATCGGGTACAGGAAGCCCCGCCAGCAGCCTGCTGATCGTATCTCTGAATTCAGGTCTGAGGATTTCTTCACTTCGGTAACGGGCATTGGTCAGCTTGTATTTGAGAATCTGAACCAGACAGAGGATCACATCCTGGGTGTCCATGTTTATGGACTGATCCTCGATGAAATACTGGCGCCGGATGATTCTGACGAGATACTGCACCTTATCGGTGGTAAAGGTGTTGGGCAGCGCCTCCCGGCAGGTCTGGTAGAGGACGCCAAAGCGGCCTCGAAGTATCGATTTGAAACGATCGCCTTCGCCGTGCAGATCGCTTATCCAGAGCGTGGTCGGGATATTCGAGCCGAGTTCAGTCTCGAGATGCAGCAGGCGCTGGGCCAGATCATCGATGCTGCTGGCTTTGGCCGGTGCGGCGCCAGGCTGGCTGTTTTTACTTTGTTGTTGTGCTGATCGGGTTTCGCCCATGATGATTCCTCTTGCAAAGAAGCGGCGGCTCTCTGAAGCGTTGCCGCCAAGTCGGGACGATGTCTTGAGATGCGGCCCTAGAGGCAGCGGCATAAACACCGGTCCGAGCCCGGCAATTGAGGTTAAGCTCGATAACCGGCAGATACTACAATGAATGTTATCATCTGAAGATGGCCCCGGCAACCAAATTGATATGGTGTTTTGCAATGCAATATGCCACATTGTCTGTTGGACTGTCAGTCTGTATCTCTTCGGCGCAGCGACGGGCCTTGATTCACGGCTTCTGCGATGGCTGCTGAAGCGGGTCGATAGGCCGTGCCTGGCACAATAAAACAGCTGGAAGCGGGTCAAAAAAGCGGCGCGAAAATCTGCTGACGAAAAACTGATGAGTGACCATTTCCAAACCCAAATCCTAGCGCGACTGGCCTGGTATCAGGACCATTTTGTTGAGGATTATCTTAGCTCGGTATCAGGCTGTCGGCTTCGCCTGGCTTTTCAGCCATGCGCGGGGGCAGACCAAGCGCTTATTGTCATTTCCGGCCGGGCCGAATTCATTGAGAAATACATCGAACTGGCGATGGACCTGCAGGGCATCGGTTTGTCTCTCTGTCTCTATGACCATTGCGGGCAGGGTGGTTCAGGGCGGCTGCTGGCCGATGGCCATAAAGGCCATATTGATCGATTTCAGACCTATGTCGAGGATCTTAATCAGGTCATCACCTGGCTCAGAACTCGCAGCGGTATCGAAATCTGCCACCTGCTCAGCCACTCGATGGGGGGAACCGTGAGCGTGCTGCAGGCTGCCAGCCGACCTGAAACCGTTGAGAAGATAATTCTGGGATCACCGATGTTTGCAATAAATTCGGGCATGGCGCTGCCGACTGCTCTGCTGAAGATGATCATTACCGCTGCGGTTAAGTCTGGTCTCGGCTCGCGTTCTATATACCGTGGTGGCGCCGTCGAGGCGCAAGAGCGCTTTGCTGATAATATCTGGACATCGGACAGGACCCGTTTTGAATTCAATCTCGCACTGGCTGCCAACCTCGAACATGCCGTGCTTAAAGAGCCGACCTACAGGTGGGTGGATGAAGCATACCGGGCGATGGCTCAGGTGAAAAGACAAACTGAGCAGATTGTCAGCCCCGTATTGCTGCTGGCCGCTTCCGATGACCGCATCGTTGGTCTGCAGGAGATGGAAGAATTTGCCCATACCTGTCCAGACTGCACCTATCGGGCATATGCAGGAGCCCGGCATGAACTTTATATGGAGCGCAACGAGATCAGGGATAGAGTGATTTCAGAAATAGCACAATTTATTGCTGACTAACGCTTCGAACGTGCAGATGGCTCGGGTGAGCTATTTTGTGCCTTCACCCCTAGTTGGTGTTCCAGTTGGAGAATCTGAATCTGAAATTCTTCTTGGTCAGCAATTTAACGCAGGTTTCCACCGCGTGAGCATCATAGATGATGCCCTTTCCCTTGTTTATTTCATTAATTGCGACATTCATGCCCAGACCGGGGCGATACGGTCTATGAGAACTGATTGCCTCGACTACATCCGCAACGGCAATGACTCTTGCTTCAACAATGATTGCGTCGCCTTTGAGTCCGGCCGGATATCCAGAACCATCGAGTCTTTCATGATGCTGGAGTACTGTCTTGGCAATGGGCCAGGGGAAGCGGATTCCCTTCAGGATATCAAAACCAACTTCCGGATGGCTCTTGATGATGGCGAATTCATGCTCGGTCAGTTTTCCCGGCTTGCTGAGTATATCTGTCGGGACACTGCTTTTGCCCAGATCATGTATTGACCCCGCCAGCCGAATACCATCAATGACTTTCTTTGACAGGTTCATGTCAGTGGCAATAGCCCGAGCCAAATCCGATACGCGTTGCTGATGACCTGCCGTATAAGGGTCCCGTTTCTCGACCGTTAAGGCAATCGCCTGAATGGTGCCACCGAGGGCCATGCGCAGGGTTTTTAAGGTGTATCGTAATTCTTCTTCTGTGCGTTTGAAATCAGTGATATCTCGAAAACTCCAGACCCTGCCGATGGTTTTTCCATCAAGAATCTGAGGAAGTGAAAACCGCTCGAAAATTCTACCATCTTTGAATTCAATGATATCTTGAACTTCTGCGTCCGGACTTTCATAAATCTCCCCGACTTTGTCGAGGAAGGTCTCGGGGCGCTTGACCAGAGCCATGAAGTGGGCCAGAATCTGATTGTCGTCCATGGATTTCATAAGGTGGTCAGAAATACCACACAAGGTCTGAAATCTGCGGTTGAAGCTGATGACTCTGCCATCCAGATTGACAACCACTATACCATCTGCCGTGGATTCGAGGGTCGCTTTGAGGATAGAGGTTATCCTGGCAAATTCCTCCTTCGTGGCTTGATGATCCAGGTCATCAGATCCCCGATGATCGATCAGTTCACTAAGATTTTCAAATGCTGGCTTGTCGGTCATTTCGATAACTCTTTTGAGTTCGGCAATAATACCTCAGTTAATCCTATCATATTTATTATCTCTGCTGAAGGGCAAGCTTTTTCTGTCAAATCAAACCAGGCAAGGGCAACGAGACAAAATCCTTCCGGTTCAGTTGCTTTCAGCTCAATATGATGCATAATCGACAGCACCCAGGAGGGGGAAGGTCAAACAAGGCGGGGCTGACATCGGGCTGGTTTAATGATCTAATAAAGGGAGGTCCGTTTTTTTAAAAAACTGGTAAGAAGCCGGAAATCATACATATTCTGGAAGGCGCGATTATCTTTGAAGACTTGGGTGTTCCTCAGATCAGGGCGATTCTTGAATACGGCCGTTGCCAACATCATCAAGATCGATGATACTCCAGGCTGTGCCGGGACCAAGACTGACCCAGCTGCGCACTGGCTCGTATGGCCTGGGTGATGGTTTACCCTTCATTCTTTTCAAGAATTGCAGTTATAAGGCGATCTCCGGTTGATTGGAGATGCGATCTGATAGCTTTCTCCGCTTGCGCTGCGTCTTTGTTTTTGATCGCGTTTAAAATAACTTCATGCTGCTCACATACCTTCTCATAGCCCCAGTCAAATTTCGTTTTTTGTATCATCCAATAACGAATGGGCTGCCGCATTTCCAGCAGAAATCTTATCATGACACTGTTGTGGCAGGATTTAGCTATGGCCAGGTGAAAGGCGAGATCAAGAGAGATTGGCTCCTCATGTTTGCTGATAGCCTGCTTAAGCTGCAGGTGTTTACTTCGTATGGTGGCAATATCATCTTCTGTTGCACGCTCTGCAGCAAGCCGGACAATAACGCATTCCAGCTCGATCCGCGCCTCAACAAGTTCGCGTATCTTTTCTCTGCCGATGCCCAGCAGCCCGATGCGTTTTGAGTGAGTTTCCAAGGAAAAACCAGCTACATGAGTACCTTGCCCCGGTTTCACGGTAATCAGGCCGACCAGAGACAAGGCCCCGATTGCCTCCCTGATCGAACTTCTGCCGACCTGAAACTGTTTCATCAACTCTGGCTCGGAAGGCAGTTTATCTCCGGGTTTCAAATCACCGTCGGCGATAAGCGCCATGAGATGGTCAGCAACCTGATCTGCAAGACGCTTTCTCTCAAGCTGGTATACTTGCTCGTGCATAATTACCCCTGACTACTCTGGTTTTGATGAGCCGCAATTCTGATAAATATTAAAGTTTTTTACTAATCGTTACGTTTTATCCAGTTGTTGGGCTGAGGTTTTCATGTTTTTTATTGACATTTTTGAAGAAGCGCAATAAGAAAATCATAACATCTGATGTTATGGTTATCAGATGTTTTGTACATAGTAGGATAAATCCAGCAAATTTGCAATCTTCTCAAACCCGATTGCGCGAACCAGAAGAGAACAGCCATGCCAAAATTTAATGCGAACCTGACAATGTTGTTCACCGAGGTCGATTTTCTCGATCGTTTTGAAAAGGCCGCCCAAAATGGCTTCAAGGGGGTGGAGTATCTGTTCCCCTACGACTGGCCTGCGGATAAACTGGCCCAACGCCTTGACACGTTTAAGCTTAAGCAGGTGCTGCACAACTTACCGGCCGGTGATTGGGGCGGCGGTGAGAGAGGCATTGCCTGCCTTCCCGGCCGGGAAGGGGAGTTTCAGGATGGCGTCGGCCGGGGCATTGAGTACGCTAAAGCGCTTAATTGCCCTGTCCTGAATTGTCTCGTGGGTCTAAAACCAGAAGGGACGTCATCTGACACTGTGAGGGAAACGCTGATAAAAAATATTCGATTTGCGGCAGAAGCCCTGGCCGGGGAAAACATAACGCTGCTCCTGGAAGCGCTGAACAGCAAAGATATGCCTGGATTTTATCTGGTCGGCTCGCAAGAGGCCATCGACCTGATTGACGAAATTGATCACCCCAATGTGATGTTTCAGTATGATATTTATCATATGCAGAGGATGGAGGGTGAACTTACTGCAACAATTACTAAGCTGATTGACAGGATCGGCCACATTCAATTGGCCGATAACCCGGGCCGGCATGAACCGGGGACCGGGGAGATCAACTTCACCAATCTCTTCAAAGCAATTGACGCTGCTGGGTACGATGGCTGGATTGGCTGCGAGTATATTCCTGCAACCGACACAGAAGCCGGTCTGGGTTGGCTGGCCCAGTATCGATAAACTCTGGAACAAGAGCCTTTTGCAAAACTAAGATTTTCGTTCAAAATCAAGGCATGCGAGAAATTTTACCACAGGCATATAATTGATATTCCGAGGATAAAATTTTGAGCATAACGCAGAGTTTGGGCGAAAAGATCGTTTTGCAAATGGCTCACAAGTTAACCTGAACAATCTTACAAGGAGATGGATATGAAAATAGGATTTATTGGTCTTGGAATAATGGGCAAACCGATGAGCAAAAATCTGCTCAAGAGCGGTTATGATCTTGTGGTTATGGACTTAAATAAAGCGGCTGTGGAAGAAGTTGCCGCCGCTGGAGCGGCAACGGCAGATACGCCAAAAGCCGTGGCTGAGCAGTCAGACATCATCATTACCATGCTGCCCAATTCCCCTCATGTTAAGACGGTTGTGCTTGGTGAAAACGGCGTTATTGACGGGGCCAAACCAGGGTCGATTCTAATCGATATGAGTTCAATTGCCCCACTGGCCAGTCGCGAGATTGCCGCAAGACTTATTGAAAAGGGGGTGGAAATGCTCGACGCCCCCGTAAGCGGCGGAGAGCCGAAAGCAATCGACGGCACCATTTCTGTGATGGTCGGCGGTAAAAAGGAGATTTTTGACCAATGCTTTGCGGTGATGGATGCAATGGCAGGTTCTGTGGTCTACACCGGCAGTATTGGTGCGGGCAATACCACCAAACTGGCAAATCAGATAATCGTGGCTTTGAACATTGCTGCGATGTCGGAAGCCCTGGTCCTGGCCACCAAAGCAGGAGTTGAACCGGAGCTTGTTTACCAGGCCATCAGGGGTGGACTGGCGGGCAGCACCGTGCTCGACGCCAAAGCACCTCTGGCGCTTGACCGCAAATTCGACCCCGGTTTTCGCATCGAACTGCATATCAAGGATCTCGCCAACGTACTCGAAACCTCACACGAGGTCGGCGTCCCCTTGCCCCTAACCGCAGTTGTCTTCGAAATCATGCAGGCTCTCAAGGTTGATGGAATGCAGGGCCTTGATCATGGAGGTATTATTCGCTACTACGAGAAGATGGCAAAAGTGGAAGTATCCCGATAAGCATATGCAGCGGGGTGCCTGTGTGCCGAGGACAAGCACCCCGCAAGCACAAACATTTCCCTCCAGGCAGCCTCGCCATGCACCTTCAGGCTAAAGAAATACAGCATACGGTTTTGCCGGACGGCAGCTACCTTATCGCAGGCTGCCAGGCAGAATGCTAGGTTTTCTTACATTGCCTCAATCTCACTATTGCCAATAGCTATCTTTCTGGTTTGAGACCTTGCTCAACTGACCAGGAAAAGTCTCGATCTTCATTTCCTTGACGCTCGGTAAATCTAAATAATAAAACCAAGCAACCGGGTTGGGGATATTTCTTGCATTTATTTCTTTGCAGAATCGAGAATAAAGGGTAACCCTCAAGCTAAGCATGAGCAGAGAGAAGACTTCTGTTGTTCGTCCTCGGAAGCAAACATCACGGGGCGGTCAAATAGTAATAAGATTTGTCTGGGAATCCGGACGGTCAGTCTAACATCAAATGATGCCTCGGCTCTATAAACAAACGGGTCTTTCATTGACCCAACACCAGGGAGACGTAAAAAAATGGCTGAAGGCACAGTAAAGTGGTTTAACGATGCGAAAGGTTTTGGATTTATTGAGCAGGATGGAGGAAAAGATATCTTTGTGCACCACACGGCAATTCAGGCCGATGGTTTTAAGTCTTTAACAGAAGGTGCCCGCGTCTCCTTCGATGTTGTCGATGGCCCCAAAGGCCCTGCTGCAGCTAATGTAGTCAAGCTCTAACAGGGCAGGTTTCTATACATATACCTCCGGTTTCTCCGGAGGTATATGATTTGGCAGGCATAACACCTAGAGAAAGTGGAGAACTGGATTTTGGCTAGATCAAACTATTCATTTGAAAAACGTCAGAAAGAACTACTGAAGAAAAAGAAAAAAGAGGCAAAAAGGCTTCATAAACTTGAAAAAAAGAAAGAACCTATCGAGAACACAGATAATCTTCCTCCGCTGGAAGACTAATATCTGCATGCCTCGTTCAGTCCTGCCAAACTGGATCGTATTATTTTGAGCGGCAGAGAAGAAGATACCCCTCGCCAGCAAATCCACTCGAGCGAAGTCTCTATTTTTGACTTTCTAGAGACAGCCTTTTTCGGTGACAACTAGTTTTCCAGGCAGTTTTATTTTTCTTGCGGAAGGAAGCGACCTTGAGTTTCCACTGGACAGTGATTTGATTGCCAAAAATTGTCAAAATCTGGACAAATCGACAATTAATTCAGATTGCTTCGTTAATTAGCCGAAACTTCTCTGAGCAATAATTACACAGTATCAATTATATAGGAGTATTAATCAAAACAGGCATGGATTCTGCATTGCTCTTATGTCATTAAGTTCCCAGTATGATGGAGCAACAATGATCAGGCGACAAAGAATCGGCCACAATCAGCGACAAATTCTGACCACACTCTACGCTTACAGAGAGCGCTATCCAGGCCAATGGGTGCCACGTTATCGTCTTAACAACGACCTTAAAATGGGTGAGACTCCCTTTAGCCGTGCCATAAAACGCCTTGTTGAGCCGCACTACGGTGGGAACGGCTTCTCCCCGCTGGTCGAAATGACCTATCCCTCTGTTGTCTATCGGGAGTACCAGGGCAGCGTCATACCCTTGCCAGACAATGCAACGATGAGTGATGCTTTATTTGCGATGAAATTTGCCTGGGACGGCAGCGACAGCCGCAGCCACTTCTACCGTATCACCGACTTAGGCGTAGAACGCCTCAACTGCCTCAGCAGATGGAATCGTCCCAAACCACGCACCCAAGCCAGCCAGGCCCGGGACCAGTCTGTTTATGGACCTGCATGGCATGTTTTGACCCGTGATATTTAATTATAATATTAAATAGATTCAGTGTATATCTGCGCACGGTTCCACATAAATATTTGTAATAAAGTACGATAAACTATTCTAACAGAGCACGGCCTGCACCCTCAGGATTGCCTGTCTTTTTGTTTGTACTCCGCTCTCGCTACAAATAACATTTGGTTGTTACTCACCATCTTCTATTTAGAGTTCAGGACTGGTTCTTGCTTGTTTCTGATGTTGAACAGAAGCAGGGTCAGCAGTGCCGTTAAGGCGGCAACCTGGATAATAACCAGTGTCGGTTTGAGCAAAAGAAAAGCCAAGCCAAGCAGAACCAGCCGCAGCGGCAGGGATATGGTCTGCTCCATATGTCCCTGAAGTGCGCAGGTAAAAGCGTACAGGCCGCCGAGGGCAAAAATGAAAATGGACAGGATCTGATACCAGCTGCCACCGAGGATCGGGGTGTAGGCAAAAAGAAGCGGGACGAGGTAGAGCCCTTTGGCGATTTTCCAGGAGCGCAGACCGGTGGCCATGGGCGGCGTGTCGGCAATGGCTGCTGCGGTAAAGGCAGCCAGGCAGACCGGCGGGGTCACGTTGGAGTCCTGACTGAGCCAGAAAATGATCATATGGGCGGAGAGCAAAGCAAACATTGCTGCCTCGGGAGACAACACCATATCTCTGACCGTACCGGCCAGATCAGGCGGGATGGCGTCGAGCATCAGTCTGGCCTGCTCGATGGCCATCGGTTTGTTCAGCATCTCGAGTTGATCAGGCAGGGCCAGCATCAGCACGGCCTTCACATCTTCACCCAGGTTTCCGGCGGCCAGAACCTGGACGATCTGACCATCGACAATCAGATTGTATAGTGCCGGTGCCGAGAGGGTGCCGAGCACTATATAGGCGGCGGTGACCGGCAGTCCCATGCCCAGCACCAGCGAGGCGAGGCCGATCAGGACGATGGCGATCAGCAGGTTGTGTCCGGACCAGTTGGTGATCATCAGCGAGAACGTATTGCCGATGCCCGCGGTGGCGATCACGTTGACCACCAGTCCCACCGTGCAGAGCAGAATAGCGGTCATCACCATATTTCGGGCGCCAAGCGCAAGTGCCTCAAAAACACCTTTGATTCCCATTCTATTGGGGGTCAACCAGGATGAGGCCACTACGGCAACAATGGAGATGCCGGCGGCATAAGTGGGGGTAAAGCCATATATCAGCAAGCCGATTAAAACTGAAATCGGCAGCAGAAAAGGGAGTCCCCCTGTTTTTATCACCTCGAATACTTTAAGATCTTCATCTTCCACAGTTCTGAGATCAATACGCTTGGCTTCTACCCGCACGAAAAAACCCACCGTGGCAAAGTAAAGAATTGCCGGCAGCACTGAGTAAAGCACGATCGTCGTATAGGGGATCTGCGTATAGCTGGCCATCACAAAAGCGCCTGCCCCCATTATCGGCGGCATCAACTGCCCACCGGTTGAGGCGGCAGCTTCGACACCCGCTGCAAATTTGGGGTCGAATCCGGCCCGCTTCATCAACGGTATGGTAATCACCCCGGTTGAGGCGGTATTGGCAACAGCAGAACCGGAAATGGTCCCAGTAAGACCGGAGGCAAAGACTGCGACAAGTCCCGGGCCGCCAATAAATCTTCCAGCTACTGCTCTGGCGAGGTTTATAACGAATTCTCCGGCGCCTGATTTTAAAAGAAATGCGCCGAACAGGATAAACATGAAGACAAACGTCGAGGATATTCTGGCTATGTTCCCAAAAATGCCGTCATCACCATATATCGATCTGAAAAGTATGGTTTCGGCAGTCAGTCCGCTGAACTTAAAAACACCTCCGATCAGACTGCCCCACCAGCCGACATAGGACAGAGCAAGAATAATGAGGACAGGAATAATCCAGCCGGTTGTGCGCCTGGTGAATTCAATGGCTGCAACAATGAGCAGGATACCTGCTATCCATTCGTTTCTGCTCAAGTGCACACCCCGGGAGTAAATCGCATCCTCCATGCTGATCATGTATACTGCGCAGACCGCAGCAATTATGCCAATGGATAGATCGATGCAGAGAGAGGCACCGCTCCTGTGAAAACCCTTTGCTTTGCTTGCCGGGTAGACCAGGGCGCATAGAAGTGCAAATCCGGAGAAATGAAGCGAGTTTTGCAGAAGGTTGGGAAGTATCGCGAATATGTTAAAATAAATGTGCAGTAAAGAGACGATAACCCCAAGAATAAATATCGCTTTTTCAATATATGACAGCGAATTAATCTCTGAGGTTTCGGATTTCACACAGTATACCTGAGGACAATTTAGCAAGTTCACTCCCGTCAAAAAACGGGAGTGAACCAAGCAGGGAAGCTATTGGGGCATCAACCGAGCCGGGATGTCCAGCCCAGCCTCTTTAAAGTACCTGGCAGCTCCCGGGTGCAGAGGCATTGGCAGCCCGGCAAGGGCCTTTTCAAGGGCCATTACTGAAGTCGCTTTATGAATGGCATTGAGAAACGGCAGGTTCTCATAAATGGTCTTAGTGATCATGTAGACCGCCTCTTCGTCAACATCAGCCCTGACGGCCAGAAAGTTCGGCTGGGCGATGGTGTTGATATCCTTGGCCTGTCCCGGATAAGTTCCGGCTTTGATCACGTAGCGGGTATACAGTTCAAATCCGCCATCAGCCTTCTTGGCCTGCTCGTCGGTGAAATCAAGAATTTTGATTTTATCGCCCATGGCTGCCATAACACGGGTAATCGCACCGGTTGGAGCTCCTCCGGGAATGCCTAGACCGGTAATCTGTCCGTTCTGCAGAGCATCCGCACTGGGACCGTAGCCGCCATAGACAAGCTCGAAATCTTTTTCTGCATCCATGCCGAGGTTACCAAGCAGGAACATGTTAGAGCCGATGGTTCCGGAATTTTTGGCGCCCAGCGCCATGCGTTCACCCTTAAGATTTTCCAGGTCTGCGATGGTTCCGGTTTTTGCTTTGTCTGCAAGAATGGCGAAATGCTCAACGTTCTGCCAGAGCATGGTGACAGACCGCAATTCTTTTTGGGGGCCGTCGCTTTCCAAGGGGCCCTTACCGTTCCAGGCATAAAAGCCAAAAAGGCCCTGCAGAATGGCAAACTGAACTTCATTGTCCCTTAAAAGCTTGATGTTTTCACCGGAGCCGGCTGAGTTGATGGCTGACATGCCGATTTTGTACTGCGGCTGCAGCTTGACCTTTGTAAGAGTAGAAATAGCCACGCCAACTGGGTAATATGTACCTCCAGTGGTTGCGGTGGCAAGCAGGTAGTTTCGCTCCTCTTGGGCACGGGCCGGGTCGGAGACGAAGACGGTGATGAAGAGGGCGATAAACGCCAGGGGGATAAAAAGAGATTTACGCATCACTGTTTACTCCTTCTGCTGAGATTGATTCACCATGATCGACAGTACACAGCGTGCTCGATCGTGGTTTTAGTGAGATGAAGAAAGAATAGGTCTGGGACCATCCATAAGGGTCGACAGGATCCCAATCGCTAAAATATTATGTTATTTCAATTTATAATCAAGTCAAGATTCAAAATCAAAGAGAGATCCAGCGCGGATCCGGGGTTTGCGCTTTTCCACGGAATGTATAACATTGTGGGATTGACACTCAGAAAACTCAAGCGCGCCGGTGTGAGGTTACAAAGGGGAATTTCATGAGATCCAGAGAGCAAATATATGCTACAATCTCCATTTTTCTGCTTTTATCATGTTCAGTTTTGTCCGCGCAGGCGGTCCAAAACGATGGAGAAAAAACTGAGCTTAAACCTATCTTCGTCGAAGGAGTCAAGCCGGAGTCGATCACGATCGAGCGCTTACAACCCGGGCTGAGCGTGGTCTATTATCAGAAGTATTTTGAACGTGATCTCAGCGCTATTTCCGGTCCCCGGGCGGCCCAGTTCCAGAAAAAGCCCGGCAAACCGATCCTGGAGTTGAATCACCAATTCGGCACCGAGGAAGTGTTTGATTCGGGTACCAACCGCGGCGTCGCTTTAACTATGACCGGCTACCTCTATTTTCAGCAGGCTGGGACCTATCAACTGCAGGCCTTGTCCAATGACGGCGTCAATATGATGATTGCCGGACAGACTCTGATCAGCGATCCTGAGCAGCACTCGGACCGATTGTCGAACATTGGTCACCTCAGCATCGAGGCTTCGGGTTACTATCCGACCCGTATCGAATATTTTCAGCGCAAGGGTACCGCTGCCCTGAAGCTGTTCTGGAAAAAGCCGGGCAGCAGCGACTTCGTCCCGGTGCCGCAAAACGCTTATGCCCATTTGCCCTGATCTGTGGTATTGGATCAGCTCGATCAATCTGGCGCGCGGCCGGTGCTGGAGGATCTTGCCGCCCAACAGCGAGATAATGTAAAACTCATTGAGACACGATCATTCATCAGCCCACGTGAACCATGCCCAATAATCTCTATATAACCGCCACCGAAGAGCGCAGCGGTAAATCGGTGATTGTTCTTGGCGTCATGCAGATGTTGAAGAAGGAACTGCACCGGGTTGCGCTCTTCAGGCCGATCATCAACGACCCGACCGAAGATTCCGAAGACCAGGACATTTCGCTGATTCTGAACTATTTCAATCTCGACCTGGACTATGAAGCCAGTTACGGATGTACGCTGCGGGTGGCCTACGAGTTGATCAACTCGGGCCGGGAAGACGACCTGCATGACCTGATTCTGAAAAAGTATTCGCAACTGGTGGAGGGCTACGATTTCGTCTTGATCGAAGGGACAGATTTCAGGGGGCAGGACACCACCTTCGAGTCGGAAATCAACAGCGATATTGCTGCTAATCTCGGAGCGCCGATGCTGCTTATTTCTTCAGGCAGGAAGAAATCGGTCGAAGAGATGATCCGCCAGGTGCAGGTGTCGATCGACAGCCATAAGGAAAAAGGCAACACGCTGATCGCCTGCATTATCAACCGGGCCCCAGAAGGACTCACCTCGAAGATTCTCAGCGATATCAGAAAACGATATCATCCCGACGAAGGTTTGCCGTTTTATGTCATTCCGGAAAACCCGGCGCTGGCCAACCCGACGGTCGGTGATGTTGCCCGCTGGCTCGACGGCAGCATCATGTACGGCGCGGCCGGTCTGAACGCGATTGTCAGTGACTATGTGGTGGCCGCCATGCGGGTGGAGAACTTTCTTGAATATATCAGCCCGCAGTGCCTGGTAATAACGCCGGGTGATCGCTCAGATATCATTCTGGCCAGTTTGTCAGCCAGATCCTCGTCTTCGTATCCCGAGGTTTCGGGAATCGTGCTCACCGGCGGCCTGGTTCCTTCGGATACGATTCGAAAGCTGATCGAGGGCTGGTCCGGCAGTCCGGTGCCGATCATCTGTGTCAAAGGCCATACCTATCGGGTCATTCAACAGCTCTATGAACTCTACGGCCACATCGAAGCAGGCGATCGCCAGCGCATTGCCACCGCCCTGGGCGACTTTTCCAAGCATGTCAGGGTGCAGGAGCTGCGCGAGCATGTGATCTCCAGCAAGCCGGCGCAGATCACCCCGAAAATGTTTGAATATTCTCTGATGGAACGGGCTGCGGAAGATCGCCAGCGCATCGTGCTGCCGGAAGGCACCTGTGAGCGCATCCTGCGGGCGGCCGATATCCTGCTGCGCCGCGGGGTCGCCGATCTGACGATTCTGGGCCGGGAGTCCAAGGTTCGGGCGCTGGCGGCGGCCAATGGGCTTGATCTGACCTGGGTTGAAATGATCGATCCCCAGGAGAGCCCGATGCTCGAAGATTTTGTCGATACCTATTTCGAGCTGCGCAAACACAAAGGCATGATCAAGGATATCGCCCGGGACCTGATGTCCGATCCCACCTATTTCGGGACCATGATGGTCTACAAAGGGCTGGCCGACGGCATGGTCTCCGGGGCGCTTAACACAACCGCGCACACCGTTCGACCAGCGTTTGAATTTATCAAGGCGAAGCCTGGTTTTACCATCGTTTCTTCGGTTTTTCTGATGTGTCTGCGGGACCGGATTCTGGTCTATGGCGACTGCGCTGTCAATACCAACCCGGATGCTCGCCAGCTCGCTGAAATTGCGCTGAGCTCGGCGGAGACCGCCCGGACTTTCGGCATTGAGCCGCGGGTGGCGATGCTCAGCTATTCGACCGGGACCTCAGGCAAAGGAGAAGATGTCGAGAGAATTGCACAAGCGACCGCAATCGCACTTCAGCTGATTAAAGAGCGAAACCTCGATTTTACCCTGGAAGGCCCGCTGCAATACGATGCGGCGATCGATCCTGAAGTGGCCCGCACCAAACTACCCGGTTCAACGGTAGCCGGCCGGGCCACGGTGTTCATCTTTCCTGATCTGAACACCGGCAACAACACCTACAAGGCGGTGCAGCGGGCGGCCAATGCGGTGGCCATCGGCCCGATCCTGCAGGGCTTGAACAAACCGGTCAATGATCTGTCCAGGGGCTGCACTGTCGATGATATCGTCAACACCGTGGCCATAACCGCGGTGCAGGCCCAGGCTGAGAAAAAACTCAAACCATGAAGGTTCTTGTCATAAACTCAGGCAGTTCATCGATCAAGTTCAAGCTCTTCGACATGAGTGATGAAACGGTGTTGGCCTCCGGCCTGGTCGAGCGCATCGGTGAGTCAAAAGGCACGGTCCGCTGCAGTTTCCCCGGTGGTCCGGATGGTGACGCTGCCATTTTAGAAGAGATGGTAATCAAGGATCACGAATCAGGCATGCTTCGTATCGGCGAATTGTTGTCCGATTCCAGGCGTGCGGTGGTGCGTTCAAAAGATGAAATCACAGCCGTCGGACATCGGGTGGTGCACGGCGGCGAGGATTTTAGGCAGCCGGTGATAGTCGATGAAGCGGTTATCGGGGCGATCCACAAAAACAGTGCGCTGGCGCCGCTGCACAATCCCGCCAACCTGGACGGCATCGAGGTTTCAGGCCGGCTGTTCGACCGGGCGGTCCAGGTTGCAGTGTTCGATACCGCCTTCCACCAGTCGATTCCCGAACGAGCATATCTGTATGCGCTGCCCTATGAGTACTACGCAAAATACCGGATCAGGCGTTACGGTTTCCACGGTACTTCGCACAAATATGTGGCCGGCGAATGTGCCGCGCTACTCGGAAAAAGTTTGTCCGAATGCAACCTGATTACCGCCCATCTGGGCAACGGCTGCTCGATGACCGCGATAGAACATGGACGCAGCATCGATACCTCGCTTGGCATGACGCCGCTTGAGGGATTGGTGATGGGGACCAGAAGCGGGGATATCGATCCGGCGATCCACATTTTTCTGCACCGCAATGCCGGCCTTTCGCTCGAGCAGATCGACCTGGTACTGAATATGGAATCCGGCCTCAAAGGACTCTGCGGGATGAACGATATGCGCGATATCCACCAAGCCGCGGCCTCAGGAGACGAACATGCACGGCTGGCGCTGGAGGTGCAGACCTATCGTCTCAGAAAGTATTTCGGCGCCTATATCGCGGTGCTTGGCCGGGTCGATGCACTGGTATTCACCGGGGGCATCGGCGAGAATGATCACCAGGTCAGGGCCTGCGCGGTCGAAGGGCTGGGGTGTTTCTCCATTGAGATCGATCCGGCCCAGAACGAGCAGCCTGTCAGTGAGCCGCGGCTGATCAGTGCTCCCACAAGCGGGGTGCAGATCTGGGTAATTCCAACCAACGAAGAGCTGGCCATCGCGCGGGAGACCGTGGCGCTTTTAAGCAATAGCCAATAAACAAAATCGAGGCATTAAAGTCATGACAGAAGCAGTCGAGGTTGCACAGCAGGATCAATCGGTGCGCGATCTTTTTATCGACAAGGCCCGAGCCGCCGCCGCTACGGTGGTGGAGGTCTCGGATTTCGACCAGGCCGTCGATTATGCGCTTGACCTGTGTGCCAATCGTGGTGCCTGCCGCCTGAAAGTGTCCGGCTGCGAAGAGCATCTCTCGGATACCGCGGAAGCGCTCTGCGAGACAAAAATAGGCAAGATAATCGCAGCACCCGGTTTTGCGCAGGCTATGTATCAGCGTATCGAGCAACGCTTCAACGAGGCTGGCTTCGATTGTATCGAATCGGGCATGCGCAGCCAGCTTGCCGGCGTCGATATCGGTTTTACCCGGGCCGATTTCGGCATTGCAGAAACCGGCACCCTGGTATTGAACTGCCCAAGTGAGGAGTTGCGCCTGGCCACCATGGTATGCGAATATCATGTCTGCATTCTGGAAAGCTCAAAGATTTTCAGTGATGCCCAGGCACTGGAGAAACAACTCAATGAATTCATGGGCAATGGCCCGGATTATACGGCCTTTATCACCGGGCCGAGCAGAACTGCAGATATCGAGCGGGTATTGACCATCGGGGTACACGGTCCGCTCGAGCTTCATATTCTGCTGCTGGAGGATTGATCATGCAGGATGCAAAAAACTTAAACGAATACCGCAAGCAATGTGCTGAATCGCTGGGCAACGAATTTCTGCGCTCGGCCCTGGACAACTTTGCCGTTGCCTACAGGACCAGCAGAAAAAACGCCTTTGAAGGCTTCGATGTGGATACCTTAATCGGCGAAATTGCCGATCTCAAAGATGCCTCACTCGAGCAGCTCGATGCACTGTATGAACAATTCAAGAGCAACGCCGAGGCGGCCGGGGTAACGGTGCATTACGCCAAGGATGCGGATGAGGCCAACGCGATAATCAACCGGATCGCAAAAGAGACCGGCACAAAAAAGGTCATAAAATCGAAATCGATGACCGCCGAAGAAACCCTGCTCAATCACGCCCTGGAAGACGAGGGTATCGAGGTGACCGAAACGGACCTGGGTGAATGGATTATTCAGCTCCGCCATGAGGGGCCGTCCCATATGGTCATGCCGGCCATTCACCTGTCCCGCTACCAGGTCAGAGACCTTTTTACCGATGTGACCGGCACCGAGCAAAGCGACGATATTGAAAAGCTCGTCAAAGTTGCCCGGCGTGAATTGCGCCAGAAATTCGTTGAAGCGGACATGGGCATCACCGGGGCCAATTTCGCGGTGGCTGAAACCGGTTCCATCGGTTTGGTAACCAATGAGGGAAATGCCCGGCTGACCACCACGCTGCCGCGGGTGCATGTGGCGCTGATGGGGATTGACAAGCTGCTGCCGACCCTCAGCGATGCGCTGAAAATACTCAAGGTGCTCACCAGAAATGCTACCAGCCAGCAGATCACCTCATATGTGACCTGGGTGACCGGCGCCAACGAGAGCGCCAACACCGAGAGCGGAAGAAAAGATATTCATTTCGTTATGCTGGACAACGGCCGCAGGGAGATGGCAGCTGATCCGCTGTTCTCCCAGGTCTTTCGCTGCGTACGCTGCGGGGCCTGTGCCAATGTCTGCCCGGTCTATCGCCTGGTGGGCGGGCATAAAATGGGACACATCTATATCGGGGCGATCGGTCTTATCCTGAGCTATTTCTTCCATGGTCCCGATAGCGCCAGAAACCTGGTGCAGAACTGTATCAACTGCGAAGCCTGCAAGGATATCTGTGCCGGCGGCATCGACCTGCCGAGGCTGATCAAAGCGGTACACGCCCGGATTCTGGACGAGGAAGGCCACCCGCTGCCCAGTCTGCTGCTCAGCAAGATGTTGAGAAACAGAAAGCTCTTCCATACCCTGCTCAGAACTGCCAAATGGGCCCAAAAACCGGTGGCCGACCAGGACGGTTTCCTGCGTTACCTGCCGATGATGTTTTTCAAGCAGCATGATTTTAAAGTACTGCCGGCCATTGCCGATAAACCGTTTCGGGACCGCTGGGCCGGGATCAGGCCGGAGATACAGAACCCTAAATTCAAGGTCGGGCTGTTTTCAGGCTGCGTGCAGGATTTCGTCTACCCTGAGCAGATGGAGGCGGCAGTCGAGCTCTTCAAGGACCATGAGGTCGATATGGTCTTTCCTCTGCAGCAGTCCTGCTGCGGGCTGCCCGTACAGATGATGGGTGAGATGAAAGCCTCTCGTGACGTGGCTCTGCAGAATTTGCGGGCCTTCGAGAAGGAATCCGTCGATTATATCATTACCCTGTGCGCTTCCTGTGCCTCGCATCTGAAACACAACTATCCGGAACTGCTCAAGGATGACCACAAACTTGCCGATAAGGTAAAGGCCTTTGCCGGGAAGGTGATCGATCTCTCTTCCTTTGTCCACGATGTGCTGCAGGTCAACGAGGAGGATTTCCTGGGAGACGGGAAAAAGGTCACCTATCACTCGCCCTGCCACCTGTGCCGGGGGCTCGGTGTGCACGAGGCCCCGAAGAGTCTGATGAAACGAGCCGGGATGGATTATATCGAGGCTGCTGATGAAGAGGTCTGCTGCGGATTTGGCGGGACCTATTCGGCCAAGTTTCCCGAACTCTCGGAGCAGCTTTTGAAAAACAAGCTCGACAATGTCGAGGCTACAGGAGCCGAGCTGCTGCTGACCGATTGCCCAGGCTGCGTGATGCAGTTGCGCGGTGGTTTGGCAAAGCGCGGTTCGACCATACAGGTGGCCCACACGATCCAAGCGCTGGCGGCTCGGAAAAAGAAGAAGTAACCGGGAGGCGGCCGAGCGCTTCTCCGACCAGGTCGAACATATGCGGATCCGCGTATTTTCAGAACAGGACCAGGATGCGGTTCTTGCACTATGGAGGCGTTGCGGTTTGACGGTAGGCTGGAACGATCCTGCCAAAGATATTACCCGAAAGCTGCAGGTTCAGCCGGAACTATTTCTGGTGGGTCTCTTTGATCAGGTGCTGGTCGGCTCAGTAATGGGCGGCTATGATGGACATCGTGGCTGGCTCTACTACCTGGCAGTCGATCCTGATTATCGCGGCCGCGGCTGGGGGCGGCAACTGGTCAGTGCTGTTGCCGCCAGGCTGGAGGCAATCGGCTGCCCCAAGCTCAATATAATGGTGCGCCGTTCAAACGAGCCTGTCATCGATTTCTACCTGAAAGAGGGCTTCCTGGAAGATGAGGTGGCTTGCTTTGGCAGGCGGCTGATTGATGATTGAGGCGCTGGTTCGAGCGAATCAATGCATCACCATTGACGCGCGTCGTTGCAGCACGTTTTTGCTGACCGGCCTCGGCTTTGCTCTGCAAGATGCAGGTTACGGGTAATCGTCTGGATCCGGCCACCTGCGCAAAATTTATCAGAAAAGAGATGCTTAAAACAATCGTCTGGTTAGCCCTGCTTGTTGTTCTGGGCTACCTGTTCATCTGCCTGTTTATGTATTTCAGGCAGCGGGCCATGCTCTACTATCCGACAGCGCCGGTTAATTCGAGCGAAGCCCAGCCCATCTGGCTGGAACACGATGGCGAGCGTCTTAAAATCTGGTACGCAGCCGGGAGCGGTAGGCGGGCGTTGATCTATTTCGGCGGTAACGCAGAAGAGGTCTCGCATAATATTGGCCAGTTGAAGCGGCTGTTTCCTTCCTATCACCTCTATCTGCACAACTATCGCGGGTATGGAGGCAGTTCGGGGACACCCGGCGAGCGGGAACTCCTGGCCGACAGTCTGGCCCTCTACGAGCGGATTCGCGCGAGGCATGAGGAAGTGGTGGTGATCGGCAGGAGCCTCGGTACCGGAGTCGCGCTCTACCTGGCTTCGCAAAAACCACTGCTTGGCCTGGTATTGGTTACTCCGTATGCAAGCATGGTCGAGGTGGCGGCACATCATTACCCCTATCTGCCGGTGCGGTCGCTGATGAAAGATCGCTTCGATTCAGCTTCGCGGGCCACCATGGTTGCGGCGCCTGTTCTCTGTCTGGTCGCCGAAGTCGATGAAGTGATCCCCCGGAAAATAAGTGATGCCCTGGTTCAATCATTTCCACCGGATCAGGTGCGCGAAGTGGTAATCGAAAAGGCGTCTCACAATACGATATCTGAGTTTACGGATTATGAGCGCCAACTGTTTGAGTTTGTCGATGGGCTCTCAGGGCAATGACGGGCATCGGATTTCGGCGGGTATGGACGTAAGCGTGTGAAGGTACCGAGAAAAAAATATCCACCGACCAGGCAGACGATCATTATCGTATTGCTGCTGGTCCTGACTATTGCCGCCTTTTATGATCGCGGGCACTGGCCGTTTTCCGGCGACCCGGGTAAAACCGCCTCGACCTCAGAAGAACTTGCCCAGGCGTATGAAAACAGGCTCAGCAATATACCGGTGCAGGGCTCTGGCGTGGTCACAGCTTTGCTGAAGGACGACACCAGCGGCAGCCGGCATCAGCGCTTTATCCTGCGCCTCGATAATGGACAAACGATTCTGATCGCGCATAATATCGATATCGCTCCGCGGGTCGAGACCCTTAAAAAAGGTGACCGGATAACCTTTTCCGGCGAGTATGAATGGAACGAAAAGGGCGGCGTGGTACACTGGACTCATCACGATCCGCGAAACAAGCATGCCGATGGCTGGCTGAAACATAATAACAGGCTTTATCAATAGCGAGATAAAGGGAGAGGAAATTCCTCATGGGCTTAGAAAATGGACAAATGAAGCAATATCTTCTGGAACTCTATGAGCAAAGCCAGGGAGACAGCCAGATCGAGTTTTCGATGTATGATATCGGCACCACCCTGGGCCTCGATAAACATGAGGCAAGCGCGCTTGCCGAGGATTTGATCGTCGAAGGGTATGCCGAACTGAAAACTCTGGCCGGCGGCATCACGATCACCGCCGAAGGCGTTCAGGTCCTGGAGATTCCCGGTACATCGGATAGCGCCGCTGGAGCAGTTGGCGGGCTGCAGCTCGGTGATGAACCGGTGCTCAGCCAGGCAGGCAAAGATGCGGTGGAAAAGCTTACCCATGAAATAAAAGCCAGTTGTCTGTCACTGAGAGACGACTATCAGAAACTTGAAGAGCTGGTCTTCGACATCAAGACGCTCGAGATCCAGCTCTGCTCCTCGAAGCCGAAGACCGCGATCGTCCGGGAAATATTGCGCGCTCTTGGCCAGGATTTTGCAGCAGCGGGTGAACACCGGCTCAGCGCAGCTATCAGCAGAATAATTCAGCACTGATAAGAAACAGTTTGTTCTCGGCTCGGTTTGCAAATACGTGGTTTTGTCTGATCGAGCCCGGCAGGTGAATCAGCTTGACAGAATCCCATTACCTTTCAATTATGCAGTGAGCATTTTCTTGATAATCTATTGAAAAATATGATGCAGCACGGAATGGCCCCATTTTTTGTCAGCCGGGTTTCAGGTGATCGTCATGGCCGAAAAACACCGCTTCTATAACTCCATATTTGTCCAGGCGGCGGTCATCGTTGTTGGCTTCGCTCTGGTTTCACTGCTGCTGACCATCTATCTCTACCGTCAGAATATGCGGATGGTTGCGATCAAGGAGATCGAGAACAAAGCCACCATCTTTCTCTCGGCGATGGAGACTTCCGCTCGTCGGTTCGTGATGGATAGGGAGTCGAAAAGTCTTACCGAACTGGTTGAAGAAAAGGCCGAATACCTGGAGAAAAATCTTAATTTCAAAATTATCAGGATCATGGTGCGCGATGCTGAAGGCATCATCCTTGATCATTCCCGCAAGGATAAGATCGGAGAACGGTATATCACCGACGATTTCAATAAGGTAATGAGCACCGGCCGACCTTTGATCACACACCAGATCAAGACCCTCAGACTGGAGCCGGGCCAGCCTGAAATACCGGTCATCGACGTATTGTTTCCGATCAGCAGCCGGAATAAGGATGAAATGCTGGCCGCAGTCAAAATCACCCTGGACGTGAGGAAAACATTCGAGGCGATCCAGAAGGAGTATACCAGTTTTCGCGAGCGGATCGTATTAGGGCTCACCCTTGCTGCGCTGCTGCTGGTCTCGGGCACCCTCTATTTTCTGCGGCGGCAGATCCTGCTGCCGGTACTCTCTGTTGCCGAGGGTTCAGCCCGGGTTACCTCGGGAGACCTGGACACCAGGCTGGTCCCCCGGGGCAGCAACGAGATCAGTGACCTGATCGGCTCATTCAACCGGATGGTGGAGGGCTTAAAGCATCGCGATCAGCTTCGGCATTCACTCGAGGTGGCCATGCAGGTGCAGCAGAACCTCCTGCCCGGCATGCACCCGGCCTTTGCCGGTCTGGATATTAGCGGAAAGAGCATCTATTGCGATGAAACCGGTGGTGATTATTACGACTATATCGAGTACCCGGAACAAAGCGGCAAAATCGGACTGGTGATCGGCGATGTGTCGGGGCACGGTATTTCTTCGGCCCTGTTGATGGCCAGTGCCCGGGCCTTTCTGCGCCAGCGCCTGGCCCTTCCGGGAGACCTTTCCCAGGCCGTAACCGATGTCAATCATCAGTTCTCCCGCGATGTTGCAGAATCGGGCAGCTTTATGAGCCTGTTCTACCTGGAAATAGACCGCCTGGACCGATGTCTGAGCTGGGTGCGCTGCGGGCATGATCCGGCCCTGCTGTACGACCCTGCGGACGGCTCGATCATTGAGCTCAAGGGCAGCGGTGTGGCGCTCGGCGTAGACGAAAATTACCACTTCGATCAATACCGCAGAAGCGAAATAAGGCCCGGTCAGATCGTCGTGCTTGGCACCGATGGAATCTGGGAGGCGCACAACGAAAGCGGAGAAATGTTCGGCAAGGAGGCGCTCTCTCGGCTCATTATAGAAAGCAGCCGCCAATCAGCTGGCGAGATTCTCACCTCTATTGTAAATGCGCTGGAAAACTTTCGGGGCAGCGGAAAATTTGAAGATGATGTGACCGTGATCGTGGTGAAGGTCCAGGAAAACTTTTAATCGGTGAATTCGCCTCGAAGGGCTGGCAGCCCCGGCTGTTAATTTGAGACCGGGGCTGCATCTGTGTAATCAGATTGGTCCTGTTCAGCCCAGATAGGCTAGCAGGATGTTCAGCATTCGACGCAGCGGCTCCGCAGCCCCCCAGAGGAGTTGATCACCGACGGTGAACGCACTCAGGTAGCGGGGCCCGATATTCATCTTGTGGATGCGGCCGATCGGCACATCAAGCGTTCCGGATACCTTGACCGGGGTCAGTTCGGTGCTGCTCAGGGCGCGGTTGTTGGGGATAACCTTTACCCAGTCGTTGTGTTCTCCAATGAGTGACTCGATCTCGGCAATAGAAATATCCTCGTTCAGCTTTATCGTAAAAGCCTGGGAGTGGCAGCGCATGGTTCCGATTCTGATGCAGAGCCCATCCACGGCAATAAGTTGATCCCCAGCCCGACCCAGGATCTTGTTGGTTTCCGAGATGCCTTTCCATTCCTCTTTCGACTGGCCGTTGTCAACCTCCACATCGATCCAGGGGATCAGGCTGGCGGCCAGCGGTACCCCCCAATTGTCCATGGTCAAGGATCCATCGGCCAGTTTCGTGGTGATTTTCCGGTCTATGTCGAGGATCGCCGAGGCGGGATCATCGAGCAGATCGCTTACCTCTGCTTCGAGTTCTCCCATCTGGCTGATCAATTCCCGCATGTGTTTGGCGCCAGCACCGCTGGCGGCCTGGTAGGTCATCGAGCTGATCCACTGAATCAGATTGTTTTCAAAAAGCCCGCCCAGCGCCATCATCATCAGCGATACCGTACAGTTGCCGCCGATAAAGTCCTTGATTCCCTGACTGAGTCCTTTGTCTATCACCGCTCTGTTGATCGGATCAAGCACGATGATCGAGTGATCCTTCATTCTCAGGGTCGAGGCGGCATCGATCCAGTAACCCTGCCAGTTTGAGCGCAGTTTAGGATATACCGCCTTAGTGTAATCGCCGCCCTGGCAGGAAACGAGGATATCCATCCCGCTGAGCTGATCAATATCGTTTGCATCCAGCAGCGCTTTGCTGCCATAACCGACGTCGGGTCCTTGCTGCCCGGCCTGGGAGGTGGTGAAGAAAAACGGCTCGAAGCCGGTAAAGTCTTGTTCCTCGCGCATGCGAGACATCAGGACCGAACCGACCATGCCCCGCCAACCGACAATACCTACCTTAAACATTTAAGACTCCATGGAATTACAGTTGAATTATGCTCGGATCTGTGATCCGCGTTCAAGAGTTACCCACTATGTACAAGGATTGAGGGCGCGGCGTCAATTATTTCTTGCAGCGGTCCCAGGCGGAACCGACGGCTTACGCGGCCGCCTGCATACCGGCCAACGCATCGGTGGCTGGTTTACGGACTCAGGGTGTCATCGACAAAATCCCTGGTATCGCGCAAGAAAAGCCGCAATGCCGGTTTTTCTGAAGGCTTCAGGGTCCCAGGGCTCTTCGGTGGCGATATGTCTGCAGTCATCCCTGAGGATGTAGCCCTCAGCGACCAGTGTGCTTGGTAAGGCTGTCTTGATCTGCAGCGGTTTACGGCAGTAGTATTCGCCTTCGAACCGGTCAAGGCGCAGCAGATCATCTGAGGCAACATCGAAATAGACAACCCCGTCGATGTCCGCGGCCGCCGGGTCGGGATAGATAACCGGATAGAGTTCATTGAGCACACAGCGCCGCAGATATCCGGACAGGGTGGCCGGGCTGCTCTGATAGCGTCCTCGGACCACGGCCGACCAGACTGGTTCGAACATCAGTGATCCGTAGGTGAAAAGGTGAATCATTGGTCAACTCGAGTTCGCTTGTTTTTCTCTCCAGGCCATGATTAAGGCTGTTTTCTGATTTTCACATTTAATTGTCGGAGTTAATACATGGCGCTGACAAGTGAGGCTGTCTTGAAAGATTAATACCAGTAACGATATCGGTGATCCAGTCATAAATAGTTGCTGGAACAAAGCGAATAGGCTATAACGTGCGCCGTGTCATCGGGTACCTTTGGTGGTACCTGGATGTTGCTGTTTTGCGGCGCTTTTGCCGAGTTATAAACTCGGGTTCCCTCACCCCGAATAACAAAAAGGATCATCCGTGACAACCCTCTCAGCCGGGCAAACCAGGCGCGCGCTTGCTATTCTCGTTGTTTTTCACATTGCTGTTATTGCAGCCAGCAATTATCTGGTCCAGCTTGAATTTCAGCTCTTTGGCCTGAACACCACCTGGGGCACTTTCAGTTTTCCCTTTGTTTATCTGGCTACTGACCTCACCGTGCGTATCTTCGGAGCGCAGCGGGCCAGAAGGATTATTTTCGGGGCGATGCTGCCGGCCTTGATCGTTTCCTATCTGGTTTCGGCGCTTTTTTATGAGGGCAGGTTCCAGGGGCTGAGCGAATTGGCGACGCTCAATATCGTTGTTTTACGCATCGCGGTGGCCAGTTTTGTCGCTTATGTCTGCGGGCAGCTCCTCGATATCGGGGTGTTTTCCTATCTGCGCCGGCAGCAGCGCTGGTGGGTGGCGCCGGCGGCTTCTTCGGTACTGGGTAATATGCTTGACACCCTGATTTTTTATGCGGCGGCATTTGCGGGAACCTCTGACGCGTTCATGGCTGCCAACTGGCCGGAGATTGCCGTGGTTGATTATCTTTTCAAGATTATCGTCACCATCGTCTTGTTTCTGCCGGCTTACGGAGCCTTATTGTCCCTGCTCACTGCCAGGATCGTGCACGGCGTAAAATAGCAGGAACATAGGAATGCCAGTGCCTGCCTAGTAGCGTTCGTTAAGGTACCGGTCCCTGACGTGGTTGAGAAAATGCACCGGATTGGTGGTCTCGCCGGTGGCTGAAATGAGCAGTTCCTGGGATTCCAGCAGGCTGCCCCGGGACCAGATCTTATCTTTGAGCCAGCCGCGCAGCGGCTGAACCTCTCCTTTGGCAAACTGTTCCTGCCAGTCGCAATGTTCGCGGCGAAAGGCGGCGAAGATCTGCGCAGCGTTAAGCGACCCGAGCGTATAGGCCGGAAAATAGCCGAAGGTGCCGTCGGTCCAGTGAATGTCCTGCAGGCAGCCGTCTTTGTAGTTGCCTTCGGTGGAGATGCCTAGATAGGAGTTCATCTTCTGGTTCCAGATTTCGGGCAGCGCGTCCGCTTCGAGTTCACCGTTGATCAGGGCAGATTCGATCTCATACCTGACCACGATATGCAGCGGATAGCAGAGCTCGTCGGCCTCGATTCTGATCAGATCGGGCTGGACCCGGGTGCAGTTTCGCCAGAGCCAGTCAGCGGTTATATCGCTGGCAGCGTGCAGATGGCGGTGGATGGTCGGCATAAAGTAGTTTAAAAAAGGTATTGTCACAAAGACCAGTTTTTCAAAGAGCAGGCTCTGGCTTTCGTGGATGGACAAATTGCAGGCCTGTCCGACTGGCAGCCCCTCCCAGGCTTCGGGCAGGCCGCTCTCATAACTGGCGTGACCGGTCTCGTGAGCAGTAGCCTTGAGCGCATCGACAAAATCATCCTCGCGGAACCGGGTCGTGATCCGATGGTCCCCCCGGCTACCGGTGCTGAAAGGGTGCGTACTTTCATCCATACGGCCCCTGGCGAAATCAAAACCAAGAGCCGCTGCAAGTTCGCGGTTAAGGGCTTTTTGCGGCTCGATTGGGTAAAGTCGTTTGATTCGGGAATGCTCCTGAGGCCTGTTTTTCGACAACCTCTTCGATCAGGGCCGGCAATTCTTTTTTCAATACCGAGAAAATATCTGAGATCATCTCGCTCGAGTCACCGGTGCAGTATAGATCGAGCAGCGCATCATAGGGCGTGGCGAATCTGCCGCCGCAAACAGCTTGTCTCAGGCGCGCCTCTTCGCGGGAGAGGTTGACCACTTCGCGGAATTTTTCCAGAAAGCCATGCCAGTCGTTGTTCTGCCGCTGGGTGCGCCAGTTGTGTTCGCAGACGGAGCCGGCCCGGGATTTTGCTCTGACCAGTTCAGAAGGGATACAGGCGGCCCACTGGTATTCCCGCCGCATCTCCCTGAGGCTTATTTTTCGGTCCATATCCTGTTCAGCGGCTTCTGCTTTAGCCAGCAACTCAGCTGTTCGAGGCTCTACCAGAAGTTCGTGATGCATGCCGCTCAACTCGGCAATTGCTTCGGTTCTGGCTCCAGTGCCGCCTGGCGGCATCATCACCAGTTGATCCCACTGCAGGACAGTCAGGGCGTGTTCAATACGGGAGAGGCGGGTGAAGTGTGCAACGAGTTGGTGGTAGGCCTTGGGCATGGTTGATAGTTCCCTGGCAAAACGTACGATTATAGCGCGGTTGGCAAGTCCTATACCAAGGTATACACGGTCGTTGATCACGCAAGTCGCAAAAATGGTTGCTGCAATGGCTGATTCACTTGCGTGCTTTTAAAAATTTGGCTGCGCTAGAATCAGGCGCACTGATTAAAAGGTGGTTCGGTAACTATTAGCTGTGCAATTATCAGAGCATTACGTGAGGATTGAGAAAGTTTATGGCCCGCTTCTTCTGCACGAGAAGATCGGGAATCATCAGGCCTGGTAGAGGCTGTCGGCAATATCGGCGAGGGTGCAGTCGATGGCATGGGTCATAAGCAGATCGATGGCCTGCTCAAGGTGTCCAGGTGAGCTGATGATTATAATCACGCAGCCAGCCCCTTCATTAAGCGTAAAGCCTGAATTTTTAAGGATATCGGCGGCGCCGGTGAAGTCGTTGACCAGCAATCCCATCAGGCTGAAATCTTCCATATACTTGTCCGGCAGCTCTAGCGACTCGAGATAGCGTTCACGGTACTGGCGGGCCTGGGGCAATAGCGGAAGTCTGGTCATGGTGCCTCCTGGGGGATAGGTATTGAGAATGTGGCTGTTCGCTGACAACAAATTCACTTGAGGCGTCGGAAAATGCAAGAACAAAGTACCCCCCATCGGCCGAAACCGACAGGGGGCCCTTTGCGGAGGAGGTTGTGGGACGGGTACTGCTTATATGGCTTCTTTTCCCTGCTCGCCGGTTCTGATTCGAACAACATCTTCAACGGGCAGAACGAAGATTTTGCCATCTCCTATCTTGCCGGTATTGGCTGCGTCCCGAACAGCGGTGACAACCTTATCGACAAGTTCAGAGTCGACGATCAGCTCGACTTTGGTTTTCGGGTTGAATTCCACCTTGTATTCAGCACCCCGGTACACCTCGGTGTGACCTTTCTGGCGGCCGTATCCTTTGACCTCTGAGATTGTCATACCGGTGATGCCGAGCTCGGTGAGGGCTTCCTTCACCTCCTCGAGCTTGAATGGCTTGATGATTGCTTCGATCTTTTTCATTGCTATCTTCTCCTGTTATCAGTCTTTGGTGAATTCGGGGTAGGCATCGAGACCGCATTCGGCAAGGTCGCAGCCGGACAGCTCTTCTTCTTCACTGATGCGGATACCCATGACAAGTTTCAAGATCAGCCAGGTAACGAAACTGGTACCGAAAACCCACCCAAAAATGGTAACTGCTCCGATGAGCTGAGCGACAAAGGTAGCATCTGCATTGGAAAGCGGTACCGCAAGCAATCCCCAGATTCCGACTACACCGTGAACTGAAATCGCACCGACCGGGTCGTCAACGCGAGCCTTGTCGATGAAGACGATGGCGGTAACCACGATCAGGCCACCGATTGAACCAATGATGGTTGCCAGCAGCGGACTCGGAGCCAGCGGCTCAGCAGTGATGGCAACCAGACCGGCCAGAGCGCCGTTCAGGGTCATGGTAAGGTCAGCCTTGCCAAACCAGATTCTGGAGAATATCAGGGCAGCGACAACACCACCGGCAGCGGCCATGTTGGTATTTACGAAGACCATCGCCACGGCGTTGGCTTCTTCGATATTGGAGATGATCAGCTCAGAACCGCCGTTGAAACCGAACCAGCCGAGCCAGAGGATCAGGGTACCGAGCGTGGCCAGCGGCAAGTTGGCCCCGGGGATTGCGTTGATGCGGCCGCCGGCATATTTCCCCTTACGCGGACCAAGCAGCAGGACGCCAGCCAGAGCGGCTGATGCCCCGCACAGGTGTACAACACCGGATCCGGCAAAATCCTGGAAACCAAGGGCATCGAGGAAACCACCACCCCACTTCCAGTAACCCTGCACCGGGTAAATGAAGCCGGTCAATACCACACAGAAGGCTATGAAAGCCCAGAGCTTCATCCGTTCGGCAACGGCGCCGGAAACAATCGACATTGCGGTTGCCACGAAGACGACCTGGAAGAAGAAATCAGACAGGCCGGAGTAGTAGATTTCTCCACCACTTTTGAGGACATCGTCAACCGCATTGTCCGGGCCAAGCAGAAAACTCAGACCGGGAATGACGCTGTTGGGTCCGCCGCCGTACATAAGATTGTAACCGACAATCATGTACATGATGCAGGCGACCGAATAGAGGACCACATTTTTGGTGAGAATCGTTACGGTATTTTTACTGCGGACAAGACCGGCTTCGAGCATCGTAAAACCGGCTGCCATCCACATAACCAAGGCACCGGTTACGAGGAAATAAAAAGTGTCAAGCGCATAGGCAAGGTGGGTTACTTTATCGCCGATTTCGTCTGCCAGGGCCGGAAAGGCCACGGCAATGACGGCAAGAAATAGTGCACCGCCCCAATAGGTTTTTGGTTTGATCTTCATTGATGCTTTCACGTGCATTCCTCCTGTTTGTTTTATTTCGTTTTGAAGCCCCGTTCAAAACGACTAGTTAATTGTGAAACTATGTCGGGTAATACAAACAGTGTGCCACTTTTTTGTTGGTCATTATAAAATATTGTTATGTAATGATAAATTGTAACAATGACGAGCTTACAAGACCGGAACATATAATACAAAATAGACAAAAAAGTAACAATAAATTGAAATTAATTACAATAACGTAAGAACGCGTATGTAAAAAAGAGGTCCCGCTCCAGGTTCAGCATTTTAAGGTTTCCTGTGTTGATGATGTTTGCAGAAAAGACCGACATGTCAGAGCTGCGTGCGGAATGACTCATAGCGGTTGAGACCATATTTTTTAATACGGTAACCGATCTGGCGCTGGGTGAGGCCCAGTTCCTTGGCGGCCTTGATCTGCACCCAGCCGTTTCGCCTGAGTGCAGCTTCTATTTCACTGCGCTCAAGCGCTTGCAGTGAGGTGCCTGGGGGTGAGTTGTAGTTGACGGTCCGGGGAGGCGGTGGTTCCGGAGCCGTCACCTGCTGCTGAAACTGATCTGCGCCTATGGTGGGCGGTAGGTCTTCGAGCGTAAGCCGATCGTTTTCTGCCAGGATCACCATGCGTTCGACCAGGTTCTGCATCTCCCTGACATTGCCGGGCCACGGATAGTCGATCAGAAAATCGAGCAGTTCCGAGGTTATCATGATCGACTTGTCGTTGCGCTTGTTGCTCATGTGCAGGAAATGGTTGAACAGTATCGGGATGTCGTCCTTTCTTTCCCTGAGCGGAGGCAGCGCAATAGGTACTACATTCAGGCGGTAATAGAGGTCCGCCCTGAAGTTACCCCGGCTGATTTCGTTCTCCAGGCTGACGTTGGTCGCTGCGATAATGCGCACATCAACAGTGGAGGTTTTGCCGCCGCCAATCCTTTCGAATTGCTTTTCCTGCAATATGCGCAGCATTTTTGCCTGCAGTGACAGGGGCATTTCACCGATCTCGTCGAGAAAAATGGTGCCGCCGTCGGCCAGTTCGAATCTTCCCGGTCTGGCGGCATGTGCTCCGGTAAAGGCGCCACGTTCATGGCCGAAGAGTTCGCTCTCCAGCAGCGTTTCTGGAAGGGCGGCGCAATTAATTTTAATGAAGGGTTTATCACAGCGTGTCCCGCTCTCATGGATCGCCCTGGCTACCAGTTCCTTGCCTATGCCGGACTCGCCAAGCAGCAGCGCTGTGGCTCTGCTGTCCGCAATCTTGTCTATGATCGAGAACACCTCCTGCATCGGTTTCGAGTGACCGATAATAAAATGGCGCCCATGCAGTTGGTGAAGTTTGGCCTTCAGGTTTTCGTTTTCTCTGATCAGCAGTGCTTCTTTTTTCTCGATTTCACGGTGCAGTGTAAGAAACTGCCCGATCAGTGTGGCCAGGATGCTTAGAAACCTGATGTCCTCCTCGAACGAGACATCATCCCCGAACAATCGGTCAACGGTAAAAACCCCTTCGGGGATATCCTGCACCATGACTGGAACGCCGAGAAAAGAGATTTTACTCCTGCTCATCGCCTGTCGTGGCCCGGTTCGATTCAAAAAGAGCGGTTCGCTGGCAATGTCGGGGACGATAAACGGTGCCCTGGTCCTGAAAATCTGGCCGATAATTCCTTCATCGGGGCGATATACCCCACGCATTTCTTCTGCTTCGGTGAGTCCGCAGGAAGCCTTTATGACCAGTTTCTGGGAGCGTTTATCGAAGAGGAGCAGGGTGGCCCGCTCCATGTTCAGCGTGTCGCCGAGGACCTCGAGAATCGAAGTCAGAGATGAATCAAGTTGAACGGCATTGCCAATGAGTTTGGTAATCCGATACAAGGCATGGAGTTCGATCCCCTGTGTTTTGTAGGCGGGAGGAAAATCTGTTTCAGACGGCTGCTTCATCGGGTGGTCCTGATTGCTGGTGGTAAACAATAACTTTCAATTTGTACCCTGCATGAGAGTGCCGCCATTGCCTGGTTGAGCGGATTAGGACGGCAGATTATCGCAGGGAGGCAGGAACTTTTTATATCTTGATTGACCTTACAAGTTCTGTACCAGAAAAATTAAGTTACTGTAATTAATGTATAAATTTTATTTCAGTACAAAAACGTAATAAGAAGAAGAGACGGTATCTGACAATTTTGTTTGCTGACATTATCTTTAAATAACAAAAACGTAAAAAATTTTATTAAGTAAATTTAAGCCAAAATCAACCACAACGCAGAATACCGTTGCAGGACTGGCGGAGATGGTTCGCACGGTCATGGTCGTCGGTTATGTCCCGAAAGCGGATTCGGCATTGCGGCTGGGCGGTCCGGTGCAGAATAAAGGTGGCCGATCATGGTTCTGCAGCCCGACAACCTCTGGTTCAAGGGCATCAGCAATAAGGAGGCAATCGATGAGGTGCTTGACTCCATCGAAGACGGGACTTCTGTTGAAGATTACCTGCTGAGCTGAAACGGCGCTTAACCACGATGATCAGAGCAGCGGTGCATCAGGATTTACCAGCGTTGTGCCGGTTGCTTAAACAACTCTTCAGCATCGAACAGGATTTTGCTGTCGACGAAGAACGCCAGCGAACGGGACTGCAGATGATATTCGATTCCGACACGGTACAAGCTTTCGTTGTTGAAGAAGATGACACGACTATCGGGATGGTTTCGGTGCAGCTTGTGATCTCAACTGCAGAAGGCGGCCTTTCGATGTTGATCGAAGACCTGGTGGTGGAAGAGCCGTATCGGAACCAGGGGGCAGGCAGGACTCCCGCTGCATGCGGCCGGTGAATGGGGACTTAAGAGAGGGGCTGGCCGTCTGCAGCTTTTGGCCGATCAGGACAATCGGCAGGCGATGGGGTTTTATCAGGCTCAGGGGATGATGACCACGAAACTTGTCTGCCTGAGAACGTATCTATGAAAGGTATGCAATGCTTACTATCCAGATTCATGACTGGCAGACCTATCGCCGCGATAGATATTTCGCGCTGCAGCAACCGCGTCAAGCTCATCGCAGACTCATCAGAGACTATAGCCGAACTGCACGTTCTTGCTTCCAGCATATTTTTTCAATTAAAGCGCAAGATCCCGGGTGTTTTTGCCGCAGGTTGATTTTATATTCTGAAAACGAGGCAAAATGCGTAAAAGAAAAATTTACGGGTCTGACCATGGATAGGGAAGTAATTGCACAGCTCGAGCAAAATAGATGGCGGGCGGTGGAAAACCGTGATCGGTTTGCCGATGCCGCGTTTTATTATGCGGTTGTTACAACCGGTATCTATTGCCTGCCGGAATGCAGCTCAAGGCTGCCCAGACGCGAGAACGTAGTGTTCTTTGAGACCATTACCGAGGCTGAACAGGCCGGTTATCGGGCCTGCCAAAAGTGCATGCCCGGCGGCCGGTCGAGGGCTGATAGCCAGCGCCAGAAGATGATAAGAGCCTGCCGAAGACTCGAGCAGAGCGCACACCCGATTAAACTCGAAGCACTTGCCGCTGAGGCAGAAATGAGCCTGCATCATTTTCAGCGCCGCTTTAAAAAGATCATCGGCGTAACACCGAAACAATATGAGCTGCAATACCGGGCCTATCGTTTTCGTGATGAACTGAAGTCTGCCAAATCGGTTACCGAGGCAGTCTATGCGGCAGGTTATGGTTCAGGCGGCACGGTGTATGAAAAGAATCAGGATCATCTGGCGATGCAGCCGAAGGTCTTCAAAAAAGGAGGGGAAGGGGAGCGAATCATCTATGGCACGGTACCGTGTTTTCTGGGCTGGCTGATGGTAGCTGCCACCAGGCGCGGCATCTGTGCAATCGAATTCGGGGATGATCCCGAGTTGCTTGCCGCTCGACTCAAAGAGCGGTTTCACAAGGCAGAATTCAGCAGTGGTGACAGCAGCTTTCAGACCCTTATGCAGACGGTGGCGGAATATGTTACAGAGCCAGGCAGGGAATTTGATCTGCCGCTCGATATCCGGGGCACTGTCTTTCAGCATAAAGTCTGGCAGGTGCTGCGCCAGATACAACCGGGAGAGACCAGAAGCTACAGTGCGATTGCCAAGCAGCTTGGCATTCCAGCGGCAGTGCGGGCGGTCGCCGGGGCCTGCGCCTCCAATCCACTGGCGGTGGTGATTCCATGCCACCGGGTATTGAAAAAAGACGGAAGCATAAGCGGCTACCGCTGGGGTGTTGAGCGGAAAAAACTGCTGCTGAAGAACGAAGGGACGCCACAACAGTTGAAAGATCTGAAAATATAGTTGTCTTTAGATGCAGAAATCGCGGTTCGATCTGACATTTCCTGGCAACCGGATTGCAGCAGATCTGAGAAAACCGGTACGAAACTCCAACTCGAAGGTACAGCAAGAAGGGTAACAGGAGCGAGCCTGTCGAACGTGACAGTTTGAGAGATCATTGGCGGCGGCCTCAACCGCGACGAAGGCAGCCTTTTACAGGCTTCCCAAGTCTCCCCCCTGTGCTGCGCGGCATAGATGGCTAGGGTTGAGAGGGTCTTGCCATCAACGATTTGGCCCTCAGCAATCATCGAACATATAGCAGACGTTCGGACGACCTCGACCACGATGTCTTCACCCTTCTCCAGTTGTTGAGGCCCGCTGGTGAGATCCCTGGCCACGAAAGAGAAGAGCTGGTAGGTCGACCAGCCTGGAGCGTTGAACATGGTTCCCAAGGGTTTGATCGTTGCTGCAGCAAAGCCCGTTTCTTCTTCGAGTTCGCGCCTTGCGCAGCTGATCGGAGCCTCATCCTTTTCCAAAGTTCCTGCAGGCAACTCCAGCAGCCGCCTGCCGATGGCCAGCCGCGCGTTGCGGATGAAAACGATTTCCTTTTCTGCCAGAAACGGGAGCACAACCACTGCCCCTGGGTGCAGGACGACCTCCTTCTCGACGTCACCACCTTCGACCTTCAATTTAACCAGACGCAGTTCCAGGCGGCTGCCTTTAAAAACCGGTCGTCCCTCTGGCCTGGCAAGCAGTTCGTGCATCTCAACCTCCCCAAGTAAAGGCTGCCAATTTGGGTAAAGATAAGCATTACGAATAAAAAAAGTTCCCAGACATTGGTATGGGAAATCCTACGAAGAACACATATGAATGAAGAGCTGATATATTTGTTAAAAGAGAAATTTACCTGATAAGTGGTCGGTTCTGCTATGAAACCGCAACAATTGGCTGTTTTTTCAACACGATAGATATTTTACACCTTGCTATTATTGCGGATTCATGCTTGTAGCTGACTTTATTGCTGGCCTTTGTTTCCTCCTTCAACCCCGGGAATCGGAAACCTCAAATTTGGAGAAGCGGAAAATGTTATATAGATTAGATGATAAACAGGTCCAATTGCCAGAGCGTTATTTTATCGCAGATAATGCTGTTGTGCTTGGCAACGTCGCTCTCGGAAACGATGTAAGTATCTGGTTTAATGTGGTGATACGTGGTGATTCAGAGTTGATAGCCATTGGCGAGGACAGCAATATCCAGGACGGAGCTGTCATCCATACAGATCCGGGTTATCCCATGAACTTAGGCAGAGGGGTTACTGTTGGTCACAAAGCCATGCTGCATGGCTGCACGGTTGGCGACTATAGTTTGGTAGGTATAAATGCAGTGGTGTTGAATGGCGCAAAGATAGGCAGTCACTGCATCATCGGCGCCCATGCACTGGTTACGGAGAATATGGAAGTTCCCGATGGCTCGCTGGTGCTGGGGACGCCTGCCAAAATTAAGCGCCAGTTGAGTTCTGAGCAACAAAACGCACTGGAATTGCAGGCCCAGCATTATGTTCGAAACGGTCGTCGCTTTAGAAAAGGGTTAATTGAAGATCTGAGAAGCTAAGCTTTCCCGATGGATGTCAATGATCAATTACTAAAGACGCCACCCAACTGGAGAATAGTAGATGATTAACGAGCCAGGACTAAAAATCCTCACCCGCGCCCAGCTGCACAGTCAGCGTGAAGCTCTGGTTGATAAAGCAGGCTCCTATACTTATCAGGCATTACTGCAGGCTTCAGATGATGTCGCCTCGACGCTGCTTGCCGAAAAAGATGATCTGCATGAGGCCAGGGTTGCTTTTCTGATACCGCCCAGCTTTGAATATGTTGCAATTCTCTGGGGAATCTGGCGAGCTGGCGGTATTGCAGTACCTCTCTGCCTGACACACCCAGCGCCGGAGCTGGAATATGTTGTATCAGATGCTGATGCAGAGATAGTGATTGCCCATCCGGAGCATCTGGACAAGTTGGCCTCTGTTGGCAAGAAACATGTCAAACGATTCATCAGTTCAGCAGATCTTTACAAGCAGCAGACCGCCTCGAACTTTCCCCAGGTGAACAGAGATCGGCGTGCAATGATTCTCTATACCAGCGGAACAACGGGTAAGCCGAAAGGTGTGGTGACGACTCATGCTAATATCTGCGCGCAGATAACCACCTTAATCGATTTCTGGGAATGGCGTGAGACGGATCGCACCCTTGGGGTGCTCCCGCTGCACCATGTGCACGGCATCATAAACATATTGAGTTGTGCACTTTGGTCAGGCGGCTGCTGCGAACTTCTTGACATCTTTGATGCAGATAAAATCTGGACGCTGTTCATTGAGAAGGACTATTCCCTGTTTATGGCAGTTCCGACAGTATATGTAAAATTGATAGACGCCTGGGAAAAAGCAGCACCTGAGCGGCAGATCACGATGTCAGAGGCCTGTAAAAAGATGCGGCTGATGGTTTCAGGTTCGGCGGCTTTACCCGTCAACATTTTCTATAAATGGAAATCAATTACCGGGCATACATTTCTAGAGCGCTATGGCATGACAGAAATCGGCATGGGAATCTCCAACCCCTTGAACGGCGAGCGCAAACCCGGATACGTCGGGGTGCCGCTGCCGGGGGTAGCCGTTCGGCTGGTGGATGAAAATGGCAAGGTTATCCAGTCCGACGGGATACCCGGAGAAATCCAGATAAAAGGAGAAAATGTGTTTAAAGAATATTGGCGGCGTCGCCAGGAAACCCAGAAAACTTTCCTGGATGGATGGTTTCTTACTGGGGATACCGCTGTAGTAGAAGATGGCTACTATCGCATTCTCGGCAGGAACTCGGTGGACATTATAAAGACCGGCGGTTACAAGGTCTCGGCGTTGGAGATTGAAGAAACACTGCGGACTCATCCTGACATCAAGGAATGCGCAATTGTCGGCATTGCCGATGAAGTGTGGGGTGAACGAGTCGCGGCCGCAGTGGTTTTAAAAGCTGAAAAGGTAATGAACCTGACCGAATTGCGGGCCTGGGCAAAATCCAGAATCGCCTCCTACAAGGTGCCCAAAGAGTTGCTGCTGGTTGAGGATCTGCCTCGAAATGCGATGGGAAAAGTGACCAAGCCGGAGGTTAAAAAACTGTTTTCAGACCGCAAGGCTGACCCGACGAGCACCAAGTATCCAGATAATAACAATGGTTGATGATATTTATTTCAAACATTCTGATGGTTTGTCTGGATACTAGCGCGGCGTTTAAGTAAGAGTCGTTGTCAGTTCTGCCGCAGCCATAATTTCCGGTACCAATTCTTCTTTGCCAATCGCCATGATATGAACCCCGTCACAGATGTGTTCGGTATAAATTTTTCTAATCATGCGCCCGGCAATTTCAATACCTTTGGATATTGCTGCACCTTTCGGCGCTTGGGATATTTCATCAATCAGTGCTTGAGGAACATTGACACCGGCTATGTTTTTATTCATGAACCTGGCCATGGGAGCAGATGTAAGCAAAATTATGCCGGCTAATATTTTAACCGGAAATTGACGAGCATATTCCATAAAGTTCTTCAATTTTTCGAGGTCATACACTGCCTGGGTCTGGATGAATTCAGCCCCGGCTTCGATTTTTTTCTCAAATTTTATCAGCTGGGGCTCAATTGGTTTTGCTTCAGGCGTGACGATGGCCCCGGCACAAAAACAAGGGGATCCGTCGAGGTCGCTGCCCCCGAGATCCTTTCCCTTTTCCAGTGTTCTGATTGTTGCTACAAGCTGGCTGGAGTCGAGATCGAAAACACCTTTGGCCGTTTTATGATCGCCCAGCATGACCGAGTCACCGGTAAGACAAAGGACATTGTTTATCCCGCGGCTTGCTGCAAAAAGGAGGTCTGCCTGCAAAGCCAGTCTGTTACGGTCCCGGCAGGTCATCTGTAATATGGGCTCGCCTCCCATTTCCTTTACCAGAAGCGCACCCCCGATTGAGGGGTAGCGCATTACGGAACTCTGATGATCCGTTAGATTCATGGCATCGACTTTGTCTTTCAGGAGGTCGATATGGTGGGCGGTCTGATCCAGGTTTATGCCCTTTGGAGGAGCTACCTCGCAAGTTACGACGAACTTTCCCGAGTCAAGTGCTTGTTTAAATGAAGAGATCATAGCTCAATGGTCCTTTTGGGAAGCTTTGATTATTATGAAGTCGACGTTTCATATTTTCCAGGTGTGGGCTCACCCAGAAAATTCCTCGGACCGTGAAACTTGCGCATGGAATCCAATCTGCCAAGTTCCTTCAACCGGTTGTAAATAAGAGTCCAGGCACAGTCCTTGCCACTATCTATTTCACACTTACCTTGGTTTGTCCCCCCGCATGGTCCGTTAATCAACCCCTTGTGGCATGTTGTTACAGGGCATATTCCTCCGGTTTCACCTATTACGCAGGTGCCGCATTGGGTGCAGATCTCGGTGAATTGTCCTGAGGCGGTTTCTTTGCCGATGAATAGCGTGTCGAGCGCAGGAACCACCATTCTTTTGAGTTGGCTTGAAATAGTCTGAACCCCAAAGGCGCACGTCATGATAAGCAGCGCGTCAGCCTGTTCGATTTTCCCCTGTTCCTCCTGCAGGATCTCAGAAGTCAGGTTGTCACAGGCCACCGGCACGACCACCCGGCCGGTGACGAGTTTGCCTGAGTCGAGAAGAATCTCCTGCATCGCGGCCACTTCAGGGGCGCCGCCTGTGCGGGTGAGGGTTACGCACGTTCCACAACCGATGATGAAAATCCGATTATATCCTTTGAGCAGGTTGAGAATCTCATCCTCTGGTTTTACTTTTGTGATCGACCTGATCATGATTATTTCTCCTCCAGATCACATCTTAAACAGCGTGCCGCTTCGATACGGGCCTGGTCTTCTGTGAAGCCCTTTTCTACTTCTCGAAAATCTCTCGACCTGAGTGCCGGATTTTCGATTTTAATCTGAATTCTCGGTTTTTCCTCTGTCGACTCTGTATCCAGGGCGAGCCCGGCTGTTTCCTGAAATGCTGATTTTTCATCCACGATCATGATGGGGCCTTTGATGCCCGACAGATGATGATCAATGGCAATTGCGGCCCTTCTGCCCGAGGCTATAGCTGAGATTACGGTGGTTGGGCCAGTAATGAAATCACCACCTGCAAAAATGCCAGCAACATTTGTTGTCAGGCTGTTGTGATCAACTTCAAGACTGCCCCACAAAGACCGCTCCAACTGGCTCTCCTTGGAGATGAACGAGACATCCGGAGCCTGTCCAACTGCGATGATAATGGTATCAGCGTCCACTTTCAGGATTTGCTCTGGGTCTTCCTCGACATGCGATGTTCCATCCTCTGCAAAGATGGTTTTGCTTCCTATGAATTCAATTCCGCTGACCTTGCCATTATCATGCAAAATTCTTCCTGGAGACCAGAAAGGTTTTATGATGACTCCTTCTTCAATGGCCTCCTTGATGTCTTTTTTCCAGGCGGGCATCTCTTCAACGCTTCGGCGGTAATAGATATGAACGTCCTGGGCCCCAATTCTCAGAGCGGTTCGGGCAGTATCAAAGGCGACGTTGCCGCCCCCGATGACGATAACTCTGCCTTGCAGAGAAATTTTTTCTCCGCACCGGATATCTGTTAAGAACGGGAGTCCGTAATACAGTCCGTCCAGGGCCAGTTCTTCACCCGGGATGCCTATTTGCTTGCTGGCCTGAGCTCCAGCTGCGATAAATACTGAGCTGAACTCTTCTTCCAGGAGGTCGTTCACTGTATGCGTTGCATCGATGGGTGAGTTATAACGAATTTCAATCCCGCAACTCTCGATATACCTAACCTCCTCCTCAATAATTTCCCGGGGGAGCCGAAATTCTGGAACGGCGATGCCCAGCATCCCTCCGGCAATCTCCTGAGACTCGAATACAGTCACTTTGTATCCCATCTGGGAGAGGTAATAGGCACAGGTCAGTCCCGCGGGGCCCGCTCCTACGACAGCAATTTTCTGGGTTTTGGTCGTTGCGAACGGTTTTTTCGCCATACCGATATTTTCAAAATACCAGTCTGAGGCAAAGCGCTTGAGTGTCCTGATGGCAACCGCTTCGTCAAGTTCCCCCCTCCTGCATTTGGTTTCGCAGGGATGAATGCAGATCCGGCCACATACTGCCGGAAAAGGGTTTCGTTCCCGGATAATATCAACGGCCTGCTTGTAGTTGCCACAGGCGATGGCCGCAACATAATTGGGGACGTCGATTCCGGCGGGGCAGGCATGCTGGCAGGCCGACATTACCATTGAATCGCAGACCGCACCGGAACAACGATGCTCCTTGATGTGGTCTTCGTATTCTTTGGTAAAATATTTCAAAGTGGAAATTGCAGGTTTGGCACAGGTCTGTCCAAGCCCGCACAGAGATGTTGCGGTAATTGTCTCACCCAAATCTTTAATGGCTTGGATATCTTCCATGCGGCCTTCGCCATCCGTGATTTTTGTCAATATTTTTAAGAGCTGGGTGGTCCCCAAACGGCAGGGCGCGCATTTTCCGCAGGACTCGGATTGGGTGAAGCTCAGGAAGAAACGGGCAATTTCAACCATGCAGTTGTTTTCATCCATTACCACCATGCCGCCGGAACCCATGATTGCGCCGATTTTCTGGAGCGTGTCATAATCAATGGGCAGATTCAGAAACTGTTTTGGAACACAGCCTCCCGAGGGCCCCCCCATCTGTACTGCCTTGAATTCTCTTCCCTGGGGAATTCCACCTCCGATGTCATACACCACATCTTTTATGGTGACCCCTATTGGAACCTCTACCAGGCCGGTATTATTTACCTTTCCAGCAAGAGAGAAGATCTTGGTGCCCTTGCTTCTTTCAGTGCCGACTTCTCCATACCAGGCAGCGCCGTTGCTTATGATCAAAGGGATATTGGCGAAAGTTTCGACATTGTTGATGTTGGAGGGTTTTCTGTCCAATCCCTGCTGGGCTGGAAAGGGTGGTCTTGCCGTCGGCATGCCCCGTTTTCCCTCAATGGATGCCATGAGAGCCGTTTCTTCGCCGCAGACGAAGGCGCCAGCCCCCATTTTTAGCGAGAGCTCGAAGTCAAACCCCATGCCCAGGATATTTTCACCCAAAAGACCCAGTTCTTTGAGTTGTTCGATTGCAATGCTCAGGTGTTCAACCGCGATAGGGTATTCTTCCCTGACATAGATGTACCCATAACAGGCTCCTATGGCATAGGCGCCAATCAACATGCCTTCTAAAACAGCGTGGGGGTCACCTTCAAGCATTGCCCGGTCCATGAAGGCTCCAGGGTCTCCTTCATCGGCGTTGCATATGATATATTTGGGCTGGCCTTCTGCCTGACGGGCGAACTTCCATTTCAGACCGGTGGGAAAACCGGCTCCGCCTCGACCTACTATTCCCGCAGAAAGTACCTCTTCAATTACCTGGTCCGGACTCATTTTTGTCAAGGCTTTGACAATGGCCTGATAACCGCCGGCACCAATATAATCTTCAACTCTTGTAGGGTCGATCCGTCCGCACCGTTTCAGAACTCTTTTTTCCTGTTTGGCGTAAAACGGGATCTGGCTGAGGTAATAGACTGGTGCTTTTGACTTTGGATCTCGATAGGCCAATCGTTCAATCAGCTGGTTCTTTTTCAGGGTCAGGGCGGTAATCTCCACGGCATCTTCGGGGGTAACCTCCTGGTATTGTATTCCCAAGGGTTCTATTGCAATAACAGGGGCTTTTGCACAGAAACCATGACACCCGGTTGAGCGGATCTCAACAGCGTCGGCAAGACCTTGCGTCCTGACTTCTTCCACAAGCGCGTCTTTAACTGAGGCTGAGCCATAGGCACGACAGCCGGTCATGCAGACGTGCACAACCGGTTTATCAATCACGGTTTTTGACAGGATTCTGTTGCGAAGCCACTCAAATTGTCCTATGGATGACAGCTTCTCCATGGCTTAGCCTTCTCTTTTTGGTTTGCGGTACTCGCCGAGAACACTGGTAACCTTGTTCGGGTTCAGCTTGCCGTAATATTCACGATCGACCATCATTGCCGGCGCCAGGAAACAAGCTCCCAGGCAGGCTACGGTTTCAAGGGTAAACTGATAATCAGGGCTCGTTTCTCCCTCTGCCAGATTAAGATCTTTCTTTATTAATCTTAAAATGCTTTTACCTCCTTTTACGTGACAGGCGGTTCCCCGGCAAATTTTAAGAACGCATTTTCCTCTTGGTTCTGTGGAGAAACCCGCATAAAAGGTGATGACCCCCTGGACCTGGCTGGGATAGAGATTGAGAGCTTCTGCTATTGGTTCAATAGTTGCGGGGGGAATATATCCGAAACGTTCCTGAACGTTCTGCAGCAGGGGGATCAGGCCCCATTTTTTCTGTTGGTGTGTTTGTATAATTTCAGAAAATTTTTCCCAGTCAATTTCAGTCGATTTCATTTCTTATCCTTCTCTATTTTTTCCATCGCTATGGTTGCAACCTTCTCAACCGCAACCGGGCATGATTCCCAGCCACTCGAATCGGCTTCAAGAAGAGGCGCCAGCTGAATCAGGTTTCTTGCATCATTGCCATTGAACGCAGTGGGGATGTAGATGTAGCCAGCCTCGATATTACGGTTAATTCTGATGCTTCTCTCAATTTCTCCGGTTGACGAGGTGATTCTGATCTTTTCGTTTTCGATAAAATTCATTTTCTCAGCGTCAGCAGGAGATATTCCAATTTCGCCCTGTTCGCCGCAAACGCTTATCCGATCAGACTGGCCTGTTCTGGTTCCGCTGCCAAGATGAAACCGAAGCGAGCCGAAAAGGGCGGTAAATGGGTAGTGGCTGTCACCTTCTGTTTCTTTGACCGATGCTACCGGTGAAAACTCAATATACTCTTCAGTGTGATTCCCTCGCAGTTGTGTTTTATCTCTGATCCAGATGGGGTGTTTGCAAGCGGCTGCATTGGAGAAGGATGTGATAGTACGGCTGATTTCTTTTCTGATATCCTCGCAGGTGCTATTGTATCCGGGCGAACCCAATTTTTCTGCAAACAAACCCAATATTTCAAGATCCGATTTGGCCTGTCCAGGCGGGGATACGGCAGGCGAGAAACACTGGACTTTACCTTCCATATTGGTAAAGCTGCCTGCTTTTTCGGCAAAGGCGGCCGCCGGCAATACCACATCTGCAATATCAACCGTTTCGTTAAACAGAATATCCTGGGTGATAATTAAATCTAATGATTTCAATGATTTTAGAATAAAATCAGTTTGGGGAAGGCTGCGCAACGGGTTTTCTCCCATGACATACAGGGCCTTGAGGCGCCCCCCGGCAGCGCTCTTTATCATTTGACAAAGATCCAAACCTCTGGACTTCGGTATCTTGGTCCGCCAGGCCTTTTCCCATCTTGTGCGATCGTTCTTACTGTCAATCAGCAGGCGGCCTGGCAGGGCACCCGGAACCGCTCCCATATCCCATGCCCCCACCAGGTTATTTTCTTTTGCAATTATATGAAAACCGGCGCCGTTGTAGCCGATGCTGCCAGTCATTAAAGCAAGATTCAGCAAGGCATCCATGATCTCTCTGCCATAGCGGTGCAGCATCAAATCGTCACCAACCACAAAGGTTATTTTCTTTTTTTCCAGCAGATCGACAGCGTCCTGGATGGTGCTGGTATCGAGATTTGCTCTGGCAAATGATGTTTTTTGGAATTCGGTCAAAAGGTCTTGCTTGTATTCTTCAAAGCCGCTGGTGAAGCGGGAAATAAACGATGAGTCTGCTGCCTCTTTTTGAATAAGCTGGGCTGAAATTAGATTGATGAGTTTAAGATAGAAGGTGTCTAAAGAATTCTGTTCTAAGGAGGTGGAGTCGCACGGATGAATCCAAAGCGAACCTCTGCGCGCCAGATCTGGTTTTCTTGGGTTCGCCACAATCAACGGCACACCATTTCTGCTGCTTCTTTTAAGGTAATAGTCAAAAACCGGGACTGTTTGGGACGGCTCAGTTCCCAAAACAAAAATTACCTCTGCTTGCTCAAGTCCGGAAAAAGGGCCGGCAAAAAAGTTAAAGCGCCCAGCCTTGTCTGTTTTTTCTTCCACCATATCAAGAAACAGCCTGCCAGACATATAGCCGCCATTGTCCACATTGTTCGTCTTGAGAATCCCGCGCGCAATTTTTTGAAATAGGTAGTTTTCCTCATTCGAACATTTAGAGGACCCCAGAAAGGCGATACTATCTGGACCATACTGATTCTTTATCTCTAAAACCTGCTTTGCGGCAGTTTCAAGCGCCTCATCCCAGGTGGCTGGGGTGAGTTCGTTGCCTTTGCGAACAAGGGGCTGGGTCAGCCGTTTCCTGGAGTTCAAGAAATCATGAGCAAAATGCCCCCGAACACAGAGTGTCGCGTCATTGACACTGTTTTGTAAATGAGATGGATTAACATCCACAATCTTGTTTCCGACCACGCCCAGGCTCAGGGTGCAGCCGACCCCGCAGAACCCGCAGATGGAAGTCGACTCTTTTTCTGGTGTGCCCACATACGCAGCTTTTGTTGATAGAGCGCCAGTGGGACAGATGGACACGCATGTTCCGCAGAAGGTGCAGGATGATTTTTCCAGGGGGCGTTCATGAAGCGTTACCGGGCGGGTGTTGAAACCCCTATAACTATAATCAATCGCACCCGTACAAACCAACTCGTGATCAGCCCGGATGCATTTTCCGCAGAGAATGCATTTGGACAGATCCCTCATGATAAATGGATTTGCCTGTTCCAGCGGGGCATGATTAGGCAGGGGATAAAGTCGGTTGTCACCGATACCGAGTTGCGCTGCAATCATGCGCAGCTGGCAGCGGTTTCCTTTGTTGCAGACAATGCAGGATTCAGGATGTTCGGCCATCATCAGGGATACGATGTTGCGCCTGTGCCCGATGACCCGGGGTGAATTTGTCTGAACTTTCATATCCTGAGCTGCGGGGGTGACGCAGGATGCGAAAATTCTGCCTGTCTTTTCGTCCTCAACGAGGCACAGTCGACAGGCTCCAAAAGGTATCAGGCTGTGGTGATAACAAAGTTTGGGGATTTTGATGCGGTGCGCTTCAGCGGCCTGAAGGACGCTTTGGCCCTCAGCGCAGCTGATTTTGATATTGTTGATTGTTAGGGTGATGGTTGCCATGAGGCTGACTCCTCATCTGTAGCCAGGTTAACAAAATATATTTATCCTGGTCAGGTTTGCGCTGATCAATATAATGCCGCGGCATCCATGTAATGCCTCAGTTGTTCTTCCCCCCCTATCGAAATGATGTGTATCCCCTGACAGAGATCCTTGAGGCCGCTGGCAATATCGGCAAAAATTTCAATACTTGCCTTTTGCTTTTCTGGAGCTCGTAAGAGTTTCTTGATAACCCAGTCCGGTACCATTCCGGCCCGCATATGCCTATTGAGAAACTGGCCCATGGTCGCATTCTTGATAATCAGGACCTCTGCGATAACAGGAACGCCGAAGGTGTTTACGTTTTTAATGAATTTTTCAAATGAATCTAAATCGAACACCGGAGTCGTGAGAAAGTATCCGGTTCCAATTCTAGTCATTTCCTCCATTTCTCTCATTTCTAAATCAGGGACGTTTTTACCCCAGGCAGATTCCACCCCGGAACCGAGGATGAATTCGGCCTTTCCGGGAAGTGTATCTCCCTCAACGGTATAACCCTGCTTGAGGTGATCGAGAACCGAGGATAACTTGCCGGCGTCAACGTGAAAAAACATCATTTCCTGCAGGCTGTCTCCGGTGAGGCGATAGTCTTCCGTAAATACAAGAAGGTTTTCAACACCGGCCTCATGTGCGTAGATGAGGTCTTTCTGCAATTGCAGCCGGTTCTTCAGGCGGGTGGTCGTTTGATAGATCGGATCAAATTTATTCTTTTTCAGAAGATCGCAGGTTTTTATGGTATCTCCTACCACACCTTCTATTTCTATTTCCGACAGGGAAAAGCCGTCAACACGTCCGCGAATGAGATTTAACCTGTCAATGAACTCGTTCGGGTCCGTATCGATCGGCGGTTGAATTTCCGAAGTGACCACGAATTTATTTTTTTTCAGTGCATCCTTAAGTTTCATAATGCCTCCTCAACTGTGGCGAAGGTTATGCAGGGCCCTGAAAAAAAATTAATATGAAGGCAGCTGACTCACCTTTCTTATCTCAGTCCCAAGAGGCGGGCCGCTTCTTCCCTGAGCTGAGGTAACGGCAGCGGTTTGGAAAAACAGGCATCAGCACCGAATTCCTTCATCTTTTTGAACTTCTCTTCATCCAGATATGCTGAAAGAACGATAATCCGGGTGTCTTTCGTCTCTGGATTCGACTTGACTCTTTTGCAGACCTCATAGCCCTTGATATCGGGCATCATGATATCAAGAATAAGAAGATCCGGTTTGAAGTGCTCAACCTGAAGCCCAGCTTCGAATCCATCCGAGGCGGAGATAACTTCATAGTTGAATTCGTCCTCTTCAAAGGCAAGCACAATTGTTTCAACAATGATTGGATCATCGTCTACCACCAGTATCTTGAGCCTTTCAGCCTGTTGTTCATTCTGAGGAATCGGGATGCCTTGCTTTTTCATGAATGCTTCGAGATTGTTCTTCTTGATGCGGCGATGTCCGCCAACTGTTTTGTAGGCTACGATATAGCCCGATTCAACCCAGTTGATGATCGTTTTGGGAGAGACCCCGCAATACTCGCTGGCTTTGGCAACCGTAAATATATCTTCCATTATTGTTTCCTTGCCCCCATTTTACGTATTACAGTAATTATAGTTATTATTGATTAATCCGAATGTCAATAGATATTCATGAAACCGCTAAATGCCCTGTATATCGTTAGTAAAATGCTTTAGTAAAAATAACTCGTAAAAGTTAATTACATTTATTATAGATATTATAGATTTTATAGAATTATGTCAAGTTAGATTTTACTGCCCCAAGGAGAAGGTCTGAGGGTGCAGTGGTGGTAAGCGGTATGGGTAAAACAACTCGCGGCCCGGTTGGCCCTGGTTGAACGATTGCAGAACGCTCCCTTTTAAAAATATCTTTGCCGGCGGGCTTAACAATCAGGAGTTATCTAAAGTTCGACGATCGATATGAGTCAAATAATAAACTAGGACTAGATGCGCGAGCGTGAACTCGACGAAAAAGCCTCTGCTATTGGGAATAAGCATGGACCGGAAGGGTGATTCTGAAACAAGTACCGATTCCCGGTTCACTTGTTACCTGGATGTCTCCGCCATGTTCTATGATAAAGCCGTAGCAGACAGAGAGACCTAGTCCAACACCCTTTACACTGCTTTTGGTGGTGAAGAATGCATCGAATATTTTACTTAGGTGTTCTTTTTTAATCCCGGTACCCGTATCTGCTATTTCAATGGCAATTTCTGGTCCGGCCGCAACGGTCCTGATGCTTAAGCTGCCGCCGTTTGGCATGGCATCTCCAGCATTGTGAAACATATTCAGAAAAACCTGGCGGAGTTGATTTTTTGAAGCCAGAACAGGAGCCAGTCCACTGCTTAAGTCAGTTGAGATTAAGATATCGTTCTCGCGAAACTGCTTTTCATGCAAGAGAAGGATTTCCTCAAGAATCGTGTTGATGTCTACGGGCTGTTTTTCTTTCTGGTCGGGTTTTGAAAAGGTCAGCATCTTATGGAGCAGTTCACTGAGCCGGACGGTTTCAGAAAGCGCCATTTCCAATATTTTTCTTCGGTTGTTGTCCGGAGAGATTTCGCTTTTCATCAGTTCAAGCGTGTTCATGATCCCGTACAGCGGATTATTCAGTTCATGGGCTATCTGCGAGGTGAGGCGACCCATTGCGGCAAGTTTTTCAGATTGGAGCAGTTGTTCTTGGGTCACTTTCAATCTCCTCTCCATCTCCAATCTTTCTTTGAGGTCCATGAATATTCCAACCGTTGCCAGTTCCTTCCGATTTTCATCATAAACTATCGAGGCAGAAAGATTGCCCTCAGCGATTTCTCCATCCTGTTTGACAAAAACCACCGGATAAAATTTCAGTCTGCCTCTGCGTTCGGTATTTCCTTCCCGAAGCTTCCCCATTACCTTTTTGGCCATACCTTCCGGGTAGATTTTGGTGATATTGAGTTTGCCGACAACATCTTTGGTTTTATATCCGAGGATTTCCTCGGCAGTCTGATTCCAGAGGATGATCTTGCCTTGCATATTTGCTGCCATAATCGGATTGGGGGAATTGTGGATAATATTGTTGAGAAAAACGTTTGTTTTGCGGATCTCTTGTTCCATCTGCTTGGTCTGGGTCTGATCCACGTTGATTCCCTCATAGCCGATTACTTCTCCTCTCTGATCATAGCGCACGTGCCCGGTTAAAAGCACTGGGATGGGAGTGCCATCTTTTTTCTTGAATTCGACTTCAAGGTTAATGACGCGCCCTTCATGTTCTATGGCGTCAATGAATTTTTGACGGTCTTCAGGCCTTAAATAGAGATCGTTGGGGAGGTCGATTTTAAGCAGTTCTTCCCTGGTAGAATATCCCAGCATGTCCTGCAGGGCTTGGTTGGCATCGAGAAATTTTCCCTCCTTGCTGCTTATAAAAACACCGCAGCCTACATGTTCGAACAAATTTCGATACTGACTTTCGGAATCTCTTAATTTTTCCTCTTGTCTTTTCCTGGCGGAGACATCTCGGTAAATACTTAACTTTGAAGTGGTCCCATCTTCGTTTTTAAGTGGTATCTCAACGATATCATAAAATTTATTTGCCTGTTTATTGTACATTGTTCGATGCAGGGTTTCTCCGTTGAAAACTCTTGCGGCCTCGCAACGGGTGCAAATCTCATTACGATCTTCTAAGGCTTCGTAACAATTTTTCCCAACACCATCACAAAAATCCTTAACCATTACCGAGTTCATGTATTCAACGGTGAAGTTCTCGCTGATCAGGCACACACCGTCTGCCATTACATCAAAAATAGTTATCAGTTTCTGCAGGTCGCTTCTCATTTTGGACCACCTTGTTCAGTCTGAATCGCTGAGCCCGGTAAGAGTTGATTGAAGCTCTGGGTAAAGCTGTTTTGTTACGTTGCAAGATATGAAAATGCCATGTAAACACGGTCGTGTCTTCTAAATACCTATCTTATTTCTGCCGCTTTTTCTAGATTATTTCTGAGATCATCAACGGTCGGTTCCTATTTGGGGATGTCGCTAGGAGCTCCGGCAGCTGTCTATTCATTAATGATAAGATGCGGAGAGTGCGTCACACAATCCAGCAAAATGCCCGATCTAATATTGCTGACTTATTCATAAAAATGACCGCAGGCCACAATCGATCGTTGGCATAGCACCATGAGAAAGGCTCTCCTGCCGCCAAGCAAAGCAATATTTGGAATGCGATATGCATCTTGACTGGTACGGATTGTCCCTGCCTTCTGATCCTTCTTCCTCCAAGAAGGTGGGTTCGAGGCACGATTGCTCCACCCATCGATACCTGTGGACAACCACAATAATGACATCTCCTTGCATTAGTGTAGCTTGTTGTTTTTCCATCGGCGATATAGTTTAGAAATAGTTTGAAATATTTAATTTATATATATGAAATGACGTGTAAATAAATCAATATTGTTTATCGAATAGCCCTTGCTCAACAAGCCATAACGATTGTCTTTATGTAAGGAGACCTGTTATGGACAGTGCCGTAGTTCTTGAAGAAGGCGGCCGACAGATACACCGCAAAGGCAGCGAGCCTTTGGCCTAGGGTTGCAACAAGGATAGCCTGGCGGGTGCGGTCAGCCAGCGGGCTTGCATGTTCTGCGTGGCCCTTGTGTTGAAGTGGGGTTGGAGGTGATTTGCCAGAATCACAAAACGGCCATGCCTAAAGTACGGCGCAATCCCCGCTGCGCTATAGCATGTTCGGGGTCAGGAGGGGCTTGCGGCTGATCTGCAGACAAATGACGGGCCGGCTCAGTAAATTCGTTCCAGGCCGCTGTAGAGAAAATAGAAAGAAAAGACCACCAGAAAAGAGGCGCAGGCCCCGATCAGCCGACGGTAGAAACTGTCGGTAAAAAAGTTTCGCCCTTTGGCAATGCCGAACGATATCAGGCTGTACCAGGCAAGATCCGCCAGGATATGGCCGAGGAAAAAGGCGATAACACCGGGAAGGCCGAATTTGACCGAGTACATGATATAGCCGATCCCGATCGTCGCCCACCAGATCAGCCAGTAGGGATTTGCCAGACTGAGCAGAATACCTGCCAGGATAAGGCTGCGCGGTTTTTCCTTGTCGTCGTCGAATTTGAGTCGCAGGCGGGGCAGGTCCCGGAACATGGTTACGGCCATCCAGAACAAAATTATGCCTCCCAGCAGCGACACCCCGATAAAAACATCTTCCCGCGAAAAGAGCGGCGCAAGACCAGCCAGTAGCGCCAGTACCAGCGTCAATTCCAGTAAGCCGTGTCCAAAGATCATCAGTGGCCCGGCCAGCGCGCCGCGCCGGGCGCTTTCGCTTACCGTCACGGTCAGCACCGGGCCGGGCATCAGCGCACCTGACAGCGCGATGACGAAAGATGAGCTGAATATGGTCAATAAGGCTAAGGACATCTGCAGGGTCTCTTTTTATGAGGGTAGCCGACAAGTTCTGCGAGTATACCAGCTTCACCTGTACTATTGCAATTCCTGGTTTGGGCGATTTCTGCCTCGCTTACACCTTGCTTACAATTGGATTGACTGCTGGCAGGGCTTTTCATTCACAATGTTCTTTCGAGGTGCCTGCGGCGAAGGATGCAGCGGGCAGGCTCTCAGCCAGGTATGGGTGCCCAGGCCGGCGCATGTGTGAATATTAGCGTGTTGATTTCATTTTCTATCGACACTATTCTTTTACCAGTGCCCAGAACGAGCGGGGTGAACTTTGACAGCCCTTTCATAAAACTCTACCAAAGCCAAGAGGAATATCGAATGAAAACCATACAAAACCATGCTCTTGCATTGTTTTTGAGCCTGGCACTGATGCTTGTTTTGAGTCCTGCCATGGCGGCCGAAGAAGCAAAAAAGTTCGATTCTGAGAAAATGATTGCAGAACTGGAAAAGCAGATCGAACTTTCCAAGGAGAAATGGGAGCAGCTTAAACCGGTGCTCGATGAGAAGAGCAAAGATATCGCCAAGGGGCTGCATGAGTCGATCGATCAGGGATATGCGGAGCTCGATAAACTCACCGACCAGTTCGAGTCGATGTCCAAGGATGCAGAGCAGAAATTAAAAACGATCTTATCCAGCGAGGAAGCACAGAAACTTAGAGACTTCCTGGCAAAAGTTGATGAGGATGCGATCCGCGAAGCCCGCGATAAGGTAGTGGCCGATCTCACCGAACTTCTGCAACTCACTGAAGAACAGGCCACCAAGATCAGACCGATCCTGGAAGAGACCGTTGCCGAATTCAATATGATGCTGAAAGAAGCGGCCCAGCAAGGCACTAAAAACTGGAGCGAATTTGTTCAGGAGTTTGAGCAAATTACCAAAGATCTCTACGACAAAGTCCGGGATACGCTCAATGATGAACAGATGGAGCGACTGGAGAACTATGACCGGGAGCAGATGCAAAAAATCAAGCAAACCCTGTCCGTTTGAATCGGGCCTGGAGGCGTTGTATTTTTTCAGCTGGGCCCATTTGGGGCCCAGCGTTGAAGATCTGGCTTGTTCTTTATCTGCGTAAAGCAGAACGCTTGTCTGCCGCTACATTTGCCGGTCTACCATTGAATTGAAAAAAATGCCGACTACGTCCCTTCAGCCTTATTTGTCTATTCCGAAGCCGGCAAAGACCAACTTGAAAAGCTGACTGAAAAGCTGCCCAGCGGCAATGAGTTCGAAGGAATGCTCGGCTCTATCCTGCTTCACCCGGATGGCATGGCGGAACGCCTTTTTTTATAAACAAAATCAAGAATGGTAAACTGAAGCCAGGTTTAAGCGCTTACAGATAGTGGGCTTTTCTCTGTGGTGCCTGAACCTGCCGAAGCCCTGACTGCTCCGACAGGTCGAGGCCATGGGCTGGCAATCAGGCAGCGCCGAACTCTTGCTGGATCTTCTCGAGAACCTCCTCTGACATCTTATAGCTGTGCTCCTCGCCCGGGAATTTTCCGGTGAGCACCTCTTCTTTGTACTGTTTGAAGGTGTCGATCATCACCTCGCCGAATTTCTGGTACTGCTTGGCAAAGGACGGGGTGAAATTATCGTACATGCCCAGCACGTCCGGAGTGACCAGGAGTTGGCCGGAGCAGTTAGGGCCGCCGCCGATGCTGATGGTCGGAACCTTGAGTTTTCTGGTGACATAGTCGGAGAGTTTGGCCGGGACCGCTTCGAAAATGATAGCAAAGACGCCTGCTTCCTGGAGGGCCAGTGCTTCAGAGACAACCTTGCGGGCTGAATCGATATCCTTGCCCTGTACCTTGAGCCCGCCCAGGGCGCCGACGGCCTGGGGATGCAGGCCGACATGGCCGACGACCGGGATGCCCATCTCTACGATAGCCTTGGTTTTCTCGATATGGTGGGGGGTGGCCTCAAACTTGACCGCGTCCACCTTGGCTTCGGTGATGAAGCGTGCGGCGTTTTTCATGGTTTCTTCGATGCCATACTGGAACGAGCCAAACGGCATATCGGCAACCACCATGGTGCGGTCGCAGGCCCGGGCAACAGCGGCGCAGTGCAGCACCATCATGTCCATGGTGGCGGTCAGGGTGGTGGGGTGGCCATGTACCACCATGGCACAGGAATCGCCAACCAGAATCATGTCGATGCCGGCATCGTTTACCTTTTTGGCGGTCGGGATAATCATATGCGGTGAGCATGGTAATGGGTTCAGCTTTGTCACGCATCGCCTGGATTGTTTTTACGGTATGCTTCATGGGAACGTCTCCTTCTGGGTTTTGGTTTTATTGTACTTGAGCGAAGCACCCGAACAGTTCGATTTTTGGCCCGAATCGCCGTTTGCTTTGCTTCAACAGAGGATCTGAAAATCTTGATCAGCCCCGCTTTTTCTTGCATCTTGAAATAGTTTTTTCGACGCCTCGCTATGGGTGCATAGCACCTCGGTATTGACATTATATATGCACACGCCGCTTTCGGTAGACTGGGCAAGCATCTGAGCAGGCGGACCCGCCTGCTCAGACATTTTGCGAGCTGAGCTTGGCCTGAATCTGGGCCAGCGCATCGTCGTCTCCAACATTTCCTGGAAAAATGATATAGGTCATTGCCGGATAACGGGTTTCCTGCCCACAGCGCCAGGCGGGGACGCCGGGCAGCGCCTGGCCGATTACCATTGCCCGGCGTATGCCGAGCGCTTCGGTGGCCACATCGCTCGAGGTGATGCCGCCCTTGGCGACCAGGTAGCGTGGTTGCACCCCGATGTTCGTGACAATGCGCACCAGGCTGTCGGAAACCGTCTGGCCGATCTTCAGACTGGAAGCGCCGTCTGGGCCGGTGATCAGTTCCCGGCTGGTGTAGATGGCCGCATCTTTTCCCGCTTTGAGCGTCTGGCTGGCCAGCGCAATTACCCGGTTGATTTCTGCCTCGCGATTGTCTGCGTCAAGCAGGGCGTTCACCTGTATCTCAATAGGCTCGACATCGGTCAGTTCAAACAATTGAGACACCTGGGTGGTGGTTTTGGGAACGTAAGAGCCGATTACAAAGAGGCCGCCGCTTGCGCTCTGGCTTACCAATTCGGCACCCGGCAGCAGCCCCCCGCCTTCATCGAGTCCGGTCCGGGTGCGCACGAACGATGCCGCGGTCCGGTAGAGAAACTCATAGCCCTCGTTTTCAACCTCAATGAGCCCGGCAACGACCACTTCCATGTCCCGGTAACTCGCTGCATTGACGATGCAGGCAGTCCTGGGAGGGACGCTGCGCAGAATTTCCGCGATTCTGCCGGGTCCGCCGAAGCGGATGTCTTCGAGGGTAAGCGAACGCACGTCGACAGCGCGAATCTTTCCGGCTGTCTTTTCCTCGATATAGTGCTTGAGGTTCGAGAAGCTGAAAGCAAAGGCCGCATCACGGGCGAACGGGGTCTGGGCGGCGGGGACCAGGTGGTCGCCTTCTTTGACATAATGGATGTCATTGATGGTATAGCGCCCCCCTTCCAGGAAAAAAGGAATAACCAGGTAGGGCAGATTCTGCTTGCCCAGGGCTTCGGCGCTGGCCTTGACCTCGGCAGGAAAATGGCCGCGCAGAGTAGAATCGCTGCGGCTGATTACCACGATCCGCACCCCGGTTTTTTTCGAGGCGCGCTGGAGGCTGGCCCCGATTTCCCGGGCCAGTTCGCAGGCGTCCTCCTGGGGCAGGCTACGGCTGTTGGTCAGAATGAAAAAGGCGGGGAAGTCGCCCTGCAACTCGGTCTCAAGGGCCTCCAATGACCAGTGGGTCAGGACCGGCAGGTCCCGAACCGTCTGGGTACCGGTTGGATCGTCATCGAGCACGACGATCTTATAGGTTGAGCCGGCGAGTTCTTTTCTGATGGCCGGCATCAGATCGATGGCCCACTCTTCAGGCAGCGTCTCCAGGAAGCTGAGTTCAAGAATATCTTCGCTCATGATTATCGATTATTTAAGAGAAAAAATATTTTGTTCGATGAATTTCCAGGTCTCCAGGTAGTCCCCTGTGGCCATCAGCGAGCCCAGTCTGGCCAGTTCGATCTGATCGAAAAGCTGCCAGATTTTCAGGGTCAGGCGGTTGTTGGCCGCAAACGTGCCCCTGATATCCCAGCGCGTGGGGGATGTGTCCGAGGTCATGAAGTCGTCGTACTTGTACTTGCGCAGGTAGTAGAGGAATTCGACGTACTCCAACAGGTGCTTGGTCCCGCAGAAGTAGTCCCAGTCCCACTTGCCGTCGTTGTCGTTGATGTGGATGTAGTAGTGTTGGACCGCTTTCGGCAAGCAGTACCAGTTCCTCGGCCGGGTTGTGGCACCGTACATCGCGTGGCCGAAGTCCAGCGTGATGCCGAGCTCTTTGACCCCGATCTGTTTGATGAGCAGCAAGGTCTTGGACGTGTTGTTGAGATAACACGTCCCGCGCGTCTCGGAGGGCTTGAATTCGATGAACAGCGGAATGTTCTTCTTGTACTCGGCGGCTTCGCCGAAGGTCTCGATCAGGTGTTTCCAGATGACCGCGTAATCGCTTTGGAAGCTGAACTCGTAGCCGTCACCCAGCGGGCAACAGGTGACCTTATCGGCGCCGACCTGCTCGGCGAAATCCTTGGCTTGCTTGATCAGGCGCACGGCGTTGCCCCGCACCGCCTTGTCCGGCGAGGTCAACCCGCCATTCCGGAACTCCGGTTCGGCCTTGACGTTGACGTTGATGGCCGCGAACTTCAGGCGGTACTTGTCGGCGAGCGATTTGGTCGTGGCGGCATCGGTGACTTCGTAAGGGAAGACCGCTTCCACACCCGTCGCGCCCTCGATTTTCGTGATCATCTTGAACTTCTGTTCGAGGTCAAGCGGCTCGTTGTATTCGTGGAATCGGTCCTTGGTTTTTGAGAGAAAGCTTGTAATGATTGCCAGTTTGAGCATGGTAAATCTCCGAGGTATGGGGTTTTTACAGCCAGTTTTTAGGCGTTCTTGTTGAAGAGTTTTGTCTTAATGCCAGCCAGCATTCGTTTGTACCAGCCGAACTGGCTGACCACCGTCAAGACGATGATCAGAAAAAGAATCAGAGCGACCGGCCGGGTGAATACCGGCATAAAGCTTCCCTGGGAGACCATCAGCGCCCGGCGCAGGTTCTCGTCCGCCATCGGCCCGAGAATAACGCCGATAACGAGCGGGGCGATCGGATAGCCCATATTGGTCAGGAAGTAGCAGATGATGCCGACCGGCAGCATCAAAAATAGATTGAATATATTCAGGCCGAGTGAATAGGAGCCTATGATGCAGAGTAGGCCAATGATGGGCATAAACAGCGGGGTGGGGATATTGAGCACCTTGACTACCTGTTTGGCCAGAATCATCCCGGTAATCCACATCGCCACTGAAGCAAGCAGCAGAATTGCGGCGACCTCGAGTATAAAGGTCGGGTGTTCGAAGGTGATCATCGGACCCGGGGTGACCCCATGCAGCATCAGCGCTCCGAGCAGCATGGCTGCCGGCGGGCTGCCGGGGATACCGAGATTCAGCAGCGGGATCATTGCCCCCCCGACACAGGCATTGTTCGCCGTTTCACTGGCTATCACTCCCTTGAGCTCTCCGGTGCCGAAGGTTTCCGGGTGCTTCGAGGTGTTTTTGGCGGTTCCATAGGAGACCCAGCCGGCAATATCTTCGCCGATGCCGGGAACCGCCCCGATGCCGACACCGATTAGTGCACTGCGGATGATTGCCGGGATATTGCGCAGCACGGTGCCGATCTCAGGCATGATTTTAGTAAGTTTTTCGGCCTTGGGCATTTGCGAGCGGGCCCGGAGTACATCGATAATCTGGGGGATGCCGAAGGCGCCGATGAGCACCGGTACTACTTCGATGCCGCTTTCGAGCTCGGTAATGCCGAAGGTGAAGCGGGGGAAGAACTGGAGCTGGTCCCTGCCGATACAGGCCAGGAACAGTCCGAGAAAACCGGCGATCCAACCCTTGATGACCAGATCCGGTGCGGTCAGGGTACCGCTGATCAATATCCCGAAAAAGGCGAGCAGGAAAAACTCGAAAGAAGTGAATTCGAGTGCGAACTTGGAAATGATCGGCGAAATACTCACCACAAAAAGCATACTTACGATGGTGCCGATGGCCGAGGCCGTAGTGGTCAGGCCTATGGCTCTGCCGCCTTGGCCCTTGCAGGCCAGCGGATAGCCGTCCATGGCTGTGGCGGCGGCTGCGGCGGTGCCTGGAATATTGATCAATATTGATGAATACGAGCCACCGTAAGTACCGCCGACATAAATCGACAGCAGACAGATCATGGCCATCGGCGTATCCATGGAGTAGGTGAGGGCGGTCAGCAGCGCCACGCCAAGCGTGGAGGTCAGGCCGGGCATGGCTCCAAATAAGATGCCAAGCAGTACCGAGCCGAACAGAATTGCCAGGGAAACCGGGTCAATGACCATGCCGCCGGCGATTTCGAAAAAGGTCTGAATTCGTTCGAATATCAACATGTGGACAGGCTCCTTTTCGTACCGTTAAGACCAGATGTCGGCATACCAGATCGCGTCCAGCAGAGTGACGACAAGGCCCTCAAATGGCATCGGAACAAGCAGAAAATATTTGAAGATGATGCCAATGGTAAGTGGAGCGGCAAAGGCGATGAGCAGACTGAGTTTGAACTTGGGCATCAATTCGGGTACGCCCTTTAATTTTATGAAATAATAGAAAATGAGGCTGGCTATGTAGCCGATTATCAGTATGTCTGATATGAAGGGGATCGCCGTGGCCAGGGAACTGGCCAACGGGGTCAGGACCACCAGACCAAATAGCAGTGTAGCGGCGAGCATCAGATAGATCAGAGTTAACAGGTCTGATTCGGAACCGCAGTAAAACATCAAAAAGAAAATGAGCAGGAATAAGATGGCGGCCAGAAAGAAATCGACCCGTGGCACCAGCAGAAGACAAAAATGAAAAGGTTCAGGGTAATGCCATAGAATCTTATGGTGGCCGGCAGTTTGAGAAAGCTGATAAAATCGGAACTGCTGAGGTATTTAAGAACGCTCAGCAATCCTGCACTGCCAACCTCTTTAAAAGCGGTTTTTATAAGCAGCAGGCCCAGCAGGGCCAGCATGCTGCCAACGAGAAGAGGAAAGAGAGCGGGGGAGACATACCAGACATTCTGTACGCCGGCGTATGAGTCCTTCATGGGCATCTGGGTGGCCTGGCCGATCATAAACAGCCCCAGCAGAAGAATCGCACTGCCTGAAAACAGGTCGGCTTTTCTCAGTTTATCTATTTCGATCATGGTCTAACAGTCCTGGTTTTACATAAGGGAGGCCGGGCAATGAGCATATAGCTGATCCAGTGCCCGGCCTCAAGGTAGATGTCAATAAGATACCTTCGTCTTACAAACGCTGGTTAGGGCTTGGGAATCCCAAGGGTATCGGGGCTGACTTTGGCAGCACCAAGTTCATGCAGCGTCCAGGTAAAGTTTGACTGCAGCGCTGCAAAGATCTTGCGGGATTCCTCGCCGGTGGCGCCGGAAAGCAGGTAGTAGTTCTCTTTGGCCCAGGTCTTTACCTTATCGGTTGCGATTGCCTTATTGAAGGCATCGACCAGGACATCTTTGGCTTCCTGGGGAACATCGTGCGGAACGGCGAAACCGATTGCCTGGGAAATCGGCAAATACTCTGACAGGCCGGGATAGGAGTCGAAACCTGAAGGAATAGCGCCCAGTCCCTCAACCTCGAATGCATCCGGAATCAGCATGGCCAGCGGGCGCAGTTTGCCGCCCCGCAGGAGCTGCTGCTGTTCGGCAAGAGAGGTTACGACGACGGTAACTTCACCGGCCATTGCGGCATTCTGACTCGGAGCTGATCCCGTGTAAGGGATAAAATTAAATTTAGCTCCCGAGCCTTTTTCCAGAGCAAGCAGGTTCAGGTGATGAATCGAACCGGCTGCACTGGCGCCCGCCTTAATGGATCCCGGCTCCTTCTTGGCGGCCTCAATCAGGTCCTTGAGGGTGTTGTAAGGAGCGCTGGCAGTAACCGAAATCAGATCAGGAGAACCACCGACGATGAAGGGGTCCCAGACGTCGAAGTTCTTGTCCCAGCCGCCTTGAACGCCTGCGGTGACGTTGGACTCTGACAGTCCGGTGAGGGTATAGCCATCGTGCGGCTGACTGAAGCCATAGGTCATGCCAACCGAGCCGCCTACCCCCCCCGTCTTGTTGATGACATTGATATTAACGCCAAGAAACGGTGCCATTTCGGCGGAAATGATGCGGTTACAGGTATCGGTGCCGCCGCCGGCGCCCCAGACTACGACATTGGTGATATTTCTGCTCGGAAATTTCTGCGCTGCGTATGCACTGCAGGTCAGTACCAGAAATACAGCCATCGTGATGAGTATAATTCTTTTCATTACAACCTCCCTATAGTCTTTGGTTTATAATGCTGTCGGTCTATTCAGTGCTCCCCTGAGTACGAGAGCGTGCTGCTTGCGGGTATAGGATTTTTTTCACCTCCTTATGTTTGGATTTGCTCGATTTAATCGATTTTATCTGTTTCTCCAGAGTTGCTGAAGTACTCTGCAGGTGGTGGCGCATCCGCTGTTCTGCAGCCTTTGAATCTTGACAGCAGATAGCCTCAATGATGGAAATATGTTCGGTAATGGTTTCGTTCGGAGAGCGAATCAGTCCTTCCCGAGTCGGATACTGGTAGGCCAGAGAGACGATATTGAAGGTCTGCAGGATGCTGCTCAGAAATTCCCGGGAACTTATTTGGGCCAGGTAATTGTGGAATGCACGGTCGGCCCGGGAATAGGCATGATAATCAGTAATATCGGCAACACCCGTAAAAGGGGCGAAGATCTTTCTCAAGTGCAGCTTCTGGCTGGCCGTTATTGACTGGGCGGCACGGCGGGCAGAAAGCCCCTCGAGAACTTCGCGGATTTCGAAAATGGAGATCATTTCCTCCAGCGAAAAGGAGCGGACGAAAAAGCCCCGGCGTGGTTTGGTTACAACCAGTTTTTCCTGTTCTAGAAATTTCAGGGCGCCGATCAGCGGCGTTCTGCTGATGCCGAGCTCGGTGGCAAGTTTTTCCTGGGAAATTTTCTGGCCGGGTGGCAGTTCTCTATTCTCGATCATGTCCTTGATAACCTGATAGGCTTTTTGATCGAGATTCTCTGAGGTGATAATTGTTTTTTTCATTTGAACCTAGAATACTGCCTGAGTAATTGCACGATTTGCGATAATTGAATATTGTATACAAAATTCAATAGGGGATATTCGGCCTGTTGTCAACATTTTTTTTCATTGTCAGATCCTTTAGTTGAAGGCCATTGAATTATGATTTAAATAATTGTAATTAAATGGATTATATACAATTTGATTGAGCTCGTTATGAATATGGCAGGATCCGAGACGTGGGGTATCTGTAAAATTTAAATCCTGGGAACACATTCTGATGATTACAAAAATCGAGAAACAACAGGCCCAGAAACGGGCCGCAGAGATGATGCGCACTGCCGGTATCCAGATAACCGATGCAGAAGCAGAAACCATCGAGGTGGTGGATTTTGGTTTGAGCCAGCTGGAGCGCGAAGGTGTCCAGGTGTTCACCATGGTGAATACCGACCGGCTGGCGGCCAAAGTTCTAGTGCTTTTCCCAAATCAAACGGAACCCGAGCACTGGCATCCCCAGGTGGGTGACGATCCGGGAAAGCAGGAGACCGTGCGCCACATCTGGGGAGATCTACGGTTTTATGTCGCCGGTCCGGACAACATGCAAGAGGGGTTTATCGTAGACGGCAAGGAGCATGCCTACAATCTGCGCCATGAACTGATACTCAGGCCAGGTGACCAACTCACCTTCGAACCGAATGAAAAACATTGGTTTCAGGGAGGATCGCGCGGTGCGGTTCTGTATAGTTTCTCGACCACGGTGCGTGATGGCCTGGACGGTTTTACCGATCAGGATATCGAGCGCCTCACCGTGGTCAAAGATGAAGAGCCTTAACCGAGCCTTCAGTCAGACAAGAAAAATCGAGATCTTGGCGAATCAATCCCAGAACGCGTGAAAATGGTGAACCGGACCATGTCCGCGGCCTATCTGGTAGCGTGCTCCAGTGGCGATTGCTCTGTGCACGTAATCAAGAGCCTGCTTAGTTGCTTCGAAAAGCGACAAGCCCTGGGCCAGGTGGGCGGCCAGCGACGAAGAAAGGGTGCAGCCGGTGCCATGGCTGTTTTGGGTCGCGATCTTCGGGCTTTTGAATATATGCATCTGCGAGGTTTCATGATCGTAGAGCGCGTCTTCGAGGATGGTCTGGTCGAGGTGCCCGCCTTTGGCCAGTACCGAGAGCTGGAATTGCACGCCTAATTGCGCCGCATACTCCCGGACAGTGTCATCACCTGCAATTGTCTGACCTCGTAATATTTCGGCCTCCGGAATATTTGGGGTGATCAGCCTGACTCTGGGGAAAAGCAGCTCCTGCAGAGCGGCAATGGCATCCTCCTGGATCAGTCGAGCACCGCTGGTGGCGACCATCACCGGGTCGAGGACCACGTTCTCGATCTGGTATTCGGCCAGCAGCCCGGCAACACATTCGATTACCCTGCTCGAATGCAGCATACCCAGCTTGATTGCATCGGCACCGATGTCATCGAGCACCGCCCTGATCTGTGCCTCGAGGGTTGCAATCGGTACCGGATGAATATCGGTAACGCCGCAGGTATTCTGGGCGGTTATTGCGGTGATCGCACTGGTGCCGAAACAGCCGCAGGCTGAGAAGGTTTTCAGGTCGGCCTGAATTCCGGCACCGCCGCCGGAATCGGAGCCCGCGATAGTCAGCACGGTGTTATATCTTTTCATTAAATAATCTCGTTATTTGAAAGTGATGCAAAGATGCCGACAGGATGTCGAGGTTTTCCGGCTCGTCTTGAGGCTATCGAGCTGACGGTGTATCAGGCGTCCATTTAAATCTCCTACTTATCGCAGACGTGTCGATTAGCGTACTCTTTTTCATCGTAGGTTTCGACCATGTTTGGCACCGGCAGAACACCCTGGGCCATTTCTCCGCATTTTCGCATCTGTTTGATAGTGGGATCGGAGGCGATTTGTCTGCCGAAGGCCATGGCGCTTTTCTGGGCCTCGTCCCGTTCACCCTGGCTACACAACGCGTCGATTTTCTGTGTGGCCTGTTCCGAGCGAACCTGGAGTTCATTCAACCTGGACTGATCGATACTGGCCATGCATTGCTGAACCTGCTGCATCACCTGCATCATGTTCTGCATGTTGCCCTGGCCCAGGCTACCGGTTGTCTGAGCAATCAGGGTAGTGGGAATTATCAGAAAGAAAACGGCTAGGTATATTTTCATTTTGCTCTCCTTTGCGGTTTTTACAACTTTTTGTACTTGATCAAGTAAAAAACAGTTGAACAGCGACCAGCTCAATAATAATTACTGGGAAATGATAAAAATAGAGAATTATTTCAGGGTTGAACATAAATGGCAATGGTTGCAGGTGATATCTGTCTTCGTTCTTCCTGCAGATCTCTGTGTAAGACATCCGCAATAGCTCTCGGCCCTGTTCCAGCCACTCATCCAAACGCTGCATTGCAGGCCTATTCGCTGTTGCTGCAGCAATAGGCAAAGTCTACCTTCTGGTTAGGTGATTCAAGCGAAAGTTCAAATATTACTTTAAAGCCAGGTTAAATCAGGCCGGGACACTCACGCTCACCATGATTTTGAACCAAAATCCTAATTTCGCAAGCTAGCCCTAAATATTTGCCGGCGATATGGGCAAGATCAGCAATTTAATAATTCCGATAATCTGGTTTTTTTTTCAAATAATCTGTAATCGCCGCCCCAATATAAAGCAATAAGCCAACCAAAAAGCATATTGTACTGATAAATAACAATATTTTTAAAAGCCCAAAGTGGCACCTATCTTGCTAACAAATTAATTCAGTAATGTGACGCAGTACCCCAAGGGCTTGTTTCTTTCCAACCCAGGGGAAGGGATCAGCTAACTGCTCATCATACGCTGAGTCATTAAATTGAGGGCAAAATCTCTTTAGATTGAAAGCGATATTTAAATAAAGATCGCTAATAGAGGTCTCGTTTTAAAAAATCATGGAATGTGCACAAGCCAGAAATTTAATCCTGAAATTACTGGTCACTATTCAATTTGTGTACCGTTGACAATTTGCCAACGAAGGAATTTTTTCGAATAAATAACATGTAATGTCAGTATGTTAAAGATCTGAAATATTCATGCATTGCCAGTAAGACAGCAACAGCGGAGTTACAAAATGACTGCTCTTAAGGCGAGGCTCAGTTGTCAAGCTCAAATCAGCTGTTGTTTGTGCATTGCTTTGCTGATCAGCTTGCTCTTGTTTTTCAGTCCTGAGGCTTTTGCTGCCGAGAAAAACCAGGAAACGTTTGGACACCTGTCTTTAGATCAAAGATGGGAGGGTGATTTCGACGGTATGCTTGAGCGGCGTCTAATTCGTGTTCTTGTGGTATTCAGCAAAATTGGTTTCTTTATCGACCAGGGACAATATCGTGGGTTGAGCGCAGACCTTCTTGAAGCTTTCGAGAAATTCATCAATGAAGGAAACAAGGACGAAACTCTTCAAGTTAAGGTGATCTTCCTGCCTGTTGACCGAGACCAGCTTATACCAGCTTTGGCTGCTGGAAAAGGAGATATCGCCGTCGGCAATTTAACTATTATCGAAGATCGATTGCAGCAGGTTGATTTCAGCAATCCATTTCTTAGCAATGTAAAAGAAATAGTCATAACAAATGCTATGGTTCCACCACTTAATTCCATCGATGACTTATCCGGGCAGCGGGTTCATCTCCGCAAGTCGTCGAGCTACTATCACCATGTGCTTGAGCTCAATAAAACGTTCAAGAAAAAAGGCTTGAAACCCATAGAGATCATTGAGGCGGATGAACATTTTGAGGATTCAGACTTATTGCAGATGGTAAACAATGGATTGATTCCGATGATTGTCGTTGATGATCATATAGCAAAGTTCTGGAAAGAGACGTTTAAGGACATTAAGCTCTATCCAGACATCGCTGTTAACGAAGGTGGAGATATTGGCTGGGCTTTCCGGAAAAATTGCCCGAAGCTCGCTGAAACCATAAATAGCTTTCTCGAAACCACAAAAAAAGGAACGGCGCTGGGAAATGTTATTTATAAAAAATATCTGCAAGATAACAAATGGGCCAGAAATGCTCTTTCACCCGAAGCGGTTAACCATTATCAGTCAGTTATAGAGCTGTTTAAAAAGTATGCTGGCCGGTACGAATTTGATTATTTAATGACGGAGGCCCTCGCCTATCAGGAATCTCAATTGGACCATAGTAAACGCAGCCCAGCCGGCGCTGTGGGTATTATGCAGCTGCTGCCTGAAACGGCAGCAGACAAAAATGTCGGTATCCCGAATATTGAGAACCTTGAAGATAATGTTCATGCCGGCCATAAATATCTACGATTCATTCAGGACAGGTATTTTAGCGAAGCTGAAATCGATTATTTAAACAGGCATTTATTGACGTTCGCAGCCTATAATGCTGGACCAAGGAAAATACTCGACCTCAGGGATGAGGCAAAAATTCGAGGACTGGATCCTAACGTATGGTTCAAGAATGTGGAAGTGGTTGCAGCAGAAAAAATTGGTCGGGAAACAGTACAATATGTAGGCAATATATACAAATATTATATTGCCTATAAGTTGTCCAAGAAAATGTCCGACAAGGTTCGAAAAAAATCTATAACTCTGGCTAAAATGGGTCCATAATTCTCTCGTCTCAGGAGACGGCAGGAAGCTCATTTAGCTTGCCAAAAATCTCTGCTCAAAACAGACCAACTGCAGTTCCTGCTTTAGACCTATTGGATAAAGTGAAGAATTGCCTTTTTATCCCAAAGCTGCCTGGCGCGAGAAAATTTTATCCTCAAAGGTAGCTGGTCGGTAACGATGCGCCTGCGATAAAATTTTCACAAGTCCATTGATTTTATATAAAAATCTTCATCCTGCACAGTACCTTTCAGTAACACTGGCGGGTGAGGCGACAATATGGTTATAGACAACAATCCAAGAATTTATTTTGCAGTGACTAAATGCATATCACAAAATTAACAATACTGTTATCTGTGGCACATTTTATTTTGGTTATCACCATATTTTTGTGCTTTGGAATAGGACTTGAGGGAAAACAAAGTGTTGCACACGTATTTCTCTGGACACTTATGCTGCCGGCAGCATATTTTCCGGTATCTTCATTGCTGTTTATTCCGTTGAACAGCCTTCTCTGGGGTTTGGTCTGCGCCCTAATTATAAAAGCATTTAACTATATGATATATAGATGAATTTTGAGCTATTTTCGGTGAATCTTTTGTTCGTCCCGATTGGACAGGCAACAAATTTTTTTTCTATTTTTTCAAGATAGCCCATTGGTTTAATGAGGAAGAACAACATCACTGCCATATTCATTGTAGAAAGTATAAATATAGCCTGAATCCATATCAAAGAATCGCATCCTTCCAAAGGGTGTCCCTAAATAACCATCTACGTTCCAATAATAAGCTGCCTGAATATCCGCTGGCGAGAATTGTTCGTTCAGATATCGCGGCTTATAAGCCCCGTGGGTGTGCCAGACTGCAGTCGGTTTTGTACCGTATGGAATACGGTAGTATGGATTAACAGAGACCGAATCAGGCGCACCTACTGAGACATACATGCTCGGAGAATATGTTCTGTCTCTGTTCCGGTAAATTGTGCTGCCGTACTCACGATTATTGCGCACTGAAATTGGATTGAAATCATAGAGCATATAATAGGCAGCGCGATGCTGGCTCCTGAATCGGGGGGTTGTATCAAGCCTGGCACTCCCGGAACTCAGGGCGACGCCGGAACCTACTGCGCCGATTCCGGCATTTCTTATGGTAATGAAGGACTTTGCCGCGCCGGCGAGCTTGGAATGCAATTCATTGACCGCTCTGGCCTGGTCGAACCGAAGTAACGCTTTATGAGCGCCCAAGGGAACCGAATAGGTCAAAGTTACCCTGGTCTCCTCACCGGCTTCATGCAGATCGTTATTGCCGACCCCTAAACCAAATTTCAGATTGCCTGGTTCTTCACTATTTGAAAGGTTTAGCGCTATTTCCCGCCAGTTTGCATGATGGTCAGAAATGAGTTCCTGATAAGATACCGCATAATCGTCAAAAGCGTACCCTGCGACAAAACTGTGCCCTACCGTCTGATCACTTCGCCTTACCGAGCTGAAGGTCGAGTAGAAGCTCTTATATGAAAATCCCGAATAATAAACTGAGCGGTTTTCCAGTCCTGCAGCCTTTATAAAGGTTGCGCCTCCATGAATCATGAAAGCATCGGACAGTGACATCCCGAGGGTGGAACCTCCATATTCATAATCATACGATACCGCACCATGAAAGAAGTTCGGTGACATACCGTTGATATCCTGCCGATATCTGATTATGCCGTCACTGTTTCCATAATGTGCGGAAATCTTAAACGTATCAAAAGAGAGACCTGCAATCGTGTGCAGATCATCATTTCTGTTGATCAGAGATGCATGATAAAAGTTGTTTGCCCCTGTGCCCGTGTAATCCAGACTGAACGCTGGAAAACCGGTTCCATTTTCATCAGCAACCTTAACCAACGGGTATTCCAGCCTGGCAATGGACAACTGACTGTCATCGTTGAATTGAGAGAATTCTAATGTCTTGTTGGAACTCAAGCCCATGATTGATTCAGGCCCGCTTCCCAATTGAGCAGAAACGGATGCCGCTGTAAAAGCACCCACTATCAGTAACCCTGCAAATCCGTTTATGAGTCTCATTTCAATTACTCCTTGTTGGCTTCAATGAGGGGCTTTGCATAGCTATATTCGTTCTTCAAAAAACCGTTTTCAATGAGTTGTTTTTGCACCAAGTTCTTGCTTTATATTTGATTTCGTCAATGTCCGGGCGCAGGCTGAGCTGCTTCAGAAGATGGAGCAAACTGAGAGATGGGGACCATTATTCATCATTCCAGTGGTTGAATTGAGCCTTGGCCTCCTGGAATAGATACATCGCTTCCCAGCATTTCATGTAGGCAGATACACGCTGATGATCATCCGTCAGGATGGCATTCTTGAAATTGGCATAGTCGATAGATGCAGCCTCACTGGCTGCATAGGCTGCCCATTGCTCTGAGGTCAGCTTAACTCGATATCTGTAGTCCCCGTTCTTGATCACCAGAATATCAGCGTCATCTAGGTGAAGTTTCTTCAGCAACCGTTCAAGGTCATCAATCACCCGGGCCCTGATCATGAGTTCGCCGGCATTACAATAGTCGTCATATACGGCAGAGTAGAAGCCGTCTCTGGTGAATAACCACATGGTAACCTCCCCGTTTAGCTCGGCTGCCTTGCAGACGGTTCAGCAGGCGGTCCAGGCACCGTTGCTGTTGCTCGAAGCGAGAACGCGCTCGATAAAGCGGACACCGAGCAGGCCATCTACGGCAGTCGGAAAATGCAGGGCCAGCGGGTCGGCGTCCCGGCCTGTGCGGCGGGCGGCGATTGCCTCGGCGGCATCGCTGTAGAGATTGGCAAAAGCGTCGGGAAAGCCCTCCGGATGGCCCGCTACGATGCGGCTTGAGCGGGCGGCCAGCGGCAGGGTACCTGAACCGTTTGGGGTCCGGGCCTCGGCCGGTCCATCCAGCGGTTTGAAGTGCAGAACCTGGGGATGCTCCTGCATCCATTCCAGGGAGCCCTGTGTACCGCTCACCCTGATGCGCAGGCAATTCTCGATCCCGGCGGCCGCCTGGGTCACCCAGAAGCAACCGCGCGCGCCGTGCTCCAATCTGAGCAGGGCGCCAGCGAAATCGTGCACCTTGCGCTTCGGCACCACGGCCCCGACCTCGGCAGCCACCTCGGTCACCTCAAGACCGGTGATGAAGCGCACCAGGTTGTGGGCATGGCTGCCGATATCACCGAGGACCAGCGACGGCCCGCTCCTGGCTGGATCGAAACGCCAGGGTACCGGCCCCTCGGCCGGATCGGGGTCGATCTCTCTGGCTTTGCCGCCCTGGACATATTCAACCTGTACCAGGCGGATATCGCCCAACCGCCCCTCCCCCACCATGGCCCTGGCCTGCCGCACCATCGGGTAGCCGGTGTAGTTGTGGGTAAGGCAGAAGACGAGGCCGGTGTCCTCAACCAGGCGCACCAGTTCCTCGGCCTCGGCAAGAGTGTTGGTCATCGGTTTGTCGCAGATTACGTCGAGGCCGTTTTTAAGCGCGGCCCTGGCGAAGGGGAAGTGAGAGTCGTTGGGGGTCATGATCGCCGCCACTTCTGCGCCATCGTTCCGACCAGCTTCAGAATTGAACATATCGGCGACCTCGGTGTAGATTCGTTCCTGATGCAGGCCGAGTTCTCGGCCCGCGGCACGCGATCGGTCAGGATTAGAGGAAAGAACGGCGCTGACCACCTCGTAGCGGTCGTCAAGCCGGGCCGCCTGCCGATGCATTGCCCCGATGAAGGAACCAGGGCCGCCGCCGATAAGGGCCAGGCGAAGCCGCCGGCCGAGCATGCTGATCACAGGATTCAGGCTCATGGGATCTCCTCGACTAAAAGGATCATGTTGAAGCGATTTCGAAACTACCCTAAACGTTAAGAACTGATTGCTTTTAAGACAAACCCCGGACTCAGCGTGCAGAGAAATAAACCGGTGAGCTGCCGGTGTTCATTCTCTTTGACCACCAAAATGCACGATAGATCTGAGCGCCCTGCTTGATATGCCACAAAGTGGTGATTATCCTAAGCCGCATGAGCCTAGAACGGGTGTTGTTCCGTGTAGGCAGTTAGGCGCTACGATACAAACATTCTTAAGCGGGGTAATTTTGATGAAATTGATAACATGGTTTGGACTTATCTTGCTGTTGGTCACGCCTGCAATGGCAGCTGCATCGTCGGTCACGTACACGGTCAACGGGCAGGACTATGAAGGGTACTACCAGGAAGCAGCCAAAGGGGCGCCGCTTCTGATTCTTGTGCATGACTGGGACGGTTTGACCGATTACGAGGTCAAGCGTGCTTCAATGCTGGCCGAGGAAGGCTATAATGTGTTTGCCATCGATTTGTTCGGCAAAGGGGTTCGCCCCACCGAAGTGAATGATATGAAGCAGCACACCGGTGAGCTATACAAAGACAGAAAGAAAATGAGGCTGCTGCTGCAGGCCGGTTTTGCAGAAGGTGTCAAGCAGAGCGGGGATGGCTCCCGGGTGGTAGTGTTCGGCTACTGCTTCGGCGGAGCGGCCGTGCTGGAAATGGCGCGCTCAGGAGCTCCCGCCCAGGGCTTCGTAACATTTCACGGTGGCCTGGCCACCCCCGAAAGCCAGGATCATAGCCAGACTGCGGGCAAGGTCGTGGTCTTTCACGGAACGGCCGATACCGCGATTACCATGGATGATTTCGCCGCGCTGGCAGCCGAGCTTGAGAAAAACGGCGTGGCCCATGAGATGGTGACCTACGGCGGCGCACCCCATGCCTTTACCGTCTTCGGCTCTGAACGTTACCACGAGGAGGCTGACAAACAGTCATGGCGCCGTTTCCTGACATATCTGGACGAAACGTTCAATGGGTAGTCTCAGACAAGCTGTCTGTGACTGGAGTCTGCGGCGCGATTGGCCAGCGCTTAATCAATTACCGATGCCTTGACTGCGCTTTCGGCGCTGCCAGATTCAGGCAGCGCCGAATGAGTCCTTTGGCCTCATCACGCTGCGGCTGGGAAAAATGCAGGGTGATGGCGACATCCAGCATTTCAGCGCTGAGCAGGGGGTGGTTGTTGCATAGCAGTGCGAGGCTGCCAAGGGCCCATTGCTTGGCAGGGATCTTCTGTGCCGTAAAGTCGATTTCAATCAATCGGCCTGCCGAAGGGGGAACGGCAACTCCTCTTGCAGCAATAATCAGTGCCTTGGCAGTGAGTTTGGCAAATACTTCATGTCTGCGGGCAACCCCTTCGGCGGCGAGAGCGATCACCACATCAGGTTTGGCAATGCCGGTATAGCCGATGAGGTGCGGGCTGCAGATGACTTCGCTGATCGAATGGCCCCTGAGTACGGTGATGGGGTAGTCGCTTTTCTGACTGACCTGCAGTCCCGCCGTCAGCGCGGCCAGACAGAGCAGTTCGGCCGCGGTATTGATCCGCTGTCCCGCCCCTCCGAGCAGAAGAACCCCGCATTTTTCAGAGATTCCTGCCGGATACCTGGGCCTGATTTCAGTCGGGGGGGGGGCAGGCTTGGTGCGGGCGGCCTCCCTGCGATAGGCGGCCCCGTATTCGTGCCGAGTATTGGCTGAAACGAGCCCGGGCGCTGGCGGCAGGCGGTCAATTTCCTGTTCTATATCGCGGGGGGTCAGCTTGTTGTGTTTGGTGAAACGGCCGGGACACACCCCCCTGATTTCGATCAGCGCAAACCCGGCATGGGCAATCGCCTGACCGATACGTTTGGCCAGAGTTCTATCGGCGGCTCCTATTCGATCCACCCAGCCTGCACCAGCACTGATCGCGACGCTGCAGATATCAAGAGCCGGCTCAAGTGCAGTAAGAAACCCCGATGAAGTAGCGGCCTTGGAAGGGGTGGTTGCCGAGCATTGGCCGCCGGTCATCCCGTAATTGAAATTGTTCAGCACCAGCAGATTGATATCGAGATTGCGCCTGCAGCTGCCCAGCACATGGGCGCCACCGATGCCGAGACCGCCGTCACCCATGATTACCACAACGGTCAGTGACGGGCAGGCCAGTTTCAGACCGGTGGCATAGGTTAAGGCGCGGCCATGCAGGCCATGCAGGGCATGCGTATTGAAAAAGATATCAAACAGCCCGGAACAGCCGATATCGGTGACGATGACCACCTCGCTTCCCGGCAGGCCGAGGTCCTGCAGGCTGTCGTCAAGCGCACGCACCACCCGTTCATGGGAGCAACCGGGACAGAACAGCGGCGGTTTGTTTTTATTGAGTAGGCTGTTCACCTGGCGGCCACCCGGTATATTTCCTCGGGAGTGATCAGCTCTCCATTCATTTTGCCATAATGAGTGAGTTTTTCTGCGCCGCAGAGCCGCTCAATCTCCCCGACGTATTGACCACGGTTCATCTCGATAACGATTACCCGCCTGACGCTGGCCAGCTGCTTTTTCAACAGTGTTTCGGGCACCGGGAAAAGGGTTTGCAAAACCAGAAGTGAAACTTTGAATGAAGCAGCGCGCAGTCTGCCGAGCGCCTCACGGGCAGCACGGGCGGTGACGCCATAGACGATCAGCAGGGTGTCGGCAGATGGATCCGCATCGATCTGGTAAAAGGTAAACTCATCGACAGCGCTGCAGAGTTTGTCGCACATCCTGGCAATGGCTGATTCGATCACTTCGGGCGCGGTGGTGATGTAGCCGTCCGCTCCATGGGTGGACGAGGTCGCCCGTACCAGGCGAGTTGAGCCAATCGGCAGAAAATCGGGGACATTTGATCCCGGCGCAGGTCTGAACGGCATGAATTCACGGTCTTCCGGGCAGGCAACCCGGTTCTTGATTTCAGGAAGGACCAGCGCATCGGCCGCCACACTCTCCCTGGTCATGCCGATTTCCTTGTTGGAGGCGATAAAGACCGGGCAGCGGTAGACTTCGGCAAGATTGAAGGCCTGCCCGGTGAGTAGGTAACAGTCCTTGGCGTCGGTTGGAGCCAGAACGATAACCGGCAGACCGCCGCTGTTGCCCCAGCGCAGAAAGCAGATATCTGAATCGGCACCCTTGGTGGCTGAACCGGTCGACGGTCCCAACCGCTGTACATCGACAATTACCAGGGGAATTTCGGCGCCGATAGCAAAAGAGATCTGTTCGGAAAACAAACTGATGCCGGGACCGGAGGTGGCGGTGAGTGCCTTGATGCCGGACATCGAAGCGCCTATGCAGAAGCCGATGGAGGCGATTTCATCCTCACCCTGAAGGCAGACCCCGCCGATCGGAGGCAGCAGATTCAGCATATGCTGGTAGATGGTGGTAGCCGGGGTAATCGGGTAGCCGGCAAAAAAACGGCAGCCTGCATCTACCGCAGCCCTGGCGGTTGCTTCATTACCGTCGAGAAATAGATAAGCCATTTGTGGGTAAGACCTGTTGATTGGAAATCTGTCTGCATGCGCAAACGTTTATAGAACCCGCCCAGCACACTATTTCAATAAAAAACCTTTTGAGCGAAGAAAGGCAAGCATGTGAGGCCGGGCTTCCTTGACAAGCATTTCGGAGATCTGCTCACTCCACGAATTACTCTTCTGCCCGCCCGTTCGGGTCCGGTAATAGCTGCGCACCTGCTGATCGTAGGACTCAATCAGCTGCCGGTCTGCAGCGTCTCTATAGGTATCCTGCTTCAGAATTACTTCGAGTGGCAGCCTGGGCTTGACTTCGGGGTCCTGGGCTGGATAGCCCAGGCACATGCCGAAGACTGGATAGACCAGTTCGGGCAGGCCAAGCAGCACATCGACATCTCTAATATTGTTTCTGATGGCACCGATATAGCAGCCTCCCAGACCGAGCGCTTCGGCACCAATCATCACATTCTGGGCAAAAAGAGCACAATCCACGGAAGCGGTCAGAAACTGTTCGGCAAAGCCGGACAACATGTCAACGTTGTGCATATGGCAGGCCAGCCGATGTCGCTGCATGTCAGCGCAGAATACCAGAAATACCGGGGCCTCGAGCACATACTGCTGTCTGGCGGCGGCGCTGCAGAGTTGTTCCCGGACCTGCGGATCGTTGACCTGAATCACCGTGCAGGCCTGGATAAAGCTTGATGTGGCCGCACATTGCCCGGTTCTGACCAGTTCCTCAACAAGGCTCTGATCTACTTCACGATCCTGAAACTTGCGGATGGAACGATGCGACTGCAGGAGTTCGATGATTTTGTTCACGGAAGCACTCGATTGGGCTGAGTTTGCTGTTCTGAATTTAGGGCATTGATGTAAAGTATGGTCCCAGCAAGCACCTGATTGTCCGTCGATCTATTTGCCTTAGCTGAAGCGAGCGCAATGAGTTTTGCAGGGCAAGGCAATATGATTTTCAACTTACTGCCGTGACAGACCAGCGTATCTTCCCGCCGGCCCAGAACGGGCTGACATCGCCGTAAAATGCTGGCACTGTCCAGCCCTTGGTACTCAGGTGCACCGTTTTGGCTGGAGGGGAGATACGGTAGCGCTGGCAAGCATTATCACTGATAAAGCCCTGCAGATGCTCCAGACAATCGGCCTCTTCGAAGATCTGCACCAGGAGCGGCAGCGCGACCGGAGCCGAAAACACGCCGGCGGCGCAGCCGATACACTCTTTCTTGTGTCGGGGGTGGGGTGCTGAATCGGAGCCGAACATGATCTTGGGATTGCCGCTGAACACCGCATTTCTGAGAGCGCTCCGATCTGCGGGGGTTTTGGCAACCGGCTTGCAGAAAAGATCGGGCCGCAGCAGATCACCGATCACGTCATCGAGCGTGATCATCAGGTGGTGCAGGGTTACCGTGGCGGAAACATTTTCATAGAGGGTCAGAAAATCAACGGCCTCGGCCGTAGTGATATGCTCCATGATGATGTGCAGATCGGGAAACTTCTCTGCCAGCATCCGATACACGGAAATGAATTCCTTTTCCCGGTCCAGCACGAAGCCGTTGCTTTCACCGTGGACCAGAAGCGGGATCTGCAGGTCCTGCATGGCCGATAGCGTGGCGTCTATCGTCTCAAAATCTTTGACGCCGCTGTCGCTCTGGGTGGTTATGCCCGCGGGATAGAGTTTGATACCGATAATTGCGTCTTTGGCCTGTTCCAGCTCAAGATGGGAAAAATTTTTATAGAACAGCGTCATATACGGCTCGAAGGTTGCATCGCCACACAGGCTGGTGATTGCCGAACGATACTCGCGCACCAGTTCCAGAGAGTTCACCGGGCGGCGCAGGTTGGGCATGATCACCGCCCCGGCGAAATGCCCAGCCGATAGCGGTGTGGTAAGCCTGAGCGTCTCTGCTTCGCGCAGATGAAGGTGCATGTCCAGTGGAGAGTGAAGTGATATGTCCATACCGGCGAATTCAGATTGAGGTTCGTTTCAGGGTGAAAGGATGCTCGCTGGGACTTAAACCCTGATCGAGTAGGTCTTCATTTTCTCCCAGAGGTTTTTGCGGCTGATACCTAAGAGCTCAGCCGCTCTGGTACGGCTATTATCTGATTTGAGCAGTGCTTTGATAATTGCATGTTTTTCGGCCTGGGCGACAATGTCGCTGAGCATATATGAATTATTGTCGCTGGGGTGCATTGAGCCGGTTAAATCGGAGGGCAGGTCAGACTTCTGTATCTCGGGCTGTCCGGCCAGGATAGAAGCACGTTCGATGATATTTTTAAGCTCCCGGACATTGCCTGGATAATCGTATTCGAGCAGGCAGCTCATTGCTTCGGCCGAGACGGACATAGCAAGGCTCCGCTTCAGGCTGTATTCGTGCAGAAAGTGCTTTATCAGTTCAGGGATGTCTTCTTTTCTCGAGGCCAGGGCCGGTAGTCTGATCGGAATTACCTTGAGGCGGTAAAACAGATCTTCCCGAAAGTGCCCCCGCATGACTTCGACAGCCAGGTCCTTGGCGGTGGAACAGATGATGCGCACATCAACCCGCAGGGTCCTGGTGCCGCCTACCCGCTCGAATTCATGCTCCTGCAGTACGCGCAGCAGTTTGGGCTGCAGGCTCAACGGCAAGTCCGCTATTTCATCGAGCAGCAGGGTACCGCCGTCTGCCATTTCGAAGCGTCCGGGCTTTCTCATTGCCGCGCCGGTGAAAGCGCCTTTTTCGTGGCCAAAGAGCTCCGATTCAAGCAGACCCTCCGGGATTGCAGCGCAATTGAGCCTGATATAGGGTTTGGCGGAACGTTTGCTGGCTTCATGCAGGGCCGCGGCAACCAGTTCCTTGCCGGTACCGGAAGCGCCCGTTATCAGTATGGATGCATCACTCGGACCGGCCTGTTCGATCAGCTTGAAAACTTCCTGCATTGCGGGGCTTGAGCCGATCAGGTCTTCTCTGCGCTGCAGGCAATTGTCTTCCAGAGAGATATTTCGGGCCTTCAGGGACTGAACGGAGGCGATCCTGTTGATGCGGATGATCAAGTCATCCATATCAAAGGGTTTAAGCAGGTAGTCCGAGGCGCCCTGCTTGAGGCAATCAATCGCCCTGTCGACATTGCCAAAGGCGGTCATCATGATGGTATCGGTGTACGGGGTAGCCTCGCGAATATGCTTGAGCAGTTGCATGCCGTCCAGGTGCGGCATTCTTACATCGGACAGAACCAGCTGGTAGCAGCCCTGATCCAGCATCCTGATGGCCTCTCTGCCGTCGACTGCAACATCTACCTGCCAGTCGTACTTCTGCAAGCGGTCCTGGATGGAAATCCTCATGATTTCATCATCTTCAACTAATAATATGCGCATCACGTTCTGACCTGCCCGGGCGAGGATGGTGGCTCCGAAGAATTGCTCGCGGCCGGGCACAGGTCGGTAATCGGTATTGTTATGGTAAATGTCGTTCCGAGCCCCGGTTCTGAGTCGACGCAGATGCTGCCGCCCATTTTCTGCACAAGTGCATAGGTGACCGCGAGGCCCAGGCCGGTTCCCTGGCCGACTTCTTTGGTGGTAAAGAACGGGTCGAATATCCGGTCAATGCTCTCGGCAGAGATGCCGGTTCCTGAATCTTTGAAGATCATGACTAGATTGCTGCTTTGTTCACGGCTTGTGACCGTCAAAGTTCCGCCCTCCGGCATGGCCTGGATCGCGTTGAGCCCGATATTGACAATGATCTGCTTGACCGCTTCGGTGTCGATGCATTGGGGGGTGTCCACGTGCAGATCAAGCACCAGTTCGATGTTCTTCATCCGGTAACCAAGCAACGAGAAACACTCTCTGATCTCTTCATCGAGATGTACCTTGCGAAGCTGCAGTGGTTCGTTTCTGCCAAAGTTGAGCAATTGGCGCATGATCGATTCGATCCGGCGCAGTCCTCTGTCAAGCAGTGGCAGGTAACGGGCGTGCAGCTCATGATTGTCCGGCTCGTCCTGCATGTTCTTGACGCAGTTGAGCAGACCGCCGAGGGGGTTGTTGACCTCATGGGCGATGCCGGCGGTAATCTGGCCAAGCGAAGCCATTTTTTCATTGTAGAAGGCCTGTTCCCGGGCCTGGTTCAGTTTTTTTCTCGATGAATCGAGCCGGGTGCAAAGGGCTTGGAAACGAGAAGACAGTCTGCCGATCTCATCCTCGCCTTCGGGCAGATCTATTTCTGCTGAAGGCCGGTCAGGATAGCTGTCCATTACCTTTTCAAGGTTGGATAAACGCTTCGAAACCAGCAGGTTGAACAAAAAATAAAGCAAACCGGTCACGCCGATAATAGAGGCCAGGCCGAACAGCACAATCGTGCGGTTGTTTTTCCTGATGGCGGCATCGGCCCACTGGATCGGGATGGTAATGCTCAGCGCGCCGCGGATATCGCCGACTTTATAACCGTGCTGTGAGTGGCAGCCGAGACAGGTGGGCTTCACCTTGAGCGGGGCGATGTAACGCAGGGTTTTCTCACCGCGGCTGGAGCCGATCTTGATATACTCATCCAGGTCGGCGTTTTCAAACAGCTCCAGGCTGGCCCGCTCAAAATCATCTGGCACATTCAGCGGATTGACCGGTTTTAAACTGGTCACCCTGAACCAGCCATGGCCTGCCTTTTCCGCGTATTCGGAGAGTTCTCTGGTGACCATGGCCGGGTTGCGTTTAACCAGGGTTATGCCGCTGTCGGTCTGCATCCTGGGTTGGTCAAGATAGGGGTTTTCACCGACTTCTTCAGATTTGACCACGAACAGCCCTTTGTGATCCGAAACCCATTCGCGGGTGAGGATGAGCTGGTGGTGCAGCATACGGGCCTGCTGCTTGGCCTGGCCGATGACCAGATTGTTCTGCAGGTCGGTCATATAGGCGATAATGAGTCCAATCGAAGAGGCAAGTACAAGCCCGATTATCAGCATAAACTTGTACTTGAGCTTCATGAATGGTTTGGAGAACATAAAAGACGGTTCCTCCATCCTGCGCGCACTCAATTGCCTGTCGATTGACATCGTTGAGCCCGGGTGCTGTCCACCACAGGCCGGATTTCCCTGGACGATCAAGGTTTACCATGAAAACGGTTCGCTATGCCATTGAAAACGTTACTGGCCGGTAACACCAGCGGCGGCGCTTAAACTTAGCGTTGCTCAGTAGCTTGACTGATTCAGTTACAAGAGCCTTTCCGCTGTATTTTCTTTAGATATTGCAAGGTTTTTGCACCGCTGGTCAGCCTCGCAGTACTTTTTTTCTCACTCGTGATTCCTCGGTTTTTCCAAGTGGTCGGAGGCAGGGAATAATCCCTTGGCCAGCAGCGCCTGCGCGGGGAGGATTTTTTTCTGATTTGCTTGGGGCAATGGTTTATCATTTACCTGGGTGCAATTCATCTTTCGGGGGAAGGTATGCTCAAAAAAATCTTTTGTATAAGCTTGTGCATATTGTCAGCCAGCGTAAGCACGTGCCGGGGAAATGACGAGCGTTCAGCAGTTGAGCTGGTCGAAAAAGCCTTTGACTACTGGCGCGGCGTCAGTTCGGTGGCACGCTTCAAAATGACCATTCATCGTCCTGATTTCGAGCGCACCATGATTATGAAGGGCTGGACCAAGGGCAGAAGCGATGCCCTGTTTTTCGTCGAGGAGCCTGCCAAGGACGCCGGCAACGGCACCCTGAAAAAAGGACGGGAGATGTGGAGCTACAACCCGAAGATCAATCGGGCGATAAAACTGCCGCCGTCGATGATGAGTCAGTCCTGGCTGGGGTCTGATTTTTCCAACGACGACCTGGCCAAATCGGACAGGATCCTCGAAGATTATCACCATAGGATCATTGCCTCCGAAAAATCTGAGAGCCGCACCACCTACACCATCGAATCGGTTGCCAGGGAGACGGCCCCGGTGGTCTGGGGCAAACAAATTCTGCAGGTTCGAGACGACTATATCTTGCTCAGGCAGCAGTTCTACGATGAGGACATGGTTCTGGTCAAGGAAATGGTTTCCGAAGATCTGGTTCAGTTTTCCGATCGTCTGTTCCCGCGGGTCTGGACGATGCGAAGGGTTGATCAAGAAGACCACTTCACCGGACTTGAATATCTTGAGCTGAGTTTTAACCAGGAACTTGATGACCGGCTTTTCACCCTGGCAAGTCTGAAGAGCAGGAGACCCTGAGCATGAGTGATGTCCTGCTGGCCTGGCGCAATATCTGGCGCAATCCGCGACGTTCTATTTTGACCATGCTGGCGATCATCTTTGCCACGACTCTTCTGGTATTCATGCTCTCGTTTCAGTTCGGGGCCTACGATGATATGATCGACTCCTCGGTCCGGCTCAATACCGGCCATCTGCAGGTTCAGCAAAGCGGCTACCAGGACCGGCCAGCGGTCAGAAAAGCGGTGGAAGACCCTGAAGCAATAAAAACCAGGCTCATTGCCATCGACGGCGTTGAGGCGGTGACTTTTCACTCGGAATCTTTCGTTCTGCTTAACGCCGAGAAACGAAGCAAGGGGCTGATGGTCACCGGCGTTCTGGCTGAAGATGAGATGCGGCTGTCGTCGCTGCCAGATCAGCTGATTAGAGGAAGTTATCTGGCTGAATCAGACAGCGGGGTCGGCGTGATCGGTGCTTTGGCGGCCAGTCACCTGAAGCTCGACGTCGGCGATGAATGCGTCTTTCTCGGGCAGGGCCGCGACGGCTCGGTGGCCGCAGCCGCCCTTCAGATCAAGGGGATTTTCAGAACCGGTATCGAACAATACGACCGGGCCGCGATGCAGATACCGCTGGCCGATTTCGACACGATATTCAGTATGGCCGGCTCCGTTCATCGAATTATGATTACCGCCGATCAACTCTCAGAAGTGCCCCGTATTGCGAAGCTTGCCCGTGGGTTGCCGGAGACCCAGGGCTTGGATGTATTGACCTGGGAGGAACTGAACCCGGGCCTGAAACAGTCGATTGAACTGGATCTGATCAGCGGCATTGTCATGTATGTGATTCTGGTCGTGGTCGTGGCGTTCAGCATTCTCAATACTTTTTTCATGGCAATTTTCGAGCGCAAGAAAGAATTCGGCGTACTGATGTCCATCGGTATGAAGCCCGGGCGCCTGGTAAGACTCATGCTGCTGGAATCGATGAGCATGACACTGGCGGGCTTGATAATCGGCGTTGCCCTTGGCATTGGCTGCACAATGCTTGGGTCTGTCTACGGGATCAGTATCGGGGACGCCGATGAATTCATGGCCCAGTACGGAATCCCTGAGCGTCTATACCCCACGCTGTCCTGGGCTTCGGTGCTGATAGGGCCGGTGCTGATCTGGGTGGTAACCTTTTTCACCGCCCTGATTCCAGTCATCCGGATACCTCGGCTGCATCCGGTGGAGGCCATGCGCTCATGAGCGGCAGGGAGGTTAGCGCGGCATGGATTTACTGATCGCCTGGCGAAATCTGTGGCGCAACACCAGACGCACCTGCGTCATATTGACGGCCATCATCATCGGTATTGTCAGTATGCTTGTGCTGTCAGCCTTCGGACGGGGCTCGATGGAGGGTATGGTCAATAATTCACTGGACAATCTTGTTGGTCATATCAAGCTCAGGCAGCCGGACTATCGTGTCGATCCGGTAATCAGCAATAGTCTGCCTGATTCGCAATTGCTTGTCCGGCAACTGCAGCGCCTGGTTCCGGAAGGGACAGGCATAGTCCAGCGGATCAGGGTCGAAGGGGTATTGAGCACCAGCAGGGATCACCAGGGAGTCGAAATCGTCGGCATCGAACCGGCGCGCGAGGCGTCGGTATCATTTGTTGGAAAACCTGTCTATCAAGGCGCAATGATTGGTGACGATGACCCCAGCGGGCTGCTTATTGGTGAGGAGCTGCGCGAGAAAATTGGACTTGATATCGGCAAAAAGGTCGTGCTGCTGACCCAGACAACCGATGGGGACAGCATATCCCGGGCCTTTCGAATCAGGGGATCCTACAAAACAGAGATGAAGGATACCGAGAAACGCATGGTGTTTGTCAATCTCGATACGCTGCGGCAGATGACCGGAGCCGCTCACCAGGCAACGGAGATCAGTCTGAGACTGACTGGAGAGGCCGGCGCCAGCTCAAACAGGATTGACGAATTAGCCAGAGCCATCGGTGCGAAAATAAAGGGGCAGGGTTTGGAGATCAGTACCTGGCAGCAGCTTCTGCCGGCGGTACATGCCTACATTGCGATGTTCGACACGTATATGCTGATCTGGTTCGTGGTGGTCTTTATCGCGATGGGGTTTGGTCTTGCCAATACGATGCTGATGGCCGTTTATGAACGCATGCGTGAATTCGGGCTGCAGCGGGCCTTGGGCATGCGCTCGTCCAGAATTGTCAGGGTCGTGTTGTTCGAGGTGCTGCTGCTGCTTTTGCTCGGCGCTCTGATCGCAAATTGCTCAGCCATAATTTTCACCGAGGTGGTGTTCCGGGGCGGGATCGATCTGAGTGTTTTTGCCGAGGGCATCGAGATGTGGGGGATCAGCAGGATCATCTATCCGGTACTGGCGCTGCGAGATGTCGTCACGGCCAACGCGGTGGTCGTGGTTCTGGGGCTTATCGTCGGACTCTACCCGGCCTTGCAGGCCACCCGCTTTACCCCGGTTGAAACCATGCGGCATACTTGATAACGACGCCTTGTCAGGTAAGGAGAGAGCAGGATATGGGGCTCATCAGAGTTGCTTCCGCCAGTAAAATATACCGTCAGGGACAGGTCAGCTTTCCGGCCCTGGACGATGTCTCACTGGATATAGAAAAAGGCGAATTCATCGCTCTTGCCGGACCTTCCGGCTCCGGCAAGACCACGCTGCTCAACCTGATCGGCGGACTGGACCTGGCCGACCGTGGCGATGTTTATTTTGATTCCAGGAGTTTGCTGGACATGCGCGCCTCAGCGCGAGCCGATTTGAGACTGCACCGCATTGGCTTCGTCTTTCAGGCCTATAATCTCATTCCGGTGCTCAATGCGGCAGAGAATATCGACTATATCCTGATGCTGCAGAATGTGGACAAGGCTGAGAGGAAGAGGCGGGTGGCTGAAATTCTTGAAGAAGTTGGCTTGACCGACAAGGCCGCTAATCGTCCCGATGAACTTTCCGGTGGGCAGCAGCAGCGCGTTGCCGTTGCCCGGGCGATTGTCTCCAACCCGGAAGTCGTGCTGGCAGATGAACCGACGGCAAATCTCGATTCCAAGACCGGCAGAAAATTGCTCGAGCTGATGCAGGAGATGAACAGAAAAACCCGGGTGACATTCGTTTTTGCGACCCATGATTCGATGGTGATGGATTTCGCCGACCGGATTGTCTCACTCAAAGACGGAAAAATCGCTGATGACCGGCGCAAGTGAGACGAAAATTGGCCTGTGCGTGATTGTTCTGCCGGTTCTGTTTTCCTGGTCGGTTGCGGCCCAGGCAGCAGAGGGGGCTGTTATTTGGAGCGGTCATCTGAGAGGGGTCGGTTCGTTAGACTATTTTTCCGCCGATCATCTGCTGAGCCGATCTGCCAGTCAAAGCGAATTTATCAACGGCAGTGTGGACGGCAGGCTAAATCTGCTGGCGTATCCAGCCGAGCGGCTGCGTTTCGAACTCGCCTATGAAGCGGTCCTCAGCGGGGGACAGACACGGGAGGCGCTCTATGATTTCTTCGAAAAAAATGTTGAGGCCTCTGAAATAACCCTCTTTCAGCGGCTGGAACCATCCGATGACGACAAGTTTTTTTCACTGACCAAAATAATCGCCGATGAGCCGAACTACTTGCTCTATCATCGTCTGGATCGATTGTTATTAAGCTGGAATACGGACTATGGCGTGCTCAGTGTCGGCCGGCAGCCGCTGACCTGGGGAAACGGGATGCTCTTCAACCCGGCGGACCTGATCAACCCGTTTGCCCCCTCCGACATCATCCGGGACTACAAGATCGGCAGCGATATGGTTGTCTTCCAGACCGCCGGGGAACTGATCACCGATTTTCAGCTGGTGGGGGTAGCGCGCAAAGATCAGGATAGCGGCGAATTCTCCAGTACTGAATCAACCGCCGGCATGAAGGTACGTTTTTCCGCCGGCCAGCGTGATCTCGATCTTTACGTTCTGAAAAACTATCAGGATCCTGTAGCAGGAACAGGGTTTACAACCTATCTCGGCAGTGGAGTCCTGCGTACCGATCTGACCTGGACCTATCTGGAAGACGATCCAGATAAGGAATCGTTTTTTTCGGGGGTGGCGAACTTCGATTACTCGTGGACCTGGTTGGAAAAAAACTGGTACGGTTTTGTCGAATATTACTATAACGGGCTGGGGTCGGGTTCAGTGGCGGAGGCGCTGACTAATGAAGCGCTTGTAGCAAGACTGGTCCGGGGCGAAATTTTCGTCACCGGAAGAAACTACCTGGACGGCCTGCTGCAGTGCGAGTTGCACCCGCTGGTCAATATCTTTACAACGCTTATCTATAATCTCGATGATCATTCAATTCTGCTGCAGCCCAGGTTGAGCTGGGATTTCAGTGAATCTGCACAGCTTCTGGCAGGTTTCAATATTACGCTGGGCTCCAGCGGTTCCGAGTTCGGCGGGCAGCCTGATCAGCAAACCGGCTCTGATACCGGCAGCGCTGATCAGGCATATCTGCTCGTCACCTGGTATTTTTGACCAGACCGGGTCGGCGGATGCTGTTATTTCGCTTCCGCCCCGGCGAGAGCAGCCAAATCTGAGAGTTCCTGATAGCTTCGGGCGCCGACCAGAGCACGCTCGCCCATGATAAAGGTGGGAACCGCTCTTACCCCGAGTTGCCGAGCAGCATTCCAGTCCTCATCGACAGCGGGGGCATAGCTCCTGTCCAGCAGCACCTGTTCTGCCTCCTGTGCCGATAATCCCGCCTGCCTGGCCAGTGCCAGCAGGACATCAGGCTGGGCCAGGTTCAGCCCATCGACGAAATAGGCCTGAAAGGCCGCGCGGTGAAATTCGCTTCCGCGATCCAGGGACTCAGCCCAGAGGCCCAGTTCCTGGGCCAGTCTGCTGTTGTATGTTTTGGTGCGGGGGCCAAACGGCAGGCCGAGCTGGTTTGCCGTCTGCTTCAGGCCTTCCACCATGGCCTGGATTTTTTCCGGACTGGTCCGAAACAGATCTGCGAGCAGCATGCCTGCTTTTGGTGTTTCCGGATGCAGCGGAAAAGCCCGCCAGCGAATATTGATATGATAGTCTTGCTGCAGTTTTTCAATACGCCCGGTAATGAAATAGCACCAGGGTCAGATATAATCTGAAAATATAACCAATTCTTTGGGATCGCTCATTTCTGTATACCTCAAGGTTTTTAAGGACGCGGTTCGAATCGGTGCTCCGAGTCACTATCACGTGCAACTGCTCCTGATGACTATAGTGTCGATCGGAGGAAATACCACTGACCTGCCACTCCGGCAGAAGCGGTGGCAGCCCATAATCAGCAACTTTCTTGGATCCTTTGGCCTCAGCTGCGCATGAGCACGGCACTGCTCGATCCATCCTTTAGATCTTGATTAAATATCAGGCCTGTTTACAGGTGTAGTGACGCCGCAACGCGGAAATAAAAGATTAACCTCAAGCAGCGCCTGCAGGGTAATGCTGGTGTTAACCAAGAGGAGCTACTATGTCTAACGATCTGTTTACACCTATAAAAGTTGGGAACCTTGAACTTGCCAATCGTGCCTTTATGGCGCCGATGACCAGGGGCAGGGCGGGACAATCACGAATCGCCAATGAATTGATCGCTGAATATTACCGCCAGCGTGCTAGCGCCGGCCTGATCGTGACCGAGGCAACAGCCGTGTCGGCCGATGGTTACGGCTGGGTTGGCGCGCCTGCCGTCTATACCGATGAGCAGCAGCGTGGTTGGCAGAAAACGACCGAGGCCGTGCATCGGGCAGGCGGGTTTGTTTTTTTACAGCTCTGGCATATGGGCCGGGTCTCGCACCCTGATTTTCTGGATGGTGGAAGCCCGGTCGGGCCGTCGGCAATAGCTGCCCAGGGTGAGTCGGTAACCCCAGCAGGAAAGAAACCCTACGTTGTTCCGAGGGAATTGGCGGTATCCGATCTACCTGCCATCAGGCAGGCATACAGTGCAGCCACCCTGCGGGCACTCGAAGCAGGTTTTGACGGGGTTGAAATCCATTCAGCCAATGGCTATCTGCTCGATCAGTTTCTGCGGGATGGTTCAAACAGGCGCAGCGATGACTACGGCGGCTCTATTGAAAACCGGCTGCGATTTCCGCTGGAGATTGTCGATACGGTGGTGGCGCAGGCCGGCAGAGAGCGCGTCGGGCTGAGGATATCTCCGGTCAATGCCTACAACGACATGAAGGACAGCAATCCGGCCGAACTCTTCAGCAGCTATGCCCGTGAACTCGACAAACGTGGACTTGCCTATCTTCATGTGCTGGAAGCTGTTCCAGGGCATTTCCTTCATACGGAAGGTTATGACCCGGTGCTGCCGGAGATCAGAAAGGTCTATGGCGGCGTTGTGGTGGCCAACGGCGGCTATACCTATCAGAGTGCCAGCGACTTGATCCGCAGCGGCGGAGCCGACGCAGTCGCTTTCGGCATTCCGTTTCTGGCTAACCCGGATCTGCTGGAGAGGTTTAAAGCGGGCGCTGATCTCAATCAACCGGACATGGAAACCTTTTATTCAGCAGGGGCATCAGGCTATACCGATTATCCGGTGTTGGAAAAAAATGGCTGAGCATCTCTCCAACACTGACCTGCTGGCTGAAAACAGCCGTCTGAAAGCCCAACTGGCAAGCGCCAAGGATACCATCAGGGCCTTGCAGAAACAGCTTGAACAAGCCAGACACGAAGCAGCAGATGAATCAAGCAAGAATTCCGAAATACTCGAAGAGCTTGGATTGGCCAGACTGATCGTAAACCAGAGCCCGGTCGTGCTGTTTCGCCGAAAAGCCGGCGAGGAGCCGACACTTGAATATGTTTCCGAGAACTTATCGCGGTTTGGCTACGAACCGGAAGATTTCATGGCGGAACGGGTAAGTTTCAGGGACATCGTCTATAAAAACGACCAGGAGCGGGTGACCCAAGAGATCCGCCACTATGCAGACGAAGATCTCGAGGAGTATTCCCAGATTTACCGAATCCTGACCAAGGACGGCGATATCCGCTGGGTTGAGGATCAGACTTCGGTGGTGCGGGATGAACAGGGAAATAAAATCCATAACCAGGGCATCCTGATCGATATTACCGATCGAAAAAACGCCGAAGAAAAACTGAGAAAAAGCGAGGAAAAATTTCGCCGTATTGTCGAGACCGCGGCGGAGGGATTCCTGTTGATGGATGAAGAACTCAGGATCATCGATGTCAATAAGGCCTACTGCCAGATGCTCGGCTACCAGCGGCAGGATTTGCTCGGCAAAATGGTGCATGAGTTCGCTGCGGACGGTTTTAAATCGTTTCTGAGCGCCAATCAGGGGCTGTTTGTATCATCTGAGAAGCGCGAGTTGGAAGGGGAAGTGCTGACCTGCGACGGGCGCATCATTCCAATTCTCGTGCATGGCAGCACCTTGCGCGACGATCAGGGCGCAGCGATCGGCAACATGGCGTTCATCACCGACATGACTGAGCACAAAAAGGCTCTGGTGCTGGCCGGGGAAGTTCAAAAAAGTCTGCTGCCCAATGAGATGCCGCGGGTTAAAGGCCTCGATATTGCCGGCCGAAACGTGTCCTGCGATGAAATCGGGGGAGATTATTACGATTTCATCTGGCGGCCTGGTTTGCAGAACGGGGCCTTCAGCATCGTTGTTGGCGATATTTCCGGGCACGGAGTCGACTCGGCCCTGCTGATGACGACAGCTCGGGCCTTTTTGAGAATGCGTGCTTCGCAACCGGGCTCCATTTCCGAGATCGTTTCCGCGATGAACAATCATCTGGCTCAGGATGTGCTTGATACCGGAAAATTCATGACCCTGTTCTGTCTCAATATCGACCCGGAAGAAGGCCAACTGGAGTGGGTGAGGGCGGGACACGACCCGGCCCTGATCTATTCCCCGGAAACCGATACTTTTGACGAGCTCAAAGGCAGTGGTATTGCCCTGGGAGTCAGCGATGGTTTCGAGTATATCGAAAACCGTAAAGAGGGTCTGCAGAGCGGTCAGATTATCGCCATCGGCACCGACGGTATCTGGGAGGCCTTCAACACCTCAGGAGAGATGTTCGGCAAAAAACGCTTCCAGGATGTCATCAGAGCCAATGCGGGTCTGAACGCCGAGGGGATAATCAATGCAGTCTACGGAGCACTCAACCGTTTCACCCTCGGTAAAAAATCAGAGGATGATGTTACGCTCGTCGTCGTCAAAGTTGATGGTCTGCAAGCCTGAGTCTCAATTTTGTTCTCAGCAATCAAGTTGCCTGCCGGCGGCTCTTGAGCATCGAGCTGTAAATCCGTTGAGCCCTGTTCATGGCTTCCTGGGACTGCAGCACGACTCGATAGGCCTGCTGCCACTTGTTCTGATTCCACAGGGCTTTGGATTTATCCAAAAGGGTGCCACAGACTTCCAGTTGAGCCTTCATGCCAAAGGGGAAGGTCGTGCGCGTGCGGGCCCAGTCTAGGCGAGCTTCGACATCGACGATGGCGTCTTCATACTCGTCCTGAACATTTTCCTGGCGCGCGAACTGAACGAGCAGATACATAAACCCGCTGAAGAATGCGATTGCCCAAACCGTGCTCATAGCTTTCCTCCTCAATCTTTTAGAAGGTGGTACCGCTTTTCGAACTTCGGATTACCCGGGGTGAGACTGCGCCCTGAAGTGTCCATTGGGCAGGCGCCGGCTGGTTATTGGGAAAATATATCATATCTGGCCAGGAGTTGGTATTTGGAAAGTGCTGAAAGAGCCAGAAAGTGGATTTGCCTTGATCGTCATCTGATCCTGGCATCAATGCAGAGGCGATGAATCTCCGGACTTTTGTGACCGCAGGTTACCACGCGAGACTCAACCAGTTCCCTGTTTGACGCGAGGCACGCGCGCTCAAGTGCGGCAACCGATGCATCGAAATTGCCCGCAGTTTGAAAAGCGTAATAATGAAGCCAGCCGTTCTTTCTCAGATGTGCAAGTGCAAGAGCTGCATAATCCGCGCTTTTGCTGGGGAAGGGCATGATAATTCGATGGTAGCTTCTGTTGAGCCGCGGTAGCACCTGAGTCACATCGCCGCAATAAAGATCAACGAGTTCTGCGTACTTGTTGATCCTGCGATTCTGCAGAGCGAAATCATGGGCGGTGGCATTGATTTCAATTCCGGTAATACAATGCGCCTGCGCATGCCTGGCGATTATCAGCGGGTAGGGCGCCACCCCAGAAAACATCACCAGCACATCTTCACCAGGGGTCGTCAGATCGGCAATGCGTTTTCTTTCTGTGCCGCTTCTCACTGAGAAATACACGCTCTCCAGGTTGAGCCGCAAGCGCACCCCGAATTCCCGGTGTTCTGTCTCCAGTCGATCTTCGCCGGCAATGATGCGCAGGGCAATAGTTCGATGTTGCCCCTGATAATTCCCCGCCCGCCTGGCCACCACCTTGATTCGCTTATTGCTGGAAAGAATTGCCTGGCCAATGACGGCTTCGCGCTTGGACAACTCCGGCGGTATGATGGTTATGGCGATATCTCCGACGACATCGAAGCTTCTGACCAGCAGAGACAACTCGTTCTCTGAGAGCACCCCGGCCAGAAGTTTTTTCAGATTCATCGAAAATAGCAGTTTCGCTTAACCAGCAGTCGCAGATCGATTAGGTTGCAGAAAATAACCAAATAAATTGGACAAGTGACCTGCATTTCAGGATAATACAACTAGACGGTTGTTGCCAGCGCCTCAAGCAAACGGGGCGTCACTATAAACAAAAAACAGGTTGACAGACTTTTGTGAAGATCCTTATTGCTGAAGATGAATTTAGCACCAGGTTAATGGTGCAGGTGTGCCTCGAGAAATACGGCTACACGGTGCATAGCGTCGCCGATGGCAAGGCAGCCTGGAATGTGTTGAAAAAGAAAAACCCTCCGCCCATCGCGATCCTTGACTGGGAGATGCCCGGCCTGACCGGCGTGGAGCTCTGCCGCCGAATCAAAGACCTGAAGCGCAGCACCCCCATCCATGTCATCCTGCTCACCGCCAGGGGGGGCAAGAATGATATTTTATACGGCTTCGATATGGGGGCGGACGATTATATCGTCAAACCCTTTAATGACAGTGAACTGCTGGCCAGAATCCGGGTAGCAGAGCGCGTTGTGACGATTCAGTCATCGCTCAATGCATCGCTCGATGAATTGCGCCGCACGGTGGATCTTTTAGATGCGTTCCAGGACAACGTTGCCGTGTGCCGCAGCTGTCACAAGCTGGAAACCAACGGAGGCCGCTGGAAGCGGCTCGAAGCGGTGGCGGCCGACGAGCATGATCCACGATTCATACCGATGGTCTGCCCTGACTGCAGTGCTGATCAAACGAAATAAATAATCAGTAAAGAGCAAGCTGCATCTGCAAGCAGTGAGGCGGATCTCTGCCTAAACGCCAAATCCTGCTCAATAGCATGGCTCTGGCTTAATGCCGGAAAAAGCGGCGGAGACGGGCACCCCCGCTCGATCATTGTTTATTGGGCGTATTGCAGCAGCGCTCCGGCAATATCCTCACCTGGCGACCCCTTACTCAGCAACATATAGCCTCCCGCCCAAAAATGCTTACCATTCTGTAACGATATGATTTCTGTACTAAAGATATTGAGACAGTGTCAAATTCGGGGCAGAATCTGGCAAGCGGGACAATTCAGCCCGGCAGGGCTTGAATCCATTGGCAGACGCTTAAGAGGCAGCGCGTGGTCATCGAACAAACACTTATAACGGTCGCAGTCGCGCTGGTGGTTTGTGTGCTGTGTCAGTGGGCCGCCTGGAGGGTCAAACTGCCTGCTATTTTATTTCTGCTGGGAGCAGGCATCCTCAGCGGGCCGGTGTTTCATCTCTTTGACCCCGAGCAGTTAATGGGCAACCTGTTCTTTCCTTTTGTCCAGCTCAGTGTTGCAATCATTTTATTTGAAGGCAGCATGAGTTTGAAGTTTCGTGAAATTTTAGGACAGGAGCGGGTCGTGCGTAATATGCTGACCTTCGGCCTGGTGATCACCTGGCTGGTCAGTACCGCTGCTGCCCGTTTTCTGATCGGAGTCAGCTGGGAAATTGCGTTTTTATTCGGGGCTTTGACGGTCGTAACCGGTCCCACGGTTATTGCCCCGATGATTCGGGCGGTCCGGCCGACGCCGGCAATTGCAAATATCCTGCGCTGGGAAGGTATCGTTATCGATCCGATCGGGGTCGGTCTGGCCGTTCTGGTCTACGAATTCATCATTGCCGAAAGCGTTCAGCTGGCTTGGGGAATGACATTTCTAACCTTTGCGGAAATCGTGTTGATCGGTGGCAGTATCGGGGCGGCTGCTGCATATCTGTTCGGTCTGGTCCTGAGAAACCGTCTAGTGCCTGAATTTTTGCAGAACGTGGCCACGCTCAGTGTTATTTTGGCAAGTTTTGTGCTGGCCAACAGTCTGCAGCATGAATCGGGGCTGGTGACGGTTACCGTGCTCGGTATGTGGCTGGGCAATATGCGCGGCGTTGAACTCGATGACATACTTCATTTCAAGGAGAGTCTATCCATTCTATTGATATCGCTGCTTTTTCTTATGCTCACGGCGCGACTCGACGTTAGTGCACTGATGGATCTGGGGTGGGGGGCTGTGTGGGTGTTTGTCGTTCTGCAATTCGTTGGCCGTCCGCTCAATGTAGTGGCTTCAACGTATCGATCGAAACTAACCACGGCGGAAAAGACCTTTCTGGCCTGGATCGCCCCGCGTGGGATCGTTGCCGCGGCTGTTTCCTCCCTGTTTGCGATCCGGCTCGAAGAGGCAGGCTTTGTGGACGCTCGTTTCCTGGTTCCGCTGACCTTTAGCGTTATCATCGGCACCGTTGTCTTGCAGAGCCTTACCGCTGTTCCACTGGCCAACAGGCTCAAGGTAGCCGAACCTGAGCCGCGCGGTTTTCTGATTATTGGCGCCAATATCGTTGCGCGAGCCATTGGCAGAGCCTTGCAGGAAAATGGGGTGCGGGTATTGCTTGCAGACTCAGGCTGGGAAAGAATACAGGAGGCCGGAGAAGAAGGTCTGGAGGTGTATCACGGCAGTCCGCTTTCAGAGCACGCCGACCGCCACATGACGCTGACCGGCATTGGCAGGATGCTCGGCCTGGCACCCTACGACAGTATTAACATGGCTGCAGCGATGCATTATCGCATGGAACTAGGGCGCGACAATGTGTTCGTGCTTCGCGCCGGTTCAGAAAAATATCTCAGAAAGCAAAAAAAAGCTCCGGTAAAACGAGCCGCCAGATTGATTCTCGATGGTGCGGTAAGCTACCAGCACCTGACCTCACTGCTCAACAAGGGTTGGGAGATCAGGACCGTTTCGTACGCCGGCGAGCAGAGCTATGAAGAACTCTTGCAGCGCTCTGAAGCCGGGGAAGTTCTGATCTTATTCCTAATCGATGATACGGGCCGGATCTACCTGAACAGCGAACGGGAAAACCTGGCACCGCAGGAAGGCTGGTCACTCATAGCCCTTTTCCCTCAGGCAAACGTGTTAGACGACTAATACCAGCTCAAACACCAAAGCCCCCGGGCTCGAGCGAGCCTGGGGGCTTGGTGTAAATAAATTCGGCGGCGACCTACTCTCCCACACGGTTGCCCATGCAGTACCATCGGCGCAGAAGAGCTTAACTGCCGTGTTCGGAATGGGAACGGGTGGAGCCTCTTCGCTATGACCACCGAAAAAAGGGTGTCCTGTCAAAGAATCGACAATCAAACAAAAGAGTAAGCCCAGCAGCGGTTCAATCAACAAATATGGATAAGCCGCACGGCACATTAGTATCGGTAAGCTCCATGTGTTGCCACACTTCCACACCCGACCTATCAACGTTGTCGTCTCCAACGTGCCTTCAGATGGCGGCTAAGCCATGGGATATCTTATCTTGGAGTGGGCTTCCCGCTTAGATGCTTTCAGCGGTTATCCCTGCCGAACATAGCTACCCAGCAATGCCCCTGGCGGAACAACTGGTACACCATCGGTTCGTCCATCCCGGTCCTCTCGTACTAGGGAAAGATCTCCTCAAATATCCTGCGCCCGCAACAGATAAGGACCAAACTGTCTCACGACGTTTTAAACCCAGCTCGCGTACCACTTTAATTGGCGAACAGCCAAACCCTTGGGACCTGCTTCAGCCCCAGGATGTGATGAGCCGACATCGAGGTGCCAAACCTCCCCGTCGATATGGACTCTTGGGGGAGATAAGCCTGTTATCCCCGGAGTACCTTTTATCCGTTGAGCGACGACCCTTCCATGCGGAATCGCCGGATCACTAAGACCTAGTTTCCTACCTGCTCGACGTGTCCGTCTCGCAGTCAAGCTCCCTTATGCCTTTACACTCTACGGCTGGTTTCCAATCAGCCTGAGGGAACCATCGCGCGCCTCCGTTACGCTTTAGGAGGCGACCGCCCCAGTCAAACTACCCACCAGACAATGTCCCGGATCCGGATTACGGACCACGGTTAGATTCCTAAGATAGCAAGGGTGGTATTTCAAGGACGACTCCATGCACACTGGCGTGCACATTTCAAAGTCTCCCACCTATCCTACACATGCTACCTCAAAAACCAATGCCAAGCTGTAGTAAAGGTTCACGGGGTCTTTCTGTCTTGTTGCGGGTAACCGGCATCTTCACCGGTACTACAGTTTCGCTGAGTCTCTGGTTGAGACAGTGGGGAAATCGTTACGCCATTCGTGCAGGTCGGAACTTACCCGACAAGGAATTTCGCTACCTTAGGACCGTTATAGTTACGGCCGCCGTTTACCGGGGCTTCGGTTCACTGCTTCGCTTACGCTGACAGGTCCCCTTAACCTTCCGGCACCGGGCAGGCGTCAGACCCTATACTTCGTCTTTCGACTTCGCAGAGTCCTGTGTTTTTAGTAAACAGTCGCTCCCCCCATTTCACTGCAACCTGACCTGGCTCATTCATGTATACAAAATCACCATGCAGGCACACCTTCTCCCGAAGTTACGGTGCTATTTTGCCGAGTTCCTTAACCAGAGTTCTCTCAAGCGCCTTGGTATACTCTACCAGCCTACCTGTGTCGGTTTGCGGTACGGTCACCCGCATGACTAGATACGAGGCTTTTCCTGGAAGCAGGGAATCAACCACTTTGCTGTCAATTAAGACATCGTCGTCACGTCTCAGTGTTATACAAGGACCCGGGTTTGCCAAAGTCCTCCACCTACACGCTTGAACCGGCTATTCCAACAGCCGGATGGCCTATCCTTCTCCGTCCCCCCTTATCATCAAACATCATGCCAGCGGTACAGGAATATTAACCTGTTTCCCATCGACTACGCCTCTCGGCCTCGCCTTAGGAGCCGACTAACCCTGAGCAGATTAACTTGACTACAGGAAACCTTAGGCTTTCGGCGTGAGGGTTTCTCACCCTCATTATCGCTACTCGTGTCAACATAAGCTCTTGCAGGACCTCCAGCGCTCCTTTCGGTACACCTTCTCAGGCAACTGC
>CAVPRJ010000002.1:342500-554768 GCA_963707715.1 uncultured delta proteobacterium
ACGCTGGCCGGCAACCGGCAAGTAATCATCTCCCGCGGGCAGCTTGTGGAAATCGGCGGATCGTTTCGAATTCCTGACGTGATGGAAAAAAGCGGAGCGCATTTGGTTGAGGTGGGAGCCACCAACCGCACACACCTCTACGATTTTGAAAATGCAATTACCGAGCACACCGCACTGCTGCTTCGAGTGCATACGTCCAACTTCAGAATAATTGGCTATACTTCGCAGGTTTCGGCTGAAGAACTGGTCGAACTTGGCGGGAAATACGACATACCAGTTATGGAGGACCTCGGCAGCGGCTCGCTGACCGACCTGACGCGCTTCGGGCTGCCGCCGGAGCCGACCGTTCAGCAGGTAGTCAAGTCGGGAGTCGATGTGGTCACCTTCAGCGCTGACAAACTGCTTGGCGGTCCCCAGGCGGGCATTATCGTAGGCAAAAAACACATCATCGATCAGATCAAGAAAAATCCGCTCAACCGGGCGCTTCGCATTGACAAGTTCACCCTCGCCTCGCTTGAATGCACCTTGCGGGATTATTACGAACCCGAAACGGTGCTGCTGAACAACCAGACCCTCAGGATGATCAGTGAGGACAAGACGCTCATCAAGAAACGGGCGCAGCGTTTGCACCGGCGGATCGCAGCATCGATTCGGCCTTTCTGTCGTGCGGTGGTGACCGCAACCATATCGAGGGTCGGCGGGGGAGCGCTGCCGGAGTACGGCCTGGACAGTTGGGCAGTCGGGCTCAGCCCGGAGCAGGTCGATGTTGCAACGCTTGAACGTGATTTTCGCTCTTTGGCTGTTCCACTGATCGGCAGGATTGAGCATGACCGCTTCCTGATTGATTGCAGAACCTTGCTCGATAGTGATATTGCTGAACTAGGTGAGTTGCTGGTTTCATATTTTACCCGGGATATCTGAAAATGCATTTAGATACCGTGCCGTTTTTGCTGCAGCCCTGCAACCTGAACCGTTCAGATTATGACCTGTTTGCGTTCAAGTTTAGAAAACTTATTCTCGCTCAGGTGCCGACTTCCAGAGACGTTCATTTCATCAGCAAAGAAGAATTTCTGCAGGTGCCTTTGAGATTGAATCAGCAGCAGCGCAAACGCCTGGCCGCTGGAATTTTCAGCAAGAAGCGTCCCCAATGCATCGAACCAGACACCCTGGTGTTTCCGTTTTCTGTTGCCGAACGTGAAAATTTTGCAGCATTGGTAGGGGGAGTCGATGCCGTGATTATCAAGCGAGCGTCGGCAGAGTGGCTGGCTGAACTGGGGGCCGCAATCGAGCAGGAAATGCTCCGGGTCAAATCCCAGGGGGTTGATTCGATTACCGGGCTCTACAATGTTGGCTTGTTTAATGACCTCATTACAGGAATCGGCTGGCAGAGAGACTATCATATCGTACTGGTGGATGGTTTGCCGACAGCACGCTCGGTCAAAGATACCATCAACCAGGTTGTTCAAACCAGCAGACTGCTGGAAGAATATAACCGTTTTGCATTTCCGCTTTTCCATCTCGGTCAGTCCGTTTTCGCCTATCTCATCGTCGATAGAGGCCATGATTATCTCAAAACGTTCTGCCTTTCGCTGGCTGGGTTTTTGAGAAATAGCGGAGCGAGACGGATTCATATCGGTTTCAGCAGCTACGCTAAGGGCCGTCACGGGACGAATCTTTCTCCCGGTTTGTATCAAGTAATCGTCGAGGAGGCCTGGGAAGCTTTACAGCGTGCCGGTAAACGGGGGCCGTTCGGGTTCTGCGACTACGATCTGGTGGCCAATCCTGATCATTTCCCGGAACGGCCCGTGTCGCGCAGTACCCGGGCCAGACTATACTATCGGGTAAAGGACATGGAGCGCTTTTCACTGGTTGCGCTCAAGCCCGAGTTCAAAGATCGCCCAGCCTGTGACGCTGTGGTTGTCGCCTACCTTAAAAAAGAGAACTACATCATAGAACCTCGTAATTACTTAATTATCCTGGAGAACAAAAGTCAGGCGGCGGCGAAGAAATGGGCCCAATCCCTGATAAGAAAGATCAAGGAAGACCACGATGAAGGGTATCTGCTGTCGGCCGGCATCAGCACCTATCCGCTGGATAATTTTTCCCGCACAGATACCGCGCAAAATTGCCAGAAGGCTCTTTTGCACGCCACCTTTCTCGATTCCGGCAGCACGGTTATATGTGATGCCCTGAGCTTCAATGTCAGTGGTGATGCCTATTACGGCGAAGGGGATCTGTCGGGAGCTGTGCGCGAATACCGCAGGGGGCTCCGTATCGACTGCGACGACGTGAACCTGCTCAACAGCCTCGGCGTGACCTACGCCTTGATGAACAGAACCTCTGAAGCTCTTGATGCATTCCAGCGGGTTATTGCGATCGATGATACCAACTTCATGGCCTGGTACAATAAAGGCCTTGGCGAGCAGGCCGGAGGGGATTATAAGGCCGCGGTCGCAAGCTATCGGCAGGCGCAGCAAAACTTTAACTGCAAGGACCAGGACGAGGTTGCAGTGATCTCAGAGCTGCGCTACCAGCTTGGTGTCAGCTATTTCCATACGCAGGCGTACGATCATTGTATTGAAACGCTGAAAAAGTGGTACCGCGGCCAGACGAATCAGGTTCATCGCGGCAGGTGTTGCCGCTTCATCGGTATCAGCTACTATCATCTTGGTAACCACGCCCAGGCCAGTAAATGGCTGCAGCGCGGCTTGTCTTTTAATGAAAGCGACGCTGAATCGCTCAGCCTGCTTGGTGAGTTGTACCTGGCCGGCAATGAGGGTGACGATATCGCCTTACGGCTATGCGAGAAAAGCGTTGAACTTGAGCCCGATAATGTCCAGCTGCTGCTGCGTTATGCGCGGGGGCTTGCAGCCTGCGGCCGCGATTCTGATGCACTCGAGGTGTTGAAGCGCTGTGCCAGAAGCAAGATCATTAGATTCGAGGCCTGGCTGGAAATGGCAGAGATTTATACGAGGCAGAAAGACCGTATTAGAGGCAGGCTGTATGTCAATAAAATTCTGGCCGCAGAGCACGTCGATGAAGCTGTTCGGCAGAGAGCCCGGCGAATGTTCGCAGGAATGGATTAGAGCAGAAACAAATGAATATCACGACAAGGAAAAAAACGATAACCGAGCCCAAGTATGAACTGGACAACACCGTCATTGGCGACTCCTGGCGTATGTTCAGGATCATGGGCGAGTTCGTCGATGGTTTCGATGCCTTATCGGCTGTCGATGCCCCGGCGGTTACGATTTACGGTTCGGCCAGGACACCGGAGGAGCATCCCTGGTATCAGTCGGCGCTGCAGATCTCCAGAGGTCTGGCGGAAATTGGTTATGCGATCATAACCGGAGGCGGACCGGGAATCATGGAAGCGGCGAACCGGGGTGCTGCCGAGGCAGGGGGGGTTTCCATCGGTCTCAATATCAGCCTCCCGCACGAGCAGGAGCCCAATCCGTATACCAATTTCCCTTTACATTTCAAGTATTTTTTTGTTAGAAAAGTAATGTTCATGAAATATTCAATGGCCTTCATCTGTCTGCCAGGGGGATTCGGCTCGATGGATGAATTGTTTGAATCACTCACGCTGGTTCAAACGCAGCGGATCAAAGCGTTTCCGATTATTCTGGTCGGCAGCGAGTTCTGGTCCGGACTGGTGGAGTGGATCCAGGATGCGCTGGTTAGCAACGGGACCATTGCTGAAAAAGACCTTCAACTATTTAAAATAATTGATGATCCAGCAGAAGTGATCGACTATGTGAAAAAAACAGTGGTGGTATAATTTGTTTTATATCAGTATGATACTTGTAATTAGTCAGGATTTTTTCAGGAAAACGCGTCTTAAACCGTTTTTTTTCGAAGAGTTCAAATGAGGTGAGAGAATGGCACAAATCGATGCATTTTTCAAATTAATGAACGACGAAGGTGCTTCCGATTTACATATGGTCGCTGATCAGCAACCGGTCTTGAGGATACGCGGCGACATGGAGCGGGTCAAGTTCAAGGTGATGAAGCATGATGAACTCAAAGCCATGCTCTATGAGATCTGTCCTGAGGATAAAATCAAACTTTTTGAAGAGACCGGTGATATTGATTTCGGCTATGAGATTCCAGGTCTGGCTCGTTACCGTTGTAATTTCTTCAACCAGAAAAACGGGGTGGGCGCCGTCTTCAGAGAAATCCCCAGTGATATTTTAAGCGTGGAGCAACTCGGCCTGCCCAAAGTTATTACGCGGCTGGCCCATCTGCCCAAGGGGCTCGTACTGGTCACCGGTCCCACCGGACACGGCAAATCGACCACTCTGGCAGCAATCATCGATGAGGCTAACAAAACCAGAAAAGATCATATTCTGACCATTGAGGATCCGATCGAATTCGTCCATAAATCGCAGAAATGCGTGATCAATCACCGTGAGGTCGGTACGCACACAAAAGGTTTCAGTCAGGCGCTGCGCGGAGCGCTTCGTGAAGACCCCGATATCATCATGGTTGGTGAGATGCGCGACCTGGAGACCATGACCCTGGCGATGGAGGCGTCCATGACCGGCCATCTGGTCTTCGGCACGCTGCATACCCTGAATGCGATGAAAACGGTGGACCGCGCCATTGAGATGTTCCCGGCTCACCAGCAGGCCCAGGTCCGCTCGACACTGGCTGATGCGCTCAGGGCAATCGTATCGCAGACCCTGTTCAAGAGAATCGATGTGAAAGGGCGTATTGCTGCGCTTGAGATTCTTATTGCAACACCGGCGGTGCGCAACATGATCCGTGAGGCTAAGACCTATCAGATTATATCTGTTATGCAGACCGGCAAGAAATACGGGATGCAGACCATGGATGATGCGATTATGGGCATGCTGGAAAAACGCCAGATCAGCCCCGACGACGCCTATTCGAACTCGATTGACAAGTCAAAATTCCTCAAATTCCTCAGAAAGCCGCCTTCAGACTTTACCGAAGTGTAGGCCGCAATCAAAGATTGCTAATCCAGCATCATCTGCACCACTGGCTGGTGCCGACGGTAGGTTAGGAGCTGGTACCCAGGGGGGTAAGGTGCAGCGCCTGTCGAACCCGGACCGTCAGCATTTTGGGTCCTGCTGACGACCATGATGGTGCCGTCTTCTGCGGTACTCAGGACTTCGATGCCCAGGCGCTGCGCGGTTGCTCTCGTCTGCGGGGAAGGAAAGAGTCTGCCGGTCTGGTCGCCGCTCGATACGATCATGTATCGGGGGGCAACCGCGGCCAGAAATTGCTCCGAATTCGAGGTCGAAGAGCCGTGATGGGGGGAAAGCAGGAGGTCGGCCTGCACTATCTGCCGGGCTTCGACGAGTTCCAGTTCCCTTGTCCTGCTGATGTCCCCAGGCAGAAGTGCGGAGAGTCCATCGGCTTCAACGCGCACGATCAGGCCGTGATCATCTTCTGATCCCAGATTGCTGGACGTTTTATGCTGGTCGAATGATTGACCAGCTGCCAATCCGATAAAGCTTAGCTGCCTGTCAGCGTCGCCATCCAGGGCGTCGGCTTCCGGTATCAGTACCGCAACATCTGCCAGATCTGCGAGCTTCACCAGGGCAGTGAAGCCGGGCTTGGCCGAATCTCTATGCGGCAGCCACAGCCGCTTGGGTCGAAAACGCCGGATTATCGCAGCGATCCCATTGTAATGATCGGCATCGTCATGGGTGACAACGATATCGTCGAGTCTGGCAATTTTTCGATTCCAGAGGTACGGAGCAATGATCCGCGCTCCGCAGTCATAACCGGGGGCACTTCTGGCACCACCGTCAACCAGCACGGTGCGCCCGCCAGCATATTCGATCAGGGTTGCACTGCCCTGACCAACATCGATAAAGCTGATGCTGGTCTGTTGTCTAATCGCCTTTAGTAAAGATGTGGCCGGCAGAAAAAATGTCAGTGAGACTGTCATGAAGGCGGCGATCATGAAGCTGCGGTATGAGCGTGACAGGTCGGGCAACCTGACAATTAGCAGGAGAATGTAATATAGAACGATAAGGGCCGGTTCTGGGGAGGGCAGCCAGATCTGAGCATAATCAAGGCTCGAGAACCATGCAGCTGACTCAACCGCCAGGCTGATCCCCCAGGAACCGGCCAGCAGAACCGGTGCGGCGGCCTCGGAGGAAATGGCGAGCAAGGGAATACCGATAAAGCCGGCCGGCAGGCCCCAGAGACAAATCAGTGGTTCCACGATGAGGTTGGCCGGCAGCGAGACCAGAGAAAGCCGGTTGAAGTGATAGAGCAGCAGCGGCATGGTACCAAGCGTTGCGGTGATGGTGATCGCAGCTATGGTCAGCAGCCCCACCCCGGGGCGTCGGGCCAGTGCAGGCAGATGCAGTTTGGCGGGCAGCTCATAACAATATTCCAAGAGCCTGGGGGCCAGGTAGACGATGGCCGCCACGGCAGCAAAGGAAAGCTGAAACGAGGCTCCTTGAACAGCTCCGGGGTCATAAAGCAGGATTGCAAGACCGGCCCCGGCCAGCATGGTAGATGGTGATCTGAACCGATCGGTGGCAATACCGATCATGATAAAAAAGGTCATGATAAAGGAACGGACCACGGGGGGCTGACCACCTGCAAGAAATGTGTAGAACAAAAGCGGAACAAGCGTCAGCGCGAGCGACCACTTTTTGACATTGGTGCAGAGCAGCAAAAGTTCACTGCGCCGCAGCAGCCAGAAAATCAAGCTATAGATGAACAGGGCAAGCAGGGCCATATGCATGCCTGAAATTGCCAGGATGTGATAAACGCCGGCGCTTTTGAATGATTCTGTAAGCTGATTTTCTAGGCCCGAACGGTCCCCGATCAATAAGGCCCTGTAAAGCCCAGCGGACCGGGAAGGCAGTGACTGATCTAGTCGCCTGGCGATGGTATTGCGCTGCCGCTCCATGAAAAATTGACCACGCTCAATCATCGAATGGCTCAGTTCAGCCGGCAGAAGCACCGGCTGAATGAGCAGAGGCGAGCGGACGCTGCCGGTCAGGTAGATGTTCCTACGGGCTAGATAGCTGGCGTAATCAAAGGTTCCTGGAGTGTTCACAGTCCCAGGTAGTTTGAGTAGGCAGCGCACAACAAGTGCATCGCCCGGCACGAGGTGCTGCGGCCATCGACCCTGGAGGCTCAGAAGCACGGTACCATTGGTTTTGACAAAGTTTTTTGATTTGCCCAGGAGCAGGAACTCCGCTTCTATCTGAGCTCTGCTTATTTCGCTGGACTGGGCAACGAGCTGTGCCAGCGTTCCAACAATTACCGCATCGGTTTTTTCGGTGATCTGACTGGCGATGTGACTTTCATCAACAGGTGAAGGTTCCTCGATCCGGGCTCGGAGCATGCCGAAGATCAGGAAGCTGATTGCGATCAGGACCAGTGCTGTCCTGGTTTTTCTGCAGTGCCAGAATAGATACGTCAGGCAGGTAGTGAGTGGCAGCGAAGCAAAAAGCAGGCTCGACGGCAGCCGACAGGAAAAACCGAGAACGAGTCCAAGCGCATAGCAGAGGGTGAGACAAATCAGCAGATTATGCTGCCAGAGCTGAACGAGTGCTGTTACAGATATTGTTCGATCACCTCCAGATGCTTGGCAATAACCGACGTTTTTGAGGCTCTATAGGTACGGGCGTTCTGGCCCATTTTCTGGCGCAGCAATTCAGATGCTATCAGCTTGTCCAGGGTGCGATATAAAGAGGCTCCATCGGTTACCTCAAGGGCCGCTTTGGCTTCGAGCAGGCCCTGGCTTATTTCCGAGAAATCCTCCATATGCGTACCGAACAGGATCGCACTGCCGTATCGTGCTGCTTCGAGCGGGTTATGGCCGCCTTCGTCGACCAGGCTGCCGCCGATAAAACTGATATCGGCAAAACCATAGAGAGCCGAAAGGTCGCCGATGGTGTCTACGATGGTTACATCGCAGTCTGGGGCGCTGGCATGGGAGTAACGTTTAACGCTTAGCTTGTTGGCCAGGGCCAGTTCTGCGACCAGGTCGGCGCGTTTGCTATGTCGCGGGGCAAGAGCAAGATGCAGCTGCGGATATGTTTTCAGCAGATCGACATAGGACTGCAGCAGAAGTTTCTCTTCCCCGTCGTGGGTGGAACCGCAGAGGATCGTCAACTTATTGGCGGGAAACGGGGATGCGCCTGGAAGATCCTGCAAACGATCAGGTGCCGCCGAGGAGAACTTCAGATTGTTGATGGTTATAATTTTCTCGGAATCGATGCCGAGGGCGGTAATGGTATTGCTGTCGGATTCGGTCTGCATTACGAGGATCCGGAACTGGTCGAACAGCGGTTTGAAAAAGAAGCCGAATCTGCGATAGTTTTTGCCTGCCCTGCTCGATATCCTGCCGTTGAAAAGCAGTGCGGGAATAGTTCTGCTGGACAGGCTCATAAGGAAATTGGGCCAGAAGTCCGTTTCTATCAGGATAAAAAGATCGGGTTTGACTTTTCGAACAAACCGGTTGACCACGAAGAAGATATCGAAAGGAAAAAAGATGAGTGCATCTACATGGGGACGCACCAGACGCACAGCGAGCTGGTGCCCGCTGGCGGTCGAGGCTGAAAAAACAAGCGTCGCCCGGCTGCCTTTCTCGGCTCGAAGCTGCTGAACCAAGGGCAGGGCTGAGGTGACTTCTCCTACGGAAAGGGCATGAATCCAGATAACCGGTGAATCGTGACGATCAGGCAGGTCGAGCCCGAAGCCGAGACGTCCGCTCAGAACCGATACTTTTTCGGGGCGGCAAATCAGGTAAAAAGGTACAATGATGAGAAAAAGTGGCGCCAGCAGGAGTTGTAACAGGTTGTAGAGCAGTCTCATGATCGTGCCGCTGAATTCCGGATCTTTCTGTTAAGGCTGACTTGAAAAATAAAAGCTTCAGAAAACGACGTTCATCAACAATAGCCAGGCGTCCTTACAAATAATGAACATCATCCTGTTAGCGGAGCATGAACTGGTGGGTCACCAGGCGAATCTGGTTGATCACCGGGCTGAACATATTATCAAAATTCTTCGATCCAGAGCGGGCGATCGAGTCATTGTTGGCATCATAAATGGAAAAATCGGATATGGCATTATAAAAGGAATCGTTTCGAAACAACCGTTTCAGGTAACCCTGGAAGTGGTCCTGGACAGAGAACCGCCACCCGTGCCGGCCATCGATATCGTGCTGGCCCTGCCGCGGCCGATCATGTTCAGACGCATACTCAGTCAACTCACGGCGTTAGGGGTCGGTCATATCCATGTGCTCAACTCGGCCAGGGTGGAAAAGAGTTTCTGGGACGCATCCATAGTCACTGGTGGCAGTTGGCGGAAACAGGTGGTTGCCGGGTTGGAGCAGGCCGTTGATACGAGGCTGGTGGAGGTTAGTTTTCATCGTGGTTTCAAGCCTTTTGTTGAACGCGCGATCGATGATCTGGCTCCCGGATATCAGCAGATGCTCGTCGCGCATCCTGACTGCCCGCCTGGCTTGCAGGAGGTCTTTCAGGGAGGCGGCGGCCGGACTCTGGTGGCCATCGGCCCTGAAGGGGGATGGACTCGGTATGAAATCGACAACCTGCGTGAGCGCGGCTTTACCGCATTTGGCATGGGGCCGCGCATATTGCGGGTTGATACCGCTGTCCCGGTGATCCATGCCATGGTAACGTTGCTGCAGGCCCAGCAAGCAGGGGCCAAAGCAGGCGGAACGATAAGGGCTTTGTAGGCGTGCTTTTTATAGCCGGCCCTACACTGCACCAGCAACTATTAAGGTCTGTATAAATCTATGAACAGCGCTCAAAAGATATTGAAAAAACTGAATTTCTCGCTGCAGGTCGAGCCACCTCCGGTGACCTTCGCTGCCGCTGGAGGACCTGCAACATTTTCCTGCATCTACGGAATCGGGCTGGCAGGAATGAGCAGGTTCGAGAACGAGGTGGCTGCTTTGGAGGTGGGAGGCAGTATTAGGGTGGAACTCAAAGCTGGCGATGGGCCGGCTTATTTCGGCCATCTTTATCGCAGCCTGTGCGCTATCATGCAAGTTTCGCCAGTAGAAGCGCTGAGCTTGAAGATTACGCTAACCGGTATTTCCGATCCCGATCCGAGCGAGGTGGTACGCTGTATTGCCGACCTGCAAAAAGATCATGGGTGCTCGGGCGATTGCGGGTGCGGTTGCAGCGCTTGAACTGCCTGGACCAATATAGGCCATGAAGGCCATGAGGGGCACGTTTGCCCAGCTATCGGCTGGCAAGCCGGTTATGCAGGCAGAAACCGACGAGCCGTGCGCCGGATTTGGCGAAATATCCCTAAGACTGGTTAAAAAAACGGTGGATCTGGCGGGCTAAATCTTCTCCGATTCCTTCTACTTTCTGCAGTTCAGCGACACTTGCCCGGGATATTTTCTTAAGGCTGCCGATGGATTTGAGCAGTCGTTTTTTCCGCTCCGGACCGACGCCCGGGATCTGGTCCAGCTTCGAAGTCAACGAGCGTTTCTTGCGCAGCGCGCGATGAAAGGTTACACCGAAACGATGCGCTTCATCCCGCACGCGCATCAGGTAGAGCAATACCGGACTGTGGCCGGGCAGGAGGAGCGGGTTTTTCCTGCCCGGCTGGTATACTTTTTCTCCTTCATCCGCGCGCTCCTTGGCAATCCCCAACAGGCTGATCTGGTTTTCCAAGCCAAGTTCCTTAACAATCGCCACGGCTATGGCAAGCTGTCCTTTGCCACCATCGACCATGAAAATATCAGGCAAAACAGTAGTTTCTGGTGGTTTGTCAAACCTTTTTCTAATTATTTCCGCCAGCATTGCATAGTCGTCCGGTCCTTGTACTGAAGTGATTCGGTAATGCCGGAAACCTGACTTATCAGGTTCTCCGCCTGAGAATCTTACCAGCGAGCCAACGGCATCGGTACCGCTGATGTTGGAAATGTCCACACATTCGATGGTGACAGGAAGGCTGTCCAGGTGCAGTTTTTTCTGCAGGCTCTCGGCCAGCATATTCCAGGAGGCGGCCTTTTTGTCCTGTTCATCGAAGAGCTGTTTGGCGTTGGTATTTGCCATGGTGATAAGATGCCGGCGGTCACCGCGCCTGGCTACCGTCAGTGAGGCCTTTTTGCCGCACAGGTCTGATAAATGATCCTGGAGCAAGGCCTGGTCGTCGATTGCAAACGGCAGCAGTACCTGGGGTGGGGGCGGTGTTTTTGCGTCATAGACCTGTTTTATCACCTGGGAGAGGATAATTGGATCGTCGCCGTAGGTGTCTTTGAGGAAAAATCGCCTGGTTCCGGTGATAATTCCTTCCCTGATATAGAGCAGGGCGACTGATACCGAGGCGCCGGAGCGCGAAAAACCGTAAACGTCGCGGTCCCCTCCCGTCTGGGAGACGACAATCTGCTTTTCCAGTGTTTTATTCAGTGCGTTGATCTGGTCCCGGATAACGGCAGCCTCCTCGAAAGCGCAGCGCTGGGCGGCTTCCTGCATGGCCTGGTATAAATCATTGCGCAGGCTCCTATTGCGTCCTTCAAGAAACATCACAACCTTATCGACCATGGCCATATAGCTGTTTTGCTCGATTTTGCCGGCGCAGGGAGCCAGGCAGCGGTTCATCTGATGATTGAGGCAGGGGCGTTTCCTGGCCTTGAGTTCCGCCCCTTTGCACTGCCTGAGAGGAAACAGGTGCCGGAGCATCTTCAGGGTGGACCACATGGCTGAGGAAGAGGCATAGGGACCGAAGTATCTGGCCCCGTCCCTGCGTTTACCCCTGCTCATCAAGACCCGCGGCCATTGCTCCTGAACAGTAACTTTGATGAGCGGATAACTCTTGTCATCGCGCAGGATGACATTGTATTTTGGTTTGTGGCGTTTGATCAGCGATGCCTCCAGGATCAACGCCTCCTTTTCGGTGTTGGTGATCAGAAAATCGACTTTCTTTACCTGGGACATCATGACTGCGGTCTTGCTGTGGGCAGGCCCGTTGAGACGGGCATATGAGGCCAGTCTTTTGGCCAACACCTTGGCTTTACCCACATACAGCACGGTTGACGATTTATCGAGCATCAGGTAAACCCCCGGTGAATGGGGTACCGATGAGAGAAATTCCGGAGTGAGCATTGGTCGCTGCTTTCTTATGCGTCGAGGATAGTCAGATAACCTGAGCCGCTGCAGGCAGGATGGATGGAGTTCTGATGAGCTTGTTCTACAAAATATCCATTGACCGCGTCAATACCAAATACATATCGGGCTGGTGTTTCGCCAGGCTCCGGCCACACGCGTCTCTGCAGTTGCAATGCTGGGCTGAGGACAAACTGCTGGCTGAAGCCCGGGCGGATCTGTTCAGGGAAGATTTAGTCGAACTCGGCATGCATCCCACCGGCGCCTGTGGCTTCGAATTTGTGCTGCCGGACGAATTCTCTGCAGAACCTTTGACCAGGCTGGTCCTCAAGATCAAAAACAGTAAGGGGACGCTGGCTGTGGTCGACCCAGTTTCGAGCCAGGTCGACTATCGAACTTTCCACCGGAAGATCCCCGGGCTTCAGCATCGTCTGAACACGCTGACCGGACGCTGCGCGGTGTTTATGCATATACCGAAAACCGCCGGCACTTCGTTTAATACCGCTGCCGTGAAGATGTACCCCCAGGGCACGGTAATCGCCCATATCGAGCTGCTTGAACAGGATAAATACAGAGATCTGGCGCAGACCTGCAACTACATTTCCGGGCACCTGAACTTCGGCACTCTAAAAAGACATTTCCAGGCCGAAAACAGTGATTTCTTCACCATCATACGAGAGCCATACAGCCAGTTGCACTCGCACCTTAAATGGCTGGTGCAGACCTCCGCAGATCAGCGGGACAACTATTTCAGGACCAATAACCCGATCATCCATGCACTTGGCTCACGCCTGCGCAGCCTCGATCTGGACGACACCGCCGGCCTGGGCCGCTTTGTCGAAAATCTGAGCGATCTGGAGGCGGCTTTTCTCGACAATATGCAGACCCGTTATTTTCTTGATCAGCAGGTCGAGCGGGTGGGCCGGGGTGAGTTGCGCCAGGCTATGGAAAACAGCCTTGAATTTAAACTGATAGGAACCACCGAACGCTATCAGGACTTCGTAGCGGCATTTGCCAGGTTGAACGCACTGCCTGTCGTTGAACAGGGCAGCGCCTTGAATCGTTCAAGTTCTGCCGATCTTTTCGACCATCGCAGCGAAGAAATCCGCAGCCTGCTGCTGCCGCTGGTTTGGTCTGATCTTATACTCTACGAACAATTGGCAACCCCTTGAGCAGAGCTGGAGTCAGATCCAATGGGCAGTTGGTCAGTCGCTCTGCAGCCCGTCTTCTTGAACATTTACCTCTGTACAAAAACAAGGTAGTATGTCAGCCAGGATGAAAATGAAGTAGAAAATTCGGCCGCTTGCAGCATATTTTACCGTCTCGCGTAGGCGCGCTGGAGACGGCCCGTTTACCACTGCCCGTTTCTCTTAAATTCTAAAACATCGAGCGACTATCTTCTATGGCCAAAGTCAGCATTGTCATCCCCTGTTTCAATCAGGGTGCGTATCTCGATGAAGCGGTGCAATCAGTCTTGCGGCAGAGCCATGCTGATCTCGAGATCATCATCGTCAATGACGGCTCCACCGATGCGCTTACCATCGAGCAGTGCAATTCATACCGGGATTCCAGAATCCGCACACTCAACACCGGCAACCAGGGGCTTGCCGCAGCGCGCAACAACGGCATTGCCGCGGCTGAAGGAACCTATATCCTGCCGCTCGATGCCGACGACAGGATCGCTGAAAAATACCTCGAAGAAGCTGTCGCCGTGCTGGATAGCGAACCAGATATCGGGATTGTCTACTGCAGAGCGCATCTGTTCGGCGCGGTGGATACCGACTGGGGTTTGCCACCCTACAGCTTGGAGGAAATGCTGAAAAATAACGTAATATTTTGTTCCGCGCTTTTTAGAAAAACTGATTGGGAGCTTGTCGGCGGCTATGACGCCGGCATGGTCTATGGTTGGGAGGACTATGATTTCTGGTTGTCACTCATTGAACGCAACAGAGGGGTGAAACAGTTGTCAGGCACCTATTTCTTTTATCGTGTTTCTCCTGATTCAATGGTGCGCAGTAAAGAGAAATGGCAGAAAATAGAGATGTTCAAGCGTATTTACCAGCGGCATGCTCAATTTATTGGTGAACATATAGAAATATGGATTGATGCCGTTCTCGAATTCAATGAACCGACGCTTACCAGTCGCTTGTATGTCAACTGCGGCAGGGGGATTGAAGACCGTGACAGTGTGGCCAGACATATTGTTTCCAGCACAAAGGTGGTCAGTTTTAGAATAGAATCTTTTGTCGGCAGAACTGACTTACGATTTGACCCGGTTGACTGTCCTGCGTGCCTGGAATTATTGGCGATTGAACTCCGGGAGGGAGCTACTAAAAAGTTATACGATTTGGCTAAGCTCGGTTCAAATGCGTTTGCTAGAAAAGAAAACGTTTTCATGTTCGAACAGGATGACCCACAAATTTTTATTCCGCTGCATAAGGAGCAGCTCCAAAAGACCACTGAAATATGTATCTCTTTTGATATCAAAGCATTAGGTGCAGAGGCTTTGCGAAATATCATCATGACCGCACTTAGTGACAGAGAATTTTCCAGGAAGAAAAAAACGCTCTGGCAGTGGCTTGGGCTTAAATAAGTCTTCAGATGTATAGATAGTCATCCAGGCTGGTGGGCGAAAAAATCCGTAATGAAAATTAAACGAAAGCTGCTGCTGTTAATCAAATCGCTAATCAACAGAGATTACCGCTTCCTTTGCCGGAATAACCCGCCCTTTGATGTTGAATTCTTTTATACCATGAGCGGGCATGACAGAAAACAGGGTGACGACCCGTTTTGGCTTTATGTGATGACTGAACGAGCGCAGCGGGCTCAGCTGAATTTCAAAAACGCTCAATGGCAGCCGCTTGCAGCCCCGCATTCATTGTTTGACCTCTTTTTTTACCTTAATAGGTATTTTCCCGATGGTCTCAAAAGAAATGCCTTTGTTCATTATCTAAGCGAGGGGTGGAAGAGAGGATTGTGGCCCGGCCCCTATTTCAATCCGGAGGTATATCGAAAGCGCAGTGGATGGTCAGAAGAGCAGGGAGACCCCCTCACTCACTATACAAAACACGGGGCGGCTCAAGGCATAAGCCCTGGGGTGTTTTTTGATGTTGATTATTACCTCGATAAAACACCTGTATTGCATCAGTTCAGAACCGGTATCATTCGTCATTACAGGTTATACGGCGCAGCAAATGGCAAGAATTCCATTCCGGCGTTCGATCCGCCATACTACCTCAGCACATTAGATAACAACAGTCAGGCATTACGCGACCCACTATCTCACTACTTGTGTACAGGTAATAAAGATGATTTGCGCCCCAATGAATGGTTCGATTCAGCCTATTACATGAGCAAAATACATGACCAAGCAGGCTTGAATGCGGGGCCTGCGCCGGCCTTGTCACATTATCTGGAGCAAGGAGTTTACGAGGGAAGATATACCGACAGGCGCATAGAAAGGCTTGGCTTCAAGCCACTTGTATCGGTACTTGTCCCCGTCTACAAGCCCACCAAAAGCATTTTGAATAGTTGTATAAGGTCAGTGCTTTATCAAACCTATCCTCATTGGGAGCTATGTTTGGCTGATGACAACAGCAACAGTGAAGAATTAAAGGAACTCCTTATAAATTGGACTACCAAGGATTCACGCATCAAAGTTGCCTTTCACCAGGAAAATCAAGGCATATCGAAAACGACAAATACCGCAGCGGGCTTGGCGGAGGGCACGTTTCTTGGTTTTCTGGATAATGATGATGAGTTAGCTCCTGACTGTCTCTACCATGTTGTTGAACGGATAAATAAAGACAGGGCTCAGGTCATTTACACCGATGAAGACCTGATCGGCGATGACGCCAGTCGATTTACCACCTTTCTGAAGCCTGATTTTAACCTTAATTTATTGTTTTCACACAATTATATAACACATTTTTTGGTAGTTGAAAAACAGTTGTACGATAAGATTGGTGGCTTCGACTCCAGCTATGATGGCGCCCAAGACTATGATTTGATTCTAAAACTCTCTGAACATACAGAACGCATCGCTCATATTTCGAAGATACTATATCATTGGAGAGCCCTAGAAACCTCGACAAGCATAAACCATGAGCAAAAGACGTATGCCCATGAAGCCGGCAGAAGAGCGCTTGAGGCGTCATTGGGGAGGAGAGGAGTCGAGGCAAGCATTGCCGACGCTGGCTACAATTATTTTTACCGTATTAAATACCCAAAAAAGTCTGAGCCCCGAGCAGCAGTTTTTTTTCAGGACGAATCTGAACTGGGTGGCAGGGCTGGCGCAGCATTTTTACAGGAAAAGACAGATTATCAAAATTGTGATTTTATTTCTTGCTCTCCTGCGGTCAGCTCAAGGAGCCAACTGTCAACAGTCTCTGATCCGGAGGATTATCAATCGGCAAATCTGGGCAGAGCGAAGCTGTTGCATGATAAAATTTTATCCAGCCGCGGCGACTATCTGGTTTTCCTGACAAGCAATGTGGTTGAACTCGAGCAATCATGGATTGATGAACTCATGTTGCCTTTACTGCACAGTAAATCCCTTGGGCTGACCTGCGGCAGGGTTAATCATCAAAGTGGCGCGGTCCGTTCATTTTCGGTTCCTGATCTTGCAAATGACAATGCTGAGTATTGGTCCAATTTCTTTTCCTCATACACAAGGGATTTGAATGGCATGGACTGGCCTCAGCTGGTTTCAGTCTGTGACTGGGAAGTCTGCATGATGAGCAGAGACTTATATAACAGTTTGGGGGGCTTCGATTTCGTTAATTTCCCTAATTTTCTGCCAATGCTGGACTTGAGCTTGAAGGCCGGAGAAAATGGCAGACAGGTATTGTACACCCCCTATGCTTCAGTCACGGTAGGTGATATCGGTGTTTCTGATAAGACATTGTCAGAGGCTGGCTGGGGAATAGAAAAACAGCTGTTTCAGAGACGATGGCAGAAGAAACTCAGCACTATTGATCCCTATTGGAATTCTGGTGTCTTGACGCAAAACAAGATTGATAAAGATACATTCTTCAGTTGGCTGGCGGGAAAGGATTGGTAAGAAACCCTTGACTGGAAGGACAACCTCCAGTAGTTAAGAACACCGCTCTGATTAGTTATTCACCGATAATTTTAGGCAATATTTGCCTAAACAGCCAGCCAGTGCGAACAGAACAATGGAGTCAAGATGGGGCAACCACTGATTTCGGTAGTCATTCCGGCTTATAATCATCAACGCTTCGTTGGTAAAGCTATCGAAAGTGTACTCAATCAAACATGTTCGGATTTTGAACTAATTATAGTTAATGATGGATCCACCGATAAGACCGAAGACGTTATCAGAGGTTTTGAGGACCGGCGCATACGTTACTACTATCAGGAAAATCAAGATGCTTTCAATACGATTAACCGCGGAATTTCGTTGGCCAAGGGAAGGTATATATCGATATTAAACTCTGATGACATGTATACCCTGGGTAGGCTTGAGAAATTATTAGGTGTTTGCGAGGAAGCTGGCGCCGTATGCGCTTTCTCTGATGTAATACCAATTGATGAAAACGACAAAGAATTTACTGATCCGGATCTGTGGTGGAATGTCTGGTATAAAACTAACAGAGAGCATTATTTTTCTTGCGGAGATATCGCGGCTGCTTTTTTGAGGGGAAATCTTATGGTTACCACATCAAACCTGTTCATGACCAGCGCTGCTTCGCGACAGATCGGGCCATTTAGCGCCCTGAGGTATCTGCACGATTATGACTTTATTTTACGTATGATTCAAAAATACTCATTTAATGTCAAATATTTGGACAATGAAAGACTTGTTTTCTACCGAATTCATGGCGGCAATACGCTGAGCGAAGCGGCAATAACCGGCCGAGAACAAGACAAAAAATTGATTAGAAATTACATGCTTGAAGCAATTCCTGAGCCGTATAAAAAGTATGCGGCGGTGGGCAGCGATCGGCTTGTTGAACTTGAGCAGGAGCTTCACCAAGTGAGGCAGCAACTCCATCCTTCACAGCAGGAAGGGGTCCGTCCCGCTCTGAGAGCGTTGAAGCGTTCCCTTAAAAGCTGGGTGCACAAAAAGCTGTCCTAACACCAGGCGAGATGAATTTTCGGACATGACCATCAAGTCATTTTATTCACTGGAAAAACTTCTGAACGAAGGAAGGCGTTTGGCAGTATCCTGCGACACAGTCAGCTTTGACTTGTTCGACACCCTGCTGATTCGCAGAATTCATGATCCAGATCTGGTCAAGATACCGGTGGCCCGCTATATTGCATCACTGGCTGAAAAGAGCGGCATTAAACGGTCCTGGCAGGCGGTTCAAAAGCTGCGCAACCTGTTTGAACAGCAGCAGCGCGACGAGACCGGAACAAAATTTGATGACCATGAAGCCTGCTATCCGGTCTTCATGGAAACGACGCTGCGCACGATTTTTACCGACCACTATGATGCGTCCCTGCTCGAACGGGTGACGCATTACGAGCTGGAGATGGAGAGCAGCATGCTGGTTCCCCGCAAGTTACTGGTGGACTGGCTGATTGAGCTGAAAAGCCAGAACAAACGGCTATTGATTATCTCAGATGTCTATCTGCCGGCCGAGCATCTGCGCATACTGGTTAAACGTGCCGGCCTGCTCGATTTGGTGGAAGATGTGGTATCCTCAGCCGACACCTTTCTGGCCAAGGCTTCGGGGCGAGCGTTTCCACTGGTTGAAAAGCGCTTCAATTTGTCCAGATCGAGCTGGCTCCATATAGGAGACAACCCGATTTCGGACGGCCTCAGGCCGGCTGAATTTGGCCTACAGGCACTGGTGCTCAAAGATGGGAATGAAAAATACCGCAAGGCAATCATTAAGCGTTACGTCAATTACGGCAAAGGCAGGCCGTTTTACCGGGGCAGGGCGTTGCAGCAGCTGATGCTGCCGCTGGAGGCTGAAAATATTGCCCGGCCGGACCTCTATCGCGAAGGGTATAATTTCATCGGACCGATCGTCTGCGGCTTCGTCCAGCATATAGCCGAGGAATCCCGCAGGCTCGGTTTGGAAAAACTTTTTTTCTTCTCGCGAGAGGGGTATACCTTCAAAAAGGTCTGGGAACAGTGCATACCGACGCTGTTTCCCGATGGAGATCTGCCTGAGATCGAGTATATCTATGTCAGCCGCATGGCTCTGGCCGGTGCCAGCTGTGCGCACCAGGGCTTGACTGCGGCCAGTGCCGGCATAGCCCTGCTGCCTCCGGGCAATAAGGATTTCTCTGACATCGCCAGAATATTCCAGTTTGACCTGAAGCGGCTCAAGCCTCACCTGGAGCGCCACAAACTGAGCAGTGCCAGCTGTCTTTCGCCGCTGCACCAGGGATACGATCAGAAACACAGCTTGCGGTTGATGGAACTGCTTGAAGATGAAGCGTTTCAGGATGAGGTGAAAGACCAGGTTGCCGACGCTCACCGGGCGCTGATATCCTATCTGAGTGAGCTCGGCCTGTTCAACCACCTGCAGATCGGTGTCGTCGACATCGGCTGGTTGGGCACTATCCAGCGCTTTCTCTACGAGGCGATCAAGCAGCGTGAAGATTGCCCGAGAATTCACGGGTATGTATTTGGCGCCACCCGTGGAATCCCGTTTCCAGATGATCTGCAGAACAGCCTGCAAGGCGTTATCTACGACCGTCATCGCTTTGAGCTGGCCGCCAGTACTATACTGTATGCCCGGGACCTCTTCGAGGAGGCCTGTCGGGCGCCGCATCCGACCTTGGAGCGCTATGAGCCCACCGCTGACGGCTATCGTTTGAAGTTTCGGACCAAGGGTGATGCCACCGGCAAGGCGGAGCAGCAGCAGGATGAATACTTCGTTCCTCTGCAGCAGGGAGTTTTCGATGCGGCAAAAGCTTTTGGTCCGGCATCTGCGCTGCTGGGTTTCAAACTCGAGCATTACCGGCCATGGTTTCACTATCTACTCAGTGCCAAACTGGCCTTTCCAAGGACATCGGAAGTGATGACCATGCGCCACAAGCATCATCTGGACGATTTTCACGGCAGCAATAAGCCGCTGCCCAAAACCATTGGCAAAAAAACACTCTGGGATTATCGGCCGCCGGCTCTGCGTTTGCTGCCGTTTTTGCGCTTGAGGCTGTATTTGCGGCACATCAGGGAGGTGATATAGATTTAAGATGAAACCCATCAGGACTGCAAGATTCGATATTGCCGGCAACGGTTTTTTCAGGGTATTCCGCTTCAATCTGCTGAACTCGATTCTGCCGCTAGGCGTTTCGGGGCGGGGAACCGGGCTGAAGCCAGGCCTCGTTCTTGTCTTTCTGCATTGGTTTGGGCGTCCGCTTTTTTATATCCTGATCCGCTACGAAAGGTATCTGCATCGCGTGTATCTAAAGTTTAGAAAAAATGGCTGAAATAGATAACACTTCCAGGCCCACCCCAAAGCTTGAAGTATTATCCTGGCTGACCGCTGCACTCTGTCTTCTGGGCTGTTTGTATTATTTCTTCTTTTTCTTTAACCGGGCCTTTGTCGAGGTCGAAATTGAGGTGGAACACCAGAGCCAGCTCAAGATCTACTGGGCGGGGGAAAATGATCCTTTCACTGAGAAAAAACGAAGTTCGACCAGGGTTTCACCTGGGGGCATCAAATCCTATGGCTTTTTCCTGACTGACCTGGCCGACATCGATCGCCTGCGCATCGATCCGATGCAGTATCGAGGTACAGCGACGATCAGGCGAATTACCATTTCCCAGCCGGGATTTGAGACGTTACACGTGTCCCTGGAAGCGTTGCAGCCGGCGCATGAAATTGTCGCTCAGCGGATGTCTGACCAGGGACTTGTCGTCGAGTCAGCTGGAGGAGATCCCTCCCTTGTTATCAGGCCGTCGCCCCAGTCAAGTTCGGTTAACTGGGGGATCGAATTTGCCCGATATTTCTTAATCTGTCTGCTTATTGTTCTGTTGATCCGGGGCTGTGCATCATTTAGGCATAATTTTGCCTTTGTGCCCGTGCTTCTGTCCGTGGTTTTGGGACTGATCGTCACCATGGCCGCCGTCAGCAAGCGCAATGCTCATCCCGACGAGTATGTGCATCTACAGGCTACTGCCTATTACCAGGATCACTGGCTGCCGCCGCAGGTGGACAGTAAAGAGATCGAGAACACCTACAGTGCATATGGGATTTCCAGGCTCAACAACGGTGAGATCTACTACCTGCTGGCCGGCAAGTTTTCCCGACTGGTTGAGGTTTTCCAGATTAATGAGCTGTTCTCACTGAGGCTTTTTAACCTAACGCTGTTTGCACTTATTACGCTCTATGCCTTTTACTCGGTGCATGCCCGTTTGGTTGCTCTGCCGTTTCTGCTCACCCCGCAGCTCTGGTATATTTTTAGCTATTGCGTATCTGATGCTTTCGGCCTGTTTCTCTGTTTTCTGGCAGGCTGCGGACTCGTCAGGCCCAGCGGATTTGTAAACGCTCTTTTTGAAGAGCTGCCCGCCTTTCGCAAAATCCGGGCAATGCTCACGATGGCACTCATACTCGCCATGCTGCTGTTGCTCAAGATCAACTACTATCCGTTCATCATTCTCTTTGCGGCAGTCATATTTTTCAGGTGGCGGCAGGACACCACCATAGACAAAAAGGCGGTGTTCATAAGATTTTCTTTCTGTGTAGTCCTGGCCATGGTTCTGGTCGGAGTGCGCGTCGGTGCCGACTATCTGGTCAACGGCTTGGATCGGCAGGAAAAAATTGCCATGATGCAAGAGAAAACGGCCCATCACTGGTACAAACCGAGCACCGAGCTTTCTAAGAAACATGTATCAATGCATCTCAAAGAGAGGGGCACTTCACTCAAGGAGATGATTGTCAAGCATCAATGGTTTCAGCACAGTTTCGTGACCGGTTTCGGATTGTACGGCTATTTTACCATTTCGGCTCCGGAGTTCTACTATCGGCTGGTAAAATGGGCGTTGATCATCTTCCTGGTTTATACCTGCGCCTCTCTCTTGATACGGGGCGATAACCAGGTAAGGGGACTGACGGTTCTGGTGGTAATGCTCAGCGTCGCGCTGATAGGCGCTTCACTGCACCGCTCATGGACAATCGACTTGCAGGCCCAGGGGCGCTATCTCTTTCCGATTCTACCGATGGTTGGGGTTTTGCTGGCCCGCGGGCGGGCTGCAGTCGACAACGGGGTTTTTATTCTCTGCTCCATACAGTTATTTGCACTGTCTCTGTATTCGTTTGTTTTCATTGCTCTGATACAGATACCGAGGCCGGGTTGAGCAGAAGAGACAGGCGTCAACGCTCTATCGTCTGAAGGGCTGCCTCAAATAACTTTTGCGTATAAGGGTGCTGCGGATGGGTGAAGATGTCCTGGGCCGGGCCCGCTTCAACTATCGAGCCATTGTGCATGACGATCAGGTCGTCCGCCAGCGCTCGAATCACTTTGAGATCGTGCGAAATAAATAGATAAGTGATGTTATAGGCCGACTGGATTTTTTTGAGCAGGGCGATGAGCTGGGCCTGAATGGTCATGTCCAGCGCCGAGGTCGGTTCGTCCAGGATCAGCAGTTCCGGCTTTAAGATTAGCACCCGAGCCAGCGCTATCCGCTGCCGCTGGCCGCCTGAAAATTCATAAGGGTATCTGGAAATCGCCGCCCCGTCCAGTCCGACTTCTGCAAGGGCTTGTTGCACGAACTGGCGCCGCTGGTCTGCGCTGAGTTCTTTTTTGTGGACGCGCAGCCCCTCTTCGACGATCTCACCGACGGTCATGCGCGGAGACAGGGAAGAGAACGGATCCTGGAAGACGACCTGAATCCTGCTTCTCAGCTGTCGTATCTCGGTTCTGGACAGCGTCTGCAGGTCCGTGCCGTTGTAGATGATCGCCCCCGAACTTTTTACCAGTTTGAGCAGAGCCAGGCCAAGCGTGGTTTTACCCGAGCCTGACTCCCCAATTACCCCGCAGGTCGTGCCCCGACGTATTTCAAAACTCACGTTGGCGACGCTGTCGATAATCTGATAATCCTTCTGGATAAGATTCTTCCAGCCCCGATGCAGCTTGAAGCGGCAGGAAAGTTCTTTGGTCTTCAGGAGAATCTCGGAGCCCGGGGTATAGGTAGTGCGGGCCAGCGGAACCGAGGCCAGCAGCTGCTGGGTATAGAACGCGTTCGGCCTGCTCAGAATCTGGTCCGCCCGGCCTTCTTCGACGATTCGGCCGTCCTTCATGATGTAAATGCGCTCAGCGATCTTGCCAACCAGCTGCAGATCGTGGGTGATCAGCAGCAGGGCCATCGAGAACTCCTGCTGGACATCGTGGATCAATTCGAGAATCTGGGCCTGGGTCGAGACGTCCAGCGCGGTGGTCGGCTCATCAGCGATAAGCAAATCAGGCCTGCAGGCCAGGGCCATGGCAATCATAACCCGCTGGCGCTGCCCCCCGGAAAGTTGATGGGGATATGACCTGAGCCGGTTTCGAGGCTCTTCGATGCCGGTTCGTTCAAGCAGGTACAAGGCTTCGTCCAGAGCTTCGTGGTTATTCATCCCCCTGTGCAGGCGCAACGGCTCAAGCAGCTGGTTACCGATCGTATAGACCGGGTTCAGCGAGGTCATCGGTTCCTGAAAAATCATCGAGATGCGGTTGCCCCGGATCTTTCTGATCTCGTCGAGGTGCAGTTCAAGCAGGTCAACATCTTCGAAATGGATCGTCCCGCTGACCCTGAAGGAAGCGCTTTCTTCAAGAAGCCGCAGGATTGACAGGGCGGTAACCGATTTCCCGGAGCCAGATTCTCCTACCAGGGCGACGGTTTCAGCGGCATTGATGCTCAGGCTGACATCATCCAGGACCTGGGTTTCGGTCGGCTCGTCACGGGTCAGGGCAGGAATGTTGAACCAGCCGTTGAGATGAGTTATCCTGAGCAGGTTAGCTGATACCATTTCTTGACAGCATTGAATATCACTTCGAATTAGAACGTCACTTGAAAATTGTCAAGCGGTGGCGATTTGGAAACTTCTTCAGTTTCAACCCGGTGAACCTCGGCCTGGGCTGAGCCGATGTGCAACCAGGCAATCATCTCATCGACGGCAGCCGGGTCACCCGATACCAGAGCCTCGACACTGCCGTCGGGCCGGTTGCGCACCCAACCGTTCAGTCCCAGTTCAACCGCCTTGTTCCTGGTTGACTCACGAAACCAGACACCCTGTACTTTACCGAATACGTATGCCCTGAGAGTCTTTTTCATCGCGCGGATCCCCATAAGATGACGAAAATAAGTGCAATGATACCTTAAAACGGTTCTGGAACCCAGCCTGAAAGCGTGTCGAACGGCAAATCTCTGCAGGTGCAGGTTTGCAGTGTGTGTCGGGGTGAAATAAGGGCGAGAAAAAGCGGGCTCAGCCTCCACCGATGACCGGGAAAATTGCCAGGATGTCGCCTTCGGCAGGAACGGAATCGAAGCCGCAGTGGCGGGAGTTGAGCATGGTGATGCCGATTTCATCACGGTCGATGGACAGTCTGTCGACAATTTCACCGACCGTGATGGTATCCGGGTAATCCTGTGCTTCCGCGACAAACCGGTTGTCGCGGAAGTAGGCAAAGAGTTTAACGGTCAGCCGCATTTAAAAATCCCAGAAAGAATCAATTTCCTCTCCGGTGAAGTCCACCACCAGATTGTGGGGCGGCAGCGGCTCATGGTAAAAGAATTCCGGCAGCCGGTCGTCGGCGTTGTTGAATCCCGCCGCCTGGTTGAAGGCGCGCTCGGTCTTCAGAATAGACTTGCCGAGATTGGTGACATCATCACCGGTCAGGCTCAGCCCGTAGCGGGCGTTGATCAAGTCGATCAGGGCCGGCAGGCAGGCCGGATCGTCCAGGGCAGCAAAGGCAATGAATAGACACATGCCGGTGGAATCGATGGCCGCGGTGGCGATCTGCAGATTCCTGGAAAGCTCCACCTGGCCTTCTTTGGACAGCGGGTCGACTGAGCCGCCGATGTTCAGGATATTGGTGGCAACCGCGTAGCCGGAGGTGTGATCGGCGCCCATTGGCGTGGTGGCATAGGTGATGGCCATGCCTTTTACGGCACGTGGGTCGTAGGCCGGAATGGCCTGGTTTTTGACCACCGGTACCCGGGTAACGCCAAATGACCGGCCCACCGAGCCAGCGCCGTTGCCGATGATCCGGCCCAGCGGTGTGCCCTTGCCGACGTCTTCCTTGAGAATGCGGCAGATTCCCTTACCGTCGCCGAACTCCAGCAGGCCGGCTTCCATGGCGACCCCGAAGGCGACCGAGGTCTCGATGGTGTCGATGCCGAGGTCGTCCATCAGCCAGTCCGCCTCGGCGATATCGTCGAGGTTGTCGACGCAGCAGTCGGCGCCCATCGCCCAGATGGACTCATATTCGAAACCGGCGGTCTTGAAGTTTTTGTCCTTGTCGTTGTAGACCTGGGAACATTGGATGACGCAGCCGGCATGGCAGTTGTGTTTAGCCTTGCCGCCGCGCTCCACGATGAGGTCGTGCATGGTTTCGCCGGAGATCTTGTCGTGGCCTTCAAATTGACCGAGGGTGAAGTTCCTGGTCGGCAGTGCGCCGGCCTCGTTGATGACGTTCACCAGAACATTGGTACCGTAAGTTGCCAGGGTCTGGCAGATAGGATTGTCGACCAGTGATTTGGCAAAGGCACGATTGGCGGTCTTGAATTCGTCAGGCTTGGCAATTTCGACCTTGCCGTCTTTGGGGTCAATGGTGATGAATTTAACCTTTTTCGAGCCCATAACCGCACCAAGTCCGCCGCGGCCGTTGGAACGCAGATTGCCATCGGGGTCGACAATGGAGATATTGGCACCGGTCATCTTCATCTCACCGGCAGGGCCTATGGTGATTACGCCGCGTTTGCCATCGAGCCGGGAACCCAGGGTTTTGACGACTGCATAGTTGCCCTGGCCGATCAGTTCGGTCTCTTCGCTGATGCTGATCGAGTCTGGCGTCATTGCGATCGAGTACCATTTGTCGTCCTTGGGCTGTCCCTCGATGATCAGGGCCTTGCAGCCGCAGCGCGCCAGCAGCTGGGCCGAGGTGCCGCCGGCATTGGCTTCCTTGATGGTGCCGGTCAGCGGGCTTTTGGCGCCAGCGGAGAGCCGGCCGGAGTTGGCGGCCAGGGTGCCTGAGAGCAGGCCGGGCGCAAAAACCAGCTTATTGTTCGGACCCAGCGGATGGCAGGTCGGGCGGAACTTCAGCCGCCACGATGGTCGAGGTAAGGCCGCGCCCTCCCAGGCCGGCCCAGCCCTGAGGAACCTCCTCGATGGAGGTCGTCAGCTCGGTCATGTTTACCCGGTAAATTTTGTCTTTCATGATCGCATCTCCCTGGTGTGGTGTTAATGAGTTGATATTACATTACCTGTTTTGAGAAAACAGCAGTTGCGCAACCGGGGTCTTGATTGCTCTTCTACTGCTTGTAAACGACCGTGCCGCAATCCCTGAGATTGTATCCCCCCAATTTTTCGATATCGGATCTGAATGATCGATTATTCAATAGATCGAGCGTCGCCTTAATTTTGGGTTCATCGATGAACGCGACCGGGATAATGAGGTCGTAGCGTTCCTCGGCGACAGGTACAAAATCGAGACCGAGTGCCTGGGCGGCGGCCCGAATTCCCATGCCGACATCTGCACTGCCACCTGAGATCGCCGCCGCTACATTCATATGCGTGTATTCCTCATGATCATATCCGGCTATCTGTTCCGGGTCAAGGCCCGAATCGCGTAATACCTTGTCGGTTAGAAGCCGCGTTCCTGCGCCTTTCTGACGGTTTATGAATAAGTGTCCAGCGGAGACGATATCATCAAAGGTCTCGATATTCAGCGGGTTGCCCGGGGCGACGATAAAGCCCTGTTCCCGGTAGCAGAGATTAACCAGGTGCAGGCTCATATCGGCCAGGAATCGTTTGATAAAGCTGATATTATAATCCCCGCTTTGTTCGTCGAGCAGATGGGTACCACCCAGATGAGCTTCACCTCGCTTAATGGCCATGATGCCACCCAGCGAGCCGACGTGGGCGGAAGACAGGCGAATGGGAGGTGTTCGGCGATGCAGATGGTTAGCCAATAGGTCGAGGATGTTATCGTGGCTGCCGATGGCCACCAGGGTGTCCTCCACCTGTGATCTGCTGCGTATCATTTCGATTTTTACCGTCTCGCCGGCACCTATGCCTTCGCTGCCGGAGGGGATCTGCAGCATTCCATCGGCGCGTACCAGCGACATCACTGAGCCGGCCCCCTTGCCCGACGGCGTGGCAATCAACTTGTCACCCACTTTACCCAGCGTTACGCGGACGAACTGATCAACCCCCATGGCGGAATGCATCGGCCGGGACATGAGTGCTTCGACGTATTCAGCAGGCGGCTGGGCGGCGCCGGTAAAGCCGTAAACCAGATCGCGGCCGAACAGGTGCAGGGTCAATACTGCCGAGATTGGATAGCCGGGCAGGCCGACCACCGGGGTACTGCCGATCAGCGCCAGGATGACCGGCTTACCCGGTTTGATAGCGACCCCGTGCACCACCACCTGGCCGAGCCTTTCCAGTACGCGACTGGAGAAATCCCGGGTGCCCGCCGAGGCCCCCGCATTGGTGACCACGATATCGTTCTCTTCCGCCGCCTGTTTAACGGCCTTAAAAAGCAGGTCGGGATTGTCGGCTACCGGCGGATAGACCACCGGTTCAGCCCCCCATTGCTCAAGATATCCCGACAAAATGCGTGAATTAAACTCGATAATCTGGCCGGGCCGGACGTCGCTGCCCGGCTGCACCAGTTCAGATCCGGTGGGGATTACCGCAACACGCGGTTTGGCGATTATCTCGATTTTGGTGATGCCGGCAGCCAGCAGGGCGCCTTGGTCGATAGGGCGAATGCGGTGACCCTCTGGCACGATCAATTCGGTGGCGACGATGTCTTCCCCGACTGTGCGGACATGCTGCCAGGGAGTGGCGGGGTGGATCAACTCAATGTCGCCGTTTTTCAGATAGTGGACATCTTCAATCATAACCACCGCATTGAAGCCTGGGGGAACTGCATTGCCGGTGTTGACCGGCTGAAAGCGAGCGGCAGAAAGTCTTACCGGGGTAGCTTCACTGGCAGTGTCCAGATCCTTGAAATGCACGGCGACGCCATCCATCGCCGAGGCGTTGTAGCTGGGCGAGGAATGAGCCGCAAAGACAGGCGCCGCAGTTAGTGCGCCGAGCGCGTCGTCCACAGCAACCGTGCGGGAGCTGCGTTTGTTGAAAAAACCAGAGGCAGCAAGTCGTTCGCGCCAGATTCTCTGTGCTTCGGCCAGCGGCTGGTTGGTTACATAAATGGAGTGCTCTTTCATTGATAAATATACACCTCGACTGGTTCATCGATATTGCAGCCCTGGGAATCTTCTTCGATCAGGAAAAAACCGTGAGCCCGTGAAAGGGTGGAAATGGCCCCGGAGCGCCCAAGCACCGGCTGGGCAACAATCTGGTCATCTTCGATTGTCAACTGTACCCTGATCACGTCCAGCCTGCCGGCGGCGGAATTAATGTTTCGCTTCAACCTGGCGCGCACAGTCGGCAGCAATTCGTCCGCTGAGACACTGCGTCCGCCGAGCCTGGCCAGGGCGGGTTTGACGAAAAAATCGAAACAGACCATCGCCGAAACCGGGTGACCGGGCAGTCCAAATACCGGGGTCTTGCCCGAAAGGCCAAGAAGTGCCGGTTTACCAGGCTTGAGCGAAACTCCGTGGACCAGAATGCCGGGCCCAGCGAGTCTCTCGATGGCCTGTTCGCCGAGATCGCGCATCCCAACCGAGCTGCCGCCGGAAAACAGCACCAGATCATTTTCTGCAACCGCCTGTTCGACGGTGGAGAAAAAGCTTGCTTCGTCGTCGGCGACGATGCCGTAGTCGATCACCGAAGCACCCTGGCGGCGTACCAGCGCGCTGAGCAGTGTCGAGTTAATATTGCGAATTTTGCCGGGCGGAGCCGGCACTTCAGGTTCGACGATTTCATCGCCGGTGGCTACGATGCCGACACAGGGGCGAAGATACACTTCAACGTCGGTGATGCCGAGGCCGGCAAGCAGACCGAGTTCCTGCGGTCTGAGCACCTGGCCTCGGGTGATCGCCGGAGCGCCGGCCCGGATATCGTCGCCTTTTCTGATGACGTTGGTGCCTGCGCCGATACCCTTGACCACCTCGATCAGCCTGTCGTCTATCGGCACCGTGTGTTCGAGCATGACCACCCCGTCGCTCTTTTCGGGCAGCAGGCCACCGGTGGGTATCTTGTAACAGTTTCCCCTTGAGATCGAGCCTTCAGTTGACGCCCCCATCAGGACTTCGCCCGTTACCTCGAGGTAAGCTGGAAGTTCCTGCGAGGCGCCAAAGGTGTCGGCGGCGATCACCGCATAGCCGTCCATGGTCGAGCGATCACAATTGGGCAGATCCTCAGGTGAGCGGATGTCCTGGGAGCTGACCCGATCCAATGCATCGATGAGCCTGACGGTTTCAGAACCCGTTTCAATAGAGGCAATTGCGCTGAGCAGGATCTTGCGTGCTTCTGCAACCGAGGTCAATTGCTGGCGACCCAGCATATCACGGGTTGTTGAAGAAGGAGAAGTACTCATCTAGATAAAGACTTTGACATTGATAAAGCGGAAGCCGGAAATCGATCCCAGCAGATCGTCCGATGAGATCGGCTTACCGGAGAAAATGAGATTATTAAAACTGCCGAGCAGGCTCGGTCTGAGAGCAAGAAAAGAAGACAGATCCGTGCTTTTGATGATGATGCCCTGCTGAAAAAGTGTCGGGCCGCGATCGAGCGCAACCGTGTTGAACAGTTTGATCTCCACGTCCAGGAGTTTGCCTGTTGTACCTGACTGCTTAACGCTCCTGGTCTTTCTAAGGATGCCGCAGGGGCTGTTTCTTTTAAGGATAGCACCGGCAAGACCCGGCATCGCAGAGGACAGGGCGATGGTTGGCCTGTCGCCGCCCAGTTCAGCTTCTAGATCGTCAAGGGCATCGCCGTTGTAAAATATGGTTTGAATCTCCTTCTCGATATATTCCCTGGTAAAGCCTTCCAGTCCCAGTAGGCACGAGGAAATGGTTTGACCTTCCCGGCACCGATGCAAAAAACCAGACTGCAGAACGGTCACCAGACGCAGCAGGCAGTCGTGGGAACAGTTCAATGAAAGCAGCGGCAAGGGCGGTTGAGGCGATTCTTTATTTACTGGCATAATCGAGTTTGAGAAATTTTGGTTTCTTGCGCCTGAGCCGTTAATGTAATAGTGTTGCTGTAATTGTCTAATTAGAGATTTGTAACACTTTGTTTATAGTAAAAGAATATGCGCGTAAAGGCTAAAATACTCATTTAAGCAGTTTGTCCTGAGCGCTGTTAAAGAGCCTGCAATGAAAAACAATACATTAACCCCGCTGGGCAATTATCGCAAAATAGATGGCCCTCTCGTGACCGTTATCCTCGATGGTATCGGTTTCGGCCGCGAAGATGGTTCAGACGGGGTCCGGGTATCGTATACTCCGACCCTGAACGGCTTGTTCAATGAACGCTTGATGACCCGGCTCAAAGCCCACGGAAAAGCAGTCGGTCTGCCCTCTGACGAGGATATGGGCAATTCCGAGGTAGGCCATAATGCGCTCGGGGCCGGACGCATCTTTGCCCAGGGAGCCAAGCTGGTGAGCCAGGCGATAGCCTCCGGCTCGATCTTCACCGGGCAGAGCTGGCAGACCATCGCTGCGCGCTGCATTGCCGGCGGCACCTTGCATCTGATCGGCCTGGTATCGGACGGCAACGTCCACTCCCACATCGATCATTTGTATGCAATCGTCAAACACGCAGCCCAGAGCGGGATCAACCGGATCAGAATCCATGGCCTGCTTGACGGCCGTGACGTCGACGCCAGAAGCGCACTGACCTATTTTGAACCGCTTGAGCGATTCTGCGCCGATCTGATGATCTCCGGCTGTGATTGCCGGGTGGCCTCCGGAGGCGGCCGTATGGTAACCACCATGGACCGCTACGAGGCGGACTGGGAGGTTGTCGCCCGGGGCTGGGCCGCCCATGTGCTGGGGCAGGGGAGAGCATTTCCCAGTGCGGTGGAGGCAATCTCCACCTGTTACCGTGAAGATCCGGATACCACCGATCAATATATGGAACCCTTTGTGATCGTCGACCAGAAGGGGCCGATCGGCACCGTCGAAGACGGTGACAGCGTAATCTTTTTCAACTTCAGAGGTGATCGGGCCATTGAAATCTCCAGGGCGTTCGACGAAACAGATTTCAATGGTTTCGAGAGGCAGCGCCTACCGGACGTCTTTTATGCCGGGATGATGGAATATGATGGTGATGCCAAGATTCCGAACCACTATCTGGTGGAGCCGCCAGCCATCGACCATACGCTGGGAGAATATCTGTGTGCCTCAGGGGTAACGTCCTATGCGATTTCCGAGACCCAGAAATTCGGCCATGTAACCTATTTCTGGAACGGCAATAAATCGGGCTATATCGATAAAAACCTGGAGACTTATGTCGAGGTCGAGTCGGATCGCCTGGCCTTTGATCTCAAACCCTGGATGAAAGCAGCGGAGATCACAGATCAGGTGGTGCAGGCGATAAAATCATGTAATTACCGATTCATCCGCCTGAACTACGCCAACGGTGATATGGTTGGCCATACCGGGGTCGAAGCGGCGATCAGGATCGCGGTCGAAACGGTTGATCTGTGTCTGGGCAGACTGCTGCGCGCGGTGGAAAAAGCTGGTGGCATTGCGGTGATTACCGCAGATCACGGCAATGCCGATTGTATGTGGAATGAAAAAAACGGCGAGCGCCGGCCGATGGTCGCCCACACCTTGAACCCGGTTCCGTTCGTCGTGAAAGACTATTCAGGCCGAAATCATCTTGTCATGAGCGACCTCAAGGAGCCGGGTCTTGCCAATGTTGCGGCAACACTCTGCCTGCTGCTCGGTTTTGAGCCGCCTGCGGGCTATGCTCCAGCGCTGCTGAAGCTTGACGATAATTGATTGAATCCCGGAGGTGGCAGAAATCGAACCCCAATCGCTGCACCAGCGCTAAGAATATCATGGAAAAACTGTCCAGGTCCGAAATGAAACGGCAGCACAAGCAGATCGAGGCCGCTGCCGTAGAAATCCTGCAACTTTCAGACGACGAACTGCGCCGCATGGAGCTTGGAGAGGAACTGATCGAGTCGATCAAGCTCTGTCGCGGTCTCAAGGGCGGGGCGCTGAAACGGCAGACGAAATATGTGGCAAAGCTGCTCAAACTGAAGTCCGTGCCGGATATATTCAGCCACCTGACCCAGCTCAAAGGCTCGAAACTTGAAGAAAACAGGTATCATCACGAGGCCGAACGGCTGCGCGACGCAATCATCAACGAAGCCCTGCAGGCCCGCCAGCAATCACTGCAGTCCGGTGTACCCTTTGAAATGGACTGGGCGAGTGAGATCCTGCAGCATGTCGTCGATCAATTTGACGACCTGGATGAAAAAGATCTGAGGATGGCAGCCCACCAGTACGCCCGCAGCAGAAACAAGGTGCACCACCGCGAACTTTTCAGAATGATTCGGGCGGCGGCCGAGAAGAAGCGTCGTTTTGCCTCCCGATCAGCAGAATAATCTATTCTGCCTGGTCTGCCCGGGCGAAAGCCAATCCATAAACGAGCAATGAACCAGATTTTCGCTGATCGAATCCAGGATGTACCGCGTTCAGTTATCAGAGAGATTCGAACGCCCTGAAACTTTTCGGCGAAGCTGTGAAGGAAGCGTAAAGTGGTGTTTGTCCCAGGAGAGCCGTTCTACACAAGAAAAATGCAGACCTCAACATTCAGGCTCAACTTCTCTCGTGTTGATGACCTGACGGTTGAAGATGGTATGAACCGGATAGCGGAAGCGCTATCAGCCGTGCAGCAGCGAGCTTGAAAGACATCCATTTTTCTGCAGGATGTCGCCGCTGTCCACCAGGGCGTAGGCACTGTGTTTGTGAATCGACTCGAAACTCTCGACGCTGGCCGAAAACCAGGTGATCAGCGGGTGCTCCAGGGCGGCGAGGGCTACCTTTCTGACCACATCCTCGACGAACATCGGGTTCTCGAAGGCGGTTTCGGTAACATATTTCTCATCGGGGCGCTTCAACAGCGCGAAGAGTTCGCAGGAACCGCAGCCTTCGATCAACTCGATCAGGTCCTCGGCCCAGATCATTTTCTTGAATCTCGCACTCAGGGTGATTTCGGCCCGCTGGTTATGGGCACCCGCCTCGCTGATCTCCTTGGAGCAGGGACACAGCGTGGTAACTGGCACTGCCACGGTGAGCACGAATCCTTCGTCTTCCCCGATGCCGCCGCTGAAGATACAGCGGTATTCCATCAAACTTTTGGTGGCCGTGACCGGGGCTTCTTTTTCCAGGAAATAGGGAAAACTCATATCGATCCGCGTACTCTCGGAATTGAAATACTGCTGAACTTCGGCGAGCAGCGGCGAGAACTCCGACACCGAGATTCGCTCGATATATTTATTGAGGATGGCGGTGAACGAGGCGATGCAGTTGTGCTGGAGCATCGCGACCATTTTGCTCTGCAGGCTGATCTCAGCGACGGTGTCCTGGATGTCGCCGTCCCTCTGCATTACTCTGATCGGCAGTTTTATCTGTTTAACGCCGGCGGTATGAATTGCCATTGATTGCTATCTGCAAAAAGAGAGGAATTATTAAATCAGCCTCGACGTTGGCCCTCAAGGCCGTTTTGCATCTTGTACTAAATTTTGCTCGTGGCCACCATAAATATTGTTATAATGAAGCAGCGCCTTGTGCGGTGCATTCCGGACCTGTTAGAACACCGTCAGATGATCAAGCAAAGGCTGTGGCCGCCTGTTTATGGAAAAAACAGAAAAACTAAGAATAGATAAATGGTTGTGGGCGGCGCGATTTTTCAAGACACGTTCTCTTGCGGCGCGGGCCGTTCAGGGCGGTAAAATCCACGTTAACGGTATGCGGGTCAAACCGTCGCGCATCGTTGCGGTGGGCGACGTTCTGTCAATCAACCGCGGCGAGCAGTTCTTTACGGTCACGGTAAGAGGGCTCAATCATTTGCGCCGCCCCGCTGCGGAGGCCCGACTGCTTTATGAAGAATCTGAACAGAGCGAAAAAGATCGTCAGGTCAGGCAGGATATGAGACGCCTGATCAGAGCGCCGGGTGTGTCGCCGGCCAAAAGGCCCGGCAAGCGAGACCGTCGAAAAATCAGAGAATTTATCCGCAAAGATTAGCAGGAGTCAGATATGAATAAAATCACGCGGGCACTGATCAGTCTCACCGATAAATCGGGGATCGAGGAGTTCGCCGCTGCGCTGGCCGAACAAAACATCGAACTTCTGTCGACCGGGGGCACCGCTGCGCGACTGAGACGAGCCGGGCTTACCGTGGTTGACGTCTCTGATTTTACCGGTTTTCCGGAAATGCTCAACGGCCGGGTCAAGACGCTGCATCCGAAGATTCACGGGGGCATTCTGTTTCAGCGCGATAATCAGGAACATATCGAGCAGTGCCGGGGGCAAAATGTTCTGCCGGTGGACCTGGTGGTAGTCAATCTTTATGCCTTTGAGAAGACCATTGCCGATCCCCGTTGCACCCTTGAAAATGCGGTTGAAAATATCGATATCGGCGGGCCCACGCTGCTGCGCGCCTCGGCCAAGAATTTCAGGGATGTTACCGTAGTTGTCGATCCGGCCGATTACCATCAGGTTCTGACCGAGATCAGGCAGACTGGCAATACCAGCTTGAAAACGAGATTCCTGCTGGCCCGCAAGGTGTTTGATCTGACCTCTAAGTATGACCGGGCCATTTCCCAGTGGCTGGGTAAGATCGATGTGGGGATAAACGAATACTTTCAGGAGGGTTGATTATGCTGAAGATGGCGGTGTTGCTTTCGGGAAGCGGCCGAACGCTGGACAACTTTCACGAGCGGATCCAGGCGGGCACGCTCAGGGCCGAAGTGCAGGTCGTTGTCTCGAATGTGGACGGCGTGCTGGGCCTTGACAAGGCAAGAAGGTACGGCTATCCGGCATTTGTCGCCAAAGACAGCAGGGCAACCAACGAGATCATCCAGAATTACGATATCGATATCATCAGCCTGGCCGGTTACCTGAAACTGTATACGCCACCGGCGTCTCTGAAAAAAAATGTGATCAATATTCACCCCAGCCTGATTCCGATGTACTGCGGCGACGGTTTTTACGGAGACATCGTGCACCGTGCGGTCAAGGAGCGCGGCTGCATGGTCAGCGGCTGCACCGTGCATTTCGCTGATGAAGTTTATGACAACGGACCGATAATACTTCAGAAAGCGGTTTATCTGCGCTACGAGGATAGCATCAAGGACATTGCCGGCCGGGTATTCGAGGCCGAGTGCGAGGCCTATCCGGAAGCGCTTAACCTGGTCGACGAAAAGGGCATTGATTTTTTCTGGGACCGGCTCAAAGGCTAGGCTTCTCACAGGGTTTCTCACTCACGCACCCGCACGCGCAATCCTGGCAATCCTGGCAATCGACACGAGTTTTCTTCAGCTATGGAATTACTGGCGCCCGCGGGCACGATAGAACACTTTTTCACGGCGCTTGAAGCGGGTGCGGATGGCGTCTATGTTGGTGCTCCGCATCTCAATGCGCGCAATGCTTCCCGGGAGCTTCGCCTCGAGGAAATCGGTGCTATGGCGGCCTGCGCCCACGAGCGGGGCAAATCGCTTTTTGTGGCGCTCAATAGTCTGATTCGCGAAACCGACCTGCACACCTTGGTGCGCACCCTTGCTTACCTGCAGGCGGTGCAGCCTGATGGTCTGATTATTCAGGACCTGGGCATCATCGAACTGGTCCATTCCCATTTCCCCGATTTTACCCTGCATGGTTCCACGCTGATGCTCACCCATAATAGCGCAGGGGTCGAACTGCTGGCTGAACTTGGCTGCTCACGGGTGGTACTGGCTCGTGAGCTGAGCCTGCAGGAGATCGAGGCCATGGTTTGCCGGAGTCCTGTGGAAATTGAAATTTTCATTCATGGGGCGATGTGTTTTTCCTATTCCGGGGGCTGCCTGTTCTCTTCTTATCTGGGCGGCAAAAGCGGCCTGCGTGGTAATTGCGTGCAGCCGTGCAGAAGAAAATACACGATCGCCGGCGGTTCTCCGGGCGCTAAAGGCAGCAAGAAAAAATCGGACAGGACCGGCGGCGGCTACCTCTTTTCCATGAACGATCTCGAAGGGCTTGAATATGTGCCGCAATTGCGTGATATCGGTGTTGCCTCCCTGAAGATCGAAGGCAGAATGCGCTCGGCCACCTATGTGGAAAATGTAGTGCGGGCCTACCGCTTGATGATCGATGCCCCCGCCCATGAATTTGAGCAGGCCAGACGCGAAGGAGCGAGATTGCTCAACAGCGCGATGGGCAGGACGAGTTCTTCGGGATACTTCACCAGCCCAAAACCTAAGCACGCGATAGCGGCCCAGCACTCGGGAAACCTCGGCACCTATCTTGGGCGACTGGAGAGGGTACATTGTTCAGCCGGCAACATCTATGCCACCATAGAACTTCAGCATCAGTGTACTATCGGTGACCGGGTGCGACTGCACCTGGATAAAAGCGGGGACCGGCATGGCTTTACCATAAAAGAGCTGCAGCCATATGATAAAACCGCTGACCAGGCAGATTTCCAGAGCACGGCTCACCCACAGCGCCGGGACGGCGGCAACCCGGTTTCGGCCCTGGTGCAAATCTTACTGCCGGGCAAACTGAAGCTGGAGCACTTGTCTGGCAGGATGGATCTTTTTCTGGTCGACGTTGCCCGGAAGACGGCAGATCAAGCATCAATTTCGAGCAGCGTACTGGCCCCGGCAGTGCTTGACAGCGCCCGAAGCGCAGCCATCAAGCGCAAGGTTGAACAGGTCCTCAGGCAGATCGGCTCCGGCAGGAAGACAAAGGTCGAGACCGGCCGTATTTCAACGAATGAACCGAAGAACCGCTTTGGGGGGAAAAATAGCGCAGCATTGTGGCTCAGAACCGATTCGGTTCAGCCGCTGTTCCATAGGCCGCCTTTTACGGTCGACCGCTTTGTGCTCGAACTCAACCGAAAATCGCTCAGCCAGGTTGGCCAGCTTAAACGCCACTTCGGCAGGAACTCAGGCGATCTGATCTGGGCCCTGCCGCCGGTTGTGCACGGCCGGAACGTGGCCAGGCTGAGTCGGGAGATAGACAAGATTATCCGCTCAGGCTTCCGCTCATTTCAAATCGCTCATCTCAGTCAATTGAAGTTGTTCGAACAACGAGGCGTATCGCTCTACGGCGATTATACCCTGAACCTGTTGAACAGCAGGGCCATGCTTGGTGCGGCGGCTCTGGGCCTTTCCGGTATGCAGTTCTGCATTGAAACCGATCGAATTTGCCTGCAGCAGGCACTGGCTTCATTTCGTGCTGCTCGAAGCGGAAAGCAGCAGGAGAAAAGGGCAAATGACAGCGCCAGAGGCAGCGGTCATATTCATCTCGGTATGACGGTCTACGGAGCACCGCCGCTTTTCGTATCACGCCTTGATGCCTCGCATCTGCCGTATAACAAGACGGTTCTGAGCCCTAAGCAGGAAAGCTTCGTGATCAGCAAAAAAGACGGGGAGACCCTCATCAGGCCCCAGAGGCCCTTCTCACTGCTGCCCTTTATCAAGGAGCTCCATCGAACCGGTTTGGATTATCTGGTAATCGATATCTCAGGCATCAAATCGGGTAAAAAAGAACTGGCCGAAATCGCCAAGCGGATAAACGGTAAAGAGCGGGTCAGCAAGCTGCCCAGTTTCAATTATCTGGGAGTGCTCGAGTAGTCGCCGCACCTGCAGTCGCGTTTTTTTGGCAGGATCAAACGGTTTTTCTAGCGGAATCGCTGGAGAAACAAGTGAAAAATTGTTATTTGTGTTGACACCAACCCTATGCTGCAGTAAAAATATTAGTCTTTTATCAAATCATTTAGATATTGACCCGGATGTTCTTGCGGTTATCGTGAAGACAGCGGGAATCTACAGATCCATACAGGAGGAAGCAGTTCGTGGCTAATCATAAATCAGCAGAGAAGAGAAACAGGCAGGCCCAGGATCGCCGGTTGAGAAACCGCATGGTCCGTTCGAAGATGAAAACTGCTATCAGGAAGCTCAACGAGGTTATCGATACGGGCAACGTCGAAGAAGCCAGGAGCGCTCTTGCTGCGGCAGTTCCGGTGATTGCCAAAACGGCATCCAAGGGAACCATTCACAAGAAAAATGCCTCCAGGAAGATCTCCAGGTTGACCAAGCGGGTCAACAAAATGGAGGCCGCCACCTGATTTTTGAAGCCCGAAGCGCGGGGCAAGCATATTGTGTTGCAGCGTCAAGGCCGTCGAATTTGCTCATTCGACGGCCTTTTTTTATGGTTTTTTCAGATCGTTATTCGTTATGATCTGTACCACTATCAGGCAGACCCAGCTGGTGATTTTGAATATCTATGGTATGTTCCTCATCTTCGCAACATAAACCCAGGCCAATGCGCCCCAGCGTTTCAGACCTGCAGCGAAGTATTGATTCGTGAGAAAGTGAAACACTGAACCGCTATAAAAGACAATCCCGATCATGACAGAAGCCAGATATTGCTCCACCCTGGAAACATTTAAAGAGCGGGCCTCGCAGGCCAGGCTGGTCCCGCTCGCGGCAACGCTGATCTCAGATCTGGACACTCCCCTCACGCTTTTTTTCAAAATCAATCAGGAGCGCGAGCATGTCTTTTTATTCGAGAGCATGGAAGGCGGCGAGAAGTGGGGGCGCTATTCCTTCATCGGTTTCGATCCGCTGGTCACTTTCGAGTCGTATGAGGATACGGTGGTGCTGGTATCCCATCAGAACGGTGAGGAAAAATCCAGAAAAATACGGGCTAACCCGCTTGCAAGTCTGAAAGCTTTAGTGGCTGAAATGGACGCCTATGTCGACCCCGAGCTACCCAAATTCTGTGGTGGTGCGGTAGGCTACCTCGGTTACGACATGGTGCGGTTCATGGAGGAATTGCCCGACATGCACGAGCGGCTTGATTTTCCCGATGCTGCTTTCATGATTCCCGGAACGGTTCTGGTGCATGACAGCTTCGAGCAGTTGGTGACCATTGTCCAGTGGGTCGATACCGGTAACGGGGCAGCACTTGATCGGGCCTACAGCGAAGGCCTTGAGCGGCTTGCCGGAATAGTTGAAAAACTCAACCAGCCGGTTCCTGAGTCGTTTTTCAGGAAGATGGGCACGGGTGGTGCTAGCGCTGCGCAGTTCGATTCGAATATATCCCCCGAAAATTATCGTCGCATGGTCAAGGCGGCCCGGGAATATATCCTGGCCGGCGACATATTCCAGGTCGTACTTTCGCAGCGCTTTCACAGCAGGACCGCACTGCCGCCCCATGCGATCTACCGGGCGCTGCGACATATCAATCCGAGTCCGTATCTTTTCTACCTGAAGCAGAAAGATCTGATCCAGATTGGCTCTTCTCCCGAGATTCTGGTCAGAAAAGAAGGGGATCGTGTTGAATTGCGGCCCATTGCCGGCACCAGACCGCGCGGCAAAGATGTTGAAGAAGATCTGGCCCTGGAAAAAGAACTGCTGGCAGACCCCAAGGAGCGGGCCGAACACCTTATGCTGGTAGATCTCGGCAGAAACGATGTGGGCCGCATTGCCAGAGCCGGCAGCGTTGAAGTTCGGGATTTGCTGGTTGTCGAGCGCTATAGCCATGTGATGCACATCGTTTCAGGCGTGCACGGCACCATCGCGGAAGGCAAGGACATGTTCGATGTGGTGGAGGCCTGTTTCCCGGCGGGTACCGTCAGCGGTGCGCCGAAAATTCGGGCCATGGAGATCATCGAAGAACTGGAACCCGGCCGTCGGGGACCGTATGCAGGATCGGTTGGCTATTTCGGCTTTTCCGGCAATATGGATTTCTGTATAACCATCAGAACCTTCCTGATGAGTGGAGAAGATATCTGGGTCCAGGCCGGTGCCGGAATTGTGGCCGACTCCGACCCGCATCGGGAGTACGAAGAAACGGTAAGCAAGTCCATGGGCCTGCGCCGGGCCGTTGAGCTCGCTGAAAAGAGGTTTTAGACGATGATTGTGATTATCGATAACTACGACTCGTTTACCTATAATATCGTCCAGAGGATCGGTGACAACTGCCGTGAAGCAGGCCAGGTTGAGGAGATACAGGTTTTTCGAAACGACAAAATCACCATCGCCGAACTCGAACGGCTCAATCCGCGCAGGATACTGATCTCTCCCGGGCCCTGTACCCCGAAGGAAGCGGGTATATCGGTATCGGTTATCAAACATTTCGGCGAGACGATCCCGATTCTCGGCGTCTGCCTCGGGCATCAGTCCATTGGCGAAGCGTTCGGAGGTGAGGTAGTCCGGGCCGGCAGGCTCATGCACGGCAAGACCAGCTCGATTTACCATGACGGCAAGGGGGTTTTCACTGGACTGCCCAGTCCATTCGAGGGCATGCGCTATCACTCGCTGGTGGTCGAGAAAAACAACCTGCCGTCCTGTCTGACGGTAAGCGCAAGAACCGAACAAGATGAACTGATGGGGCTCAGGCACAATGCTCTGCCGATCGAGGGGGTGCAGTTTCATCCCGAATCGATCATGACTCCTGACGGCAGGCAGCTCCTGAAAAACTTCATGTCCGATCATTATCGGGCGTTATTGGGACAGCGTTGATTGCATTGAAGGGTGCCTTGAAATATTGGCTTATTCAAGGCTGTTCGAAAAACAATGACAGAGCAGGGTGATTCGATGGATGTATCACAGGCAATTCGCCAGGTAGTTGAGCATGTCGATCTGAGCGAGTCCGAGATGTACGACGTACTCAACGGCATCATGAGCGGCGAGGCCAGTGCGGTGCAGATCGGCTCTTTTCTGACCGGCCTTCGCATGAAAGGTGAAACTGTCGCAGAAATTACCGGTGCGGTCAAAGTCATGCGGGAAAAGGTCACCCCGGTTGATTGCGGCGTCAACACCGCTGCCGGCGGGGTGATTGTCGACACCTGCGGGACCGGCGGCGATGGGGCCGGCACCTTCAACGTATCGACTGCCGCTGCGCTGGTCGTCGCAGGCTGCGGGGTGTGTGTGGCCAAGCACGGCAACCGGGCGGTATCCAGTTCCTGCGGATCTGCCGATGTACTGGAGGCCGCGGGGGTTATCCTGACGCTGAGCCCGGAACAGGTCGGGCACTGTATCAGGGAGACCAATATCGGCTTTTTGTTTGCTCCGGCCCTGCACGGTGCGATGAAACATGCGATCGGCCCGCGCCGGGAAATAGGCATCAGGACGATTTTCAATATTCTCGGCCCGCTGACCAATCCGGCCGGCGCCAACGTGCAGGTGCTCGGCGTGTTCTCCAAATCGCTTCTGGTGCCGCTGGCCGAGGTACTGCGAAACCTGGGATCGAAGCGGGCGCTCGTTGTACATGGGGAAGGCAACCTCGATGAATTGACGGTTACCGGCTCGACTTCCGTGGCAGAACTTAGAGGCGGCTCGATTACCTCCTATGAGATAACTCCAGAGCAGGTGGGGCTGAGCCGGGCCAAACTTGCTGATATTCAGGGCGGGGTCGACAGCGCTGCGTCGGCTGCGCTGCTGAAAGAAGTGCTCGGTGGCGCCTCAGGGGCCCGCCGTGACATGGTGCTGCTCAATAGTGGCGCGGCGCTGATGGCTGCGGGCGCGGCAGGTGATCTGAAGGCGGGTATTGCCTTGGCTGCGGACTGTATCGATTCCGGCAAGGCCCTGGCCACCCTGGAGAAATTAATTTCATTTACCCAGGCGGCGGGTGCTGAAAGCTGATCGTCAGCGGATTTATTGCGTATGATCCTCCAGAAAATAGTAGCCAGGAAGAAAGAAGAGGTAGCTCTACTCAGGCGCCATGGCATTCGTCTGCCCGAAGAATTTTCAAATCACCAGGTGGCGCCGCCCCGTGGATTCCGGCAGGCGCTGATCGATTACCCGCACATATCTATCATAGCCGAAGTGAAAAAGGCTTCGCCGTCAAAAGGGGTGATCTGCGAAGATTTCGATCCGGTTCGTATCGCCTGCAACTATAAGAAAAACGGAGCACAGGCTATTTCGGTGCTCACCGATGCAGATTTTTTTCAGGGCAGCCTGCGCAATCTGATGCAGGTCAGAGAGGCCGTCGATCTGCCGGTGCTGCGCAAGGATTTCATCATCGATCAGGTGCAGATCGAAGAAGCAGCGCTGCACGGCGCTGACGCGATATTGTTGATAGCAGCCATTTTAGAGAAAAACCAGCTTGAGGATTTTGCCCGGGCGGCGGCAGCCATGCAGCTGGATGTACTGGTTGAAGTACACGATGAAGAGGAGTTGGACAAAGCGCTTGGGGCGAGGCCGAATCTGATCGGCATCAACAACCGCAACCTCAATGATTTCAGCGTCGATATCAATACCACCTTGCGCCTGAAGCAGTTGATCCCTGCACACATTCCGGTGATCTCGGAATCAGGGTTGGCCTCGGCGGCGCATCTCAAAACATTGCAGGATAGCGGCGTCTGCGGCGCGCTGATCGGAGAGAGTCTGATGCGGGCCGGTCACGACAGTGAAATGCTTGCCAGGCTGCGCTCATGAGCCATTCTTTGAAGTTCTGGGATAGCCACGCTTGACGATGAGTTACCGAGTCCGGATAAAAATCTGCGGCACTACCAGCCGCGAGGATGCATATGCAGCAGTGCATATGGGCGTCGACGCGCTGGGGTTTATCTTCACCCGGAAAAGTCCGCGCTATATCGAGCCCGGCAGGGCGGCTGAGATCATCTCCATGCTGCCGCCTTTCATTACCAGGGTCGGCGTATTCGTAGACAGCCCTCTCGAGGCGGTGCAGGCCGTTATCCGGTCGGCAGGGCTTACCCAGGTCCAGCTGCACGGCAGTGAACCGGCCGCCTTATGCTCCGAGTTGAAAAGATCTGAACATTCCTGTTCAGTCTGCAAGGCCTTTCGGATCAGCAGAAAACACATGGAAGACAACGACATAGCCAAGCAGATCAGGGACTATGAGCAGGTGGTGGACAGCGTGCTGCTTGACAGCTATCAACAAGGGATTGAAGGCGGGACCGGCACGGTATTTGACTGGAAACTGATCGATGAACTGGGCCTGCAAAAGCCGTTGATCCTGGCTGGAGGGCTGAATCCGGACAATGTGGCCGAAGCAGTGCGACGCATCCGCCCGTATGCCATTGATGTCAACTCAGGTGTTGAAGATGCACCGGGAAAGAAGAACCATGAGCAGCTCAAAACCCTGATCGATAGGGTGAACCAAGTTCAGGATGAACTGCGCCGCCAGGGTTGAAAAGACCGCCGGTTAACGGGCAACCACGAACGCACCCTTGTATCCGATCCCTTCCAGGACAGCTCTTTCATGATTGGCTTTTTCTAAATTATTGCCGACCGCGACTCGCACCCGGTAATAGGTCTTCTTGGCTGGTTTATAAATCTCGACGTGGGCCTGGTGGCCTTCCTGCACAAAACGATCACGCAGCTTCAACGCATCGATGGGCCTGGCGTACGAGGCGATCTGCACATAGTATTTACCCTCGCGCAATTGCCTGGCTGTCTGCCTGAGCTGATCGAGGCTTTGATTTTTTTCAGCCAGGGCCACCACCTGGACGCGGGCGGTGCCCTTGCCGAGAAAAGCAAGCTCCCGGGCAGCCGCATAGCTGAGGTCGATAACCCGGCCGCTGACGAATGGTCCGCGATCGTTGACCCTGACCACCGTTTCGCGGTTGTTTTCCAGGTTTCTGACCAGCAGCACGGTGTTCATCGGCAGGGTCTTGTGGGCGGCCGTCGGACCATACATGTCATAGGTTTCGCCGTTTGAGGTCTTTCTCCCGTGAAAATCATCACCGTACCATGACGCGACGCCGCGCTGCTCGAAAGCGTAGGAGGAGGAAAGCGGATAATACACCGTGTCATTGATCTTGTAGGGCCGCTGCGTGTAGGCGTGATAATCCCGGGTGGCGGTCAGGGCCTGTTCCGGGCACAGCAAGGCCATCAAGAAAACGCTGCAGAGCAGCGCCAGATGTCGTTTGTTGCGGAATTTGTCGTTCAATGCGAATCAGGAATGGTTGCGCTTAGCAGTTGGTAATTTTTATAACAAATTCAGTTATTGATCAATAGTTTGCTTATCATCCTGATAAAAAAAACGCAGCCGTTCTTCATAGAACAACCCGGCATGGCCGGTGGTGTGCGGGGTGTAGGGGCGCGGGCGCGTAAAATCGGGCAAGGGTCCGACATTGTCGAAGCGTACCTGCTCCTCCTCGTCTATCCAGGAAAGGTGCAGGTTCATGATTGGCCGAACGGGCTGGATGAGGCCCTCTCTTTCAGCGAGAAGGACCTGTTCCCAGCGCCGTTCACCGAACCCTTTAAGCCATATTCCAGCTCTTGGATCGCCGCTGAATTTATCGATCATCACCGGCGAAAAGGCTTCGCCCTCCCAGTCGATATGACTGGAGAGGATATGCAGCACTTCGGAGCTGCCATCGCGGCTCGATCTTGAAAAAGGTTCGAGATCGTCATGGTCGATGCGCAGCAGATGGGTGTCCGCATCGTTGAAGGTCCAGCGGGCGTGGCAGGCCTGACAGGTTGCCCTGGATTTATACTGGGCATGGGCAGGGTGAACCAGAAGCGGAACCTGCAGCACCAGTCCGGTGGCGGCGGAGGTAAAGCGGTATTGCTCGTCAACGCGGGCAAGCGTCGGCGCAAAGGGAACATCCTGCTCTTCGGGAGCATGACAGCTGCGGCACTGGAGGGCGTCATTCGCGGTGCCCATGACCTCTTCGCGGTCGTGGCAGTCGATACAGACCATGCCAGCCTGCTGATGGAGGTCAGCTTCGAGCTGATGATATTCGATGCCGAAAGTTCGCTGGGCATCTGCGTCTGCCAGGTAGGGGGTGCGAAATTCCCGATTGAAGTCATGTTCGTAGCGACCATAATAATCAAAACCGACATGGTTGCCGTAGTGACAGGAGAGGCAGTTATCATCGGCGGGATGGGCCCGGAACCGGTGTGAAAAGTCCTGAGCGTTCTTCTGGCCGAGATGGCAGGCCGCGCAACCGGTTCCCCGGCTGGTAGCCGCAAACTGATCACCCGAATAGTAGACGTGGCAGCGTAGACATCTTCTGCGCAGGAGGTCTTCTGCCAGCTCCAGCGGGTCTTTGGGCTCGGCTCGCACCGGAATCTGTTCAGGCGGCATCAGCAAGGCAGCCGCCCCGAAACTGCTGCGCACCAAACCGATGTGCGCCTGCAGCCGATAATGCGGGTTTTCGGCCACCATAGCAATTTCTTCTGGGTGGCAGCTGCCGCAGGTTTTTCCGGCCAGCCCGGGATGGGCGGGTCGGGCGGCGACGGCGGGATGCTCAGCCGGGTAACCGTCAGCTTCAGAATCGTGCAGGTGACAGGTGGAGCAGTCGAGCTGGTGGTTCTGGTCGATCTCCACATCATGGCAGTCGAGGCACTGCCGGGAGCTCTCGGAGAGCGTTACCTCCGCTTTTTGCTCTTCCGGGGAATCGGAGCAGGCGCTGGCCAGCAGTGCGCAGCAGGTAAGCACTGTCAGCAGGTGAAAAAGCGCAGATTCTTGTTTTCTCGGCCTGTGCATCGCTGCCTTGCCTCAACCTGCCATGCCTTTTTCCAGATCCAGGTAGCCGGCGATAAATGAAATGCAGTATCGATAGAAGTCCGCGGACGGGTTCTTATCGACAACGGGGGTGAGCCTGTGGGTAAACGGGATGAGGTATTGGTTGACCAGGGTCTGCTGCATTGCCTCGGTATTCCGCCCATCTTTTTCCATTTCCAGCAGTGTGCCGAGCATATCGAACAGCACCGGAAGCGAGTCCTCGGGATCAACAACCGACTTTTCTTTGATCACCCCCGCCCTTTTGAGAAAGTCTCTTACAGAGATGAGCGTTGCGCCATAGTTACGGCCGTCGAAATAGTGCGAGGCGATGAGGTTGAGATGATCCTCGCCGAATGGATCGGTGAAGAGCGCGTAATATTCATCCTGAATGTCTTCGAGTTTTTTGCTGGTGAGTTGTGCGTTTAAGTCGCGCACGGCCTTGTCCAGGATCGGTGAGATCTGTTCTTTGGTCATTGCGGCAAAAGTTCCCCGCCACCTGCTGAGCCTTTCTGCATCGGGTGAACCGACAAAAAAGGACTTGATCAGATCGATCATCCGCAGGCGGATTCGGATTACTTCCAAATTGGTATCGCTCATAAAATGATCACTGGGATTCAAGTAGTCTCATGACCCGGCAGTTCTCGCAATATTCGAGATATTCGGGCGGTTCCTGACGGCGGCTGGCAAGCACCTTGATCACGCGAGTGAAACTTTTTCTGGTGCCGAACACCTTGCCGCAGCCCAGACAATGGATCGGTTCCGCCAGCGCAATCTGAACCGCAGAGAAAAATGAATCTGCAAGGGTGGCGCGCTTTTCAAGCGACAGGGCATCTTCGGGACAGGTAGTCACACATGCGCTGCAACCGATACAAAGCCCGCCGTTCCAGCGCAGGGAGAGGTTGGCCGGATCAGCTGAAAGCGCTTCGATCCTGCAGGTATTCAGGCAGGCCAGACACTGGGTGCAGCGCTCTGCGTCGCAGATGATGGTGGCGAAATTTCTGACCTCATCGGTTTCAAGCTGTAGCGTTTTGGTAAACTGGACGGCCAAATGCTGAACCAGGGATGAGAGCTTCTGCCGGCGGTTGATGTGATTGAGGTCGGTGTAGGTCTTGGTCTGCAGTTGCTGGCTGGAGCTCCGAACATATTTGGCAAAGGACAGATCGGGGCTGCAGAATCGGACGAAATCGCTGTTGCCTAAAAACTTGTTCAACAGCAGATTGGTCTCCCTGATCGATTGGACCAAGGGCGCGCAGTCTTCGCAGTCTTCACCCAGGACGATAATCTGTCGAGCTCCATGAACCGCGAGAAACAGCAGATGCATGAGAGACAGCGCTCCGCACTTGGGAAATTCGAGAAAGCAGGTACGCTCAAATTGAGTCTGGTTATTATGCCACCAGAAACGCTGCAGGTCGCGGTGCGCGCCGATGAAAATCGTTGTGTCAGCTTCCAGCGGAAAGGTTCTGAAAAACTCGATAAAGGCCTGATCGCTGCACTGCTGGTATTGCAACGCTCCGGTCGGGCAGACGGAGAGACATTTGCCGCACTCGACGCAGCTCACTGCATCGATGCTGATCTGGCCGTCATCGGCGTTGACCGCGCCGTATCTGCAGGCGCTCAGGCAGGCGCTGCAGCCCGATCGCGGCTCCCCGGTGTAATGACAGATCTGCTGACGGATGGTGATCAGCTCGTCAACGCGGCAGGAATACAGGGTCGCCAGGTAGCTGGCAATCTCGGATTCACGGTAGATTGAGGCGCCGGCGGCGGGAATCTCGAGCTGGGGCTCGCCCAGGATGACAATCGCCGCAACGCGCAGGCTGATTCGCTCGATGCCGTGCATGTCGATGGCCTCGACAGGACATGCTTTCTGGCAGTCGAGGCAGAAGGTGCAGAGACCGAAATCGAAGAACAGGCTCTCTGAAATGCACTGCTCCGGGCAGACGATCCCGCAAGCGCCGCAATAGGTGCAGCGTGCATGGGCCAGCGGCGACCTGACTGTGTAGTCGATTCGACAGCCTTTTGATTCCAGTGCGATCTCGAGTTCGACGGCTGAACCGAAATCAGCATGACAGCCACCCATCAGCAGAGCTTCGATTTCCAGGATACCGCCGTAGGTATCAACAAAGGCAGTGAGTTTTTCAGGATCATTGGAAATAACGCCAACCCTGAAATCGGCATCGATATCGTAGCTGCGATAGGAGATACGGTGGAACTTTTCAAGCTCCGCTTCGGCGAATCGCACCAGCGCATCGGGTCTCATGGCGGTGCAGTCGCCGTTGAGCTGCAGAGCGGCAGAAAGCGGGTAGGGGGACTCGGGCGCCAGGCTGGGAAATCCTCCCGCCAGCAGGATATCGTCACCGCCTGGCAACGCTGCGTAGGAAAAGTGTTTTTCCTCGTGCAGCACAGGTTGAGCGGTGCCGTTGTCGCGCAAGGTAAAGTGTCGGGTTGTTATTTCTGTCATGGGTGGTCTTGAGACGTTGCCGGTACCATATTAATTGTTGCTCGATACACCCCGTTCAGCACGGTGCAATACCGGCGAACATCGACGAACAGGATTCTGAATTTAGAACAGATCGGTGCAAAATACCATCGATTAAGAACGATTGCATCAGGGTCTCGCCTTTTATACTGTAGGAGAGATTAGAAAACGAAAGTAGGTAAAGGACTTACCGGTATTACGAGATGATCCTCCTTGCTTCGCAGCATCTCATCCGCATAAAAGTCGACCAGGAGCGTCTGCAAAGACCCAGGCGCTCAACCATGCTTTCATATTGAATTTTGCTGCAGTACCTGATATAAAACCACAGCTTTGACGAGAGCAAGCCACCGTAGCTCAGTTGGTAGAGCAGTTGATTCGTAATCATCAGGCCAGCGGTTCAAATCCGCTCGGTGGCTCCAATAAAATTAAGGGTTTACGGCGCACGCTGTAAACCCTTAATCTGTTATTGGTAAGCATCTTGTAGACTTTGGGCGGGGAAGAGATTGACAAAAGCTAATTTTCTGGGTTTATCCGGGTAGCCGGCGCGTCTACCCGGATGAGGCTGCCGTCTGGACACAGACGAGCGTAGGCTAGCCAAAAAGCTTACTTTCGCAGGAACATCTCAATCAAAAAATGACTGATGAGAATGAATTCCAGACCGAGTATCCTAGCTCTTTTTTGATGTTATGGCTTGAAAGGATGAAATCTGTCGTTTTACTCTCTTGCTTTTGCATTTCGGGCAGCTAATCTTCTTTTTTGTGTAGTCCGAAATCTTCATTTCCAGAGAAAAATCACGGTCACATTTTTCACATTTATATTCGTATACAGGCATCGGAAGCCTCCTTCACTAAAGTTGACTTTGAATAAATTCTCTTCGGTGCCTCTCTAACTCCCGCAGTTGATATGGCATTGTTTTTATATCAAATCGATATAGAAAACAGATCCGCATCTCTAACTATAATCCTGTTTGCCAGTATCTCTCCTATAATAATAAATGATGAGACAATGCGCTGACAATAGAAAGGTGTGAATACAGCATAAATCTCTGGTGTCGGGCTAAATTTGACAGGTAATTGCAAGTGGTTCGCCATATGGGCCTTCTTTTATTGACTCTCCTTCATTAAACCGATCTGGACCCCTATTGGGATGCGGCATTTGTCAGCTCTAGCTTCAACCACATATCCGTGAAGCCCTTCAGAGTCGCGCCACCTTGGCATAACCTGAAATATATTTCTTTGCCGTCAAGAGAGCTTAATTATGCGCAACGCCAAGACCAGAGCCTGACCATCGAACGCGAAAGCCCGGTGGTTTCATTCCCTGCCGAAATGAATCAGGGCCGTGCCGGTTTCCACTGTATCGCCCGGCCTGACGTGCACTGATTCGACCATAGCGTCGGCCGGTGCGGCGACCGCACTCTCCATCTTCATCGATTCGAGGATGATCAATTCCTGGCCTCTATACACGCGCTCCCCGGCCTTGATTCTTACATCAACGACCATACCCGGCATCGGGCAGTCAAGAACATCTTCCCTCTTTTTCTTGGATGGCAGCGGCATGAATCGCGCCACTTCCCACTCCCGTGGGTTGTAGATCTCGAAATTCCTGCAGGCGCCGCAGTGGGCCACCTCGATGAAATTGCCGTTGTATTTCAGTCGAAAATAGCTGCTCTCTCCGTTGATGCTGAGTTTGAGTCGGCGGCGATAGTATTCCAGCGGCGGGGTGACGACCTTATAGGACACCCCGTTGACCTCCATCTGCCAATGATTTTCGCTGCCGGCCCTTTCTATCTGGACTTTAAAAACGTCGTCATCGCCTTTAGATACATAAGAGAAGCACGTCTTGTCGGCTCCAGAAACGCCAACCTTCGACTTCAGAGGCAGCAGGGCGGACCTCATCAAATTCTCGCGAAGATGGTAGATGAGTGTGGTGGCTATTGCCATGGCGTCGAGAACCTCGGGAGCCGGCGGTAAGCCTTCGTCCTGGGCAGGCAAATAAGTTGGGATAAAGGCCGTGGAAATGTTTCCGCTGATAAATACCGGGTGGGTCAGTACCTGATTGGCAAAATCGACGTTGGTTGAAATTCCTTCGATATGGTAGCCGTTGAGGGCCTGAACCATGCGCTTGCGCGCTTCTTCGCGGTTTTCTCCCCAGGTGATGACCTTGGCGAGCATCGGGTCATAATAGACACTGACGGTGCTGCCGGCATCGACACCCGAATCGACGCGGATATGGTTTCCACGCGGCTCGGCGTAGCGGGTGATGAGGCCGATGGAGGGCACAAAGCCACGCCGGGCATCTTCGGCGCAGACCCGCACCTCAATGTGCCCAGCCGTTGAGCGCGACATCCTGCTGGCTGAAGGGCAGGGGCTCACCAGCGGCGACCCGCAGCTGCAGTTCGACCAGATCAAGCGAATTGACGAGTTCGGTGACTGGATGCTCAACCTGCAGCCTGGTGTTCATTTCCAGAAAATAGAAGGAAGCCATCCTCGTCGAGAATAAATTCAACCGTGCCGGCATTGACGTAGCCTGCCGCCTCTGCCAACTCGCAGGCAAGGCTGCCCATCTTCTCACGCAGGGCGGGAGTCAGCGCGCAGGAAGGTGATTCCTCGATTATTTTCTGGTAGCGCCGCTGGATAGAGCATTCGCGTTCACCGAGATGAACGACATGACCATGTTGGTCGGCAATAAGCTGGATTTCGATGTGCCGCGGTTTTGTAAGATAGCGTTCGACGAAGATGCGGTCGTCGCCAAACGATTTTCTGGTTTCCTGTTGGCAGAGCTGCAGAGCAGAGCCCAGGTCCTGTTCCTGCTCTACCACGCGCATGCCTTTGCCGCCGCCGCCGGCAGCCGGTTTGAGCAGGACCGGATAGCCCACCAGTTCGGCAGCGGCACGCGCCTGCTCAAAATTCACTACTGGATCGCTGTGCCCCGGTACCGTCAGGCACCCCGGCTTCAACAGCCAGCTTTTTGGCGGCGATCTTGTCCCCCATCGTACTGATGACAGCGGCTGGAGGGCCGATAAAAGCCAGGCCTGCATTTACAACTTTTTCGGCGAAAAGCGGATTCTCGGACAGGAAGCCGTAGCCGGGGTGGATCGCCTGGCAACCGGTGCTGCGTGCCGCCTCGATAATGGTATCCATACCCAGGTAGGAGTCTGCCGGCCGCGCGCCCCCAACGAGTACGGCCTCGTCGGCCAGCCGAACGTGCTGTGAACGAAAATCTGGTTCGGAATAGATGGCAACGGTGGAAACCCCCAGGGCGCGGCAGCTGCGGATTATCCGGACGGCTATTTCACCGCGGTTGGCAATAAGCACTTTGCTGAACATGGTCTACCTCACAGGGGGATATTGCCGTGTTTGCGATCGGGACGGCTCGGCTCCTTACTCTCCAGGAACTGTAGAGTACGGATGAGCCTGTGTCGCGTCGTGTGCGGAAAGATGACATCGTCGATATAACCCCTCTTGGCGGCGAGAAAGGGATTCATGAAGCGATTGCGGTAGGCTTCCATCTTCTCGCTGAGCATGGTCTCAGGGTCGGCTGCCTTGTCGATTTCCCGACGATAGATCACCTCGCTCGCGCCGCGTGCGCCCATGACGGCAATCTCGGCAGTTGGCCAGGCGTAGTTGATGTCGCAGTGAATATGTTTTGAGTTCATCACCACGTAGGCCCCGCCATAAGCCTTGCGCACGATCACGGTGATACGCGGCACCGTAGCCTCGGAAAAGGCATAGAGCAGCTTCGCCCCATGGCGGATGATACCGCCGTGTTCCTGTTCCGGTCCGGGCATAAAGCCGGGAACGTCGACCAGGCAGACAAGAGGGATGTTGAAGGCGTCGCAAAAGCGGACGAAACGGGCAGCTTTGAATGAGGCGTTGATGTCGAGCGCCCCGGCCAGCACCGCTGGCTGGTTAGCCACGAGTCCGATGGTCTGGCCGCCCAGACGGCCGAAACCGCAGATGATATTGTTGGCGAACAATGGCTCGATCTCAAGAAACTCAGCCCCGTCGAGAATCGAGTAGATGAGCACGTTCATGTCGTAGCTCTGGTTGGGGTTGGGCGGCACGAGATAGTCGAGTGTCGGGTCAGTGCGTTCCGGCGGATCGTTGAGATCGAGCAGCGGGGCTTTCTGTTTGTTGTTCGATGGCAGATAGTTAATGAGCTGCCGGACGCCGCGCAGGCAGAGTATGTCGTTGGGATAGACAAACTGGGCGACGCCGCTTCTGGCAGCGTGGACCTCAGCCCCGCCGAGCTCTTCGGAGGTGATATCCTTATGAATAACGGTCTTGACCACATTCGGCCCGGTCACGAACATATGCGAGGTTTGCTCAACCATAAAAACAAAGTCGGTCATTGACGGGCTGTAGACTGCGCCGCCGGCGCATGGTCCCATGATGCAGGAGATCTGGGGGATCACCCCGCTGGCAAAGACATTACGGTGAAAAATCTCGCCGTAGGCAGCCAGGGCATCGACGCCTTCCTGGATCCTGGCCCCACCGGAATCATTGATGCCGATGATGGGCGAGCCCACCTGCTGGGCAAGGTCCATTATCTTGCAGATTTTTTGTGAATGGCCCTCGCCTAGAGAACCGCCTACTACCGTGAAATCCTGACTGAAAACGAATACTTCCCGGCCGTTGATGGTGCCGTGACCAGTGACAACCCCGTCACCGGGATGGCTCATGTCGTTCTCAGCCGTGTCCCCTCTGCCCACCTTGAGACTGTCGATCTCCTCGAACGACTCCTCGTCGAGCAGCAGTTGCAGTCTTTCTCGGGCTGTCAGCTTGCCGCGCTGGTGCTGCAACTCGATGCGTTTCTCTCCACCGCCTGAAAAGGCGTGCTCTCTAAGCTGGTGGAGCTTGAGAATATTACTGTGCATGATCTCGACCATAGCACCCCCCTCGGTGATAAGCGGTTCTCTATCGCACTGCTGAGAACCTGCGTGTACGGCACTGTCCTGCTGGGTAAAATTCAGACAGCTGCGAAAAGTCGCATGCCCTGATAGAAATTCTATAACGTAAAAATTACTCGGAGGGAAGATGCTAAGTTTTCTGTCAAGGCCGGTTTTCTGCAACCGTTTCATTTAAGGGAAGATTTCAACAAATTGCCTTACCACCAACAAAGTCTGCTGGCAAACTGGGACGAGCGGATATAAGTTAGAGTAAGACAACCGTTGCAGGTTCTTGTTGGTGGCCAGGCAGATTATTTTAACACTGCTGCTGCCGCTGCAGGTCCTTTATCCCTGGTCAGCCCGTCCAGGCTTTATTTGAGGGCTGAACTGTTCAATGGTTGACTGCTGGCTGATACCAAAATCAAGCAATCGCAGACCTATCTTTTTTCGATCCAATCACGGTGACAGGAGCAGGCCATGAAGGTAAGCAGGGCAACTTCAGACGAGATCGATGATTTTCTTAAAACCCACCCCATGTGGACCATGGATGATAACAAACTGCAGCGTATCTTTACTTTTCGCACGTTTCGGGAAGCCTTTGGCTTCATGACCGAGGCAGCACTTGTGGCCGAGCGCAGCAACCATCACCCGGACTGGGGCAACGTCTACAACCGGGTAACGGTTCACTTGGCAACCCACGACGCCGGCGGGGTCACGGCAAAGGATTTCGACCTTGCCAGCAAGATGGAGATGATCGCCGCAAGGCGATAAAAGGCGGCGGCTTTTCCCGAAGCTTATTTCTTTTTTGCCAGCGGAACCACCTTGTGCGGATGCTCTGCGTTCGCGTCTGGCTGGCCGGATTCAGTTATCTGGTTTGCGGTGTTTGAGAAAAAGGTCTCTTTTCTCTCCTCAAAGGTTCCATACTTGTTTTTACCAACGAATACATACCATCTGCCGGCGACTTTTTTTCCACGATAATAGCCATCCTTGATGTTCTGCAGAATGTGCTTTTCGCTGACCGTGTTCTTGGCTGAGAATTTTGCCAGGCTGATATAGTCCGGGTCGTTGAGCATCGCACTTCTGGCCGGCCCTGATGCAGGTGCTGCTCTGGCGATGGAGCCCTCCTTTGCCAGGTGCTCAACACGCAGGTTCATATACTTGTACCTGGCCAGCTCCTGATCCCCTTGGGCAAGATCAAGAGCCGCCTTCCATACATCATCGTCGCGCTTTGATCCGGCCACTGCGTCTAATTCGTCGGCTGCCTGTACATAAAGGAGATCATCAGACATGTTTTATTCCTTGGTTTGAAGTTTGCTTCATATAATAAGCTGATTTTCTCTTGTCTTTAAACCTGAAGATGAGGTGTCGCCTGTAGCCGCTTGTTTCTCGTAATATTTTGCTGGCAATTGCCTGAAAATATGAAATCGATGAGACACGATCTTACGGCACTGCAGCGAGCAGTTCCGCTACCGGAGGGTGGTCTCCCGCCTGCTCTTCTTTTATCAGACAGCGGAGGGTTCCATCACTATCGATAACTGCAGCCCCTCCAAGCTGCAGGGCGCTGCCCTGCAGTGAGCCGGGCCGGTGTCCACTGGACAGGGCCGACAAGGCTCGTTTTATCGGTTTGATGCCGATCAGTTTGCCAAGGCCGGAGGAAAAGCCAAGTATCTGATAGGAGCGGCGGGACGGATCGGCAAAGAGGTCCAAACGATACCCGGTTGCCTCCCTGAAACCCCTGAGATGTTTGGTTTCGCCAGGCCCGATAACTGCGAGACGGCTGTTCTTGTCGGTAAACTGCTGCGCGTGTCCGGCCAGGTCAGCGACCTGCTGACGGCAGAGGACTCAGCCGAAATGTCTGACAAAGACAAGAACCGCAGGTTGTGTCTGCCAAAGCTGTGAGAGCATCAGCGCTTCGCCCTGCTCATCAAAAACCTCCAGAGACGCCAGCTGCTCGATTGACACGTCCTCGATCTGAGCGGGTAAGACCATGTATTTTCTCCTGTTTGTTGGGGCAGTAGTTTAAGCTCAGCAAATCGATGCGTTTGCACTGTCTGCTAATTTGTTCTTATCATAAGCATTGTGGGATAATTTGATAACGAAATTCGTATATTTTCATCTGCTACCGCTGAGTGCGCTGGCAGCACACCGAGGTAAAGCTAAATCGTGCCGATTTGTAGAACATCGTTAATATAATAGGGTGATGAACAAGCTCACCATCGTTTATGCCAATCACCGTCCGGAGACGCTTCGGCTCAGCCACCCGTTCATGGACAAGCATCAGCTTGTTGTGCTCGAGGAACCGCCCCACCCAAAATTCGCCCAGATGCTCGATAACAGCGTTGATGCAGCCATTTACCTGCTGGAGCAGGATATCGAATACCCGGCTTTCAGCGTGGAGCAATGCCGGCTTTTGCGAGAACTTAAGCAGGCAGGAGCACATATTCTGCAGGTGGAGCCCTATTTAGAACATCTCTTTGCGGTGCAGAACTTTTTCGCCGATGGCCATGACCCAGAGGAACTGGATAGGTCCAGGGTTGAGTATCAGGTATACCTCAGGGAACGGGAGGCGACCGGCAAACTCATCGCCTTTTATAAGGCGGCCAGGCAGGATGATTTTGACAATATCATCGCTTCGGTGAAAGAGTTTGCCCGTTCGGATGCCCTGCGCTTTCGTCTGCGTGATCTTCTCCGGGCCCGGGCCATCGCCTCGCTTGCCTCGCAATTGCAAAAATATGAGCGTATTTGCGTCGAGGCGGGGCCCATGCACCTGCTGCTGTATCGGCAGCTGCGCACTCTTCTGTCGAGCGGATACCTGGTGCGTCCCGTTTTTGTTGAGCAACGCGCGCTGCAGTCCATCGGCTGCAGATTGGGGCTGTACAGTCCCGGGGATACGCTGACCGCGCATTATCTGCTCGACAATCCTGTCAGTGTCGAGTACGAGAATCTGCTCTGTGCCCGGGCGCTGATTTTCATGAAGATCGTGGCTAAGGAGGAATTCTCCGATTGGCATGACGACTTTCCCCATCTGCGCAACGAGTGCGAGGCCAACAGGCTGGTCAAACGCTTGAGCTATGAGCGTTGTAAAAAATTGTTTGTCGAAATGCGGGACCTGCCGGCTGAGGATGGTTTGCGTCTGCTGCAGTCAGACTGCATGTAGCGGTCGCCGTCAACCCGGTCGAAACCAGGTTCTGAGCCATTGTCATGCACCTGTGACGCCTGCTCCTGGTGGCTTCTTGTAGGCTTTACGCTCAGTCTTGGCAGCGCTTATATCGAAAACAGTACAGACTTGAGCGGCGGCCTTTTTTATTGATCTAACAATAATCTTGAATGACAATGGTGTTTAAATACTGTACAACGCGGTCCATCGCTGCACATTTCTATCTAAACAATTTAAGGTATTAAAAAAACACAATAATACAGGTAAATGAAAGCAAAATATAAACTAGTGGTTGTACCCGTCTGCAGGTCGGCCGTTTCGGTACCAGGATGAATCTGCTCGACGACCTAAAATCAGCTGATCTCAAGATAATTAAAGAGGTTCGTTCTCTCAGTGAACGGCTAAGAGTTAGCTCGCTCTCACTGGTCGATCGAATCGAGTGTTTCGAAGATATCATCCGTCTCGAAATTGGTGACACTTCGCTCAACCGGGCAAAAAATCGGGAAGGTGAATTCGATAACCGTCAGCTCTTTATTACGGATGAAGGGGAAAACCCGTCAGGCACCTGGACTTGATCAATGATCCCTTCCAGGGGGTGTTTCAACGTGAAGATGGAGTGCTGTATCCGTCAGATTCTCCGGAACTTGGTACGCCAAAGATATACACCGATTTACTTTAAGCGCAAGCCCGTGGCCTTGGGACATTCACCCGGCAAGACTGTATCCAAGGCTTGCCGCAGACAATTCGATAAGCAAAACGAGTGAGATGCAATGGATCTGATCAATCAAATAGGTACGATAAATCTGCTCTATGCGCTGGCCGTGTTTTTTGCGCGGGTGACGGATGTCTCTTTGGGAACGCTGCGGACAATTGCGATCGTACACGGTAGAACGACCATGTCCTTCTGGCTTGGTTTTTTTGAGTCGGCAATCTGGCTGGCGGTGGTTTCCACCATTGTACAGGCGGTTCATCAACAGCCTGCGCTCGGTATCGTCTATGCTTTTGGCTTTGCCACCGGCAATCTGGTAGGCATCAAGATTGAGCGGGTGATTGCGCTGGGCCATCTGATTCTCAGGATCATCACCCGCGACTACCCCGAGCAGATCGCTGCTGCGATGCGAGAAAAGGGCCACGCTGTGACGACCTTTACCGGCGCGGGGAAATCCGGCCCGGTCACGGAGCTTTATGTGGTATGCCGCAGACGAGACCTGCGCAAGCTCCTGCAGATCGTCTTAGCCATTGACCCTGATGCATTCTACGTAACCGAGCAGGCCGGCTCGGTAAGCAATGTGTGCAGGCCAATCATGCAGCCGGTTACCGGCTGGCGGGCGATCATCAAGAAAAAATAGGCGCTCATTCACATCTGCTTAAAATTAAAAATGAATTAAATTTGGGTTACAGCTGTGTTATGAATTGATAAAAGCATTTTGCTTTGGCAAAGGACATGACAACGAGCTGAATTGCAGCCCATGCAGCGAGCGCCCGCCATATTTTTCGATAAAAAAGATTACCAGCTGCTGAGCATCGTCAACGATATCATCGAGCACGGCAGCCAGGCCCAATCTTTGCGCTCCCTGCTGGTCGAGCACATGCATCCCCAGGGCATCAAGGAAATGGCGGCCACCCGGGCGCTGAGAATTGCCTATGCGATAGCCAGTCTGCTCGATACCTTCGTTACCGGTTCAGTTACCGATCGCCTCAAGGCCCTGCGCTCACTGCGTGACGAGGTATTCCTCTCCGAAAAAATCTTCTATCAGAAAAACACCGCCCGGGTGCTGGCCCAGATCATGAAGGAATTGCTGCGCAGCCGGCACGATCCCCTTCAGCAACTGAAACTGGCTCACGATTTTAGAATGGTCTCCACAGGGGCGCCGCGCCTGGTCCGCAAAGAGCTGAAAAATTTCCACCTGCTGGAGATGCCTGAGGACTGGAATCAGTTTGCTTTCGACGACCACGTCCATGATGCCAGCACCAAAGGCAGAAAATCTCCGACTCATCTGATCATGGATGCCTGGATTAAAGGCATCAGACATCTGACGGTGGTCTACTATAATTTCATCAGCCCAGAGATCATCGAGGAACTGATCGAGGCAGGTTCGATACTCGATATTCATGTCCAGGTCGGTATCGAGATGTCCGCCCAGTTTCGAGACAAATATGTCCGCTTCATCTGGGAGCTGCATGGCTTCAGAAGCAGTGCCGCCTTATTGAAGTTTCTCAAAGAGGATGAGGTCGTTGAGCTGATGAACGAAGGCAAGGCCGTTTCACGTTATCAGCAACGCTACGTATTTGATGCGCTCCAGGCTTTTAATGAAAACCACCGCAAACTGCTCAGCGCCGATCTTGGTTTTTCAATTGAAGCCTTGCAGAAGCAGGATTTTCTTGATTTTGTCGGGGCCGGCCAACCGTCGCTGCTGCATCTGGCCCGGTTTATTCGGCAGGCAATCCTTGCTGGTGCCCAGCGTGAAATAAACCAGCGCGTGCCGGTGGAAGAAGTACCAGCCCATCACTCCAGGCCCGAGACTCAGCGCTATCGCCAACGCCTAGAAGCGTTTGACGTCGATACGATCATCACGCACTTTTTGCTGCCTTCACGCAATCCAGCAATTCACGATCCGTCGCGGCCTCAACTGACCGCTGATGTTCCCGAGCTGCTGCGCTGGGGCCCGAAAGAATTGCTGCACCGGCTGATCAGTCTGCATTCCAGTTCTGAATTGACCTTGAACCTGAGCAATCTTTCGATTCAGGATACCCTTGAATTGCTCTACGACTGCTCGGGTATGATCAATAACATAGAGGCCTACAATCTCAAAGACGCCAGTCACGGTATGATGCATGGCAGCTCTGGGGGAACGGTCTTAAGCGGCGAAGCGGTCTCTCTCAAGAGTCCCGGGCAGTTTTACGCGATGATCGGCGAACTGCAGCGGGCCCTCAATGAGGATAACGTCATTGGCCTCAAACGGGCTATCCGGACCATTATCTGGGACTTCGAAGAGGAACGTATTCATTTCAAGAGTGAGCTTGATCTGCTGCCTGAGGATGATTCATACAGGGAGAAGCTGGATGTACAGTACCAGCACATACTAGATCGCAAAAATGACCTGCTCAATGTGCTGTTCAACCTGGAAAAATTCCATAACTTTTATAAACGGCGAATCTTGGGATCGCGCATCGGCACGAGTTCGACCGGACGGGCCGAACTGCAGCACGGTATGGGTCTTGTTGTAATCGACACGCTGCCGTTACGCTCCCTGAGAATTGTGCAACACGAAGTTTCCGCTAAAAAACGCTCTCTGATCCCGGTCAGTGCCCGTTTGGCAAAACATGTGCACATTCGTTACCTCTCAGACGCTGCATCGGCTGGGCGTGGATTTTTGACCAGGCTTGGCCTGAGACTTGGCATCGGTGAACAGAGCCATGAGGACTGGAGCCTGGAAGGTTTTGCCGTCCACCCGGGGCGCCCGGGTAATGTGGCCACGCTGGGCGGAATAAGCAGTGGCTTCGAGAATAACATACTGGAAGACGAACAGAAACCGTCTGAGCGCATAGCGCATCCCTGGACCTACCTGAATACGAACCTGAAAAACACCTTGAAGGTCTTGGCCGGCTTCGTTCCGGCTTTTTTGACTTTCTTTTTGACCAAAGACTGGTGGGTGCTCGCCTATCTCGGGGCCTTTATCTGGTTTGGCATAACAGGCTCGCGCAATATCATCCAGTCGGTTTTAGGCGGTGGGGGACTGAAGCGTTCGCCGCTGCTGCCGTGGAACTCGCTGATAAGCTGGTCAAGGATTGCAGATTCGCTTTTCTATACTGGTTTTTCAGTGCCGTTGCTCGATTATCTGGTGAAAACCCTGGTGCTCGACCGCGGGCTTGGCATCACGACCGCAACAGACCCGGTGATGCTCTATGCGGTTATGGGAGTTGCAAACGGTCTGTATATCTGCAGCCACAACATCTTTCGCGGGCTGCCGCGCAGCGCCGCAGCCGGCAACCTGTTCCGATCTATTCTGGCGATTCCGCTGGCTATCGTTATCAATGGCCTGCTTGCCGCCGTGCTGCAGGGGGCAGGAGTTGTGGATGTCTACGGTGCCCTGCAGAAATGGGCGGCGATTATTTCAAAATTTTCCTCCGACTGTGTGGCGGCGGTCATCGAAGGACTTGCTGACAGGCAGACGAATATTCAAGCCCGGCTGGCGGCCTATCGGGCCAAGATTGCCCAATTGTTTTCGGTGTTTTCCCGGCTCGATCTGCTGTTTCCGGAGGACGATATCCTGGAAATTCTCCAGTCCCCGGAAATGGTTCTGAAAACACTCGATAGCGATGCCAAGGAACAGGAGACCCTGTTAATCGTCAATGCGCTGGATCTGATGTATTTCTGGATGTATCAGCCCCGGGCACGCAAAGCCCTGCAGATTGTCGCCGCTGATATGGACCGGGAGCAGTGGCTGATCTTCTATCGATCGCAGCTTGTGCTGAAGCGGCACAAGGAGATCAGCCAGGTATTCGTCGATGGCCTGGTTGGCAGGAATTTCTCCAAGGCACTCTCGTTCTATCTGGATCGCTCGGAAGAATACCTGGGAGAACTTGAGCGGCTCGGGGCGAAAGGCACGTTTACCTGAACCTGCTTACGGGCTCGCTGAGAGGCTGCGCCCGTATCTGCGGTGGATTTCACTTGCCAGTGTCTCGGCAAAAGCATCGACGCCCTTATTCTGATGATAAATTGATTCCAGGTTCCGGACGAAACTTGAAAAATCATGATCACCAAGTGCATCGCTGATCCATTGGGAAAAATCATGACGCCGGAGATGAGCGATGACAACAGGGCCTGGCAGTGTCCTGATGCCTGTCAGCAGGCCCGCCAGCGTCAAGGCCCCCGCGCCGACCGGCATGCCTTTGTCGGTAAAAACGAAGGCCTGCGCCTGTGGCACCGGTCGTTCAAAATATTTGGTCCGGTGACGAACATGCAGGGTGAGACGGGGAGCTACCGTAAACCGACGCGGTTTTTCGCCAGCCTCTTCGGTCGGCGGCAGCAGCGCAGCCTCGGTGATTTCGAGATTTTGCAGTAAACTGCACCAATCCGCCTGAATCAGCTCAGGGCCGGCAATCTGTTTCAGCACATCGACTTCTTTTCTATCAACGATACGGGTGGCGATGACCGCCTCAAGCGATTGCAGTACATCAGGAGGCAGCTGCGAGGGCAGGTAGGTGACCAGCAGATAGGACCCGAGTTCCGAGTCCAGAATCCCTTCGCTATAGGAGCGCTCCAGGAAGTAGTGACATTCATCGAGTACAATGCAGTGCGGGTAACCTCTGTTTCTGCGGTAGCTGGCGGCCAAGGGAAGATGCTGCCTGATATAGGAAAATTTATCGGCCGGCTCAAGATGAGACAAATCCAGCACAAGATTAAGGCCCTGGTGCAGGATATTGACAAGGTCGTCCTCGGTCGGGAGGTATTTCCCCCCGCCAAAAACCACCGTATTGGGCAAGGAGGTGAGACTGCCGTAATCGCCTTCGGGATCGAATACCAGCAGGGTATAGTCCTGCAGGATCATCTGTTCGCAGAAAAGTCCGGCAAGCCATGACTTTCCGCTCTTTGTGTCACCGGCGATCAGGATATTGCGACCGCGGATGGATATCTCAACGGAGGCCTGCCCGGCGATCGATTCCAGCACCAGTTTACGGTGCTTCCTGACCCCTGGCGGAAGCCGGTTTTCCAGGGAGACAGCCGAGATGTAGGCAGCCACGGCTTCTGGTCCCTCACCGGTCAGGACAAAGTCGGCTTCCGCTTTGAGCAGGTGCGGAGCCCATTGAACCGCAATGCCGTATTCACAGCATCTCAACAGCTCATAATCGTTTTCCGCATCTCCGATGCCGATGGCGTTGTGAATCGAGGTGCCGAGTATATTGAGAACGTCGCGAAGACCGCTGGCCTTGCTGATGGATTGGGGCAGTACCATCATTTTATTTCGATTAAAGGAAAGGGTCAGCGGCAGTTCCAGCTCTCTGATGATAGACAAGACGGCGCCGGCATGTTCGGCGTCCAGGTCGACAAGACAGCGGCCCACGGTGAATTCGATGCTGCGATCACTCAACTTGTTCAACAGAATAGGAAAGGGAGGCGGAGCCAAGAGCCTGCGGTGCCCATTGGACAATAAGAGCACCGCGCCGTTTTCTGCCACCACTGCATCGACAAAGTCCAGGTCGCCAGCGACACGGCGCAGCTCTCTGAGGATTCTGCCGGTGACGATTATCACCAGCAGGCCGGACTGGCGCGCTGTTTTTATCGCTTCACGTACTTCCGGATGCATGACCCCGTTGGTTGCTATGGTGCCGTCATAGTCAAGAGCAATTGCCCGTAAAAGCATTGAGGTATCCGACTGGAGATGAATGTTTTCTGGGATTTTCCTCTGATTACCACGAATTCGCCTTGCTGAAAATTCTTTTAGTGGCCAGGTTTTTTTGGTTAGCGAAAATTGCGGCTCTACCAGGGTGCTAATTCTGAGCGCCTCCTGGCGCAAAAGTGAAATGCTGATGCAGCCATGTTCCAGCAGATATTTTCTGCTTTTATCTGCTTTTCAAAACGTGTTGAATAGAAAACTGACAGCGCTAAAACAAGTCGCCGGCTCGAAGATATGCTCGTTATGTCTAGCTGCTGCCGGCACGGTTTCCCAGAGCTAATTATTCAAACAACCTCGACCAAGGCGGAAAAATCATGCTCAGCAAACACCCTATTGAAGTGGATTTTAAAGAAGAATTCAGCATCTGTCCGACCTGCGGATACGGTGACGGGTTTCACTCGGTCTTCCGCAGCAGCAACTCAGAGATCAAATGGCTGTTGATCTGTCCGGCCTGCCACGACACGTTTGATATCGGCCTCAGCGCAGATATCACTATCAAAGATCGTTAGCGTGCTTATAATCTTCGAGACCAGAAACAACTAAGGGCAGATATACTCTATGCAATATGATGCGGTGATAATCGGTGGCGGTGTGACGGGTCTGGCCTGTGCCAGAGCGCTCGCTGAACATCAGATTTCCTGCACCATACTGGAGCGCTCGTCGCGTCCGGGGGGAAGGATAAAGACCGACCAGCAAGACGGCTTTAGGCTTGATCACGGTTTTCAGGTGCTGCAGACAGGTTATCCTGAGCTGAGCACGTATCTTGATCTTGAGGCTCTGCACCTCCGCCGGTTTCCAGCCGGCATCGTGGTCCGCTACCAGCAGCGCTTCCATGTCATTGCCGACCCGCGGCGCCACCTTCGTCATCTCCTGAGCACCGCTGCATCGCCAATCGGCACCTTGGGTGATCGTCTCCGGCTGATTAAACTCGCCCGCCGGGTCTGCGGGCGGCCAATGCAAGATATTTTTGAAAAGCCTGAGGAAAAGGCGCTCGATTTTTTGCAGGGACAGGGATTCAGCGCACGCTTTATCACCAGTTTTTTCACCCCGTTTCTGGCCGGGGCCTGTCTTGACAGAAGCATGACCGTAACGAGCAGGGTCCTTGAGTACCTGATCCGCTTATTTGCCGCCGGTGATGCAGCGCTGCCGGCAGAGGGCATGCAGGCAATTCCAAAACAGCTGACCGCAGCGCTTGCTCCCGGCACGATTCAGTACAATAAGGAAGTTGCTGAACTGAGAAACGGTTCGGTGGTGCTCACCGGTGGCGAGGTGATTGAGGCGCCGACGGTTATCCTTGCTGCCCAGCAGCCCGCTGTCGCCGAATTGGTGAAACTCGATGGTTCAAGGCGTTCTGTCGGCGAAGCCTGCCTCTACTTCGCAGCCCGCTGGCTGCCGCCCTTTGATCAACCCTTTCTGGTGCTTAACGGCGAGGGGCAGGGACCGATCAATAACATCGCTTTTCCAAGCCTGGTTTCGCCTTCTTATGCGCCGGCAGGAAAAACGCTGATTGCCGTCGTTGTGCTGGGGGCGGAGTATCTGGCTCGGGCCGATCTCGTGGATCTGGTCAGCAAGCAGTGTCAGCAATGGTTTGGCCCGGCCGCCAAAGAGTGGCAGCACCTGAAGACCTATCGCATCGAGCATGCCCTGCCAGACCAGTCCCCGCCAACGCTGAGCCCATACCGGAGGCCGCAGCCGTTTTCTGATGGCCTGTATATATGCGGTGAACAGCAGGGACTGCCCGGACTGGGCTGGGCGCTGATGTCAGGCAGCCTGACCGGCAGCAAGGTGTCTGAGATTCTCTTAAAAAGTAGGCCCTGATACCACGGACGAGGTTAACGCAAACAGCAACGCAAAAGGGAACAGATGGAAGCAGAAACGAAAAACGACCAGGCGATGCGCGATCGTATACGCACGCTTCTCGAGAGTCAGCCGCTGGCCGTGCTCGCAACCCAGCGGGATGGGCAGCCCTATTCGAGTCTGATGGCCTTTGCCTATGCGGATGACCTTACTGAATTTGTGGTGGCCACCTCGAAATCCACCAGAAAGCATCAGAATATCAATGAAGACGCCAGAGTCTCTCTGCTGGTGGATAACCGTTCGAACTCGGAGGAGGACTTTCATGCGGCGGCCGCACTGACCATTTTAGGCATCGCGAGACCTGTTGAAGTTCACCAGCGAACCAAGTACGAGCAACTCTATCTGAAACGTCATCCTGCCCTGCAGAAATTTATCTCGGGCCCCAGCGTCACCATTTTCAGGATCGAGATACATCATTACCTGCTGGTATCGCGTTTCCAGAATGTCATTGAATATCATATCAAGGATGAAGTGGATCTATTTCCCTGAAGATTTACCAGACGTCGACGCCAGCCTTGTCGGCGGCAAGGCTCTGGCGCTCTTCAGACTTGGCGGCGCCGGTCTGCCGGTACCCAGGCCCATGTGCATCTGCACGTCAGCCTACGACCTGTTTGTTAATGCCAATAATCTGAGGGAAAAAATTTTTCTTGAGCTGCATCGAAAAGATCTCAAGGACATGCGCTGGGAGGAGATCTGGGACGCCAGCCTCTCTATCCAGAACCTGTTCATCAAAGCCAACATGCCTGATCAAATTCGGCTGGCACTGGCGCAGGTCCTGCAGGACAAGTTCTCCAGACAATCTCCTGCCTCCTTTGTGGTCAGGTCGTCCGCTCCCGAAGAAGACGGCTCGGCAGGCTCATTTGCCGGGCTGCATGAATCGTATGTCAATGTCGCTGGAATCGAAGATCTGCTGAAAAGCATTCAAAAAGTGTGGGCTTCGCTCTGGTCGGACAGGGCCATTCTCTATCGCCAGGAACTTGGCCTCAAGGTCGGGAGCAGCCGGATGGCAGTGGTCGTTCAGCCCTTTATCAAAGGGGCTGCTTCCGGCGTCATGTTCACCAGGAACCCGCTTGAGCAGAGTCAGATGGTCATCGAGGCGGTACATGGTTTGAACCAGGGGCTGGTTGACGGAGCAGTGGAGCCGGATCGCTGGCTGCTCAGCCGCCGCGATGGCAAGATAATTGAGCATAAACCTCCGCAAAAGCGCACCGGTCACTTTGAGGCGTCATCTCGCGGCGGCGTCCATAGCGTCGAGCTCGACGATTCCAAGCGTGGGGTTCCGCCGCTTTCTGACGACCAGGTGGACGAACTTGTTAATCTCGGAATGGCGGTTGAAAAATTTTTCGGCAGCGCCCAGGATATCGAGTGGACCATTGCAGACCGCCATGTCTATCTGCTTCAAGCCAGGCCGATAACGGCCCAAAGCGGCGCAGATGCCAACGACAAGCGGGCCTGGTACCTCAGCCTGACGCGCAGCTATGATAATCTGCTCATCATGGAGGACAATATCGTCAACGAACTGCTCCCGGCGATGGATGAAGAGGCGGCTCGCCTGGCGGAGCAAAATCTCGATGAGCTGACCGATCTTGAGCTGGCTGCAGAACTGGAGCGCCTTGGTGCGATCAACGATAAATGGAGTGCGGTTTACTGGCGGGACTTCATCCCGTTTGCCCATGGGGTGCGTCTGTTTGGCGAAATTTACAACGATCTTGTCGAGCCGGACGATCCATTTGAGTTCGTCACCCTGCTCACCGGTCAGGCCATGCTCAGTACTGAGCGCAACAGGCTTTTTTTGAACTGCGCTCAACTGATTAAGGCCGATGCGGCCCTGAGGAGCAAGGTAGAGGCAGGAAAGTTAGAAGGTTCCGGCAATGGTGCTTTCCAGGACAACATCGCAGCCTTGAAAAACTATTTCTCGGTTGATTATCTGGGAACCGGGAAACAGGGAGCGGCGGATGACATAATCTGCGCCATGCTTCTGCAGTATGCGCAGCTCGACACTGAAGCAAGGCTGTCAAACCGGCAGGGCAGAACAGACCGCGAACGGCTCGAGGCAGCATTTGTCGAGCAAGGGGCGGCTAAGCTGCCCGTAGATCCAAGACGGCTGCTTCAGCTGGCCAGGGAAAGTTATCGTCTGCGTGATGACGACAACATCCACATCGGTCGAATCGGCAAGGAACTCGAACGGGCCATCGCCCATGCCAGGGCACGTTGCAAAGCAGCTGGCGATGCAGCGCTGGTCGATCTTGTGCGGCTGCTGCGAGATGAACCGGCACCAGACGAAGCAGGGCCCGGGCCGGCTGCTCAACCCATATCAGCCGGTTTGCCTCCGTCACCGCGCATAAAAGCCAGACAGCTTCTCGGCCAGCCTGCCAGCCGTGGAATCGCGCAAGGGTCGGCCAGGGTCGTGCATCGATCTGGTGACCTGGCAGAGTTCAAGAAAGGGGAAGTGCTGGTGATCGACGCGATCGATCCCACCATGACGGTTTTTGCACCGCTGGCCGCGGCCATTATCGAGCGCAGGGGCGGCATGCTTATTCACGGGGCGATTATTGCCCGCGAATACGGCATTCCCTGCATAACCGGCGTTGTCGATGCGACGAGGTTTATCAAAACGGGTGACATGCTCACCGTGGACGGTTACCTCGGCATCTGCACGATCCGGCGGAGCAGGGGCGCGGCCTAGCTGTGCCGGAAAACATGGTCAGCTTTGGAGTCTTGTGCAGCAGGCGCCGGGAGTTCTGAGGCTGATCTCAGGCAGCACGGTAGGCCCAGACCATATAAAGGGCATCGGACAAGGCGAGGGTGCGGCCGTATTTGTCGTCGGACGGGCGGGGGTACCCCCGAATCGATTCGGTGTGAAAATCTTCAAAGCCCGGCTGATTGAGGAAATAATTCAATACATGACCCTGCCGCTCGAACGGGTGCAGCTCCGACCACAGGCTGATCTGTTTTCCCGGAAACCAGCGCTCTGAGACGGTTGCCGCGCAGACGCCTCCGGGTCTTAGTATTCGGGTAATCTCGGCCATGATCTCCCGCGGTTTGACAAGATATTCTATGGATACGGTGCAGACTACCGCATCAAAGCTCTGGTCCACATAGGGAAGTTCGGGTTCTGCGTTGAGGTCGTGCACCAGGTAGCTGCTCAGCCTTTCGTTGCTTTTTAGTTCCTGCTCGTTGAGTCCGAGCCCCTCGACGGTGCAGGAGGACAGGGATCGGGGCAGGTGCGACTCCCAGCTGCCCATGAGATCCAGCACCTTGGTCCCTGGTTTCAGCAGCCGCTCGTGAAAGGCTCGAACATGGCGGCGGGCCGTGTCGTCCAGATGGTGAACCAGTCTCGGCTGTCGATAAAACAAGACATCATTGCTGGGGTCTGCTCGGGTAAACGGATAGTCTGCGGCGCTGTAAAAATCATCTACCGAAAACGGGGTCTGCATGCCGGGACCATCGCTGGTCAGGACCTCTGCAATGTCCTGAACCGCTCCGCCCCGTTGCGGTCCGACCGCTCTAGCCTCCAGCAAGGTTGCCGAGATCTTGAGCTGAGCACGGGCGAGAGGGTGGTTCGTATCAACCACTGCCTGAGTGTCACCTATTTCAAGCAGACGCATTGGCGCGAGGTTTTCCGGATAGCTGTTCAGGGGTTTCCAGGCAATACCCTGCGGATAGAACCGGCCCGCTGCGAGTTTGACTGATTTACCGGGTTTGTCTGAATTGATCAGAGATTTTGCCAAGGTTTTTATTTTCTCATCTGTATAGCAGGGCACCAGACTGCCCGGTGCAAAGGTTTCTTCGTATGGCTGTCCCGCAGCTATCCGACAGAGTTCGCCGCCAACTCTTCCCGGGAAGATATCTCTCCAGAAATCGACCTTGTCCATGAAATAGACATCTCGATGATTTCCAAAACGGCTCTGCCAGACAAGTGAAAATTGCACGGCTGCCATCGTTCGTGTATGCATTGCTGTCATCTTGACGACGAAGCGTAACTGTTGAACCGGGCAAACGGGCAGACAAGCGCAAGCCCAAGCGGCCAGATGAGCAGCAGGCTGCGCTGTTCGCTGCCGGGACTCAGGGCGACTCCGGGCAGGCACATTGGCAAGCAGCATCTCAGGCGCTGTTTTTGATTGCCTGGATCAGCTCCTCCAGCGATTTGAATCCAGCTAGCTGCTCCCTGTTCAGAATTATTTCCAGGGAATCGGTTTCTTTCATCACCAGCGGATAATCTTCCCTGCGGTCATAGCGTCTTTCAAATTCATCCCGATGGAGAAAATCCATCTCAATCGGGCTTGATTCCCGAAAAGACTTCCAGGCCGGATTCTCTTTAAATGTGCCGTGAGTCAGGCTGCACAGGAAACAGTCATAGGTTTGCGGACTGAACAGTTTATGGCCGATATCCTTGACCGTGTTGAGCATGCCGCTGTCGGCATTGTAGACAAAGATTAATTTCATGGTGCACACCTCGCTGGGAGAGCCTGGCGTTATGCTGACATACCTACAGCAGACAATAAGATATGTGCAGATAATCTCCAGTGGGCAGCGACAATGGCAGGCCCTCACGAACTCACCCGCGTGCGCCAGGGCGGGCGCCTCGCCGTGACTGTCATCCGGCGCAGGGGGATTCCAGGGGCCCGGGATGGTGCATATGCCGCAATCCCTGTCTATTGGCCCGATGAGCTGCTGGTGCGGCTGAAACGTTCATAGATGGTCTGCACAACAGTTAAGGAGAGTTCAAAACGTTTGGCGGTCTGTTCGATGGCCCCTGTGACAGCTGCGCCGTTTTTCACCTGTGCACAAATATCAAAAAACAACACCTTGTCACGGATCGTCTGGATCGAGCCGGAGATCGATCCAGGGCCAATTCCCAGGCTGGCGCCCAGCGCCTGCTGCAAATCATCGCGGTCATCGGCAAGTTCCAACAGCGAGTCGGCAACCATGCCAAGATAATCCTGCACCCAGGCCGGGTAGGCCAGAAACTGGCCGGTTTTTCTCTGCCAGCTGGAACAGAAATCTATCGCATGCCAGGCCCAGACCGGATCATGGGTTTCTTCATATTCGTCCTGAAAGGAGGTAAGGATAATACGGTGGGTATCGTTGCTTGCAGCCATTGGTGGCTCCTTTTGTATCCGTCAGTAAATGCGAGGAATCAATTGTGCTCGAGGCACTAGCTGCTTTATGTTGAGCAGCCTGCAGAACTCCGACAGGGCGCCCGATACTAGCATGATCCGGGATCGATGTCCAAGCACAAAATGGATGCATGTGGCGGTCGACAAGCGGGTCAACCCGATATCGGTTGAAGATGGCAGGAAAAGGTGATCGGGAAAAATGAAGGCGCACCTGCCCCAGAGTCTGAGCCCGGCGCCTGGTTGTCTTTAGTCAGATAAAAGGCGCTGACTAGGTGTTCAGTCGATGATGAAATTGCGCTGCAGCAGCAGGTCCTCCACTAGATTAAGCGGTTGCGGTTCTTGGTAGGCCTTGCAGATGACGAAACAGCCATAAGCGCTGGTGGCCTTCCGCCTGGTCTGCGGGGCGTTCGAAGGCAGCCTCGGGTTGGCCGATAGACGCCGTGCAGGTCTCTGGATCGTGATTTCCCCTTCGATCGGCAGCCCCTTCGGAGGCCGGTTGTGTTCCCAAGAGTACTTGTCCATTTTTCCCTCCCAGTGGTTGCATTTCCGCTCTTTTTTTAATTGTTACTTAGAGGAGGGAAGATGTAAATAGGTATAAATACGGATACTACTACTACAAAGTATTATCTCAGGGATGAGTGTATATTGAAATTACACCCGATATTTTTTATCGCCTGCACCAAAAAAAAACTGAAAAATTTTCTCAAAGCAGGCCTAAAAACTGTCCCTAACTTGCTGATGTATCGATATTCTCTACTTTGGCGTTCGCGGTAGCACAAAAGCAGGGAACAGGCGAATCTTAAAATGCAATAAAAATAATTCAGCTGAGTGTTCCGGCAACATAGTTCTGCCCAGCTGCATGCGGATGCAAAACCAGGAATTGCTGATCTCTGCTGGAGCATGAGATAAGGTGACAGGGCAGCGCTTCCATTGTAGAGCCAGCAAGGCCAGCAGATATTGGATCGAGAGACCAGCTGATAAAGGGGGCTGGAGAGAGGAACAAAACAACGATACGCTGGTGCCTCGGGCGAGACTCGAACTCGCACGGGCGCAAGGCCCAAGGGATTTTAAGTCCCTGGTGTCTACCAGTTCCACCACCGAGGCATGGTGCCTCTCTTTAACACAGCAGCTTTTATAATGTCAATTGCCAAGACCGGCGCCGTTCAATAGGAGCCCAGCGCCCTCGACAATGGCGCACATATCCCGCACGGCCTGCTCCAGCCCGCTGAACACCGAGCGGCTGATAATCGCGTGCCCGATGGAGAGCTCTTCGATGGGGTCGAGCGCTGCAATGGGGCCGGTATTGTGATAATTGAGCCCATGTCCGGCATTGACCCGCAAGCCGAGCAGGTACGCTTCTTCGGCGGCCTGGCTGAGCAGATCGAATTCCTCCAGTTGACGGATCTCGTCCGCGGCATCGGCATAGGTGCCGGTATGAAGTTCCACAAAGGTGGCGCCCACCTCGTCAGCTGCCTTGATCTGGGCGCGGTCGGGGTCGATGAACAAGGACACCGGGATACCGGCCTTGTCCATCTTGCTGATGGTTCGGGCGAGTTTTTTCTTCTGGGAAGCGACATCGAGCCCGCCTTCGGTGGTCAGTTCCTTGCGTTTTTCGGGAACCAGGGTGACCATGTCAGGCTGCAGATCGAGGGCAAAATCGATGATCGACCTGGCCGCGCCCATTTCCAGATTCAGTTTGGTCTTGATAGTTTCCCTCAGCAGCCTGACATCACGGTCCTGAATATGGCGGCGGTCTTCCCGCAGGTGAACGACGATGCCCTGGGCTCCGGCCATTTCACAGATGGCGGCTGCGGTGACCGGATCCGGTTCGTGGATACCCCGGGCCTGGCGGATGGTGGCAACGTGATCGACGTTGACGGCAAGATGTGGCATGATCGGACTCCTTCGTGTATGGTATTCACCGAGCAGTTCCTGCTCTTTTGCGTACATCATTTCGGCATCCTGCTCAGAACGTTCATGGTCAAAACCCAGCACATGCAGCAGGCCGTGCGCAATCAGCCAGTCCAATCGCTGCTGCAGCGAGAGATCATGTTGCCGGGCCTCGGCTGCCGCGGTGTCCAGCGAGATCACGATATCGCCAAGTTCTTTCTCAAATAACGACTGCATTGCAGGCTCGTCGCTGCCTTCGAAGGCAAAACTCAGCACGTTCGTGGTTCTGGGCTGCTTGCGATACCGGCTGTTGAGCTCGACCATTTCCTCGTCGGTAGTGACCACCAGGCTGAGCTGAGCTTCGGCCACCCCCATGCGCTGCATGAAACAAAGGGCGGCGCGCCGGCAGCGACTCGCGCTGGCTGCACCGAGCCGGGGGTGATGGTTGATCAGATTAAGCGGCATAACAGCTCAACGCGTTTAGTCAGGTAAAGTGTCAAGCATCTATTCTAAATGCTCTTATTATCATTCGTTTCATAGGCATGTATGATTTTCTGGACAAGCGGATGCCTGACCACATCGGCCTTGGTGAAATGACAGAAACCGATGCCGGCGATGTCGCTCAGCAGCGACTCGGCCTGGATAAGTCCCGATTTCTGCTGCACCGGGAGATCGACCTGGGTTATGTCGCCGGTAATCACCGCCCGGGAGTCAAAGCCGATCCGGGTAAGAAACATCTTCATCTGTTCCCTGGTGGTATTCTGGGCCTCGTCCAGGATTATGAACGCATTGGAAAGCGTTCTGCCCCGCATGAAGGCCAGTGGAGCGATCTCGATGGTACCCTGGTCTATCAGGTCATAGGCCTTTTCCGGGCCAACCATATCCATCAGGGCGTCGTTTAGAGGACGCAGGTAGGGGTCCACCTTCTGGGCCAGATCCCCGGGGAGGAAACCGAGTTTCTCGCCGGCCTCGACGGCCGGCCGGGTCAGGATGATATGGCGCACCTTTTCATTAGCCAGGGCCGATACGGCCATGGCCACGGCCAGGTAGGTTTTGCCGGTGCCGGCCGGGCCGATGCCGAAAACGATATCGTTTTCTCTGATGGCGTCGATATAGATCTTCTGATTCGGTGTTTTGGGCGAGATCACGCGGTTTCTGGTGGTCACGTAGACCTTGTCCAGAAAAATCCGGTCGAGCCGTGCTTTGCCATTGGCCTGGAGGATCTTCAAGCCAAAGGCAAAGTCGGACGAGTAGACCGGATACCCGGTGGTAATAAGATCGTAGAGCTGATTGAGGAGATTGGCAGCGATGATGACATCATGCTGGGAGCCGGTGATCTTCGCTCTGGTCCCGCGAACATTGATTTTGACTCCTGCCCCGTTTTCCAGAATGTGAAGGTTCTTGTTCAGATCGCCATAAAGGGTTGAGGCCAATTCATTGTCGTCGAACTGCAGCTCCCTGGACTCGGGGTGTTCGGTCATGTGTTATCTGTGTACCTCGCGTGGTCTGCCTGGGTTATTTAGCGCTCAGTTCACTGTTGATCGCGTCCTGAAAACCCTGCATGGATCGATTCTTCAGTTTTTTGCCGTTGATGAATATGGTTGGCGTACCGGTAACGCCAGCCTGCTGGGCATCGCTGAGGTCTTTGGCGATCTGCTGCTTGACCTCGGCGGAGTTCATGTCGCTGTTGAACCTGGCCATATCCAGGCCGAGTTTGACCGCGATATTGGTGATCAGTTCGTTGCTCAACTTTTCAGCTTTGAACAATTCATCATGAAATTCCCAGAACTTGTCCTGTTTGGCAGCAGCCAGGGCTGCACGGGCGGTGGGATCGGCGAACTGGTGAAAGCGCAACGGCATGTTTTTGAAAACGAGTTTGACGGTAGCTGGATTTTTTTCGAGCACCTGCTCGAGAAGCGGCGCAACTTTGCCGCAATAGGGTCATTCGAAATCGCTGAACACCGCAATGGTCACCGGTGCGTCGGGGTTGCCCTTGAAGGGTGAGCCGGTGATGTCGATCTCGGCGACAAAATCGATCGAAAAAGATGACAGTGTCTTATTCTGCGCGTCGATGAGCAGCAGGTTCTCACCCCGGGCGTCGCTTTCGATCGCGGTAACCCCGGGTGCTACCTCAACGCTGCCCTTGAGCTGGCCGTTGGGCTCGTAAATCAGGATCCGGTTGTTGTCGGTAAGAACAAAGATGCGTGCGCCGTCAACTGACTGCACGATGTCGGCCGGGGCATACGGCAGCTGCCACTGGCTGGTTTGTTCGAAGAGCAGTTCAGGGCCTGCGCCTGTCTGCGCCGCTGCCAGCGGCGGCGTCATGGCACAGAGGGCGGCCGTGAAAAAGAGCCGTCTGAATAAAGGGGTTTGCATACCTGCCTCAAAAGAAGAACGCTGATTGATAATTGGATAATTATACCTATCCGGCTTCGTGTTAAGCGCCAAAATAGCCATTATAACTATATTTTACAAGGCAAGAAAAACCTGGGGCTATTCAATAAATGAATGGATCATCCACGTAAATGATGTTAGACTACGGGTTTTTTTGCATTAATGGAGTTCTTTGATGCTGGTGGTTCTTCAGGCAGCGTCTCTTGACTGGTTGCCTTTGAGTACTAGATTAGCTAGGTTCGAAGAATCCATATCGCCTGGTGTGCGAGAGTGGCGGAATTGGTAGACGCGCTGGTCTTAGGAACCAGTATCTTCGATGTGTGGGTTCGAGTCCCTCCTCTCGCACCAGGATTTTCTAATGCGTAACGAAGCTTTGCTTCACTGTCTAATTATCGACACAAATCGTGTTAAACCCGCCAACGCGGCATTGTTTATTTATCAGAGGATGAAGGCAAATGGATGTGAAAGTTGAAGAGTTAAATGGCTTAACCAGAAAAGTAACGATTACCCTGCCGGCCGAAGATGTGCAGGCCAAGGTCGAAGAGGCCTACGCCAAGCTTCAGAAAGAATCCAAAATGAAAGGATTCAGAAGAGGCAAGGTGCCCCGCTCGGTAATCGTCAAAAACTTTAAACCGCAGGTGGAAGCGGAAGTCGGCGAGAAACTGGTGCAGGACAGCTATTTCGACATTATCGAGAAACAGGATTTCGATCCGGTGGTCCACCCTGAGATCTCTGATCCGGCTTTTAACGAAGACGGCACCTTCTCCTATGTTGCCAAGGTAGATGTCAGGCCCGAATTCGAGCTGGGGCAGTATAAAGGCGTCGAGGTGGAAGAGGTCGATACCAGTATAGAAGAGGCCGCCATAGACTTCGAATTGAAAAGGATCCAGCGGGAGATGGCCGCGCTGAAAGGCGTTGATGAACGTCCGGCGGCGATGGATGACGTGGTTGTGGTCGATTATCAGGGGTTTCATAAAGGCAACCCGATGAAACACGTGAAGAACGAGGATTTCGCCATCGAGGTCGGTTCGGGCCAGATGGATCCTGAATTCGAGGCAAAACTCATTGGTATGAAGCAGGGTGACGAGGCGACCCATCAAATGAGTTTCCCGGAAACGCACCCCAACCCGATTCTGGCCGGCAAAACCGTTGATTTCAAGATCACGGTAAAAGAGATCAAGGAACGGGTCATGGCCGATCTCGACGACGAATTCGCCAAAGATGTCAATGAGAAGTTCGAAACACTTGAGGATCTCAAGCAGATGATCCGCGAGCGCCTGGAAAAAGACAAAAAAAGTGCCGCCGACGGAGAACTCAATGACCGGATCATGAAGAAACTGCTCGACAGCCATCAGTTCGAGGTACCCGAGCGGCTGGTCCGCTTCGAGGTAGAACAGATGATCAAGCAGACCGAGGAGCAGCTCGAGAAAAGCGGTATGAATCTCGAGGCGGCAGGCATGAACCGCGAAGAGCTTGCCAAAAGCAATGAGCCGATCGCAATCCAGCGGGTTACCGGGGACTTCATTTTAAAAAAGATAGCCGAGGTCGAGGAGATCAAGGTCAACGATGAAGATCTCGAGCGGACCTTCAAACGTATCGGTGATCAATACAGCATGCCGGCCGGCAAGGTAAAAGAGTTCTTCAAGAGCCGCGACGATCTGCTGCCCCTTATGAACGAGGTGCTGAACGAGAAAATCCTCAACTTCCTCAAGCAGGAGGCGATTTTCGTCAAGGCAGCCGAGCCAGCCGCCGAACCGGCTGAGGCAGCAGCCGGCGATGAGCAGAAATCCGCGGCTGCCGATGAGCCGGTCCAAGAGTAGGTGAGTTTGCCGGTCGATCATCGTGTGAGCAAGGTGTGATCAGCTTTTGGAGGGCCGGAAAACCGCTGGGCCGCCGGTTGATTATTTCTGTTTAGGCTTTATTTTTTATCCTAAAAGTTAACCGTTAAATCGACTGCGGAGGCCGGTGCCTGCTGCAGTCGAGTTATTTAGAGGGATTGTCCATGAACCTGGTGCCAATGGTTGTCGAGCAGAGTCCCCGTGGAGAGCGGGCCTACGATATTTATTCGCGTCTGTTGAAAGAGCGTATCATTTTTCTCGGGACCGCGGTCAACGACGACATCGCCAATCTGGTGATCGCCCAATTGCTTTTTCTGGAGGCGGAAGATCCGGATAAAGACATCACTTTCTACATCAATTCGCCTGGCGGCACGGTGACCTCGGGAATGGCCATTTATGACACCATGCAGTTCGTCAAATGCGATATCGCCACCCTGTGCATGGGCCAGGCCGCCTCGATGGGGGCGCTGCTGCTGGCGGCCGGAACCGAGGGTAAGCGCTACGCGCTGCCCAATTCGCGGATTATGATTCATCAGCCGATGGGCGGTTTCCAGGGCCAGGCCACCGATATCGACATTCACGCCAGGGAGATTTTGAGGATCCGCGAGGATCTCAACAAAATCCTGGCCAGACACACCGGGCGCACGGTCAAGAAGATTGCCGTCGATACTGAACGCGACCACTTTATGAGTGCTTCCGAGGCCAAAAAATATGGTATAATTGATAAAGTGCTCTACAAACGTACTCAGCCGGGTGAGGATAGTGACGCATGAGTAATTTCGACCCCAAGGAACCTGACTGCAAATGCTCATTCTGCGGAAAAAACCAGGATGAAGTCGAAAAGCTGATCGCCGGTCCCGATGTTTATATCTGCGATGAGTGCATCGAATTGTGCAACGAGATCGTTCTTGAAGAAGACGATGGCAGCGCCCAGATCGATGACGACGGCCTTTTTCAGCCAGCCACGTTGAAGCCCAAAGAGATCAACGACCATCTCGACCAGTACGTGATAGCCCAGGAGCGGGCCAAGAAGATCCTCTCCGTGGCAGTGCACAATCACTACAAGCGCATTGACGCCCCGGATGACGAGGACGACGTCGAACTGCAGAAGTCCAATATCATCCTGATCGGCCCGACCGGCTCGGGCAAGACCCTGCTGGCCCAGACCCTGGCCAAGGTGCTGCAGGTGCCCTTCACGATTGCCGATGCCACCACGCTCACCGAAGCGGGTTATGTCGGTGAGGATGTCGAAAATATCCTCGTCAGTCTGCTGCAGGCAGCAGACTACGACATCGAGAAGGCTGAAAGGGGCATCATCTATATCGACGAAATCGACAAAATCGCCCGCAAATCGGACAGCCCGTCGCTGACCCGGGACGTCTCCGGCGAGGGTGTGCAGCAGGCGCTTCTGAAAATCATAGAAGGCACGATCGCCTCGATCCCGCCTAAAGGCGGCAGAAAACATCCCCAGCAGGAACTGATCAAGATCGATACGACTAATATCTTGTTCATCGTCGGCGGGGCTTTTGTCGGTCTGGAGACGGTCATCAAGCGCCGCTCCGGAACGAAATCGATCGGTCTCACCGCCGAGATCGTCAGTGACGTTAAACGCGAACTCGGAGAGGTGCTGGCCTCGGTCCAGCCCGAAGATCTGCTTAAATTCGGTCTGATCCCTGAACTGGTCGGCCGCCTGCCGGTGATCGCCACCATGGTCGAGCTGGTCGAGGCCGATCTGGTGCGCATTTTAAAAGAGCCCAAAAACGCGCTGACCAAACAGTACCAGAAGCTCTTCGGGTTTGAGAATATCCAGTTGCGCTTTACCGAGGGCGCGCTGAACGCGGTGGCTAAAAAAGCGCTCGCGCGAAAATCAGGGGCCCGGGGGCTGCGCTCGGTGCTCGAAGAAGCGATGCTCGATGTGATGTATGATCTGCCGTCCAAGCAGGATGTGCAGGAATGCGTGATCAGCGAACAGGTGATCACCAACGGCGACTACCCGGTAATCTTATACCAGAAATCCACAGATGATGAGCGCAAGAGCGCCTGATCATATTATTTTTAGTGACCCATTATGACAAACTTTGAATCCGACACGAAGCTCTTTCCGTTAATGCCCCTCAGGGACATCGTGGTCTTCCCGCATATGGTGGCACCACTGGTTGTCGGGAGAAAGCAATCCATCCAGGCACTCGAGGACGCGATGGAAAAGCGGACCGAGATTTTTCTGGTCACCCAGGTCAATGCCGCCGAGGATGAGCCAGGACCCGCCGGGATACACCGGGTCGGCACGCTGGCCAGCGTTATGCAGCTGCTCAGGCTGCCCGACGGAACCATCAAGGCCCTGGTGGAAGGCAAGAGAAGGGCGCAGATCGTCTCCTATGTGCCCCATGAGCGATTCATGCAGGCGGAGCTGCGCCTGTTCGCCGAAGAGGACACCATATCGAGCGAAGTGATGGCCTACGAGCGGGAACTGCGTAAATACTTCGAGCAGTACTCAAGTATCAACAACAAAATCGCCAAAGAGGTGGTCAAGTCGATCCGCAGCATCGACAACCCGCGCAAACTCGTCGATGTGATCTCTGCCCATCTGCCGCTCAAGGCGGAAGAAAAGCAGGAAATTCTTGAATATCCGAGCCTGCATGAGCGGATCGAAAAGATACTCGAGACGCTGATCAGGGAAATCGAGCTCTCCGAGCTGGAGCGGGAGATCAATGCCCGGGTCAAGGCCCGGATGAGCAGGACGCAGCGCAATTATTACCTGGGCGAAAAGGTAAAAGAGATCCAGAACGAGATGGATCAGGGCGAAGACGGCCTCGATGATATCGCCGAAATCGAAGAGGCGATCAACAAGAAGCAGCTGCCCAAGCTGGCCAAGGAGAAGGTGACCAAGGAGCTCAAGAAGCTCAAGGCGATGCCCGCGATGTCGGCTGAAACCACGGTGGTGCGCAACTATATCGACTGTATCCTCAGTCTGCCGTGGAAAAAGAAGAGCAAAAGTGTGATCGATATCAACAAGGCGGAAATCATCCTTGATGAGGACCATTACGGACTGCAGAAACCCAAGGAACGCATCCTCGAATATCTGGCTGTCCAGGCCCAGGTCAAGAAGATCAAGGGACCGATCCTCTGCCTGGTCGGGCCTCCAGGGGTGGGCAAGACATCGATCTGCCACTCGATCGCCCGGGCGATGAACCGCAAGTTCGTCCGCCTGTCCCTGGGCGGGGTGCGCGACGAGGCCGAGATTCGGGGACATCGGCGCACCTATATCGGAGCGATGCCCGGCAAGATCATCCATTCCATGCAGAGGGCCGGGGTATCCAACCCGGTCTTCTGCCTGGACGAAGTTGACAAGATGTCCATGGATTTTCGCGGCGATCCATCCTCGGCGCTTCTCGAGGTGCTCGATCCGGAGCAGAATGTGGCGTTCAACGATCATTACCTCGATCTGGACTATGATCTCTCCGAGGTGTTTTTCATCACCACGGCCAACAATCTGCACGGCATCCCGGTGCCGCTGCAGGACCGCATGGAGATCATTCAGATCAGCGGCTACACCGAAGAGGAAAAATCCAAAATCGCCGAAGGCTATCTGATCCCGAAGCAGCTCGAAGAAAACGGCTTCAAAGCCGGCGATATCTCGCTGACCGATGGTGCAATTCTCGAGATTGTCCGGCGGTATACCAAGGAGGCCGGTGTCCGGGACCTGGAGCGCAATATCGCCTCCATCTGCCGCAAAGTTGCCCGGGACCGCCTGAAGAAAGGTCTGAAAAGTAAAAAATACCGGCTCGGTGCCCAGTCGGTAAGCAACTATCTCGGTACGCCCAAATACCGCTATGGCCTGGCTGAAGAACAGGAGCGTATAGGCCTGACAACCGGATTGGCCTGGACTGAAGTCGGCGGTGAACTGCTGCAGATCGAAACGACGCTGATGGCCGGCTCGGGGAAACTGATCATTACCGGCAAACTGGGCGATGTGATGCAGGAAAGCGCCCAGGCGGCGCTGAGCTATGTGCGTTCACGAGCTGAACGACTTGGTCTGGAGCCGGATTTTTACCAGAAACTCGATATCCATGTCCACGTGCCCGAGGGCGCTATTCCCAAGGATGGCCCATCGGCAGGCATAACCATTGCCACCTCTATTGTTTCGGCTCTGATCAAAAAACCGGTCAAGCATCAGATGGCTATGACCGGTGAGATAACTTTGCGGGGCAGGGTGCTGCCGATCGGCGGGCTCACTGAGAAGCTATTGGCCGCCAAACGAGGCAATATGACCCATGTTCTGGTCCCCAAAGACAATGAGCGCGATCTCAATGATGTGCCGATGAAAATCCGCCGGAAACTGCAGATTACCCTGGTTGAACATATGGACGAAGTGCTCGAGCAGGCGATCATCTCGGAAGACGGTTCGAGCCTCTTCAAAGACGCTGCGATAAACTCGATTTACAACGATATTACGGTGTCCGAGCTTAACACGACCCAGTAATATTTTTGCTTGACGGGGTATAGTTAAGTTGGTAAAAACACCACACGCTTTTCCGGGCGGGTAGCTCAGTTGGGAGAGCATCGGCCTTACAAGCCGAGGGTCACAGGTTCAAGCCCTGTTTCGCCCACCACATACCAGGATTAAATGGAGCGGTAGTTCAGTTGGTTAGAATGCCGGCCTGTCACGCCGGAGGTCGCGGGTTCGAGTCCCGTCCGCTCCGCCAGAAAATACGCGGGTTTGAGATTTTTCTCAAGCTCGCGTTTTTCGTTTACCCTCCCCTTTGACCTATCTAGACAATGGTAGGCATCCGGTCGGTCCGGTTGTTTCAGGGGCTGAAGATGCAGGGCCAACCCCGACTGCAAAAATTAATCGACCCGCTTATCATCATTGCATTTCTATAATTTTAAGAAATTTTTTCCAGAGAATTGGATTTTTAATTTATTAGATTGGCGCAACCGAGGGAATTCAATTTCGTAATATGTTGAAAATAGATGATTATCTGTTCCTAACAATCAAAAAGACAACAGGAATTATTCTTGCATGTACTATAAGGTTTGGTTTTTCCTTGATCCTGATGTAGTTCACCCGATAAAGAGGAGCAAAGATGAAGAATGTTTTCTTCTGTGCTTTTTTATAGATCCTGCTCAATGATTCTGAGCGACTATGAACATTTTGCTCTTACTTTGCCGGTGGTCTCAATAATGGGAACCGTCTCCGGGTACTAGCGTTTTTGAGATCGACAAAACGAATTTAAATTCTGAAAAAGTTACCGGTTGACTGTAGTGCCACAATGTGGTACTATAGAGACAATTATTATATAATCCCAATAATTATCAGTTAATTACAGTTTTAAACAAAGCACTTTACTAAATTTTCATAAATTTATTTGATAAAGGTAATAAGGCGTTGTTATCTTGCCTAAAGTTTGTTAGGTTGTGATTGGGAGAAGTTGGTCTGTTCAGCAATCTCAATCATTCTTAGGAGATAAGAAGCCATGTTGAGAAAAACAAACAAGCTTAATCGACCTTGGACAACTTTTTTGCAAATTTTACAAATCTGCAGTTCAGCCCTCGCAATAAGTTAATTCTTCTCACGCTGTTTTTTTTCGCGCTGCCGCTAGTGCTCGCACCCGCCGTCCTAAACGCAGCATCCTGTGATGCATGGGTTGCCAAGGCCGTTTCGGTGGAAGGTGAGGTGGAAAGCCGGCTCACTGGTGAATCGCAGTGGCGGCAGGTAAGTCTGGACGACACTTTCTGCGCCGGCGACATGATCCGGGTCCTGGAGAACAGCCGGGCCGGCCTCGCCTTTGCCAATCAGCCGCTGCTGCGGCTGGACCAGAATACCAGCATTACCCTTGGTGAAATCAAAACGGAAGGTTCAGGCCTGACCGGGATGCTCGCCGGAGCAGCCAGCCTTGACCTGGTCAAGGGGGTGGCCCATTTTTTCAGCCGCCTGCCGAAAAACCTCGAAGTCCGCACCGGATTCGTAAACGCCGGTGTCGAGGGCACCGAGTTTCTTATCGAAGTTGATGACGCCCAAACCTCGATAACCGTATTCGAAGGAAAGGTCGTGGCTTCGAACAGTGCGGGCGAAGTCGGCCTTACCAGCGGCCAGTCCGCGGTGGCGGAACAGGGCAGGGCACCGGTCATGCAGACGGTGGTCAAGCCCCGCGACGCAGTGCGCTGGGCGCTGCACTATCCTCCGGTAATCGCTGGCCCGGATCCTGACGCAGCGATCAACCAGGCGGCGCAGCTGCTGGCGGTCGGCCGGGTCGACGAAGCCAAGGCGCTCATCCAGCAGGCCCCGCAAAACAGCAGCGGGCTTGCCTTGCTGTCCATCATTGCGGTTGTCGGAAACGATAAAGCGCAGGCGCTTGATCTGGCAGATCAGGCGGTTGCTGCCGACCCTGCCTCCGTGACGGCCAGAATAGCCCAATCCTATGCCCAGCAGGCCAGCTTTGATCTGGCAGGAGCACGCCAGAGCGTTGAAAAGGCCGTTGAGCTGGAGCCGGATAATGCGATAGCCCTGGCCCGGCTGGCGGAGCTCTACTCATCGTTTGGCGAGCAGGGCAAGGCGCTGGCAACCGCCCAGAAGGCCGCCGCGGCTGACCCCAACCTGTCCAGAACACAGACGGTTCTGGGCTTTGCCTATCTTACCCAGATCAGAACCGCGGAGGCGCGAGAAGCCTTCAACAAGGCCATCGAGCTTGACCAGGCCGACTCCCTGGCCCGGCTCGGCCTGGGGCTGGCCATGATCCGCGACGGCGGGCTCGAGGAGGGCCGGCAGCAGCTCGAGATCGCCGCCAGCCTCGATCCCAACAGCTCCATTATCCGCAGCTACCTGGGCAAGGCCTACTACGAGGAAAAACGATCCGGGCTTGACGCCCGTGAATTTGCCATTGCCAAGGAACTCGACCCCAACGATCCCACCCCCTATTTTTACGACGCGATCGCCAAGCAGACCACCAATCGGCCGGTCGAGGCCCTGCGCGAATATGAGCAGGCAATCGAACTCAACGACAACCGGGCGGTGTATCGGTCCAAGCTTCTGCTCGATTCAGACGAGGCAGCCAGACAATCGGCCATTGCCCGGGTCTACAGCGATCTTGGCTTCCAGCAGCTTGCGCTGGTGGAAGGCTGGAAATCGCTGGGCACGGATCCCACCAACTATTCCGCCCACCGCTTTCTGTCCGATTCCTATGCTTCCCGGCCGCGGCACGAGATCGCCAGGGTCAGTGAACTGCTGCAGGCCCAGCTGCTGCAGCCGATCAACATCAGCCCCGATTCAACCGCAGCTCGCGGAAAGCAATCTGTTCCTGCTCAATGCCCAGGGCCCGTCCGCGGCTGGATTCAATACGTTCAACCCGCTGTTCAATCGCAACCAGGCAACCGCTCAGCTGAGCGGCCTGCTTGGCAGTAACGATACCTGGGGAGGGGAGGGAGTTGTGTCGGCCATCTACGATAAATTATCCGTAAGCGCCGGCTACACGAGTTTCAGTACCGACGGCTGGCGGGAGAACAGCGATTCGGAAGATACCCTGGCCAACCTTTTTGCTCAGTACCAATTCTCTTATAAAACAAGCGTTCAGGCTGAATACCGGTATAGGGACAACGAACGGGGTGACATCAGGCAAAGGTTCTTCGAGGAGGACTATCTGCTGGACCTGCGCTCGGAAACGAACGTTTCAGCGGGACGGCTTGGCATTCGTCACAGTTTTTCGCCAGGTTCCATTCTTCTTGGCAATTTTCAGTATGCAGACGGAGATGACGGCTTTGTCGACCTGTTTTTCCTCGATCCCGCCGAGTTTGGCCTGCCGGAGCCTGCGGTTGATGATACGTTTACCGTCGATGATAAACAGGATGTGTATGGCTATGAACTGTCCCACCTGTGGCGCACACACTATTTTGACCTGGTCAGCGGGGCCGGCTATTTCAAGATAGATCAACAGGTCACCTTCGCCGACGAGCTTACCTGGCCCGGGGAAGACCCGCCGCTGCTGCTGGACGCTTTTTCCGACACCCTGGACTACGATACCGATCACGTCAATCTGTATGCCTATGCCAATCTGAAGCCGCTTGACAACCTGATTCTCACCCTCGGTGCAAGTGGCGACAGCTACGATCAGAAGGATAAGACCTTTGGCGAGGAGAATATCGATGAATCCCAGTTCAACCCAAAATTCGGTGTGACCTGGAACCCGCTGCCCGACACCACGGTTCGCGGCAGTGTCTTCCGGACGTTTACCAGAACGCTGGTAACCGACCAGACCCTTGAACCGACCCAGGTGGCCGGTTTCAATCAATTTTATGACGATCCCGACGCAACAGACGCCTGGGTATATGGTGGCGCTGTCGATCAGAAGTTGAGAGATGACATCTATCTGGGCGCGGAACTGGTGTACCGGGATCTGGATGTGCCTTATTTCGGGCAAGCGGGCCCGGGCGAACCCATATCACTCGAAAATGCCAGCTGGGAAGAATACATGGGCCGCATCTATGCCTACTGGGCCCCCCACAAGTGGGTGGCGCTGAGAGCGGAATACCAGTATGAGAAATATGAAAGGGATGAAGAGCTCACCGAAGGAATAGTGGAACTTGAGACGCATCGTGTGCCGCTTGGGATTAACTTTTTCCACCCGTCAGGATTGAGCGTCGGCTTGAAAGCGACCTATTACGATACCAAGGGCACCATTGAAAGGACGGTCATCGGCTTCGGGGTCATCGAGGACGGCGCAGATGATTTCTGGCTGGTCGATTTAGCAATCAATTACCGGCTGCCCAAGCGCTACGGTTTCATCTCCCTTGGCGTGACAAATCTCTTTGACGAATCATTCGACTACTATGATATCGATCCTGACAACCCGAGCATCATTCAGGACCAGCAGGTCTTTTTAAAACTCACCCTTGCACTTCCATAATCATGATGAAGCTGGAATAGTAACAGATCAACCGGAAAGAATAGACTTTCAAGGAGGCAGTTATGTCTAGGAAATCGTTTTTTATCAGCATGCTGGCACTATTCATCTCTCTGGCATGGGTTCTTGAAGCAAGTGCCTGTTACCTGCAGTCGCTGCCGACGCAGTCCCTGGGGGTTATGTTTGGAAGAGGTTCTCAAGGGGTTGGGGAATGTGAATAAAAATGAGACGTATTCACTTATAGATATTAGACCTAAAGCATTGATTATTGAGTCTTGGCTTAATCCTGGAGGCAATGACGGCGGCATAGGACAATCCTTTTAGTTTTCTATATCCAACAAGGTGCTATAACAATATCGAACAGGTCACTGATCAGATAGTAAAGAATGGTAAAGCCATTGTAGACCAGTATGTTCCAGGTTGTTTTATATGGGATTTATCTTTGTGCCGATCCTGACTCTCAATGCCACCGGATCTGTGTTACTATGAATGCGACGATGAGGACCCGATGATCCTGGAGGAATGTATCAGACTGGAACTATGATAACTGTTTAATTTACGGCGGTGTATGCCCGAAAGATGCTATATGACTACAGTTTGATTCCAGATGAAGCGATTTCCAGCCAATGGCAATACGAACTGGTCTCCGGAGCCCCTTCTTGCGATCCAGATACTTTATCCTCTTGGAAGCTTGGATAATGATGGTAATGTCATTATTATAAAGGATGTGGGTGGTATCTCAGAAAACGGTGTGGGATTGTCCAAAGGCGTAGAGTATCCTGATCCTGGATGCTTTGATGAGGATTCCACCACAGTAGATTGAAAGCGTGTTTAGTTCTGAATCAAGACGATGTTGGACTATGATAGAATGTCAGCATTTACAGAGGAAGAGTCGCTTATTATCCTGACCTGTACGATGATTGACAAGGCGACGATCTGATCCAGTTACTTTGAAGAATCCCCACCCCCAGGAGTTCCGGGGTGACGGTGATCCCAATTAGCACTACTGGAACTGGTAATCTGGCTTATCTGTTGAGTTATTGATGATCTGAAGGTGTCCTAAAAAATCATTATCTCCATGAGTAAGTTATAAAATATTCAATCGTCTTTAAACAAAGTTCATTCATATCGCATGTGGGTTCAATTAGTATTCTGCTGGCATACCCTTAAGAGAAATTATTTTTGACACTCATCATTAACGAGAGAGTGAACTTTAAAAATATCCCTCAATATTTCTCCCCAAAACACTTCGTTCAGATCTGGCGCAGCGTTGCTCCCCGTCTGCCCAAAGCTATTGTCCTGGGAGTGGTTGTCGGCCTTGTCGGCATCCTGATCAGCCCCTTCCACTTTGCCCTGAACCTCGAGGAAAACAGTGGTCTTGGTCTGCTGTTTAAGCTCAGAGGAGCCAAAGACCGCCCCGGATGATGTCGTCGTGGTCAGCATCGACAAGCAGTCGTCCGATGAGCTTGACCTGCCCAACAACCCTGATAAATGGCCGCGCTCGCTGCATGCCCGCCTGGTTGAGAACCTGAAACGGGAGGGGGCCAGCGCGGTGGCCTTTGATGTCCATTTCATCGAGGAGAAGGTGGCCGAAGATGATCAATTCTTTGCAGCAGAGATCGGCAAGGCAGCCAATGTAATCCTCACCGAGTCGCTGGTGCCGCGGGAGCTGTCCACCTCCGAAGACGGTGCGGCGAACGGCGCCTACCACAATATCGTCAAAATCGTCAAGCCCATAGCGCTGTTCGCCGAGCCGGCCGTTGCCACGGCACCGTTCACCCTGCCGCGCATCCCGTTCAAGGTGAACCGCTACTGGACCTTTCAGACCGGCTCGGGCGATGCGCCGACGGTTCCGGTGGTGGCTTACCAATTCGTCAACCGGGGGCTCTACCACGATTTCCTGCGGCTTCTTGAACAAACGGAGCCGAATCTTACCGGCCAGCTGCCCGCTGATCTGGACGCGGTGAGCGCATCCGGCGGCCTGGTCAAAGCCATCAGGCAGATCGGGGAGCTCTTTCAGGCCAACCCTGAACTGGAGCAGCAGCTGCTCGATCGGCTGCAGGCAGACAAGGAGCCGGGAATGGAGGCGCAAACCCGGCGCCTGCTGAAGTCGCTGATCAAGATGTACGGCGGGCCTACCAGCCCGTACATCAACTATTATGGCCCGCCCCGCACCGTCACCACCATACCCTATTATCAGGCACTGCAGGTCAAAGACGGTGCGTATGACGGCAGGCCGGTGGACCTCAAGGGCAAGGCGGTGTTCGTCGGGCTCTCCGAGATCATCCTGGCGGACAGAAAGGACAGTTTCTACACGGTCTATTCCCGTGGAAACGGCATATTTGTCAGCGGCGTGGAGATCATGGCCTCCGTCTACGCCAATATCAGAGATGATACGCCGGTGCGCCCCATAGGCCTGAAGACCACTGTGCTGCTCATTCTTCTCTGGGGCCTCCTGCTGGGCATCGTCTGCCGCATGGCCAGCCTGAAGATCGGCCTGATCGGTACCCTGGTTTTGGGCATGCTCTATCTGGCAGGCGCCGTCTTTCTCTTCAAAGCCAGGGATATCTGGGTCCCGATCACGGTGCCGCTGTTTTTCCAGGCGCCGCTGGCGTTCATCGGCGCGGTAACCATCGAGTATGCCCATCTCATTAAGGAGATGATCGGCAAACTGCGCATGGAAAAGGATCTCTCCCAGGCCCGGGACATCCAGGTCAGCATGCTGCCGGAGTCCTGCCCCGAGATCCCGGGATACCAGATCGCCGCCTGCTCGACCCCGGCCCGGGAGGTGAGCGGCGATTTCTTCGATTTTATCGATATCGACGAGAACAGGCTGGGGTTTGTCATTGCCGATGTCACCGGAAAAAGTGTTTCCGGCGCCCTGGTCATGACCGCGGCCAAAAGCGTCTTTCGGCTGCTTTCCGAGGAAAAGATGGCGGTCAGCGAAATCATGAGAAGGGCGAACCTGCAGATAAAAAAAGACATCACCAAGGCCAAGGGGATGTTCGTGGCCCTGCTCTATGCCGAACTGAGCATCGAGGAAAAAACCATCGGGCTGTGCAGTGCCGGCCAGACCCAGCCCATCCTCCTGTCGGCCAAAACCGGTGAAGCCGTATTGATAGAAACGGAAGGGGATGCCTTTCCCCTGGGCATCGTCGATTTTGCCGAATATGAGGAGACCAGGCTGTCCCTTGCTTCCGGCGACCTTATCCTTTTTTATACCGACGGGGTGGTGGAGGCCATGAACAAGGCAGAGGAGATGTATGGCTTTGAGCGGTTCATGGCGGTAATCAAGGAAAATAAGGGACTGGAAGCGGAAGCGTTTCTGGAAAAACTGATCGATGATGTAAATAGTTTCGTGGGAAGCGCCGAGCAGCACGATGACCTGACCATCGTGGTCATAGCAGTCGATTAAGCTGACAGCACCATTATATTCTTTGTTATACTGAGATGATGATTTTCAGATTTATTTTCGACTCACCCGAAAACAGCTTAAAATGGGATAACAACACTATATTTTGAACAAGGGAATCTACTCATGAAAAAAGTGACAGAATTGCAGCTGCCAAACACTCTTGGTTCAGAAAAAATAGCAATGGAGAAAGCAACCTCGGTTGCTAAGGGCATGGGGTTCAGAAATGAACGGATCGAGGACGTGAAAACCGCCGTCGCCGAAGCCTGCACCAATGCGATGGAGCATGGCAACAAGTTTGACCAGGACGCCAAAGTTGGCGTGGTCCTCACCGCCAATGACACCTCGCTTGAGATTCTCGTCCGAGACCAGGGAGAGGGCATCGATCCTGATAAAATCCCCAAGTTTATTGTTACTGAAGAAGGCTTCCCGTCAACAAATTGCGGTTTGGGAATGTTTCTCATAAGCAATCTCGCCAATGAATTTTTCTACGAAAAGAAACCTGGAATTGGCAATGAGGTAAAGATGTTATTTTATCTGGAGAAATAAAGTGGATTACTTTTATTCCATAGATATACAATTCAAGGCCGGAGGCTCAAACCGTGAGTAACAATATTGAAGTTTCTGTAGAGACCGTAAATGATATTCCGGTAATTAACATCAAAGGTGATGTTACGGCGGTGACTGGAGTTGAGGTAAAAAATGCCTATGAAACGATCAGCAAGGAAGGGGCCATGAAAATCGGCTGTCATTTCGACCCCGGATGCTACATCAACAGCGGCGGCCTGGCCTTTTTCATAGAAATTGCCTCGGAAAGCAGGAAGAATAAACAGACCGTCTGCATCTGCGGGCTTTCGGATCATTTTCTGAAGATTTTCAAAATGGTGGGTTTGTCGCGCTGCTTCGAGATCATTACCGATCCAGATGAGGCGATGAAAGGGGGCTAATGCACCTCAGGGATGCCGGCAGGGCTGGGGCAGGGCAAGGCCCTGGCTGCACATGTCAGGTATATATCCCGAGATCCCTGCATAACACTGCAATGGTGCACCATGCAGGAATTCTCCGGGAACGAGGACAGCCGCTGCCTCTATCCCCGGATCTCGGGGTGGCACTCGACCTGACGGGCAGCCGGATCCTCTCGCGGGTAAGCTCAACTGGCTCTTCCGACAAATTGAAGCGGTCGGAGGCCAAATGCAGACCTGTCAACCCTCTGCATTGCTTCAGCCGAAGATTTTTCTTATCACCAAATACCGCCTTTTTATGCCGCCGTTTTATTGCCAGATTGTTCCACTCCATGATATGGTGTACTCCTGACCTAAGACCTGATGCGACAGGTGCAAGCCCAGCGCAGGCATTAATACGATCGGGCATGGTTTGATATGATGATGCAAACTGATGACAAGCAGCAGACCATGGTGAGAATCCTTCGAATTATCGTCTTTTGTGTAGGGGCGCACAGTGTCGTCCTTGGCCTGATCATTTATTTTTTTACCGGCGCTTTTTACGAAATGCTTCTCGGTGCGCCCATTGCAGACACTTTTTTTGTCAGGCAATCCGGGATATTCCTGTTTCTGGCCGGTTTGTTTTACCTGTTTCCCCTCAAAGACATCCACCACTGCCATCAATTGATATTTCTTATCATTCTATCCAAAGTATGCGCGGTGATTTTTTTGACGACCAACGCCCACCTGACGCCGTCACCTGCGATGATTTTCCTTACCGCGGCAAGTGACGGCTCCATGGCACTGGCCTTGGCCATCTCTTACTTTCTGTGCCTGAGAAGAGGTCTGTTAGGACAGACATAATAACCTGCAATAGTCACCGGAGACTTCCCCCATGAGCGATGACAAATACATCGGCGATTACATTCTGGAGGAAGAAATCTGCGCACCTGAGGTGATCCAGCAGGCGCTCGCCAGGCAAGTCGCCCTGAAAGAAGAAGGCTTCTACAAACCGCTCGGCTCAATTCTGGTTGAAGAGTTTAATGTCAATCTGGAGAAATTGCTCACCTGCACGAACAGGATGTACCTCGACATCCTGAGATCGAGCGCCACTTTCAGCAACTTCAAGGAAGACCTGCTTGCCCAGATTGTTTTCAAGGTGAAACAGCAGGTTTTTCTGGAAGATTCGGTGATCTTCGAACGAGGCGGCAAAAGCGACTGCCTTTTTGTCATTATATCGGGTGAGGTCCAGGTTTATATCGAAACGGAAGAGGGCGAGGAGCATCAGCTGAATCTGCTCAAACCTGGAGACAGCTTCGGGGAAATAGCCCTTCTCTCAGATGGGCATCATACCGCCTCGGTCAAAGCGACCCGTCCAACCAGCCTGCTGTTGCTCTCGCGTAAGGATTTTGACAGTCTCTGTGTTGAATTCCCTGAGATTTCAAGAGAGTATATCAAGATACTCGCCAAGCGTGTGGCCAAGGGTACGGAGGATCTGGTCACAGCCGCTGTCAATGAGCGGGCCTACCAGCAGTTCGTCAGTCAGCAGGATGACCTGTCTATCGGGGATCTCATCGGCGAGACCAGAAGTATAGAAAATCTGAGGAGAAAAATCCTCGGTGCAGCCGGTGCGGATAGTCCGGCCCTGATCATTGGCGACAAAGGCACCGAGAAGCTGGCGGTTGCCCTGGAAATTCACCGAAACAGCAGCCGTTCCTCCAAGCCCTTTATGTTTATGGATGCTGAAGACGTTTCCCTGAGCGGTTCCGGGGCAGCCTCCATAGACCCGTTCCTGCTGGAAACATCCCAGAGCAGCGCGCTGTTTGGCCATCTGCGGGGCGCTTTCCCTCAGGCGGAAGCAAACCGCCTCGGGCTGCTGCAGATATGCAGGGGCGGCGTCGTGGTAATAGAAAATGTCGATCGGTTGTCGCTCAAACTTCAAAAGAGTCTGGTAGATTATATCAACACCGGTTCATTTCAACAGTTGGGCAGCCAGGACACACTCTCGTCTTCAGTGCGGATAATCACCACCGCTATAACCGATCTCAAGGATCTGGTGGAAAAAGAGCTTTTTGACCGGGATCTTTTTCACCTGCTCGAGACCAACATTCTTAAAGTTCCGCCGTTAAAGAAAAGAAAAAGAGACCTGCGGCTGCTTGTCGATTTCATCATTATCCAGGAATGCTTTAAAAGTCCGGACCGTAAATTGATCAAGGGCATATCCGATGAAGCGTATCAGCGGATTATGAGATATGACTGGCCCGGAAATATGGAGGAGCTCGAAGTGGTAATTCGCCGGGCCATTATCCTGGCCCAGGGCGATTACCTCATGCCTGAAGATATCTTCGTGGGCATGGCCCCCCCGGAAGGGAAACATGTCTTCAACCTGCTCAAGCTCGACAATGTTCGAGATCTTTTTCTGAACCGTTTTTATCCCGCCGGGCTTCAGTTGGCTGCCGGGACGATTTTTGCGCTGATCTTTTTCTTCGCCTTCACCGGCAGCACTTCATCTGCTTCAAATATCATTGTCGTCATGGTCTGGGCCCTGTGGTGGCCCTTACTGGTCATCAGCTGGCTGCTTGGGGCCAGGATATGGTGTGCGGTCTGCCCCATGGGTGCGGCAAATGACCTGCTCAACAAGATGTGCAGCCTGAAGCGGCAAGTACCTAAATCCATCAGAAGTTACGGGGTGTATATAAGTGCCGCAGGGCTCGCCCTCATCGTCTACGTGGAGGCCTCCACCAACATGGTGCAATCACCCAGGGCGACCGGCTACCTGCTGCTCTCCATCCTGGTCTGTGCGGTCCTTTCCGGGTTGCTGTTTGAGCGGCGTCTCTGGTGCCGCTACCTGTGCCCGCTCGGCCGCCTCGCCGCGGTCTTTTCCGGCTGTTCCATTGTCGAGTGGCGGTCAAACTCCAGTATCTGCAATTCAACCTGTCAAACCAATGACTGCTTCAAGGGCAACGAGACAACGCCAGGCTGCCCTGTCTATCAGGGACCCTTTTCGCTGCGCTCAAACCATAACTGCATTTTTTGCGGCAATTGCGTTAAATTATGCGAGAATGCCTCGCCGGCATTGAATCTGCGCATTCCCGGCCATGAGCTCTGGGCTGCCCTGCAACCTGAGCGGGTGACCACCATTTTCATGCCGGTGATTCTGGGTACCCAGTTTCTGCGCGGTCTCGAGTACACCTCCCTGGCCCGGGCCCTTGAAGATGCGACCCACTCCTACTGGGCAGCCTATGGCATCATTCTCCTGGCGGCCACTGCGGCATCATATTACTGCATTAAATTGGCCGGTCAGCTTGCCTTTGGAGAACTCAGAGACGACTCAATCGACAAAGGCGCGCTGCTGACCAATGCCCTCATTCCGCTGGCCTTCGCTTTTGAATTGGGGTATCAGCTCAGGCCTCTTCTGGAAAGACTGGGCCATTTTTTCCCGATATTGGGTCGCCAGTTTAATATTAATTTGAATTTTCTGGATCTCGCCATAGCTGCAGGCTCTTCAAAACCCTGGCAGATAATCTCGGTGTTTTTTGGCATGCTGGCCGCTCTGATTTTCCTGAAAATCCTGGTAAAGAACCATGAGATATTGGGCCAAGGAAATACTAAACCGTGGTATGTAAGACGCTTGCCGATCTACGTTCTGGCTGCATCATATATTGCAATGTTCATAGTAGGATGATATTGCGACCTTGATATCTGTGGGCCGGGTTGCAGGCGGCTCGATGTCATATCAACAAGCGCTACCAAAAGGGAAGAATGCATGGTCTCGATCGACGCTCTCACAACATTTTTCGGCTGGTGTACAATTCTCAATATTGGCATGCTGTCGCTTACCACATTTTTGGTCACCGTACTGAAAGAACCACTGATAAAAATCCATATAAAATTATTTGACCTCGACAGGGAAAAACTGCAGCTGGTCTACTTCCAGTATTTGGGGCATGTCAAGATTGCCATTTTCATGCTCAATCTGATGCCCTATATTGCCTTGAAAATTATCAAAATGGTGGGCTAGAAAAGCCACATATCCAATCGCTTTCTCCCTGCTGCGCAGTGTGCCGGGAGGCTTCGCTCGCGCCAGGCAGTAGTTTGAGCCAATCAATAACCTGCTGCGGCCTTCAGCGCAGCCATGCCAGTTAGCTTGAGCAAATCCTACAAGACCGGTTCCTAAATGGTGGCCTGCCAAACAAGGATCATGCCCGACGAAGAGAAAATCGTTAATCTTTTTAAATGTCAATTGATGGTGATTGGCCGCGCGATGTTGCCAACCGCAGGAAACGGTCATATTTTGATGTATAAGGTTGGCTCAACAAGACTGTTGAAATGCCATGGTGCTTCAAGCTGATCAGAGGTGATTGTACATGGGTTATGATATAGATCTGTCTCTGAAGCCGGTAGGCAAAGTCACAATCCTGAAGATTGCTGGCGATATCACCGCTCTTACGGGATCCTCTGTAGAGGAAGCCTGCAACTCCATAGATATCATCGATTCAAATCATATCCTGATGAACTTCGATCTAGACTGTTATATTAACAGCGGCGGCATCGGATTTCTGATTGATATAGCACTCAAATCAAGGAAAAAAGGGCAGACGGTTTCCGTTACCGGACTTTCCGACCACTTCAAGAAAATATTTAAAATGGTCGGTCTGACACGATGGGTCGAAATTCACGACACAGTAGAAGATGCAATGAAATTTCACTGATCCTGGTCGTCTGACCATCGGCACCAGCCTCATGTAGGCAAAACCTAGCGCAGACCCGGGTTTAACATACGGGATCTATCTGTAATATATGACGAATCTTGCCAGCGAACTAGAAAAAAAGGCATATCACCTGAAGACCTTAAGTGATGTGAGCCAGGAGATCTTTTTTGTAAATGAGCCTGCAGAAATAATTCCCAAGCTGCTTCTCATGGTTATGGGAAGCTATGGCTCGATGGAGGGGCTGGCTTTTCTTTTTAATGAAGATCAGACCGCCATCGAAGTTTTCAGTCAGCGAGGCCTGGAGAGCAGTCTTGAGGAAGATTTGGCCAAACTGATAGACAATAATCTTTACAGCGATATTTCAGGGATTGACCAGCCTATTTCTCTGGAAGCGGATGGCGCCGGGCGACAGGATAATTGTTTTTTCGATTTCTTGATCTCCAATGATTTTCTGATCTTCACCCCGTTTAGATTGAAAGATAAATTCAAAGGTGGCCTGGCTCTTGGGGCCAAATTGCTTGGAGAAGACTATAGCCCTGATGATCTGGAATTGCTCAGCACCCTGGTGAACCAGGGCGCCATATCCATTGAGAACGCCCGGCTTCAGAAAAAACAGCTCACCCAGGAAAGGATGCGCAAAGAACTTGAGATAGCCGCCGAAATTCAGCTTTCCTTTCTGCCATCCAACTTTACCACCATCCAGGGTCTTGATCTGGCCGCCGTTTTTCAACCAGCCAAAGAAGTGGGTGGTGATTTTTATGATTTCTTTGAACTACCTGAAAATAAGCTGGGCATTGTAATTGCCGACGTTTGCGGTAAGGGGCTGCCTGCCGCCCTGCACATGGCTTTGACAAGGGCGCTCATCAGAGCTTGTTCTTCACATGAACCGAAAAACATGACAAAAGCGGTTTTATGCACCAACGCACTGATTCAGCAGTGTGCAAGCGCAGATCTCTTCATAACCTTGATATTTTCGATTTATGATCCTGTCACAGGCGCATTACGATATATCAGGGCTGGTCACAACTACCCGATTTATTACAGTAAAAGCACAAATGATTTTGAATTGCTGGGCGGGGAAGGGGTAGCCCTGGGGGTATTTTCAGGTATCACGCTGGAAGAAAAAGAAATCAATCTCAAAAATGGGGACATCGTCGTTTTATATACCGATGGAGTAACCGAGGCCGTAAATAGCGATGATGAAATGTTTGGCCTTGAAAGAATAGAAGAATTGATCAAAGAGTATCAGGATTGGCCGGCCAATTTAATTGCTGAAAAGATAAAAGCCAGTGTGGTCGAGTTTGAAGGAAATGGCCAGCAATTTGACGATATAACTTTGATTATACTAAAAAAAAAATAGCTCATGCGGCTCCGCAAACCCATGGATTTTCAGATGTGCGGGGCAAAGTTCATCCCTTTTAAAAAAGCCTTCCATCAGAGCATCGTCGCTAACTCTGCAAAAACGCTATAGACTTTAATTCATTGAGAATGAGGCGTATCTGTCCTGCAGTCAGGGCGTCTGTCCGATTTCTGCCTGGCATCAGGCCCGGACCAGCCTGATGATCGCTTTTATCAGCTGATTTTAGGCGGGCTATCAAGGGGCCACATTGCACTACCGTTATAATTGCAAATTGTTATCTTGTGAGTAACGTGTGTTTGCTAGTAAAAGAATTTTTCCAAGACATGACGGCCCTCTGATAAATGGTATTTTCAAGGTGAACAATGAAATCATTAATCATAGTAATTCTGGTATCTATAAGTGGACTCGCTCATGCCAGTCAGGAGTTTGAAGCGGTTCTTTTAAAACTTCAGGGGCAATGGCATGAGCAGGGTCAGGTCTGCGGCACCGTTCTGCAATTCGATTACCCGGATATCGTCTATATAAAAACCGGGCAGTCTGAGGCTCATGGAACATTTATATTAAATGATGGTCCGCTGATTTCTCAGGGGTTCAATTATAATTTTGCTATAAATATCAGCGCCAATAATGGCATTGGCGCATGTGACGGTTCAATAATTTACGAAGTTGGCGATTTTCCACCAATGAGTTTTAGGCTGGAAGGAAACGACACATTAAATATTGAAGGCTCCATTTTTAAGCGTGGAAAATAAACCTGACAAGTGAGCCTTTTGCAAAACTAAGATTTTCGTTCAAAATCAAGACATGTGAGAAATTTTACCACAGGCATATAATTGATATTCCGAGGATAAAATTTTGAGCATAACGCAGAGTTTGGGCGAAAAGATCGTTTTGCAAATGGCTCAAGGTAATCAGATACATCGCCCCAGCTAAGGTAGGCACCAGCAGATTCCAACCGCGTTGAGAGTGCCAGCGCCAACATCTTGAATTTCTTCACTTCCCCAAATGGTGCCTTCCTCTAAGCTATTAAATTTCAGGAAGAGCACCTTGTCATCGCATTGCGGGACGAGGGCTGACTCAACGATTTTTCTATCAACCAGCAAATGCAACATGATCTCCGGCAATATTGTGGTGTGATTCAGGCACTGCATTGATTGCAGAATCCAGGCCACTTATGTGGTATCTTCCAGCGATAGACAACCGCAGATGAACCTTCAATGCAGCTGAGGTTTTCTCAATGAATGTAAGCAAACTACTGTCGGAGCTGGCTGCTCTAAAAGCTCATGAGTCTGCGATAATTTGCAACGATCAACAATTTAGCTATGGCGAGCTAAATGATATTGCCGATTCGCTGGCGGGATACCTTGTTGGTCTGGGTTTTGGAAAGAATGACACGATTGCGGTGATTCTTCCCAACTGTCCTGAATTTGCCTTTATTTACTTCGCAGCAGCAAAAATTGGGGCCATATTCACGCCAGTCGACAACAGGCTTGGAGAAAGTGAGCTAAACTCAATTCTGGAAGATACCAGGGCAAATATCTGTTTCGTCTACCCGGGTTTCAAACATAAAAAAAGATTGAGCCGACCTATCCTGCAGATCGATATTGCAGACGCACCGTTCAAGTCGATCGTTCGGAGCCCGCCGGCTGCCCGCCATATTGTTACCGATATTGATCCCACCGATACAGCCCTCTACCTGCATACCTCCGGAACAACGGGGAGCGCTAAAATCGTTGAGCTCAGCTATGCAAATCTGAATTGTTTCCCCGAGGCAATGAAAAACTGCACGGTAAAGGGTGAGAAGGAAATTCTCGGGATAATTCTGCCAATGTCGCACATCTCAGGCCCGATTATCTTAAACCTGTTACTTGCCAACCGGTGCAAATTAGTGATTATCGATTCAATAAATCCGGTAAGCCTTTTTGAGAATATTTCAAAGCATAAGATCACTTACTTTCATGCGGTTCCACCGATTTTCAGCCTGATGCTCAAATCAGGATTCTCCGAACGTTTCGATACCGCGAGCCTCGATCTTATTGCCATGATGGGTACGTCCGTGCCCGTATCGCTGATGAATGCTTTTAAAAAGGCATTCCCGCATGTGGTCGTTCTCCAGGGCTATGGCTTGACAGAGACGTCTCCTCTTCTGACGCTGACCAGAAGAGAAGATGCCGACGACAAGAGAGCAAGCATTGGAACCCCGGTGGAAGGAGCCGAAGTCAGGGTCGTTGACGAAAAAAACAACCAGCTGCACATGGGTGAGATAGGTGAACTGGTGGTAAAAGGACCAATGGTCATGAAAGGTTACCTGGGTATTACCGAACAGGATAATGAACGGTTTAAAAATGGCTATTTCCACACCAACGACCTGGTAAAATTTGACAGTGACAATTATTTCTATCATATGGGGCGCAGGGATGATCTCGTGGTCCTGGCAAATGGTCAGAACGTATACCCGGCCGAGATCAAGAATAGTATCTTTTCACACCCCGCAGTACTGGATGCCGAGGTAATTGGAGTTTATTCTGACAAGCTTCGGGGGTATGTGCTCCATGCCGCTGTGGTTCCGACTCAAATGGGTAGCCTTGCTGATCATGAAATAAGAAGCCTCTGCCAGAATGAATTGGGCAGTATGAAAACGCCAAAGCATGTGATAATACTTGAATCAATTCCTAAAACTTCAACAGGCAAATCAAATATTCAGGAACTAAGAGATCTTATAAAGAATAATGGCAGGGAAAAAGATAGCAGGTAAAGCCTCATTTCACCTTGTCAAAGTCCTCCTGTTCCTGTCAAGGATTCTGCCGATAAGGGCAAGTTATGCAATATGTCATTGTTTGGCATCAGCCGGTACACTCCTCGAATATAAGAGAAAGCGAATTGCCCTTGCCAACCTCGAGATAGTTTTTCCTGACAAGACCGATGAGCAAAGACAAGCCATATTCAGGGAATCGCTTGCCAACCTGCTGAAAAATTATTTTGAAATATGTTTTCTTACAAGCGGGAAGTGGTCTGCCGGGGATATAGCAGAGGCAGCGACAGCTTCAGGCCTTGGATACCTTGACGACCTGAAAGCATCTGCAAGGGGTGCTCTGCTTTACAGCGGCCATTTTGGGAACTTTCCGCTGATGGTGATATGGCTGGCCCTGAAAGGTTACCCGGTTGCCGTGGTCTATAAGGAGGCAAAAAACTTCCCCGATGATTTTTTCGGCAATATAATGAGCAGATTTAAGGTGACGCCCCTCAAGTATTCATCTGATCCCGCGCTGACAGCCGCGATAATACGATCGCTGAAAGAAAAAAAGATCGTCCTTATGCAGAACGACCAGTCTCATCCCCATGGCGTGTATATTAATTTCTTTAACAAGTCCGTGCCCTCGCTGGCAGGACCGGCCATATTGTCAAGGCGGCTGAGGATTCCCATCATACCGGCATATATTATTCGTGATACCGGTAATCGTCATCACATAACCATCTTGCCCGAGATGGTGCTAGATGAAGTTCCTGATCAAAAAGATTTTATTGTAGCAAATACCCAGTTACAGCTTGACTGGATTGCCGGGCTTGTCAAAACCCACCCGACAGAATGGTTATGGCTGCACAACAGGTGGAAAAGAGCCAGGTGATGAGTTGACGCGTCGTAAAAAACCTGGATTGGGGAATCTTGCCTGTAAGCTCAACGGCGAGCGTCAGCGAATCTGATGAAAATTCACAATTTTTTTGAGATGGACACGTTAAAGGTTATACCTTTTTCTGAACTGACTTTGGACCACAGCTTGCCTCCGTGCTGCTCCGCTATTTCTTTTACGATGGCAAGTCCCAGCCCTGAACCCGCAATGCCACTGGCTGTCTTCTGCCGTTTGAACAAGCCAAAAATATCTCGAGACTCCTCCTCGGTTAAACCAATGCCATCATCGCTCACGGATATGACATGGCAGTCTTCATCTTCTCTATGCCCGATGATTATCTGAGTTAAACCCTCACCGCCATATTTCAGTGCGTTGTCGACAAAATTTCTCAAGACTCTCAACATCGCAATTCTATCTGCCCTCATGACGGGGAGGCGGTGGGGCTGCTTCCAATCAATTCGGCGAATACTCAACGGCACAGCAAACTCTTCTCTGATCATCAACAGCAGGTCGCCGAGATCGATACTTTCAATGTTTAGAGGCATCTCCTTCGCAGTCAGATAGATGTTGATCATTTCTACAAGAGAGGCAATCTGTTCTGACGATTTGAAAATCTGCTGGCAATAGTTTTTGCCTCTTTCGTCTAGGATATCCTCATACTGTTTATTGAGAAGTTTCGTCAGGCCATAAATGGAAATTGCCGGGTTTTTCAGATCGTGTGAAACAGAGTAGGCAAAATGCTTTATCTTATCTGAACTGATTTTCAGCGCTTTCTCAGCTTCCAGGCGATTGGCAATTTCTTTTTTTAATGTCCTGTTTGAAACGGTCAGTTCTTCGGTACGCTCCTTGACCATTTCCTCGAGATTCTCCCGGTATTTCTGTAATTCTTCCTCCTTTCGTTTTTTTTCTGTAATGTCTTCCACCATCTCGATAGCTGCCGTAACCTTGCCTTGCCAATCTTTGATCGGCGAGGAAACGATTCGATAATTCCTTATCTCATCACCTGATGGTGTATCCGTTATGGATTCATGGACTTCTCCATCTTCCAGTGTTTTATACGTAGGGCAATAAGAACAGATATCATCTCTGGGCGGGACATTGAATTCTCGATAGCAACGGGGGTTTTGTGAGACATCGATATGCGGGAACCACTCGACCATCTGACGGTTGAGTGCAAGTATTTCCATGTTGGGACTGATGAGGGATACGCCAATACCGATATTATTAACCACACTTTTATATTTTTCTTCGCTCTGGAGCAGTTCCCGGCTCGCCAGCATGCTTCTGGTGATATCGCGAAGCATCTCGATAACGCCGACCACCCGGCCATTCTCATCCTTTACAGGAACCAAGGTATTTTCAGTTATAAAACCTGGGATTATCTCTTTGATAAAGGTACTAATCTCGCCGGTTGACAGCGTTTCAGGTGCCTTGCATCCATCACAGGGGCTGCCGGCCTTCTGGGCCTGGCCCAAGATCTCAGAGCGCAGTTCATAGCAGTATCTTCCTTTGACATGGTCCAGGGGTACGCCAATTTTTTCTTGAACATAGCGATTTATATTGAGAATTTTGAGGTTCTGATCCAGGTGGATGATTCCCATCGGGAGATGCTCGAATATAAGCTCAAAATCATGCGGACTGTTGCCGATGTCAGGGAACGTCATAAGGTGGTCTCTCTTGTTTTGCCTAACCGATGCCTTCAATACTATCTTTTTTATTGTAGGCAGGCACCTATTTATTCATTGGCCTGTGATTGATGTTCGTACTGCAGCACTCAAGCTTCTCTCAGCAAATAGCCAGGCTTTCATTAAATGGTGGGTTCGCAGCAAGAATCTTGCTGTACAGCCACCGCCACTAGTTAGGCTGTCAGCTGAACGCGGGTGGTGCGGTAACTGCGGTACATCCAGGGAGGACGGGTGGGATAATGGAATCGGTTTTTTCTAGAACCTGGTCATTTGTCAGGTGGCTTTTTTTTACGTATCTTTTTTTTTGCCAGAAGCCGCTTGGCCCGTTCTTCTGCACCCCGGGCAATGGCCTCAGAATCTTTTTGGTTGTATTCCCTAATCCGAGCAATCAACTCTTTCGGTATTTTAATATCATGCTCAGAAGAAACAGTAATTCGGGTAAATTGCGAGTAGTTTAAAGACATGTTCCAGGAATATCGGGCAGAAGTTTGGATCAGTTATTCATTGAGGCATGCTTGCAGGATCAACATATCAACCGTTCTTACGGCATAATCAACAAATCAAGCATCAGCCTCATCATTAATATTTTCCCTACCAACCGGCTTATACGTCACTTTCAAGCCCTTGTAGCGCTCAGCAAGAAACTCGAGGAATTCACTCTTGGTGTAGCGATTGCCTTGACTCTTGCGAAACTGCAGCATCAGGCGCTGTTTTTCAGACAGTTCCAGGAAATTCCAAAGATCAAAAAGCGATTCATGATTGTTCATCATAGCCTCCATCTTTGTCAGTACTCCACAGATGCTGCCATGCAATATCAGATCCATTTTATTGTTAAAAAAACACAAACAATATTGAATTGTTAACGCTACATAATTTATATCATTAGCGTTTTTCCAAGGTTATCAATTTATTTTCTGATAATCAGGAAATAGTGGAAGTGGTCCAGGCAATGGTTCAAATTTTTGTGGAGGTGGTGCTTTTCTACCGCTGAGCTTTAGGCAGGGAGGCATTGATGCATCAGATATATCAGCAAAATAGGCTTGAACGCCTGGCGGTTCAATTTATTTTACTTTTTTACAAAAATTTTAACCGCAGATATTTAGGGCTAACCATACGACTTCATTTTGTTATTTAAAATAAACCGTAGAAAATCGAAGATATATTTAGTTATTTTTAGAAATTTTGATTAATTTTGAATTTAAGCTATTTCTGTCATTGTTGAAAAAATATTTTTTTTCGTTATTAAGATCTCAGGATAATAATTAAAAAGTCAGATAGTTTCAAAACCACTTGGAGAAAGCGATCTAGCAATTCACAATCCGCCAAGCCATATTTTAAAGGTCTTCAGAGGCAAAGCTCCCAACACTTGGCCGGGGTGGAAAAATCTCGATAAATCGTCTTTGACCTAACAATCAAAATAGGATTTAGGTAAAGTTAACATTCTAGCCCATGGTTGAATGTCATAGTCGACCATTTAATGGACTGTATAGATTCTTAGTCCCATTTCTGCATAAACCTTGACGTTCTCCCATGATAACGAGCGATTGAGTTTGGGTCTCTTCACCGCTCATTTTGTTTCATAATATCGTTGCGTTGGGGTCTTGCTATGTTGGAAAAACAAAGAATGGTCTATAACGACAAGAAGATTGCGGTTCAGGCAAATGTGGCTTCTACAAAGCATATCCATGCATTAGGAGTAAATTATATATACAATTTTTTAAGCAATGCAGGATTTGCCATACAGGAAGTGAATATGGATCCGGACCACTATTTCCAAATATTGGCCAAAACAAACAATAAAACCATGTTGATAGCTGTTCGTACAGCCTATTACCCATGTGTAGGTGTTATGGACCGGGCAACTCAAGCACAACTGATCGAGGAGTCAGAGCAAATCCACGCTATCCCGCATTTTGCCGGCCTAGCGGTTGCACCATTGGAATCAGCTGATATGTCGGTAGATGGCTCGACTGAAGGGCAAGAGTACAAAATCACTTTTTCCGGGATTTCGGTGGTGAGCAACCCGGATTCATTTGCAGCAATTAGCTGATATCGCTACATCTCCGGAATCAGTCTTGCTCACTGCTGGATATCACTCATGAGATCAGGTGCTGAGGAACGCAGGCAGCATAAAAGGTACACAATTAACAACTCAATATCGATTTCTTCCGAAGGAATCTTTCAGATCACTGATATCAGCAGGGGTGGATTTTGTTTCAGGTGTCCCCCCTATACAGCTATTGCTGATTTTTGGAAAACGGACATTTTAACCGCCGGCACGCTTGTCCCAGGGGTTCATACAAAGCGGGCCTGGGTTTTAGCGACTGAAAATGGGACTCAGATGTATTTGCCGACAATTGTAGGAGCAAAATTCAGCAGCTTAACCCGGAAACAGGAGTCGCTCTTGTCGCATATAATAAAAGCCATTTCTCAAGGTAATGATTTTGTACATTAAATAGATACTGTTTCAGGTTTTATTTTTTCTTCTTTGTATGCTCCAAGAAAGCTGGATCCTTCCCGCATCTGCCGCCTAATATGGGCCATGCGCCTCCTTGATCATAAATAAAAGGTGTGCGGACACCTTTTACCTTGAATCTTTTTCAGAACATGCTGCCTCAGCAGAGACTCCTTGAAAAGGCTGTTGAAAGAAGATAGGCTTTATGATGTTGATGTCTGACGAAGAGGAATTTATTGAAAATTCAGGGAAGGCTTAAAAAACGATTGCCTATCACCTCAGGGGAACAGGTAAGTTAACGATCCATGATCCGTAAACAGTTTGGAATTTTCTTCAGCCTGCTCATTATCATCCAGGTTGCAGCAGCAGGTTGTACCCGGACACAGCAGGGTGCAGCCATCGGAGGAGCTGCCGGGGGGCTTACCGGTTACATGCTGACCAAGGATAAAGACCAGGGAACCCAGATCGCCGCTGTTGTTGCAGGTGCAGCGGTAGGCGGCTTAATCGGCGGGGCCATCGGTAACTATATGGACAAAGCGGATGCAGAGCGCCTGCAAAAGGAACTCAGACAGACCCCGACCGGGGAGGAAAGGCATTGGACCAATCCTCAGACCGGTCACCGCTTCACGATCAAGCCGATCAGTGATATCCGGACAGACAGTGAAGGCCGGAGATACCGCGAGGCTACTCTTTACGGGCGCAAAAAAGGAAGCGACAAGCTGGATGTCGCTAGCGAGAAAATCTACCTCGACAACCCGTAAGCCCCCTGGGCAAGGTCTGTAGGCTGTCATGACGAAGAAACTGATAACCTATAAAAGGGTACGGACAGGCTGGCTGCCGCTGGCGGGGATACTCGCCTGTCTGGTTCTTCTCGGGCTTGCCGGCTGCGCGGACCTCTCAACGACCGAGGGAGGGCTGCGGCATGATACCAACATCCTCCTGGAGCAGCAGCTTCGCGACGGGGAAATAGCCTCCTGGACCATCCCCGAAGAACCGGGCACAGAACGCAGCCTTGCCGTCTTTCTCACCTGTACCGAGGAGAACAGGCTGTGCCGTTATTACTACACCGTCCTCGTTGTCAACGGCCGGCCGGAAACGAGGGTTTATGGACGCAGCTGTCGAAACTACCCGAATAACTGGGAAGAGGTTGCTTGGGTCATTGACGATGATCCGGCCATGCACCGGCGCATCCAGCAGCGCTACAACGAGCTGCTGGCCATGGGCAAAGGTGCCCCCTCGGCAGATTACACAGACAATTACCGCCTGCCGGCCCTGCTGTCCAAAAACCTGGGCAGAGCTGAAAGTCAATACAAGCTGACGCTGGGCAGAATGATCGAGAACGCTTCGCTGGATAACCGCATCAACCCACTGCTGATCCACGCTGTGGTAAATACCGAGTCAGCCTATAACCCCAGGGCCAGGTCGCCTGTGGGAGCTATCGGGCTGATGCAGCTGATGCCTGCCACTGCAGGTGAATTGCGGGTTGATCCCCATATCCCGGAGGAAAACCTTGACGGCGGCACCCGCTACCTGAGGCAGCAGCTTGACCGCCCGGGGATCAAGGGCAGTGTCCCTCTAGCCCTGGCAGCCTACAATGCCGGTTACGGCAACGTACGCAAACACGGCTACAAGGTACCGCCATTCGAGGAAACCAGGAACTACGTAAAAAAGATAATGGCCCTGTATGCTGGACAATAGCACGCGTCCCTTCCCCAGCAAACGCTTCAGGCAACAACCGCAGCCATGAACTCAAAACTGTAAATCTTCAAATCAGCATTAAAACAATAGCGCTGGTAAGCCTTCGCAGCAGTAGTTCGAGTTAGTCGATGCCATAGTGCTGTTTTTGACCATCAGGTGACCCAAATCAAGATAATCTTAAGGGTAGTTTGAAACTGAAGAGGAATCAGGTATGCCGGAATATCGATTGGCCTATGCGGTAACGGATCTTGAGGATAACCTGCTTCTGCCTGCCGGAACTCAGCTGACCCCGCAGGTCATGCAGGATCTTGCCCGGCGGGAATCAGGCACCATCAAATTCTGCCGGTTGCTTGATTCCTCGCAGATTCAGGATGATCTGGTCGGCTATCTAGCCGTTCCTCCCTACGACGTGATCACCAGCCACGACACCCAGCATGCAGCGCTGCTTGACATCGCCGGGGAGGTTCGTGTTCCCGAAGCAATTTTAAATTCTTTTTTTCGGTTTCGCGAAACGGACATCTATACCTATCGCCATTTGCTGCTGGTTTTCGCGCTGTCGATTCTCATTGCCCGGGAGCTGATCGGGGAAAAGGAAAAATTGCGCCAGGAGGTGATTGCCGGCCCCACCCATGATATCGGCAAACTCTGCATCCCGCCGGCCATTCTTGCCAAGCAGACGCCGCTTTCCAGGGCCGAGCACCAATATCTGAAGCATCATGCGCTGGCCGGCTACGTTCTTTTGGTCTATTACTTCCGAAATCCCGACATCCTTGCCGCCCGGGTTGCCCGAGACCATCATGAGCGCAAGGATGGCAGCGGCTACCCAACGGGCAGGTCTGTCGATGATTTACTGATCGACATCGTCATGGTCGCTGATATTTATGACGCCCTGATCTCGCCGAGGCCTTACCGGCCGGTTTCATACGAAAACCGCAGCGCCCTCGAGGAACTCGTCGCCCAGGCCCGGCGCGGAACCATCAGCGAGACGGTCGTCCGGGTGCTCGTGGCCCTGAATCGGCGCTCTAAACCCCACCAGCAAAATTGCGTCATTTCCGCCGAACGCCGTGGAGAAGCGCCGTCGGACAATGTCTACGGCGTCACCAAAGAGAATAGCTGACCCGGCCTGCCTTGTGCTGTGCAGCTTGATCGTTTTGACAAAACTTCATTTGTCGTGTCGCTCGTCGCAGCCAAGGCGTGCAGGTTTGGAGGTATCAGGTGTTAGGGGAGGGCGGGCGGCTTACGAAGGCTTTTTCTCGTGACGTTGAGCGGTCCACGGGTTCGGAGGCATCATTGAATCATCAGTTTTTGCCCCGGAATTATCGGGTCGTTGGCATCGAGACCATTGAGCGCCCTGAGTTCCCCGACTGAAATTCCGAGTTTTGTACTGATCTGATATAAGGTATCTCCTTTTTTCACCACGTAATGGTTTTCTTTTTGCGCGTGCTGATCAATCTTCGAATCAGTCACGGCAGGCTTCTGATACCTTTCTAATTCTTCGAAAATCTGCTGAACGAGCTCACTTTGATTTTTAAGCTGCAGGCTCATGGATTCAAGCGTTTCAGCTGCCGGTAAATTCTTCTTCAAAGCCGACAGCTCGGTTTGAAGATTGGCTAATTCCTCTTTAAAATGTACAAGTGACTCATTAACAGACTGATACGATTCAACCTGTAGCTCGATTATCAGCAGTCGCTTTTCCAATTGAGCGACCATCTGCCGGCTGTCTGCTTTTTTTTCACGTGAGATCGACAGTAAATACAGTAGTGGAAGCAATATAATGACGGCCAAGACCCCGAGGGCGTACTTTCTAAACTTATTACTCCGGGGTGGCTCGACTCGCCGGGGAAGTGCGGCTCCAGGGGATGGGTCAATCTCGCTGAAATCTTCCTTCCAGTCTGAGGCAAGATTGCCGGAGAAAAATTTCAAATTATCCTCAAATATTTCTGTGAACTGCAAAGCCATACCGTGAGAGTAGGGCTGCCCGACGCCTCTCTTGAGAGGAAATACCCGGACAACCTCAGCCCTGGCAATGATGGCATCCTGACATTCAGGGATTTCGATTGCGAGGCGAACATTTTCGCCAATATCCAGCTCGTGCGCCAGATGGATGAGTGCCCCGCCGCGAGATGCGTTTTTTGTCTTGCCCTGGTAGGTGGCTTTGGAAGTAACGACCGTGACAGGCCAGTCAACGACCGCTCTTGCATGGGCCCGCCTTTTGTGCGCGCGTCTCCCCGATAGGTCGGCCGATGGTTTATCTGGCATCACTTTTTCGCTTCCAACCCTGTTCAATACCACCTCTCTGTAGATAATGCTGAATATAATTATGTTTCATTTCAGACACATGAAGAAGAGTATCACAAAATGCAGCCTGATACCTAATGGTATTTCAGAGTAGCAAACGATTATGACCTTCCCCCATTTTTTATTGCGAGCCAGCAGTTGCTTAATTGCAATGGCTGCCTGTTTCAGCTTATCGCATCTTCTAATTCTCAATCTCCCTTTATCTCACTAAAAGGTGTGTTCATAGAATCTACCCATTTAACAGCACCCGTTGAAGTATCAATGACGTAAATCTGGGTAATCCTTTCTCTTGTCACTACCGCCAGTTCATATTTTCCTATTGGCGACTGGCTAGCTGCGCCAGTTAGAAATAACAATGCCAAACAACAGAGCACGCCGCCTAAGAAAAACATCAGATTGATCTTGGATCTCTCGTCTTTCAACATAACGTAACCTCCTAACGTATATGTTTTTTCTAGTTTAATTGTTGTTCATTAGGTAAATATACCCAATATCTTGAATCTAGTCAGTATAGGAATAAGAAGAGGATTTTAATTAAAGAGAAGAAAGTTTACTATTGAAGATTATTCCTACAAATATGTTTTATCTAATTGTAAGATTTTGAAAGAAAAATCTAATTTTGCAAGGTAGCCTGCAAGCAAAGCTCAGTGACTGGTTCAATCAACGTATCAGCCTTATAAAACAACGGACACATGAACAGGAGAATTAACCACACAATTTTTTGTTTTTTCCTGATTGCTTCGGTTGTTTTTATTCCTGTTGAAGGCTTGTCGGAACTGATGAGAGGGCAAGATGGAGTATTGCGTGAAGTTTCGACTCAGCAAAGTCCCACAATTAATTCGGATCAAAACAACGAAATGGGAAAAACCTCAATTTCCCGAGGTGGTCCCACTCTCACTTCTGACGAAATTATTGCTCAGTGTGAATCTCAGTATCGGAATTACACAAGAAAAGCCGTTGAGTGCATTCTTAGAAACAATAATATCATAATCGATATAACTATTTTGCAAAAATGTACTAAACCCTGGGGCGGTGATCTAAATGAAGCGCTCACCTGTTACAATACAAAGGCCGGCTTAATAAAAGATGATCTAAATGACACAAAAATTAGCTTCAGAGATGAATTATTGGCTCTAGTCCAGGAAGGTCTAAAAGTTTGTCTGGAAAAGCATCGCTATGATTCATCAGGCTATCAAAATTGTTTTAAATATTGGAATAGAAAAAAAGAAGAAATGTGGAACGATTACCAAACAACAATGATAAATTTCAGAAATGAATCTTTGCGTCTGGTCCAAAAAGGTGTGAAAGCTTGTCTCATGGAAAAACTTCTCGATGGCACATCGGGCTCTCGTATCTGTTTTGAATATTGGAACATAAAAAAAGACGAAGCGTGGAACGATTACCAGATAGAATTGTTAAAATGAATCGTTTCAGTCGATTAGGCGATAGCCTGGAAAACATCTTCGCTGAGAGGAAAGTCAGAAATACTTTCCTTTATTCTGGCAATATTACATTCACTGATGAGTCGCTTGAGGCGAAGCAGGAGCTAGACCGGAGAGTATTATTGCCGCAACGAAGACAGGCAGACGTTGGCTACTTAAGAGCCTAAATGTTTTTCCTGACCGGGTAATTTCAGCTCAGGAAGGTTTTTAATGCAAATTTTAAAAGGTGCTTAAGTGCTTGATATTGCCTTTCTAAAAATGGCTTTTTAGCCTGTCACGCCGGAGGCCGCCGGTTCGAGTTACATCCGCTTCGGCAGAGAAAACGGGGGTTGAGAGTGTTCTCAACTTCCCGTTTTTGTTTTTCCCCACAAAATCACCCACAAAGTTCACGGCTTTTTACCTGACAGAAAAAAGTCAGCTCCGGCGCTCACCAGCCCCCGAACATTTTTAAAATGCGAAGTGGGATAATGAATACTTCTCCCGACCACCACTTTGTTACATTTACTTGTCAGGATTAGTGCTTATGCCTGCGAAATAACCGTTCATAAACGAGCGCCTCGCAGATATGCGGCCTTGTTATTGCCCAGGCATCTCAGACAAAGGGAAATGGTCGTGAAAAAGCGAAAAGGAGGATGACATGAAAGAAAATAGACAACTGCAACGACGCCTGTTTCTTCGCACGGTCGCCTTAGGCAGCGTGGCTACTGCCGCAACCCTGACTTCCATGTCCCCGCGCCGGGTTTTTTCCCAAAGCAAAGAACAATGGCGCGTGATTAACAACTGGGGACAAGAACCTAATGAGCATATGAAGCTGTTCGCGAAGATGGTGTCCGAGGGGACGCAAGGGCTCATCAACATCGAATTCTACGGTCCCGGGAAGATCGTCCCATTCCCTAAAACCCTGGAGGCAGTCGCGGACGGCACGGTGGAAATGGGGACGGGGCAGCCACCTTTTTGGGCAAAGCAAGTGCCAGCCATGCAATTCCTCCACAATACCCCCTTCGGGCTGACGGCCCAGGAGCAGAACGCCTGGTTTGCGTTCGGCGGCGGCCAGGAGCTTGCCGATAAAGTTTACGCCGAAGCCGGCTGCAAGTTTTTCCCGTTCGGCAACACTGATTGCCAGATGGGTGGCTGGTACAATAAAGAGATCAATTCGATGAGCGACTTTAAGGGTCTTAAGATTCGGATGGGCGGCTTCGGAGGCGAGATTTTGAAAGCCGCAGGCGCCGAAGTGGTTTCCCTGCCATTGGGCAAGATCGCACAGGCGATGAAAGACGGCGAGATCGAGGCCGCCGAATTCGTCGGACCATACCACGATATGAACTTCGGTTTCCATAAGTTGGCGAAATACTACTACTACCCTGCCTGGCACGAGCCGGCAGGGGCCTTTGATCTGTTCATCAGCAAAGCCAAGTGGGATGCTCAGTCTGCCCAGGTCAAAGCAGTCATCACCGCGGCCGCGGCGGCGATTAACAGCCGCATCCTCAGCTTTCGCATGGCTCGCAACAGTGCTGCTCTGGCAACGCTCACCGGCGAGCACGGCGTCCAACTCAGGCAGTTTCCCGTCGAGTTGCTCAAAGAACTTGCACTTCTGTCTGATACAGTGGTCAGGGAGCAGGCCTCAAAGGACAGGCTCAGTGAGGAAATACTGAGCAGCATAGATGCATTTCGAAAGAACTGCAGCCAATCTGGCGGCGATTTCACTGCAGCCATATCTCGCGGCACGTTCAGCAATTTTGTGATGCCGACAAAAAAAACCTACATGAGGCTCAGGCTGGCAGGCCGTCCCGCCTGCTAGAGGAGGGGACGGCCTGTTGCCTGGTACTGATTTTACCCTGCATTGATCTTGATCTGCCTGGGTTTGGCTGCTTCTGATTTGGGCAGGTGCAGGGCCAGAACGCCATCCTTGAGCTCTGCGTTTACCTTGCCGACATCGATGGTTTGCGGCACTGAGAAGGCCCGCTGATATTCAACCTCGCCAAACTCTTCCCATTCCGCGGCACCCTCGCTCGTCACCGATCTAAGGCCCGACAGGGTCAGGTTGCCGTTGTCGATGTTAACGGTGATGTCATCTTTTTTTACCCCCGGCATTTCAGCGTGCAGCAGGATCTCATCGTCGTTCTCATAAATGTCAACCAGCGGAGTCACCTGACGCAGGTTCCTGGTCGACTCGACTGCCCGTTGGTCTTTTTTGGTCAAATCCTTACCGTCCATAGCGTCCTCCATTTCCTTTATCGACTGAACTCATCTGAGCCCTTCTTATTTGATGGATATCTGCCGCGGTTTGGCAGCTTCCGACTTCGGCAGGGTCAGGACCAGGATGCCGTCCTTCAGGGTCGCCGATACTTTTCCGGAATCGACATCTGAGGGCAGGGTCAGGCTGCGGGTAAAAGATGCCGAGCCGCGCTCGCTGCGGTGCGCCCGATAGCCCTCTGGTGTTTTGACCTCCCGTTTGCCGCTGATTTCGACATAGTTGCCCTGAATCTTCACATCCAGATCGTCTTTGCTCAAGCCTGGCACCTCGGCAACCAGCTCAAACCGATCTCCTTTGGAATAGAGATTGGTGCGCGGATAGTTGCTTACCACGGACCAGTTCGGCCCATAGCCAAGGTTGCGGTCAAACTCGCTGAAGATGTTGTCAAATCGACCCCTGAGCAACCCCATCGCGTCAAACATTCTGTCAATATCACTGATTCTTGCAAACATGACATACCTCCTATCTGACGGTTTCGTCTATTCTACCGAGACCGGCAGTGCCGCCTCGGCCCGTTTACTGCCTGTCTGTTTACCGCAAAAATAATTACTATATTGTCTGTGTCAATATAAAATGTAATAAATATTTTTTACTAAAATGTTACTATTCATTATTTACTTGATAAAGTAATAAACGGGCCTTATTCTATAGGCACAGGAGGCACATTATGGAACCGGACGAAACCAGGCAGCCGGAGGAGCTCCAGCTGAATGCTCAGCAGCTTAGGGGCAAACAGTCGGTGCGGGCGACCTTCAGGCTGTCCGATCAGATGATCGATCTGCTCAAGGTGGCGGCCACCCATCTGGAGGTCAAGCAGAAGTCCCTGATCGATGAGCTGGTGCAGAACAGGGAGACCCTTGACCGGGTCGCCAGCGAGTCGCAGGATGTTGTTCAGAAAACCGCGCGGCGGCGGCAGAAGACCTTTGTGTTAAGCCGAAACTCGCTGGCACTTCTTGATGACATATCCAATAAATATAATTTCTCCAGGGATTATCTGGTCGAACTCTGTATCAGCAGGTTGATACCGTTTGTTGATGCCGAACAGGAAAAGCACAAGCAAAGGCGGCTGTTGATCAAAGATGTTCACCGGTATCTCGAGGACGGGAAAAAACTGCTGAAAAAAGCAGACAGCATGCTGGGGCCGGACGACCGGTTCCGGGTCAAGCTCGAGCAAATCGTGGACTATACGGAACGCAATGTGGACGAATTGAGCAGGTTCGTCAAAGAGAAGAAAACCCTGATTTATTAGAGCAGCAGCCATTTTGGGACTGCCCGAAGAGGAGGTAAGAATCGAGGACAGCAACTCATAGAGACGGCCTGCGCAACAATAATTCAACCGAAGGCGCTTGTTTCGCGGGCTGCATGGCAGGTGTTTTGCACTATGGAATATGTCGATTATTACAAGATACTGGGAGTTCCCAGAGATGCGACGCAGGAAGACATCCAGCGGGCTTACCGCAGACGTGCGCGCAAATATCACCCTGACGTCAACAAAGACAAAAACGCCGAAGCGGAGTTCAAAAAGATCAACGAGGCCAACGAAGTCCTGAAGGATCCCGAGAAGCGAAGGCTCTACGATGCCTACGGCAAAAATTGGCAGAACGGTGCTCGCTATCAGGATTATGGTTCTGATTGGCAGCAGATGTTCCGCAAGGGAGGGGGCCAGCCCAGAGGAACTGCCAGGACCTTCAGGTTCGGCGGCGACGGTTCATTCGGCGAGACCAGCGGGTTCAGCGACTTTTTTCACAGCCTGTTTGGCCGGGGGTTTGAGCAACAGCAGACCCGGTGGCGCGATTTTGACCAGCCCGGGCGGTCGCACGAGGCCGATATAACAGTCACCTTGCGGGAAATCATGTCCAGTGCCAGCAAGACCATAGCATTAACGTCTTACGAGAGGGATGGTGCCGGTCGGGCTCATCCCGCCAGCAGAAATTTTCAGGTCAAGATCCCTCCCGGGGTGACGGAAGGATCGGTGATCCGGCTGCCGGGCCAGGGAGAAAAGGGCGCAGGGGGAGCTATGTCCGGAGACCTGCTGCTGCGGGTCCATATTGCTCCCGATTCACGCTTTAAGGTAGACGGCCATGATCTGCATACCGTGGTTGCGATCACGCCCTGGGAAGCGGCCCTCGGTGCACAGGTCGAAGTCCAGACGGTGAATGGATCGGTGTCTCTGAGGATCCCCAGGGGATCGCATAACGGCAGGAAGTTGCGTATTCGAGGCAAAGGTCTGCCGAAAAAGGCTGGCCAGGCAGGCGACATTATCGTCGAACTGCAAATCAGGGTGCCTGCCACCCTGAGTGAGGAGGAAGAGCAGCTGTTCACTGAATTGTCCAGAAAATCAAAATTCAATCCGCGAAAGAAATTTTCTCAACATGCAGGAGGTAACGGCTAGGCCGCAGCGGATTGCTGAGGCAGGAGACTGGAGGGACCGCTTGGGATAACGGATCATTTTTGATGCTAGCCTAGATGAAGGAGGATCTGTAATGCCGAAGAACTACTATATTATCCTGGGTATACCGGCAACATCGAGCCAGGAAGAAATCAAGTCAGCCTACAGGCGGCTGGCCAAAGAGTTCCACCCGGATATTTACACAGAGGGACATCTGCCGTTTCAGGTGATTCAAGAGGCCTATTCGGTGCTGGGTGATCCCACAAGCCGCCGGGCTTATGATGATCGAAGGCAGCAGCAGCGCTTCAGGGTTGAGCGCAGCGGCACGGTTGAATCGATGAGCCGTCGACCGGAGCCGGAGCCGCTGGTGCCCGGCCAGGAGCCGGTCAACCTTGGCGATGTTTCCTTGAGCCGCTCATTTCACTCGTATGGGCCGTCGTTTGATGCCCTGTTCGACCGTATACTGAGCAATTTTTCCGAAAGCGGTCAGGCCAAGGGGGAGCGTCCTGAGCCCCTCACCGTCGTGGTGACCCTGACCCCCGATCAGGCCTTTCGAGGCGGCCATGTCCGAATAAACGTGCCGGCCCGGGTGCGCTGTCCCAGCTGCAGGGGCAACGGCGGAGTCGGCTACTATGAGTGCTGGCGCTGCGGCGGGGCCGGCTTTATGAGCGGGGAATACCCGGTCATGGTCAGCTATCCGCCAGGTATTCCAGACAGCCATATCGTCCAGCTTTCCCTGGAGCGTTTCGGAATCAGAAATATCTATATGAACGTCAGATTCAGGATCAGCGATCTGATATGATGAAGGTGCTGCAGGCTCATAGCGAAGCAACAGAGCCGTATAAAAAGGCACTGGCAAAATTGTTCCAAATCGCTTCTGTATGACTGAATTTTGACAAATATCCCACCAGGCAGTTATAAGACAAACAGCTTTTCAGTTTTTCTTTTTTCAGCGGGTTTTACAATTATCCGTATTCCGGGAGCACGTCCAGGTATCTCGACAACCTGTCTATCAGCTCGGATTTAAGAACCATCTGAGGAAATGACAGGGTCTAGATCGTAGTCGAATTACTTTCTTTCAAAAGCGAGGCAGCGTATGCGGATTACCAGGAAAACCAAGACCTTTACCGCAATTTTAGTGCTCTTTCAAATCCTGGGGCTGATCAGTTCGGTGCATGCGATTCTGCAGACACGTACCCCGCAGGGAGCCATCGCCTGGGCCGTGAGCCTCAATGCCTTGCCCATCGTTGCGGTGCCTGCTTACTGGGTCCTCGGACGCAGCAAATTCAACGGCTATATTGACACCCACCAGGAAATCTCCGCCGAGATACAGGATGAGATCATCCAGTTTTCTAAAGAATTGGACCCCTACAAGGTGGAAGCCCCTCAGACATTTCCGGAGTACGAGGCGATTAAGAAACTGGCACGATACCAGTTTTTGCGCGGCAACAAAGTAGAGCTGCTGGTGGACGGGCACGCCACCTACGACAGCATCGCGGCCGGGATTGAAAGCGCAAAGTCTTACGTCTTGTTCCAGTTCTATATCCTGCGCTCAGACGGCATCGGCAATCGTTTTAAAGATCAGCTCATCCGCAAAGCCAAGGAGGGTGTAGCGGTATATGTCCTCTATGACGAACTGGGCAGCAGTGGTCTTAAACCAGAATGGCTTGCGGATTTTAGCGCCGCGGGTATCCAGATCCTGCCATTCAACACCCGCCAGGGCCCGCATAACAGATTCCAGCTCAACTTCCGCAATCACCGTAAAATTGTGGTCGTTGACGGTAAATCGACCTGGGTGGGCGGCCTCAATGTCGGTGACGACTACCTGGGCGAGGACCCGAAACTGTCGCCGTGGCGGGATACCCATATGCATATTCAGGGGCCGGTGGCCCTGGCCGCTCAAGTCTCCTTCCTGGTCGACTGGCACTGGGCTGGCCGTGAGATCCTGCAGGGCCTGTCATGGACTCCTCAAGCGGCTCCGGACAGCAGCCAGAATGTCCTGATTCTGGCCTCCGGCCCGGCCGACAAACTGGAGACAGCCAGCCTCTTTTTTACCACCGTGCTGAACCTGGCGCAGGAGCGTATCTGGATCGCCACCCCTTATTTCATTCCTGATGAAGCCACCATGGTGGCCCTGCGCCTGGCCCTGCTCAAAGGTCTCGAGGTACGAATCCTCACCCCGGAGTTGAACGACAACTGGTTCGTGCGCCAGGCCGCCAATGTCTACCTCAGTGAATTGAAGGAACTCGGCGCAAAAATCTACTTCTACGAGAAGGGCTTCATGCACCAGAAAGCCATGCTGATCGATGACCGGCTGGCAATCGTCGGTACGGTTAATTTTGACAACCGTTCATTTCGTCTGAATTTTGAAGTAACCGGAGCGGTTGCTGACAAAGCGTTTGCCGGGGAACTGGAGCGTATGCTGGTGGATGATTTCTCACACTCGACAGAACTGCTTGACTACAACCTGGAAGCGCAGTCCCTCTGGGAGCGGTTCAAGGCCAGGGGGTCCGCCCTGATGGCCCCGGTGCTGTGACGATATCTCTTGTCAACCGTAATTATATGAACATTCATGCGTATGTGGCATCTTGTCGGGCGCTCTAAAGAATAGAGGTATCCAGGGAAAAGGGGAGGCAGTCATGAATCATGAATCGCAGCAACTCGATTATGCCGGCAGCTGTGTTGATCGAATCCGCCAATGTCCAATCCCCTGGGTGCCTTCAATCAATTTGATTAATCTGTAAATCAACAGCATGCAGTGCAGACGAGCGTGTACCCGAGCCGACTTTAGCCTTGATGCGCTTAATGCCCGTCTCCGGCGGCCGGTATTGAACCTGCTGCTTTTTTACCCATGCTGTCCCGCGCTTGCCTTTTTCTTGCTCGAACCATGTTGAGAATACGGCAAGCCGGAGCTATTGGCGAAGCTCTTCTGAGCGCGGGTGTCGAGCTCTATGTCTTTGAGGGTGGGCCCTATGAGGGTGGGCTGCTGTACCTAGTAAGCAAATCTGCGCATCAGTGCCCTGATAACCGCGTAGGCGGCAACACCAACGACCATGCCCTGCAAAGCTCCAAGCGTTATGTCCATCGGCGTATGAACCCTCAGGATCGGCCTGGCATAGCAGACGGCCAATGCCCATGGCAGCAGTGCGTAGAGAAGCCAGAATCTCCTGGTAGTGATGCAGGTTACCCCCGTCATGAGAAAGAAAGTTGCCAAAAACATCGCTGAAAAGGAGTGGCCGGAGGGGAATGCATAACCCGTTTCTTTCAACCAGTGGTTTTCAATAGATGGACTGAGCGGGACAGGTTTAGGTTCTCGGGCCAGGACCTCTTTTAAAATTTGGCGGCGGACTTTTTTGTCTCCACTGCCATAGAAATCATCCGTGCTCATTCCCAAGGGACCGTCACCATGTTCGCCGGCCAGCCAGGCGATGTTGGGTCGGGGAACCTTGAACCTGGTTTTTAGAATACGCTCATTGACTACACCGCCGCCCCCGGCGCAGACTGCAACGATCAGACTGACTGCCATTAATTCCAGCCACCTCCTCTGATTAGTGATATGTTTACGGGTGATTATGAGCAGCAGACAAAGCCCGGTTATGATCGGGACTCCAAATTTACCACCAGACTGCGACAGCCAGTAGGCCACCTGTGCAGGCGCCCGGGTCAGGTCGAAATAGGGCTCTCTGGTAGAATCGACGAGAGGAAGCATAAAGGCAAGGGGTATAAAACACCAGGTCAGAAAAACAGGGAGGCCGGCTCTGACCAACAATTGAAAAGTGCTTATCGCAACCCTCACTTTACTTGCGAATCCTTCTTTTGGTTTTCATCTATGTATCTCTGGCAACGCAGATCAAGAGTGCTTCACCGATGTATCGAACAAGCGATTTTCATAGCAACATAATCTACAATTCAGATAAAGTTCCACTTTGCAGACCCAGATACTCTTGCCGGGGCAGGTTATCTTTATCTTGACTCACACGTCCAGCTGGGCGATGCTGGACCGGCAGCAACCGGGATGCTATTGTCGGTCACCAGATGTCCACCATTTCTTTTGGAGAACACAGAGAATCTAAAATTGCAAGGTGCGCTGTAGATTTTCTACCATTCTGGCATTGTTAAGGTTGTGTAAAAATGAAGAGACCGAGGCAAGACGGTTTAATTTGATCTGTGTCATAGGAGATAACATGCGAATGCTGCTGCCTGTCGTTACATTGATAGTGCTGGCCCTGGCTGGTTGCGCAACACCGCCGCCCCCCCAGAACCCGGCCTACCAGTTTGTGCCTCCGGCCAGGGAGCTGAGCTATCTCAGCGAGGTGGAACCGATTCTGGTCAAGCGCTGCGTGGTGTGCCATTCCTGCTACAACTCTCCCTGCCAGTTGAAACTGAGTTCCTGGGACGGGCTGGACCGCGGTGCCAGCAAGGAACAGATCTATAATGCCGGACGCCTGAAGACCATGGACCCGAGCCGGCTGCTGGTCGATGCGCATTCCACCGAACAGTGGCGCGAGAAGGGCTTTACCAGTGTCACCCCGGAACAAAACCAGGATTATGCCGACTCCATCATGTACATGCTGCTCGATCATAAGCGGCTGTCGCCCGACGTCGTTGGCGAATACTACTCCGGAGGCCAGCGATCTTACCTGCGCCGAAGATGGAGATGAACTGAGAGAAATACCTCAAGAAACACCCGAACAACGGTATGCCGTTTGGCTTTCCGCCGCTGACCAGCGAAGAGTTCAACACCATTGCCGGGTGGCTCAGCCAGGGCGCACAAGGTCCGTCTGCCCGAGGAGCAGCAGGCGCTAAAAGCAGTGCCTGCAGCAGATCAGATGATGGTGGAGAAGTGGGAAGCACTTATTTGAATCAGCCCGATGCCAAACATCGGATGACCGCCCGCTACCTCTATGAGCACCTGTTTCTTGCCCATATAAGCTTTGAAACCGGCTCCGAATGAATTCTACGAAATTGTACGTTCAAGAAACACCGCCGGGCAAGGCCATCGACATCTTGCCACCGTCAGACCGTACGACGATCCCGGAACTGTCAATGGTTTACTATCGCTTCAGGAAAATTTATTCGACCATCGTTTACAAGACGCACATGGTGTTTCCGATGGGCGAAGAGCACTACCGGCGGATGCATGAGCTGTTTCATCACTCCTGACTGGGCCCAGCCTCCGCACCAGGTCGGCTATGACAATAAACTCAGTGCCAATCCCTTCGAGACCTTTGAGCAGATACCGGCCCGCTCACGCTACCAGTGGCTGCTTGACAACGCTGCACTATACCATCATGACCTTTATTCGGGGCCCGTCTGCAAGGGCCAGGTGGCCCTGAACGTGATTGATGATCATTTCTGGATCATGTTTATGGATCCCGACTATGATTTAGCCGTTAAATACCCTGGTTTTCTAAAATTAACTTCGAGAATCTGCGCCTGCCAGGTGAAAGCGGCAGCGACTATTGCCCTGGAAAAATCGCTTTTCGACAATCACCCACTATGCCTGGGCGGTTGATTATTACAAGGCCCGTCAGCAGTTCTACAGCATCCATTATCCCGATGGTTTAGATACGAGTGTGATATGGAAGGGGAACAGGCCCGATGACGACCCCGTCCTCACCGTATTTCGGCATTTCGACAGCGCCTCAGTGCACCGCGGGGTGCTGGGCGGTCTGCCGAAAACAATGTGGGTGGTCGATTATCCGCTGCTGGAGCGCATCTACTATGCACTCGTGGCGGGCTTCGATGTCTACGGTACGGCAGGACATCAGCTGGCCACCAGGTTCTACATGGACGCGCTGCGTATCGAAGGGGAAAGCTATTTTCTTGATTTTATGCCGGCAGAGATGAGAGAAGGAGCTGTTTTACTCCTGGTACATAGGGATCAAACCGGACAAACTACATTACACCCCGGCTCAGATACCTGCGAAAATGACCTTTACCACAGAAGAGCCCAAACGGGAATTGATCGAGGATGTGGTCGACAACCAGATCGTCTCCGCGGGCATCAAGTTCGATCAGAACTACTTGCCTGCCGGAAAATCCTATCCGCTGCTCCCTGAGAAATACACGAGCGTCGAGGATATCATGCAGGGATTTGTCGCGGTTTCAGCCCCCGGCGTCTCCTTTTTCAGCCATGTTGCCGATCATAATTCCAATGTCGGCTGGGTGCGAATCACCAACATTCCGGGCCGGGAGGATGAGGTCATCTCAGTCATCGTCGACCGCTGGCATGACAATGTCAGATATCTTTTCCTGGAGTCCAGGGCCCTTGACCCAAGCAAGGATCGGGCCGATTTCCTCAATGGCTTTGTAAGCTCGTACCCCAATTATTTCTTCATTGTCGACCTTAAAGAGTTGCCGGATTTTTTCGATATTCTCAGGAACTATGACAACAGCGAGGAGTTTATCGCGCGGCTCGGCAAATATGGCGTGAACCGGGCAGCGCATAATTTCTGGGAGGTGTATGACTGGTTTCAAAAAAAATTCAATGCCTACCATGACGGTGAGGCCGGAATAATCGATCTGAACAGGTATTATCACCTGGCCCTGGAGGGTGCGAAAGAGTAGGCAGCTGCTGAAGGCACGCAAATCTTTTAGAAACGTGCCTGTCGAACATGGCGATTTTCAGGTTAATGGAATTTTCATTTTACCTTTGTTTTTGCAAGCAACTGAAAACAAACAACAAAACTTCTCTTTCGCAGGTGTAAATTATAAATGTCAAATTAAAGGGTAAGCGCAGTTCAACGGTCGTGCTGAAACAAGGGGAGGGCGCAGCAATACTTCAAGAACCAGTTGCTGCTTCTAGGTCAGACATCCCTTGCAGAGGTGCCGATCGCCATCGCGCTGCAGCTTGGTTTGCATGACCATCTCGCCGCACGAATCACACGGCAGAGAAGTGCGTTTGGCTGCTTTGGGCGGCAGGCGCAGCTCAGTCTCCTGGGTTTCAAAAAACGCCTTCGGCCCCTGCCTGAACAGGCCATCAATTCTGGTGCGGGATTCTCGCTCGTAGTGCTTGATTTCTGCAGGCGAGGCCTGCCCGGCGCGGATCTTCTCCAGGAGCACCTGTTCATTCTCAGGCGGAGTCAGAGCATCAGGCTTGAGCACCAGACGAATCGACTTGTTGGTTAAGCGGTTGCCGAAGGTAAAGGCCATTTTGCCATGGTCTTTGAAGAAAAAATTGCCTTTGCCGAAGGTGCAGCCGGTCAGCACCTGGATGGCATCACAGCAGCAGGCATCATTTTCCACGATCGCCACCAGTTCTTCATCAACGGAGCGCTCTATCTCTAAAAGCTCGAGGCCCAGCTTGGCGGCAAGATAGCCGATGGTCACCCCCATGCAGGTGTGGCCGTGAAAGGAGACACATTGCCGGTAATCGTCCTGCTGGGTGAGACTGTCTGGAATGTACATGGTGTATGCAATAGTTGGGTATTAATTAGTGGTGCTGAACAATTGCTCAGCGCGTGGCTCAATGATAACAGATTGAACATGAACAAACCATGCTTCAAAAAGGGTACTACTGGTTTCAGGTGTACTGGCTAATAGCGGTTTTAATAGAGCAGCGATGATGGTCTAGCTGAGTAAGGTCTTGAAAAACTGGACTGTCTGTTTAAGCCAGCCAGTTGCTCTTGACAGATAATCGGTGATGAAAGATATCGAGACAAGAAACGATTGTTTTATATGGTCGATTATCACCCAATGAAAATCGCTTAAGAAGGCCAGGCCGAAGAGCAGCACAAGCACCGTAGAGATCAGGATCAACTGGTTGCCGATAATTTCCCAGCGCAGTTCCCTGTCATCCAGCACGAACAGAGCCGGCAGCAGCGAGATGAACAGCCACGGCATGGTCAGGAGCATCCCGGTTGCAATGAAAGCCTCGGTGAAATCTCCGGGGCGATAAGACAGATAAAACAGGGCAAGCGCGGCAGCGGCTCCCAGGAAGAGCAACACCTGAAAGAACATGCTTGTCAGGTTCAACGAGCTAGCTAACCTGCCTGTCTGTCTTTTTGCGGTCAATGGTTGTAAACCGTGGGGGAAAAAGTGTCCGGATCTCAATTCTAGAATCTCGAAGAAGCTCTGGAGATCCAACAATAGTTGATCGATGCCGGTTTATCAAGAAGATGCGTTAGCGCATCGGAAAAAGCCAGGCCCGTCCCCGGATCAATTGGCAGGATAAATTCAGTTGTCTGGTGGACAGGTTTGGGCTAGTTTGCAGCTGATCATGTATCATCTAAGAGAACAGATTTGAGCAGGAGCACTTATGTCCGTCTACAGCGACACATTCTGGCAGCTGCGTCTCGACCAGTGCGCCGCAGCACTTGAGAAAAACAATTTCGAGGTCTACTGCGCGGCCGATCCCTTTCAGGCGGCCCGCATATTTAAAGACGAGATTCTGACAAAGCTCCACGTCACCAGCGCTTCCTGGGGGGATTCCCTCAGTCTGCGGGCCACCGGGATACTGGACATGTTGAAGCACGACCCCAAGATCGAGTTCATCGAAACCTTCGACAGCGGGGTAGCGCGGGAGGAACTCATCGAGAGACGGCGACGGGCGCTGCTGGTGGATCTTTTTTTGACCGGTTCCAATGCGGTGACCGAAGACGGTATGCTGGTAAACCTCGATATGGTCGGCAACCGGGTCGGGGGCATCACCTTCGGACCGCTTCACGTGGTGCTGGTGCTCGGCCGAAATAAGCTCGTCCCCGATCTTGAGGCGGCAATGCAGCGCATTAAAAATTACGCGGCACCGCTCAATGCGATACGCCATGAAGGCTGGAAGACGCCGTGCATGAAAACATCCTTCTGCATGGACTGCAGCAGCCCCGACCGGATCTGCAATACCTGGACGATTACCGAGAAATGCTATCCGAAAAAACGCATTAAGATTATTCTGGTCAACCAGGATCTGGGACTTTGACAAACCTTGAAAACCAAACTGCTCAAAAGTCCCTCTGGAATGAATTGGACAGATGCTCAGCGACGCCAAATCAGCTCCGGAAGTACCTGGCCGATTGGTGGAAGGGCATAAAAATGTTGCACTGCAGACCTTTCTGGCCTATCTGGAGAGATTCGAATCATGAACCATGCCGCCTGGCGGCCGGAGCAAAACGCCGGCTTCCGCGTCTTTTACGTTTTTGGTGAACTATGCAACGAGTAAACGATTTCAACCCCATCAGCGCTTTTACCTCGATGATCAGGGCCAAAGGTGCGGCGTATCCTATGGCCTGGGCCCATCGTCTATCAGGAGTGCTGCTGGTTCTCTATGTCCTTATTCACATCGATACCCTCGCAAGCCTGAGCAATCCTGAAGAATTCAGCCGCAAATCACAGATGTTCAGCGGTGCGCTGCCGATGCTGCTTGAATGGCTGCTGGCCCTGCCGGTTATTTTCCATGCGCTCAACGGCGGCAGGCTCTGCCTGTATGAGATGTATTCCAGCCGCTGGGATGATGGCCTGCTGCGCTGGGTCATCTATTTGAGCCTGGGCTATATGGCGCTGCTCGGTTATTTCATGCTGCTGGGCAACCAGCAGGTCACCGCGCACTTTTTCTGGTTAGGTGCATTAATCGCCGGATCAGGGTTCTGTGCGGCACTGATCGCCAGGATTCGCAGCATCCGGGCGTCGTTCTGGTGGAAACTGCAGCGGGTAAGCGGCGGGCTGCTGTTTGTTCTGGTTCCGGCGCATATGCTGTTTATGCATCTCAACCCCGAAGTCGGGCGCGAGGCGCTGGTCATTGCCGAACGCATGGGGCAGCCGCTGATAAAAGTCGTCGACATCCTGCTGCTGAGCGGGGTGCTGTACCATGGAGGTTTTGGCTTGCTCACCATTGGAGGCGACTACATCAGCAGCAGGCGCATCCGGCTGCTGAGCAGTGCAGCGGCGATTCTGGTTTTGGCGATTTTCTGGCTGCAGGGGATTGTCCTCATCTTTACCATCTGAAATTACCCTATCATGAAAAGCCCAATCGATATCGACGCAACCGTTTCCTGCGATGTCCTGATCATTGGCGCAGGAGGAGCAGCCTTGCGCTGCGCCGCAGAGATCTTCGAGCGCCAGCCGCAGGCCAATGTCATTGCCGTAACCAAGGTGTCGCATCCGCAGAAATCCCACACTTCGACCGCACAGGGCGGGCTGGCGGCGGTTGACCCGAAGGATCCCCAGGACTCGACTCTGTTTCACATGCTTCGATACCTGGAAAGGATCAGACTGCACCGCTGATCAGAATGTCGTGAAAACCATCTGTGAATCTGCCTGGGAGCAGATTCTCTGGCTGGAAAACAGGGGCATGCACTTCTCGCGAAACCCCGACGGCCGGCTGAGTAAACGGACCTTTGGCGGACACACCAGAAATTTTGGCGAATCTTCGGCGTACCGTGCGGTGTTTGAGGCCGACCGAACCGGCAAGGGTATCATGGATACCAGTTGGGGCGAGAGCCTCAAGAGAGGCATCACCTTCATCAACCAGTGCATCGCCGTCGAGCTTCTGATCGAAGAGGGACAGTGTTTCGGCAGCATCGTGTTCAGCCAGAAAGAGCGGGGTGTTCACCACGATTCACGCCAGGGCGACGGTACTTGCCACCGGCGGCAGCGGGCAGGTTTTCCGGGTGACGACCAACTGCCGGCAGAACAGCGGGGACGGACTCGCGCTGGTAATGCGCAGCGGTCTGCCGGTGATGGACCCGGAAGCGGTTCAGTTCCATCCCACCGGTATCGTCGGACCCGGCATCCTCGCCAGTGAGACGCTGCGCTCGGTGGGGGGGATACTGAGAAACAATGCTCTCGATCCGTTCATGGTGCACTATGCCCCGAAAATGAAGGAGCTGGCCCCACGGGATCTGGTGGCCCGGGCGATCGAATCGGAGATCAGGGAAGGCCGCGGCATTATCAACCCCGACCACAACATCGCGCATGTCTGGATCGATCTCCGTCACTTACCTGAGAGCGTCCACGACAAACAGATTCCGGAGGTATCGAGTTTTTTCAAGCGATACGTGAATCTCGACACCAAGACCGATCTGTGCCCGGTGCGGCCCAGCAATCATTATCATATGGGTGGAATTCCCACCAATGCGCACGGTGAGGTAGAAGATGCAACCCGGGGCACCGTCGCCGGTCTCTATGCCGTCGGCGAGTGCGCGGCCTCGAGTTTCCACGGGTTTAACCGATTGGGGACCAATTCGATTCTCGAATTGATCACCATGGGTAAACTGGTAGGTGCGAAAGTGGTGGACTATATCCAAGCACAACCGGCCCGCGCCAGACCATGTGACCCGGTACTCTACCAGGAGCTGTTTACCGGTTATCTGGAGAGCAGCGGCGCTGAGAGTGTCGGCAAATTGAGAAACAGTCTGCGCACCACCATGACCGAGAAGGTCAGTGTATTCAGGACTGAGGAGTCGATCAGCGAGGCCGAGGCCCTGCTCGAGGACATCGGGCAGCGGGCGCGGCAGATTAAACTGGTCCAGAGGCACCTGCGCATGAACCAGGAGCTTGTGCAGCGCTGGGAACTGGACAATCTGCGGCTGGTGTCGCAGGCTATCTGCGCAGGGGCACGATACCGCAAAGAGTCCCGAGGAGCTCATTTCAGAGACGACTATCCGGACAGGCATGATGCATTCAACCATCACACCCTGGTGCGAATCGATGCTGACGGGGCCTGCCGGATATCGAGCCGGGCGATCGATATGAGCATCTTCAAGGCCGGCGGTGAACATTCTGAAAAGTTCGATTTTATCGAAAGGAAATATTAACCCATTAAACCGCTATCCAGTATAGCGCTGCTGAACTATTGCACTATCAATTAATAAAGCCGGATGCGACACGATGACAGATTCATATGACCTGACCTTGCATATTTACCGTCACGATCCTGACGGTGGGCGCAGCTGGTATCAGACCTATCAGGTGAGTGCCGGGCCTATTATGCGCTTTGTCGATTTGCTCAGATCGATCAACGATGAGCAGGACCCGACCCTGGCCTGGAACTCGTCCTGCGAGCACGGCCAGTGCGGAACCTGTTCGATGAAAATCAACCATAAACCGATGCTGGCCTGCGAACTGCTCGTCGAAAATGCGGTGAACTATTTCAATACCACGGTGTTTACCATCGAACCGCTGGAGGTCGCGCCGGTGGTCAGGGATCTGGTCATCGACACCGATGTCGCCTATGAGCGGGTCAACCGGGTGAAGCCATATGTGATTGATCCGCCGGGTATTGCCGAAGGCGGCGAGGAACAGCAGATCAATCCGGCCTTGATGGAGCACTATGTCGAGGCGACCCGCTGCATTAACTGCTTTTGCTGTTCGTCGGCCTGTATCTCGAGCCATCGAAATTTTTTAGGGCCCAATGCGATGCTCGCGGCTATTGTTCGCTATCTCGATCCCCGGGAACAGCAGAAACAGGAGCGACTGGAAACGATCTACAGCGAACAGGGCGTCTACCGCTGTCACACTTCCCGGGCCTGTTCCCATGTCTGCCCGAAAGAAATCGATGTGGCCCATTTTCTTGCCCTGGCCAAAAAGGGGTTCGAGACCGATAATTGAGCTGCGCCTCAAGGCCTTTACGCGAGGAGGATATCCCAATGCAGAAGACTACACAGAAGACGAACCGGACCAGTCTCAGTGGTCGCATTGCCCAGTGGTGCAGTGCGCTCGATTATCAGGCGCTGCCGCCCGAGGTAAGAGACCGCACCAAATATCTGCTGCTCGACTATCTGGGTTGTGCGATTCGCGGCGTGCTGAGCGAGTCGTCCAGGCCTGTCCACACACTGATCAGAAATCAGGATCATTCTGCAGGAACAGCGGTTGTGGCTGGCACTGACCTGCGCTGCGAGGCGTCTATGGCCGCCCTGGCAATGGGCATGGCCGCCCATTCGCTGGAACTCGACGATGTGGTAAACAGTGCCTCGCTGCACCCCGGGGTCGCAGTGATTTCCGCGGCGCTGGCGACTGGTTACGAGCAGCAGTGTTCGGGAGCCGAGTTGCTCACCGCCATTGCCGCCGGCTATGAAATAACCGTCAGACTGGGTATCGCCGTTGACCCGGCGGCTCATTACGCGCGTGGTTTTCATCCAACCGGAACCTGCGGCGCGTTCGGCGGCGGGGTCACTGCGGCCAAGCTTCTGAAACTGGGGCAGGATGGCTTGAGCAATACAATCGGCATTGCCGGCAGCCAGGCAGCCGGCTCGATGGAATTTCTCTCGGACGGCAGCTACACAAAACGTTTTCATCCCGGCTGGGCAGCCCACAGCGGTATTATCGCGGCGCAACTGGCGCGACATGGCTTAACCGGGCCGGCCTCAATCATCGAGGGCAAATTCGGCTTTTTGAAAAGCTACTCGTCCCAGCCGGATTGCGACGCGGTCCTGAAAGACTGGGCCAATCCGTATCAGATCTTGCGCACCTCGATAAAACCCCATGCCTGCTGCAGGTACAAGCAGGGAGCAATCGACTGTATTCTGGCGTTGATGGAGCGCCACAACCTGCAGCCAGAAGCTATCGAGCAGGTCAATGTAGCCATCCTCGAGGCCGGTTTCGCCCTGGTTGCAGAGCCGCATGCACAGAAGATCAAGCCTGAATCGGTGGTCGATGCCCAGTTCAGTATGCCGTTTGGCGCCGCCCTGGCGATTCTGAGAAAGGATGCGTCGCTGGATCGCTATTGCGATGCAGAGCTTGGGGCGGCCGACATCAGGGAAATGATGGGGAAAGTCCACTGCCTCCGGGATGCGTCAATAGAAAAGCAATTTCCTGCCAGATGGCCGGCCCGTGTGGAGATCGTCACCCGGGACGGGCAGCGCTTGACTCAGGCGCTGGAATATCCCAAGGGGGATCCGGAAAATCCCTTGAGCTGGGCGGAGATTATCACCAAATTCAAAACCCTGGCCGCCCCGGTTTTCTCCGATGAACGCTGCGCTGAACTGGTTGATCTGGTCCGCAATGTCGATCAGCAGGATAGTATCAGGAGCTTGATCGATCGGCTGGTCCCTTGACGTCAATCGATACGGGCCTGGCCCGGCGCTAACGGGCTCAATTGGACAGGCATGCCTCAAGCATCGCCTCGAGCGCCGGCCCGTCACAGTCCTTCATCCGCCAGATGCGCGCTTGCTGCAGGCAGTGGTCGATCAACCCGGGAAAGTGCCGCCTCGTTATACCAGCCTCTGTGAGCGATACCGGGCAGCCGCTGCGCCGCAGAAAGGCCTCCAGAGCAGTGATCGCAGCGCCTGCCTGCCGCCTTTCATCGAGCCTGCCAGTGTCAAAGACCTGCACCCCGAAGCGAGCCAATCGCTCGCTCAACTCATCCTGATGATAGCGCAGCCAGCCGGGAAGAAGCGCTGCAAGACCGGCGCCGTGGGCGAGATCGGTTGCAGCCGACAGACCATGTTCAAGCAGATGAATGGCAAAGCTGACCTTGCCCAGACCGGCGACGGCAAGCGGCGCCATGGCCAGGGAGGCGCTCCACAGCATGGTGGCCCGGTCATCATAGGAGTCCGGGGTCTCTCTCAGCCTGTCGGCCGCGTCAATTATCGTTCGGCAGAGATGCTCAAGAAAACCCAATTGGAATTGGGTGCCGGTGGCCCGGCTGGAGAAATACGGATCAAGGCAGTGGCACAGCGCATCCACCGCCCCATACGCTGTCTGGGCGGCAGGCACGGTGCAGGTCAGGGAGGGGTCGGCCAGACATACCGCTGGAAAAAGCAAGCGATGGCCAAAACCGAATTTCAACCTCTGTTCATCATGGGTCAGTACCATCGCGTTGTTGGTTTCCGAACCGGAGCCGGCGACCGTGGGAATGGTGATAAGGGGCAGGGTGGCTGTAACGGATTTTTTCCCGGTGAAAAATTTCCAGATATCGTGGTTTGCCGCAACTCCTGCAGCTATTGCTTTTGCGGTATCGAGAACCGATCCCCCACCAAGGCCGACAACCATGTCGCAGCCGTGAACTCTGGCCGTTTCGATGCCCTGCTGCGCTTTGGATAAAAGCGGGTTGGGTCTGACCCCGCCCCATTTGGCAACGCTCACCCCGTGAGCCTTCAGAGAAGCGGCGACCCGCTCGCCCAAGCCGTACTTTCTGCTCGACTGCCGGCCAAAGACCAGCAGGGCATTGCTTCCCAGCCCGGCCGCTTCACTGCCGACTGAATCGATAACACCCTGGCCGAACAGCACCTTGACCGGATGGTGGTAGACGAATTTATCCATAGCCCGGCAGCTCTATGACTTTTCTGACTGCGCCATCTGCTGCAGGCACCGGGCGAGCTCTTGAAAGGCGCTGACGCTGAGCATTTCGGCACGTGTTTCAGGTTTCAGTCCTGCCGCTTGAATGGCGGCGCTGATCTGTTCTTTGCGCTGGTTCCGATCCGTGGGCGCGTGGGGTAAAAGCGCGGTCGAGGCCAGGAGGTTGTTGAGCAGCGTTTTGCGCCGCGCCGCAAAGGCTGCCCGGACCGTGGCGCTCAACTGTGCTGCCGTCGGGTCGGACAATCCGCTCTGCCTGAAAGCGATGCGGATGAGTTGGGAATCCACCCTGGGTTTCGGATGAAAATGCGAGGCATCGATGCGCATCAGTTTGTCAATTGTCGCACAGCTGCCGAGCAGCACCGTCGGTATGCCGTATGCACGGGTACCCGGCCGGGCGCAGAGTCGATCGACTACTTCCTTTTGCAGCAGCATTACCGCCGAGTCGATCAGCTCGCGATATTCGATCATCCTGAAGATAAAGGGGTTGGAAATAGAGTAGGGTAAATTTGTAATAATTTTCAACCGACTTGCCTGACTGTCCTGCAGCATGGAGAAATCGGTCTTCAGAATATCCTGATGAAGCAGTTTAACGTTGTCGGGCAAGGTACTGCTTTTTTGATGGTATTCGACTATTCCACGGTCGATTTCTATACCTATGACTTGCTGGACGGTCTGGGCCAGCGGCAGGGTCAAGGCGCCAAGGCCAACCCCGACCTCGACAATGCGGTCAGTTGCAGCAAAACCTGCGGCTGAGACGATAGCCCGGGCGGTGGCCGGATTCACCAGGAAATTCTGCCCCCTTTTCTTGGAGGGAGCGAGGCCGAATCGGGCCAGGGTGCTTTTTGTGTGCGGCGTCATTTCGGCTCTTCGGCTCAAGCGGCTGACAGCTTCATGCCAGGATCTGTTTTTCCCGCCGTTTTCTTCTGTAGGTGACAATCAGGTTGTAGATTAAATAATAGCTGGCCAGGGCCAGCGGCAGAGCCAGTAAAAAGCCGCCTGCCAGCATTACAAAGACGGTCTCGTAGCCGAGCGACAGAATGGGCTTCAGGCGATCCTGAAACGAAGCGTCAGACAACACCACATCGAGCACCTCCTTGATCCGTGCCCAGTTCAACTCATAAGGGGTTACCAGGTTGCCGATCTTCAGGGCTAAATAATACTGGGGCACATAGGTCAGCGGGTTGCAGACCAGCAGGCTGGTTATCAGACCGGCCAGAAAAGAGGAACGGAAGGCGAGCGTTAACAGGAGAACGGTAATGGTATGCAGCGGAATGGTCGGGGTAATGCCGACGAACACACCGATGGCTGCGCCAAGAGCGAGCGAATGAGGGGTCCCGCGCATTCTGAGCAGTCTGAGATAGTAATATTTACCTGTTCTACCGATATTCATCACTGCTATCTGCCAAGACGCGAGCGCGAAAAGACATCGTCCTGGATGGAGCCGATGATGCCCCGCTCGAATTGTTTGAGGCCGGCAAAGGCAATCATTGCCGCGTTGTCGGTGCAGTTTTCAACCGCCGGCAGGTGGAGAGCGAGCCCCTGTTCCCGGCACTGCTGGGCCATCTGCGTGCGCAGCGATGTATTGGCACAGACGCCGCCGCCCAATACGATGCTGCCTATCTTATGCTTTTGCGCGGTGGCAATCGATTTTTCAAGCAGCACATCGATAACCGCCTGCTGAAAAGATGCACAGATATCGTTTACCGCAGAATCGCCGATAACATCCTGCTGGCTGATCCGGTTGCAGTGATTGAGCACCGCGGTTTTCAAGCCGCTGAAACTGAAATCGGCGGAGCCTTCTTCGAGCCAGGCCCGGGGCAATGCAAGCGCTTTGCGGTCGCCTTCCTCAGCTCGTTTGGAAATAAGCGGCCCGCCTGGATATCCCAGTTCCAGGTAACGGGCGATCTTGTCAAAGGCCTCGCCGGCAGCATCATCTCGGGTAGCGCCGAGAAGGGTAAAATCAGCAAAGCTCTCAACCTTGTAGAGGGCGGTGGTTCCGCCGGAGACAATCAGTGCGATATAAGGAAATTCGGGCTTAACCGGCTCCAGATGCGCGGAGAGCAGATGGCCTGCCATATGGTCCACCCCGGTGAACGGGATGCCCAACCGGTAGGCAAGTGCCTTGGCATAGGAAAAACCGACCAGCAGGGAACCGATCAGACCGGGACCCTGGGTTACACAGATCAACGCAAGGTCTTCAAACCCCAGGCCGGCGCGCTGCAGTGTTTCATCGACAACGCTGGTGATGGCTTTTATATGGCAGCGTGAGGCAAGTTCCGGGACCACCCCGCCAAAACGACGATGAATGATATCCTGGGAGTAAACCACACTCGCCAACAGGGCTGAATTGTGGTCAAGCAATGCCGCTGCAGTGTCATCGCAGGAACTTTCGATACCGAGGATAATCATCGATTGAATGGCAAATTGGCAAAGGGGCAGCCGCTTGTAAGCTGATGCTTGGAGGATGCCTGTTGCTGCCCTTAAAAATTACCGGCGGCCTCATCGCCTCGAGGATAGGAGCCAAGCCATTCGAAATAGGAGCACATGTTTCTTGATACGCTCGCAGCCCTGCTTGATCCGCTCTTCATCTATATGCCCCATCATGTCGAGAAAAAACATGTATTTCCAGTGTTTACCTTTGATCGGGCGAGATTCGATTTTGGCGAGGTTGATCTGGACTCCTCGGACAAAACCGTCAGGATTTCGTTCAACGCACCGGGCCGGTCCATGGTCCCGATAAGCAGGGAGGTGCGGTCCTCACCGCTGTATTCCGGCGACTTCTTGCCAATGACCAGAAAACGTGGTGGTATTGCCGCGATAATCTTCGATACCTTTCACCACCACCTGAAGTTCATAGGTCTTGATGGCAAGAGAAGAGGCAATGGCTCCGATGTTGGGATTATTGGCAGCCATCTGGGCGGCGGCGCCGGTGGAAAATACCGGCAGGGTCGGTACCGAGGGCATGTTCTTGCGCAGCCATTCGCGGCATTGTGCCAGCGGCTGGGCATGCGAAGCGACGGTCTGGATATCTTCGATATTGCCCGATTTGCAGACCAGGTTGTGGCTGATTTCAAGCCGAACTTCGCCGCAGATCTGCACCTTGTACTTCATGAAGGAATCCAGGGTGGAAAAGACCGCACCTTCGATGGAGTTTTCAACCGGAACGATTCCGTAGGTGGTTCTGCCTTTTTCAACCTCGGCAAAGACCTCATCTATCGATTCCAGGGCTTTGTAATTGGCGGAATGACCAAAATACTTTACCCCGGCCAGATGGGTAAAGGTGGCCTCGGGTCCGAGATAGGCGACTTCTATATTTTTCTGAGACAGCCGGCAGGTGGTGATGATTTCGTGAAAAATCGAGCGCAGGGCCTTCTCGGGAAACACCTCCTGGTTTTCGGTCAGGAGTCGTTCGTAAATCTGACGTTCGCGAAATGGATCCCATTTGGCCCGTTTGGTTGCATCTTTTAACTTACCGATATCCTGGGCACAGTGAATCCGTTGCTTGAGCAGTTCAAGGATATGGTCATTGATCGAATCGATTTTTTCTCTTATCTCGTTATTTTTGTTGTATTATCGGTCATTTTAAAAATGGTCGGTTGATTTTGGGTGAATTGCCCGGAATTGCTGCGATTCACATCGAGAAGGCACATGCAGGGATTTAAAACTATGAGATAGAAAAATGTATGTCAAGAGGTAAAAGATTGGTATAGAAAGCTACTGCAGATCAACCTGACAGCTTTTTGAAAGCTTTGTGACAAATCAACAGAACCGCAACGCAGAATCCCTATGAGTAAAGCACAGATCCAGAAAACTTATGCGGAGATCAATGCCCGAATCAAAGCCGGCGAGGCGGTCGTGGTGACTGCCGAAGAGATGGTCATGGTCGTCAGAAAAGCATGGTCCGGAGGGCGCTGCTCCGAAAATCGATGTGGTTACCACCGGCACGTTTGCGCCAATGTGTTCATCAGGCACTTTCATCAACTTCGGTCAGATGGTACCGACCATCAAGGCCTCCAAGGTCTGGCTGAATAAAGTGCCGGCCTATGGCGGCATTGCCGCGGTGGATGCCTATATAGGCGCAACCGAGCCGGCCGAGGACGATCCGCTCAACAAGATTTATCCGGGTGAATTCCGGTACGGCGGCGGCCATGTTATTGAAGACCTGCTCAAAGGTAAAAAAGTCTTTCTCGAGGCAAAGGCGTATGGTACCGACTGCTATGCTCCAGAAAGATGAAAAAGGACATTACCCTGGCCGATCTGCCCTCATGCGCTTGCTCTGCAATCCCCGAAACGGTTATCAGAATTATAATTGCGCCGTCAATCTGTCCGACAAGGTGGTGCTACACCTATATGGGAATGCTCAAACCGGATTGCAAAAATGCCAATTACTGCAGTGCCGGTGAACTGAGTCCGCTCTTGAACGATCCCTATTATAAAACCATCGGTATCGGTACCCGGATTTTCCTTGGCGGCGGTATCGGTTATGTTACCTGGAACGGCACCCAGCATAATCCGGATGTTGCCAGGACCGACAAGGGGGTGCCTCGAAAGCCGGCTGGCACGATTATGGTCCAGGGCGATATGAAGCAGATGAATGCGGCCTGGATCAAGGGGCTTTCCATGCTCGGCTACGGAAATTCGCTGGCCGTCGGCCTCGGCATTCCGATTCCGGTACTAAATGCCGAGATGGCCGCCTGCACCGGGGTCAGCGATGCAGAATTGTTCACCCAGGTGGTCGACTATGGCTATGACTATACCAACGGCATAGCCCGAACCTACGGAGAGGTGAGCTATGCCCAGTTGAAGAGCGGCTCTATTGTGGTAAATGGCAAAGAGGTCCCGACCGCCCCATTGTCCAGTATTGCCAAGGCCCGCGAAATTGCCGAAATTCTCAAGGCCTGGATCGAACAGGGCGATTTTCTGCTGCACGAGCCGGCTCAACTGCTGCCGGGGCCCCGCAGTCAGACCTGATGCCATGCACCCTGATCTGCAAAACAAGTACCAGCGGCTGCTCGATTACCTGAGCGATTTGGATCAGGTTGCCATAGCCTGCTCCGGCGGCGTCGATTCAACTTTTCTTGCCTTTGCCGCAGTGCGGGCCCTCGGAGTGGAGCGGGTTCTCATTCTTTTTGGCGAGTCCTGCCTGCTAACGGTAAAAAAGAAACAACAGGTGCGTAACCTGTTGCTAGACGAATTGCCGGATGGGGCAAGGATTGAGACGATCGGGCTCGAGCCGCTGGCGGATACCGGCTTGGCTCGAAACGAGAAAAATCGCTGTTACCTCTGTAAGAAACAGATTTACAGCAGGTTTTTGGAACATCTTAGGAAAACCGGTATCAGGGTGCTGCTCGACGGCACCAATATCGATGATCTCAGTGATGACCGACCCGGCCTGCAGGCAGTCCGCGAATTGGGGATACTGACGCCATTGGTTACCTGCGGCTTCAGCAAAGCTGAAATACGCGCAGCCGCGGACGCCCTGAATCTTGCCAATGCCTATCTGCCGTCTGATTCCTGCCTTGCAACCCGGTTGCCACCGCACCAGGAGATTACCATGGAGGCACTGGAGCAGGTTGAGCGGTTCGAAGCGTTCTTGACTGAGCGCGGCTTCAGCGGCTGCCGGGTAAGACCACGCGGTACTATGGTCATTATCGAAGTCCTCAAAGATGATCTAGCACGTATCGCGCAACTGCCCGAGCGTGCAGCGATTCAGAGCTATTTCACAGACCACGGCTGCCAGAAGGTGCTGCTCGATCTCAAAGGCCGAAATCTGTAAGGGCTCGCAAATCGGCTGGCCATTGGATTTTGTGCCACTTATTTCTTGATTAAGCGATCTGATTCAATTATGCTGATTCCGTCTATGGTTCAAGATGCCCCATTCTCAAGGGTTGTGGAGCCATAGACAATTCCCACGTAAGGTAAGAAGTATGGCTTTTTTCTTTTGACAATTGATTTTTGTTTGATTAAAGCATCATACTCAAGGAGAAAGGAAACAGTGCAGTGCGCCTGTTTTCGAGCTAAGAATGAACCAGCAGGGAGGAACTCATGAACAAAAAGGAACTGATTGAAAGTATCGCAGGAGCAGCCGACATCAGCAAAGCTGCAGCAGAAAAAGCTCTGAACGCTACGCTTACCTCAGTCGCTGACGCTTTGAAAAAAGGCGACAAGGTGACCCTGGTCGGCTTTGGAACATTTTCTGTAGCTAAAAGGGGAGCGCGCACCGGCCGCAATCCCCAGACTGGAAAATCCATCAAAATTCCAGCTAAAAAAGTTGCTAAATTCAAAGCAGGCAGCAAACTGTCAGACGCGATCAATTAATTGATCAGCGGAAGTTCCTGGCACGTTAAAAAGTTCCGTTAAGTTCTGTATAGATCAAGCTGAAGTCGGGACGTGGCTCAGTCTGGTAGAGCACAGCGTTCGGGACGCTGGGGTCGGAGGTTCAAATCCTCTCGTCCCGACCACGACATTTAGCTGAACATAAAATTTAAACGCACGAAACTTTATAGCTTGCTAGCAAGGTGAAAAGCCGCTCCCTTTGGGAAGCGGCTTTTTCTATTGGGTGCAAAGCGTTTACCAATCAACCGTGCTTAGATTCAGCTGATTTTTCACCCATGGGCAAAACACTGAGATCTGGTTATACCACCGGTGCCTGCGCAGCGGCTGCTGCAAAGGCGGCGGTGCTGGCGATGGTTCATCGCAAACGGGTAGGGCAGGTCGAAATCGTGTTTCCCGACGACTCGCCAGTCGAATTTGCCGTTATCGACTCCAGATTTGCGCAAAATTTCGGTGCTGCCGGGGTTATCAAGGATGCGGGTGATGATCCGGACGTTACCAACGGCGCCAGAATCGAAGCAGAAGTCAGCCTGGTCCCGCGCTTAGATAAAAAGCAGGCGCAAATCCAAATTTGCGGCGGCACCGGTGTCGGCCTGGTCACCAAACCGGGGCTGGCGGTGGCGGTGGGAGAACCGGCCATCAACCCGGTTCCGAAACAGATGATCAGGCGAAATGTTGGTGAGGTGCTCAACGACTACCCGGTGCCTGAAGATCAGCTTGTTCTGGTCAAGATCATCGTACCCCAGGGAGAAGTATTGGCCCAAAAAACCCTCAATGCCCGCCTTGGCATCGTGGGCGGCATCTCGATACTGGGCACCACCGGCATTGTAAGACCGGTCTCGGCCGAAGCCTGGACGGCGACGATCTCGTCGTCTATGGATGTAGCTGCCGCCAACGGTGTCGAGGAGATAATCCTGTCAACCGGACGCACCTCGGAGCGTTGTGTCCAGAAACTGCTTGAGCCGCCGGAAGAGGCCCTGGTCATGATGGGTGATTATCTCGATTTTTCCCTGCTGGAACTGCGCAAACATGATTTCAGCCGGGTGCATGTGGCGACCATGTGGGCCAAGCTCCTGAAAGGCGCCATGGGGCACGGACAGACCCATGTGCGGCACGGTGTGGTCAGCAAGGATGCGATCTGCGAATTTTTTCTCGCTCAGGGAATCGAGCCGCGGGTCGTTGATAAAGTCCAGGATGCCAACACCGCGCGGGAAATACTCGACAGGCTTCTGGCGATGGATGAACTCGATACCATTTACCGGGTCTGCGACTGCGCCGCGAGGCGGTATCGCAGCGTGGCTCGCATTGCCGTAACAATTCATCTGATAAGCGGCAGCGCAAAACTGGTCTGCAGCCGCATGAGTTGAAAAAAAACCATGGCAGAGATACTGGTAGCAGGGGTAAGTTCTCAGAAACTGTCCGAGTCGGTAAAAGGCGCTCTCCAATCAGCAGCCTGTCATCTGGTCTGTTCGGCTTGGCTGCTTGAGCTGGTCCGGGAGACCATACCAGGTTTCGATGAAAGACGCTGGATTCCGGTTACCCCGCTCGAGGCCTGCTTTGCCAAAATCGAAACCTTGTATGGAACTGCAGCTATCGTGATCTTGACCAGCGGCGATCCGCTGTTCTATGGAATCGGCAAACGGCTGAAGGAGCGGTTTCCGAATTTCGCGATACGCTTTATGCCGGCGGTGTCGTCGATGCAGACCTGCTTCGCACGTTTCGGCATTGCCTGGCAGGATGCTGAATTTATCAGCCTGCACGGCCGGGACATGGGCCTGCTCGACACCAAGCTCAACGCCGAGAAACTCTTTATCTATACCGATCAAAAAAACACGCCGACCCGGATTGCCCGCCACCTGATGAGCAGGCTGGACGAGGATGCACTTTTGTCCTGCAGATTGCATGTCGGGGTCTGTCTCGGGATGGAAGATGAGCAGCTCGTGTCCGGAACCTTAAAGCAGATCGCTGAGCTGCAATTTGGCCAGCCCAACTGCCTTATCTATCAAAATTTTAAAAAAGATGCGAGCGGCTGCCGTTTCAGACTCGGACTTGGCGAGTCTGAAATCGACCACAGCCGGGGACTGATCACCAAGGATGAAATTCGCAGCAGTGCCATTCACCGGCTCCGGCTGCCGGATCAGGGGGTGTTCTGGGATGTCGGGGCGGGCTCCGGCTCGGTTGGCATCGAGGCAGCCAGGCTGCAACCTTCGCTCTGCGTCTATTCGATCGAGCAAAGCAGTGAACAATTGAACAACATTCAGCGCAATAAAAAACGGTTCCAGTGCAGAAACCTTTCTGCAATACAGGGTCGCGCTCCGGAGGCGCTCATCGGTCTGCCCGGGCCGGACCGGGTATTTATTGGCGGCAGCGGCGGGGCGCTCGATGATATCATCGCTCATCTGGCCGGCGTCATTTCAGAAGATGGCATCGTTGTGGTTACTGCAGTGCTCGAGCAAACCGCGAGACGTGCCCCGGAACTGCTTTATAAGCTCGGTTTTGAAGTCGATATAACAGAGATTCAGGCAGTACGCCGGAGCTATCCGGCAGAGGCGCAGACCCGGTTGAATGGTATCCATATCATCCGCGGGTGCAGAAAACGATGACCCATAATCAACCAACCAAGGCCGGGACCGTGTCATTTATCGGGGCCGGACCAGGCGCTCCCGATTTGATAACGCTCAGAGGCCAGCGGCTGATCGAACGGGCGGCATGCATCATCTATGCAGGCAGCCTGGTGAACCCGTTGCTGTTTGCCGGATGTACGGCGCCGTTGTACGATTCCGCCGGGCTGCACCTTGACGAGATCGTCGAGCTGATGGTCAATACCTGCCGGGCAGGCGGCGATGTCGCCCGCGTCCATACCGGTGATCCCTGCCTCTACGGGGCCATCAAGGAACAGATGGCCGCGCTCGACGAGGCCTCGATCCCCTATGAAATCGTACCCGGGGTAAGTTCGGCTTTTGGCGCCGCGGCAGCACTTCAAGCAGAGCTGACCCTGCCCGAGCTAAGCCAGAGCGTGATCATCACCCGCAGAGCTGGACGCACGCCGGTACCCGAGGCCGAATCGCTGGCCAGCTTTGCGGCACATCGAACCACCATGGTTATATTTCTCTCGGTGGCAATGATCGATGAGGTCGTCTCGGAACTGATCGGCGGCGGGTATCAGCAAGACACACCGGTCTCTGTGGTGATGAAGGCTACCTGGCCGGATCAGAAAATCGTGCGCGGGACGCTTACTGATATCGCCGCCAAGGTACAGGCTGAAAAAATAACCAAAACCGCATTGATCTGTGTCGGCCAGGTATTTGGACAAAAACCGTTGCGCGCGCTGTCCAAGCTCTATGATAAATCATTCTGTCATGGGGCCAGAAGCGGCATCGATGATAACGGGGGCGAGACCTCTTGATGGGGCTCGGAGTTGTCAGGCAGCGGCCTTTGCCGATTGAGGCCAGCGCCGGGTTGGCAATATTCAATATGGAAGCTAGATCGGCATTTTTCAAACAACGAGATTTTGATTTATCATGATAACCATACTTGACTACGGTGCCGGCAACGTCAGAAGCGTCAGGAATGCGCTGATCAGACTGGGTTGCCAGGTAAAGGATGCTGCTTCCGGAGACGATGTGATCCAGGCTGAAAAACTTGTTTTCCCTGGTGTCGGCAGCTTCGGGCTGGTCATGTCGCAACTGCTAAAGGACGGTTTATGTCGAGCCGCTGATGGAGCGAATCCGGCAGAACAGGCCATTCCTTGGTATCTGCGTGGCCCTGCAGTCTTTTTTTGAAGGAAGCGAAGAGTCACCCGGTGTTGCCGGACTCGGGATTCTGCCTGGCCAGGTAAAGCGTTTGCAAGGTATCGGCCCTGTCGGTCCCGCACATCGGCTGGAACGGTATAAAGCAGGACAGAAAGATTGCTCCCTTTTCAACAACTATCGGGATGAGAAACTCTATTTTGTTCACTCCTATCATGTTCCGGAGACTATAGTGCCTGATCATTGGCGCTTGACCACCACTGATTATGGCGAAGAATTTGTCTCGGGCATCTGTCAGGGAAATATTGCCGCCCTGCAGTTCCATCCCGAAAAAAGCGGCCCGGCGGGATTACAGATTCTTGACAACTTCTTGTCCGAGAATGTATTGAACGCTCTGGAGCAATCAGGGGTATCGATATCCAGAACAAACCAAGACCCAGATTTCAAAACGAATTATTGCCTGTCTTGATGTCCGCAGCAATGATGACGGGCGATCTTGTTGTCACCAAAGGCGATCAATATGATGTCCGGGAACACGGGGCGGTCCGCAACCTCGGTCAAGCCTGTGGATCTGGCCCAGCGCTATTTCGAGGAAGGTGCCGATGAGATCACCTTCCTGAACATTACCGGCTTTCGTGATTTTCCGCTCACTGATCAGCCGATGCTTGAGGTACTGAAAAAAACTTCGGAAAATGTATTCGTGCCGCTGACCATCGGTGGCGGTATTCGAGCGAATTCACCGATTCGGAAGGAAGATTTTACAGCGCACTCGATGTCGCCTCCGAATATTTTCGCTCCGGAGCCGATAAAATCTCCATCGGCAGCGATGCGGTCTAGACAGTTGAAAATTACCTGCAAAACGTCCAGGGCAGACCGGAAACGAGTTCAATTGAACAGATATCTGCTGTCTACGGCGCCCAGGCCGTCGTCATCTCGGTTGACCCAAGGCGCGGTGTATGTCGAATTCCCCTGACGACACCCGTCATCATGTCATAAAAACGGAATTTCCCGGTCCCGAGAAACGAGCACTACTGCTGGTATCAGTGCACGGTCCGGGGAGGAAGAGAAGGGCGGGATCTGGATGTGATTCAGCTGCTTATCTGCTGCGAAAAGCTTGGCGGCAGGCGAAATTCTATTAAACTGCATTGACAGGGACGGAACAAACAGCGGCTTTGACATTGAACTGATTAACCATGTCAAGGAGTGGTATCGCTTCCGCTTATCGCCTCCAGCGGTGCCGGAAAAGCTGATCACTTTTACCGAGTATTTCAGCAAACAGGAGCCGAAGCGGGTCTTGCCGCCGGAATTTTTCACCGAAATGAGGTTGCCATAGGTCACCGTCAAGCAGGTGCTCAGGTCCAACAACATCGCCTGTCGATAGCGTTCTCCTGCTGGAAAATGGACGGTGAATGCTTATCTACACGGCTTCCGCATCTGTAACAAAAACGGGCTGAGAGAGGCTATTATCGCATGAGTAATAAAGAATTTCTTGCCATACGCTCGATAAGCGGCTGGGCGACGACGCTGGCGCTCATGGTGCTCATGCTGTTCGGGATCTCCACTCTCACCTACCGAAATGGTCTTGGCAAACTGTCAGAAGAAGGCTACCGTCAGGCTTGAGCTTTTCGTCACCTATCTCCGTGGTGTCTTATCAAAATATGAGAGCCTGCCGGAACTGCTGGCCCGCGACAATCAGCTCGTCAATTTTCTTCTCAATCCCGGCGGCAGAGAGCGAATCCAGGCACTTCAACCGGTATCTGGAAACGATCAATGATATTAGCAACACGGCAGATACTTACCTGATGGACCGGGATGGTCTGACCATTGCTGCAAGCAACTGGCAGGAGGAGCACCCGTTCGTCGGCCGGAATTTCAGTTACAGGCCCTATTTCCAGCAGGCCATGAAGGGACAGCTCGGGACGCTATTTTGCGCTTGGCACAACATCGATAAAACGGGGCTACTATTTTGCCTATCCGGTGCGCCGGGAGAAGTCCATCCTCGGCGCAGTGGTGATCAAGATCAACATCGATGACGTGGAAAAAAAATGGGGTTACCACGATGAAACATTTCTTGTCACCGATCCCGACAATGTCATTTTTATTACAACGCGATCGGAGTGGCGTTTTAAAACGCTGGGCACACTTGACCAGAAGCGACCATTGACCTGATTAAAAAAAGCAGGCGCTACCCGATCGAGGAGCTTGAAGCCTTGCCTGTAGATACGGTAAAGGATTATCGGTTTTGGGAAGGTGATCAAGCTTGCGGGAACCAGATGGTGAAGAACCGCACCTATCTGCAACAGTCTCATTTCATGGAGGAAGCCGGCTGGAATGTTCAAATGATTACAGACATCAGACCGCTGAGAAGAAAGATCATTGAAGTTAACGTGCTGGTCGGGATAGGAATTCTTTTCAGCTATTCACTGCTTGCCTTGCTGAAACAGCGGCAGAGATCGTCTGAGCAGAACTCAAACGCTTCGAGGACCAGTCCAGAAGAGTGCTCCAGGAATTAAATGAAAAGCTGGAAAGCCGGGTCGATGAGAGGACCAACGAGCTTGTCGAAACAAACAAGCAGCTGCTCAAAGAAATACAGGACCGCAAGGAGACCGAAGAAATACTGAAACGGACCCGTTCCGAGCTTATTCAGGCTGCAAAAATGGCAACGCTCGGCCAGATGTCGGCAGGAATCAATCACGAGCTGAACCAGCCCCTGGCAGCGATCAGGAGCTATGCGGATAACGCCCGGCAGCTGCTCGGCAAAGGCAGGATAGGACGAGGCGACCTGGAATATGGTGCAGATAGGAGAATTAACCGACAGGATGGCACTGATTGGTGTCCAGCTCAAGGAATTCTCCAGGAAGAGCAGCGGAGATCTTGAAATTGTGCCGCTCCACGGTGTTATTGACGGTGCCCTTGAAATTCTCTCTCCTGCGGTTAAAAAAAATGATGTTGATATATAGATGTGCGATATGAACCCGGAAAATCTATTGAACTTCTCGCCAATCAGGTTCTTCTGCAACAGGTACTGGTCAACCTTCTTGGCAACGCCGTACACGCCATTGAAGGCAGCAAGACAAAACAGATAGACATAACGGCGGTCGGAAACGGGGAGCAAGGCTGTCATCGAGGTCGAGGACTCCGGGCCGGGAATTCCGGAAGACCACCTGTCTAAAGTATTTGATCCGTTTTATACCACCAAGCCCTCAGGACAGGGGCTCGGCCTCGGCTTGACCATCACGAAACGAATCCTAACGGAACTGGGTGGAGAAATCCGGGTAGCAAACTCCCGGTAACGGAGCACTTTTCACGATTACCCTGCAGCTGGCACCAGGGAGAAATGAAAACAAGCAATAACGTCATCTTCATTGATGACGAAAAGCACATCCGGCAGGCCAACACGCAAACCCTTGAACTTGCCGACATGGTCGTTACCTGCTTTGAAACTGCCACAGAGGCGTTAGCCGCGGATCAGCAAAGATCTGCAGGGTGTCATTGTCTGCGATATCAGGCTGCCGCTGATGGATGGCATGGCATTTTTCAAGCAAAGTCCGGGAAATCGACCAGGACCTTCCTGTCATACTGATAACCGGTCACGGCGATATTTCCACTGCCGTGCAGGCCATGCGGGATGGCGCCTATGATTTTATCGAGAAACCTTATTCCGCCGAACGACTGGTAAAAACCGTCCAGAGAGCTCTGGAAAAACGTAACCTGACCCTTGAAAACCGAATCCTTCGCCGGGAACTGGAGGCCCAGAAAACACCGGGTCCGCGGATTATCGGCAAAACCGAAAAAATGGAACAGCTTCGCGACCACCATTGCCCAGATAGCCGATACCGGCGCTGATGTCCTGATAACCGGCGAGACGGGAACGGGCAAGGAACTTGTCGCCCGTTCACTACATGAATTGAGCAGGAGAAGAACGAAAGAACTTTGTTGCCGTAAACTGCGGAGCAGTCTCGGAATCGTTAATTGAAAGCGAATTGTTTGGCCACGAAGCAGGGTCATTTACTGATGCAAGGGAAAGAAGAATAGGTAAATTCGAACATGCCAACGGCGGGACATTGCTCCTTGATGAGATCGAGTCGATGCCGCTTCAGGTTCAAGTCCATCTGCTGAGAACCCTCCAGGAACGAACCATCGAGAGAATTGGTTCCAACCAAGGATTCCGCTCGATCTCCGTGTTGTTGCGGCAGCCAAGGCAGATCTGAAAGAATTGACCCAGAAGGGCGTGTTTCGGGAAGACCTCTACTATCGCCTCAATGTGGTCCGGCTCAATCTCACCCCGCTCAGGGAAAGAAGGGAAGATATACCGCTTCTGTTCCATCACTTTATCCTGGTGGCCTGTCATCGCTATCAACAGGAAGTGCCGCTGCCTGAAGAATGCCAGATAATATGCTAATGGCATACCCCTGGCCGGGCAATGTTCGGGAATTAAGAAACCTGGCTGAACGGTATGTTCTTCTCGGAGCGCAGAATGACTGGTCGCTTGCTCAACTTCTGTCGGATACTGCCAGAGCTGACCATACCAGCCTTGCCCAGCAGGTCGAGAACTTCGAGAAAAGTCTCATTGAACAGGCACTGTCCTCCTGCGATGGCTCAATCAAGGAGGTCATGGACCTCCTCTCTATTCCACGCAAGACCTTGTCCGACAAAATGAGAAAATACGGGCTCGATAAAAGCGATTATAAATAGCTTTCAGGGGGCACTTGATTTGGCGGATTTCCCCTCCTAATTTTGCCCATATTGGCGGAAAACCGCTCATTGTGGATAGACACTGCCCTTTGCCTTTAACGAGATTGCCTGTTAATCCAAAAAACTAAAATCTATTTCCCGTTACTGGCCTTTTCTTTGCAGTAAAACTAGAGGGGCAAGTATTTTATTTGCCTCGGTTTCAACAGTCAGGCGCGAGCCTGTCAGTACAGGCCATCATTTGCTGAGGGGAAAAACAACTGAGGAGGAATTGTAATGTTTCGAAAGGTTTCCACATTTTTGCAGTAACAGCAGTATCAACCATGCTGGCAGTCGGACTGCTGTGGCTACACCGATTACCATCAAGTTTGCCCATGTTGTTGCAGAAAATACCCCGAAAGGACAGGCAGCCAACAAATTCCGGGACCTGGTCGCCGAGCGTCTGGCGACAAGGTTGTCGTAGAGGTTTTCCCGAGTTCACAGCTCTTTGGTGATGACGCGGTTCTTGAAGCGATGCTGCTTGGCGATGTCCAGCTTGCCGCCCCGAGTCTGTCAAAATTTGAACGTTACACCAAGTCTCTGCAGGTGTTTGACCTGCCGTTCCTGTTCAAGGATATGGCAGCAGCAGAAAAATTTCAGCAGAGTGAAGCCGGTCAGAAACTGCTCAGCTCAATGGAGAGCAAAGGTCTATTCGGACTCGGCTACATTCACAACGGTCTGAAGCAGATATCAGCCACCAAACCGTTAGCGTGCCTGCAGACGCGAACGGACTCAAATTCAGAATTCAGACCTCCGACGTTCTTGCCGCTCAGTTCGAGGCCCTTGGCGCAGTACCCCTGAAAAAGCCGTTTTCCGAGGTCTTCACCCTGCTGCAGACCAGGGCGATCGACGGTCAGGAAAACACCTGGTCGAATATCTATTCCCAGAAATTCTTCGAGGTACAGCCCTACATCACCGAATCCAACCATGGGCTGATCGACTACCTGGTCGTTACCTCTGCTGAATTCTGGAATGGACTGCCGGATGACCTTCGTGCCGAAGTAAAAAAAGCGCTTGACGAAGCAATTGCCTTCGGAAACCAGGTCGCAGCGGAAAAAGACCTGAGCGACAGGCAGAAAGTCGTTGATTCCAGACGCTCTGAAATCATCACTCTTACCCCGGAAGAGCGGGCCCAGTGGGTCGAGGTTATGAAGCCCGTATGGAAGCAAGTTTGAAGAAGAAATCGGCAAGGATCTTATCGACGCCGCTTACGCTTCAAACTAGATCCTACAATCTATATCGACCTGGCTCATTGAGAGCCGGTATGATAGGGCAGATGCGGTTCATTTCGGTGCATCTGCCCTTATTCCACCCATTTTCTTGATAAATAAGGAGGCGCCAATGTTTTTCCGCATCCTGAATCAGATTGAAGAATCAATCATCTGCATCCTGCTGGTGACAACGACGCTTCTTGTTTTCATGGATGTAGTCATGCGCTTTGGTTTTAATGCCGGGTTTCTCTGGTCACAGGAACTGACCCTGCACATGTCTGCCTGGATGGTCCTTTTCGGCACCTCCTACTGTCTGAAAGTCGGATCCCATATCGGTATGGATGCCTTTGTCAAACTCTTTCCGCCGCTCGGCAGAAAGATCATGACCGGTATCGGCTGCATTCTCGGTCTTATCTATTGCGGACTTGTACTCTACGGCAGCTGGATCTATCTCAGCAAGATGTACAAGATCGGCATCGGCTTGGAAGATGTGCCGCTGCCGACCTGGCTGGCGCACAGTATGCTGCTGGTGGGCTTCACTTTCTGACCATACGAATTGTCATCCTCTTATGGTCGGTCATTTTTGGAGATACCGATGGTTTCCGGCATGCCGATGAAGCAAAGGAAAGCATGGAAATCGCGGAAGCAACTCAAAGAGGAGGGAACGACATGACCACCGTGGCCCTATTCATCCTGCTCTTTGGCTGCATGCTGCTCGGAGTGCCGATTGCGCTTGCCTTGGGACTCTCCAGCATTGCCACCATCCTGATGTTTTCCAACGACTCGCTTGCTTCGATTGCTCTCAAGCTCTTTGAAGCATTGTCAAAGCATTACACGTTGCTGGCCATTCCATTTTTCATCATGTCCTCGGCCTTTCTGTCGACCGGAGGGGTAGCCAAGCGCATCATCCGATTTGCCACCAGCGTCGTCGGCCACATCAAGGGCGGGGTGGCAATGGCCTCCGTCATGGCCTGTATGATATTTGCCGCAGTTTCAGGATCCTCGCCGGCCACGGTGGCGGCTATCGGCTCTATCTGTATCGTCGGCATGAACAAGGTCGGCTATCCTCAGAGTTTTGGGGCCGGCGTCATCACCACTGCCGGTACCCTGGGCATCCTGATTCCCCCATCGATTGTCATGCTTGTCTACTCTGCTGCCACGGAGGTGTCGGCCGCCCGGATGTTCATGGCCGGCTTCCTGCCGGGACTGATGATGGGATTCATGCTGATGATCGCTATTTATATCGTCGCCTATATTCGAAAGATCCCCAGCCAGCCCTGGACCGGATTCAAAGAGATTTTTGTGTCCGGCTGGAGCGCCCTCGGCGGTCTGATGCTGATCATCATCGTACTCGGTTCCATCTACGGTGGTATTGCCAGCCCGACAGAGGCCGCGGCAGTTTCAGCGGTTTATGCGTTCGGCGTTGCCATCTTCGGCTACCGTGACATCGGACCGCTGAGAAATCAGCCGTGGAAGAGAGAGGGTGAAGGAATGGTCAATATGATTGGCCGCAACCTCTGGCAGATTGTTTACACCCTGCCGAAATGCATCTTTGACAAGGACGTCAACAAGGTACTGGTCGATGCCTCCAAGGTCAGCATCATGCTGCTCTTTATCATCGCCAACGCCATGCTGTTTGCCCATGTTCTGACCACCGAGCGTATTCCGCATCATCTTGCTGCAATCATCGTCGAACTTGGGCTTTCACCCTGGATGTTTCTCATTGTGGTCAACCTGCTGTCTGCTTGCTGCCGGAAACTTCATGGAGCCTTCGGCGATTCTGCTGATCATGGCGCCGATTCTCTTTCCGATCGCCGAGCAGCTGGGCATCGATCCGATTCATCTGGGCATCATCATGGTGGTGAATATGGAAATCGGCATGCTGACCCCGCCGGTTGGTCTGAACCTGTTCGTAACGGCCGGAATCACCGGCAAGAGTATGGGGTGGGTAATCAAGGCGGCCCTGCCATGGTTGATATTAATGCTCATTTTCCTGGGATTCATCACATACATTCCGCAGATATCTCTCTTTCTGCCCGAATTTATTGATAAACTCCATGGTTACTAAAATCAGGACATACATTGTAATAAGCGGAAAGTGGCGGTTGTCTCTAACGATAACCGCCATTTTTTTCATGATTGCGCTTTGCTTTCAAAGATTAGCGCTTATGGTGGGAGAACCCCCTCAGATTCCCCTTAAAGTCCATCTATCGAGGAAAAGCCATGAAAGATCTTCCTGAATTCAAGACGATCCTTTACGCTACCGACCTGGGTGAACACATGCGCCCGGTATTTCGAAATGCTCTGAGTTTGGCCATAAAATACGAGGCTCAGATTATCATGCTTCATGTCGTTGAACCGATGAGTTCAGCAATCCAGGCGGTCGTCGACACCTATCTAACCGAAATCGATGCCAAGAAGGTCTACCAGGATGGTATGCGGGAGGTTCTCCAGACCATGAAAAGCCGTCTGACAAAATTCTGTGACGAGGAGCTAGGCTCCCAGAAACAGCAGGACCTCCACGTCAAAGAAGTGCTGGTGGTCAGCGGCAGACCCAGTGAAGAAATTGTCCGGGTGGCAGAAAAGAACAACGCAGACCTGATAATTCTTGGAAAATCAACCCACCATGTTCTTGGAAGCGAAGTAGCCGGTTCCACTGCCCGGCGTGTGACGAGGTATTCAAGCATTCCGGTGCTGGTTGTTCCAAACGTCTGACTTCTGTGTGCTTGTTTATACTATTGTAAGTAAATTCAACAATATGAAGCCGGATATAAGCGTTATTCTAGCCTCACCGCGGGGCTTCTGCGCCGGCGTGGTACGGGCTATTGAAACCGTCAAGCTCACTCTGGAAACAGAGGGCGGCCCCGTGTATGTATTGCACGAAATCGTGCACAACAAGCATGTCATCGCCGAACTCGAAGAACGCGGGGCACGCTTTGTTACTGAGCTATCAGAAATACCAGCGGGAGAAATCTGTATTTTCAGCGCCCACGGCGTTTCTGCGGCAACTGAAAAACTGGCTGAAAAACTTTGTTTAAGAACCATTGACGCCACCTGTCCGCTGGTCACGAGTATCCATCAAATGGTCGAGAAGTACCACAGCCAGGGCTACGATGTTATTATTATCGGCCATCACGGTCACCCTGAAGTGGTGGGAACTGCCGGCAGAGTATCAGGTCGGGTGCATATCGTGGCAAGCGAATCCGAAGCCGAACGGGTGCAGATGGCTAACCCCGAAAAGGTCGCCTATGTAACCCAGACCACCCTGAGCCAGAATGATGTGGCAGGTATCAAGGCTATTCTGGAAAAGAGATTCCCGGCCATCAAAGGCCCGCTCAAGTCGAATATCTGCTATGCCACCCAGAACAGGCAGAATGCGGTTACCTATCTGGCTCAGAGAACGGATCTGATTCTGGTGGTTGGCTCCAAAAACAGCTCCAATTCGAACAGACTCAAAGAAGTTGCGATCAAATCAGGCGGAACCAGTCATCTGATTGATGACTGGGAAGATATCGATCCGCAATGGCTTAAGGGGGCCTCCACCGTCGGCGTTACGGCCGGCGCCTCGGCCCCGGAACGGCTGGTCAACGGGGTGCTGGAGTGGCTGCAAAAACACGCCAATGTAACCAGTATAACGCAGATGGATGGCCGGGAAGAGCGCATCAGTTTCAAGCCGGCCAGCTTCAAGTCATGAGCGCACCATGGCTCGACCATGGTCCCCCACCAGGTTTACGGCTCGGCCAGAATCCAGAGCAAATTTTAAGTTGTTCAGCTCAGGGCTTCTTGCAGGCGCTGCATCGCGCGGCTCACGTTTTCATATGAGTTAAAGGCCGAGAGGCGTATATAGCCTTCACCGCATTTGCCAAAACCGGCCCCCGGCGTGCAGACCACCCCGGCTTTTTCCAGGAGCAGATCGAAGAACTGCCAGGAATTCATCTTTCCTTCAATCCAGATATAAGGCGAGTTATCGCCGCCCACACAATGGTAGCCCAGCTCAGTCATTGCCTCCCGTATGGTTCGGGCGTTAGTCATATAGTAATCGACCAGTGCCTGTGACTGCTCCCTGCCTTGCGGGCTGTAGAGGGCCTCGGCGGCCCGCTGCACCGGGTAGGAGACACCGTTGAACTTGGTGCAGTGCCTGCGATTCCAGAGTGCATGCAGCGGCTGGGGCTCACCGTCGGCCCGATACCCCATACATGATTTGGGTACGACGGTATAGGCACAGCGCGTGCCGGTGAAGCCGCCGCTCTTGGAAAACGAGCGAAACTCTATGGCCACCTCGCGGGCACCCTCGATCTCGTAGATGCTTTTGGGCAGGGTCTCATCTTTGATAAATGATTCATAGGCAGCATCAAACAGGATAAGCGCCTTATGTTCACGGGCATAGTCGACCCAGGTTCTCAGCTCATCCCTGGAAATGGTCGAGCCGGTGGGGTTGTTCGGAAAGCAGAGATACATGAGATCTACGGGCTCGGCTGGGAGGGCGGGTACGAAATTGTTTTCTCTGGTGGATTCCAGGTATACGATGCCGCGGTAGCGGCCGTCTGTGAAAGTCCCCGTCCGGCCGGCCATCACGTTGGTGTCGAGATAGACCGGATACACCGGGTCGGGAATGGCGACCTTGATCCCGGGGCTGAAAAGCTCCTGGATATTCCCGGAATCACACTTGGCCCCGTCGCTGACGAAAATTTCATCTGGCTCGATGTCCGCTCCCCGCGCCTTGAAATCCTGTTCTGCGATGGCTTTTCTTAGAAAATCATACCCCTGTTCCGGTCCGTAACCGTGAAATCCCTCTTCGGTGGCCATTTCCTCAACTGCTCTGTGAAAGGCTTTGATGCAGGCCTCGGGCAGCGGTTTGGTGACATCGCCAATGCCGAGTTTTATGATGGATCTATCCGGGTTAGCGGCCTGAAAAGCCGCGACCCGCTTGGCAATGTCAGAAAAGAGATAGGATGCCTGCAACTTGTTGTAATGTTCGTTGATGGTAAGCATGGAGATAATCCCGTGTGAGAGGCAGTGGCGTTTATGGGGCTCGCTAAATTCTCTATGATGATTAACAATATCTGCGTAAGAGTCGGAGGTGTGGATCGAAGCCCCAAGGTATAAAATATGGCCGCTACTGTCAACTGCTTGCAGTCGGGGACAAGAATAATCGACTTCCTGAAAAACATCATAGCAAGAGGTGAACTGCGTGAGTAAAGAAAACTTTCAACCGGTTAAACGACAGGATTATCAGCCGCCAGTTTTTCTGGTCGAGTCGATTCATCTCTGTTTTGTGCTCGATGAAGCACGGACCATGGTGACGGCTCGCAGCAGTTATTTCAGAAACCAGCAAGCGTCGGAAAAAAGTGCGGATCTCATTTTGTTTGGTGAGCAGCTCGAGCTGGCAGCGGTTAAAATCGACGGGCTTGAGGTCGCTAAACACCGCCTGGTGAAAACCGCGCGGGATCTTACAATAGTCGACGTCCCCGATCGATTTATCCTCGAGATCACGACCTTTATTGACCCTTCGGCAAACACGCGCTTGAGCGGACTCTACCTGTCTTCAAGGATTTTCTGCACGCAATGTGAGGCGGAAGGCTTCAGAAGGATCACCTATTATCCCGATCGCCCCGATGTGATGGCCACCTTCACCACCAGGATCGAGGCTGCCAGAGAACATTATCCTGTCTTACTTTCCAACGGTAATCTGGTTGAGCAGGGGGAACTGCCGGATGGCCGCCACTACGCCCAGTGGCACGACCCGTTTCCAAAACCGAGCTACCTGTTCGCACTCGTTGCTGGAGACCTGATCCATGCGCATGAGCAATTCACCACCGCTTCCGGCAGAACGGTTGATCTATTTATCTACACCGAGCCCCGCAACCGTGGCCAGTGCGGGCATGCGATGCGCTCGCTGAAAAAAGCGATGCGCTGGGATGAAGAGGTGTTCGGCCTTGAATACGACCTTGACCGCTTTATGATCGTCGCGGTGGATGATTTTAATATGGGAGCCATGGAGAACAAGGGGCTCAATATCTTCAATTCGAAATATATACTGGCTTCGCCGGAAACTGCCACCGATCAGGACTACCTCAATATCGAAGGGGTTATCGCCCATGAGTATTTCCACAACTGGACCGGCAACCGGGTCACCTGCCGGGACTGGTTCCAGCTGAGCCTCAAGGAAGGGCTCACCGTTTTTCGAGACCAGGAATTTTCAGCAGATCTGAACTCGAGGGCGGCTCAGCGGATCAAAGATGTACGCATCCTCAGGCAGTATCAGTTTCGAGAGGATGAAGGACCGATGGCCCATCCGGTTCGCCCCGACAGCTATCTGGAGATTAACAATTTCTATACGGTAACCGTCTATAATAAAGGGGCCGAGGTGGTCAGAATGCTGCACACCCTGATTGGCGCGGAATCCTTCAGAAAAGGGATGGATCTCTACTTCAGTCGGCATGACGGGCAGGCTGTAACCTGCGATGACTTTGTCCGGGCAATGGCCGATGCATCAGGCCGGGATCTGAAGCAATTCAAGCGCTGGTACGCCCAGGCCGGCACCCCGCATCTGCAGATCGAGCAGAGCTGGAATAAGGGCGCCGGCCAGTTTCAGCTTACCATCTCCCAGCACACCGACCCGACCCCGGGACAACCGCTCAAAGAGCCTTTTCACCTTCCTGTTTGCCTGGGCCTGCTGGACGAGAAAGGCCAGGATCTGGCACCTGCCGTCGAGGCACAATACCAGAGAAGAGGCACTTCGTTTTTGCTGGAACTCACCGACCAGCGGCAGACATTTGTGTTCAACAACCTGACCGCCAGACCGATCATCTCCATTCTGCGCTCTTTCTCGGCTCCAGTCATCGTTGATCAGAGTCATGCAGCTGAAGAGCGAGCCTTTCTAATGGCCCACGACAGCGATCTGTTCAACCGCTGGGATGCGGCTTTCTCACTGTCGTGTTCAGTTGTACTGGGGCTTGTCGAAAACTTGATCCAGGGCGAACAGCCAATCGTCGATGAACACTATATCGCGGCCTTCAGCAGCTGCCTCATTAGCGATGGGCCGGACCCCATGCTTACCGCACTGGCGTTGCAGCAGCCGGATGAATCATATCTGGCGCAGTTATCTGAGGTGATCGAACCTGCCCGACTGCACCAGGCCAGAAGCCATCTGAAAGGGGTGCTGGCGGAGCGGTTGGGCGAAGAGCTCAGCCGCTGTTACCAGGCCAACCATCAATTGGGCACCTATGACATCAGTCCCATGGCGATCGGCAGAAGGAGTCTGAAAAACCTCTGCCTCGACTACCTGTTGAGCGCTAGAACGGTGTCGGACGATATCCTGCAGACCGCGGCTGCGCAATACTATCAGGCAAGCAATATGACCGATCAGATAGCGGTCCTGCTGGCAATCACTCATCTGCCAGGCGATACCAGGGAAGAACTGCTGGCTCACTTCGAGAAAACCTGGATAGACAATCCGCTGGTTATGGATAAGTGGTTTACCCTGCAGGCTCTATCGCATGCTGATGACACCTTCGAGCGGGTCCAGACGCTGCTGGACCATCCGTGCTTCTCGATAAAAAATCCGAACAAGGTGCGGGCGCTGATTGGTGCGTTTAGTCAGAATCATGCGCAGTTTCACGATACCAGCGGAAGGGGGTACCGTTTTCTGGCCGAAAAGGTACTGGAACTTGACCGGATCAATTCCCAGATTGCCGCACGCCTGGTGAATCCTCTGATCACCTGGAAGCGTTATGAGCCTGGCCGTCGGGGGCAGATGAAGGAGGTACTCGAATCGATCCGGGCCTCGAAAAAGATATCCAGAGACGTTTTCGAAATTGTCGAGAAAAGTCTGCAATAGCAAAGCGCCGGCCTCGCGCCCGGCTCATGGCCTCTTATGGCAGAACAGACAGCGGTAGGGGTCCGGATGATCCGGGGGCAGGGGGGCCTCACCGTTTTCGTCATGACAGGACGAGCACATCGCCTCAGCCTGTTTTTTGGATTTTATCGCCTGAAATTCTTTATGGATAGAATCGGTGGGCAGCGGTGATGTGGTTTCTTCAGGTGCCAGGTAGAGAAAAATCAGTACTGCTGCACAGAGCAGCACAAAGCCGATATTGAGCAGCCTGCGGCGCGATGATTTGCCCGGGGGCAGGGCTGTTTCACGGTCGCTGTGGCCGTTGATCTTCTTCTTGTCCATATCCGTTGTCCGATTCAGGCCATTTCAAACTTTTCAAAGCCGATCAGGCCGCGCTTCAATGCGTATGCGCATAGTTCTGTGAGAACAAGCGCCCTGATCCTCGAGCGGCCGGCCAGCCGTGCCATCTTAGCGTGGGCCCGGTGTCTGCGGATCATTCGCTCAAGCTCAACGGCCTTGTAGGAAGAATCGATGATCGTCCGGGCGGCGGCCTCTGCCGAAACGACGGATGGATACATACCCTCGCCGGTCAATGGCGAGGCGAGTCCAGCCGCATCGCCGACCAGAAAATTACGGTTGAATCGCCATCCCCGATAATCATGGTTCACCAGGTCTGCTTCGCACCGTGATCTGTTGCCTCTTATACCATAGCCGATCATCCAGCGATCGAGGTTTTTTTTCAGCTCGTTGGCAGGAACTGAGCTGAACCCGATGTAGGCCCCGACCGATGCGTAATCACGATGCGGAAAGATCCAGCTGTAGCCGCACCTGAACACGGCCGGATCAAAGTGCCAGAGCATATCGGCAAAGTGGCCTTGCACCCGGTAATGCAAACCGATACCCATGTTTGAGCGCCGGTTCTTAAGGCCCAGAGAGGCCCGGACCTTCGAATGCGAGCCGTCGGCTCCTACCAAGAAATCGAATGATTGGCTGTAACGTTTGCCCAGGCAGTGATAGATGAGGCGGTTTCCCTCAATTGACTCAAGCCGGGCACCGGTCATGATTTCAGCACCGGCCCGGGTGGCCTTTGAGGCCATGAAGGAGCCCAACTCCTGCCGGTCAAGCGTGGCAATTATGCTGCGCTCGGCGTGCAGTGCGGCCTTCTGGTGCCTGGTTTCGATCAGCTGACTGGAAAAACTTCGCTGCAGCAAGGACTCGGGCAGAAGGCGCAGCAGACCGCCATTCGTGATGCCGCCGGCGCACACTTTCTTGCCGATCGTCAGATTTCGCTCGAGCAAAAGAACGCTCACGCCGTTTTCAGCCAGGAGCCTGGCACAGTGCAGCCCGCCGGGCCCCCCGCCGATCACAACAGCATCGAATTTCATGGTTAACCGCCCATAAAAGGAACTTTCCCTGCACCAGGGAAGATTAACCAGAACATAGGTTCACCTCTCAGATCAGCAATTGCTCCAGTTTCAGATCTGCCCCAAAAAAAAACCTGGTTGGCCACCAGACGCTGTCAGCATCCTTGGACAACCAGGTTTGAGAAGAGGGTAAATCTCTGGTTTTATTCGCCAAACAGCATCGACTTCAGATATTCCCGGTTCAGCCGGGCAATGTTTCTAATCGAAATACCTTTCGGACAGACCGCTTCGCATTCTTTTTCATTGGTGCAGTTGCCGAATCCTTCCTGGTCCATCTGCGCGACCATGGACGAGCCCGCTGTCTTGCGTTCCGGCTGCCCCTGGGGAAGCAGGCTCAGCTGCGAGATCTTGGCACTGGTAAAGAGCATGGCCGCGCCATTGGGACAGCTGGCCACACAGGCACCGCAGCCGATGCAGGCGGCCGCGTCCATGGCCAGCTCGGCCGTTTCGGTGCGGAATCGGGATGGCGTTGCCGTCGATGGCCCCCCCGGTGTTGACCGAGACATAGCCGCCGGCCTGAATGATCCGGTCAAGGGCGGAGCGGTCGACGACCAGGTCCTTTTTGATCGGAAAGGCCCGCGAGCGGAACGGTTCAATGACGAGCGTATCGCCGCTCTTGAAACTGCGCATATGCAGCTGACAGAGGGTCGTCTCCCTTTCCGGACCATGGGCGATGCCGTTGACCACCGCACCGCACATGCCGCAGATCCCCTCCCGGCAGTCATGGTCAAAGGCGACCGGCTCCTTGCCTTCCTTGGTCAGTTTTTCATTGAGGACATCGATCATTTCCAGAAAGGACATGTCCGTGCTGATGTCTCTGAGAGCATAGTTTTCAAATCGCCCAGTGAATCGCTGTTCTTCTGGCGCCAGATCTTCAAATTCAGGTCTATGGTGCTCATGCTATGCTGTCAACTCTCAGAGATTATTATTAATAAATTATTGCAGCTTTACTTATAGCTTCTCTGGGACGGTGTCACATTTTCAAAGACCAGCGGTTCCTTGTGCAGAGCAGGGGCCTCTGCCTCACCTGTGTATTCCCAGACGCTGACGTGGGAGTAGTCCTCGTCGTTGCGCAGCGCTTCATTTTCGTCGGTCTGGCTCTCTTCGCGAAGATGACAGCCGCAGGATTCTTCCCGGGCCAGGGCATCCCTGATCATGAATTCTGCAAATTCAAGAAAATCGGCAACCCGGCCGGCCCGTTCAAGCGACTGGTTGAGGTCTCTGCCGGTGCCCGGAACATAGACCGTGTCCCAGAATTTCTGCCTGATCTCCGGGAGCTGTTCCAGGGCCTTTTCCAGATCCTGCCTGTTTCTCGCCATACCGCAATTGTCCCAGAGCAGTCTTGCCGAGTTCCTTGTGAATTTCGTCAACGGTAACCTTGCCTGTCAGGGCCGCCGTCACTGTTTTTCAGCAGTGTGAGCAATACGCTCCTCGACCTCGTTTTCAGCATCGCTCAAAGGCGCTGTGGCTGGTATCGACCCTGTCCAGGGTTTCAGAGCCAAGGTAGTTGGCGATCGAGGTGCTGATCACGAAATAGCCATCGGCCAGTCCCTGCATCAGGGCGCTGGCCCCGAGCCGGTTGGCGCCATGGTCGGAGAAATTGCATTCACCCAGGGCAAAGAGGCCCGGAATGGTCGTCATCAGATTATAATCGACCCACAGGCCGCCCATGGTGTAATGGACGGCGGGATAGATCATCATCGGTTCGACCATCGGGTTAGCATCGGTGATTTTTTCATACATCTGGAAGAGGTTGCCGTATTTTCTGCAAAATCACCTCTTTCCCATCGCGCTTGATGGCGTCAGCAAAATCAAGATAGACGGCCAGCCCGGTGCTGCCGACACCTTTGCCCGCGTCACACTGTTCCTTGGCGTTTCGCGAGGCGACGTCCCGGGGCACCAGGTTGCCGAAACTCGGATATTTGTTTTCCAGGTAGTAATCGCGTTCCTCTTCCGGGATCTCGGCGGGGGCACGCTGTGTCACCTTGTTTCTCGGTACCCAGACCCGGCCGTCGTTGCGCAGGCTTTCGCTCATCAGGGTCAGCTTTGACTGGTAATCGCCATGGACCGGGATACAGGTCGGATGGATCTGGACAAAGCACGGGTTGGCAAAACCGGCGCCTTTTTTACAGGCCCGCCAGGCAGCGGTAACATTGGAGGCCATGGCATTGGTGGACAGGAAATAGACATTGCCGTAGCCGCCGGTGCAGAGCAGCACCGCATCGGCCGAATAGGTCTCAATTTCACCGGTGATCATGTTTCTGACCACGATGCCGCGGGCCCTGCCGTCAACGACGACCACGTCCATCATTTCCCGCCGGGTGTACATGGTGACCCTGCCGGCTTTGATCTGGCGGGACAGGGCGCTGTAGGCACCGAGCAGGAGCTGCTGTCCGGTCTGTCCACGGGCATAAAAGGTTCGCGACACCTGGGCGCCGCCAAAGGAACGTTGGCCAGGATGCCGCCATATTCCCGGGCAAAGGGCACGCCCTGGGCAACGCACTGGTCGATGATTTCGGTTGATGACCTGGGCCAGCCGATAGACATTTGCTTCCCGGGCCCGGAAATCGCCGCCCTTGATGGTGTCGTAGAAAAGTCGATGATACTGAGTCGCCGTCGTTCTGGTAATTTTTGGCGGCATTGATGCCGCCCTGGGCGGCTATGGAATGGGCCCGTCGCGGGCTGTCCTGGATGCAGAAGGCTTCGACCTTGTAGCCGAGTTCTGCAAGCGTGGCCGCAGCAGAGGCTCCGGCCAGGCCGGTGCCGACCACGATCACTTTGAATTTTCGCCTGTTGGCAGGATTGACAAGTTTGCTGCTAAAACGGTGATTGTCCCATTTTTCGGCAAGCGGACCTGAAGGAATAGATGCATTTAGTTCCATTTTGTATCCTTATGCTAGATTAGCGTCCAAGTCTGCAGGCTCTTTTATCGATTCAACAGATCTCTTGCAGTGAGTTAATATGCTGCTCCGCTGCTGGTCATGAAATAAATGGGAATTCCACCGAAGAGGACCAGAAAAGCCAGCGGGACGATAATGGTCAGCTTCGAAATCAGGTCGTTGTAGCGCGGGTGATTAATACCGAAGGTTTGCAGCATGCACCAGAACCCGTGGTTAAGGTGTATCGCCAGGGCGACAAAACGAAAATGTAAAAAAGTCTGTAGAAGAAGCCGCTCAGATACTGCTCTACGATGATACTGATCGGTATCTTCGGGTGCGGCAATACCGAAACCGAACACGTGAATGATCACAAACAGCAGGATAATGAGGCCGGTGTAGGGCATCGTCCGGGAGGCAAAGGTGTTTTCTACCACCCGGGTCTCTACTTCGTATCGCGCGCTTTTTATGCGTTTTCGATAAAAAGCATCATCCCGACGCTGACGTGGGCTAACAGGACGAAGAGCAGGCCGACGCCGAAGATGAGGACAAGAACAGGAAAACCGTGCAGTGTGTCAGCATAGATTTGAAAATATTTACTTCCCATGTATATTGCAGCGTTGCCGAAGGCGTGAAGCGCAAGAAAGAGAGCAGTAGAAATCCAGAGCATGCCATTACGAGTTTCTTGCCGATCGAAGTCTTGATGAACGAGATGAACCACATTAACGTACCTCTTCTGCTTGTTGAAAGGATTAAAAATTTTCCTATTTTTATCGATCTGGCCCAAAAAGAAAAGATTTCTTTTGAAATCACCTCCAAATCAACCTGACCTCGCTTGGCGCGCTGGAAACAATGCAATGTAAGCCGGCGCGAAGGCACCAACGCAGACCTATGAGCAAAAAAATAAAAACGATTATCTTCGATATGGACGGCACTTTGATCGACTCTCTCGAGGACATCGCCGATTCCGCCAACACAGCCCTGCGTACCTATGGATTTCCGGTTCACCCGAAGGAGGACTATCGCTTTTATGTGGGTGACGGGCTTGCCACCCTGGTGAGCAGGATTGCCCCCCAAGGAACATCGGCGCTGCTGCAGGCCGAGCTCAGGGATGCTTTTGTCCGGTTCTATGAGGCAAACTGGCACCAGGTGACAAAGCCCTATCCGGGCATTGATGAGATGCTGATTAGTATTCAGAAAAAAAACTGTAAACTCGCGATCCTGTCAAATAAACCTGATGCTTTTACTAAACGTTTTGCGGCCCATTTTTTTCCTCATATCGGTTTTCTGGAAGTCTGGGGACAGCGCGAGGGGCTGGCCAGGAAGCCAGATCCTGAAGGGGCCCTGCGCATCGCCAGAAGATGCGGCGCCGAGCCGGGGGACTGTGTCTTCGTCGGAGACACGTCGGTGGATATGCGCACCGCCCGAGCCGCTTCAATGTTCTCTGTCGGGGTTTCCTGGGGATTCAGAGAAGTCGATGAACTGCAGGCCGCAGGTGCAGACGCCATCATCACCAAACCCGAACAATTACTGCCTTATGTTTACCCTGCCTCCTGAACTCGCTCCCTATATAACCTATGCTGCCCCGCCGCTGGTGGGCGCATTCATCGGCTATCTGACCAACCGGGTGGCCATCCGGATGCTTTTTCGTCCGCTCAAGGCCTGGAAGATTGGTCGATTACGGGTGCCGATGACCCCCGGGGTAATTCCTTCCAAGCGGCACCTTCTGTCTGAAAATATCGGGGAAATGGTCGGTGATCACCTGCTTACCAGCGATGAAATTACCCGGGCCATGGTAACCGAACGGTTTCAGTCCCACCTGCAGACGATGATCGAGACCCGGGTGGGCTCATATATGAAACAGGATCTGGGCTCCCTGGAATCCATCATCCCTGCGACATATAAGAGTTATTTCGAGATCGGCTGTAAGACGCTGCTGTATCGTTTCAAGGAAACGGTGCATGCGCAGATGGCAGACCAGCAGTTTCAGGACAGGATCGAGGAAATGCTGAACGCCTGGGGCGATGCTTTTCTGGAGCGTGAGATCGACGAGATAATCCCGGCCGATCTCAGGTCGAAGGTATTTGGCCATCTTGCCGGGGCGATGTCAGCCATGTTCTCGGATCCGGCCTTCACGTCCTGGCTGGATGAATTTGTCAAAGCAGAAATTCGCTCACTCGCGGCGCGGAAAAAAACGCTTGGCGACATACTGCCTGAGCAGATCCAGGCACTGCTGATCGATTCCGTATGCAAGCAGACCCCGCTGCTGCTCAACAAAGCAGCAGAATTACTCAAAGACGAAGAGATACTTGATAAACTGGTCGATGCAGTGGTTTCGGCGGTCGATGAATTTATCGATACCCTGGGCCCGATGTCGGCGATGGCCAGAAATTTTCTGAGTCCGGAGATGGTCCAAGCAAAGGTGCGTGAATACCTGAATACACGTGAAGCCGAGATCAGAGCATTTCTGCACGATGAAGCGCTGGTAATCAGGGTAGCCGCGGCGTTGCGCGAGCGCAGCGCCCGTTTTTTCAAAACGGAAGTTGCAGCGCTGATAAGCGGATTCAGCGACGACCAATTCGACGCCCTTGGAGCCCAGAGCGCTTCAATGATATCAGCCTTTCTGGAAAAAGCCGGGGCCGCCCAGGCCCTGTCGGCGTTTGCCCTGGACCAGTTTGAGGAGAAAATCGAAAACGGTTCTGCCCAGACCGGCCAGGTTCTGGTTCAACTTGTCGGCAAGACCGAGCTGGACCGGCTCAAGGGTGTTTTGATCAACGAAGTGCGTGGTCTGCTCAAGGCGCCTTCGAGTCGGCAGGTGCTCGATTCCATGATCGACAGCCTGGGGGAGCGGCTGATTAGTCGGCCGATCGGCAGGCTCGATCATATGATTCCGGCCGGGGTCAGGGACGGTGTGTGTAACTCGCTTCGCCAGATGACCACCACGATGCTGATGGCCGAGGTGCCGGGAATCGTCAAGTCGATCGACATTAAAAAAATCGTCACCGACAGAATCGACTCCTTCGATCTATTGCAGGTTGAGGAGCTGCTGCTCTCGATTATGGAGGAGCAGTTCAAGTATATTAACCTGTTCGGGGCGCTGCTCGGTTTTATCATCGGCTGCGCCAATGTGCTATTTCTTGTTGTCCTGAAATAGCTGAAAACCCTCAGCCGCGGGCTTTGATTTTGCCGGCAAGTTGCCCGCAGGCTGCAGAAATGTCGCTGCCCCTGCTGCTTCTGATGAACACCGAATAATGGGCTTTGCGCAGAATTTCCTGGAAGGCGAGGATTCGATCACGCGGTGATGGTCTAAAATCGAGTCCTGCGCACTCGTTGTAGGCCAGCAGGTTGATCTTGCAGGGAATGGGACGCAGCAGAGAGGCGAGGGTTCGGGCTTCTGCGTCTGAGTCGTTTACACCGTCGAGCATGATGTATTCGATCATGATCCGCTTGCGTTTCTGAATCGGGTAATCCCTGCAGGCCTGCAGCAGCTGTTCCAACGGATAGCGCTTGTTTATCGGCATCAGCAGGTTTCTCGTCTCATTGTCCACCGCATGCAGTGAAATGGCCAGGTTAACGCTGGTGCGCTGGCCGAGCAGCCTCATTTTATCGACGATGCCGCAGGTCGAGACAGTGATGCGCCGGCTGGCCAGGTCGAGCCCCTGCTGGTCGGTCAGAATCGAAATTGCGGTCAACAAATTGTCCATGTTGTTGAGCGGTTCACCCATGCCCATGAAGACCAGGTTGGTGATGCCGACCACACCATCCGCCGGCGATTGCTGCCGTGAGGCCAGGTAATCCCGCACGGCAACGACCTGATTGACCATTTCCGCCGGGGTGAGGTTTCTGGAAAAACCCATGGTTCCGGTCTGACAGAAGGTGCAGGCCATGGCGCAGCCAACCTGCGACGAGATGCACAGCGTGTTGCGGTCTTCCTCGGGGATGATAACCGACTCAATCAGATGGCCATCTTCCAGGGTAAAACCGAACTTGATGCTGCCGTCCGCTGAGATTTCGGTAACGGGGTCGGCGAAGCGGGAGATACGGGCATGATTCGGAAGCAGGGCCCTGAACGATTTGGCCAGATCGGTCATCTGGGAGAAATCTTTGATCTCCGGCCGGTACAGCCAGGCCATGATCTGTCTGCCTCGGAAGGGCGGCTGGTCGAGCGACTCCGCCAAGGCTTCAAGACCTGCCCGGTCGAGGTTTTTACAGTCTATCATGGTCAAGTAAGATTACAGGGCCCGGAGGTAATCCGGGACAAAATGGGATGTGTTGATCAGACAGGGTTGTCCGCCGAAAACGTTTCCATGAATTGAGCGAGTTTTTTAACGCCTTCAAGCTCAAACGCATTGTAGATCGAAGCCCGGCAGCCCCCGATCGATCGATGACCTTTCAGGCCGCTGAGCCCTTTTGCGGCCGCTTCAGAAATAAACTGCGCTTCGAGCTCAGGCGTGGGCAGGTTAAACGATACGTTCATATGAGAGCGGGAGCCCTTCTCAGCATGGCCACGATAATAATCTCCTGCATCGATCAACTGGTAAAGCAGGGCAGATTTTTCCCTGTTGCGCCGCTCAATTGCTGCAACACCGCCTTGTTTTTTCAGCCATTCCAGTACCTGGCAGACCACATAAATCGCGAAACAGGGAGGTGTGTTGAACATTGAACCTTTATCGGCGTGGGTTCGATATTTAAGCATGGTCGGTATCTGTTCAGGGGTTCTGTCGAGCAGGTCGTCGCGGATGATAACCACGGTGACGCCTGCCGGTCCGAGATTTTTCTGAGCACCGGCAAAGATCAGCCCGAACTTCGATACGTCGATCTTTCTGGATAGAATGTCTGAGGACATATCGCTGATCAGCATTACCCCGGATTCGGGCAGTTCGTGGAACTGGGTGCCGAAAATGGTGTTGTTGGAAACGAAGTAGAGATATTCGCTCTTGCTGTCGACCTGGTATTCACCGGCTGCGGGGATGCGCTTGAAATTTTCGCTTTCACCAGAATATGCCACCTCGATGTCGCCGAAGAGCCGGGCCTCTGCAATCGCCTTTTTGGCCCAGGTGCCGGTATTCAGATAGGTCGCTTTACGACCCGGGGAGAGCAGATTCATCGGGATCATAAAAAACTGGCTTGAGGCGCCGCCCTGCAGAAAGAGTACTTGGTAGTTGTCGGGAATCTGCATCAACTCCCGGAGCAGCGCTTCGGTTCTCTCCATGACGGCCATGAACGCAGCGGAGCGATGGCTTATCTCCATCAAGCCCATGCCTGAGCTGTTGAAATCGACCACATCCTGAGCGGTTTTAGTCAGCACCTCGAAGGGCAGCGTGGCGGGTCCTGCGTTAAAATTACAAACTCTCTGCTTCATTGTCTGGTTCTCCTGCCTCGACGGCTCTTGACTGTCGATGCTCGTATTTTTCCATCTAAAGTAGCATTATAAGCCAAATATATCGTTCTAGAACAGCTTCTTACGTTATTACATGTTGCTGGCGCAGAGCCTCATATAAAACGATTCCCGCGGTCATTGCAAGGTTGAGGCTTCTGATGTTCGGGTTGCACATCGGCAGGGTGAAACACAATTCTTCATAGTCAGTGCGGGTCTGTTCAGGCAATCCTTTGGTTTCCTTGCCGAAGACCAGGCAGTCGCCGGGACGATACCTTGCGTCCGTGTAGGGCCGAGTGGTTTTGGTGGTGAAAAATTTCAGATGTCTTTCATCCTGGGCCTGAAGAAAACTATCAAGGCTGTCCCAATGCACTACTTCAACGTATTTCCAGTAGTCGAGTCCGGCGCGCTTGAGATTCTTGTCGCTGGTTGAAAAACCTAAAGGGTGAACCAGGTGCAGGATCGAATCGGTCGCCCCGCAAAGCCGTGCAATGGAACCGGTGTTGGGCGGGATTTCAGGCTCGACCAGAACAATATTAAAAGGTTGTTTGCAGCGCATGTTTTTCGTCTACTGAGGGTATCATCGAGTACCCATAAAAATAATCTCGCTTTATACTCCTTCACCAGGCCTGCAACAAGGACTATTGCAGCACGAAAGATGTTAACACGAAAGATTGGCAGCCCGAGGATCTTGTTGTATTATCTGAGCAGTTCCTGGTTTTAACCGATTTATGGTATGCTCGTTCGCTTTCTCCCGCATGTATATGAATCCACCTTCTCAAACCTCAGATCCAGGCACAGCACGGGACCTCCGTCTGCTTGTCATGCTGCTGATCCCGGTACTCTGGCTTGTCTGGCTGAGCGTCGGTCAAAGGGTGAATTCTGCGCCAGCAGAAATAATGAGCCTGGTTGCCCCCCAGGCAGCACAGACCGGCGGCAGCGATTTGTCCTGGGATATCTCAGCCCTCAAACCAGCTGCGTCTGGTCAGGCAGTCGACTCAGCCAGGCTGGAAGTGCTCAGTTCGATTTTTCAGCTGCAGAAGATACCGGTAAATCTGGCCGATGTCGACCTGCTGCAAACAGTTCCCGGCATCGGCCAGCAGCTTGCAGCGCGTATTGTCAGCGAGCGCAGAATGCATGGCCCCTATAAGTCCGCTGAAGATTTGCTGCGGGTAGCAGGCATCGGTGCGGGCCGGTCTCAGCAGTTTCAGCTCGTTCTGCGCTTTGACTGATCAGGGTCGCGACCTCATCTCCGGGCCTGTTGTCGCCTTGATCGGCCCGACGGCCGTCGGCAAGACCTCACTGTCGCTCCAAATCTGTCGGGAGTTCAATGCTGAGATTGTCAGTGTCGACTCCATGCAGGTCCACCGCTATATGGACATCGGCACCGCCAAAGCCAGCAAAGCAGAGCGCGCCCAGATTCCCCATCACCTGATCGATATCATCGATCCTGATCAGGATTACCACGCCGCCAGCTTTGTGAAAGACTGTTTGAGAGCCATTGCAGATATTCATCTGCGCGGTGCGATCCCCCTGTTGACCGGTGGCACCGGGCTCTATCTGCAGGCCCTTATACATGGCCTGTTTGAGGCTCCTGCAGCAGACAGCGAAGTTCGCACCGGGCTGAAGCAGCGCCTGCAGCGCGAAGGCAGTGTTGCACTGCACCGGGAGCTGCGTAGTTGCGACCCGGACGCTGCCGACAGGCTGCATCCCCATGACGGGGTACGGATCATTCGTGCGCTTGAAGTCTTTGAGGCTACGGGTCGGCCGATGTCGGAGCATCTTCGCGCCCAGGACAGACACGGCATCGCTCGTTTTTCCAGGTTTATCACGATTGGACTCACCTGTCCCCGCAATCAGCTCTATGATAGAATTAACGAGCGGTCCAGGCAAATGCTTGAGTCGGGACTGGAATCAGAGGTGAGGGGACTGCTGGCGATGGGATACGGGGCAGAGCTCAAATCGATGCAGTCGATCGGTTATCGGCATATGGTAAACTATCTCAGCGGTGCCTTGACCGAAGCTGAAATGCTGGAGCTGCTGGCGCGCGATACCAGGCGATATGCCAAGCGACAGTACACCTGGTTCAGCCGGGACCGGAGCATACGCTGGGTTGAGCGGAGCCAGACTGATACAATTATGAGATCTATACGCAGTTTCTTGAATCCCAGCTGAACAGGGCAGACGTGGAACAGAACCCGATACATCCCGCCATTGCTGAACATCTCAACTATCTCGGCATCAGCAGTGCCGATGATATTCAGCGCTATTTATTTCCTTCGCTGCAGGATCTACCCTCGCCATTTCTTCTCAAATCTATTGACACCGCGGTGGATCTGGTGCTCGAGGCGATTGAGAACAGCCATGATATCTTAATCTGGGGAGATTACGATGTGGACGGCATCACCGCAGCGTCTCTGCTGATCCTGTTTTTCAGAGATATCGGCGTCGAAACGATCTGCCATATCCCGGATCGGCTGACGGAGGGCTATGGTCTGAACGCCGACCGTCTGCGGGATTTTTCCAGCAAAATGTCTCAAAACAAATTACTCATCACCGTGGACTGCGGCATCGGCAACAGTGACGAGATCAAGCTGGCCGGTCGCTACGGCTTCAAGACCATTGTGACCGATCATCATCAGGTCTCCGGGGACCGCCTGTACGGAGATGCGGTGATCAATCCCAAGCAAAGCGGCTGCAGATTCCCGTTTAAACATCTGGCAGGGGTTGGGGTTGCCTTTTATCTGGCTGCGGCGATTCGGTCTAAGCTCTGCGAAAAAAACATTATTCCTATTAATAATAAAATTAATTTAAAGTGGTTTCTAGGTCTTGTTGCGATCGGGACCATTGCCGATATCATGCCACTGAACGGGGTGAACAGACTCCTGGTAAAAGCAGGTTTTGAAAGTATAGCCGAGAACAGGCAGCAGGGCATCCAGCAATTGTTTACAGAACTCGATATCAGTTCCACGAAGATATCCAGTGAATCGATTTCATTTCGCCTCGCTCCAGCCATCAATGCCGCTGGCAGACTTGGAAATCCGCTGGTTCCGCTGGAACTGTTAACTTCCGCCTCATTATCGGCTGCGCAACAACGGGCAGCGGAATTAGTGCTGCTCAACAATAAACGAAAAAGCATCTGTGAAGAAGAATACGACAAGGCTTTAAGTAAAATCAGTAAAAGTTTGATCTACCATTATAATTGCATTGTTATTCTTGATGATTTTCATGAAGGGGTGCTGGGAATAATCGCCTCGAGACTGGTCGAAAGATTCGGGGTGCCGTCCCTGGTCTGCTGCTACCATCCACTGGATAAATCCATTGTTAAAGGCTCAGCTCGGGCGCCCGAAGGGTTTGATCTCTATGGTGCAATCAGTGAGGCCGCGAACTATCTGGACAGTTTTGGCGGGCATGAAGCGGCGGCTGGTTTTTCTTTGCGGGCCCATAACTATTTACATTTCAAGCAATCATTTGAAACTTTAAATATTCTCTTAGACAAAAATAAACCGTACAAAATCGGTACGTTAAAAACAAAATTTATTAATTTATCCATTTCTGAGGCGCATAATCAGCAACTTCTGGATAATCTTATGCGTCTGGAGCCAACCGGAGAGGGAAATCCCAAACCGGTTTTTGTGGATCGCTCGGCGAATTTTGTGTCTCATTCATTTATCGGTCTGAACCGTTCACATGTGAAAGGGGTTGTTCGAGCAAAATATGGCAACGTTGCGGTGATTGGCTTTAATCTGGCGGAAAAAGCCAAATCGATAGATTTTGGCAGACCATGCACGATCAGCTATGTGCACAGCCTTGACAATTACAACGGGCGATCGCAGTGGAAGATCCATCTGCGGGATATCAGTCCTAACGGGTGAGGTATGAACATTGTTAAGCAAATAAAGTCGACTAGGGGTCAATTTTTTCAGCGATCCCGTGGTGTGTCTTTTTTTACACGCGTTAGTTTTACATAATATACATTATGCGACATTGTTAATTTAGCCAGGCACCATGCTGTTTATGTTTATAATGTTGCTTGCTGTTCAGGCCGCATTTACTGGTCCTGAATTGATAACCCTGTAAAACAACCTTAATTCAGTTATATAAGCAAAACACCTCGACTTTTGTGGAGAAAATTATGGGCAGAATGTCTATTTCGAACCGCTGGTGAGTCGTTATACGAGCCCCGAGATGCAGAATCTCTTTTCCGAAGCAGACGAAATTCACAACCTGGCGAAGATGCTGGGTTGCACTTGCCGAAGCACAATTCGAACTTGGCCTCACCGAACTTATCAGTCGAACCGATGATCGCCGAGATGAGAGCGAATATCGAAAATATCGATTATGAACTCGCCCGAGACAAGGAAAAAGAGATTCGCCATGATGTGATGGCTCATGTCTATGAGTTTGGCACCAAGTGTCCCGACTGCAGAACCAATTATTCACCTCGGGCGCAACATCTCAGTTCGTCGTCTGCAACACGGATTTGATTATTCAGAAAAGAGGCCTTCAAACTCATCAGGAATAGCTTCTTCAATGTGATTATCCCAGTCTGGCCGCCTTCTGTGAAAAATATAAAGATCTCCCGACCCTTGGTTTTACCCATTACCAGCCTGCCCAACCGACCACTGTCGGCAAGAGAAACACTCTTTATATTCAGGACTTGCTGTTGATCTTGAATATCTCGACGGCTACGTTTCGAGACATGGCCGCTCGCGGCGCCAAAGGAACGGTCGGCACCCAGGCCACTTTTCTGGAATTGTTTAAGGGTGATCACCAAAAAGTCGTGCAACTTGATCAGCTCGTTGCACAAAAACTGGGATTTAACAAAGCACATTGCCGTTACCGGACAGACCTACAGCAGAAAACTCGACATGAAGACTGGTGGAAATTCTTGCGGGCATTGGCGCAACAGCCCATAAATTTGCCGTCGATCTCGGCTGCTTTCAAATCTCAAGACCCAGGAAGAACCATTTGCCAAAAATCAGACCGGCTCCTCGGCCATGGCCTACAAACGAAATCCCATGCGCTCCGAGCGCATGACCGGGCTGGCACGCAAACTGATGGGACTGGTCCAGCAAACTTTTGCGGCAACCTATGCCAATCAGTGGTTCGAGACGAACGCTGGATGATTCGGCCATTCGGAGGATGGATATTCCTCAGGCCTTTCTGCTCTACCGACGCAATATTAAAGTTATTTATTAATATTACATCAGATATGGTTGTTTATCCGAATCAAATTAAACAAACATTTAAATGCTGAATTACCCTTTATGGCCACCGAGAAAATTCTGATGGAAACGGTTGAAAAAGGCAAGAGCCGCCAGGAAATGCATGAGGTTATCAAAGAACATTCGGTTGAAGCCGGCAGGGCGGTCAAAAATGCAGGCACTCGACAATGACCTGCTCGACCGGCTGGCGCGATGAGCGAATTCCCTTTTCTCCCGATGAATTGCAGACAATGACTAGGGACCTCTGCAGTTTACCGGTCGAGCCGTTCAGCAGACCGAGGAATTTCTTCAGGAAGTTGTGTATCCACTTCTGGAGCAGAACAAGGATGCCTTCACCCCGCTCAAGGCGGCTCCTTACTGTCTGAAACCACTGTTATGAACCATCAAAACCGACGACTTATCGATACTTTCTACCGGATTCTCTCCAGATTCGTTTCATTACCTCAAGTTTATTCTCGAAGGCTATGATAATCTGGCGATGCTGTCGTCGGTATCTAGCGCCAGTGGCATTGTCCGCATCAGATGCAGTCGTGAGACCCAGCCGGAGGTGCTCGAAATTCTTGAGTCAGATCGCCCTGCGAATGCGTCCGCCCCGTTTCATAAATCATCTTCAACTATCTATTCTATGAAGGAAAAATTGTTTTTCATCAAAACGTTTGGCTGTCAGATGAATATCCGGGACAGCGAGATCATGGCCCAGACCCTGGCGAAAGCGGCTATATTGAATGCGCTGACATCGAGGATGCCGGTCTGTCATTCTCAATACCTGCTCAGTTCGGGCCAAGGCCGAACAGAAAGTATTCAGCTTGCTCGGCTCTCTGCGAAAAAACAAGGCGGCAAACCCGCAGATGCAGATCTGTGTTGCCGGCTGCGTCGCCCAGCAGGAAGGAAAAAATATTATCGAGCGCATGCCCCACGTCGACTTGATCATCGGCACCCAGCATATCTATAATCTTCCGCAGCTGCTCGTCGATTCATCTCGCCGCAGGATGGCAATCAATCTTGCCGATGATTACGAAATTCCGCGCTTTGTCCCTGCCGTTCTCCGGCCCGGTCAGCCGGAGGAGGCAGCGCCCGACCTCCGGCTTCAGCGGAGTTTCAAGTCAGCCGTTATGTCACCATCATGCAGGGCTGCAACAATTTCTGCACCTATTGTGTCGTTCCCTATACCAGGGGCAGAGAAGTGTCCCGCAGCGTCGCTGACATTCTTGATGAAGTTCGTGTGCTTGTCAATTCGGGGGTCAGTGAAATCACCCTGCTCGGCCAGAATGTCAATTCCTACGGCACGACCAACCCGGTAACCGGATAAAACCCCCCTACTCTTTTGCCGGTCTCCTGCACGACGTTCGCACCTGATCAGCGGCCTCAAGCGACTTCGATTCACCACTTCCAACCCCAAGGACCTCTCGCGATGAGTTGATCAGACTGCTTTGCTGAAATCGATATTTTATGCCCCCAGTTTCACCTGCCGGTACAGTCAGGTTCGGATCAGGATTTTAAAGCGGATGAACGAAAGTACAGTGTCAGCACTATCTGACAAGGTTGAACGGCTTGATTGCGGTCTCGTCCGGAGATCGCTCTGACAACCGATATGATTGTCGGTTTTCCCGGGAGAGACCGAGGCCGATTTCGAGGATACCATGCATCTTCTGGAGACGGTCCGCTATACACGGCTCATTTTCCTTTAAATACTCGGACCGACCGGGAACCCGGGCAGCAAGGCTTGACGGCAAAATTGACGGGAACAGAAAAGAGCGAGGCGGCTGCAGATTTTTCAGAAGCGACAGGACGAGATCAGCCTGGAGAGAAACCAGGCCTACGTAGGCACGGCAAAAACGATTCTGGTGGAAAAGCATGAGTCAGCAAATCTGATGGGGCGCACGCCCACCAATCACATCGTGCATGTGGAAACGGCTGCGGCTGATTCCATCCCGAGGCCAGGGGAATACGCCGAGGTGAATATCACCTTCGCCGGGCAGCATTCACTCAAAGGCCGGCTGCTGAACAGCAGTGCTGAGCGCTGATAACCTGCCGACCTAAACCGCCCTGCCCTGCCTATTCGTCCGAGTCACCCGGCTCTTTTTCGGACCTGGCTGCAGGCTGCTCGGTTTCCTGCTGCTCTGCCATGTTTTCGGGGGCAGTCTCCCCAGCGGCAGGCAGCGCAGACCGATCAGCCTGGTCGACACGCTCCCCTTCCAGGCCTGGCAGTACGCTGTTGGCCCGCTCCTTGATCACCCGCTCGGTCGATTCCACCACCCGCCTGACCACCCGGGTGGAAACCCGTTTGCCTTTTGCTGAGGCACCTTTGACCAGATACTCGTCAAAGTCGATTTCCACCACGTTGCTTCTGGCCCGCTGCGAGGGCACAAGACTGACCCGGGCATGCTTGTTTTCCCCGCTCAGCAGCAGCAGTATCTGCGAACGCTTGTTTGCGGGAAAGAGACGGTATTCTTTGTCGAGGATAAATTTCGGTGAGGCGAAGCGTTTCACATAGGCGAGATTTTCAATGCCGTCCCGGTAGATTATATTGAAACCAGATCGTTCTTACCACAGCGGCATAGTCAAGTTCATCGCCGACAAACAGTTTGTCGGGGACCGGTATCACCTTGTAGATGCCGTTACCTGAAATCAGCAGCAGCCGGTCGTATTCGGAACAGGAGAAGGAAATATCCGTCTCATCGTCTTCAGCCTTGATGGTGTGTCCGAGAAAGCCGCTCTTGCGGTTATAGCCGACGGTCAGATTGGACAACGCCACTTTTCGGGCCTGACCTCCGAGAAAGTGGTGATTTCAGTTCGCCTCGGGTGATCTTTCCATATTTTTCCAGCAATTTTTCGATATAGTTGATGGTGTAGCCGACCATATCCGTGAGGTGCTTCTTGACCTCTTTGATATCATTTCTGATCGTGCTGATTTCCTTCGCCTGTTTTTCGATATCATAGCGGGAGATTCTCTTGATCCTGATTTCAAGCAGACGTTCGATATCTTCAATGGTGATATCCCGCTCAACTGCTCGCGATAGGGGGCAAGCGAGTCTGATGGTTGTGACGACCTTTTCGAAGCTGGTATCTTCCTCTATCTCTTATAGAGTCGCTCCTCTATAAAGATCTGCTCGAGCAGCCGGGCATGCAGTTTTTCCCTGCCGTTCAAGGTCGATCTCGAGTTCTCTGGTAAGATCCGACCAGTTTTTCGGTATTGAATCGGAGCACCTCGCTACCGTGCTTGTTTCCGGGAAGTTGCCGCGAATCAGGGTCAGGTTGGTGTTAAGGGAGACTTCACAGTCAGTGAAGGCATAGAGCGCTTTAATGGTATCTTTGGCATAGATGTCTCCGCGGCAGCTTGATCTCGATTTCCACATCTTCGGCGGTGTAGTCGTTGATGGAGAGAATTTTTATTTTGCCGGATTTGGCGGCCTTTTCAATGGAATCAATCAGGGACGAGGTGGTTGTTCCATAGGGAATCTCGGTGATGGTGATGGTCTTTTCGTTCTTTTCACTAATCCGGGCACGGCACCTAATCTTGCCGTTGCCATGATCATAGTCGGTAGACGTCGATCAACCCTTTCTGCGGAAAATCAGGATAGAGTGCGAACTCTTCGCCCTGCAGAATATCGATCTGGGCCTCCAGCAGTTCCCTGAAATTATGGGGCAGGATCCTGGTCGCCATGCCGACGGCAATACCGTCGGCACCCTGGAGCAGCAGCAGCGGAATTTTGGCCGGCAGGGTAACCGGTTCGTGCATCCTGCCGTCATAGGATTCGATGAATTCGGTCAGATCCTTGTTGAACATGACCTCCCGGGCCAGCGGCGACAGCCGGCATTCGATATAGCGGGCAGCAGAGGCCTGATCGCCGGTATAGATATTGCCGAAATTACCCTGTCGATCGATCAGATATCCCTTGTTGGCAAGGTTGACCAGGGCGGCAAAGATCGACTGGTCGCCATGGGGATGCAGTTTCATGGTCTCGCCGACCACATTGGCAACCTTGTGAAAGCGGCCGTCATCCATGTTATAAAGGGTCTGCAGAATACGCCGCTGCACCGGTTTCAGGCCGTCCTCTATCGACGGAATAGCCCGTTCTTTGATGACATAGGAGGTATATTCGAGAAAATTAGTGTCAAAAAGACGGTGTAGTTTGCCGATCTGGGTGCTCATCGAATACGATTTCGCGCTCCGCTGACGGCGCTTACACCAGGTGTTCCATGATATACTGTTTTCGTTCCGGCGTGTTCTTTCCCATATAAAACGAGAGCACCTTCGATACTTCACTGACGCTGTCAATGCGTCACGTTTCTGAGCCGAATGTCATCGCCGATAAACTGCTTGAATTCCTTCGGGCTGATCTCGCCGAGTCCCTTGAACCGGGTGGTTTCAACCTTCTTTTTCTGTTTCCCCTTGCCTTGGAGTTTTTTGGTGGCCGCCTCTTTCTCCTTTTCCGAATAGCAGTAGATGGTTTCTTTCTTGTTCCGCACCCTGAAAATCGGGCGTTTCAAGGATATAGACATGACCGAGTTTGACCAGCGGTTCAAAATAGTGCAGAAAAAAAGTGAGCAGCAGATTTCTGATATGCAGTCCGTCGACATCGGCATCGGTTGCCAGGATGACTTTGTCAAGCGGAGATCGGAGATCGATTCTTCAATGTTGAGCGCCTGCATCAGTGAATACATTTCCTCATTCTTGTAGAGCAGGTTCAGCTTCTGCCCGAGAACATTCATCGGTTTTCCCTTCAGCGAGAAAACCGCCTGGGTCATGGGGTCACGCGAGGAGACGATAGAACCGGCGGCTGACTGTCCCTCGGTGATGAAGATCATGTTTTCACGTCCGGGCTTGGAGGGATTGTCCGCGAGCCGGATGATACTTGCAGTCCTTGAGCTGGGGAATCTTGATGGCCACTTTTTTGGCCTTGGCCCGGGCTTCTTGCGCACCGACTGCAGTTCCTTGCGGACCTTTTCGTTGCGCAGAATCTTGTCGATCAGCTGCTCGGCGGTTTCGGTATTTTTGTAGAGTTCGCTTGAGACCGCATCCTTGACCTTGTTGACGATCCAGGAGCGAACTTCGGTGTTGCCGAGCTTGTTTTTGGTCTGAGATTCGAAAACCGGTTCCTTGATCTTGACGGCCAGGGTGCCGACAATACCGTCCCGGACATCCTTGTTGATGAATTTCTTGCCGGAAAATTCATTAATCCCCTTGAGAATTCCTTCCCGAAAGGCGGAGAGGTGGGTTCCGCCTTCACTGGTATAGGTGCCGTTGACAAAGGAATAATAGGAATCTCCGTAGGAATCGATATGGGAGAAGGCAAATTCCAGCGTCTGATCCTTGTAATAGATCGGTTCGATAGATGCTGCCGCCGTTGAGTTCATTGTTCAGCAGATCGAGCAGACCGTTGCTCGAATGATACAGCTCCTTGTCGAGATAGAGCTTCAGCCCGGCATTCAGATAGGCATATCGCCAGAGCCGTTTTTCGACGAAAGATTCGTCGAAACGGTACTCGTCAAACAAGTCCTGGTCAGGCAGAAACTCGATCAGGGTGCCGTTTTTCTCTTCGGTCTCGCCCTCTTCTGCTGCTGATCAGCTCTCCTCTGACGAACTCTGCGGAGGCATAGCGACCGTCACGAAAGGCGGTAACCCTGAAAAACTCGGACAAGGCGTTGACCGCCTTGGTTCCGACACCGTTGAGGCCGACGGAAAACTGAAACACCTCGGTGTTGTATTTTGCCCCGGTATTGATCACCGAGACGCACTCGACGAGTTTGCCAAGCGGAATGCCGCGGCCGAAATCCCGCACCGAGGTCCGTCCGTCTTCGTCGATTTGGATGTTGATCCGCTTCCCGGCCCCCATGATAAATTCGTCGACAGCGTTATCGATCACTTCCTTGAGCAGGATATAGATGCCGTCATCCTGATGCGAACCATCGCCGAGTCGGCCGATATACATGCCGGGCCGCTTGCGGATATGCTCCAGAGAACTCAGGGTTTTTATCTTGCTTTCGTCGTAAACTTCGGTAGATTGGGTCATAATTTCAAGTAGCGCTGGAGGTTGAAGGTTGGTTCGGATTGGCGGCATATTATTGTATTTCACCACAATGCGCAATATATGCAATTACGGGACAGGACTCCTGCACCAGGTTCGGGTCCAGTTCATATTCTCATAACCCGTTCGCAGTCCGGGCAGATCCAGGTGGGTCCGTTGCTGATGCCCCATTTATTTTCTTCAAAACAGTGGGGACAGATCTGGAATCCGCAGGGACAGTTCCAGCAGAACGGCTGATGTTGCTTACAGCAGCAGCAGATGTATTCCCCCAGCCGGCGCCGGCGATAGCCGACCCTGGTCTTATTTTCCATACTTAAGTTCTGCTTCGAGCCACTGTTTATAGGGCGTATCGATTGCGGTGACAGCCACCGCAACGATCTCTGGAACCTCATAGGGGTGAACAGCTCGTATGACATCGCTCAGTTGTTCGAACAGGCCCCGCTCACTCTTCATGACCACCAGAAATTCGGTCTCACTGGTTATCTTGTCTTCCCACCAGTACGAACTGAGCACCGGCCCGGAGATCTGGACACAGGCACAAAGCCGTTTTTCAAGCACGTTCCTGGCGATCAGGTCGCCGTCCTCTTTACTGCTGCAGGTGGTGGTGACGATTATCGGCTGCATCGCGCAATCCTTGCTGTTTTCCCTGAAATGATTGGTTCGCTCGTGTTTTACTATATCCTTGTTTTTTACTGCAGTGATATTTTTTTCTCAACGCAGATTGAAATGGCTGTGGTAGAATCTCTGCCCGATCCAACAGAGTAACGCTGCCAACCCGGAGAGAGCCCATGCTTTTTGTGATCGATATCGGCAATACCCATACCGTTGCAGGCATTATCGAACAGGATAACCAAATCAGTCACCAGTGGCGGATACAGACTGACTCGTCGATGACCGCCGACGAGTTGAGCATCCAGTACCACAACCTGTTCAACCTGGCCGGCATCAATAATACCAGTATCTGCGGAGTGGCCATCTCAAGCGTCGTCCCGCAGCTTGAATCGGCCTACTACCAGTGCTGTGGATCTTTGTTCAACTCAAACAGGCAGGTGGAACTGATCAATGTCTGCAGCGAATCGGTGGCCGAGTTGATCACGGTCACCCTGAAAAACCCTGCCGAGGTCGGTGCAGACCGGTTGGTCAACGGAATCAGTGCCTATCAACTCTGCGGCGGGGCGGCAATCGTCATCGATTTCGGCACCGCCATCACCTTTGACTGTATCTCCGATTCGTGCGAATACCTTGGTGGTTTGATCCTGCCAGGACTGCAGATCTCGCTGGGAGCGTTATCTCAGAAGGCGGCGAAACTTCCCCAGATAGATCTGCGTATCCCGCCGGACAAGGTGATCGGCACCAGTACCGTATCGGCGATGAAAAGCGGCGTGCTGTTCGGTTACGGAGCAATGATCGAAGGCCTCATTGCCCGGGTTAAAGAAGAAATGCACGAAGCCGGACAACGCAGCATCAGCATCATCGCCACTGGAGGAATGGCTCCGGTAATTCTTGATTATGCGCCGTCCATCGAACGCCTGGAACCAAATCTTACCCTGGCCGGTCTGGGATTTATTCACCGCAGACTATCCAGTAACAAGAGCTAAGCCGATGGCCCTGATCCCTGCGCCGCTTGAACCGGGTGATTGCATCGGCGTTATTGCCCCGGCCGGATATCTGGCTGAACCTGAGTTCTACCACCGGGGCTGCGGTATTCTCAGAGAAATGGGCTTTGCCATCCATGAGCCCGGAAAAAGCTGGCCAGGCTGGGGATATCTTGCCGATCGCGACGAAGCGCGGCTTGCGGAGTTGCACCGCATGTTTGCAGAGCCAGCGGTCAAGGCTATTTTTGCGCTGCGCGGCGGTTTTGGTGCGCTGCGGCTGCTGGGAAAAATCGATCTCAGGCTGATTGAAACGAACCCGAAACTGTTTTTCGGTTTTTCAGACATCACCATTTTGCACAATCACCTCTTTGACCAAACCGGTTTGATCTGCATGCATGGTCCCGGCCTGGCCTCCCTGTGCCGCACAGAGCAGGACAGCCTGGAGCGGCTCTACCAGTGCCTGCGGGGAAACTGGCACAAGACGCTTAGTGAACCGATCGAACTCGTGCAGGCTGACGATCAGCCGGGAGCAATAGTTGAAGGCCCGCTGCTGGGCGGTAATCTGGCCAGCCTGGTCACGCTGCTCGGCACCCCGTGGTTTCCGGACCTCAAGGGAGCCGTGCTGCTGCTTGAAGATGTGAACGAGCCGCTCTACCGACTGGATCGACTGCTCAGTCAATTGTGGTTCAGCGGCGCAACTGAGGAGGTTTCAGGCATTATACTCGGCCAGTTCGGCGATCAAGACACCGAGGCTCTGGAGCAACTCAAACGCCATGAGTTCGTCTGGAACCGGGTACGCGAGCTGACTGCTGCCAGACCGGTTCCAGTCTGGGGCAACTTCCCGGCGGGGCACACCGGAAAAAACCTCACTCTGCCCATTGGAGCCTGGTGCCGGATGGACTCCGACAGGAGACGCCTGCAGTTTTCAGAAAAAAAACATCAGGATTGACGAACGTGGTTGATCTTTGTATAAATATTGCTTGATCGAAGCACTCCATATCAATCTTCATCTATAGGTTATCACTGTATGTTTACGACACTCAGGAGACTATTAGTTCTTATTGCAGTCGTTGGCACGGCCGTTGTATTTCTCACTTCAGTTCAGGGATTTGGTGCCGATTATGTCAGCGTCAAAACTGACAACGTCAACGTCAGGAGCGGTCCCGGCACCGATTACCAGGTTTCAATGGAACTGTTCGAGGGGTATCCGCTGAAGGTCACCTCGACCCAGGGCGACTGGCTGAAGATCGTAGACTTTGAAAATGATTCAGGCTGGATTCACAATTCTCTCGTGGTCCCCGGCAATACCGTGATCGTCAATGGCACCAAGAATGTCAATATGCGGGCCGAGGCAAATACCAACAGTGCGGTTATCGCCACCGTCGACCGCGGGGTGGTGATGAGCATTCTGGATACCCAGGGCCAATGGCTCAAGCTCAAGCATTCGAGCGGGCTCATCGGCTGGATCTATAAACCGCTGCTCTGGCCCTGAGCACCTCTTTGTAAAGATACAATTTCACCGATCCGTACATCCAGCTCGAGCGGCAATCGTACCGTTTTGCCGGCTTTGTTGCGAAAAAGAACCGATCCATTGTCAAGCGCATACAGGAAAAGGTTTCTGGTCAGTTCCACATCTTTGCGGCAATAATCGGCGATTTCTCGTATCTTCCCCTGCTTGTACCAGCTGAGCGCCTGCAGGCCGTCGCTGCTTTTGCTGCACCCCAGGGTGTGCTCGATCAAGCGGTTCAGACTGAGGCGGTAGCCCAGTCTGTCCTTTATTTCCTCCAGTATATCGAGACTCGGCAGCGCCCAGAGTTCGACATCGGTGTAGGCCGAGAGCACCTGGTAGTCGAAACGTCTGGAGTTGAAGCCGACCACCAGTTGAGCCTCGAGCAGGTGGCGCACCAGCTTATCCGCTTCATCCTCGAAATAGGTTGCAAAGCCATCCAGCATTGAATCATAGACCACTCCTACCGACATACCCATCCGCTCGGCCCGCTGCCAGCCCCCGACTTCGTCAGCAGAACGCTTTGTTTCCAGGTCGAATACCAGGTAGTGATCTGGCAATGCCTCGAGCCCACGCTGCTCGGGAGGCGCGTGTGACCCGCTCTGCTTACCTTTATTTTTGCCGCCCTTTGAAAACTCAGGAAAAGTGTTGATTATTGCTGGTGCCGGGCTGTCCTTATCGGAAATAAGGGCCTGCAGGAGTGACAGACTGGCCGATTTGTCGATCGGGCGGTTGCCGGAGCCGCATTTGGGCGAATGCACGCAGGACGGGCAGCCCAATTCACAGCCGCACAGTCTGATGGTCTTTTCGGTTTGCCTGAGCAATGTATCGATCAGCCCGTAGGCCTCTTCTGTAAGACCTGCCCCCCCTGCATAACCGTCGTAGATAAAGATGGAGGCCCGATCGGTCTGTTCATGGTGAGGACAGGAGATGCCGCCGATATCGTTGCGGTCGCAGAGAATGAGCAACGGAAACATTGCGATCATCGCATGTTCTACCGCATGGATGGCGCCCATGAAATGCATCTTCTGATCTTCGAGCTGGCTGCGATGGCGCTCCTGCAGGTCCAGCCACAACCCTTCGGTCTCGATCACCTGTTCGGGCAGTTCCAGCGGCACGGTGGAAATGATTTTCTGGGTAAAATTGTTGATTTTACGATAGCCGGTTACCTGCTCGGTGACTTTGAGTCGGCCCCAGGAGACCCGGCAGCCGAAAATAGAGCGACTTTTGCAGCTCTCAATAATTTCAGTCTGTTTATCGACCGTTGGCCTGGTGTGATAATTGAGCTTGACCCCGCTGACGATCACTTCCCGGGCCTCGATATCGAGACGGTGGACCATCAGGATCCTTGAGTGGTGAAGGTAAACGGCACCAGGGTGCGCCTCTTTCAGGGCCCGGTGGGCATCGATCTCCCCGATGATTTCGCCGCTGTCTTGTTCAATGATTGACAGCTGCACCCCGCCGCCGCGCAATTCGACCCGGTTCTGGGGCCTTTTTCTGCTCGCATACCAGAGCCTGCCTTCGGCGTCCTGATGCAGAACCGCTTCCCTGCTCAGCTCCTCGATCTGTGCCCGCACCGTGGCCGAATTTTTCACCAGCGGTTCATTCCTGTCGAGCGGCAACTCGGCAGCCGCGCAGTGCAGATGCTGAGAACTGATGCGGCTGTTGTCCGGATTAAGCGGGGCGTGCTCCGCTGAACGCTGGAAAAAATCCTCCGGGTCTCTCATGAAATGCTGGTCGAGCGCGTCTTCTGCTCCGATCAGAATCACCGCCGACTCCGAAGCGCCTCTGCCTACCCTGCCGCTGCGCTGCCAGGTAGCCATGATCGAACCTGGATAACCGACCAGGATGCACAGGTCCAGATCACCGATATCGATCCCGAGTTCGAGCGCCGAGGTGGAAATCACCCCCAGTAAACGGCCTGCTGCCAGGTCCTGTTCTATGGTGCGGCGCTCTTCCGCCAGAAACCCGGCCCGATACGAACTCAGCGCATTACCGAGATCACCGAGCCGCGGCTTGGTCCACATGGTAATTAACTCGGTCATTTTTCGGGATTTGGTGTAGACGATGGTTCGCAGCCCCCGCTTCAACGCTGCTTCCAGGAGCTGAGCACAGGTATGGGCAGCACTGTCCCAGGGGTTCAGGAATACCATATGCTTGGCACTGCTCGGCGCCCCGTTTTTAGAGACGACGGAAACCGGTCGGCCGATCAACCTTGCGCCCAGTTCAGCCGGATTTCCCACGGTGGCCGAGAGCATGATGCACTGCGGTCGTGAACCGTAGTGCGCAGCAATGCGCATCAGCCGCTTCAAGACCCAGGAAATATGGGAGCCGAATAGTCCGCGGTAGGTGTGAATTTCGTCGATGACGATGTATTTCAGGTTTTTGAACAGGTCGCGCCAGCTTTCATGATAGGGCAGCAGCGAGAGGTGCACCATATCCGGGTTGGTGATCAGCACCGGGGGCACCGTTTTTCTGAGTTTGGCCCTCTGGTGCGGTTTTGTGTCGCCGTCATAAATTGCAGAAAATGGCGCTCCTTCAGGAGTTTTTTGCTCACTCACTGTTTCTTTGAAGCTGGCAAGCACACCCTGTTGGTCCTGTGCCAGAGCTTTGAGAGGAAAAAGATAGAGCGCGTGAGAGGCTGGCTCTTGCAGATAATTCTCCAGCACGCAAAGGTTGTAGATCAGGCTCTTGCCCGATGCCGTCGGAGTGCAAACGACGATATCGTGACCGTCGCGGATCAAATCGATGCTGCGGGCCTGATGGGCGTATAGTGACGCTATCCCGAGCTTATTAAGAGCGTTGCCGATCAGGCTGTCGACTGCCGCCCGAGGATCATCGCGAACTGCCGCAGTGGCCTCGATGGTGCGGTGACAGACGATCTGCTGGCTGAATTTGCGCGACGACTCCAGGGCGCGAAGATATTCTCGTATATCCGGGTTCTGTCTCACTGGTATGCCCAACTCGATATTGCTGATGTTTATTGTCTTGTTCTCAACTATTGCCTAATTGTCGCCGACGATATATTGTCTTGAGCGATTATCTTCTCGAACCCTGCTGCTCAAGGCGCCGATAGCAGATGCTGGCGCAGCACCAGTCACCGTTAAGGCGGAACGAACGATATGCCCACTATTTCCACACTCGGTCCAGGCGGATCCGATGCCTGTCAGGCCGCACTCCAGTATCGACCCGACGCCGAGCTGCTGCTGTTCAATCATGTCGCCGATGTAGTGGATTGTGTCACCAGTGCACGGGCAGATCTGGCGCTGATTCCGGTCTATAATACCCGGGAAGGCGAAATCAAAGAATATTTCCGCCTGCTGGCCGGCCTGGACCAGAATTTCTGGATCGACAATATCGTGCTGCCGATTCATCTGTCTCTGGGCTCTGCTGTCAAAGACCTCCAGCCTTCGGAAGTCGAGGTCATTGTCGGCCGCAGTTCCGTATTGCGGCAATGCGAAGACTATATTACCAGACATGCCCCCCAGGCAACCCTGATTTCGGTGCGTGATATCGATGCGGCCATTGCCAAACTTCGCCTGGAAAATAAACCGGACCACGCGCTGATAGAAACCGAAACAATTATTAATAGCAACCAGCTCTTTCTGCTCGAGCGCGAGCTGGCCCCATATAACCGGACCCGGTTTGCGGTGATTGGCGCCACGCCCCATGAGGCGACCGGCTACGATGCCACCTCGATCATTACCCAGCCGCTGCCGGACCGGGTCGGCCTGCTCGTCGACACCTTGAATGAGTTCACCCGCCGGGGCATCAATATCCTCGATCTGCGCTCGGAAAATGATATAAAAACCCAGAAACTGCAGATGTACCTGGAGGTTGAGGGACATCGAAACGATGTGCTGCTCTCCGAGGCATTGGCCCATATTCAGAAACGGGTAATTCAGGAACCGCATTGTCTGAAGATCCTCGGCTCCTTTCCCCGGGTCGATATGCGCATCAAAAAAATCAAGACCTTCGGCTTCATCGGCTCGGGCGAGATGAGCCGCTGGTTTGCCGAGAAACTGCAGAGTGAAGGCTATCGAACCGTCATCACCGGGCGATCATCTAAAATTCGTCCTGAAGCAGATGATTGACCAGGTGGATGTGGTAATTGTCTGCGTGCCCATCTCGGCAACCGCTGAGACGATCAGGCACTACGGCCCCCTGCTCAAAAGCGGGCAGGCCTTGATCGTGCTGGCCGGTGAGTCGGAAAATCCGCTTGAAACCGCACTGTCTGTCACCCGGGAGAGCGTTGAGGTAATGCTGGTCCACAATCTGTGGGGTCCCCAGGCGGTGACCATGAAAGATAAAAACGTCTCGGTGGTGAAGACCAGCAGAAGCGGCAGCCTGTGCAGTGAATTCGAGTCGTTTCTCTACAAATACGGGGCGGAGATCTATCTGGATTCGGCCGACAAGCATGATCTGATGATGGGGGTCAGCCAGAAACTGCCGACCACCATTTCGGTGGCCCTGGCCATGACCCTGTCTCAGCACGACATCAGCTATGCGGATATCGACACCCACTCTACCCTGACTTCGCTTTACGGTATTCTGGCCATGGCCCGCATCCATAATCAGAATCCGCGGACCTATGCCGAAATCATGGCCACCGGCGGTGACGGCAAAAAAATCGTCGCCAGCTTTATGAAAAACCTCACCGCCGTCTCCAATCTCGCCGATCAGCGCAAACTTGATGAATTAGCGGCCCTGATAGAGAAGAATCGAGATGCGATGCCTGCATCTTTTTTACGGACCAAGATGAACCAGGCTCAGGCGGTGGATGCGGTCCTGAGCGACATCGGCTTTAAAGGCCAGTAGGTTTCTGCCGCTTGGCTGGAACCTGCCTGAACCCAAGAAAAAACAGGAATAACATGATCTCCGACTACAAACGCTATTTTGCAAACATACCAATCTGCCCCCACTGCAACACCGAACTGTCCTGCTGCGAGTCTCCGCCGATTCACGTCGGTGACGGGCTGGGCTGGGGCTCAGAAGTCATCTATATCTGTCTCAATGACGAGTGTCCGGTATATGTCAACGGCTGGAAACAGATTGAGCTCCAGTACGGGCACAGCTCTTCTTATCGCTATATGCAGCTTCCCGGCAGTTCGGAGTCGAACGTGATGATGGTCGGCTCGGAAGACGCCTTCAAGGGCAGTGTCATTGACCTTGAGGTAGTGGAAGCTCAAAACGTTCGTTACCAGAAGGAAAAAGAGGCGCTCGAAGCGCTTAAAACCTGCGTCGCCGAAAAAAACCTGGCCCCTGTGCTGCATCTTATCCTGGATGAGGCGGCGGGAATTGACGGCAGGAAACGTGCTGCAGGCCTGCTCGTGCAGCTCAACGATCTGTCCTGCATCGACCCGATTCGCAACCATCGTTTCAGAGACACCTCACTGGAAACTGAATGCAGGATGGCCCTTGCTCAATTACTCAAAGCCAATTACAAAAAAGAGTGTCCGTTCTGTCTTGAATTGATAAAGGCCCAGGCCACGGTCTGCAAACATTGTAAAAAAGAACTCTGAACAAAAGTTTTATCCTTGAAAAACGGGGGTTGAACTATTATAAAATGCGGTTTCATCGCAGATCACTGCCCGACTCGCTGAACGGCGGGCAGCGGCGAATTCATGGTGGGTGTAGCTCAGTTGGTTAGAGCGTCTGGTTGTGGCCCAGAAGGTCGGGGGTTCAAGTCCCCTCACTCACCCCACGGCTTTATCGAGCTCCCCGGCACTGTATTGCCCGCCCGGGAGCTTTTTTCATGCCCGGCAACATACTATTCATCTCTTCTGCAGGCTCAGGTATGACCCAGCGACACCCTTCAAAACTTGATCGCCCTGAAATACTTGCGGCGCTCTTTCATCCGAGAAAGGAGAGCCGCTCCTGTTCGGTGCCGGACAGCCGGGACCTCGATATCGAGATTGTCGATCAGGGTGTTGCGCTGGGCTGCCGATTCTACGGCAGCGACCCAGAAGCGGCCAATATTTTGTACTTCCACGGCAATGGAGAAACCGTCGGCGATTATGATTATGTCGCCCCCCTCTACCTCGCTGCAGGCCTCAATCTGATGGTTGCCACCTACCGGGGCTATGGCTGGAGCACGGGCGAGCCCAGCGTCTCAGCGCTGCTGGATGACTGCAGCGCGGTTTTCGAACGGTTTCAGCGCTTCTGCGCAGAGCATGACCTGGGCGGCGACTGCTTCGTGATGGGGCGCTCCCTGGGTTCAGCCAGCTCTATCGAGCTTGCCTACCGATTTCCTGACAGGCTGAAAGGCCTGATAATTGACAGTGGATTTGCCTACACCCTGCCGCTGGCCGCCCGTCTCGGTTGCGATCTGTCCGCCAGCGATCTCACCGAGGAGGACTGCTTCAACAACCTTGCCAAGATCATGGAGACCGAACTGCCTACCCTGATCCTGCATGGGGCGGAAGATCAAATCATTCCAATGCAGGAGGCGGTCAAACTGCAGGCCGAAAGCGGTGCAAAGAACAAACAGCTTTTCGTCGTTCCCGGCGCCGATCACAATTCCCTGATCAGTCTGGGCGGCGAACACTATTTTGACACGATAAAAAAATTCACCGATACAGTAAGCGGTAAGAACACCTGGAGGCAGCGCAGAAGAAAATTCAAAAAGACCAAAGGAGAGCTATGACCAGGCGAACCGAACTCGGGCTGTTGCTTGTTGCCGCCTTTCTGCTGGTATTTCTTGCTGCCGGCTGTCAACAGGCCATGACCTCAGGAAGCGGAAAAACGGGTGGATCTGATCAACGCGACAGCTCGGTGTTGAATGTCGGCGTCACCGCCAACGCCCCGCCCTATGTATTCAAGCAGGACGGTAAGCTGACCGGTCTCGAGGTCAGCTTTGCGATGCAGCTCGGCCGCCACCTGAACAGGGCGGTAAACTTCGTGGAGGTTCCCTGGGATAAACAGTTCGACTATCTCAAGGATGGGAAAACCGACATCATCATGTCCGGTATGACCATCACCGAGCAGCGCAGCTATCTGGTTGATTTTGTCACACCCTATATGCGCTCGGGCCAGATCATGCTGGTCCGGATGCAGGACCGCAGCCGGTTTGCCGGAGGGATTAATTCGGTCCTCAACACCAATTACCGGCTCGGCACCGTGGCCAATACGGTTTCGGACTTTTTCGTTTCCAGTGTTATCAACGGGGCCAATGAAGTCGTGTTTCAGGCTCCTGAAGCTGCCCTTTCGGCACTGATTAACGATAAGATCGACGCGTTCATCTATGATGCCCCGGTGCTCTGCTATTTTGCCGCCCAAAATCAGCAGGACAAACTTATCCCGATTCTCGATATGGGTACCGAAGAGTATCTTGGCTGGGCGGTCAGAAAAGGGGATGCGGAACTTCTGGCGGGAGCCAATTCGTTTATGGACTCGCTGCAGGCCGACGGCCGCCTGCAGCAGGTAATCAAACGCTGGATTCCATACCTCTACCGCTGAGGCGATTATGGACAAACTGACCAAACGTACCGATTATCTGAGCTGGGATGAGTATTTCATGGCAGTCGCCCTGCTCTCGGCAGAACGCAGTAAAGACCCGAATACCCAGGTTGGCGCCTGCATTGCCAGTGCCCAGAATAAAATTGTCGGGGTCGGCTACAACGGATTTCCGATCGGTTGTTCAGATGATGAACTACCGTGGGACCGCCAGGGTGATTTTCTCTCCACCAAATACCCGTATGTCTGCCATGCGGAACTCAATGCAGTGCTCAATGCGATTTCCACCGATTTGCGCGGGTGCAGGATTTATGTCGGCCTGTTTCCATGCAATGAGTGCACCAAGGTGATAATTCAGTCGGGCATCAGCGAAATCGTCTATCTTTCAGACAAGTACCGCGACTCGGATCAGGTCCGGGCCTCCAAGCGCATGCTGGACATGGCGCCCGCCATCTCCTACCGGCAGTTCAGGCCTAAACGCGCCACGATACATCTCGCCTTTAGCGTTGATATAGAGGGAAATTAAAAAACGCAGCAGCTTGTATCTGATGAATTGCGCGCTGGTCAGTCAGGCCGCTTCAGGATCGCACATCGGTGCTGCGATGCTCAAAGCCTTGAAAGCTGATGTCCCTTTCACCCTGAGCGGTGCGTAGCCGAACCCCCGGCTTTTCTACAGTTCTGCCGATTCGAAATATCTTGTTTTCACCCGAGGCTTCAAGCAGGTCGGCGAGCTGGTTATCATTGCCGCTTCGCACCGTGAAGACTAAATGATAGTCTTCTCCGGAGCCTATTTTCATCTGGAGGGGATCAAGCCTGAGGATTTTCCCAACACCTTCCAGCGCTTCATGGGCAGGCAGAAGATCGGCCTCAACCTCGGCTCCGACCCCGCTCTGTTTGCAAATATGGGCCAGATCGGTGGCCAGACCATCCGAGAGATCCTGCATGGCTCCGATCATATGGCTGCTGCCCAGCAGCCGACCCAGAGCAACATCCGGGGCGGGATTCAGGTGGCGTTCGATGAAGGCTTGCAGGGGCAGCTGATCAAGACCTGCAAAAGCAGCGGGATTGCTGCACACAGCCAGGCCTGCACCGGCAGAGCCGAGCGGGCCGCTGACATAGATATTCTCACCCGTGCGGGCGCCGGATCTCAACACCGCGCCGCCGGGCTCGACGCTGCCGATAATCGTCACATTGATAACCAGCAACGGTCCCCGTACCGTATCGCCGCCAATCAGCCGGCAGTCGTATTCGTGCAGCATCTGCCGTATCCCGGACGACCACGAATTAATCCAGTCCCGGTCGAGATGGTCCGGCAGGGCTACCGACAGCATCGCGAAGCGCGGCTCTCCCCCCATGGCCGCGATATCGCTGAGATTGACTGCAATCGACTTGCGGCCCAGAAGTTCAGGAGGGTGCCAGGACAGATTGAAATGAATGTTCTCCACCAGCATATCGGTGGTGGTCAGCCAATGGTGGTCCCGGTCTGCGGCCAAGATCGCGCAATCATCGCCCATGGTGCGGATCAGACCAGCGGCCTGACTGGTTTTTTCCAGCCTGGCGAAATGCTCGACAATATCGAGCTCAGACCAGTTTTGCCGGCTCATTTCAGGATTCCTCATTTGATGCGTTTCAAGCCTGATTTGGTTGATTGTTTTGCAGGCTTTCTGGGTTTGTTTGTCGGTTCCGGAACTGTCTTTGAGCCGATATTCACCGCTTTGAAAAAACGTTTTTCCCCACCCATCGTGAATATTTCCCGGCCGGTCATCTGGGCGGTACGCAGGGTCCAGACCACGTTCTGCAGCGGCACGGTCAGAAAACTCAGACCGATATGCCACCATTCATCTTTTTTTCCCGGGTCGCGCTCGATTGAGGTGATAAGTCCGTAGAGCAGCATTTGCGGTTGTCCGGAAACGACAAGGACGATGTCCCCCACTTCGGTCGTCATCTTAAACGGTATTACCGCCTTTAACTCTTCAACCAGATTTTCCAGGTTATTCTTGTCCATGTTCCAGCAAGGTGGTTGATTCAAAAACGATGGTGTCTCCTGCAGAATATTTTCTGCTGCCGATAACCGAGTACATGGCCAGCCCGTCCAGCAGGGGGTAGACCAGCTGCTCGCTCAGAACTTTCGAGCGGCGCGCCGTTTCGCGATCTTTGATGGCGAGCATGGTAGCGCCCCAATTCACCATTTTTTTGACATTGGTTATCGTTTCACCAAAATCAAGATAGGTGATGAAATTACTTGGCTGGATCAAATTCTCTTCGAGTTGCATGAAGGAGCTATTTTGAGCCAGACCTTCTTCACCCTCCTGCAAGTGCAGGTATTCGTTTATCTGGGTTCGGCTGCTGGAGATGATTAGCGAATCATCTATAAAACTCAGCGATGGCTGTACGGTGCCCATGCCGACCATGCCTCCCCAGGTGATGACCTCTGCGCCGCCAACACTCTTTTCGCGGGTCGGAATCTGGAAATGGCTGATCAGCTTTTTCACTGCCGACTGCAGGGTATCCATGTCGCTGCTTTTTAAAACGAGCAGAAAAAGCGGCAACGGGACGAGCTGGTTTTTACCGATGCCTTTGACGCCAATGGTTACCTCAGAATCGATCAGCTCGGTCAGATGCTCGGGCGTAATCCCGGTTATCTGGGCCAGGCCTGCCAGGGTTGCATCGATCTGTGCTGCGCTGCCGTCCGTGCCGGTCAGCATGGCCAAAGTCCTTTTCAGGTCGAAATTATTGGTCCAGTAATAAAAAATGGTGTCGCCGCTGACCCGTCTGAAAGAATCAGGCAGCGATGGGTCCACGGCAAGATGGCGATGAGGCTGTTTTTGAAGCAGTTCGGGATCGAAACTGATAACAGCCCGGTCGACTATGGTATCGTCTTCTTTCCAGGCCCCGAAATATCCAGCCCGGTAGCCACTCAGGTAATCAATCTCAGCCAGGCTCAGGCTGTGGTCCAGAAAACTGGGCAGGGCGGCCGTGGCTGCGGTCTGCATTACTTGCCCGTCGATATCGCTGAGATTGAGGTAGCAGAAGATTGTAGCACCCGCGAAGGACATTTTCATTTTGCTGTAGTCAGCAGTATCCTGCAGGCTCTGTCGCTGCGTGTCGTAGATATCGAGGCTGTGCCTGAGAAGTTGCTCGTTAAAGCTGAAAACCAGCAGATTTTTAACCCGAACCGCCGATATGCGGCTGCCGGTTTCAAGATCAAATCGTTTAATTGCGTGCCCGCCGTAACGGCTCTCGTTCACCTTTTCTTCGCCAAGACCGAACCAGCCGGCAAAATCCATCAGCCGGGCACTGTGCTGTGGCCGGGAGATAAAGAGCAGGTGCTCGATTATCTGGCTTTCAAGCGGTTCTTCTTCGGTCGGGGTAAAATCGAACAGCGCAACACTTGCTTCCGAGCCGAACAACTCCCGCAGCAAAGGATCCTCAAAACCCCGGGCGATTTCCTGCCTGAGATAAAGCATTCTGCTTGTCTGGTCCTGGCTCAAACCGAGTTCCCTGCCGATCGTATCTAGATCGAGCCCGCCCAAGGCCTGTCCAATCGGGGACTGGATTAACTCATCAAGCCTTTTTTCCAGATCATACTGGGTGACAAAGAAGCGGGCATCTTCATCGACAAATGCCTCGTGGGCAATTTTGCCGGGAAATACCGGAGTAAAAAGATAGAGGATGACCAGCAGTACAAAAAAAAGCGGTACTAAGATAATGAGGTTTCGCATTTGTCTATCCGTCTGGGTGGAAAGTGGGTTTATCCCTGAAACTCGCCTCTGCGATATTGTACCGCTTCGGCGACATGATTGGTCTGAATCGCATCGGACCCGCCCAGATCGGCGATAGTGCGGGCGAGTTTTAAAACCCGGTGATAGGCGCGGGCTGAAAGTCCGAGCCTGTCGACGCATTTTTCAAGCAGCGCTCGGCAGGATGCATCGATTGAACAGAATCGTTCGATATGCTTGACACCCATCCGGCCGTTTACCTGGATCCCCTCGCTCGAGCCAAATCTTGCGCGCTGAATCTGCCGAGCCTGTTGCACCCGGGCCCGGATTTTCTCTGAGGTTTCGTGTTCAGTGTTGCCCTGCAATTTACCGAAATCGAGCGCCTCCACTTCGAGGTGCATGTCAATTCGATCCAGCAGTGGGCCAGAAATCCGGCTTCGATAGCGCTGGATCTGTGCTTCGTTGCACTGGCATGAATTCTTTTTATCACCTAAAAACCCGCACGGGCAAGGATTCATTGCAGCCACGAGCATAAAGCGAGCCGGGAAACTCAGGCTCATCTGGGCCCTGGAAATGGTTACCATACCATCCTCCAGCGGCTGGCGCAGTACCTCGAGAACATGCCTTTTGAATTCCGGCAGTTCATCGAGAAACAATACACCGTTGTGGGCAAGCGAAACTTCACCTGGCTGCGGCACCGCACCGCCTCCGATCAGGCCGCCATCGGAAATGGTGTGATGGGGCGCGCGAAACGGCCGTCGATGCCTCAGCACGGTATTTTTGGCCTTGCCGCTGACTGAATAGAGCCGGGTGGTCTCCAGACGCTCCTGCGGGCTCCAGTCCGGCATGATTGACGGCAAACTTCGGGCGATCAGGGTTTTGCCGGATCCAGGAGGCCCCTGCAGCAGGACATTGTGCATGCCGGCAACACCAATCTCCAGGGCCCGCTTGACATGATTCTGCCCGCGAATATCTTCAAAACCCACAGGATACGTCTGCGCGTCACTCGATTGCACCGTTGCCGGCACTGGCCTGGCTTGCCTGACACCGTTGAGGATTTCGACAATTTCAGGAAGGCTGCGTACCGCCACGATCTCTATATTTTCGGCAAGCTGGGCCTCAGCCCCGTTGTCTGCCGGCACGATGAGCCCCCGGTTCAGGCCGCTCTTCTGTTGATGAACAGCAGTCAGGGCGATGGACAATACGCCCGGAGACCGGCCGCAGGGTGCCGTCCAGTGACAGTTCGCCCACCGCCAGGTAGCCGCTGAGCGCGCCAGGTTCGATAATGCCGGTGGTTGCCAGCAAGCCAAGAGCGATGGGCAGATCGAAAGACGGCCCTTCCTTTTTTGAGATCGGCCGGGGCCAGATTAACGGTAATTTTTCTGCCCGGGAATTCATAACCGCAGTTTTTTATTGCCGCCTTGACCCGATCCTTGCTCTCCCGCACTGAACTGTCCGGCAGCCCGACCGTGGTGAAGGACGGCAGCCCGTTGGCCACATCTACTTCGACGGACACGGGAATTGCGTCGATACCAAAAAGTGCGGCACTGTTGATGGTGGCAAGCATGTGCGGGGTGTCATTTATCCCAAGCGGGCGCAGGGCGGTTCGCTCATGGATGCAGCAGGTCTTAGAGTCATGCTTCAAACATCGATTGTATCTGTTTGCAATAAGGACCATTTTTTTGTTTATAGATATACATTGGAGCAGCTACGGCAGCGCCCTCGCCGCCGTTCTTGAGTCCCTGGACCAGAGCAAGTTGAGCGGGACGGTGCGGATCGGGATAGGAATAGATGAATTGCATGTTCTTTACTGCAATACGATGTTTCGACATCGTCTGAATAAGCCGGGACGTGCGTTCTGCCGGATAAATCATCACCACCCTGCCCCGGTTCCTGACACTGTACGAAGCCGCCTCGACAAAGGCCTCAAGTCCGGCCGCGTCCAATTGTCTGGCTTCCCTGGCCTGCTCGTCAAGACTGGTTCTTCCTGCGCCTGGTTCATAGAAAGGCGGGTTGGCGACAACCAGTGAAAATGATTCCGGCTGCAGATATCGGCGGCAGTCGACGATATCTTCGTTATGGAGCTCGAACCGGTTGTGATAGCCGTTGATATCGACATTTTTCGGGCGAGTTCGGCAAGCTCTGGTCTGCCGCTCGACTCCCGTTATTTGAATATCGAGACCGGGGTGTCGGTAAAGCATGATAAGCCCGATGACGCCGCAGCCGGCGCCCAGGTCGAGGATTTTTTCTCCAGCCGACACTTTTGGATAATGGGCCAGCAAGACAGCATCGATCGAGAAACGATAGCCGGGGGTATATTGATAGAGGCTCAGTTTCCCATCAAAGAGACTGTCCAGCCTGCAGGTTCTGTTTTTCAATCTCATTGCGATAGCTCAGGGCGGTCCTGAAGCGACGGTGACCATCTGTAATATAGACAGCCTGGTTGACAAAGAGCTGACGTCCACGCTTGTCCAGCGCCGGATCTTTGGTTTAATAAAGGCCTGGAGTCACTGGAGATGTCACATTGTATGATAATGTCACGATTTCTATACCAGCAGGATTCTTAGGCAAAGATGTCTATAACGGCGCAAAGAGGTGTGCTAAGACCTTCCGGTCACCCTGGACTTGCACTGTCGCAGCCTGCGCAGCTTAAGCTGTTGATCCCAGCCATATTCAGTTCTTGTAAGTTATAGAAATGGTTATTATTGTAGCGTGAGCTTTTTTGGGGGATGCATTTTACCATGAAACGTATTGGGGCACTACCATGTATGATATATTTGTAAAAACTCATTTTTCCAGTGGACATCACCTGCGGGATTATCCCGGAAGCTGTGAACTGCCGCACGGACACAATTGGAAGGTAACCGTCACCGTCAGGGCCTTCGAGGTGGATGACATCGGCATGGGGATCGACTTCAAGGTCCTCAAAAAGCATGTCAAGCAGGTGATTGACGAGCTCGATCACCGCAATCTCAACGAAATGGAGGCCTTCGCCGAGATAAACCCCTCCTCCGAGCACATCGCCAGATTCATCTTCGACAACCTCAAAGATCCTCTGCAGCATGAGCGGTATCGCCTTCACGCGGTCAGCGTGTTCGAGACGGATACCTCCGGGCTGACCTACTACGGCGATCAGGCCGGGGACTGAGAGCAGATGAGCAAGCCCGCGGAAAATGCTGCCGAGATAAGAATCGGCATACTTGGACTTGGCTATGTCGGCCTGCCCCTGGCGGTGGAGTTCGGCAAGAAATATCCGACCATCGGTTTCGATCTCAACAGTGGTCGTATCGCAGAACTCAAGCAGCACCGTGATTCGACCCGGGAGGTGGAGGCGGATGAGCTCAGGGCCGCCCATCTGCTCGACTGCACTGACGATCCCGGCCTGCTGGCGCCCTGCAACTACTATATCATTACGGTGCCGACCCCGATCGACTCCTCAAAGCGGCCTAACCTTGCCCCGCTGCAGTCGGCATCTGAAACGGTCGCTGCCTGCCTGCAGCAGGGCAACATCGTCGTCTATGAATCCACCGTCTATCCCGGCGCCACCGAAGAGGTCTGTGTGCCCATTCTCGAGCGCGGATCGGGGCTGCGCTTCAATAGAGATTTTTTCTGCGGTTACAGCCCCGAACGTATCAACCCGGGTGATCGCAGTCATCGCCTGGTCAACATCGTTAAAGTCACCTCCGGCTCCACGCCGGAAACAGCCGAAAAAGTCGATCGGCTGTATCGCTCAATCATCGAGGCCGGCACCTTTGCCGCCAGTTCGATAAAAGTTGCCGAAGCGGCGAAAGTCATCGAAAATACCCAGCGCGACGTCAATATCGCCCTGGTGAATGAGTTGGCCATGATTTTCAACAAACTCGGCCTCAACACCAGAGAAGTGCTCGCCGCGGCGGCGACCAAGTGGAATTTTCTGCCCTTCACTCCGGGACTGGTCGGCGGCCACTGCATCGGGGTGGACCCCTACTACCTGACCCATAAGGCCCAGGAAGTCGGCTATCATCCGGCCATGATCCTGGCGGGAAGGCGGCTCAATGACGAGATGGGCAGGTATGTGGCCAGTCGCGTGATCAAGCTGATGCTGAAGAAGAAAATCGAGGTCTCAGGGGCAAAAATCCTGGTCATGGGGCTGAGCTTCAAAGAGAACTGCCCGGATTTGAGAAACACAAAGGTTACCGATATCATAGATGAATTTATCGATTACGGACTCGATGTGGAGGTCTTCGACCCCTGGGTTGACCCGGATGAGGCCCTGGCGCAATACGGGATCAGGCCGATTTCTTCCCCCCATGGAAAGACCTACGACGGCATTGTCCTGGCAGTGGGTCACCGCGAATTCATCGACATGGAGGTTGGGCAGATCAAGACCCTGATGAAGCCCGAATCAGTGCTCTTCGATGTTAAAAATCTGCTTCCGGCGGGCCTCGCCGACGGTTCCCTCTAAGCCAGATACAGCGCCTCTATTTCTTGTCCGCCGGTTTTTTCAGCCTGACGATGGTCGCCCCCCAATTTGCCCGCTCCGGGTCGGCCATCTGAAACGACGATACAACAGGAAGCCTGGCCAGTATCGCCTCGACGGTGCGCTTCAAAACGCCTCTCCCCTTGCCGTGGATAATCCGGACTTCAAGGATGTTCTTTTGCAAACACTCATCCAGGTAATCGGGTATCAGCGTCTTGATTTCTTTAGGTGAAAAGTGATGCAGATCGAGCACGCCGTTGATTTCTATCCTGACTGCTTCCGGATAATCATCTTCATTATGCATGCTTGGCTGGGTCCGCTCAATTCGGGCGCAGCAGGCTCAAGGCAAGCGCTGCTGCGCGTTTTGAGGCTCCCGGTTCACCCAGCTCAGCCCGAACCGTCTTATAGCCCTGGGCAATCGTCTCTCTCGCCTTAGCATCGAAAACCAGACGGTAAAGCTCCACAGCCACCCGCTCACCATTTACCTCATCCTGCAACAGCTCAGGAAGGACCTCCCGGTCTGCAATCAGGTTCACCAGAGAGAAATAGGAGATATTGCGTATCAGCAGTTTGCCGACCAGGTAAGTCATTGGCGTAACCTTATAGGCCACCACCGCAGGCGTGTCCAACAGCATTACCTCCAGGGTAACCGTGCCGGAGGTCACAACAGCTGCATCACAGGCGGCCATCAGGCTGTAATGGTCCCGGGAGATTATTCTGATATCGAGCCGGGATTCGAAATCTCTAATGCCATGCTCGAGAAGATCGCTCTCGTCAATGGTCGAAGCGCAGGGCACCAGAAAAACCGGAGACTCAGCACAGCGCTGCTGAAAACGTTCGGCTCCAGCGAGAAATACCGGCAGCATATTTCTGATCTCTTTGATTCTGCTGCCCGGGATAACGGCTATCAGTTTTTTGTCTGCCTCGATCCGGTATTTTTTACAGAATTGATCGCGAGTTAAAGCGCTCTGAACCGAATCAAGCAGCGGATGGCCGACATAGGTTGCGTCAACGCCTCGCCTGCGATAAAACTGCTCTTCAAAGGGCAGGATAACCCCAATCTTATCGACCAGCCGGCCATCGTTTTCACCCTCCCCGACCGCCAGGCCCAGACCTGGGGGCTGATATAGTAGAAGACCGGAATGCCGAGCTTTTTGGCTTTTCGGGCGAGCAGCAAATTGAAATCGGGGAAATCGATGAGGATAAGCAGGTCGGGCTTGTCTCACCAGCCGCCTTCGCAGTGTTCTCTGGGCGTTGAAGATGTCTTGCAGATGCGAGATAACTTCAAAAAAGCCGACAACTGCGATTTTTGAAGCATCAAAGAGAAGCTCAACGCCGCAGGCCGAATTTCCCTGCCGCCCATCCCGCAAAAGATCAGATGCTGATTGCGCCTGCATCGCCCGCACCAGATGTGCTCCATGAAGGTCACCGGAGGCCTCTCCGGCAACGATCATCACTTCCTGCTCATCCGGTTGCGGCAGTTTGCAGCCTGGATCTGCCGGTAGAGCTCCAGCTTCTGATGCTCGCGGATCTGCTCCATCACCTTGAGCACGACCTCAAGGGCATTTCTGCCTTCAACACCTGAAACATCCGGTTTTTCGCGGTTGCGGACATGATCGACAAAATGGGCAATTTCATCGAACAAGGCATCATGATCCGCAAAGGACTTGACGCTGATGGCTGTTTCGGCATCCCGCTTTCCATCAGTTCATCACGAATTCTATGGTCATGATCTTTTTATTGGCAAAATCGACATTGATATACGAGCCGGGCTGAAAAATGCGCATCTTTCTGACATTGGTCAGGGAAATCCGGGATACGGTAATATTGGCGGTTGCTCCATTTTCGAAGATCAGCCGGGCATTGGCAATGTCCGTGGTCTCGGTGACCACCGGAGCACCAACCGTGTGGATGGTCTTGAGCGGGGAATCGATGATGGTCAGGATGATATCGATATCGTGAATCATCAGATCGAGCACGACGTCGACATCGACCCCTCGCCGCTTGAAGGTTGATATACGGTTGCTTTCGATAAAGACCGGCGTTGTCAGGTACGGTTTCATGGCAAGCACCGCCGGATTGAAACGCTCGAGATGACCGACCTGGAGGATGATGTTTTGGCTTGAGCAGCCGCAATCAGCTCATCGGCCTCTTCCAGGGTCACCGTCATCGGTTTTTCCAGCAGGATATCGACGCCCGCTTCGATGCAGTCCAGCGCCACGTCGTGATGCAGGCTGGTCGGCACGACAATTGACACGGCGTCAACCTGTTCAAGCAGATCCCGGTAATCGGCAAATGCAGGCAGCCGCACTCCTGGCGAGTTCGGCTGAGCGCTCGCGTCGATATCGGCAACACCAACGAGTTCAACGCCGTCGATGGCCGCATATTTCTGGGCATGAAAACGCCCAGATAGCCGACACCGATAACGCCTGCTCTGATTGTTTTCATCGTCGAACCACGCTTGGTAGCGAAAAGCCTAGATGCCGAGATAGGCCTTCTGTACATCCTCATTGGCCAGCAGGCTTTCGGCTGAACCGGAGAGCGTTATCTTGCCGTTTTCTATGACATATCCTCGGTCTGCAATCTGCAGCGCCTGGTTGGCGTTCTGCTCGACCAGGAAAATGGTCGTATTGCTTTCCTTGTTGATTTTCTTGATAATTTCAAATATCTGCTTGATAATCAGCGGGGCCAGCCCCATGGATGGTTCATCGAGCAGCAGCAGCTGCGGCCGGGCCATCAGCGCGCGCGACATGGCCAGCATCTGCTGTTCACCGCCGCTGAGCGTGCCGCCGTCCTGATTTCTTCGCTCGCCAAGGATCGGAAACAGTGAAAAGACATAGTCGAGGTCTTCTTTGATCTGCTTCCTGTCATTGCGCAGAAAGGCGCCCATATCGAGATTTTCCTTGACGGTCAGCTGAGGGAAAATATGTCTGCCTTCGGGTACCTGGCAAACACCCATCTTTACGATGGCATCGGTGTCGAGCCTGTGCAGATCCTCACCGTTGAGCGTTATCCTGCCAGCTCCGACAGGGAACAATTCCGGAAATCGTCAGCAGCGTCGTGCTTTTGCCGGCACCATTCGCTCCGATCAGCGTGATGATCTCACCTTCGTTTACTTCCAGGCTGATCCCTTTTACGGCAAGAATATTGCCATAGCCGGATTGAACCTTTTCCAGTTTAAGCATCTACTTCTTCACCCAGATATGCTTTAATGACTTCAGGATTGTTGCGTATCTCCTCTGGGGTTCCCTGGGCGATCTTTTTGCCGTAATCCATCACAAAAATTCTGTCTGAAAGGCTCATGACCAGTTTCATATCATGTTCAATGAGCAGGATGGCCTGTCCTTCCGAGGCGATCTCCTGAATGAGGTTGACGAGTTCGATCGTTTCCTGGGGGTTCATGCCCGCAGCAGGCTCATCAAGCAGCAGCAGAACGGGTTCGGTTGCCAGCGCACGGGCTATTTCAAGGCGCCGCTGGGCCCCGTACGGCAGATTTTTGGCAAACTCGTTCTCATAGCTGCGCAAGACCGACCTTTTCCAGTATTTCATGGCTTTTCTCGATGATTTCCTTCTCTTCTCTCAGCGTCGCTCTCGTCTCGCAGCAGTGCGCCGAGAATAAAGGCCTTGGTCCGGCAGTGCCGGCCGATCATCACATTTTCCAGCACCGTCATCTGTGAGAAAAAGCCGGATATTCTGAAACGTCCGGGCCAGACCCTTTCTCGGTGACCTTGTTGGGTTTCAATCCGTCCAGACTGATCTGCTTGTTTTCCGGTATTGCGGCGATGAAGGAAGACATCACCCTTCGTTGGTTGATAAATTCCGGTGACACAGTTGAAAAAGGTTGTCTTGCCGGCACCGTTCGGGCCGATCAAGGCGACGATTTCGCCTTGATTTCACATCGAGATCCAGGCTGTTCAGGGCCCGGATACCGCCAAAATCCATGGTAAGCCCGGTGACTTCGAAGAATTGGGCGTTTCATATTACGAACCCTCAGTTATTTCTGAGGTTTATAGGTGTACGTTCTTCTGACACTGGCAATGATGCCCTGCGGTCTGAAAACCATCATGCAGACAAGAATTGCTCCAAAGGCAAGCATCCGGTACTCCGACAGGGCCCGCAGATATTCAGGCATCAGAATAAGAACCAGGGCGCCGATGATGACGCCGATAATCGAGCCCATGCCGCCCAGAACGACGATCGAGAGGATGATTGCCGATTCAAGAAAGGTAAAACTGGCCGGATTGATAAAGGTCGTTTTGGCCGCAAAGACAACACCGATGATACCTGCCCAGAAGGCACCGAGGGAAAAGGCGACCAGTTTTGTTTTCATCTTGTCAATACCCATCGCCTGGCAGGCAATTTCGTCTTCCCTGCAAGGCGATCCAGGCCCTGCCAAGCCTCGAATCCTGCAGCCTGTTGACAAAGAATATGGTGAAGATAACAAACAGGATCATCAGAATAGTAGAGGTAGATAATGGCCTATTCAGCGACAGTTCAATACCGAACAATCCAGGTCGGGAAATATTTGAAATACCGCTTGGGCCCTTGTGAAAATTCTCCCCAGTTTTCAAGGATCAAGCCTGATGATCTCACCGAAGCCGAGGGTCACGATGGCGAGATAATCACCTCTCGAGCCGCAGCACCGGGATACCGAGCAAGGATGCCGAAAAAGGCGGCGAGCAGACCGCCGATAGGCAGAACGACCCAGAATCCGAGACCGAAATGGTAGTTAAGCAAGCGCGTAGGTGTAGGCTCCGACGGCATAAAAAGCGACGTAGCCGAGGTCAAGCAGTCCGGCAAGTCCGACGACAATATTCAACCCAAGACCGAGCACGACATACATCAGGGCAGTGGTCATGATGTTGGTCTGGTAGGTTGAAAATAGAAACGGAAAGACAATGCGATATCAACAACAGGCTCAGGTAGAGATATTTCGATATTGGGGATTGCGAGCAACCGTGTGAAAAAGGATTGCCCGGTGTCGTCCTCACCCGCCTCTTTTTCACTGGCCTGGATTTCCTTTCTTCTGATGAAATAACGAAAAACCATCGAAAGAACAAAACTGCCAATGGCGACATAGAGCATATTCATCCATCGCCACTGCAACCGTTTTTTCGATGGAGTTGACCCGGATAACCATGATCGGAAAGGTCAAAAAGACAAACCACAGGGAGATGAGAAAGGATCGTTTTATTTCTTGAAAAGTAAACATGGCTCTGATCACACCTTCTGGGTGTCGACTTTGCCAAGAAGCCCTGACGGCTTGAAAATCAGAATTAAGACGAGCAGCGAAAAGGCAAAGACATCCTCGTAGTCGCTTGAAACATAACCGGTGGCAAAGCTTTCGGTCAAGCCAAGCACAACACTGCCGAGAACTGCACCGGGTATCGAACCGATCCCTCCGAGTACTGCGGCGGTGAAGGCCTTGATACCGGCGATAAAACCGATATAAAAATTGATCTGACCGATATGTGAGGCAATCAGCAGACCGCCGATGGCGGCCAGCGATGAGCCGATGATAAAGGTAACCGAGATGATGCGGTTGACGTTGATGCCGACCAGCATCGCCATCGTCCTGTCCTGGGCTGTTGCCCGCATGGCCTTGCCGATCTTGGTATATTTAATCAGCATTGTCAGCAGAATCATGACAACCGTTGTGGTTACCAGAATGACGAGATCGGTCGAACCGACGATATGGGCAATCGGCTCCATGAAAGGAAAATCCGGAATCAGTTCGGGAAACGGCAGAAAATCGGAGGTTTGGGCCAGCAGTACATAATTCTGCAGGAATATCGACATGCCGATCGCACTGATCAGCGGGGACAGTCGCGGTGCATGCTGTAGCGGTTTGTAGGCAACTTTTTCAATGGTATAGCCATAGGAGGCTGACCAGACGACCGCGGCAAACCCGGCCAGCACAATAATGGCGAGGGCCGGGAAACCGAGAATTGACAGGACAGTGGCAACGATAAAAGAGGTGAACGCCCCGATCATGTAGATTTCACCGTGGGCAAAATTGATCAGGCCGATAATACCGTAGACCATGGTGTAGCCGAGAGCAATCAGTGCATAAATTGCCCCCCGGGTCAAGCCGCTGAAAAAGAGTTCAATAAAATAATCCATAGGCCGCCATCAAAAAAAATTACCTGGAGCAGCCGTAATCCAGCCCACTCCAGGTATTAACCGCTTTATCTGGTAAAACCAGACTATTTGAGCTCTACAAAAACTCCATCCTTGACCTGATAGACGGAGAATCCGACACCAATGGCATCGCCTTTCTCATCAAATGAGATTGATCCGACCGGAGTGTCGACTTTTTCTGTCTGCAGAACTTTTTTCAGCGCGGCAAGATCGGTGCTGCCGGCTTTTGCCGCAGCATTGGTCATGGCCAGCATTGCCGAATAGGCATTCTCGTAGAAGGCACCCGGATCAGCATTGAAGGTTGCCTTGTGGCTTCTACCGCCTGCTTTGGAGAGCGGATTTGTCGGAGGTATCCATCGGACCGGAAGCATAGGCACCTTCGGCAGAATCACCAGCTACTTTGATGAAGGTCTGATCTTTAACGCCATCATCAGAGATGAAGGTAGCTTCAAGTCGTCTTCTTTTTCATCATGGAGATAATTTTTGATGCTTCAGGATGATAACCGCCGAAAATTACCGCCTCGGCGCCGGATTGCTTGATTTTCTGGACGATAGCTGAATAATCGACTGCACCGGGAGTTACGCCTTCAAAGAGTACGACTTCGGCTTTCCCGGAATCTTCGAGGAATTTTTTGGCAAATTCGGCAAATCCCTTGCCGTAGTCACCCTTGTCATGAACGACAGGCAATTTTGGTGTAAGGCCGAGCTTGTCGATAGCAAAATCGACATCAAGCTGGGCCTGCGCATCGTCCGGAGCAATGGTTCTGAAAAAGTTCGGATAGTCACCGCTCTGGGTAAGAGCAGGGTTGGTTGCCGACGGAGACATTACCAGGATACCGGCATCGATGTAAATGGGCAGCGCCGCCTTGGTGGCTCCGGAACAGATCCCGCCAAGTACCATCTGGGCACCGTCTGAAACGAGTTTGGTTGCCGTATTGGTCGCGACTTCAGGCTTACAGACGTATCTTCGATCAGCAGCTCGATCATCTTGCCGTTGATGCCGCCTGCCGCATTGATCTGTTCGGCAACGATTTTTGCGGCGTTGACAGTTGGCAGTCCATAGGAAGCCAGGTCACCGCTGTGGGGACCGGCCACACCGATCTTGATGGTGTCGGCCGCAAGGCCTGCTACCGGAACGGCTACTGCCATCATCAGAGCGGCCGCTGCTGCAATCAATTTTTTGTTTAAGCTTACTTTCATGAATTCCTCCATATGTGGTATTTGTTGATTGGTACTTCCCCGTCTCAGTTTAACTGTTTATTGTCTGGGTTTCGTTGTATGGTGCTTGGTTTCGCTCGATTTCTTGCGCATAACGCCTGGATACTTTATCTATCTTCTTGGTATTTAATGGTTAAATAGTAACAAACTAAACATCGACAAAACAGAGATCGAATGAAGCCACTATTTTACAAGAAAGCCTCACTACGCTTGTCATACCCAGCAACGCTCAATACTAGTCGTTTCCTGCAATTTTTGCAAAAAAAGAAACTTCTTATTAGCCAAAGTTCGACAACCTGGCAAGTCCCATGATCTTGACAGTTGCAAATCATTTCGGATAAATGCGCCCTTGGCGCAGTTTTCGGCCACTCATTTTCACCAGTTACGGTCTGGCTGAGCAAGCTGCCAATGGCAGTGAACATGATGAACAAACGATAACGCAATGCAGGCAAATACTCAGAAAGCGCTCTTTTTTCTTGGCCGGCCCCTGAGCCCGCTTTATGCAATGGCCATGAAGGCAAGGGTTTTTCTCTACCAAAAGAAACTGCTGAAGCAGCATAAGCTCGATATTCCGGTTATTTCAATCGGAAACCTCACCATGGGCGGTACCGGCAAGACGCCGCTGGTGATCACTCTGGCCAAACGACTCAAAAAACAGGGATTCAAGCCGGCCGTGGTCAGTAGAGGTTATCACGGCGCCTCCAGGCAGAAATCAAACATCGTCTCTGACGGCTCTTCAATACTGATGGATGCTGCATCCGCCGGAGACGAAGCAGTTCTGGTCGGCAAATCCCTTGACGGAGTGATCGTGGCGACCGGCAGAAAACGTCTTCATCCCTGTCTCGAGGTAATCGAAAAATATGGCTGCGACGTCATCCTGCTCGATGATGGGTTCCAGCATCTCAGCCTGGCCCGCACCCTGGACCTGGTTCTCTTTGACGTGGAGCATTTTGCCGGCAACAGCAGGGTTTTTCCCGGAGGTGAACTGCGTGAGCCGGTAACCGCTCTGTCCCGCTGTGATGGATTCGTGCTGACCGGTGTCAACGATGACAATCTCGAACGCGCGGACAGATGCCGCACTTTGCTGAACAGCCGGTTTCCGGGCAAACCGGTCTTTTTAAACAAGACCAAATATGCACAGGCACACAGATATCAGATGTCTGCTGAACAGATTACCAGGACGACCATCGCCCTTTCTCAGATCCCTGAATCTCTTTTCTGCTTCTGCGGCATCGGCCATCCCGAGCGTTTTTTCCGGATGCTCGAAAGATGCGGCATCAGTTTGAGCGGTGTAAAAGAATACCCGGATCATCATCGCTACAGCCCGGCAGATATAAGCGAACTCAGAGCTCTTGCTGAACAGGCAGGAGCGCCTGGATTTCTAACGACAGAGAAGGATATGATAAAACTGGGTCCAGCTCATCATTGCCCCCTTCCCTATTTCGTTCCCGTGCTTAACGTGGATGCCGACCCCAACCTGGTTGATCTGGTTATTGAAAAAACAAAAAATCTAAAATAAACCCGTGGTTATTGACCATATTGGGTATGTCAATTTCGCCCGTATTTTGACATATGTGTGCTTTTTCACACAACCTGATCTGGCTCAACCTGTCTATGAATATATCTGTTTAATGAACTGAATTATTGTGCTTATTTATAAATAAAATGACGCTAAATTAACCCAAATTTATAGCTGGCCTGCTTTTTGCATAAACAGTACGCAACGCTGCATTTACAGCGAACCGCTTACGAACAGACTTGCAAAATACAACTGAATTTAACTATAAAGACCATATCATGAGATATCACATCAAGCCACACCAACATACGGTAAGGAACACTATCAGCTGTTGCGGGGTTGGGCTTCACTCGGGCAGGACTGCCAATCTGACGATTAAACCGGCCCCCGCTGACAGTGGTATCCGTTTTTTCAGAACCGACATGGGTAGAAATGTCGTTGTTAAAGCCCATATGGATAAAGTGGTTGATACCCGGCTGGCGACCACCATTGGCCAGAACGGCGTTACCGTCTCCACCACCGAGCACCTGCTTGCTGCTTTGCGCAGCAGCGGGATTGACAATGTTGATATCGAGGTCGATTCGGCTGAAGTGCCGATCATGGACGGCAGCGCTGAGCCTTTTTTCAAATTGATAAAAAAAGCAGGAAAGCTCAAGCAGGACCGTTTCCGCAAGATTCTTCGCATCACCAAGCCGATTCATTATCGCAATGGCGAGAGCAAAATTTCGGTCACCCCTTATAATGGTTATAAGGTAACCGGTGAAATTCGCTTTGACGACACCCTGATCAAAACCCAGAAATACAGCATCGAAATCAACTCGGAGCGCTTTTATCGTGAGATCGCCCGGGCCCGGACGTTCGGGTACGTTGAGCAGGTCGAGGAATTGTGGGCCAATGGGCTGGCCCTGGGCAGCACCCTCGAGAATGTGATCGCCATTCACTGGAACCGGAAGTCGATTCTCAACGAAGACGGTCTGCGCTATCAGGATGAATTCATTCGCCACAAGGTCATGGACCTGGTCGGCGACCTCACCCTGCTCGGCTGCCCGATCATGGGTCACGTTTCATCCTTCAAGGCCGGACACACCCAGCATCTTGGTTTCATGGAAGCCATCGCCGACGCCCCGCAGAACTGGGAAATCATTGAATTGAAGAATAACGGCTCCCACTCGGTCATCAATAAGATCATGGACGACACCCGCAACGCCGCCGGTGAAATGCTCATGCCGTTTATCCGGCCTGCTTCGGGAGATCCAGCTGTCTGTTAATACGCTGATTCTATTATTCATATCAAAGCCCCGGGAAGAACCAACTTCCCGGGGCTTTTTCATTCGCCGATGATCTTGACGAGCACCCGCTTTTTCCTGCGGCCGTCAAACTCCCCGTAAAAGATCTGTTCCCAGGTACCGAAATCCAATCTTCCTTCGGTGATCGCCACCACCACCTCCCGGCCCATGATCTGCCGCTTCAGATGCGCATCGGCATTGTCCTCATAACCATTGTGGCGATACTGGCTGACCGGTTCATGCGGCGCAAGCTTTTCCAGCCACACCTCATAGTCGTGGTGCAATCCCGACTCATCGTCATTTATAAATACAGAAGCGGTAATGTGCATCGCGTTCCCTAGAGAAAGACCTTCGCGAGTACCGCTTTTTCTAATTATAACAATAAGATTTATAGTAGTTTAAAACGTTCAGATTAGCTCTTTTACTTCCCAAGCAAATCCACTTAACTCGTCTATCTAGCTGATGTTATACCTTAAGCTGTCACAGACAGCGGCTCGATGTCCGCCAGATCAATTTTATCCTTGGCTTGCCATAGATCATAAATATCCTGCATCGCAAGCCAGCTTTCTGGACTGCGACCAAGGCATTTGGATAAACGCAGTGCCATTTCCGGGCTGACCCTGCTTTGACCTTTGAGCAGCCTTGAAAACGTTGATGGAGATACCTTGAGCTGTAAGGCAACTCTACGTGGCGTAATCCTTAGAGGTTCTAAATATACTTCCTTGATAAATTCGCCTGGATGAGGTGGATTGTACATAGCCATCAGTGGTAATCCTCATAGTCGACGACATACGCATTGCCGTCTTTAAATTCAAATACGATACGCCAATTCCTGCTGACATCTATCGCCCATTTCCCTGCCCGATCACCTTTTAACGAATGCAACCGCCAGCCGGGGGTGTTCATATCTTCAATGCATGTTGCGGTATCAAGGGCAGTAAGTCTCATGCGCAGCTTCTGTTTATGCTCTGGTTGAATGCCGGAACTACAGATCCAGTTTCAAAAAACTTTCTCAGCCCTTTATGCTTGAAGGATTTTATCATATAATAATTATATAGCGCATTGCGCAATACGCAACACTTTCTTTTAGTCTCGTAGCCGTTTGAATATAGATACAATTAAATAGCGTATGGTGATGGATATGAAGTCAATTCAAGAGAAGCTTGATGAAGCTCTTAAAGAATGTGAAAGATTAAGAATTGAGAATGAACGTCTCAGAAATCATCTTGGATTGAAGATAGAAAAAGGTAGTTCGCTTCTCTTATCTCGAAAACCGTCTCAAACCTTTTCGCAAGTAACAAATGCCTCTTCCTCAAATGAAAAAATAGCTCTTTTCCGAAACCTTTTTAGAGGTAGAGAGGATGTGTTCCCTGTCCGTTGGGAAGCAAAAAACGGAAAATCTGGATACTCCCCTGCATGCAGTAATGAATGGAAAAAAGACTATTGTGACAAGCCGCGTATCAAGTGCGGACAATGCAATAATCGCAATCTCCTTCCAGTTACAGATACCGTCATTTATGATCATTTATCTGGGAAACATACAATCGGAATCTATCCTATATTGCCAGATGACACATGTTGGTTTCTTGCCGTGGACTTCGACAAAAGCACTTGGAAGGAAGATGCTTCAGAATACATAAAAACTTGTCAGAAAAACAATGTACCAACAGCATTTGAGATATCCCGATCTGGCAAAGGAGGGCATGTTTGGATATTTTTCACTGAACCAACACCAGCATCAATCGCACGACAAGTTGGATCCTATATGCTTACCCAAGCCATGCGGAACTCTCCGCAAATCGGATTCAACTCGTATGACCGATTTTTTCCCAATCAAGATACTTTACCCAAAGGAGGATTTGGTAATCTTATTGCCTTGCCACTTCAAAAAGAACCAAGATCTCAAGGAAATAGTGTTTTTATCGACGATGAATTTAAGCCTTACCCGGATCAATGGGAATTTCTTTCAAATGTTGAAAAAATGACAAGGCAAGCAGCAAGGGATATTGCCGATGAAGCAATCAGAAATAAAATGGTTGTGGGAGTTCGAATGAGCCAATTGGATGAAGAATCCGACGACAATCCATGGACCGATTCTTCTTCTATTGATTTCAAAGAGGTTGTTGGCAGCCAACATCTGCCTAAAAAGGTTGCGATTGTTCTGGCCGACCTTCTCTATATTGAGAAGGAAAATATTCCAGCTGTTCTTCAAGACCGACTAATACGCATCGCCGCATTTCAGAATCCAGATTTTTACAAGAATCAAGCAATGCGCCTTCCTACTTATAACAAACCTCGCATTATTTCTTGTTCAGAAACATTCCCAAACCATATCGGTCTCCCTCGTGGTTGCTTATTTGAGGTTTCAGAGCTGTTGAAATCTATAAACATAGAAACAAAACTTATAGACAAGCGTACAACAGGAAAACCTCTCAGTGCCTCTTTCAAAGGCAAGCTTAAAGATCCTCAGAAACCAGCAGTCAAGGCATTACGCGAACATGACATTGGAGTTCTCAGTGCCGCAACCGCTTTTGGTAAAACAATTATTGCTGCAAAAATAATTTCGGTAAGAAAGCGCAGCACACTCGTTTTGGTTCACCGTCGTCAATTGATGGATCAATGGAGAGAGAAACTGTCATTATTTCTAAATATCCCAGAAAAAAATATTGGTCAGATAGGGGGTGGTATAAATAAAGCTTCCGGACGACTTGATATAGGGATATTACAAAGCCTGTACAGAAGGGGGAAAGTCAAACAGCTTGTATCTGAATATGGGCAAATAATCGTAGATGAATGTCACCATCTTTCAGCCTTTAGCTTTGAGCAGGTCATGAAAAAAGCAAAAGCAAAATATGTCCTTGGATTGACTGCCACCCCTATAAGAAAAGATGGACATCATCCAATCATATTTATGCAATGCGGTCCCATTCGGTATAAGGTCGAAGCCAAGCATGCTGCCAAAGACAGGCCTTTTAGGCATATCATGATCCCGCGCATGAATGACAGTATCTCATTATTGCAAGAAAGTAAGCTCTCCATACAAGAAATTTATAAAGTTCTTTCTGAAGATGAAATCCGTAACAACATGATTGTCTCTGACGTTATTGAGGCGGTAAATGAAGGGAAGTCGCCACTGATACTGACAGAAAGAACTGATCACCTAAAACGCATAGCTGAACTTCTCGATAACAAAATAAAAAATGTAGTCATTCTTCGCGGCGGCATGAGTAAAAAACAAAGATTGGAGGTAGCTCAACGCCTTGACGATATTGATGACAACGAGGAAAGAGTAGTTGTAGCTAGTGGTAGATATATTGGTGAGGGTTTTGACGATGCACGATTAGACACTCTTTTTCTTGCCTTGCCAATTTCATGGCGAGGAACACTACAACAATATGCTGGCAGACTTCACCGGGATTACGATGGCAAAAAAGAAGTCCACATCTACGATTACATTGATTCAAATAATCCCATGCTAATGAGGATGTATCAAAAAAGGCTAAAAGGCTACAAAGCCATCGGTTACAGCATACAAGACAAATAATTTTAGAATAGTGAATTCTACCACCATTTAGAGAACAAAAAAGATAAGATCACTGCCCCCCTTTCCAAATTGACGTATTACTCAAACGCCTCTTTATCAACCAGCCATTGAGACATTTTACCCCCGCTCTTCAAGCCTAGATTGTGTCGAATTATTCGTTTCGTTACTGCAGTTCTGCAATATGTCCTGTTTGCTGCCCGTTCAAGAATTAACTTGGCTTCTGACAGGGTTATATATTTCGACTGTTCCCTGAGAAGATTCAAGTTTCTCTCTGCATGGTCCCAGTTAGGAAACAGACTATTTATTGTATTAATTCGGTACGATATGTGCGATGTGATCTTGAGTGGAACGTAGTTAACTAGATTTGCTTGGCGTTTATTAGTGCGAGCCCTTCTGTCACCCGACTCTCGTCAAGACATTTCTGCACGTGAGGAGTGATGTTTACGAAACCTCTCCTGCTCGGGATCTCGAACCATAATTCTTGTCGATAGCTTTTCATTTTTTTCTTAATCCTATTTGTTAAGTTTAGTCCTTAACTCACTATATTTATGATTTATTTAAGTTCCATGTTGACACATATTAGAAAACTCACAACCCTCTCTGTAAATTTTTTTCAAAACTCAAATATCTTATATTCCGGTACTCCAAAAACAAACACCCTGACGATGAGAAAGACTGCCAGCAAGAAAGCTCCAATCGCTCCAAACCTCAAACCGAGTGACATTTTTAAATGCGGATTGCACGCGGCAATCACTGATGTGATAACAAACACGAAAATTAGAAGAAGAATCGCTCGGCCTCTTGAGAATCATACATAGATATGTACCGGCTATTTGGCAATCATTGCGAGACAGTGATTTTTTAAAACGCTTCTGACATAGAATATGGACGTACCAATCTATGGTAGAAAATTAAGGTCAAAGCATTCTCCGTGTTTCTCGCTGGCATTTCAGTTTGCCCTGCCTAAAAGGTTTTTTTCCATTGCGCAAAATTTGCTACTGCGCAAATTTTCTATTACGGCCTTTCATACTCATACCACATCGACACAATCCATGAACAAGGCAAGAATGTCATCATAGCAGCCGCCTGACTCTTGAATCATTTTTAGATCATTGTCGAAATCATCGAGCTGCCGATAGAGATGGTGAGATTTTAGCGTCTGCCGAACGATCGCAATTAAAATGTGTAATGACGATATAGAGATAATTGGCGAACCTTTCGCTATCAAGTCTACAGCAATCAGACGTTAGAAATCTTTATATCTTCTCGAGTTTTCGAAACGTCTTCAACTTACGCGGCGGGTCAAGGAATTGTCCATAGGCTGTCCACGAAACCTCTCCCACATAGATACTACCCTGTGAGTCGACTGCTATACTATGGGGCGCAATGAATTGGCCTGGTGCTTCGCCGTAGTGAATATCTCCCAGTCGGGCGAGTCGCTTTCCGGTCAAGTCGTGAATCGATATGCACGCACCAATATTGGGGTAATCAGCATTTACCGACAAACTGGTCAGCAACTGGCCCACGTAGACCAGGCCATCTGCAATGTACAAACCGCATGGCCGGTGCATGTTGTTCCATTGGGTAAGATAGTTGCCCTGATGGTCGAAAATTTGAATACGGTGATTTTCCCTATCTGCTACATAGACTTTGCCCTTGCTATCGGTGCAGACACTGTGTGGCAGATTAAATTGGCCTGGGTCGGTGCCATACTCGCCCCAGGAGAAAAGGTGCTTTCCTCCCCTGGAGAATTTATGAATGCGGGCATTCCCATATCCGTCGGCAATATAGAGGTCATTAGCATCAGGGGCGAAGGCGACTTTGGTGGGCTTGTTGAATGGATTGCCGCTCTGAGCAGCTGCTCCCAAATTCCTTTTACCGAGTGAGCTGAGCAGCTGTCCTTCTGAAGTAAAGCGACCAATCCAATGGCCATCATCATCGACACAATAGAGGTCACCATTGCTATCTATGGTAATCCCGTGCGGTCGGGTAAACAGCCCTTCCCCCCAACTTTTTATAAACCGGCCATCAGTCTCAAACACCATTACAGGATGTTTTCCACGGCTGAAAATGTAGACCCGATCTTGATTGTCGACGGCGATATCGACAACTTCGCCCAACTCCCAGCCATCGGGAAGCTGTGCCCAACCAGATATTTCTGCATAGAGAAAGGCATCGCTGCCATACTGTGTCATGATTACCCCCTTTTATTCATGCGGTGGAAGTATTTGATAATACGCATAATTTAGTCTACCTTGTAATATCAGGCTTATTATCTACCTTTGTTTCATTCGAAGTTTGAATTATTTGTGCACAGATTCAGACGCGGTATGGCCCGTTTATATTTTCAGAATTATTGCAGCCCCATATAGAAACAATGCTGCGACAAGAAACATTACTGCCACATATGGCCAGTTCAAAATAGCGAGCTTGATACTTGGAATGCCATAACGTCCTTGAAAGATCAGGTTTAAGCCAGACAGCGGACTGGCGCAAGCACCGAGGCTCCAACTGAAAACAAAGGTGATAGCAAGTAACTGAGAATCAGGGGCGATAGGTGTGAGAAGTGGTGTTGCCACTGCTATCGAGATCACCGGGTGCACGCCGAGTAATGACAGTAAAACCATTCCTGCAAGCAGAATAATGGCAGCGGCGGCATCAAAACCTCCTCTAAAAGGCAGACTCATATGCGTGGCAGCCACGAGAGTTTGCAACCCAATGGCAAGTATACCGGCAGCAAGAAAAAGAACTAGTTCGTTGACCATCTTAGGCAGTCCTTTCAGAATGTGCTGCAGCAGCTGACTCTTAGCTCCATTAAATCCATTGTGCAAATAGAGCCCAATAAAGCTGACGGCCAGTGCAGACAGCGCAATCACAGCCAGGATTGAAGTATGAGGCAGGAAAGTATGCCCTAATAGAACGCAGATAACGAGAATACCTGGTAACCAGAGACTGGAAAGAGTCATCGGGTAACCATCGAAATTCAATAACTCTTTGGGATAACGGAATCTTGCTTCAACAATCACCAATACGAGGCCCAACACGGCAAAAGGGAAACCAAATGCCATAATGACTAAAAAATGAGCATCAGCGACATAGGTCAGAACTACTGCCATTCCGGCAAAAAATGGTGACCATGTCGGTCCCCCGATAAAAGCACGAACGATCGACTTTGCTGCGAATAGACTGAAGTTTTTTCCCCTCTGAAATGCTGTCGGCAATAAGAATGGGTGCAGAGACGTTAATGAAGGCGCCGAAAAAAGCCACGGCAAGCATGGTTTGCCAATAAGCACGCATGCCATGTGGCACAACTACCTCAACCTCTTTGCCCTGCATAGCCACCAACCTCAAAAAGCTGACCGCCGCCAGCATGGAAAGCAGACCAGCATTGTTATCCAGGAGCCGTAACCAATTCGGCTGAGATTCAAGCATAATGCCGATGGAAAGTGAAACAACACCTACCAGCAAAAGGGTTCCGATTTGAAGGATTTGGACTTTTGATAATTGCGAAATGAGCAAAACTGCAGCAAACCAGCCAAATATTCCAGACGGCCAGGAAGGGAAGGCAGTCCAGATTTCGCTGAGAATTGATCCAAAAATCATAAATAATATTGAGATACCCGCCAGCGACGAATATTCACAAGAAAAAGAAGTACGTTTCATAGAATGTGAAGTATTAGTGATCGCCTCTGCAGTCGTGCTATTCAGCAAGTATTTCAAGGATCCGTCTCAATTTTTCCATGGCCCGTTTCTTGTGGGCCTCAACATCCCTGCTGCTCCAGTCGTAGAAGCCTTTGCCGCTTTTTACTCCTAACTCACCCCTGACCACCATATCCTGGAGGCTTTGTGTAGGGATACCGCTGTGATTGAGCTGGGGAACCAGATTACGCTGGGTTGCGGCAGTGGTCGCCAGTCCGCCTATGTCCTTTTGTTCGATCAACCCGGTCACGCACATCCGTGGACCGAACATGGTCTTGCATGCCCGGTCAATATCTTCAGCCGTCACTACACCTTGTTCTATCATCGAGAAGGCTTCGTGAAGAACCGCATGCTGGAGACGGTTCACCAGGAACCCGGGTATCGGGTGCTTGATAAGAATAGTATTCTGACCGTTGCGTTCAAGAGCCGCTGTAACACCCAGAACAACTTCGTGACTCGTTTGTTCAACCAGAATTACCTCGACAGACGGAAACATCTCCGCCGGCTGAAAATAATGTATGCCGATAAAACGATCGGGACGGCCGAGTTCGCTGGCCATGTTCTGAATCGACAGGCCGGAAGTGTTGGTTGCCAGAATTGATCTGCCGCCGTATGCCTGCTCGAGGCGGGCGAAAAGGGATTTTTTCAACTCCAGGTTTTCCGGAACAGCCTCGACTATCAGATCCGGCGGATCGGCGGGCAATTCGGCAACCATTTTGATCCCCTTGGGAATTGTCCCCTTACTGCCGGGGTCGCGGCTCAACACGGTTACCTGATGTTCTCCCCGCACGAAAGACGAAGCGATACCCTGCCCCATAATGCCGTAACCGACAATCATCACATGCTTTATCATACCAACTCCTTTATCCCGGTCATGGCAGCGCCCGGATAATGACCTGTTTTATCCGTCCTCAAGGCTTTGAGCGGCTGAAAGCTCGAGCGGGCAGGAGAACAGTGTGGCAACAATAAGCTCGGGCTACAATACTAAATTCTTCCTTGTCAATCCTCCAACTGTATGTATTTATTTCCACCGGTTTTGGTGATGAAAATATGAGAGAACTCTGAATCTTCACAAGCGCCATGCCAGTGTTTTTCCCCTTTGGGAAATAAAATGACATCTCCCACGGTCACCGTTCGCTGCTCCTGCTCAGTTGCGACGTACCCTTTCCCGGCTGTGACGATCAAAATCTGATCGCTTTCATGCATATGGAACTTGTTTCTCACACCTTTGCCGAAATTGACAATACTCATGTTATAATCGCCGCCCTCGGGAACCAGAGGCTGAACAGTGACGTCTGCTCCGGTAAAAAGCGGGCTTATATGGGGTTTCTTGTCAATATCATTCATGGTGACAACATGCATTGCCTTCCTCCTGAGTTTGTCTAGCTTTAATCAATTATTACAACCTATCCACCCCTGTCCATTCAAGGTCAGCACGGCGCGTCCTCAAAGCAAACAAGGCACACGATCGTTCAACTTCTCGGCCACCTCCTGAGCATGTACACCGGGCTCCCCCTGCCTCCTGCCAGCATCCGCCATGCGGGATGCTGATCTGCAGAAAAGCCATCAGGGGGTCTTGTCTCGTACCTGGGGTGCTGCTAGAAAGTCGAAATCGCAACCCTTGTTTGCTTGAGTCACATGATCATGGAAGAGGCGCAGATAGCCACGTTGCTCTTTCACTATATCAAGCGGAACGAGTTCGGCTCTGCGTTGGGCAAGTTCTGTCTCGTCCACGTCCAGGGTCAGCAGCCTGTTCGGTACATCGAGGGTGATCGAGTCACCGTTTCTGACCAGTGCCAGCGGCCCGCCAACCGCAGCTTCCGGGCAAACGTGCAGGACTATGGTACCAAAGGCGGTACCGCTCATGCGGGCGTCTGAAATGCGCACCATGTCCTTGATGCCCTGCTGGGCCAGTTTGCGCGGAATCGGGATGTAGCCGGCCTCCGGCATACCCGGCGCACCGCGCGGGCCGGCGTTGCGCATGACCAGCACGTCATCCGGGCCGACGTCGAGCTCCGGGTCATCGATCCGGGCGGAGAGATCATGAAGAGAGTCGAAAACCACCGCTTTGCCAGTATGCACAAGGAGGTGCGCGCTACTTGCCGACTGTTTGATAATCGCACCTTCCCCGGCAAGGTTACCGCCGAGAACAGCAATTGATCCTCCTTGATGAATCGGATTATCCATCGAACGCACAACCTCCTGGGCATAGGGCGGAGGGAGTCGTTCAATTTCCTCGCCCAGAGTCCGACCGCTGACGGTAAGACAGTCAAGGTACAGCATGTCCTTGAGTTCGCGGAAAATCGGAGCCAGACCACCGGCTCGGTGCAGGTCATCCATATAAAAATTGCCGGATGGTTTGAGATCGATGAGTACCGGTGTCTCACGGCCCATTTCATCAAAGGCTTGATAATCGATCTCGATACCAAGCCGACCTGCGAATGCGGCCAGGTGGACGATGCCGTTGGTGGAACCGCCAATCGCCAGCAGAATGCGCAGTGCGTTGGCAAGCGAACTGGTCGTCATGATCTTATCAGGTGTGAGATTTTCCTCGGCCATTGCCACCGCACGGGTGCCGGCGGTTTCAGCGTGACGCAGACGGTCGGCAAGTACCGCCGGAATGGTTGCGCCGCCGGGCAGCATCATGCCCAGCGCTTCAGTCATACAGGCGATGGTGCTCGCCGTGCCCATGACCCCGCAGGTCCCACCACTGGGCACGAGGTTGTTGGTGACCTCCTCTATTTCCTCACCATTTACCTCCCCGGCCCGGTAACTGGCCCAGAACCGCCGGCAATCGGTGCATGCACCGACACGCACTCCACGATGACTGCCGGAAAGCATCGGGCCGGTTACCACGCAAATGGCGGGCAGGTTTACGCTCGCTGCGGCCATCAACTGCGCCGGTACGGTTTTATCGCAGCCCCCAACGAGGACTACCGCATCCATTGGCTGGGCCCGCAACATTTCCTCGGTATCCATGGCCATCAAGTTACGCAGGAACATGGAGGTCGGATAGGCGAACGATTCGTGCAGTGAGATGGTCGGGAATTCAATCGGCAACCCCCCCGCGAGCAGCACGCCGCGA
>CAVPRJ010000003.1:0-401334 GCA_963707715.1 uncultured delta proteobacterium
GCAGTAGATCTTTTCTCTTGACGTGTGCATGTGTGTGCATATATAAATGGTATATGAAAATACCAATACACACAAAGACAAGAGCGGAAGTTCTGAAAGAATTTGCTGAGGCCTATGATGCCCGGTTTTTTAAAACCCTGGTCGAGCCAGTCCGTATTCAGATCTTATGTTATCTGATGATGAGTGGACGGTCTGATATTGGGTCAATTACTGAAAGCATGCCTTAGGACCGATCTGTCGTTTCACGACATTTGAATCAAATGCATGAGGTTGGGATTTTGCACTGTGAAAAAGAAACAAGGCACATGTTTTACAGTATTAACGGGCAGGTATTTATTGATCAGTTGGAAGGTTTTTTAACGCAAATCAAAAAAAGTGTTTCGGTTTGTTGTCCGCCTGATTGCTGTCCAAAGAAGTAGGCAAAGAAAAAAATTTACCTCAATACATGCATTAATGCGCACATTAACACTATTAAAGGGAGTGAACAATGGCTATTCAAAAACCAGTTACAATTAATTCATCAAGCAAGTCTGGCGTCTTGATTCCGTCTTATGTGACGATGGTGCTTTCCGGTCTATTGGGTGGCGTCTCCATGTTTCTCTTCATTATTTTTCTTTATACCGGATTGCCAAATCAGATGGATCTGGGCCTTAATCAACAAGCGATTCTATTATTTGACACTCTGCTTTGTGCTCTTTTTTCTTTCAACACAGCCTGATGATTCGCAAAGGATTTCGCAAATGGCTATCCGGTTTGATACCCAGGATTACATCGGAGCATTTTATTCAATTTTTTCAGGATTATTCTTATTGATACTCATGCTTTTCTGGCAAAAATCAACGGCCTTGCAGGTTGAGTTTGATGGAATGCTTTATTTGCTCATGCGCGCATTGTTTTTCCTCGGAATAATCTCTTTCTATATCAGCTCCCGTGCTTTGAAACAGTTTGATCCTTTTGGCATTCGAGAGATTGCCGGCAGACCATGTCAAAGGTGAGACCTCAAAGGGATCTACCTTCACAGCAATTTGAGAGTAAGGGATTTCCATGAGAGGTTACGCGGAACCTATCCGATGCGATTGAAGAGACTTGATTTGGCAATGTTAACCATTTAAGAACACATGGAATTTTACATTCTTCCTGTCAGCACGGTAGTAACACTTCCCGATGCCACACCAGTTTCAGCTACCAAAATACTGACTCGCTGAAGTTGAACGATAAAGTGATTACTATCTGTTAATAATGAATTGACTGTTCAGAGTGCGAGTCAGTGCTTCGATCTGCGTGTTGACAATCCGTCACCATTCAAGCTGGCGAACAACGACGACATAGAGCACAAGAACAATTGCGATATAAATCTCCATTAATAAATCGCTCAAGGCGGCACGAGATAAAGAGGAACAGCAGTTATCAACAAAAGGCCAAATAAGGATCTTCAACAACGCCGCGATTAACTTGTAAGGAGCATGTCCAGAATGAAATACATACTATTACTCATGGCGCTAATGTTGCCTAAAATTGCTCTTTCCGAAGAAAGACCTCTTCTAAATGAAGTAAACCAACTGGTCTGGAAAAATAGAATAATTTTGATTTGGTCAGATCAAAACGATACCGACTATGAGAGATCATTGAAGAGATATGAATATGAAATTAATGATCGAGATATCATATGGTTCATATTGAATGATACTGGAGTGATCACAAACTATGAAGGCGAATTGTCCAGCAAATTTATTGGCAGAACGAAACAGAATTATCCGATTGAAAGATGGAAAGTGTTACTTATCGGCAAGGACGGCGGTATCAAAGAACGTGTCAATACGCTTCAGCTAAAACCACTATTTGAAAAAATCGACTCGATGCCAATGAGGCAGGACGAAGTCAGATCGAAGACTAAATCTCAAAGCTAACAAGTCCATCGACTATAGACACTTTGCGTGATTGGGGAAAACAATTAATACCTTATTTCGATTGCTTTTATCCTGCCTGGTATTTAATGGCGAGGGGTGTTCCCCGCACTTATGGGAAACCGCTTCTCCGCCTTCTTCAATGTCCTCTCCAGCACCGCGCATGGTGTTGCATCCTTGAATAAGCAATACCAGAGCCAATACCACCAGTAACATGGTGGTCGTTAGGTTTTTTTTGATACGCATGATAAATTCTCCTTTGTTTTGTCTTCCCACCGTCATTCAGTAGGTATTGAACAGTCTAATTTGGCCAGCTTTCGCACAATCTCCAGATCTTCCGCGAAGTTCCATCACTTGTTCCGCTCTGGCAAGCGCCAGGCGGGCATGATGTATCGCGGCATCCCGCATTGCGACATGCCCAATCGATGCCAGCGACGCAAACGCCTTTTGCAGCCGCACCGCGACTTCAATGGTACCCGCTCCATCGCGGGCAATGGCGGTGAAAGCATCATCAAACATGTCCCGCAAAGAGATTTCCGGAACCTCCACGCGATCAAAATCACAACTCAATGTGTCATCTTCTTCAACAGGCTCACTCCAGAGCGAAAACAGCCCCACGAACCTCCCGATGATTTCGATGGCTGTACCGGGGTCATTCACCGCAGGCGACAATGCTCGACTGGCGATTTCAGAAAGAACGATGAGGCCAAATCGGGGATCCTCGTCAAATTCTCTGCCACTGCCTATCAAGAAGGCCTTTTCTATGTGATTGGTATCGAGATCAGACAAGGCCCCTGAGTCTGTGGTAACATAAGCAAGAGCGCGGCCTGGCGCGGAAAAAGAACCGGGCAAGGCTGCCAGCGTGATTCGCACCTGCGACTTTTCTGCAAAGGCCTGCAGCGCACTGATATCTACCCGCTGGACATAGCCGATTGATCCACCATAGACGGGGTGTCCCTCATCTCGGTACGGCACTGCAGGCATACCGCAAAGGGTGGGGGTAGATCGCCTTCGCCGCAGAGCAGCAACAGTCGCGGCCTCAACTTTATCGATGGTCTCCCGGAGACGGCCAAGGCGTGCTATGGAATCCACCCATCGCACGAAGGTAATAATCACCATGGCAAGAATCATTAATGTTAGGACAAATAACACGAAACGACCTGCTTTATCGAAATAGCTGTTTTTTAAAAACATAAGTGCAACGATGCTAAAGATGAAAGCGCCAATAAAGGTCGCGAGAGCGTTCTGAGAAACGTCGTCAGAGATGACCAGAGAAAAAGAGCGCGGCGTTGCAGTATTGCTGGCCGAAGCATAGGCAGAGACCATTGATGCAACAGCGAAGGTGGCAATCATCAGCATGCTTGTGGAAAAAATGGTCAGCAGGGTTTCTATCGAGTCGGGTGTGATGGCCGGAACAAACCTGCCAATTTTGTAAGTATCCACCGTCTTCACAAGGAGCACCAGTACCGTCGACAACACACACACCACGAGCGGTCTGACCCATAGCTTTTCACCGATGCGTTTTATAAGGAACCTGAATCGATCACCCATTATTACACTTCCCCGATGTTCGAGCCATTCACCTTCCAACACGAATCGTTGAGAGGTCACCGATGAAACCAAAGACACTCAACAGCCAGAAAACCACGACAATGATCACGATAACATTGAGTATTTTCTTAATGGTTTGCTGCATCGGGATGTAGCTGTTAATCACCCAAAAACTACCCCGAAGATAACCAGAACAATTATTAATTGAATGAGCGGCATGACATTTCTCCATTTACGCGCTTAATCAGCTATTTTTATTTCAATCTTCTTATCAGCCTTTTTGTAATAAATGAAAACCACTTGTAGATGATTACTATCCATAGATGATGGAGATTGATGATAGTGTCATTGCATATATTTTTAAATCCGGCAGGTTTTTACGAAAAAAGGGAATAGGCAGCCAGTTCCATTTTTCCAGGTTACAAGCTCCTCCGGCCTTGAATGAGATTCAGCACGACAACAATTACGGCTAGTACCAGCAGGATATGGATAAATCCTCCCATGGTGTAACTGCTGACAAGCCCGAGTCCCCATAGAACCAACAGTATTATAGCGATTGTCCACAACATAAGATTCTCCTTGTGTAACGATATTAAATTATGAGGTTTTATTTCTGTTCCTAGACATCGTATTTTCTACTAAAACCCCCTCCAAGATGGCTAATCCTTTAAGAAGGTATTAACAGGATTATTATGCCATCCAATCCGTCGATCAATGTAAGCTATTTGACCCGCATATCATTCTTGACCGAAACTACTCCTTTAACCTTGCCTGCTACCTGGACCGCTCTGTTGATATCATCCTGGGAATTTACGAAGCCGCTCAACTGGACTACGCCCTTGAACGTTTCTACATTGATTTCAGCAGATTTCAGCGACTCGTCGCCGAAAATTCCCGCTTTGACTTTGGTGGTAATAACCGAATCGTCAATATACTCTCCGGTTCCCTCATGCGTTGCTGTCGATGCGCAACCCAGAAAGGTAGCAAGTAGAATGATGAGCAGAAAGTTGGTAAGTAAATGCATTGATTTCATAAATGTCCTCATCGCGTGAATGTTTATGTTTGTGATGTTCGTCCTTAAACCCCTTTGTCCGATTTCCCTTGACCAACTCTGTGAGGCTGAGTTTTAGGGTTTTCGATGACATCCCTAAGGGTAGCCTGCAATGCCTTCCAGGTGTTCTCCACGCCATCTGCAAGTTCTTCCCAGACGTCGTCGTGAGCATCGTCCAGTTCCCGCAATTTTGCTTTCGTGGCTTCAACATGCTTTTTTATTTTCTCAACATGTTTGGCATGTCCTAAACGATCACCAGAAGTATAGTGTTTCGCCTCGGCCTTGAATGTGGCAAACCGGGCTTCTACTATTTCCAGTTCGGTATCTATTTTCTTTCGGTAACTAAATCTCTTTAGCATATCATGACTCCTTTTCTCTGAGGTCACATCCTTCAGATGAGACAATTCGATCGTGTGTTTCACCTCATTTTTTAATTCTGGCGACAGCATCCCTGACAGCTGAGTTCAGCGTTTTCCAGGTGTGTTCGATACTGTCCTTGAGTTGCTCCCAGGAGTCTTCGCCGGACTCACCCAGTTCTTTGAGTTTGTCTCTGGTGGCATCCACCCTCTGCTGAAGTTTGTCAATTTGGTCATCGTATTTAATGCGAGCATCTGCAGTGGAACTCCTCGCTTGTGCCTTCAATTCGGCTAATTTTGCCTGTGCCAGATCAACCTCTGCTTCTATTTTTTCTTTGTAGGCTTCTTTAGTGCTCACACTGTTCTCCTTAATCATCGTTTGAGCTATCTGTTGTTCCCTGACCAATAGGCAATCAGGCGCTGACAAACCCTTGAAAATCAGAATTTCCTTTTCCAGCGGCTCACCGCCTTTCTTGAGGTTTTCAGACGAAGACCAAGGCGTGATATTGACAATGAAAAGGCTGCAAAAGAAAAGGGTCCGGTACCTCAACTAAAGCAAGTGTTATGCCAAACTTTGAAGTGCTCTCTACCGTCAGCACATTGCCTTGTATTTATAAGAATTTTTTGGGAAATAGTGGGTTCAGTGATTGTGCCGAAAAAGAGTTGGAAAAGTCATATTTGCCCAATTGGTCATATGAGACCTATTTGGTCTTCTGATGCACCAATGTAATAAGGGTGGGCCGGTCAGGTGGGGCATGCTGATTATGTTGCTTGGTAAAAGTACGACAGAGCTGAGCAAGGCGAAGTATCCTAATCATGTGTGGAGCTATGATCTGGTGTCTGATCAGACGGCCTGTGGCAGGCGTATCAGATGTTTAACGGTGATCGATGAATATACCAGGTATGGGCTGGCAATATATACAAGTCGTTCGATTACCTCCGGGCATATCAAACGTGTGCTGAGCGAGCTTTTTGAGAAATGGGGTCCTCCTGCTTGCATTAAAAGCGACAACGGTCCGGAATTTATAGCAAAGAAGATCCAGGACTGGCTCCCAAAAGTTGGCGTCAAGACCCACTATATCGAACCGGGCAGTCCTTGGCAGAATGGGCACAATGAGAGTTTTAACGGAGTCTTTCGTGATGGTTGCCTGGATAGGTGGTTGTTCTATTCAGTCCAGGAATCAAGACGGGTTATCAATGCCTGGCTCGACGAATATAACACTGAACGCCCACACGGAGCCCTCGCTGGAGTAACTCCAGCGAGTTATGTGAAGAGATTAAAAGAAAAGACAAGAAAAGCTGCTTAAGAAAGAGAAAAACCCTAACTTTCAGACTGGTATAGAAATATTGGGCTGCTCAATTAAATGATATTCCAGACACACCACTCGCTGGGCTAGCTTCCCTCAATACCTAACGATACCATCGCGGTAGATCCAGGTAGTTCTTTCGATCACATATTCAAGAAAATACCATGATAATAAGTTCTTACAAATCCTATCTAGGCGCGCAATTTCTTAGGCGTCCTGTTTATTAATGAGATAATGTTTATGTTAATGATACGGCATTTTCACTATCGATGCTGATTGGGACGCTGATTATATACGTGTACACAATGCAAACAGAGAGCAAATATGGCTATAATAACGATAAGTGACAAAGCACAAAACATGATTCATACACAGTGTCATGGCACAGACTTTGTCAGGATCACCGTTAGCCCAGGTGGTTGTGCTGGTATGGCCTATAAGTTTGAAATCGTTTCAAAAAAAGAGGCCAATGATAAAACTATCTATCAAGACGGTGATATTACGATCAGCACTGATTATGCCAGCCTGCCATACATGTACGGATTGGATATTGATTATTCTGATGATTTAATCTCTGCGGGATTTCGATTCAACAATCCCAGTAACGAATCATCCTGTGGTTGCGGTGGAAGTTTCTCTGCTGGATGCCAATAAACATCACTTGATTTCTATCATATCCCATTGCATGAAGGAAATCTGAATCTGGAATAAAGAACTAGCCCTTCTGGTTGTAACTTTCAGGCAGTGTGAAGCTATTAGTCTGTGTGGGAGCACCGGGTAACCGATAATTCTGCCCGGATATTCCTAAAGTTTCCCGTTTGCCAATGGTCCAGCTTTCATCAAACGGTAGCTTCACAGGAAAACTGCCAGAATTGAGAGTTTATGGAGATGTCTCACTGTGCCTCGCCATGCATCGATGCATTGACACATCATTCGATCTTGTTCTTGGGCTACGATTGTATTTCTACCAATCGGGCTTGTTGTATTGTTATTCCAAGTAATTATTGAATATTTTCACCAGGAGCAACATATGAAAGCCTCAGATCTTTTTATTAAAGCCCTCGAAGCTGAAGATGTTCGGTATATTTTTGGTATTCCTGGCGAGGAAAATCTTGACCTTCTCAATTCCTTGAAAGATTCGACGATAAAACTCATCCTGACCAGACATGAACAAGCTGCCGGTTTTATGGCAGCTACATATGGCAGACTTACTGGCAAAACTGGTGTATGCATCGCGACACTCGGCCCGGGCGCCACTAATCTCGTTACCGCTGCTGCTTATGCCCAACTTGGGGCCATGCCAATGCTGATGATCACTGGCCAGAAACCGATTAAAACCAGTAAACAGGGGCAGTTCCAGATAATTGACATCATCGATATGATGCACCCTCTGACAAAATACACACGTCAAATCGCCAGTGCCAATAATATCCCAAGTCGGATTCGTGAAGCGTTTCGCATTGCCGAAGAAGAGCGGCCCGGGGCAGTACATTTGGAATTGCCGGAAGACGTTGCCTCGGAATTGTCGAGTACCGGAATTATACACCAGTCATTGTATCGGAGACCGATTGCCGAAAACAAGTCAATTAGCAATGCGGTCGATATGATCCAACAGGCAAAACGACCACTGCTGCTATTGGGTGCTGGAGCTAATCGAAAACATTCCAGTAAAATGCTCAGAAAACTTGTCGATAAAACAGGTATTTATTTTGTCAGCACTCAGATGGGCAAGGGCGTCATTGATGAACGCCACCCACAATTTCTCGGCAACGCTGCTCTTTCTGCCAATGATTTTCTTCATCGAGCTATAAGCCACACCGACCTCATTATAAACGTTGGCCATGATGTTGTCGAAAAACCACCTTTTTTCATGCAGCAGGGAGGATTCAAAGTTATCCATGTCAACTACATGACGGCTGCAGTGGATCCGGTATACTACCCACAGATTGGTGTAATTGGCGATATCGCTAATTCCGTCTATCAGCTCGGAGACAAGATCTCTCCACAGCCTCATTGGAATTTCAGCTATTTTAAAGAAATCAAGAAAGCGACCGAGGACCACCTGCTTGAAGGGATCGATGATAATCGCTTTCCGATTTATCCACAGCGGCTCGTGCACGATATCCGCCAAATAATGCCGGACGATGGAATTATTGCTCTTGACAATGGCATATATAAAATCTGGTTCGCCCGAAATTACAAAGCCTACATGCCAAACACGGTGCTGCTCGACAATGCACTTGCTTCGATGGGAGCTGGCCTGCCGTCGGCAATTGCCGCTCGAATCGTTCATCCAAACCGAAAAATCCTCGCCATCTGTGGTGACGGCGGCTTTATGATGAATTCACAAGAAATGGAAACCGCAGTTCGTCTCGGTCTTGATTTGATTGTAATCGTTCTAAGGGATAACGCTTACGGCATGGTTAAATTGAAGCAGGCCAACATGGGTTTTTTTGATTTTGGCCTTGACATCGGCAATCCTGATTTCGTCACTTATGCCGAAAGCTACGGAGCCCATGGACACCGCTTGGGTGCCGCGGAAGAACTTATCCCGCAGCTTACGCACTGTTTCAATACTTCTGGGGTTCATTTGATTGAAGTGCCGATTGATTATTCTGAAAATGACAGAATATTGAATCATGACATCAAAGAGAAAAGTAAATTTTTATAGAATTCTTGATGTAGATCTGCAGTGCCCCCACCAATTGCCTAGAACAGTTATCAACTGCATGAAATTGGCAGGGACTGCCCCTTTTTCATAGAGAGTGGTGCAATTCTTTTAGCAGAGTACAATAAACGTGTAACCCAATCAGAGTTTTTACCTCATTGTACTCTGTTGTTCTTCGTTAAATGTGATCCTTAATGACCGGCCATCATGGCTGCCACATCTTCTTCCGGCGTCGTGATTGGCTTGATATCAAATTTTTCTGTCAATATTTTTGCCACGTTGGGAGACAGAAACCCAGGTAGTGTCGGTCCCAGACGGATCCCTTTTACGCCAAGAGACAGCAGTGCCAGGAGCACAAGAACCGCTTTCTGCTCGTACCAGGCAATGTCGAATGAAAGGGGCAGTTCATTAACATCGTCGAGGCCGAATGCCTTCTGCAGTTCAAGGGCAATGACTGCTAAGGAGTAGGAATCGTTGCACTGACCGGCATCGAGCACTCTGGGAATACCGCCAATATCACCGAGGTCAAGTTTAAGGTATTTATATTTGGCACAACCTGCTGTCAGAATTACCGCATCCTCTGGCAACTGCTGTGCCACTTCACTGTAATATTCTCTTGTCTTGTGGCGCCCATCGCAGCCGGCCATAACCACAAAACGCTTAATTGCTCCGGATTTTACCGCCTCGATAACCTTGTCCTTGAGAGCCATCACCTGGCTGTGGCCAAAGCCACCGACAATAGTGCCAGATTCAAGCTGCTCCGGAGGTTTACAGGTTAAGGCCTTCTCAATGATCTGCGAGAAATCCTTTGCCTTGCCATTCTGACGATCAGGAATGTGGGTGCAACCTTCAAAACCAACGGCCCCGGTCGTGAAAATCCGGTCCATGTGCTCCGGTTTTGGTGGAACGATACAGTTAGAGGTAAACAGAACGGGCCCATTAAACGTGTCGAGTTCCTTTTTCTGCATCCACCAGGCATTTCCGTAGTTGCCGACCAAATGGCTGTATTGTTTCAGCTTGGGATAGTAATGAGCCGGCAACATTTCGCTATGCGTGTAAACGTCAACGCCTTTGTCCTTGGTTTGTTCCAGCAATTCATGGAGATCTACCAGGTCATGCCCCGTAACAAGAATACCAGGATTAGTGCCTACACCGAGATTAACGGTGGTCATTTCAGACGTTCCATAGCCTTCATTATTTGCTTGGTCGAGCAGAGCCATGGTCTCAACGCCCATTTTTCCTGTCTTCAATACCAGGGCCAGAAGATCGTCATTGGTCAAGGCTGGATCAACCAGGGCGGCAAGTCCTTCCATGAGAAATTCAAAGATGTCACGGCTATGCTTTTTCAGTTGGTAGGCATGTTCGGCATAAGCACAAAGTCCTTTCAATCCATACTGGATGGTAGCCTTCAACGAACGCTCGTCTTCATCGGTTATTTCCAGCCAGCCTCCCGCACCACTAGAAGCCTTAGCAAGAATGTCAGCTTCAGTTGTAAAAGACCATGTTGCACATTCTGGAACGGTATCACCGAACTCTTTGCCATGCATATCTTTATAGGCTTTCAAGAACTGTTCCTTCAAACGCTCACGCAAGAGGACACTTTGCTTGATGAAACTGAGAAAATCGCTTTTGCTGAAGTTCGCATTGGTTATGGTAGCGAACATTCCTTTGTCGATGAAAAAGGCAATTTCTTCATCGTAGATATCGAACTCCTTTCCCTTCACACCCCACACCGAAATACCCTTAAGCATCCAGATGAACAGATCCTGAAGATTAGCGACTTCTTCCTTCTTGCCACAGACTCCCTGGATGGTGCATCCAGTATTCTTTGCAGTTTCCTGACACTGATGACAAAACATAGACATAGTCGTTCTCCTTTTGCTCTTATGGTTCGGTTAAGTCACTTTGATCAAATCTTAGTTCTTAGTTGTTAGTTAAGGGTACCTTGCAAAATCAGGATTTTCGTTCATTATCTTTTTTACAAACCGTCTCCCGCATGATCCTGCTCCTTGCTGGCTTTATTTTTTTTCAGCAGACCGGCCGCTTAATTCACCATAAGGAAATGGACCGTCATCACCACCGTGAAGCTCTGCCACACCGGGTTCAGTCTTAAATGTTTCGATACAATTCCGCAGTTCAAATTGCAGTTCCCTCCAGCTATTATCGAGATCATCTTTCAATTCTTTCCACTGGTGCTCGCCCACTTTGTCCAGATTTCTCAGATCGCTGTTTATTTCATCAATCTTCAATTCAATCTCTGCAACATGCTCATCATGCCGGTCTTTTGCCTCGCCTGTAAAGCCCATGCCTCGAAGTTTGAACCTTGCCAGTTCAGCTTGGACGAGAGCTATGTCCGCTTTGAGCTTCTCTGTAAAAGTTTCATCTTTTCTCATACTCTGTCTCCGTCTATGTTTGTCGATTTTTGGAATCGGCAAACATTTTTCACTCAACATGTAATGTTGGCGACTGATAATAAGGAGAGCAAGTATGATGCCAGCTAAGACTCATTCAATGGTAGAAGACCTATGGTTCTGCTTTGTTAGCAATATTTTACTAAAAATATTTGCAAGAATGCCTGTCCCAGCCATCGGGAAAGGTCATATTTGGCCCAAAGGTTACATCTGACCATTAAGTGATTGTGGAGCAACTTTTGAAGCTGCGATGAAATCGCCTATACAGCAGAGATGTCACCATTCAATATGTGAGTTCTGGCCAGAGGTAGACAAACAATCATTTCTGGGACGTTCACGATCAAACAATTGTCAGGAAAAACGTATTGCTAAAAACGAATCAACAAAGATTAATCGTCAAAGAAGAAACATCTTTCTGACTCAAGCAAATATGGGTTTCGTCAAGAAAATGGTCCGTTCAAGTCACCACTTTTAAATTTATGCTTCCTGATAAATTCAACTCGAAGGTGTTTGCTGAGATTCCGAATTGTTGATATTTGATTCTAACATTCGAACGCTAGTGCTTACGGTTTACCTGCTTCTCTAAGAAAAGGAAAAAATTTGCAACAAGGTGAAATGATTATGGCTGATAACCCTGACAGTAGGCCAAGGGAATTGATTCGATTTTTCGGGATCGTTTAAGAAATCACAAAGCTAGCTGATGTAATCTTCGAGGTGGCAGATGGCTCTTCAATCAAGCTAAATTTCCAATCAATCGCGGCCTATATCCAAGCTCCACCGAATTGGCGGGATTTGGTAACGAAGCAGCAGATCGTGTTTCCCCAGCCAATGAACCAAATGATTGCTCGTAGTTCATATCCAAAGCGACGGAATAATTAGGTGACCTTAATATAAAACGGCAATACTGATTTCGATTTTGACTCAATCAGTATTGCAGCAATAATAGCTTTGTACTGGCAATCTCATCCATTTTATCAAAGTGGTGATTTTAGACTAGATAGAATGGGGTTATCAATAGTTGCACTCCAGCGTTACTTCCACCTTTATCAGAACATGCTGCAATTATTGGTAAACCGTTAAGAGCTCCACTGCGGGTTGGGTTACGACAGGAAACGTTTTGCTATGGGGATTGAATAAGATTTTACGGCAGCCGGGCAGAGATAATAATAGGAGTGATATTTACCAATAAACTACCAGTTGTCTAACATTGTAATTGGCAACTCTATTGCTAATTTTTCCCCATTATCAGAACTTGATGGGCTGGTTCGTAATCGTTATCTGGCCATCCGTTATGAATTTTTGGACATGAAGGATCTCGGGTAAGTTCGGAAATCTTGCTCTAGGTCTCGGATTTGGTTTTCTGAACAGGATAGGACCTGGAGCCAATCACCTCACATGGTCCTCCGATTGTTTGTTAAGAAAAGTTCCAGCACGCTGGTTTTCAAGGTAAATGCAATTATTTTAGACTTACCCTTTGGCCATATACATGGGGGCTGTCAAACTAAACCATCTGATAACGATGCGCAGTCAATTGAGCTACAAACTTACTGAACAGTCAGACTAATGACCACAAATTCCCCCCAACCTGTTTTTATAACCATTTTTTTGAGTGCCATTTTTCTCGCGGGATGCAGCGTGCATACGGTCAATGTCTCTCCTGAGCCGATGGTCTATGCGGATGAATTCAGTTCGGTCGAGGCTCCCGAACTGCCGTATACCAATGAAAACTGGTGGGCAGTATTTGATGATCCAAAGCTTGACGGGTTCATTCTGGCCGGCCTGGAGAACAACTACGATGTACTTCAGGTAATTGCTCGTCTTGCACAGGCATCAGCCTTGAGCCTGCAAGCACGTGCAGATCGGGCACCCCAGATCGGAGTGGCTGCAGATAGCGAGCAGACGTGGCGCGAAGGCGGTGAACGCGAGGATTTTTATCGTATCGGTGCTGCATTTTCCTGGGAAGTCGACGTTTTCAATCGTTTGGAATCAATTGCTTCGGCTCGCGAAAGCGAGGAGCGCGCGCGGCGTGATGACGTGGAAGCGGTTCGGCTGAGGTTGAGTGCCGAAATAGCTGAGGCTTATTTTGACGCTGTCGGCTGGCGTAATCAACTGGCGCTGTTGGAAAAACAGATCGTTATTGACAGAGATCTGCTTGAACTGACGCAGCTTCGTTTTGAGAGCGGTCTGACTGCGTCGGTTGATATGCTGCAACAATCGAGTCAGCTGGCGGACACCGAAAGTCTGGTGCCGGCCGTGGAAGCGGCGCTCAGGGTGTCGGAAAACCGCTTGGACGTACTCATGGGGTATCCACCGGATGGACAGGACCGGGTCACCGATGAGGATGTTTTTGTGGATATAAAAGAGCTGCCATTCATCGGTGTGCCGGCTGACCTGTTGATCCGCCGACCGGACCTGCGGGCTTTGCGCAACGAGCTTGTCGCCGCTGATATGGAAATCGGACGCGCCATTGCTGAACGCCTGCCACAGATCACCCTGGACGGTTCCTTCTTTTATGAGGACAATCTGCTTCCCAGCGGTGTGGCGGCCTCATTGATCGGGGCCTTCGTTCAACCCCTCATAGACTGGGGTAAACGCAAGGCCGAGGTTGAGCGAAACAGGGCGCTGTATGTTGAAGAACTGGCCCGGTTTACCCAGCGGTATTTGGAAGCGATAGAAGACGTCGAGAATGCTCTTTACCAGGAGCGCAAGCAAAGAGAATTCCTCAAGCGACTGGCAAATCGTCTGCGTTTTCTTGAAAGAACCGTCCAGGAAACTACCGAACGGTACACCAATGGCCTGACGGACTATTTGCCTGTTCTGGATGCGGTCAAGGAACTTGAGCGGCTCCAGAGGGTTATCATCCAGCAGGAGCGAGCACTGCTGGGATTCCGAATTCAACTTTACCGAGCCTTGGGTGGGAATCTGCTGCCACGCTGATAGAGCAATGCGTTAGGGAGGAAATTTTATGAGATACGCACGGTTCATGCACAAATCATTGAGTGTGCTTGTTGGTTGTCTTGTTTTTGCCAGTGCCGCGATCACCATGGCTCAGCAGCCGTTACCGGTCATCGTCGGGGAGGCCCGGGTGGAGCCTCTCTACGACCGGGTGGAAGTGCTCGGAACGCTGCGGGCCAACGAATCCGTGGATATTACCGCTACGGTGACCGATACGATAACAGTCATCCATTTCGAAGACGGCCAGCGCGTGGAGGCGGAGGATATCCTGGTAGAAATGACCAGTAAAGAAGAACATGCCCTGCTTGAAGAAGAGCTCTCGACACTCTCTGAAGCGAAGAAACAATATAACCGTTTAACCCCGCTGGTTGCCAAAGGAGCGGCAGCCCAGGCATTGCTTGACCAGCGTGAACGTGAACTTGCAACGGCTAAGGCACGGCTGAGCGCAATCGAGTCTCGCCTGCAGGACCGGTTGATTCTGGCCCCCTTCTCGGGAGTGGTTGGCCTGAAGAACATAAGTGTCGGCGCCCTGGTCGAACCCGGAGACGTGATCACCACCCTTGATGACGACACCGTCATGAAACTCGATTTCACCGTTCCGGCCATCCATCTGGCGAGTCTGAAACGTGGCATGCCCATCAAGGCTCGATCGCCCGCCTATGTCGACCGGGAATTTGAGGGCAAGGTCATCAGCATTGGCAGCCGGATTGATTCGGTCACCCGCTCCATAACGGTCAGGGCCCTTATTGAAAACCGGGAGCGGCTGCTGAAACCAGGACTGCTCATGACTGCCGAGTTGCTGAAAAACCAGCGGGAGTCGATCGTCATACCGGAGGAGGCGTTGATTCCTTCCGGCTCAACAAATTTTGTGCTGGTCGCAGACACAACCGTATCGCCAGTCCAGGCGGAGCGGCGTGAGGTTACCATCGGTGTCCGGCGCTTTGGCGAGGTAGAGATCGTTCAGGGGCTCGAGGCGGGAGAACTCGTCATTACGCATGGTTCCATGCGCGTGAGGCCGGGGCAGGAGATTACCATTCTTGGTGTTGACAACGGTAAGGAATCATTGAAAGACGTGTTGTCCGGAAATAAGCAGGGTGCCGTGCAATGATACTCTCAGATGTATCCGTAAAGCGGCCGGTCTTTGCTTCCGTCATCTCGATTTTGCTCGTTGTCTTTGGAATCGTGGCTTTTTTCAGGCTTCCTCTGCGCGAATATCCTGATATCGATCCGCCGGTGGTTACCATCGACACCAGCTATCCCGGGGCATCCGCCAACGTGGTGGAAACCCAGATCACCCAGCTCATCGAGGAGCGAATTGCCGGCGTAGAGGGCATTCGTTTCATAGAATCTTCCAGTGAAGATGGGCGCTCGCGCGTGACGGTGGAGTTTACTACCGTCCGTGACATTGATGGCGCGGCTAACGATATCAGGGACCGTGTTTCGGCAATTCTTGACGACCTTCCCGAGGAAGCAGATCCGCCCGAGATTCAGAAAGAGAATTCCAATGACGACGTCATCATGTGGCTGAACCTCACCAGTGATCGACTTGGTGTGCCGGAGCTGACAGATTATGCGGATCGCTACCTGATTGATCGATTTTCAATCCTCGACGGCGTCTCACGGGTCAGAATTAGCGGTGGGCAGGGTTATGCCATGCGCGTCTGGCTTGACCGCACGAATATGGCTGCCCGGGGATTGACGGTGAGTGACGTGGAGCGTGCGCTGCGCTCGGATAACCTCGAGGTGCCCGCCGGGACTATCGAATCTGCCACCAGAGGTTTTACCGTTCGGCTCAGCCGCTCCTTTCAAAACGCAGAAGATTTTGCCCGACTTGTCCTGAAGCAAGGCGAAGACGGCTACCTTGTCCGGCTCGGAGATATAGCCCGGATCGAGCGTGGAACCGAGGAGGACCGGACGTTTTTCCGTGGTAATGGCGTGGCTATGGTTGGCCTGGGTATTATCAAGCAATCAACGGCTAATACCATTGATGTTGCCCGTGCCGCCAAAGATGAAATGGCCCGGCTCAATACAAGTCTGCCAACTGGCATGCAGATCCGACAAAGCTACGACACCTCGGTGTTTATAGAAGACGCGATAAAAGAGGTGTATAAGACACTGGTCATCGCAATAGCTCTGGTCGTGCTGGTAATTTTTTTGTTTCTTGGCAGCGTCAGGGCAACCATAGTTCCTGCAGTGACCGTACCAGTATCCATCATGGCTTCTTTTATTGCCTTGAGCGTGTTCGGTTTTTCGGTGAACCTTCTGACCCTTCTGGCTCTAGTCCTGGCCATCGGCCTGCTCGTCGATGATGGAATCGTCGTGCTGGAAAACATTTTCCGGCGTATTGATGAGCGAGGTGAGACCCCTTTGGTGGCTGCCTTTGCCGGTACCCGGCAAGTTGGTTTTGCGGTAATTGCAACAACGCTGGTGCTGGTAGCGGTATTTGTACCGATCGCCTTTCTTGAAGGCGATGTCGGGCGCCTGTTTTCAGAGTTTGCGCTGACCATGGCGGCCGCCGTCTGTTTCTCGAGCATTGTGGCCTTGAGTCTCTCGCCGATGCTTGCTTCCGTCCTGCTGAAGAAAAAACGGACCGACCGAGCAAAAGTGCCCCAGATCGAGCGCTTTTATCGGGGGATCCGAAAACGATACCGCCGAGCTCTCAAGGTTGCCCTGAGACGGCCGTCTGTGGTGCTGATTATTCTGGCGGCGCTGATTGGTGGTTCTGTCTGGCTCTTTGACAGGATACCCACCGAATATGCGCCAAAAGAGGACCGTGGAGCGTTCTTTGTCATCGTCAACGGTCCAGAAGGGGCAACGCATGACTACATGCGCGAGTATATGGACGAAATTGAGCGGCGGCTTATGGTGTTCGTGGACAATGGTGAAGCGACAAGACTACTGGTTCGTACGCCTCGGAGCTTCGGTAATCTGGAGAGTTTCAATTCCGGGATTGTCATTTTCGTGCTAAACAGCTGGGACCAGAGACGATCGGCCTGGGAGATCATGGACGACGTCCGTTCGAAGCTGACAGGACTGCCGGGAGTCCGGGCTTTTCCGGTGATGCGGCAGGGATTTGGCGCCTCCATCCAGAAACCGCTGCAGTTTGTAATCGGCGGCGGTACATACCAGGAGCTGGCCCAGTGGCGTGATCTCCTGGTGGAGAAGATCGAAGACAACAATCCAGGTCTGCTCGGCCTGGATTGGGACTACAAGGAAACCAAACCGCAACTTCAGGTCAGCATCGACTATAGCCGGGCGGCTGAGCTCGGTGTGACCATCGGTAACATAGGCCGGACGCTGGAAACCATGCTCGGATCGAGGCGGGTGACGACTTATTTCGAAGAGGGTGAAGAATATGATGTCATCCTTGAAGGCGAGCGTCAAACCCAGAGAACCCCGAACGACCTGCAGTCCATTTACGTGCGCTCGGATCGAAGCGGCGAGCTGATACCCCTGGCAAACTTTGTCACCCTCCAGGAGTTTGCCGACTCCAGTTCGCTGAACCGTTACAACCGGATCAGAGCCATTACGCTGCAGGCCAATCTCGCTGATGGGCTGGCGCTCAGCGAAGCGCTGAACTATATGGAAACCCTTGTGCGAGAGCATCTGCCGGAACAAGTCATAATCGATTACAAGGGAATCTCCCAGGATTATAAGAGCTCCTCCCAATCCATTATTTTTGTGTTTTTGCTTGGTATAATCGTCGTGTTTCTGGTGCTCGCAGCTCAATTTGAGAGCTGGGTCAATCCGTTCATTATCATGCTGACCGTTCCCCTGGCAATGGCTGGTGGTCTTCTGGGACTCTATTTGACGGGAAATACCCTTAATCTCTATAGCCAGATCGGGTTGGTCATGCTTATTGGCATGGCGACCAAAAACGGCATCCTCATCGTTGAGTTCACCAATCAGATGCGAGACAGGCAGATGTCTTTCTATCGGGCTATCCTTTATGCGGCGGAAGTTCGTTTACGCCCCATAGTCATGACCGCGATTACCACTGCAGCAGGAGCACTGCCTTTGATTTTCTCCTCGGGTGCCGGGGCCGAAACGCGTATGGTTATAGGTGTAGTTGTTTTGGCAGGGATTTTATCAGCAACGTTCTTCACGCTTTTCGTGGTGCCGGTCGCTTACAGTCTTCTGGCCAGAAAAGCCGGACTGCCAGGTTCGATTGCCCGACAACTGCAGGGGGAATTGGAAACTCAGCAGAGGCGAAGGCACAAACATGATTAGGTCCGTTTGTTCGCCTTCTTTAAATCACAGCTTCTTTCTGTGTCTGCAGAACTAAACAACTCAGGTCGCCAGGATCGACGGCCACGGTGCTTTAAAATATTTCATCCTTAGCGGCCTGGTTACCGCCTTTCAATATTCCCTTTGCCAAATTTTATAATGGTGCAAGCCCAGGCAAGAGCATCGACCGCTCCTTTGTCTGCATCTGATTTTTTTTTCAAACTTCTTAAAATAATAGCTGCGCTTCTCTTCTATTGCATCTAACAGATGCTTGTGAAATTCTTCTGATGATTAGTATTTCATGATAAACATTACCGGAAGGGATATAACCCATGTAACTTTCAACTTCATCTGCGGCTACTGCTTGACTGAGTTCCCTGCTAAATATTGTCGGTGTCGCGGGCCTTCTTCTTTGGGGCGGAGCGTGTCCATGGCGATTATAATTTACATGTCATATCAATAAGTTTAGTTCATTTATCATTTTAGGCTACCTTGAAAAATTGTCTTTTTGCCCCAACTCGGCGTTGCGTGGAAAAATTTTATCCTCGGAATATCATATATATGCCTGCGGCAAAATTTCCACACGCGCCTTGATTCTGAACCAAAATCCTAATTTTGCAAGGTACCCTTTAGCTTTAGGAGGCCGTGCCCAATGATTTCCATAAAAACGTTTTTTGATCCAAGCACACGAAGACAGAAAAGATATGAGAAGAAGAAGTTAAAAAAGATAGCCAGATACTCAAAAAAATATGGGGTAAGAAAATGTGACGATTACAATTTTCAAACCAGCACCCCGCAAAATGATTATCTGGATTCTCTTAAACAAAAAATACTTGAGGAAGGCATAACAATGCTCGGTGGGCATAAACTAGATACGCTGCGATATTGTACAGAGAGTTGCCTAAACCAAGGTATCCCTGGTGATATCATCGAAACAGGAGTCTGGAAAGGTGGCGCAACTATTTATTTTGCCGGTATATTAAAAGCATATGGGAATACCAGCAAGAAAGTGTTTGTGGCCGATTCATTTGAGGGGCTTCCCCCTCCAGATGAAGAAAAATGGCCCCAGGATAGTGGTGACAAGCACCATGTTCGGGAAGATCTGGCAATAAGTCTTGAAGGCGTGAGAGCGAACTTTGAACGGTTCAACCTTCTCTCGGAAAACGTGATATTTATCAAGGGATTTTTTGAAGACTCCCTGAGAACTGCCAAAATCGATAAGCTGTCGATACTGCGTCTGGATGGCGATATGTATGGTTCAACAATGACGGTGTTGAGGCAGCTTTACCACAAACTGGAGATAGGCGGATATCTGATTCTTGATGACTGGCTGCTCACAGGGGCCAGAGAAGCGCTGCTGGACTTCCGCAGGGAGGTCGGCATTCAAGAAGAATTATACCAGGATTTCTCGGGGGTGTTTTGGAAAAAGACAATGGTGACCAAACCGCTTGACTAGCCGGGGTGACCTTTCTGAGACGCATAACAATAATATTATGGTTATTCCTGATGCTTTTAAATTGGGAAAATCCTCAAATAATTGTGACTGCCAGAGGCAACTCTCCAGCCAGGCAATTCATCGATATCGATATGGAATCAGGAACTCATCTTGATTTTCGTAAACTCCTAAAAAGCAAATGCTTTTTAAAAGAAATATAAATCAAACTGCGGCTTCTTCTTTGGGGCTATGAACAATTCGATCGGGTTGGTCATGAATCGAATCGGTTTCAGCTATCATCTCCCCTGGCCATCGCATCGGAAACCCTACTGAGCAGACCGCAGGCGCAACCGAAATCGTGATCCGGAGAGTTGTGATCTTGATCAGAATTGCTCGCTGCGAGAAACAACGCCCGGGAGAATGCGAGGGTACTGCGTTCGTTGGGCATGAGAACTGTGCTGTCCGTATTCGTCTCCGATAGCTTGAAGACGGTCATCCCTTCTTTGATCGTCTCAATTACGTTTATCTGATTAAGATTCTCGGGGTCGATCGCAGTAGGATCTTGGTCCAAGACAACAAAGTCGGCAAGTTTGCCGATCTCTATCGAACCCTTGGTATCCTCCTCGAAGTGTTGCCATGCGGGCCAGATAGTCATCGCTTTAAGTGCCGTCATCACATCCACTCGCTGAGCAGGTCCGATGATGTCTCCGGACCGGGAACGACGGTTGACAGTCGCGTCAAGTACGCGCATTGAATCGGGAAAGGCAACAGGCGCATCGTGATGGGAAGTAAATTTCATGCCTCGTTTTACACACCACCCAGTCGGAGAAATGTTGTCCGCCAGAACCGGTCCGACCGTGTGCTCCCGATGCCAATCGCCCCAGTAAAACGTATGCATCGGGAAAAGGGAGGGAATGATACCGAGGGCCTTGAGTGAGTCGACCTGGTCCTCTCTCAGAAACTGGCCGTGAACAAGAACCGGACGTCGATCTCCTTGGCCGAATTTTGCATTGGCCGCGCCGATGAATGCGATCAGTTGATCCGAGGCTGCCTCGCCATTGGAGTGGGTATTGATCTGGAGGTTGTTGGCAAAAGCCCAATCGATAGCCTCTTCCACCTGATCAGCGGTTGCCGCGGGATATCCGAGATAGCCCGGCGGGTAGTTGCCTACCGGTTTGTAGTACGGGCGATCGCGCCAGGCTGTGAATCCCTGTGGAGATCCGTCGATGGTCAGTTTGGCCCCGCCGACACGGAAACGGTTTGTGTAGGAAGCACTATATTCCCGCTTGATAAGCTCCCGGTCTAAAAGTACATCCGGATAGCTCACCACATCTATCTTGAACCCACCTTCTGCAGCTGCCGCTTTCATCGCTGCCACGGCGTTGGGCATCGAACGTCCATCTTGGGCAGTGGTATAGCCGTATCTCGCCCAAAGTTCTGTCCCTGCTTTCAGAAAAACCTTTGCCCCATCTGCTCCCACGCGGGAAAGAAGTTTGATTAAAAGTGGAAATGCCGCTGTTTCTTCCAGAACACCGTTTGGTTCTTTCCCATCTTCTTCGCGTTGGATCACTCCTCCCGCTGGATTTGCGGTCAGAGCTGTGATTTCGCCGATCTCGAGGGCTTTTGAGTTAACCGATACTATGTGGCCCGACTGATGGATCAGGACAATCGGTACATCCTTTGAAACCTCATCCAAGTCGTTGCGCAATGGATGCCGTAGTTCGGCGAGTTGCGCATTGTCGTAACCGAACCCCACAACAAGCTTGATTTTGTCGACAACAGCGGCATTGCTGTCTATCCACCTGCGCAGACCGTCCTGCAGGGAAGCAATATCTTTAACAGTACCATCGGGAGGCGCGAGCAGGTTGGCCGACAGCGCCTGCAATCCGCCGCCCATGACATGGCCGTGGGCATCAAAGAATCCGGGCAGCATAGTGCTACCCTCGAGATCGATCAGGATGGTTTTCTCTCCCCGGGTGGCAAGGATCTCATTGCCAGTGCCAATTGCCAGGATTTTACCATCCTTGACCGCCACAGCCTCGGCCCGTGGATGGATATCGTTCATGGTGATGATGTTCCCATCGTGGTAGATGGCATCGGCAGTCTCCGCTGCAGATGTCGACTTCGAAAATCCATTGATTACAACGATACAAGCCAGGGAATAGATCAGTTTCTGATGCATTATCGATACTCCTATCATTCCAATTCGCCGGTCCTGATTGAATTTCACAAGTTGGGAGCTATCCTCATCTGAGGCTTAGAATGAAGAAAGTATAAGAGCATAATTTGCCACTGCCAATCTTTCTTATCGCCTATCGTAGTTCGAATGAGATTCCTGATGCTCTTTCTTTGAAGCGATTCTCAGATAATTAACACTGCCAAGGGCAATTTCTCAGCCGGGACATTCATCGGTGTGGATATAGATTCAGGCAGATGATCAAACGGTCGATCTTTTCAAACCGCCTAAACTTCGCAAATATTTTGATAGACGCTGTAATATCTGAAAGAATGGACTTATTTTAACAAGGATTGACTTCTCAGAAAAAGATCATTCGTGCAGACCTTTACCGCTATGGAAAACCTCCGCCAAAGCTTGATCCTGATATGCATGAAAGAGTCGGTGACAGAATTCATCCCACCGCTTACACATGGCGATAGCTGATGTATTTTTTTCGTTGAGGTTTGGCGGGACAAGCAGGGTTTCAATTTCCTCAGCCAAATTTGCAACCAGTTCACTATCTGCCCCGGCAAGAATGCTGCGGACAAAATCTGCAGGGGCATACCACGAACCTACTTTCATCAAATCCCGGTAGATTTGGTTCAACAAAACGTTGCGGGGCCCCTCCCAGAGCTCATTAACGGCCGCATCTCTATACAGCCTCGGCAGAACTGAAAAATCTTCTATTACCCCATGCCCACCGAAAATAGACATGGCTTTTCTCAATTGATCTACTGCATCCCAGGAAGAGGTAATTTTCTGCAGCATCACAAGCTCACGAACATCAAAACGTTTGCACCGAATTTCTGGGGGGTCATCAGGGTTTATTGCCAGCTTGAGTTTTCCGTCGAGTTGAAAAAACTGCTGGTAGATCTTGAATGCTGCTGCCGTTGATCTCCTGGCATGATTTTCTAGATCGGTGATTTGGGAAGCAAGCATAGGGAAATGCCCTATCTTTTGCCCGAACGCCTCTCTAAATTCACTATATTTTGCGGCTTCACGAGCAGCTCTTGTCATGCTGGCCGCACCGGAAAGACCTACCGCCAGACGTGAATAGGTCAGGACAATCCCCACCACATTTGCCAAACCCCTGTCAAAGGGCCCAATTGGATAGGCAACTGCACCGTTGAATGTTATCTCAGCCGTGGTCAACTCAGACGTTCCCATCTTCCATTTGAGGCGATCGATGATAATGCCGTTGCGAATTTCTTTTTCCTTGTTTCCCGGCAACCAGGACGGCACAAGAAAAATACCGATATCATCACTACCCCGAGGTTTAGCTGTTACGACAGCATAGTCGGCATGGGTTGCAGAACAGAAAAACTTGGTGCCGTATAGTTTCCAGTCATCTCCCTCTAAAACAGCCTCAAGCAAATTGGCCGGCAGATCTGAGCCTCCTTGAATCTCTGTCAAATACTGGGCTCCTATGCCAAAGTCTCCATCTTTGCCTTCCTTGCAGTGCAAAAGAATTTCTTCCGTCTCCGGGGTATTGGCAAAGGCCTCAAGAATAGCCACTAAACCTTCAGTGCAGGTTAGTGGACAGGCAATGCAGGCTTCACCGTTCTGAAAGATCAAGAACATTTTGATTAAACGTTCCAAATGACCTGTGTCTCTGGAAAACAATGCTTCTTGAAGCACTTCCCGCTCCATAATCAGTGTTTCCATCGGCCTGACGATTCTGTCGATGCGATGGTTATGGGCATCGTAATGCAAGATGGTGGGATGATTTTTGGGTTTGGCTGCCTCATCAGCCAGAAAACGCCAGCGAAAAGAGACCTTCTGGGAAATTCCTCGAGCAGCCTGGTCGACCTGCTGCCAACCAGCCCCTGCAAAATGTTGTACAATCTTTTGAAGAAAAGGATCGTCTCTATAATAGTTGAAAGTGCTTCGCCAGTTCAGGAAGGCATCAAAATTATAGGGGGTATCCCGCTTTTGAATTGGCATGGCATCTTCTGTGTTACTCGAAAATGTTCGTTTTGAAGTGGACATGCTGCACTCGTCAAGGTTGAATTCCATCAAATCGAATCCGCATGATAGTGAGGTGCAATCTCAAATCGTTCTCGAAGCGATCATATAGGCCGATACAAGGCCAAGAATGAACACGATACCTCCTCCTCCAATGATGAACAAAAAGAGAACGTCCAACTGGGTATTCATCTTAAATATATTTATTAAATCCCGGCTGTTCACCATGGCTGCCAGCTGTTCAGATAAGGTTAATTGGTGCGCCACCTTTGTTCATCTGCCCTTTGTTAAACTGTAATCGCTTTTGCCGTAACTACAACAAGGTAGGGGAAGGGGAAGCGGTTTGCTCGATGGCTATTTGGATGCTTGAGAATTGAGTAATTTCTTATTCACTGATTAAAGCTTTAATTGGTGTAGTTTGACGATGTACGGGAAGGCCTCACTGAAGCCTGCTTCCGACATATGAGCCTGGGTGCATGAAAAGTAGTTGATATTGCCGCAATGAATCTCAAGCAGAGTGCCATTTACCCCGGATTAATCTGCCTGATTATATGGGAATTGGGGCTAATGCACCCAACGAGATGGTTCCACCGGCAAGGTCAGATTTTTAGAAGAAGTGGAGCGCCAGGGCTATCGGAGGCAAGCAGCAGCAGGGGTATTATCTCCCTTAGGGCTCGGTATCTTCAGCCAATGGATATCTCTCCCATAAAACACAGCACCTCATTCGGCCGCTCATAAGAGATGATTAGATGCAGATTTTAAGGTAGGTTAGCCGATTTGAGACGCACCCGGGGGATGAAACGGAAATCTGACCTGTTGGCCGTCAGACTGGAAAGCGATCACTTATCATCGCTATTGAAACGGAAGAAGCATATCATTGCCCTAAACGGTTCATAATTATCATCACAAAGATGGTCAATAAAACCTATCTATCTATTTTTGTGTTATTTTATTCTAAAATTGTGTTGACTTTATGTTTCTTATTAGATAATGCCAAAGTCTCATTACCATAGATACAAAGGTGGGTAAGGTTTTTACTATCAGCCTGCTTACAGATCTCCAAGGTGCTGGAAATGTCAAAGGAATTTTTAAACACAGACAACTGGACCGTAAAATGTGCAACGGAGCACTATGGAATTGCCAAATGGGGTGCAGGCTATTTTTCCATCGACAATTCCGGTGATGTGGTCGTCACCCCCTCAGGAGAAGACCACGGCCCCAGTCTCAGTCTGCGAAAAGTGGTCGCGGAAGTTGAAGCACGAGGACTCTCCATGCCTGTGCTGCTCAGAATTGAAAACATCCTTGGCTCTCAGATCAAACTTCTGCACGATACGTTTCGTAAAGTCATCCGGGAGAACAACTATCGTGGCGTGTACAAGGGCGTATTCCCGATTAAAGTGAACCAGCAGGAACAGGTTATCGAAGCCATCAGCCAGTTCGGCAGGAAGTACGATCATGGCTTTGAGGCGGGCAGTAAATCAGAACTGATTGCCGCCATCTCCATGCTGCATAACCGCAGTTCCTGTCTCATATGCAACGGCTACAAAGATGAAGAGTTCATAGACCTCGGGCTTCATGCTGTCAGAATGGGTTTTAAAGTCTTTTTCGTGATTGAGGTGCCTGGAGAGGTCGATCTCATCATCGAGCGGGCCAAGTTTCACCGCATGAAGCCGGCAATCGGCTTACGCATAAAACTCTCCACCCAGGCTGAAGGACAATGGTCTGACTCCGGCGGTGACGCCAGCGTATTTGGCCTGTCGATCAGTCATACTATCGATGCCATAGACCGGCTCAAGGCTGAGGATATGCTCGACTGCCTGCAGCTGCTGCACTATCATATCGGCTCACAGATTCCTAATATCAGCGACATCCGCGCCGGTGTCATGGAGGCCTGCCGGCTTTATGAAGAGCTGGTGCTCGAAGGGGCGCCCATGGGATATCTTGATCTCGGTGGAGGACTTGCGGTTGATTACGACGGCTCAAACACCAACTCCCACTCCAGCCGCAACTACTCCATGGAAGAATACTGCTGTGATATTGTCGATTCGATCATCGCCGTGCTCGATAAAAACGATATTCCGCATCCGACGATCATTACCGAATCCGGCCGGGCCATCGTCGCCTACTATTCCGTGCTGCTGTTCAATATCCTGGATATCAGTTCATTTGAACCTCCGCCAATCCCCATTAATCTGCAGGCCATTGACAACGACCTGCTGGAAAACCTGATGCTCACCTACCATATGGTATCGGCAAAAAACATTCAGGAATGCTGCAACGACGCCCTGTTTTACCGAACCCAGGCACGGCAGCTGTTCAAGCATGGCCAGATATCCATCCGTGAGCGCGCCCTTGCTGAAAATCTCGTGCAGCACACCTTGATCAAAATTTCCGCGGTATCACAGGAACTCGAGCATATCCCCAAGGACGTGCAGAAGATCAGCAAGCTCATCTGCGACATCTATTACGGTAACTTCAGTCTGTTTCAGTCGCTTCCCGATGTCTGGGCCATCGATCAGATTCTGCCGGTCATGCCCATACACCGGTTGAACGAAGCTCCGACCCGACAGGCGATCATCTCCGACATCACCTGTGATTGCGACGGAAAGATCGACCGGTTTCCTGATATCTCCCAGGAAAACACCAGGCTGATGCTTCATCCGTTAAAGGACGGCGAGGAGTATTACCTTGGTGTCTTTCTGGTCGGCGCCTACCAGGAAACCCTTGGAGATCTGCATAACCTCTTCGGTGACACCAATGTTGTTTCAATCCACGTAAACGATGACGGCAGCTACAAGTTTATTCGGGAACTCGAGGGAGACTCGGTTGCCGATGTACTCTCCTATGTGGAGTATGATCTTCGTGCGATGAAGAACAGATTGAAGCATTTGGCTGAGGATGCTATCCATAACGGCTTCATCACCGCCAGGGAGCGTAAATCGATCCTCGCCAGTTTTGAAGAAGGGCTGCGGGGCTACACCTATTTTGAAAAAGAATAAGAGGATATTTTACTGACCCACTGCCTGTGAGGATACCATGTCGAGAATACTCATTATCGGGGCCGGCGGGGTCGGCAACGTGGTGGCCAAGAAATGTGCCTTGCGCCACGATGTCTTCACCGACATCTGGCTGGCAAGCCGCACCGTCGCCAAATGCGCCGCCATTGCCGCGGATATCAAAGCACTGTGCGGTGTCGAGGTTAAAACGGCAGCGGTTGACGCAGACAAAGTACCTGAACTCGTTGCCCTGATTGCCAGAGTGTCACCGGTACTGGTGATCAACGTGGCCCTGCCCTACCAGGATCTGACCATCATGGAGGCCTGCCTCGAGTGCGGGGTCAACTACCTCGACACGGCAAATTACGAACCGGAAGATACCGCTCATTTCGAGTACAGCTGGCAGTGGGCATACCAGGAAAAGTTCAAAGAGAAAGGGCTGATGGCGGTTCTGGGCTGCGGTTTTGACCCCGGTGTCACCAACATCTTCTGCGCCTGGGCCCAGAAGCATCTGTACGACTCAATCGAAACCATAGACATCCTCGACTGCAATGGGGGCGACCACGGTCATCCCTTCGCCACCAATTTCAATCCGGAAATCAATATCCGGGAAGTGACCCAGGAAGTCCGTCACTGGCGGGATGGAGAATGGATAACAAGCCCTGCAATTCTGAGCGACGAATGTGTCCACTTCACCTTCGACTACCCGGAGGTCGGGCCTCGCGAAAGTTACCTGCTCTACCATGAGGAGATGGAGTCGCTGGTGAAACACATCAAGGAACTCAAACGTATCCGCTTCTGGATGACTTTTGGGGAGCAGTACATTACCCACCTGAAAGTACTTGATAATGTGGGAATGACCCGCATCGACGAGGTGGAGTTCGAAGGTCAGAAGATCGTGCCCATCCGTTTTTTGAAGGCCCTGCTTCCCGACCCGGGTTCGCTGGGCAGCGGCTACACCGGTAAAACCGTTATCGGCTGCGTCTTCAGCGGAGAAAAAAATGGCCGGGAGAAGAACAAATACATCTATAATGTCTGCGACCACGGCCAATGCTTCGAGGAAGTGCAGGCCCAGGCCGTCTCCTACACCACCGGCGTACCCACTATGATTGGTGCGATGATGATGTTACAAGGTATCTGGAAAGGCAGTGGTGTATTCAATGTGGAACAGCTCGACCCGGACCTGTTCATGGAGGAACTGAACGGTAACGGCCTGCCCTGGCAGGTTGTCGACTTTGTCGGCAAACTGCCGGAATAGGGTGGTATCGTGACCAGCATCCGTGCATCAGCGCTTGACCGCCAGACCCTGGCCGATTTTCCCATTGAGATCATCGGCCAGGTACAGACGCCATGCTACCTCATCAGTGAAGATGTGGTGCAGCGCAACTGCGAGCTGCTCGACCGTGTCCAGCAGCGGACCGGCGCCAGTATCCTGCTGGCCCTGAAGGCCTTCGCCCTGCCCGCAACCTTTCCGCTGATTCGCAACTACCTGCAGGGGGTCTGCGCCAGCGGACCCATAGAGGCCCGGCTCGGGCGTGAAGAATTCGGCCGGGAAGTGCACACCTGCGCGCCAGCCTATACGTCTGCTCAGATGAAGCGCGTTATCCGCTATTCTGATCATGTCATCTTCAACACCATCAGCCAGTGGCACACCCATCGTGAGGCTGTTCAGCGGGCCGGGAGTGACATCAAGGTCGGTCTGCGCGTCAACCCCGGCCACGCAGAGATAGATATCGATATGTACAATCCCTGCCTTCCCGGTTCCCGTTTTGGCCTTGGGCCTGAAGACCTTGAGGGCGTTGATCTCACCGGGATCTCCGGGCTGCATTTTCACGCCCTCTGCGAACAGAATGCCGATGTCCTGGTACGCGTGCTCGAACATTTCGAAAATCGTTTCGCCGCCCATATAGACCAGATGCAGTGGATCAACTTTGGCGGCGGCCACCACATCACCCGGGCCGACTACGATGTTGATCTGCTCTGCGAAACAATCATCGCGTTTCGTAGGCGTCACGCCGACATACCGGTCTATCTCGAACCAGGAGAAGCGGTGGTGCTCAATGGCGGCGTCTTTGTGACGACCGTTGTCGATACCATGTACAATGGCATGGATGTCGCCATTCTCGACTGTTCGGCCGAAACCCATCTGCCCGATGTACTGGCCATGCCCTATCGCCCCCATGTGATTGGCAGCGGCGCACCCGGCGATTTTTTTCACAACTACCGGCTCGGAGGAATCTCCTGTCTGGCCGGAGATATCATCGGGGATTATTCTTTTCCCGCCCCCCTGGAGCCTGGCCAGCGCCTTGTGCTGACCGACATGGCCCTTTATTCGTTTGTGAAAAACAACACCTTCAACGGAGTTGAGCTTCCCTCAATCTACACCTGCCGCCTGGCGGAAAGCGTCCCTAAACTGGTTAAACAGTTTGGCTATGAGGACTACAGGAGCCGGATCGCATGACCCGGAAGCAGCTGAATTTCCATGGTGAAGATGTTGTACCGGCCCCGCCGGAAGAGGCCCTGTTTCACGTAATACCCGTGCCCATGGAGATGTCCGTTTCCTATGGAACCGGCGCAGCTGCCGGGCCAGCTGCTATCCTCGAGGCATCCAGACAGCTGGAACTTTTCACCGGGCGCAACATCCCGGCCGAGCACGGCATATACACCGCACCGCCAGTCAACTGCAGCGGCTCCTGCGAGACCACCTTGAAGCATATTGAAGAGCGGGTAGCATCGACCTTATCGCTCAATAAGATCCCGGTCGTTCTCGGCGGCGAGCACACCGTTACCTGCGGGGTGATTGAGGCGCTCAGAAAACACCACCAAGATTTCGGCGTTATCCAGTTTGATGCCCACGCGGATTTGCGCGACAGCTATCAGGGTTCACCCTATAGTCATGCCTGCGTAATGCGCCGCATTCATGAGCAGAACATCCCGATCTACCAGCTTGGCACTCGCAGTTATTCTCTTGAAGAACACAAGTACCGCGAGCAGCACAAGGTGCCCTTTCGCGACAGTGAAGACATCTGGAAAAATGGCACCGATCTGCTTCTTCCGGAAGATTTTCCGAACAAGGTATACATCACCTTTGATGTTGATGGGCTTGATGGAGCCACCATGCCTGCAACCGGCACCCCCGCTCCCGGGGGACTCGACTGGCATCAGGCAATGTGGCTCATTAAAGCGATTATGGAGAGCCGGATCTGCATCGGCTTTGATGTGGTTGAATTGGCACCGGTTGACAATCTGCATGGCCCCAACTTTGCAGCAGCACAACTGGTCTATAACATGATGGGTTATCTGAGCAGCAGCAGGCGCAACCAGAATTACTGGCATCTCAGTTGATTATATCTTGGCCTCTGGGAACAGTTTTTCTCTCTTTAAATGAGACACTATTCCCTACAAAAAACGTTCCTTCTTTCGGTAGAGAGAAAGATTCCCAGAGCTTTGATAATTCCGCTAGAAAGACAAAATAAACGATATGATTTAACACAGTAATTTTCTTGCCGATAGAGTACTCTTGATGACTGAATTCTGATGGTAACATGGCCAGGACAAACATAATCAATGGTGTCTTCAGCGCCGCCGCAGGTGTTAAGCTCTGATCACTGCTGACAAGCACCTTCGAAAATGAACCAGGTGTTGCGTTAAGATTGAGCTTCACTTAACGTCAAAGAAGGAGGAACTGAACGGAAACCTGCCGATTATTTTGACCACAAAACCGCACATGATTAAGAAAGCCACACTCAAGGCATGGATCGGGCCACTGGTTGGGGCAATTCTGTTCTCAGCGGCCATCTGGATCTTGCATCGCGAACTTGCCGTCCATCACCTGAAGGACATCATACCGCAGCTCCGCTCACTGCCGATGGAGCGCCTCATAACCGCGCTGCTGCTGACAGCTGCCGGATATGGCGTTATGACCACTTATGATGTGCTGGCACTTCGTTTTATGAAACAGCCGCTCGCCTACAGCAAAGTGGCCTTGGCCGCTTATGTCGGCGCTGCCTTCAGCAACAATATTGGCCTGTCCATGATTGCCGGTGCTTCGGTGCGCTATCGGTTCTACGCATCCTGGGGATTGTCGGCTCTTGAAATTACCCGGATAGTATTGTTCTGCACCCTGACCCTGTGGCTGGGATTCTTCACGCTTGGTGGGTTGGCGTTCTTGATTGATCCCGTGAGTTTGCCCCCGCCACTGAATTGGCCAATGGCATCCACTCGAATGGTGGGAGTGCTGATGCTGATAATAGTCATAGGCTACCTGATAGCGGCCAGATTGCGTTCGCAGCCAGTCCGGCTCCGCGGTTTGCAGATCAACATTCCCTCCTGGAAAACTGGAATCCTGCAAATGATAGTTGGGGGTGCTGACTGGCTGTTGGCCGGCGCCGCCCTGATTATTCTGCTGCCGGCAACAGAAGGGGCGTCCTTTCCGAATCTGCTGGTTATCTACCTATTAGCCCAACTGATGGGCCTGATCAGTCAGGTTCCTGGTGGATTAGGAGTCTTCGAGACAGTCTTTCTTCTCCTGGTTGGTGAGCATATCCCTGCCGAAGCTGTAATGGGGGCCCTGTTGGCCTACCGTGTCATCTATTATCTGCTTCCGCTCTTGATCTCCACCGCGTTGCTGGGCGTCAACGAATCGCTTTCGCACCGGGATTCGCTTAAAAAAATAGTGGCAGGCTATCGCCAGTGGAGCGAACTGATGGTTCCACCGGTACTGGCCTTTACCACCTTTGTTGCAGGAGCGGTGCTGCTTTTCTCGGGTGCGACTCCGGCTTTAGATCACCGGTTGTCCTGGCTGCAGCAGATGATACCGCTTCCGCTGCTCGAGGTGTCACATTTTCTGGGCAGTTTGGCCGGCGTTGGTCTGATTCTATTGGCCAGAGGGCTTCAGCGCCGGCTGGACGGAGCTTATTGGGTTACGCTGGCGATCCTGGCAACCGGTATAGCCGTATCGCTGATCAAGGGACTCGATTATGAAGAGGCGCTGTTGTTGGTTCTACTGTTCGGGGCTCTTTTGCCCAGCCGCCGCTTCTTTTACCGCCGCACCTCTTTGCTGGATCAAAGCTTCACTCCTGCATGGATCACGACGATTGCCATCATTATGATCAGTGTTATCTGGCTGGTGCTGTTCTCCTACAAACATGTAGAGTACAGCACCACTCTATGGTGGCAGTTTGCCTTCAATGCATCCGCTCCAAGGTCTCTTCGAGCTACAGCCGGGGCGGCGACCATCCTTTTTGCACTTGCAATTGCACATCTGCTGCGGCCTTCCTTTCGCCGCCCAGTCACGGCTACCTCGACTGAGTTGGCAGCTGTGGAAAAAATTGTCGCTGAATCATCCCATACCACAGCCAATCTGGCCTTACTGGGCGACAAGTCACTCCTGTTCAATACCCAGCACAGCGCCTTTATTATGTATGCAATAGAAGGGCGCAGCTGGATTTCCATGGGTGATCCGGTTGGCCCCGAGGACCAGTGGCCTGAACTGATCTGGCGCTTTCGCGAACAGTCGGACCGTTTCGGCGGTTGGACGGTCTTTTACCAGATCAAACCGGATCACCTGCCTTACTATTTAGACCTGGGCCTCAACTTGACCAAGCTGGGCGAGACGGCCCGTGTGCACCTGTCAGATTTTTCCCTGGACGGCAGCCATCGTAAGGGACTGCGCTACACTCAACGGAAGCTGCACAAAGAGGGGTTTTCCCTGAGGGTTATCAGCGCGGATCAAGTCCCTGGACAGCTTGACCGGCTGAAACGGATATCTGACGCCTGGCTGACCGAGAAGAACACGCAGGAGAAGGGTTTCTCCCTCGGAAGCTTCAACCCGGATTACCTTCGGCATTTCGATGTGGCGGTCGTGGAAAAAGCAGGCGCCTCGATTGCTTTCGCCACCCTGTGGAAGGGTGCGGCGAGGGTGGAACTGTCTGTTGACCTGATGCGCTACGACCCCGCATCCGCTCCCAACGGAATAATGGATTTCCTTTTTGTCGAATTGATGAACTGGGGCCAAGACCAGAACTATCAGTGGTTCGATCTGGGCATGGTACCGTTGTCGGGTATCGAGGACCGTTCCCTGGCGCCCCTGTGGAACCGCCTGGCGACGTTCGTGTCTCGTCACGGAGGACATTTTTATAATTTCCAGGGGCTTCGACACTTTAAGAACAAATTCGAGCCGGTCTGGGAGCCGCGCTATCTGGCCTCTCCCAGCGGACTGATCCTGCCGCTGATCCTGAGTGACCTGGCCCGGCTGGTTTCCGGTGGCATAAAAGGGGCATTATTGAAATCCAAGCCCCACGAGGTTAGTGGGGAAGGTCTTGTCCATTCCGGGTAATGGCAATCAGACCATATAATGTTCTCAGACCTAATCAACAGCATACTTTAGTCGATAGAGCACTTGCGTATCGGGGGGTGCTGGATCGCGTTCTTTTCAGTTCTGCTCGAAACCACCATCGGCAGCGGTCTGCTTCTGCCTTGATCAGCGTTTATTCTTCTACTCGGAGCCCTGTCCGCACGCGGTTATCTCGATGTTGGCTATCTCATTGGTTTTCCATTCTGGGCGCGGTTAGCGGAGATAACATAAATCTTATCTCGGCAAAAAGTATGATGCCAAATGGTTAAAAGATGGCCTTTGGCTCCTCAAAGCCGAGTATATCGGAAAAGTAAAAATCTTCATGCATACCCATGGAGCAAAGAGCATCTTCTTCGGCCGTTTTATATTAAGCGTCAAAAAGTTCTTGCTCCATTACCGTTCGATGGCGTTCAAGGTAACTTTTATTATCTTCGTCGTGGCAATATCAGGCTCAATGCTCAGTCGCTGAAAACAACCTGTCGGAAGCATCTCAAAACTTGCAGGGTATCATTGAGCCAGATGCTGCCAGGGAGGCTTCCTCTTTAAAAGCGGTCTTCTCAAAATAACACAAAACTGGATCGATTGGATGGCTACCCACCACCTATGGCGAATCAAGAAATCTCGTGCAATTTCGTCCTTTTTCAGCGTATTATTTGTTATGAACCACTGGCCAATTCCTAGACCACGCTGTTATGCCCCTGCAGTAAAGCATTTTTTTGCTAAGTCTTTATTTCCCCTTAGAATCGCTTTTGCAAACGATTTATTTTAACTTCCATCTCCCATGGATAACTCTCCCCTATCACCTGACAGTGCCAACCTACAGCAACTAACTGATATTGAAAGCGTTTCTTTTCCACTTGCCGTTGATTTGGATGGCACTCTGATCAGAACCGATTCCCTGATTGAGTCGCTCTTGCTCCTGGTGAAAGCAAATCCGCTTTTGCTGCCGGTGGTATTCGTCTGGCTGCTAAAGGGCAGGGCTTTCCTGAAACAGCAGGTTGCCCGGCGGGTAACATTAGATATCAGCAGCCTGCCATATAACCTGGATATTCTGATTTTTCTTCAAGATCAGCACAATTCCGGAAGAAGGCTTATGCTGGCCACCGGCGCGGACCAAAACATTGCTCAACAGATAGCTGTTTATCTACATATTTTCGACGAAGTGATAGCCAGCAACGGAGCGAACAACCTGACCGGTGTCGAAAAAAAAGAACGGTTGGTTGAGGAGTTCGGCGTCAGAGGGTTTGATTACCTCGGCAACGACCGGAAAGATGTCCTTGTTTGGCAGGCGGCCAGGCGGGCTATGGTGGTCGGTTCGAAACCTTTCATCGACCGCATTCGCACCCGCTTGTCCAATGTTGATAAGGTGTTTGAAGTTAAAACGGCCGGTTGGCCGGAATGGATTCGCGCCCTTCGCCTGTACCACTGGCTAAAAAATCTGCTGGTTTTCGTGCCGCTGCTTGCCGCCCATCGATTCAATGAAATCAGCTTGATAATACCAGTCTGCAAGGCCTTCCTCTCTTTTGGATTTTGCGCCTCCAGCGTCTACATTTTAAATGATCTTCTGGATTTACCTGAAGACCGCAAACATCCTCGAAAACGGTCTCGTGCTTTTGCGTCGGGTATTCTGCCATTGGCAACCGGTCTTGCAGCAGCACCAGTGCTGCTGGGATTCAGCATCGCCATAGGTCTGACCCTTCCTGTTGCTTTTCTTTTCGCACTGGGCGTGTATTATACGATCACCCTGGCCTATTCATTCCGTTTGAAAAAAATAGTAATCCTTGACGTAATCATTCTTGCCACACTATTTACCGTGCGCATGATGGCCGGTTCAGCAGCCGTTGATGTCTGGCCGTCCTCCTGGCTTCTGGCCCACTCCATGTTTCTGTTCATCAGCCTGGCGCTGGTCAAGCGTTATGCCGAACTGGTGACCATGCGCATTGAGCATGGCCAGGCAGCCAAAGCACGAAGTTATGTGGCAAGCGATTCAGAGATGCTGGCGGCCATGGGCGCCGCCAGCGCATTTATTTCCGTCCTGGTATTGGTACTTTATATCAGCAGCGTGACGGCACAACTCTTATATGGCCACCGTAACGTGATCTGGCTGGTTTGCCCTGCTCTGCTCTACTGGCTCTGTTACATCTGGCTGACTGCCCATCGTGGAGGCATGCATGACGATCCGATGATCTTTGCCCTGAAGGATCGCATCAGCCGTTATATACTGCTTTCGATGTTGATTATTATGCTCCTGGCAATTTGACCCATATGGACAGACGCTATCACTCCTGGGGGCGCTACCCCCAGGTCGAGCAGTCAGCGGTGGTGCTACATTGGCGATCCCTGCCACTTCCGATTCCTGTCGATTCTGAGAGGACGTTTCTACCTTTTGGCAATGGCCGCTCTTACGGGGATGTCTGCCTCAATAGGAGGGTGAAGGCTTACTTCTGGACGCTCGGGGGCTCGATCGCTACATATCATTCGATTCGGCAGAAGGTATCCTGCGCTGTGAAAGCGGCACACTGCTTGGTGAAATACTGGCCTTAACCGTACCCCGGGGGTGGTTCCTTCCGACTGTGCCTGGAACCAGGTTTGTAACCATCGGGGGTGCGATAGCCAACGACATTCACGGTAAAAATCATCACAGCACCGGCACCTTCGGATGCCATGTCCGTTGCCTTGAACTGCTTCGCTCGGATGGTCAGCGCCTGCGCTGTTCACCGTCTGAAAATCCAGAATGGTTCAGGGCAACCATTGGCGGGCTGGGATTGACCGGCCTGATAACTCTGGGCTGAAATCGATTTGAAACGGATCGACAATCCGATTATGGAGGTTGAGACCATCCGTTATGGACACCTGGATGACTTCTTTGATTTGTCGATGGAATCCGATGAACGATACGAGTATACGGTTGCCTGGGTTGACAGCATGGCCAAAGGGAAAAAACTGGGAAGAGGCCTTTTCATCCGCGCAAACCATGCCGTTCAGGGCATCAAGCAGCTTTCCGCGCCTCGATACCATGCAAATGTGGCAGTGAACCTGCCTTTTTCCATTGTTAACCGGACGAGCGCCCGGATGTACAACGGTCTATATTATAGAAAACAAGTCAGAAAGCAAAGGGCAGAGCTGACGCACTATGAGCCGTTCTTTTTCCCCCTGGACCGGCTTCGGCACTGGAACCGCCTCTATGGGCCAAGCGGCTTTCATCAGTACCAGTGTTTGGTGCCACTTTCCGCCGATGGTCGAAACGCGCTGCGGGACATTCTAGCAAGGGGAATTCATGGAGGAATAGAATGCTTTCTCAGTGTATTGAAGGTATTCGGCGAACATCGATCTCCAGGTCTGCTGAGCTTTCCTCGAGCCGGGATAACTCTTACTCTGGACCTCTGTCATCGTGGGAAACGCACACTTCGGCTTCTTGATGATTTTGACGAGGTATTGCGGTCCGTTGGAGGCGCGTTGTATCCAGCTAAGGATGCCCGCATGACCAGTTCCACTTTCAGACAGTATTTCCCACACTATTTGGAGTTGGAGCAGTTTCGGGATCCCAGATTCAATTCCAGCTTCTGGAGACGTGTTACAAGGAAATGACGGTGCGGAAAATATTTATATTCGGGGCCACATCTGCCATAGCGGAAGCCACGGCACGTCTGTTCGCGGCAGACGGTAGCAGTTTTTTCCTGGTTGCACGTGATCGTGATAAACTTAGAGTATCAGCTGAGGACCTACGAGTCCGGGGTGCAACCCAGGTGGTGACTGCTATTGCCGACGCCCGTGATTTTGATCGTCACCAGGCACTGGTCGAAGAGGCGTTTGCCATCTTGAACGGCCTGGATACGCTTCTGATTGCCCACGGAAGCCTGCCGGACCAGAAAAGCTGTGAACAGCACTTTGACCAGGTCCGGCGTGAATTTGAGATCAACGCCATGGGAGTCCTGTCCCTGCTCACCCATGCGGCGAACAGATTTGAAGGTCAGGGTTTTGGCACCCTCTGCGTGATCAGTTCGGTAGCCGGTGACCGTGGCCGGCAGTCCAACTATGTGTATGGGGCGGCCAAGGGAGCGGTGTCAATTTTTCTGCAGGGATTGCGTAACCGCCTGTATTCCAAGGGTGTTCATGTGCTCACCGTCAAGCCGGGCTTCGTGGATACCCCGATGACGGCAGGCCTTTACCAAAAGCCGGTTATGGACCCCCCCGGACCAGGTAGCCAAGGGTATTTACAGGGCAGTCATAAAGAAGAAAGACATCGTTTACCTGCCGTGGTTCTGGTCACCGGTCATGCGGGGGATAGGCTGGCTTCCGGAGGCCATATTCAAACGGTTGCGTCTCTAGGACCGGCAGGCAATAGGAAATGCCATGCTATTAAGACACTTTCAGTCGTTCTGCGCACTTTGCCCCGGCGCAGTCGTATGATACCCCTCAACATATTGCGCAGGGCTGGAGGCTTCCAGCCACTGCTGCGGTCTTGCTTGCTGACTGCGGGGTTATTGGCGCTAGCGGCTGCGTTTCTTAGCGCCGATTCTTCCAGGGCCGAGACCGCTGCTTCAGGTCTCCAGGCCCCAGCCCGTCAAATCAGCAATCCGGCAACAGTCGTTGCCCTCCAACCCTTTCGGACTGTTCAATCTGTCAACGTCGGCCGGCCAGACGGCAAAACGGCCGAGTTGACATTGATCAACCTGAATCCGAACGTCAACCAGTGGTATATTCTTCAAGTCAAACGCAACGGCAATGGCGAACTCGACGAGTACCACCTGGAAAATCCATACCCGAAATACCAGCACCTGGTGCTTGACGAAAAGTCGCCGGACAAGCTATGGCCATCACCCTGGCCGGAGACGTTGCACCCGTGTGCACCGTGGGCACATTTTTATAGAACAGCGAGCTTGAAGCCGCCAGAAAGTCCCGACAGGTTTTTGCACCGCTTTGTGACGGGAAGCTTTACCTTCGCAATCCTAGCCAAAGGCCACCGGACAGCCATTGAGACCGTGACCGAATTTCTCCGCGATAAACTTCCCGGAGGCGAGACTGTTGTCGGCTTTGTAAAGGACACCTTCTTCCAGGACGCTTATCTGGAAAATACTCGTACGACAGAGGCCTCAGATGCCGACACCGGCTGTCCCTGACGCCGGATTTTCCAACTCCTGCGGCGATTGATCCGATCTACGCCGAGCAGCTGATTGTCCCGGCTGAGCTTGGTATCCAGGTGGAGAATACCAATCTCCAGACATGCTTACCGGCCACTGGTATGCTGTCAAGAACAATCCCGGTATCTTTGTGAGCTTGATTCAGCCAAAGGCGGTTGCTTCCGAGATCCTGAAAAGTTATTCCAACCTCGTCATCGCGACTTGACAGTGTTGAGGCGGGAGCGCTGGCATACCTGATAGCTTTTGATCTTGATCGCTTCGGTGTGGGTTTTGCCGTCGGAACCGAGCACCCCCGCGTCGGCTGGTCGGAACGGACTCCTGCGCAGATGAGAGTTCCGGGTCTGCCTGGACCGGATGGCATCGGAACGATTGCACCTCTGGTGGCCAATGGCAGTGTCAACCCTGTTGAGGCCTCCAGAGCCGTGGCGACATTTACCGGCGGATTCAAACGGTCTCACGGCGCTTTTAAATACGGTGAGCTAGCAAATCGCAACCATGGTTCCCACTACGGTTTTATCGAAAAAGGGGTTATTCTCAGCACGCTTCAGCCTGGTCTGGCTACATTTGTGGTGCGGGATGACGGGACGGTGGAAATGAAGACCTGGTCTGAAGAGGACAATCAGCGCCTCGAACAGATTGTCCAGGCGCGCCAGAACGGCGTCCCGCTTATCGAATGGGACTCAATCTCGCAGCAATCGGTACCTGGTCGTCTGGTCAGCCAATGGGGGCCTGGCAACTGGTCAGGATCGGAGGACAAAAAACTGAGAACATTGCGGGCGGGCATGGCTCTGCAGCAAACCGACAGTAAACGATTCTTGATTTACGGCTATTTTTCGACCGCAACACCCTCGGCAATGGCCAGAGTTTTTCAGGCCTACGGTTGCCGCTATGCCATGCATCTGGACATGAATGCCCTGGAACATACCTACCTGGCTCTTTACCATAAAGAAGCTGAGCATCTGCTGGTTCAGCATCTCATCCAGGGGATGAGTGTTTTGGACAAATTAGACAAAGGCACCTATATTCCGCGATTTATAGGCTATTCGGATAATCGTGATTTTTTCTACGTAATGAAACGTGAGCAACCATAATAACACAGAGGATATTTACCGAGGCAGAAAAACATATTCCCCGGGGCATAGACAATGCTGCGCTTTCTTACTCTACTGATCGTCTTCTCTGTGGTTAGCGTCTGGCCGGAGTTCATGGCTGAGGCCCAAACATTGCAGGAACAAAACGAAGCCCTGCTTGAGCGGTTGCAGACGATCCATCGATTGTCCGACAATCAGGCGGCAGGGGTGCGCACAATATTCGCCCGGTCGCCTTACATCGGTCAAGGCAACCCAGCGGTCACGCAACACCCAGCTTCCACCCAGGAGTGCACCGCCAGGCTGGAACAGTTGTCGGTCAGTTATGAAAATGGTCGTTACGAGCAGATATGCGGGGCTCCTTACATGGCGCCGCTCTACGATCCCGAGCACGAGACTGCTGAAGATGCCAAGGCCTGTATTGACCAGTTTGAATTTCCCAATATTCCATGCGAGTACCCGGTGGTCTGGGTACGCACCATGGAGGCAGCGGAAATCTGCACCGCAATGGGAAAACGGCTCTGTGACGCGCACGAGTGGGAAGGCGGCTGTGCCGGACAGTTGACCCAGCCCGATTATCGATTTGACCTTGCTCGGGGGGTTGATTCTGGGGAAGCCATTCGCAGGATGCGCAGTGCGCACAACAAGGCAAACAGTGAGAGCAAGAGCTGGAGTTATGGTCCTGAGTACCAAAAAGGGATTTGTGCGGCAAACAGCTCAAAGACACCAGGCTGTGAAGGCGGTGGTTGGAGCGACTGCGGTTCCAACACCTATCCAACTGGTTTTTTCCCTGATTGTCATAGCCCTCTGGATGTCTACGACATCAACGGCAATGCCGCTGAACACATGAATCTGCCCTTGAATGAGGAACAGATGGCCAGCCGCGGAAGTTCACAATTGGGCTTTACGGAGATGAAAGGCAGTTGGTTTATCTTCGACAAGTACCAGGCACACGAAGATTGGTGCCGCTGGCGAGCGCCGTTCTGGCATGGCAGCCGGGTGATGTCAGTCACCAGTCACCACAACTACCATCTTGGTTTCCGTTGCTGCAAAACGCTGATGGAAAAGAAAGGCGAATAGAGGGTACTCGCTTCTCAGTGTATAATTATCCTTCAACATCGAGAGGGGGAGACGTGTCAGTATAACGACAGGGCGGGAGTCTCCGGATTTGATTTAAACCCAACCATGGGTCCTTCATCACTCAACAGGGGTGCTAGTTCCGGATCTTTCAGGATATCGTAAACCGAGCAAAGTTTGCCGTCGATGAGGACTTTCTCACTGACCAGCCGGATACCGTGACTGTAGTCGGCATATCCAGCGCCGTGCACAGTACTGAGCGGTTGTATCGGTTTGCCGTCAGCCCTGTGCCAGCCGTAAATGGCGACACGCCCAGATTTTCGTCTCAGCCTGTTGGTGATGATTACATCTTTTTTGTGACCGGACACCAATTCGCCCAAAGCAATTGCGCGTGCATATCGCTGTTGTAAGATCTTTTTGTTGTGTCGCTGATAATAGCCGATGGAGCACATCTGTGGGCCGGGCGGCAGAGGCTGGGGGGTGAAATGGTTTTCGGACTGGTTGTAAATAGCATCCACCACTCGACGGGTGGGTAGAATGAATCCGAATTGGGTCGCCACCTTACGGGCGGTAAGATAATTCATTGGAACACGAATGAAGTCTGCCTGCGAACCGATGGCCAGATAGTCGGGAGTAACAAATATAGTTGCGCTCAGCAGCCGTCCGCTCTTGCTCCGCTGCCGCAGCTTTACGGGCTTCAACTTTCTCAAAAAGTTTGGCAGGTTACCTTTCAGCAACTGGTCACCGATCATCTGCTCCTGCTGATGTTCGTCTAGCTGAGAAACAAGATCGACGAATTGTGATCCCGTCAAAGAAGAGGAAGGCCGTTCGGGTATACGCCTGGTCAGGTTCTTCAGCCACACATCCATCTCAGACCCGGTCGCCGGGGAGGTCCACCCAAACCCTATCAGTAAGATGAGCATGACTTTGGCACACCAATCTGAGGTAACTAGCTGTCTCAACAGTAGCTTTTCTCCTGAAAGTAGTTTTTACCCTGAATTAAAGAAATTTGACCCTAAAACTACAGCAGAGGAGAACACTCTGTCAACCTGCAATAATACCTCTTTAAAAGTTAAATTAATGCCGAACATTTTGTGAAAAATTTATCGCTTAAAGGGCAACAGAGAGTCTCTGCAATTTGTCCCGCAACTCAAGATGCAAAAAATCTTCGTGCTGACTTTCAATATCAAAGTGCACTGATTAGATTTGCAAATAGAGAATGGAATTAACAGTGGTGGCGAGGCAAATTGACCTTACCGCCTAAAACTGTGCAGTTTCATGCTACCTAAAAAGAGAGATTTTATAAGCACTAACCCATTGGTATTACCCTTGATGCTTGCTGCAGGGGTAAAGCAATCCAGCCCTTTTCAGGGGTTAATCAAAACCGGTCCCTCATGGGCCGGCTGTTTATCGGGGCGCAAATGAAACTATTATTAGGAACGATTCTAATTCTGCTATTTTCATGTCAGCTATTAGCTGCAGAGCCAGAAAGATTTATTGATAAAGTCAAACTTCCATCCGGCGAATTAGTGGTAGTTGCCGAAGGAGAATTCGAGGCGAGATCTATTGGCAGCTTCAGTGTGCGCGTCTATGAACCAGCGTCGCAACCTGATGAAACAACTTTTTTTGTCTCTGGACTTATTAATTTCCGTGATGGAACCATAGAGAAAGTCGTATTAAGTGATTTAAATAAAGATCTAACAGAGGAAATTATAGTTACTGCACGTTCTGTCGGCACCGGGAGCTATATTTCCGCTTATGCATTTGCCTATTCGAACAGCAAGCTGATTTTTCTCACCTCTATAGAAGGGTTGCCGCCAGATGCCGATTCTCTGGCAGCCTTGAGGGATGAATTAAAATAAAACGCGGTATTAGCACAGCGGGCTTTCAGCATGAACCCATTGAATCTCTCCGGTTGACTCTAGGTTAGCCGAATCGTCGAGTAGGATGATGCTCGGCAACACGACAAATGGCAATGTTCAAAATGTCAGAATAAGGAGTTCGAACAAGGCTTATTTGCCGCAACTGGCGGGGGCTGACAAAATTCTTTACTATTGAGCCATTTGCAAAACGATCTTTTCGCCCAAACTCTGCGTTATGCTCAAAATTTTATCCTCTGAATATCAATTATATGCCTGTGGTAAAATTTCTCGCATGCCTTGATTTTGAACGAAAATCTTAGTTTTGCAAAAGGCTCTATTCAAAGCAAGAAAGCCGCGCCTGTTACTTGCATGCGCTGCAAGCTTACCGAAATATATCGAATTGATAGAAATACTTTGAAGAATATTCTGCATTTCTTCGGGAATTGACGAACTGCAAAAAATCTGGGACGAGCTTTGGTTCGCTTCTATATTCCCGAGCTTGAACTGGTCAGGGCTCATACTTAAGACTGCCTTGAAAAACTGTCTTTTGGGCTGCGGCTGCTGCAGAAACATCCAGAAACTTGGTCCGACAAGTCCTCTGACTAGTTGTTGACAATATCTCAGGTAACGTGGTAACGAAACATTATATCAAAATTGGCGGCATGTCTGATGTTGCCACCGCCCCGCCGTTTTAGATCAATGGCACGCAACCGCCTGGAAGCTGCCGCATTGAACGCACCAGACACCCACAAAGGAGGAGACCATGCCAAGCAAATTCACCCGCCGATTTTCTCTCGTTTTGACGTTTGCCCTGGTCGCATTGTTCGCCGCGCCAGTCCTGGCACAGGACAAAGTCAAGCTGCGCATGTCCACGCCGGCTTCCGCCACCGACCAGCGCTCGGTCGCCCTTGAAACGGTTTTCGGCCCGGCCGTTGCCGATTTCGCTGTCTATGAGCCCCATTACAATTCTTCTTTGATCGCCCAGGGATCAGAACTGGAATCCATTGCCTCGGGCGACCTGGAAATGTCGATCGCATCGGCGCAGGAACTGGCTAATTTCTTCCCCGAGTTCTCTATTTTTGCCACTGGTTACGTACACCAGGACGCGGCACACCAGGTCCGCGTTTTCAATGATCCGCTGATGGACCCCTTTAAGAAGAAAGTCGAAGACGAACTGGGCGTAAAACTGCTCAGCGTAATGTACCTGGGCCGCCGTCATGTCAACCTGCGCCAGTCCAAAGACGAGTTGACCGTTATGAAACCCGAAGACCTCGCCGGGGTGAACCTGCGCATGCCGGGTACGGATGCCTGGCAGTTCCTGGGCAAGGCCCTGGGCGCCAACCCGACTCCGATGGCCTTCACCGAAGTGTACACCGCGCTGCAGACCGCTTCAGTCGATGGACAGGACAACCCGCTGCCGACCGTGGTTGACGCCAAATTCTACGAAGTCACCAAACAAATTATCCTGACCTCTCATCTTGTCGACCTGAACTACATCGCCTTTTCCAAGGCTGTATGGGACAAGCTGACCCCGCAGCAACAGGCTACCGTGCAAGCCGCCGCCGATGCCGCCGCTGAGAGCGGGCGTCAAAAGCAGCTTCAAAAAGAAGAGGAACTGGTTGCTTTCCTGCGCGACAAAGGCCTGGAGATCTACGAGCCCGACCTGAAGGCATTCCGCGAGCACGTACAGGCGCAATATGCCGGCTCCGAACTGGCCGCCTCCTGGCCGGCAGGCGTGCTGGAGAAAATCAATGCACTCGGCAACTAATCCATAGCGCCGGGCTGTGGGGAACCATATAAAACTGACCAGGAAATGGTTCATCCGTTGCACTGAATTCGTGGCGGCCATGATGATGGCCGCCATGTTCACCACCTTTATTCTCCAGATCACCATCCGTTACTCGGCGCGCGCTGAATGGCTTACCGCGCATTTTCCTTTCCTTGAAACCTCTCATTTCGGCTGGACCCTGGAATTTTGCCTCGCCCTGTGGGTCTGGATCATCTGCTTCTGCAATTCCTTTATCGTGCGCGAGCGGGACCATGTCACCTTCGATTTGCTCTATATACATGTCAATCCCAGCTTGCGAAAATGGCTTGCCGTCATCACGGGTTTAGCCGTGTGTGTGGGTTTTCTGTGGTCCCTGGAACCGACCTGGAGCAAGTTCTCTTTTCTCAGGCTGAAGAAAACGGCGACCCTATCTGCGCTTCTGGGCGACTGGGTACGGATGCGCCATGTCTATTCGGTGTATATACTTTTTCTCGCCGTAGTAGCGCTCCGTTATGGGTGGCGAGCCATTCACTCCTTGCGTTTCGGAGCCGAGGCCGACCTCCACCACTACGAACAGATCATTGCAAACCCCACTGAAGAGGCGGACACAACGTGACGCTCGGATTTACGCTCTGTCTGATTTCGCTCTTCATCCTGGCCGGAATCGGCATGCCGATTGCCTATGCCATTCTCCTGTCTTCTTTCATCTACCTGGCTGTGGGCGGCCAGGACATTGGTATCATAGGCAAAATTTTCATGGACGGCCTGTATAACAGTTTCGTCCTGCTGGCCGTGCCGCTCTTCATCGTGGCCGCCAACATCATGAACGCCGGCTCCATCAGCGACCGGCTGCTGCAATTCTGCGTGGCCCTTGTCGGCCGGCTGCGGGGCGGCCTCGGGCATGTCAATATCGTCGCCTCCCTGATCTTTTCCGGCATGTCAGGCTCGGCCGTGGCGGACGCTGCCGGTATCGGCAAGATCATCATCGGCATGATGACCCGAAACGACCGCTACCCCCCTGGCTATGCAGCCGCCATCACCGCCGCTTCGGCGACCATTGGCCCGATCATTCCGCCGTCGATCCCCATGGTACTGTACGCCCTGGTTTCCAACGCTTCCATCGGCTACCTGTTTTTAGGCGGGATAATACCCGGGCTGTTCATGGGCCTGGTGTTGATGGCAATGAACAGCTATATCGCCCGCCGGCGCAACTTTCCCCTGGAAGAAGCGGTGCCGCTGAGGGACTTGCCGAAACATACGTTCACTGCCTTCCCCGCCTTGCTTATGCCTGCAATCCTGCTCTACGGGATCTACGGGGGCGTGGCGACACCCACGGAGGCCGCCGCCATAGCCGCCGCTTATGCGCTGGTGCTGGCGGCATTTTTGTATCGCGTATTGAAGATCAGCACCCTCTACCGCATACTGGTCGAGAGCGCCCGCTCCTCGGCTGCCGTCGGAATCGTCATTGGCGGCGCCCTGATTCTGAACTATATTGTCGCCTCCGAGAATATTCCCAACCGCGTGGCGCATACCCTGGTCGGTCTCGATATTCACCCCCTCGTCTTCCTGATCGGCGTCAATATCATCATCCTGCTGCTGGGCTGTGTGCTTGACGCTTCAACCCTCATCCTCGTCATCATCCCACTGTTTTTGCCCACCTGCGTCGACCTTGGCATTGACCTGGTTTATTTCGGCGTTGTCGCTGTAGTGAATTGCATGATCGGCCTGATTACGCCCCCTTACGGCATCCTGTTGTTTGTCCTCAATGCGATTACCCGAATTCCCCTGGCAGCCATCATCCGAGAGGTCTGGGTCTTCCTGATCGTGCTGATTTTCGCGCTGCTGGTGCTGATCCTCTTCCCAGGGATAACGCTTTGGCTGCCTCGGCTTTTTGGCTATGCGGGATGAGCGGTAAATAATCCATTTTTAAGGAGTTCGGTTTGACACTTTCCATCACCGGCATCATTCCCGTGATGCTCACGCCGTTTACGCCGGACGACCAGATTGACTGGGCCGGGTATGAGCGCTTGATCGACTGGTATATCGACCACGGAGCCGAGGCTCTTTTCGCCGTCTGCATGTCGTCCGAGATGCATTATCTCACCCTTGAAGAACGGCTTCAGCTGGCACGCTTTACAGTCGAAACCGTGAAGAAACGCGTGCCCGTGGTCGCCTCTGGCCACGTTTCAGAGGAATTGGCCGATCAGCGCAGCGAACTGAGCGCCATGGCCGATACCGGGGTCGACGGCGTGGTTCTGGTTACCAACCGGCTCGTCCCGCCGGAGGGCGACAGCCAGGCCCTGCGCGATCATATCGATGCGCTTCTCGGGGCCCTGCCGGCCGATCTGAACCTCGGGCTCTACGAATGCCCCGTGCCGTACCGCCGTCTCCTGTCAGATGAGGAGATCGATTATTGTGCCCAGACCGGGCGTTTCACTCTGCTCAAGGATGTTTCCTGCAATCTGCAGACGGTCAAACGGCGCCTGGCGCTGACCAGGGATACCCCTCTCGCTGTGATCAACGCCAACGCGGCCATTGCCTGGCCGGCCCTGCAGGCAGGTGCGGCGGGCTTTTGCGGGGTAATGACTAATCTACACCCGGACCTCTACCGCTGGCTGCAGGACCATGGCGCGCAGTATCCTGAATTTGCCGAGGAACTTGCCACTTTTCTGGTGCTGGCGGCTTTGTCTGAATCCATGGGCTATCCGAAACTGGCGAAAATCATCCATCAACGCCTCGGCACTTTCGCCCACGATGGAAGCCGTGCGGTTTCCTGCGATGTGCGCGAAAAATACTGGGCCTTCGACGAGGTTCTGGCGCGGATCGAGCAGGGCACGGAGCATTTCCGGGCCCGCCTTGCCGGCCTGGGAGACGCCGCATGAGCATCACCGTCTTCGGTTCGGTCAATGTGGATCTGACCGCCTATGTGGAAACGCTGCCTCGACCCGGTGTAACCACCCATGCGGCAAGCTATGCAACAGGGCTGGGCGGAAAGGGTGCCAACCAGGCTGTCGCCGCACAACGCTTGAGCAACTCAGCCGTGCGTCTGGTGGCGGCGATAGGCCCGGATGCATTCGGGGCGAGGGCGCGAGCGCTTCTGGCCGAGTTCGGCGTCTCGGACGAGGACATCATCGTCATGCCCGATGAGGAAACCGGCATCGCCCTGATCCATGTGGACGCTGCCTCGCAGAATACGATTACCGTCGTTGGCGGCGCCAATATGGCCTGGCCAGGGCAGGGGCCGGATCCGGCGGTTTTCCGGGGGGCGAAGATCGGCCTGTTCCAGCTCGAGGTGCCCATCGAGGCAGGCACTTCGGCCATGCGGGCCGCCCGGGCTGCAGGAACGCGCATTATCCTAGACCCGGCTCCTGCGCCGGAACGATCGAGGCGCCGGCATATCGACGCTCTGCTGCAGCTGGCCGATATCGTCACCCCAAACGAGAGCGAGGCCGAAGCGCTGACCGGCCTTCCCGCCTCGGACCACGCCAGTGCCTTGCGGGCAGCTCAAGCGCTGCGTGCCTGTGGGGCCAATACGGTGGTGATCAAACTTGGCGCCGAGGGGCTGGTCTATATCGACAGCGATGGGGCCGAAGGGTATGTCGCTCCGTTCAAGGTTGTCGCAGTGGACACGGTGGCGGCGGGCGACTGCTTTAATGGTGCGCTTGCCGTCGCTCTCGCAGAGGGTCGTCTGCTCCCGGAAGCCCTGCGATTCGCTTCGGCTGCCGGCGCCCTGGCCACCGAGACGCGGGGCGCGGCAGCCTCGGCGCCCTTGCGCCATCAGCTCGAACACTTTCTGGACGAGGTCAGCCGTTTTTCGCGTTAGCTTTATAGCCCATCAAAAATCGGTTAGGAACTTGATGAGCTTTAAGACAAAAGGTATGCTTGGCTCACCGTATCCATTAGAATTAGTGCCGTGCCCGGCATACCACAATGCTCTTGGAATGGGTCGTCTAGAGCCTCGCTCAAACCATGATATCAACTACCTGGTATGCATAAATATTTATGTCTTGAAGCGGGCCATCAACACACCAATGAACAGTCCAGACAGGTGACTAATATGGAGAGTGCGGGAAAGAAAATATATCTGATATCGAATGGCGATTTTCGTGACTCAGCATGTGAGACCTGCTGGCCTAAACAGCAAGAGACTATCGATTTAGTTATGGAATGTCTGACAAAGCTGGGGTATGAGGCCTTGGTGCTGCCGCACTATGATCACTCACGCAAGCATGGATTTGTAACAAAACAGTGTTTAGGCACAGCATTATTCTCGACCATCGACCCAGAAGCGCCAGTAATTGTACTGCTCAGTATCTGGGCCTATGCACATCATGTGGCGAGCGGTTTGCAAACTCACAAAGGACCGGTGCTTCTGCTTGGAAACTTTGATGGCACCTGGCCAGGCCTTGTCGCCCTGTTGAATCATTCAGCTACGCTTAGTCGCCTTTGCGTCAGACATTCGCGTTTGTGGAGCGAGACTTTCATTACTGATCAGATTTTCATGGGCAATCTGAAGGTCTGGTGCGAGACTGGGCGAATACAGCATGACAGCTCTCATCTGGCTTCAGCTGAGACCCTCTCTCTGGCTGTTGAAGCAGAACATCTGGGGCAAAAATTAGCTGCCAATATCATTAAATATAAGCGTATCCTCGGGCAATTTGATCCAGGCTGCATGGGCATGCTGAATGCCCTTATTGACCCAGCTAAATTGGGCGCGATTGGCATGCCGCTGGAGTTGCTCAATCAGTCTGATCTCGTGGCTGAGATGGCGACGGTTAGTGACAGAGAGGCTCAAAATCATCTCAACTGGCTTGTGGCGAAAGGAGTCTGGTTTGATTGGGGTGTTGACCAGTTTGAAGATCTTGTTCATGGTCAAGTGCTTGAGCAGATGAAAATGTATTCGGCAGCTGCACGTTATGCAAAACGTTTTGGATTGGCGGCCTTGGGCATCCCTTACCAGGTTGGTCTGGTAAGATGTGTCTCAGCATCTGATCTGGCCGAAGGAATGCTTAACAACTCGGACAGGCCAGATGTTTACGACCCTGCCACCAGGGAAATTATTCGACAGGGTAAGCCGATAATTCATTTCAACGAAGGTGATGTTGGTTCGGGTGTGCCGCAGGTAATCATGAATGATATTTATGAAATGAAAGGAATGTCACCTGAAACGACCCTGCATGATATTCGCTGGGGAAGAGAGTACGAGGGCAGATTCGTCTGGGTTTTCGAAATTTCCGGAGGCGCTCCCCCGGCACACTTCGGTGGCTGGGAATCAACCAAAGTCTATCGTCAACCGAGCATGTATTTTCCACTTGGAGGCGGGTCGTGCTCAGGAGTTTCAAAACCAGGGGTGATCACCTGGGCGCGCTTCTATGAAAGTTTTGGGGAAATCGGCATGGATTGCGGAACTGGCGAAGTCCTGCCCCTTGAGGAACAAGAGGTGCAGAACCGGCTCGAAAAAACGACCGCAGAGTGGCCGATAGCAAACGTACATATTCCCGGATATGACCGGGAACAATGCATGTCTACCCATATGTCCAACCATATAACCATCGGCTACGGGGATATCCTCCAAGAGCTGCTCGCAACCTGCCTTCATCTGGGCATTCCGACGAGAGTTGCGGGCGATGTTAAAGACACGCTGAAATCATAGAAATGAGGAGATTGTCATGGGGCGATTTAAAGGAATTATCCCACCGCTGGTCACACCGCTCGCAGGTAGAGACAAACTTGACAGAGATGGGTTCGAGCGTCTGATCGAGCGGGTCATCGCAGGAGGAGTTCACGGCCTCTTTGTCCTTGGTACCACCGGTGAAGCGCAAAGTCTGAGTTACGGGCTGCGTCGGGAAGTGATCAGGCTGGCCTGTAAACTGACGGCCGGGCGAGTTCCAGTTTTTGTCGGGATAACTGATACCTCTTCAGTTGAATCGGTAAAATTGGCAGAAATAGCTCATACCGAAGGAGCAGATGCATTGGTATTGACAGCGCCATACTATTTCCCGGCGGGGCAAACGGAATTGTTTGCCTATATCAAGGATATGTTGCCACGCCTGAGGTTGCCGCTGATGCTCTATAATTTTCCGGGTATGACAAAAATCTGGTTTGAAATAGAAACACTTAAATATTTGGTCGAGTTGGACGGAATTGCTGGGATTAAAGATTCCAGCGGCGACATCACTTACTATAAAGAGATCTGCAAACTCAAGAAAGTGCGACCAGACTGGTCAATATTTATCGGTCCGGAAGCGCTTATGTCGCTGTCATTGGATATCGGCGGAGATGGAGGAGTTTCGGGCGGCGCAAACGTTTACCCGAAACTATTCGTTGGATGCTATGAAGCAAAGATGGCAGGAGATAGTAAACGTGCCGAAGAACTTTCAAATAAAATTGAAGAATTTCAGGAAATATACACAGTAGGCAAATATGCATCAAAATACATAAAGGCTACTAAATGCTGTCTTTCAATCCTTGGCGTTTGTGATGACTATATGGAGCAGCCTTTCCATCGATTCAGACCTGAACATCGAGCCATGATTGAAGAAATGTTGGAAAGATTCAATATTGCAGAAGGGTGATCTGCTCATTGCCTTGAGCTTTGTTTAGCAGGCCTTTCGTTTTTAGCGTTTGCTGCATAAATAAGGCTGTAAATACGCTCAATTGCAATTGAGTGCGACGAAAATTGACTTCACAAAAGGTATTTATGGTAGGAACAGATAGCGCTTGGCAATGCTCAGCAGCGCTCATAACCTACTCCTGCTCTCTTTTCAGTACGGTTTCCACGTCGATTACAACCTCCACATCCGGCCAGGGTTTTGCTGCCGGCTGAATAGCTGGCGGTGCAATGATCTTACAGAAGATGCGGCTGCTTGACTGTAAAGAGTTGAGGTAGATAGGGGTTGTCGAGACAGATAAAGCCTTATCGCCATTGTTGGCCGGAGGCGCCAATACCACGATTTCCGGCGGGATCACCAAAACGCTTTTAAGCTTTCTATTGGGTGGGAGATTGCCAAGCAGTTGTGGCTTGATCGTAACAGATCTCTTAATGATTCTGGCAAGGGTAACTTCTACCTGGGCAGGGGAAATTTCAAGAAAAGAAATCCTCTCGGCCTCGATATGATTGGTGCCGATCAGTGATGTCTGGGTACCCTCGAGCATGGTAGACATGTCTACTCTGAGCGACGGCTGAGTGAGAATATTTCTCGATTCTATAGTCTTGAAAATCCCGCACGATTATTTTTCCCTAGACCCTCAATTCGGTAATGCTTTCGTCCGCAACCCCTCCTGATCTTAGGGGGGCTCGGGGACACCCCAGGGGTTTATTGTTTAAAAACTGAGATGGATGCTGTGCGTTCGTTGCAGCAGTGGAAATCGCTACATGCTGCCTATGAGTTCGCGGAGGTCTGCATCTATTAGAATCTGATTGACGATAGAGGAGAGCTGATTGTTCAGCATTTTTTCGATTTCACCAATGTCTGGTCGTGATACTGACTCCTGGTCGTAATTACGGGTAAACTTTTTCGTAACAGAAGTCTTGCCGGTTATGACCTCGAGGGTTACCTGGCTTACCGCCTCAGATTTGTATAACAGTTTAGATTTAGTGATTGTTGCCAGCAACTGATTGAGATACAGGATAATACGAACAGGAGCATTACTTTCAAGCTGCAGTCCCTGTTCACGCAGTCCACCGGCAAGTCTTTCGGTAATAACTATATGGGGTGCATTGAGGTTTGAAACTTTTACTACAGGTTCATTTTTAAACTTAAAAACAACAACTTCTGGATTCTCTCTGGCATCGTGTCCACGAACAGATGCCGTCGAGTTGGTATACAGCACAGAGGATTGAACCGGAACCTGCAGGTTGAGATTGGCAGTTTCCGGATACTTCACTGTACATCCGGGAAAAAGAAGCACCCATGCAAGCAGAAAGATTTTTTTCATTCTGTACTCCTTGTAAGATATGTATAAGCCCAATCACGGTGGGACTAACTGGCAGTGTCTTGCCTGCAATGATGCAATGCAAGCACTGTATACTGGATTAAAATACTCGAAGCCTGGAAGAAAACGAGCCATATATTTTCCCGTTGCTTGAAGGAAAACCTGTTTTTTGCTATTGGTTCGTTTAGTCTTGTCGTGAAAACAGGAGTTTAAGATATATCGTTTGGATGTTTCAAAGTATTGCTCGTATTCATATCAGCTGTGGCTGGGAGCGTCTTTATCCTCTGCGGAAAGGGTCATTAAAATCCCCCCCGTTGATTCAGAACCTCAGTGGTTCAGCCCCAAAACCAGAGAAGTTTTTTCCAGAGTTGGCGTCAACTGGCGTAGCCGCAACACCAGTTGGCCCTTCTATAGCAAAGGTGCGCCGGTTTTCTGGTTAGCTCGACATGATGTGGAGAAGGGCCGTGAAGTGACGATTCAGCATCTTAGGGATACGGGCCCGGTGCTTCGCAAGCCGTGTGCCCTGGCGGCCTGCTTCTGAGCGATTGGAGGTTGTTTCAAGGCGAACCAGCTCATGAGGTAAAGGTGAGATTGAAACCCACATTTTTTAAATACTTGGCTTCCTGTTCAAGGCTGGCCCGATGCAGGGGATGGTTTATCAGCTCATACGGTGCAAAGTGAAGGGTCAAATTATTCTCACCGGCAACCACTTGTTCAATAAGTGCCGTCTCGTCTGTACGGGAACGATGGAGCAAGGTGGCGAGACGAAGAAGAATCGCCAGCCTCAGGGCGGTCTTCTGATCCTTTTCAGGTAAAGCTCTGAAGATTTTTTTTGATATTTTTTTACGATGGCAACGCACCAGAACACTCATCCAGTCCTGCTCCTCTAGAGAAAATCCGGGAAGATCTGCGTTGTCCAAAAGATACGCGCCATGTTTCTGATAGCCACTCAACGAAACCGCAAGGCCAATTTCGTGAAGGTTGCTTGCCCAATGCAGCACTTCGGCGTCTTCGAGTCGCAGGTTCCAGGCTTTCTCGCAGGCGCTGAGAAGACGGTGCGAAGTTAAACTGACCCGTCGCGCATGTTTCTGGCTGATTTGAAATCGTCGCTGCACACTTAAAATGGTTTTCAAACGGGTATCTTCACTCCGAATCCGGCCTAGACGCTCATACAGCAGGCCTTCCCGCAAGGCGCCTTCGGAAACCTGCATGGATTCAATTTTAAGTGCCTCAAAGGTGGCAATGAGGATGGCTAGGCCTCCTGCAAAAACAGGCAGCCGATCACTATCTAAACCGGGAAGATCAAGCTTCTTTATATGACCAGCGGCTGCCATTCTGCGGCGTATTTCGTATAAACTGCCCAGGGTGATATTATAGGTCTCAAGCCCCAGCGCTTTAACAATGCTTGCCGCGGCCCTGATTGTGCCGGATGCCCCTGTAGCAGAGACCCAACCAACTTTTCGAAAATGGCGTCGCAGCGGACGTAATTCCAGATGGGCCGCAATGCCGGCCTTTTCCCAATTCTTCCTGCCGAGCCTTCCATTTCTGAAAAAAGCGCGGCTCATGCTCACGCAACCCATTTCGAGGCTGCTTAGATGCAGAGGCTCGAACCCCTCACCGATAATCAATTCTGTACTTCCCCCGCCAATATCCATCACCAGACGTTTTCCTTCCTCAGCCACCAGAGAATGGGAAACACCAAGATAGACCAGACGGGCCTCCTCCTTTCCCCCAATAATTGAGATCGGGTGGCCGAGAACCTCACTGGCGCTTTGTAAAAACTGACGGGAATTTTTCGCCTGACGCAGGGTGTTTGTTCCAACTGCCGCCACACTGCCCTGGGGTAATTTCTGCACACGTTCAGCAAAACGATCAAGACAGGAAAGGGCGCGTATACGTGCTTCTTCGGACAATCTACCATTTTTGTCAAGACCGCCTCCGAGGCGTACCATTTCCTTTAATCTATCAAGAATGTGAACATGACCATCCTCAATGCGGGCTACAACCAGGTGAAAACTGTTGGAACCCAGGTCGATGGCAGCTAAATACTGTGGTGATCGCTGTTGATTCTTCATGGAAAAAGGTGGTCTGTGCTCTGTTAGCTGTTCTATTACGTGTATATCGTCAATGCAAATGGTTCTGCCATCGCATCATTCATCAAACTCCCGCTCGTATCTGAAACTTCTCGGCCGTGCATAGAGCAGACAATCACGCTTTCGCCGCCTCTCCTCGGCAGCGCCGGAGCCATAGTCATAGAATCCTGCCGAGCTCTTGAGTCCAAAGTGTCACGAGATGGCTTTGTAAAACATTGCCACTTGCGGAGATAAAGCTCGTCTTGCAGCATATTCTGGAAGGTCGGCTTGCTTGAATCCGAGTTGAGAATAGAGCGCGTGCAACCGAGGATTGTTGGTGAGCGAAATAATTCGATTATAACCTTTGCGTTTCGCCTCACGTTCAAAGGCGGTAACCGTAAACACGCCAACACGCTGATTTCGAAATCGGGTGGAAATGGCCAGCGCCCCCAGTTCAATTGTGCTGGAATCAATCTCTATCCCCTCCACACAGCCGACTGCAATCCCGTCTATCATGGTAATACGGAAGCGCTCGCGATGTTCTAGGAGATATTGCTTGCTCCGTGGTTTAAGAAAGCCCTTTTTCGAATACAGATTGAGGATGCCGCCTATCATCGCCACGTCTTGTTCGGTGACCGCAGGAAGATATTCTTCATTGAAGTTGTTGGCAATGAGCGTTCCAGTGCCTTCAACGGTGAAAAGTTCATGCTTGATCGTGTTTTTCCGAGCCGGGAGAATATGGACCCGGTCATAGGCCCCTCCGATGATACGGCTGCAGATTTGGTCCAAGACTCCTGCAATGTTGACATTGGCCACTATTTCGGCACTTTTTTGGATGGTATCCTGGGTTGTCAGCGTATTTATCCGATGCCCTTTTCGATCACAGAGATATTTACGCTCCAGAAAAATAAGTTTGAAAACAGAGTGCTCCATGTCCAGCACATGGGTATAAAAGTCACCCTCCGGCGCCACACGCCTGATATCCGTCTCAGGCAGACGCTCAGCCAGCAGGCGAAAATGTTTCTGGTTGGCGAAACGATTGGCCATATTGTGATAGAGCGTCGTCTGGATGCCGTGGCGAACGAGAAATTTAACATCCGCGATAATGTGAGGAAGGTGATCCCGCAAGATTCCTTCCCGACAGGCAATGCAGATATGCTTGCCTGTTAAGGCCTGATGATACTCAGCGAGATATAATCGTGGCATTGGGCTTTTATCCAGAACTTATTATTTACCATATGATACATAAGGACGTTTGAACCTTAATGTATCAATTACTGCAGTAATTGCACTCTAAGCGGTGTAAAATTCTTCAGGCATCAAAAACCATACAATCGATAAAATTAACGGAAGAGCTAGACATTGATATCTGCAATGAAAAAACAGGTGGAGCAACTCGAATCAAGTGGCACCCATTTATTTCTCAAAGGTGCCTTACACGGTATTGAAAAAGAAGGTTTACGGGTGGACTGCTCAGGCGAGTTATCCCAGAAACCCCATCCTCAGAGCCTTGGTTCTGCCTTGACCAGCAGCAGCATCACCACCGATTTTTCAGAGTCTCTTCTCGAGTTCATTACCCCCGTTTTTAAAGATCCCCGGTCAGCAATCCAGTATCTATTGCATCTTCATGGCTTTACCTACGAGCAGCTCGGGGAAGAGTTGATCTGGGCTGGCAGCATGCCCTGCCGGATTCAGGATCCTGCACTCATTCCGATTGCCCGGTATGGCTCATCCAATATCGGCCAGTTAAAATATATATACCGCCTCGGTCTTGAGCAGCGTTACGGCAAGATGATGCAGAGCCTTGCAGGCATTCATTATAATTTCTCGCTGCCCGATGATTTCTGGCAGACCTTGCAGGAGAAGCAGGGAAATACCAATGCCTTGCAGGTATTTCGATCGTCCTCTTACTTCAAGATGATTCGCAACTTTCGTCGTCATTCATGGCTTCTGCTGTATCTGTTCGGCGCCTCACCAGCACTGTGTGAGTCATTTCTCAAGACCAAGGCACACAAGCTTGAGCGGTTGCATGAGCACACGCTCTATCTGCCGTATGCAACTTCATTGCGCATGAGCGATTTTGGCTATTCTCCCAAAGTCCAGTCTTCCCTGAACATCTGTTTTAATCATTTAAGCACCTATGTCGATTCACTTTATCAGGCGATTCAGACACCTTATCCAGCATATGAGAAGATAGGGGTCAAGGTTGATGGACAATATCGTCAGTTAAGCGACACCATTTTGCAGATTGAAAACGAACATTACAGCGATATTCGTCCGAAGCGTGTTTCCAGGGCTGGAGAGAGACCGCTTCAAGCACTGAAAAAAAGAGGGGTGGAGTATATTGAAATCCGGAATACCGATGTCAATCCTTTTTTGCCGGTTGGCATCGATATCCAGCAAGCACTTTTTTTCGACACGTTTCTGATCAGCTGCCTGCTGATGGGTGAACAGGATATCTGCCCTGATGAATGCAAGATGGTGAGCGATAACTTAAGAAAAATCATAACCAGAGGCCGTGAACCAGGACTTCTGCTGAACACTGCAGGCGGGGAGCTTACCGTGCTTGAAGTTGGCAAGTCATTGCTCGAGCAGATGCTGATGACGGGTGAACTATTGGATGAGGTGCACGAAACCAAAGCCTACAGTATGTCGGTCAACGCTCAAACGGGGAGATTGGAAGATGGTTCTCAGACGCCATCAGCCCAGGTGCTGAAAGCTCTGCAGGAAACCGGCTTAAACTACACCCAGTGGGTATTGCTGAAAAGCCGGGAGCATAAAGAAACCATTAGGCAGTTATCGAGAAGTGCAAAAATATACCAGGATCTGGCCCGGCGTGCCGCCGCATCGATAAAAGAGCAGCAACGGCTTGAAGCGAGCGATGGAAAGAGTTTTGATCAGTTTCTCTCGGAATACCTCACCTTTAAGATAAATGAATAAGTTACGAACTTGTTTGGCACCGGTTAATAGCCCTTTTTTGCCAGTGTTTTTTCAATATATCGTGATTGCAACTGCTTATTTGCTAGGATTTGTTTCACCGGAGGCAGCTTGAAAATTACACCTAACAACGCTGCCAGGGCTCGATGGCTGAAGAGCAGCCGGTTGTCGAAAATCAGATGCTGAAGCTTGCCTCGTTCAATCGCCATGAGCACTACCCGGTGCGCACTGCTTACCGGAGTAATAACCTTCTCCTTGCGTGGGGCCAGATGTATCGATTCTGTGGGGCAGGACCGGACACAGAGGCCGCAGCCCAGGCAGATTTCTTCATCGAGACGTGCCTTCTTTTTTTTCGGCTTGTGGGGATCATTGGCAGAAATAAGGGACAATGCCTCAACTGGGCAGACAGCCACGCATTTCCCACATCCTTTGCAGGACTCAGTTGCCAGAGCAGGTAGGTAATTTGTGGTGTGGACCGGGTGCAAGTGGGCAAAGCGTTTGGCAGCAAGCAGTGCCTCGCAGCAACAGCCGCAGCAGTTGCAGATGAAATTCACTCCTGTCATATTGTTTTCACCGAACTGCACCAGATTATTTGCATAGGCTTGTTGGAGCAGTTCGCGGCCTTCGACTATATCGACTTTACGGGCATGTCCATGGCGAATAAGAGAATCAGCAGAGGTGTTAAAGGTCATGCAGATATCCAACGGTGCCTCACAGGCCTTATCAATATGGAGCATTTTATGCCTGCAATAACAGAGGCTGACGCCCATCGGGGCAGCTGTTTCGATTACTTGGCTGGCCCGTTCGTAATCGAGTATCTGAAGAGACTGCTGATCAGACAGCGCAGGTTCATGGACAAATGTTCGACCAAGTTGTGTTTCTCCCTTGGTAAACAATTCACGGATAAAGTCTTCTTCCTCATTCAGATACTGGAAGAACAACTCACTCAATACCTTCTGATCCAGGTCGTCCCGCAGACGCATGAGTGAAAATTCAAAAAAACCTGCCATTGGCGGGGGCAAAACATACTGGGTTTCGTCTTGCTGAACGATATCTACCAGCAGGGCCCTCGAGGCCAGGGAGTCCAGAACCTTGTGCGCCTTTGCTTCACTGATAGACCAGATCCGGCCCGCCTGCTTTGCGGTAAAGGGTTTTATCGGCAATAAGGCTACCAACTCAGCTTCCCGATCGGTGAGGAGCATTTTCAGGATTTTTTCAAGCAGAGGCGACCTCGGGGCTCCCTGCGGAAAACGGTTCAGGCGCTCTGCCAGTTGATCGTAGGGTTTACGCTGCACATGCTTGTTGATATGATGAGCCACGGATCACTCCTCCATAAGGTGAATCGGTCTCCTTGATGAAATATCCGTATTGGTAATTGTGCCTGAATACCCGCCAGTATTCCTAGACATAATTGTCCTATTGCTGCGGTGATATTTGAATCCTGCTGCTGATGCATGCCTGGCATGATCCTGACCGGAACCTTGCCGCATCGGTAAGCGAAAAGACACCGATAAACTCATCGATTTGCGCGCCTTTGACAAAGAGTCGATGTACATCTGAAAAAATCATATTGCGGATTGCTTCTTCGAGCAGATCGTCTTCTCGACAACTTCGGACCGGCACTGACATCACGTCGCTGGCAGGGGTATCCAGGGAAACCCCATGGTTGTAGGCAAGGATCAGATCTGTCTTTGAAATGACCCCCGCACCACGCCCCGATTGATCTGTAACAAGGATGGCACCTATGTGATACATGGCAAGCTTTTCGAGGACCTGATGGAGCAAACTTTCTGAGGTGATGCTATTGATCCCCCTGGTCATGCAGTCGCCTATCAGGGCACGCTTGATTACCATGATTGTCGAATCATCAGTCTGATTGAAGAGGCTCTTTTGACAACTGGAGCAAAACTCATACAACATGCCGACAATGTCCGGATAGGCCAGTGCACCAACAACGGCATCACTTTCCGGATCTTTAACATAGAGACGATATACCTGGTTGTCCTTCATTTTTGCCAGCGCAGTTTCCAGAGGCTCATCAATGCGGCAGAACAGCGGCGGGCTTGTCATTATGTGTTCGAGCGGGGAATCAAGGGGAAGTGAGGCGTAGTAGGCGCTGACGATATTGGTCTTGGATACGACCCCGACCGGACGTTCGTCTTCGTCCATGACGATGAGGCCACCGATTTTAAATTTTATCAGGATACTGATTGCGCTTGAAATGGTTGAATCTCTCGCCAGCCGGTTGATTCTGCGCCTCATCGCACTGCCGACAATTTTTCCGGTGAGGGTTTTTTGCAGGGATCGGCTCATGAGTCAGCGCTGTCATCAGCGAATCTGTCTAAAATGTCGTAAAACAGGTCCGATATATAGACGATGCCGAGGATTTTGCCATCTTCGATCACCGGGAGACGGCGGATATGCTTATCTATCATGATATCTAGTATCATGAATTTATGCGTATCCGGGCCAATGGCAACAACCTCGTGAGACATGATATCAGCGACTCGGATCGATTTGGCTTTCTCACAGTTCAAATCAACGAGACCAACGATATCTATATCGTCCATCTTTCCCCAGATGTGGACATGTTTGGGTCTCATGAAAAGCATGATATCATACATGGAAAGCATGCCGACAAGCGTTCCACTCTCATCCAGAACCATCATGCCGAATATCCTCCGCCCCTCTTCGCGGCTGGCCTGTTTGAAGAGCTTCACCGCCTCGCTAATCGGGGTTTGGGAAGAAATTGTATGAAACCCGGTATCCATGATGTCTCGTGCTGTTTTTTTCATGGCTTCATTTTACCCTGTTAAACCAGGTTCTGCCAGGAGACTCAAAATAACTTCAAGGGGGCACCCATCGATGGGTCAGCCCTCAATTGGAAAAATGGGTCGAGTCCTGTTTATTTGCAATTTGTCAAACGCTTTCACGGTGGTTTCGATGAGAGGAAATAATGGCAACAAAGGTCTCGCTCGTTGAAAGACCATATCGGGACCAGGTCTGGAAAAGAGATTTACAGCCAATCTTAGGCAAACACTGACAGTGAAAAAAATGACGGCTCCGAACCCCTCTTTTCCTGCAAAAGTGTGGGAAAAAATAATTATTTCTGGTTATTTACGACCGAAAGAGAAATGGAAAAATAAATACGCGCCAAACTTGACAATACCACAATGTAGTATGTATAATGCCTGTATTACCCTCGAATGAAATAGTCTTTAGATCTGTATATAGACAACCACGATGCGAGACTTCCCTCACTGTACCTGCCGATGATGCAATAGCTGCAACCTGCTGATGGTTGTAGGATTAGCGAACCAGCCCACATCCCGCTGATCTATATAAAGAGGGGGCATAAGCGGAGAATCCCATGAAAAGAATTATGACAGCACTTATGACAATCACACTAATTGCTATATTTTCAGCACCGTTACTTGCAGACAGTGAGAGTTGGACTGGAACTCAAGCACAAACGTTGGTTCATGCCCAAGACACGAATTAGGAGCCCTCTGGCAACCAGCCGCTCCTTGTCCTTGTGATCAAGCAGAAAATGATCCACTATCAAGATCAACGCCGATTACCAGGAGTGCTGCAGCACTCCTGGCTGGAGAATATTGCAGTAGCCAGGCAGCAGCCATCAGCCCCAAGGCGCTTGCCCGTCGCCTGAAGGTCTTGAATGACTATTTCAACACCAGCTAGATGTCGATCCTGTAAATACGGTTTGCCTGATTAAACCCCTTCAAAGATATTTCACCTAAATCGAGCAGTGGCTCAGCCCCTTGGTACTGTTTTGCTATCAAATCAGATACCAATATCTGTTTTGGTTCAGCAAAGGCACAGAGGCGAGCCGCCAGCTGAACTGCGCTGCCAAAAAGATCGCCATGATCCTCGATGGGTTCTCCGGCACTGAGACCGATCCGAACATACAGGGCTTCGTCAGCATTTATCTGGTTGTATTCTGAAAAACCCCTCTGAATGCCAATTGAGCAATTGACCGCATCATTGGTTGCAGTGAAAGAAGCCATGATGCCATCCCCTGTGTGCTTGACTTCTCTGCCGTGGTGCTGGCGGAGCGCATTGCGAGTAATGGCATTATGGATGTTGAGGTAGTGCAGTGCCTTGCTGTCGCCATAATTTGACGTCATCTGGGTAGAATCCTTCAGGTCGGTGAACATAATCACCCGGAATGCACTATCAACCTGCTGTTCATGAGGTGACGATATCGGCACCGGATCAGCAATTCTTCCAAGAAAAGCCTCAACGACGGTCGGGTCAACATTGATAATTTCATGGGGAATCTCGCCATGCGCTTCATTGTGGGCATTCTGTATTGCCTTCTTGTCCGGGGCGTCCACAAGGCAAAAGGCTGTGCATTTTTCCTCGTCGAACCAATAAGTGAGAAACTTGACCCCGTATTTATTCTGGGTTTTCAAATCTTTTTGATGGGCGTCAGCTATCGCGCGATGCGTGGCCCCTTCTATATAATGGCGGTCCATGAATATCGGCATATCTTCCTCCGTAACTACTTGATCTTGATTGATCCTGATTAAGGCAAAGTGACGTATGAGATCAGATGATAAGGCCAAAGATGAAGATTGCGCAAAGACACCGGGGGAAAACTGATGAGTTGAGAGGATGGCTCCTAAACTGCTTTTGGCATTTCCCTACCTGTTAATCCTGGTGTGCCAGGGCAAATCCCAGGCACACCAGGATCACCAGGCTCAAGCGCCGGCCACGCAGACGGATAACCTGATAAACGGTCAGCTCACTGATCAGCCTGCCTCCATACTTATCTCTGGGAAATCGAGCCAGAAACCGTTATGCGATGCGTAATCGAGTTGAAAACGCACAACGTCGGTATGGCGCTGTTCTATGTTCACAAATTTGCCCATGACTTCCTTTATCTCACCCTCTGCTGAAGCAAAGGCTTTCTGGTAATATTGCGTCGTTTCGATTTCGAGTTTCAAGGCGCTGCTCAATACCCGCTTGACGTCTCCCAGCATATGTTCCGGAATCTTGATCTTCATCGACTTTATACTCTTGCTGATGTTCTCAGTATCCGGGATAGAGGTTTTCAGTTTTTCATGGTCGAGGCTGCCGCTGCTCGTTAAGGTTTCAATACTCTGTTCCAGAAAGTCAATGTGCGACTGCTCCTCATCGGCCAGGGTTTTGAAAATAGCTTTTCCCCGTTCGTCGTCAATGATTGAAATGGCAGTTGTGTAAAGGTCTCGTATTTTATGCTCATATTCCAGAGCGGTTTTGAAAATTGCGATTGAATCCATATTGCCTCCTGAAATTGCCCCCAAAGGCATCAACAAACTTAGTTCCACTACACCTTCACACTATATATCGTTCACTGCGATTGTCACACGGATATCAAAGGTAACCTGCCTCCCCCTGAAACTATATGTAAGAGCCGGAATTTTCCGTGCTAAGATGTATTGAGGGGGATCAGGGAAAAGACGCTTCAGTTGATTACCTCAATCCTGACATTAATGAGACCGGAATCAGTATCTCCGATCTTGCTGAACGCAGATCTGCTCAAATCAATTATCCTGTTGTCGATAGAGGGGCCCCGGTCATTAATCTTTACGACAACGCTTCGATTATTCATCAGGTTTGTCACCCGGACTCTTGTGCCGAAAGGCAGTGTTCTATGGGCTGCGGTTAAGGCGAGCTGATTGAACCGCTCGCCACTTGAGGTTTTCCGAAATTGAAATTTCATCGCATAAAACGAGGCAATGCCGCGCTCGGTATAGCCAATCAGTTGCGGATTGCTTCTATATTCAACTTTTGCACAACCTGAAATAACAAGAAGGAAGCAGAGACAAACGCAGAGCAGCAATCTGAGTTGGACGGCAATGGAGTAAATCGGTTTCAAAACTGCGGTGTCCACCCTGAGTTTGTCTGTTAGATATAACAATGCCTATGAGGATATTGGGGATACCTTTCTTCGCATAGCATAGCCTTTAAAAGAGATTAGTTCAAATCTTCGGGATGGCAAATGAGTTCAGAGCGATAGGAACAATATTTGGCTGGGGTAACGAAGGGGGTCGAGCGGTTCACAGGGACAACCCAGCCCTGGAACCTCTCGACCTGTGAATAAAAATCTACCGGTTGAGATTTGACCCCATGGTGCTTCTATCTAGTCACCGAGATGGAGTTTGTATTTTGCCCCGTTAGAGAAAATGCATGTGCCTGCCCCCTGCCGCGGGGTGTTCATCTGGTAATCACAACTCATGTACCCACCGCTCGGGCTGAATGCGCTGGCAACGCCGCGACGTGAATCATTCGATACTCGCGTGGCTTCCCCGGTATACGTCTCTCCTTTGTAGCTGAGATTGAAACGTCCTTTTCCTGTCAACATGTTGGTAACCGTGCCTGATACCACGCCTGTTTCGGCAGCCAGTTCGCTATCCGGGTATAAACGCGCGGAAATCGCAATAGGACCAGCTTTTCGAGGGGGGCTTGGAGTGCCGGCCGGCTCCCCATAGCTTGGCGGCGGGGTTGGATAGATCGGGTTTCCATAAGGGTCCATAGGAATCACGTAACAGCCGCCCAGCAGGACAGCTATCGGTAAAATTTTCAACGTTGACTTCAGCAGTGTTCTCATTGGTAACCTCCAGAAATTATGACTTTGATAAGTCCCACTCCCATGAGGAATGCGCTTCACCAATCAAGCGCTAAGAAAAATTAACCCCAGAAGCGGCCCACTAATAAATCCCCAAAATAGTGATACCCAGACAGCACAGAAGTTTAATAGAAACAGTTCGATCCACGTAATTGATAGTGCTCACCGACCGGTCTTTGTTCCTGTTGCGGCAATCCCCATGCCACAACAGCCTAACAATCTATATGTTCTCAAATTGATGGGCTTTTCTGGTTTTGAAGAGATGGTTAGACAACGTTACGAGCCATTTCTGATTGACATTCAATGTCGGTATGACCGACAATAAATGCATGATGAGAAAATCAGAGTTGCAGCCTGGAGACAGGGACTATTTAAGGATCTTAACTGAGTACGCTTTTCGTAACCCATTCGAAAAAGACTCTCTCGAGCTTGCATATAAGGTTGCAGGGGGAGTATACCCGGCCGGTGAGCAATTAAGAAATCGGGTTTTTGAGACTATAAAAAAGAGAATCAGGCGGGTGACCCTAAATGGTAAATTCGCCTGGGAGCATTTTTCAGGAGAAGACCGGGGCCTGGTTCGTTTTGCCCTGCTGCATGATTCCTATTATCGCTGTTTCTCCAAATTTGATGAGTTAATTTCAAGACAGATCAAAGAGGACCTTTCCGACCATCCCGTTGCATTTGCGCAGGAAGCTTTAGTGTTAATGCGGAGCAGGGGTTTTAGCGTAGAGGATTCACTGCGTTATTTCGGTTTTTTCTACCAGCTTCGCAGAGCATGGTATTTCATCAATCATGGGCTGATCGGGCAGAGCAAGTCCATGGAAACATTACGTTCCCATCTATGGCGCAGTCTTTTTACTTCTTTTCCAGATCTGTATGAAAAAGTTATGTGGAACAGAATGGAGGATTTTTCTACCTTTCTTGTGGGGGAGACCGGCACGGGAAAAGGTACTGCAGCTAAGGCAATCGGCCGTTCTGGATTTATTCCTTTCAATGAGAAGAAAGGGAATTTTAGAGAAATATTCACCAATAATTTTATAGAGATAAATCTTTCGCAGTTTTCAGAATCCTTAATTGAGTCGGAATTGTTCGGGCATAAGAAGGGTGCCTTTACTGGCGCGGTAGAGGACCATACCGGTATCTTTGCGCTTTGCAGCCCGCATGGCGCCATATTCTTGGACGAAATAGGTGATGTCTCTGTCCCCATACAAATCAAGCTTCTGAAAGTACTTGAAGAACGCAGCTTTTCCCCAGTTGGCGGACATAACAAACTGCATTTCAACGGCAGAATTGTTACTGCCACCAACAAATCTCTGATAGAACTAAAGCAGCAGAAGACATTCAGGGAGGATTTTTACTATCGCCTTTGCTCAAACGTCATTAATGTTCCGACGCTGCGTCAACAGATATATGAAGACTCGTCCACGCTTGAGGCTTTGCTGGCGCATACCATATTGAGGATTGCCGGCGCACCTGTGCCAGAGTTGCTGGATAGGGTCATGCACATACTCGAGAGCGAAGTCGGGCTGGATTATGATTGGCCAGGCAATGTAAGAGAACTTGAGCAAGCGGTGCGAAGTATTTTACTTACCCTGCATTACAGCAAGAATCCAAGCGGCGCAGGGGGCTATACCGATGAATTACACCGGGCTATCGCAAAAGAATCTGCGAATGCCCATGAACTTGTCTCTATCTATTGCTCCATACTGTACAGAAAATATGGAACCTATATGAAGGTTGCAGAAATTACCGATCTCGATCCTCGCACGGTAAAAAAACATATCCAGAACCAATCGCGTAAGTGAAAAGCCGCCCTGCGACTCAGCAGTCCATTCACGAGCGAAGGTCCTTTCGCTAGCCTTTCTTGACAGGCACTACATTGTGGTATATTCATAGTCTATAGCCGGGTCGCACCGCCTGATTCCCCGCATCCTCCATCGACTTGACGGCAAATCTTCCCAGACGCCAAAGTAAAGCACCTAGGCTTTGAGAGATGTAGAAAAACGGTGATTTTCCTTGGTTGACCCAAAACAGCGCTATATTTTTATCGCCTCTTCATAAGAAATACCGGGGCGATAAAAAGTTGCTATGGTTCGATGCCCGGTTTGGACCTGCGGACATGGGGAGCGGGCAGTGTCGTGCACTGGCTTTAGGCAGCCTCAATTGGCTCGTTGACTCTTGCCTATGTCTGACTGAGGAGCAATGCAAGGTAGAACCGGGATGCTCAGCGAGATCTCCTATGCGGGTGCTCCAAGGCAACAGCGGGTTCAGGATGATGGCCAGTGCACATAAGGCCCGGGAACCAATAAACTCTCAAACAGCGGAGTGGACATCATGATCGTACATCAAAGAGAAATCTCCTATAGCAAGGACTACGCAACCTTTTTCGATGCCCTCGTCAAAGCCAAGGCCCATCTGGAAAAAAGGTTTCCCGAGGTGTCTGTGGAACTCATGTACAACTTGGCGGGGCAGAGAGGTCGGGCAACAATTCAGACGCGCTATCAATCGCTGGCAGATTATGAAAGAATCGATGCTGAAATGGATAAAGATGAAGCATACATGAATCTGTTGAGATCGATCATAGGAGATAACGGGAATTTACCGGTAGATCAGTTTTATCGCGTTATATAGAGGTTTAAAGCTGGTTTGTGCCAGGGAAAATTAGAAGATTGATCCTAAACCCTGCAATTCTCATAGGAGATGCATCATGAAATTCATGCTTTGCTGGACCATACCGCCCGAGAACTATACTGATGCTGTCGATGCCTTCCTGGAGGCTGGGGCGCCCATGCCTGAAGGTCTCACCTCCCTCGGTCGCTGGCATGAACCAGGTTCGAGGAAAGGCTGGCTGTTATGCGAAACAGATAATCTCGTGGCCCTGTCGGTACATGTGGCTGAATGGGCACACCTGTTGAAAATTGAGGTTTTTCCCGTGATTGGCGATTCTGAGGCGGGTGAAGCTGCTGCTCGGGTGAGGAGATAGGTAGCGAGTAATTGTGTCTCTCCGCTTGTTCAGCACTGCTCATCTTCGCAAACTTGCGATTTATGGGAAACAAATTTATCTGGTTTCCGTGTGTTCGAGCGGGCGACCTTGAGCAACGGGACCGATTTAAGCTGAGAAACCTTTGTAATGGAAATCGGAGGATTTTAGAATGAAAAACCTTTTCCTTTCCAATAGTAAAATTGCAACCGCAACTATTCTGAGCCTTGTCTTTTTATTAACCATTATCAATACGGCCAGTGCCTTTGAAGAGGTTAACACAACCCTGTTTGGGGTAGCAATTAAAGGCTATGATACTGTCGCCTACCATACAGAAGGCCAAGCGCTGAAAGGCAGTAGCGAGTTTGCCCACAAATGGAACGATGCCAAATGGTATTTCGTCAGCGCAGCTAACCGGGATCTCTTTAGCAAAGATCCAGAAAGATATGCACCTCAATATGGCGGGTACTGAGCAAGAAATCTCGCGACTACTGGCAAGGTTGCCGGTGTGAATCCAGAAGCATTCAAGATCATAGAAGGCAAGCTCTATCTCAATTATAGCGTTGAATCTGCCGACAAGTTCGAAGCACATGCTGCAGAACATATCAAAACAGCAGATTCGAATTGGGACAAGTTAAAAACAGGTAATTAAGAAAATACGCGTTTTTGGGACCTTATTCTAACCCTGCTTTTCTAAGACCATCGGCAATAGCGAGACGGTGGTCTTGATTTTTAAAGGCTGTACCAAAAGAATCCACTCTGAAAAACGGGTCAAACCTCAGGACATCGCCTGCTGAATTCTCGGCATTTTGAATCCGGTCAAGCTGGGCATAGGTGGCCGCGAGAATGATGTGGTAACCAACAAAATCTGGATTTTTGACTACCCCCTTTTCCAGAGTTTCCAGAGCCTGTTCATAGTTGCGTTTCAGGTAATAAGCCATGCCCAGGTGCATCCAGGCATTACGTATCGATGTATTGTCCAGGCGCAGAGACTTCTGTAAGGCAGCGATGGCATCGTCAACCTGCCCGGCCCAGAGGAGTGTCCAACCCATCTGACTGTAAACCTCGGCGTTGTTAGGGTTAAGTTCAAGGGCTTGCTCGGCCTCACGCAAGGCAAGTTCATATTTATTTTGAAACGTGTATACATTGCAGAGCAGGGTATGAGCCAAGGCGTTATCTGTGTCCAGCTGCAATGCTTTCTGCCCGTAGGTCAGGGCGTTCTCCAAAGATCGCAGAGGAAACTCCGTCCAGCCGTAGCCCACCTTTGCATATTCAACCAGGCCCAGCCCAACAATTGCATCGGCGTAGTTGGGGTCGATTGCGACGGCCTTCGTAAACATCTCTTTGGCAATGACATTGGAATCCCTTGTTCTCTTTTGGTAATAGGCAGACCCTCTAAGGAAATAGTCATAGGCATCAAGGTCCTGAGGAGGTGTCCGCATGGCTCTGTCACGTTCAGACTGACTGACCTTGATGGTCAAAGCTGCGACTATGGATTTAACTATTTCGGCTTGGAGATCAAAGATATCAGAATATTCCCTGTCATATCTCTCTGCCCACAGATGAGTGCCCTTTGTACTTTCGACAAGCTGGGCATTGAGCCGGATCTTGTTGCCCGCCTTTTGAACCGTGCCCTCGAGCAGATATTGAACGCCCAAATCTTTACCTATTTCGATGGCATCCATAGTCTTCCCTTTGTAGGTGAACACCGTATTACTTGAGATTACAAGTAAATTATGGAACTTAGAGAGATCAGTAATAATGTCGTTGGTGACCCCATCGCTGAAATACTCTTGCTCTTGGTTATTGCTGAGATTTTTAAAAGGCAGAACCGCAATAGAAGTTCCTCGAGAAATACGCTGATCTGCAAGTTCTGATGAATCAACTGGAGCCGTGGGAGAATCATGTTTCCAGCTGCTCTGATAAAAGAAAAAGCCGGCTGAACCTATAATTGCAAAGACGATCAGAAGAACGGGCAGAATAATTTTAAGGGGAGCGCTCCTTTTGTTACCGTCAGGAGCAGTTTTTTTTAATTCGTTTAATGAGGTTGTTTCTAGAGCATATATCCTGACAGGATCAGAAATATTCTTAAGCTTATGCTCTCCTGTATATCGAAAAATATAGGGAAGTTTACGCTTTACCTGGTCATAGGCTTCTCCAGAAAGACTGATACCCCCGGGTACGGCCAATCCTTCAATTCGGGAAGCAATATTGACACCATCACCATAAATATCGCCGGATTCAGATAAGATATCAGCAAGATTGATGCCGATGCGGAATTTCAGTGGTTGACTTAATCGCCGGGCTTTATCCTGCCAGGCTAAAGCACACTCGACACAATCAATAGTGCTTGCGAATTCGACAAGATATCCGTCACCCATCCGTTTGATGATCCGGCCGTTATAATTGCTGACGGTTGGTTCAACGACTTCTCTTTCACATATCTTCAAGGTCGCGAGAGTGCCAACTTCATCGTCTCCCATCAGACGTGAATAGCCAGCCACATCAGCAGCGAGAATAGCGACTAATCGACGTTCCATGCCCCATATTTGGTTCAGATTTGCTTTAACTCGGCTCGATACTATAGCCTAGTATATGTACGAGCCGAGAGTGCGTCGAGATAGAAGCATGCAAAGCCTATCAGCAGTCAAAATAATTGATGCCAACTGGAATAACTTGTAATGATGAGGTTTGCCCCAGAAAACCGAGCCGCTAGCCAATGGTATCTCGCCATGCTTTCCAGTTCATCATGGTCAAGCGATGACATGCTGCCCTGTGGGAGCCTCGAATGTGCCGTTTAAACCGCTGCGTTCAGGCAGCACTGGCCTGCGCCAGCCCGAATTGCTGAGCCATCCGGGCCGGACCGTGGGTGTAAGTCACCCCGACAGCCGCTCAGCCAGAGCATGCAGCAGGTTAGCCCCATCTCCACGCCACACGCTGCCGTGCATGCACGCCAGCGTTGACGGATTGGTTGCAGCGAGTCGCTGAAGCATCTCACCGGCGTTTGTCGCGTGTGAAAAGTAGTCCATTTTCTGGCGGAAAGCCTCGCTCGGTTCAAGAATGTCCGACTCCGTTATTGGAGGAAGTCCATCGCCGCCCTGCGTGAACAAGTCGCCACACAGCAGCGTGCTGGTCAGTTCCTCGGTCATGAATCCACAATCCCATGCATGCGGCAAATGGGGTGTGTCGAACCAACGCACAAAATGCGCACCCAGTTGCAATTGCTCGTTATCGGCAAGTACTTTCGGTTCCCGATCAGCCAGGTCTGAAATAGAGACCATGGCCGCTACTCTTCCGCAAAGAGGCACAGAATGCGGTGCTATCTTGAGCCAATCGTTGAGTGCCCCGCATTCGTCGGCTTCCACATGGGAGAGGGTGATGTAGCGAAGCTTTTCGACAGGCAAAACACTTGCCACCGCTTCACGGACCAACGGAAACATTTTCCTCATTCCGGCGTGAAAGAGCAATGGGGCATCATCCACGATTAGGTATTGGTTGAACGAGAATCCGCCTGCACCCGGAATCTGAACCGGTGTACTGATACGATAAATTCCGTCCGCAATCTCGTGCACATTCGTACCGCTCTGTTTGTTGGTAATTGCCATCGGCGTCTCCTCTTCTTTGTATTGTCAGAAGAACTAGGGGGTGGTTATGACGGTGGATGAAATACTGAAAAACACTGTGACTGAGTCATTAACAGAAAAACTGTTCTTGATCGCAGGTAAACAAACAATATGTTAGGCCCAAGGGAAATCAAGGCAGAAGTGCAAAATATTACCTCGTGCCGCTGAAGATCCATCATCTTAATCCGGCCTCATAGCCCAAGGGATAATGAACTGCAGAAATATTTCCAAGCCAGAATCTGCTCATCAAAGTCAAGAGGCTTCCTCCTTATCTATTTTTATGTGGAAGCACATGCTGGTTAAGATGTAAATTTACAGATTCGAGCCTTTTCTAAAGACCGAACCTCCAATCAACCGAGACGGCTGAAGGCTGAGGCTGATAATTTAAGATTTCGGGGCAGAACCTGTAATTGAGACCATTTCTGCGCATGACCGGGGCACCAACGTATGGCCTTTCTTGACATATGTCACGCTGTGGCATAAATAAAAAATCACCCTGAGGCGTCCGGTTCAAATGGGGGCCGCTCCATTCTTAACGTATATGCTGCATGAGGTGCATAGATGAAACAATACATCGAATTGTGCAAAAGAGTCATAGATACAGGCGTTTGGGTAGAGAACAAAAGAACTGGTAAACGGTGTTTGACGATAATCAATGCAGATCTTGAGTACTGATGTCAGAGATGGCACATTACCAGTATTAACAACCAAGAAAATGCACTGGAAGGCCGCTGTCTCTGAAATGCTCGGATACCTGAGGGGATACACAAGTGCCGCTGATTTCAGAAAGATAGGCTGCAACACCTGGAATGAAAATGCCAATGAAAACCCAGATTGGTTAAAAAACCCTTTTCGCAAGGGCACTGACGATATGGGACGCTGTCTACGGAGCCCAGGGGCGTGACTGGAGAAACCCTGAAGGTAAGAAAATTGACCAACTGGCGAATGTATATGAAGACTTGAAACGCGGCATAGATAATCGCTGCGAGATTATGACCTTCATGAATCCTGGAGAAAGAGACAGGGCCTGTTTGAATGCTTGTATGCATACGCACACCTTCAGTATTCTCGGAGAAGAACTATATCTTACCTCGTATCAAAGATCAGACGATCTGCCTTTGGGACACGGATTCAACCAAATACAGGTTGGTTGGCTGTTAATGGTAATGGCTCAATTACAAACCTGAAACCCGCCAAAGCTTTTCATAAAATCGTAAACGTCCATATCTATGAAGATCAGCTGGAGAAATTAAAAAATATCCAGCTTACCAGAAAGCCTTATCCACCTCCGAAGTTACAGATAAATCCTGATATCAAAACACTTGAAGATCTAGAAACCTGGGTGACCGCAGATGATTTTGAGCTGCTCAATTACCAGCATCACCCGGGGATTAACTTCCCCTTTAGCGTTTAAGCCGCGGCAGTTCTTGATTTGATATCCCTGTCGGGTTTTCTCTGTTGTCCTTTCCATAGCCGCCTATCGAATACCCCTGAAGAAAGCATCAAGCAGCCAGACAGTTTACAGCGTGATCAAGGTTGCCATTTGATGCGCCATGTGCTGCAACAAAGGCAAGGCAATCCCGGGCATAGCATGACGTAAATTTGTAGAAATCCTGGCTCGGTCTGATACTTCCCGACCACAAGTTTTAGTATGATCCGACAGGAAACGACCAGATCGCCAAGGTCACTATTTGCATCTTCAAACGAGCACTCTGCTGACCAACAGTGGTGCTGGATTCATGGCCATTAGCCTGGCCCAATTGCACATACCTTTACCACTATTATTCTGATGCGTTGAAAGGCCGTTTAGAACTCTCAGATCAATTCTTAAATTGAAGAACTAAATTCAACAATCCTGGATTTTTTTCTTCCTTAGAATGAATCTAGAACCTCACCGTCATGTATCATATTGGTATTAAATGATTCTTTTGTAACCTGTGAAAAAACATTTTCTGGTGCCAATATTGCAAGCACTTCGGTATCGCAAAAATTGCAGGTTATCTTACGGCTTGGATTTGCTTTATTATGGAGTAGTCAATGAGAATCAAGAAGGCGGTGTTCCCAGTAGCGGGTCTTGGCACAAGGTTTCTGCCCGCAACGAAAGCGATGCCCAAAGAAATGTTGCCGGTGGTTGACAAGCCCATCATCCAGTACGCCGTTGAGGAAGCACTTGCCTCTGGAATAGAGCAGATAATCTTCGTTTCCGGTTCCGGCAAAAGCGCACTCGAAGATCATTTTGACAGAAACCAGAACCTGGAAAAAACCCTGCGTGATCGGGGCAAAATTGAGCTCTTGCGTACGGTCGAGTCCGTCGTGCCCAGCAAAGCACATATCGTCTACACCCGCCAGAGCGAACCGCTCGGTCTGGGCCATGCAATCTGGTGTGCACGAGACATCGTTGGCGATGAACCCTTTGCCGTTCTGCTCGCCGACGATTTGATTCTGAGCGGTGTGCCGGTGCTGCACCAGATGATCAATGAATTTGATCGGCTGCGGGCCTCGATGATGGCGATCATAGAAGTACCGCCGGAGGAAACGGACAAATACGGCATTATTAAAGCGGAAAAAGCTTTTAACGGGACTGTGCAGATTCGTTCGATGGTGGAAAAACCAAAACCCGAGGACGCCCCGTCGAACCTGGCGGTGATCGGCAGATACATACTGACGCCGCGCATTTTTAAACATCTAGGCAATCAGAAAAAAGGGGCCGGCAACGAAATCCAGCTGACCGATTCGATGTCGGCGCTGCTGCGTGAGCAGCCGATATTTGGCTACAAATTCAAAGGTACGAGATTTGACTGTGGCGACAAGGCTGGGTTTCAATTGGCCAATATAGCTTTTGCCTTGGAGCGGCCGGACATCAGAGAAAAATTGATTCCAAACCTCAAGCTGTTGCTCGATCGGGCAGATAATTTGGCGAATTAACCTTATTACCAGAGCTCACCCGCGATTGCTGCTGGAAGGTCAGCTGCACGAAGGGGCGTGCTTCAAATATTTGGAATGATCGGCCTTGTATTGGTTCAGTTTATTATTTAGCAGAAAAGTCATTGAGCTTTATTTTGAAAGTTGCAACCTCAAAAGAAAAACAGTCAGCATTAATTGAATTTCTTTAACTAGTAACATAAAATTCAGCAGAAATTTTCAGCTTCTCGAGTTTTTCGGCCAAAACGAAATATGATGATCTCAATTCAGCCTTAATCACCCTGTCATTATGCGACTAATAACTGAAGATCGCAGGCGGCATCAGCGCTACAAAATTAAAAATTTTGTGGTGGTTACTATCGAAGGCATTTATCAGCTCATTGATATAAGCAAGGGCGGGTTTAGTTTTAAATGTTCTCCATATACTTCTTTGCAGGAAACCTGGTTAACGGACATTTTAAACCCATTAGAACAACTCTTGGGATACCCTGCAAAACGGGTATGGATTGCAACACCTGAAGACAGTTCCCGTGAATTATTGCAGATGTTAGTGGGAGTCAGATTCGGAACATTGACCAAGAAACAGCGCAGTCTTTTAGCACAAGTAATACAAAGGATTCCTGATACGCAGCCCCCTGAGCTACAATCTGATTTTGTCTGAGAATCCGTATCGGCTTGCCTTATTGTGTCCCGCCAATGAATCTTCCCTGGGTGATCTCCTCAACGCATGGATGGCCTTCCTCTGAATCCGCGGTCCAGCCCTGTGGCACCCAGCCTTATTTCCTGATCCTTTACTGTTTGGTCGCAAACATCTGCGCTCAGCATTATTGCTGTATCTCTGATTTCCGCTAATCAGACCGCTCACCCCAGGCCAGGGGCCAACACGGCATTTACCGAACGTCTTCAGGAACGCACAAGCACAGAGATTGTTGCTTGCAGGAAATGGCTGAATCTGTTGGAGGGTGGAAAGAAAAGAGGATAGAAAATTGAAATGAAATGAATTTACTGCTCAGGACTGCTGGCTTGCGAAATAGTCTGGATTAATTGTGCTAGGAGGGTGTCCTGATTTTTGGTCAATGTTCCAAACCTCGCTCCTACAACCATGGGTAAATAATCATGTGAACCATTTTCAGTCACCGAAACTCTGACCCGTTTTGCAGGAAAACCTTCAAGTTTATCAACTAAGGTTAAAATATCCGTATCCCAGGAATCGGACAGAGACGTATAGGGTGGACATCTGAAACAAAATCCGCCCTTGCTTATATCAATGATCTGAAAGATACCATTATCAGAAACCGATACTGAATTCTCAAGCTTATATCGCTTGTGTTTTCTGCGTTCTTCAGTTACTGGTCGCATAAATGATAGTCAATAGAGAGCAAAATTATTGTTCGGATTTGTGCTGACAGCGCAGCCTTGCCGCCAAAAACATATAATGTCAGGAATCTGCGGCTAGTAATTTTGATTTATCTACAACCGTAATCCCATTGAAGACGACTTTATACTCTCCTTTCTCGGTCAAGCCATCTACTTCCTTATCATTCGTTTCCAACGATGTCAAAGCTAAACCAGCAAAGTGAGGAATGGCGTTACGTTTTTCCGACTCTTTTATGAGCTGCTCTCGAGTTACCTTGTCAAGAGTCCCAATATCAGGGTAATGGGCTGTGCGAACAGCAATTAACATAGCCCGGCCCTTTCTTTCTGCTAATAATTGAAAATGGTGGTCCGGATCTGTAATTACTTCATGTATCGTAAATCCTGCACGGTCTAGGAAGTGGTATATATAATTCACTCCAAGTGCATGGATATTCTTCTTGGAGTCCAAATTCTCGTTATCAATCATGTTAAATCCCTAAACACTGAGCCATTTGCAAAACGATCTTTTCGCCCAAACTCTGCGTTATGCTCAAAATTTTATCCTCGGAATATCAATTATATGCCTGTGGTAAAATTCCTCGCATGCCTTGATTTTGAACGAAAATCTTAGTTTTGCAAAAGGCTCCACTAACTTCCTTTTACCATGCCAGACAGAACGGCTGGGGCATTGATGTGACAGACGTTGTGGAGATCTACAGGCTACTGGCAACAATTTAATGACCTTCTTAAATCTGGCTGACATTTTACCTGTCTATTTGATGAAGTAACGTAAATACTACAACACAGTTGTCAAGTAAGGAAGGTTCTTTTTACAAAACCATTGACTATCTCGAACTTTATAATTTATCCAAATAATTACCATGAAGTTGCTCGCCAATTCCTGATAATCGAATCGCCACTCCCCGGCCATAGCCTGGCTTCACCGGAATAGTCTTGATCAGCCTGACGTGACAGGTCGGCACCGCTTGCCGGGAAGCTTCTGTGCCTGGGACAGCCTGATAGCTTGCATTTGATATCTGATGCAGATTTAAATAGAATTCATTAATAACAGCTTTGAAATCATATCCTCAAAACGGAGGGAAATGCGATGACCAATCAAAGCCACAAAGAGTTAGAGATGTTTCTCGATGTCCTTGGTCTGAACGAAGAACCGATTGGCATTTTTTACACCAACGATAAACCGGCAGAGGGCTTTTCCCCCAGCCCCATGCCCCTTCCGACCCGTGAAAAAGAAATACAAAACGATATCGATTGGCGGGCCACTTTCGCTCAATTCTCGTGTGTGATGGGCCACGTTCTGCGGGCCAGGAAAATGAAAAAACCAGCCTTTTTTAGTGCGGAGCAATTCGGTTGCCCCGGATGCGCTTTTTGGCTGGGGTTTATGAAGCCCCAGACAGAAACAATCATTCATTACGTTTCCACCGGCATACCCGGCCGGATGGAGGGCGAGTTCTATTGTGACTCACCTGATGAACTGAGACGCATCCAAAACGATATCGATCCTGAACCAGCATCGGGCACATTTTGTGTAGCCAAGCCCCTGCATCTCTTTACAGGTGATGAACAGCCAGATCTGGTCGTGTTTTTCGCCAGACCCGAGACGCTGTGCGGTTTGCACCAGTTGGCGACCTTTGTCACCAATGATCCTGAAGTGGTCGCTTCGCCCTGGGGAGCGGCCTGTACGAATATGATCACCTGGCCGTATAAATATCGAGCCAACGGCGAGAATAGAGCTGTTTTGGGAGGCTGGGACCCCTCGGCACGCAAGTTTTTCAGTACTGATGAACTAACCTTTACTGTCCCTTACGAGATGTTTTTGCAAATGCTTGAGCGTTTTTCTGAATCTTTTCTAACGACTCCGACCTGGGCTACCGTGCAGAAGAAGATTAAACGAAGCAACAAGGCCTGGACACCGAAAACGAGCCGGTAAGATGCGCTATACAGAAGAACTGTTCACAAAATTCTGGTTCAACGAGAGGCAGCCCTGAAAAATGGCCCTTTCGTCCCAACGCTGGGCTGGCGCGATAAATGCATCCACGGGTGGAGCGATACGCGCTATATCCACAGAACCAGCATGCCTTGCAGGCCACCGAAGCGGCAGCAGCAGAACCGGCAGTTCTGCACCTTAGCCGCTGTGTTTATTGCACAGACGCGGGCAGTTCCCGAGGCACCAGCGTATCGAGGGCCAGCCTGGCGGCCCCGATAAGCGCCGTTTCACCGAGCATCTTCAGGGTGTGATGCTTGAGTTTTCTCTGCTTGAATGAGGTATAGCTGCTTTTGGCACCCCCTCCAACATGCATGATGGTGTCGCTCAGGTTGACGTGATGGCTCCAGCGGTCGAGCGCCTCGAATTGAAAGGAGACGACACCATCAAGCAGCGCCAGCAGCATTTCCTCCCGGGTGGTATCCAGGGTGAGATTCTCAAACGAAGCGGTTGCGTGATCAACCTGGTGCCGGTTTCCTGTCAAGAAAGGGAGGAAAGAGGCCCTGGGAGGAGCGCTGTTTTCCAGGACTTGTTTCAAATAACTGGAGTAGAACACTTCTTTTTTGAGCTCTTGACAAAAATTCTGCCTGAACCATTCCAGAGATCCTCCCCCGGCTCCTACCGTTCTCATCGCCAACCATTTGCCCGGGTAGGCATGGGTGCGGAGCAGGTGTTCACGCGAGACGAGCGGCTTTTCAAGACAGAGGACCAGAATGTCAACGGTTCCGGAGGTGTTGAGCAGGTCGCCTTCGCGGACAACGCCTGCACCCACGCAGGAACAGGTTGTATCATTAGCCCCGGTTACTATCGGTATTCCCGAAGGAAGGCCAAGCTTATCTGCGGCCGGGTCAAGCAGCGCTCCCGCAATCGTATTCGAGTTCCGGACGACCGGCATTTTTCCCGGATCCAGGCCCAGCGGCTCGTAGATGCGGTTGTCCCAGTTGCTGAAACCAACGGTGTCATAGAGGCCGGTAAATGATGCATTGGACGGATCAACAATAAATTGACCGGTCAGGCGCTTGAGGACGAATGTTGCAACATGACCAAAACAGACATCAGATCTGGCGTAGATCTCAGGATGATGTTCTTTGAGCCAGAGAATGCTGGTAAGACTTATGCCGCCGGGAACCGGAAGGTTGCCGGCGACATTGAGGAAGGTGTCTTCGCCAACCGTTGCCAGGGCCCATTTGGCCTGGGAAAGGCTTCTGCGATCCAGATGCAGAATGACGGGGTGTAAGGGATTACCGTCTCCGTCAAGGGGGATAAGTGACGGGCACAAGGTCGAAAAGACCATTGCCTGCGCCTTGTCACGCCGTTTCAGTCCCCGGCAGGCCTTGATCAGGGCGGACCATACCTCCTCAGCATCCATCTCTACATGAGTGGTGTTGCTCACTTCGATGGATAAGGGAACCTGCCGGCGCTCGAGGAGGTTGAGCTGGCCATCAAGGATTCCAGCTTTCAATGATTGTGTGCCGATATCTACTGCCAGGATTGTGTCCATGCGCTCAGTCGTGTTCTAAAACTTGGGTAAAATTCGCAGCAGATTCTCGTTATAGGTAAGGGGTCAGGTCGATGGACTCGATCGCCTCCCGGATCGATGCCTTGTCCGAGTCGCTAATCGGCAGCAGGGGCAGGCGCGGGTCTCCGCCGTAAAAACCGGCCAGTTCAGAGGCGTATTTTACGCCTGCCACGCCATAGCTCCCGGAAACGGCGGAATTCAGCCGGCCCAGAACCAGGTGCAGTTCGCGGGCCCCGTGAAGATCATCAGCCAGGCAGCGCTCATAGAGCGTCGTGCAGACATCGGGAAAGACGTTGGCCAGCGAGACGATGCCGCCGGTGGCGCCCATCATCATGGCCGGGAACAGGGTGTTGGCAGTGCCCGAGAAAACATCGAAGTCAAGTCCGTGGGTGGCCCTGAGGTAGCTGCCGATCATACCGGGCGAGGTGTCCTTGACGCCGATGATATTTTCATGCACTGCAATAGCCTTCAAGGTCTTGACCGATATTGTCATAGCAGTGAAGCCGGGGGCATTATAGCAGGCCACCGGTATCGGAGAACCATCAGCCACATCGAGATAATACCTGGTCATTGCCTCATCGGTCAGCTGCTTCTTGAAATAGGAAGGCGTCAGAACAGAGGCAAAGTCGGCACCCAGATCCGCCACTTTTTTGCACTGCTCGATGGTTTGCCTGGTCGACTCACCATTGGCTCCGGCCAGGACCTTCTGGGTGGGCGCCTTGTTGGCCACGACTGTTTCGAGTACCTTGCTCTTCTCTTGTTCCGAGAGGCTGACGCACTCTCCGTTGCTGCCGATGGCCAGGTAGCCGGACAGCTTTGACACGGCGTAGCGCTGCACGTTGCTTTTCAGTTGGTCGTATGCCACTTCCTCTTTAACGAACGGGGTTCCGATTGGGGCATAGACCCCGCTGAGAACTGGTGCCATGATTTCCTCCAGTTGATATTCTAAGGGTTAGTGGTGGTCTCTGATCAGACAAGATGCTGCCAGCGCGGTGACTTGAGCACCTCGGGGTTTGCCACATTCAGGGGAATTCTGCCGCTCAGCACCTCAAGGGTGCGGTCGGCGGCGTCAGTCGCCATCCTGATCACGCATTCGTTGGTCAAGGCGGCCGAGTGCGGGGTCAGGACAACGTTGTCAAGCTGCAACAGTGGATTATCAGGATCCGGGGGTTCCTTGGTCTGAACATCGAGACCAGCTCCTCCCAGCGAGCCGTTCTGCAGGGCGGCGATCAATGCTGCTTCGTCTATTACCGGTCCCCGGGAGGTGTTGATGACGATTGCCTCCCGTTTCATCAGCATGAATTCAGCGGTGGAAAGGGCATGATGGGTCTGATCGGTAAGCGGAACATGCACCGAAATAACATCTGAATCAGCACATAGCTGCTTTTTATCGACGAAACGGACCAGGTCACCATACTGCTGTTTGATTTCCTCTGGAAGATACGGGTCGCAGGCCAGGACATTCATCTTGAAGACGGTCTTGCAGGCCTCGGCAACCTGGTATCCGATCCGGCCGAACCCCAGCAATCCAAGGGTCTTGCCGCTGATATCGCGAGACAGATTCTGGTAACGGATCGAGTAGTTGTTTTCACGGACGGCCCGGTCGAGAACCGGCAGTTTCTTGGCAAGCGACAAGATCATGGCCAGGACGTGCTCACAGACACTGATCGTGTTGACGCCCAGATTGGAGGTCACGATCACCTTATTCTCGGTTGCCGCCTCGACATCGACATTGTCAAAGCCACCGCCGGTGCGGGAGATGACCATCAGATCTTCGGCCGCCTCAATCAGCTCCCTGGTCATCGTGATTCCGGTTCTGAGGATCACGGCGTGCGCGTCTTTAATAAGAGGAAATACGGTTTGAGGCTCCGGGTCGCCTGCGACGATTACCGTGTGCCCGGCCTCTTCAAGGCGCCGGGTTGCCTCAGCCTCAATGGGCTGCGGGAGCAGTACATTCATAATTGATGCCTGTAGAGGCCAGAGTGGCCCGGTCGGTTTCTCTTTTTGGCTGCCTGTGTGCTGCTAATGCTTCAGTCTGCTATACGGGCTCAGCGATTGCGAGACAAAACCCACCATTTTCCCGGTAACTCCGGTAAACGAAGGGCTGTCTCAAGAATGGCTGGAGGAGAGTGAAGTCTTTTCATGCCCTCAGGCCCTGAATATGCTTTTCCGCTGAACCTGCGAAAGAATCAAATAATTCTTGCAAGATAATAGAGCTTTTCTATCTTTTAATAAAGCTTTTGGGAAGAAACACCAGTATTAAATCAACAGATCCTGCAGCTTCGATGTTTGGGGCTGATCTTCGCGGAAGCGACCTGAAACTGCTTAGAAAATAAACACATTATAAACCTCAGTCGTGCTGCAGCTGCGGTTTGTAAAGCTTATCTAAGCTTTACAACCACAAGGGTTATATCATCTTCCAGCCCCAAGTCACCCCGGAAGCGCTGTACTTCAGAAACCAGAGCCTGCTGGATGACAAGGGCTGAAGCGTCACAATGTTCGAGGATCACAGCCTGGGCCCGCTCCCTGCCAAAGGCGAGGTTTTCAGGGCTGGCAGTCTCATAGATCCCGTCGGTGCCAATGACGATAATATCGCCGCTCTGAAATTCACCTGATGACTGGTTCTCATAAGTAAGGGATTTTTCGATACCCAGGACGCCCCCGGGACCATCGAGTTGGGTGAACTGCTTTGCATCTCGGAGAAAGACGATAGCCGGATCATGGCCTGCCCGTATCCATCTGATTTCCTGAGCGTTCTGATCAAGCTCCAGGAAAAACATCGAGGCGAAACTGCTGCTGGCGGCAAAATCCTTGGTGACAATACGGTTAAGCGCACTGACCAGACTCGCGGGATCGCGGTATTCCTGGACGGCTGAGATCAAAAATGCCCGCACGGTGGTCATGAGCAGGGCTGCACTCACCCCGTGTCCGCAGGCGTCTGCCACTACGATACCAAATTTGTCATCCGGCAAGAGGAAATAGTCATAATAATCACCGCCGGTCTGATCGCAATAAATCGAGGTGCCGCTGATATCGTAGCGCTGCAGGTAGGGGCTCTTCGAGGGAAGCAGGTTTTGCTGGACTTCCTCGGCCAGTCGCAGAGCGGTCATCAGTTCATAGCGGTGCCGGAGTCCTTCGATCATGTGGTTTGTATGATCGGCGATCACCCCGAATTCGTCGCGTGTGGCGACCGGGACCTTTCTGGTCAGGTCGCCGATTCTCACTTGTTCGAGAATCTTCGTCTGGTTGTTGAACAGCAGTTTGAGGTTCTTCGAGTAGGAGAGGATCAGGTTGGCGATTATCACCATCAAAACAGCCATAATGAAAAGAATCTCGTAAATCACCGATAATTGGGCGTGCATGATGGATGGGGCATCCTGGGTAGTGCGCACGAGCCATTCGACATCACGTACGAAGACCAGAATCAGCACCACTGATACCAGGATGGCAGTCGTACCGAAGATCAGTGCATACTTATGGGTTAATGAAAAAAAGCGTGTCGGCAGGGGGATTTCATGATTGTGTTCGGTAGCCTCAAGAATGACCTTTCTTTCCTGTAACAGAGAAGAATCGAGGCCGATAAAAAAACCGGCGGTGACACATCCGACAAAAAAAGAAATCAGGCTGGAGAACGGGAAATCCAGAACCAAGTAGTTAAATCCGTTGACCAGCAGAGCGGCGCCGAGACACACCCCAAATTCGAGAAGGAATGCCCTGCGCGGCCCCTGCAGCGGGTCTTTGGTCGATACCACCCAGTTGAGCATGAACTGCCTGACCAGCAGAACCGGAGCAAAGCCAAGCGAGATGATGGTCCCCAGTCGCACGGGGGACAGCTGGGCCATGAACGGTCAGACTTGACTTCCGTAGAAGGTTAGGGCAAGGATCGCGAAAATGTATTGGACGATTGTTTTCATAAATGTTTCAGGTGTCGATAATTTTAATATACAAGGGCTTAAAATGCACACCGCGTTGTTATACCAATAAAGACTAATCATTCGTGCAGCTAATGCTTATCCGATTTTCCCCACTCCACACGCAGCCCTGCTTATCTTGTTGGTACGATGCCTGTCTGCTCAGCTGGTGGTTGACTGCAATCAGGAACTGGGTTCAGTGCGATCACCGGTTGCGGGTTATCGGATACATGCTGGTTTGAGAGCAAAAGCCTCGGTCTGAAGTGCGATTTGTTATTTGAGTGCCTGTGTTCTACATCGCTTCTGTATAAATTGTAACCAGTTGATGATCAGAACTGCATAATATTTATCCAGTCTCTTGAGGCAATTGCCTTCTGACCTCGATCAAGGCTTGCGCCATTTCGAAGTTGGCTTTTCCAAACGGTTGAAATCCCGCCTTGTTTAATTATTTAATTATTTAATTGTTTTATTGGTATAAAAATTGGATTATATGGGCTCCTAAAGTCATTCTTGATTTTTGGCCAGCTCTGCAAAAGGCTCGGCACAGGGTTGTTTTGACAAGGCTTGGGCAACCAACAGCAGACTCAATGACGATGAGGCACCGTTAACTATGCAGAAGTCATCACCAGGACATACTATTTTCATGTTTCTCGCCCTTGTTGCAGCAGTGGTAATCTTCTCATCGATCTCAGCAAAAATCTGGGGCGGCAAGCCTGAGACCTTGCCGGAACTCAAAGCAATGACCATCACCAGTGAAATGACGCTAATGGATTTCGGCCAGGCAAATGGTTTGCCCAACCCTGTCTTGAAAGAGATATTTGGACTCCAGGTAAAATCTGATCTGCAAAGAAACATATCTGAATTCGGTACGGATGATCAGGTCAAATCTCTGGTTACCAGGAAAATCGCCCTGAGTGTTGAGCACGAGACCAAGAACTGGAAGAAGATTGTGATTAAATTTGCAGCCTGGTTCGCTTTTCTGGGGTGCATTTTCTTCTATTTCAGGAAACACAAGGCCGTCTCTTCCCATCGAAAATCTGCCCTGTTGCTGTCGTCATTGATTTTCGGGGTGATTCTCGGGGCTGATCCGAGCCCGATGGGTACCGTGAAAGATGCGATCCATCTCTATGGCACTGCCGGGGCAATTTTTCCGCCGCGCATGATCGCCCTGACCGTTTTTCTGCTGCTGGTCTTCCTGGCAAACAAATATATCTGCGCCTGGGGCTGCCAGGTCGGCGTTCTGCAGGATCTGATTTTCCGGCTCAACCAGAACAGGAACAATAAAGCCGTTCTTGGAAAACAGCTCAAGCTGCCTTTTGTTTTCACCAACACGGTCCGAGTCGCTTTTTTCTGTCTGTTTACGATCGTGGTATTCACCTGGGGCACTGACATATTCGAGCCCATAGACCCGTTTAAAATCTACAAACCCATGCACCTGGGCCTCAGCGGGATTGTTTTCACAGGGGCCCTGCTGGCGGCAAGCCTTTTTGTTTACCGCCCCTGGTGTCACCTGTTCTGCCCTTTTGGACTGGCGGGCTGGGTTGTTGAGAAATTCAGTTTAGTCAAAGTCAGTGTTGATTATAAAACGTGTATTGGCTGCGGAAAGTGTGAAACAGCCTGCCCCTCAACCGTGATGGGAGCTATTTTACGTCGGGACAGAAAAATTATTCCAGATTGTTTCTCCTGTTATGTCTGTCGTGAGGTTTGCCCGACGGAATCGATTCGTTTTTCAACGAGAAAGAGAACCTTGCCTCCCCCCGATCATTTTACTGGAAAGCAATAGTCAGGGATTTACTTTTTGACCTGCCGTTCTTAGGCTAACCCTGTCCATCAAGAAGCCTATCAACCGGGAAAACTAATTATTTAAACAGCCTTAAAAGGAGTGCATGAAATGAAGAAATCGCTTGTCCTGATGATATGTCTGTTACTTGGCCTCCCTGCCTGGTCCAGTGCCGGAGAAAATCGCTACCAGCAGTTCAATTCAGATGTTGAACAGGCCTACGCAGCCTATAGAAAAGCTCTGTTTCAAACGAACATGAAGGATGCCGAGAAATCAGCAAAGGCCAACGAAATGTTCATCAACCAATGGGGGTCGATCATTGAGACTTATAACGAGCAGCCTCCTGAAGTTTTCAGTTCCGATCCGAAATGGGCTGACACCTTATCTTCGATTAAACAAATCGCAACAACAAGTGCAGCACAGATAAACGACGGCAGGTTGGCTGAAGCGCATGAAACCCTGGAGGCCATCCGGGATGAATTGAGCGATTTACGGAAGCGGAACTCAGTCGTTGTCTTCAGTGATCATATCAATAACTACCATGAAGTAATGGAAGGGCTGCTTGAGAGTGGGTATAGCCCGGATAAAATAAACGAGGCTGCTCTCGTTGAAATTCGCCGCCAATTGGCTGTGTTGAATTATCTGGCCGAGGCGATTAAAGAAAATGCACCGGGTAAATACCGGGCTGACCAAGCGTATGAGAAATTGGAGCAAGGCCTCTTTGCCTCACTGGATGGGTTGCATGACGCGTTGGAAACCAACGATCCAAAAGCTGTGGGCAAGGCCATCAAGATGCTAAAACCCGCCTATGCCAAGCTTTTCTTGAATTTTGGCTAGTGACTGTAGTTTAATGATTGGAAAAAAATGATGCCGCGCTGGTATTTTTTTTCAAGAAAATTGACCGCAAGGCTCTGGGTGGCATGCTCGGCGGTGCAGCAGGAGCAATGATCTATGTAATTGCAGGGGAGCTTATTCCGGAATCGCAGGCTTAGAAACATTCAGCTATTGCGACAATCGGTGCAATGCTTGGCTTTTAAATAATGATGCCTTGCCTTAGGCTGAGATAATTCCTGGGGTAGCCCAAAGAGACAATGGTGCGGCTGATGTTCTCCAGACAAAATTTGATCTGGGGTGCTGTCGGGCGCACCTCCCTGCCGCCTGACCATGCTGAAGTTCATGCTGCAGCGTCCTGCTGCAGCGTCCTTGATGCTGGATGCTGATTGATTGTATAATGAGATATAACAATTACATTCACCTTGCCTCTTGCAGGAGAACGTATCATGAGACGGAAAAAGATCCTCACCGCTATCGACGGATCGCAATACTCTGGATCGATTGTTGATAAAGCCATTGAATACGCAAAGCTGTTCGAGGCAGAAATTATCCTCGTCTACTGTCATAAAAGGTTTCCGACCATCATGGGCCAGCCGTATCAGGAGGAGGAAACTGCACGCATTATCAGTGAGTCAGAGAAAGTGATCGGCCCCTTTCTGCAGCAAATCAGGGAAGCAGACATTTCTGTAGAGGATCGCATCATGGAAGAACCTGCCGGAGCGGCAATTTCTGATATTGCCAGAATCGAAGGGTGCGATCTGATAATCATGGGCTCTCGAGGTCTGACAAACCTGGCAAGTCTGATTGTCGGCAGTGTCACCAACAGGGTGCTGCAAACTGCTCCCTGTTCCGTTCTCGTCGTAAGATAAACGCTACCCTGAAAAGCCCGCTCAGCCGAACCGGTTGATAACGAGCAAACGATTATCGGGTATCATCTATTCCATGTATAGTATTCCATTACCCGGGTAATCGTTTTAAATTCCGAACCGCACTGGCGGAAGCTCAGTTTGACATTCTGAGGAAGTAATCGGTCATTTGGGTTACTTTTGATGAGACCCCTGAACAGTTGTCCAGTTGCCGCGCGATAACAAAACGATTTACTTCATACAAGAGGCTACCGTGCAAAATGAGGATTTTGCAGGGTCGCCAGTGATAATAGAACAGACAAGGAGCGTTGCTATGAAATCCAGGAAATACGAAGCGGGTATGGCTGCCAGAAGAAAGGTTCTCGGTGACGAGTATGTGGACAAGGCGCTTTCATCTGCCACCGCTTTTACAAAGCCGCTGCAGGAAATGGTAACGGAAAACTGCTGGGGTGAGATATGGGCCAATGGCATCCTCCCAGACCAGACCAGAAGCCTGGTGACCATCGCCACCCTTGCCGCCCTCAAAGCTTCGACTGAGCTTAAGGCGCATGTCCGCGGAGCTTTGCGAAATGGCTGCAGTGCAGAAGAAATACAGGATGTGCTGCTGCAATCAACAGTCTACTGCGGCGTTCCTTCAGGCATCGAGGCATTCAGGGCCGCCAAGGAAGTCATTGAAAACTGGCAGGAAGGTGAAGGCGGGTGACGGTCTTTGGGCAAGACCCATGGAGGTCGTCTCCTATCGTTATCGAGTTTTAAATTGTCGTCCCGGAAGATATTCCCGAACACAAGGAAAACAATGGTAAAAGGCCTCTCTTAGGCCATTCATCCATTCTGATCGGGAGGGCAGCCGGCTTGCGCTGGACAATCGAGCAATCTTAGCGTGCCGTTATGCCGAACAGGTCGCGGTTGAGCAGGCCATTTTGGGTTGAACTTTTGCGGATCTGCTATTGAAATCTCCAGAAATCGGGATGCAGCATTGCCAGAAAGGGGATGATCTCAAGTCTGCCGACGGCCATATTCACGATAAAGATCAGTTTTGTCGGTACGGAGAGTGTACCGAAGCTTCCCATTGGTCCTATCTCACCGAAGCCTGGTCCGATATTGCCAAGCGTGGCAGCCGTGCCGACCAGACCGATTACCCCATTGCCTTCTATTGCCGTGACGGCAAGAGCTGAAACGATCATGATAAGGAGATAGAAAAGCAGGAAGCCAATGATCTGCTGCTGGATGTCAGAGTGAACCGTCTTGAGGTCCAGTTTGATCGGCTTGACGATCTGTGGGTGAATGATCTGGCTGATTTCCCGGCGCAGATACTTGGCCCAGACCAGGATGCGGACAACCTTGATTCCCCCTCCCGCAGAGCCGGCGCAGCCGCCGATGAGCATCATGCTGAAGAGTATCACCTGACCGGCAACCGCCCATAAAGCAAAATCGGTTGAGGCAAAGCCGGTGGTCGTAATGATGGAAATAATTTGAAACAGACTGTTGCGAACAGCGTCAAGCGGCGCTGCCTTGCCACTGAAAAGGAGAACTCCAGCCAGGCCAGCCCCAGCCACAAGTATGATCAGGATATAGCCGCGAAACTCTTCGCTGGACAGAAACAATTGGGGTTTGCGGCGTACCAGGACCCAATACTGCAAGACGAAACTCGAACCCGCCAGCAGCATGAAGACAGTGACTATCCAGATAATCACATTGCTTCCATAGCCCATGATTGACTGTGGATGGGGAGAGAAGCCTCCTGCAGCCATGGTGGAAAAAGAGTTGCAGACCGCATCAAACGGATTCATGCCGGCAAGCGTCAGGGCTATGATCTCGGTTGCGGTCAGCAGGATATAGACAACCCAGAGGGCCTTGGCCGTCTGGGTGATCCTGGGGGTCACCTTTTCTTCGGTGGGGCCGGGTGCTTCGGCAAAGAACATCTGCCGTCCGGCCACCTTGAACTGGGGCAGAATTGCGACAAACAATACGATGATCCCCATTCCGCCAAGCCACTGGGTGAGACTGCGCCAGAAAAAGAAGCACTTGGGATAACGGGAGAAATCGGTCAATATCGTCGCTCCCGTGGTCGTGATTCCCGACATCGACTCAAAATAGGCATCAACCGGGGTAAGGCCGAAAAAAAGATAGGGGAGTGCCCCCATCGCGGCGGCCATCACCCAGGCCAGGCAGACGATCAGCATACCCTCGTTGCGTTTCAGGGCATCGAAGTTTTTCAGATACCCCCCGGTTCTGCGGAACACCAGACCGAGCGCTATTGAACAGACCGCGCCGCTCAAAAAAGGCAGAATGGACTGATATTCCTTTTCAACGAGCGCAACCGCGATCGGCGTCAGGAGAATGGCGCCGAAGGCGACCAGGATCAAGCCGAGGGCTGAAAGAATATGAGTAATTTTCATTTGGCAAAGGTCGCCTGTATCTTCTCGACATCAGCAGTCAAGGTAAATAAATTCAGCAGATCACCCGCCTGGATGATCGTGTCGCCATTTGGAATGATGATCTGCCTGCCTCGCTGCACGACGGCGATTACCGCCCGGGCCTTGAAGGTGATATCGGCGACCTTGGTTTCCTGAAAACCTTCCGGCACGTTAATCCGAACCACTTCTCCCTGCCCGTCTTCGATCAGGGCAAGTATGTCAATATCCTGGGATTGCACATGGTTGAGAAGATCTTTTAAGGCGGCATTGTGGGTGGAGACCACCACATCCACCCCGGCCCGCTCGAATAACATAGCCGTTTGCGAATTGCTGACCCTGGTAATGATGCGGCATGTGCTCATATGCTTGATAAGCAGGGAGCAGAGCAGATTTTTCTCATCGTTATTCGTCACGCAGATGGCCACGTCCGCCGAGCCGATCGCCTCATCCTCCAGCAGGCTCAGATCGGTGCCGTCACCGCAGAGGATGAGGCTTTTTTTGAGATTGTCCGCCAGGTAGGTGCAGCGCTGCTCATTGGGCTCGATTATGATAACCTGGATCCCGGCGTTTTCAAGCTGCTCTGCGAGTAGAAAGCCGACACTCCCCCCGCCGATGACCACCGCTTTTCTGATGCTGACGTTTTTTCGAAAGATACGGGCTGCAAGCTGGTCGAGGGCCTGCCCGGTGCCCATGATGACGACCTTGTCGTTCAGTTCAATGACAGTGGATCCTTGAGGAATAAACAACTTGTTTTCACGGGTGATTCCGACAACCAGGACATTTTGGGGAAACTCGCAGTCCATCACTTGCTTATCCAGGATGATCGAATCTTCCTTGATGCGATATTCGAACAATTTCACCTGTCCCTTGGCGAAATATTCCACATCCACGGCCTCCGGTACGGACACCACCCTGAAGATATCCTGAGTCAGCAGTTGCTCGGGCCAGACAATGGTATCGATATCATAGGCGGTTCTGAAATTACTCTGCCCGAAATACTTGAGATTACGATACAATGCTAGTTTTCGCACAAAGCAGATTGTTTCGATATCGGCGATTCTCTTGATTGTCCAGCAGGCGACGATGTTTGCCTCGTCGATTTCAGAACAGGCGATAAAAAGGTCCACCCGGTCTGCTTTGGTCTGCTTTAAGAGGCCGATGTCCGTGCCACTGCCACTGATAAAACCGATATCAAGACCGCCGAAGTGCTCCGGCAACTTCTCATTTTCATCAAGAACCGTGACATCATGCATCGGGCTGAGATGCAGAGCGGTCATGTATCCGGCCTCGGTTGTTCCATATATCAGGATTTTCATATGTTTTCCCTACAGAATCGGGATGATCGCCATCTCCGGACCAGTCGCCCTGATTGCTGCCGTATATAATCCCAGCAGCCTGTGTGCGGATTTCAAGGTAGCGGCTGTCCTGATGGTTCGTCGTCAGGTATGTTCCGGCACTCGAGGAAGATACGCACCTCACAGCTTTTACAGACCCGGGCATCGAGACGGCTGAAAATCTCAGCGATGGCCTCCTTTTTCGAAACAAAAATATTATCGAGACCGATATCGAGCATGTAGTCGAGAAATTTGAAATGGCTGCAGATGTCTTCCTTCATGTCGTAGAAATAAAGGGCCCCTCCTGCTGCGTGTCTCTCTCTGGCAAGGTGAGAGAGCAGCTCGGCACCGGCCATGTCGATGAAGTTGATGCCGCTTCCGACAATAAGCAGGTTCTTCTGGCCGGGATTTTCCCCCAGGAGTTGGTGAAGGCCTGCCTGAACATGGCTAACGGCGCCAAAATAGAGCGAACCGTCTATGCGGACGATCTTGAGTTGCGGGCATTCCGGCAACCTGATATCGGTCACGAAAGAGCGCGCCTTGACGCGCGGGTCGGGAACCCTGGTCCTTATGTGCGGGTGGGAAGTTCGATTGAGATAGATTGCCAGCGAGATCATAATGCCCAGCAAAATGGCGAACTGCAGCTCGAGGAAAAGGGTGGCGAAAAAGGTGGAGCCCATGATCACCGATTCTGTTGGGCTGGTTCTGATTATTTTCATGATATGGTGGGGATCGATCAGACGCCAGGCCACCAGAAAAAGAATCGCCGCCAATGCTGCTTTGGGCAGATGGGCGGCAAGCGGGGCGAGGAACAGGACCACCGGTATGAGAAGCAGACCGGCAAAGGTGGCGGCAAGCGGCGTTTTCGCTCCGGCTTCGTAGTTCATTCCGCTCCGGTTAAATGACCCAGTTGCCACATAACTGCTGAAAAAACTGCCGATTATGTTGGATAATCCCTGCCCGATGAACTCCTGATTCCCGTCAAACTCCTGTTCTGTCTTGTCAGCCAGGGACCGGGCAATCGATATTGCCTCGGTCAGGGCGAACAGGGCCATGGCCAGAGCGGTCGGAACCAGAAGTTTAATGTTCGTCAGGCTCAGCTCCGGTAAGGACAGGGGCGGCAGCGTGGCTGGTATCGCTCCGACGACAGCAATTTGGGCAGTATCCCGGCCGGCGACGCTGGTAATTGCGACAGCGGCAAGACTGCCGATGACCATGGAGATGATCATGTGGGGCAGGGCGGGTCGCCACATTTTGACAAGGATCCCCACAGCGAGAGTGATGCAACCGACCGCAACGGTGAAGATATTGATGTCGTTTATATGCAGAAACAGGCTTTGAAAGATATCCTGGAAATGACTCGATGTCGGGGAGTAACTTAATCCGAGGAAATGCTTGATCTGACTGGAGATGATCAGAATGGCGGCACCGGCGGTGAAACCGACAACCACGGAGTGTGAGATGAAATTCACCAGAGATCCGAAGCGCACCAGTCCCATGCTGAGTTGAATGATCCCGACCATCAGGGTGACAGCCAGAGCGAGCTGCACGTATTCGGCGGAGCCTGGGGTAGCCTGCAGGCTCAGCGAGGAAAACAGCACGAGGGAGGCGGCAGTGGTCGGCCCTGAGACAAGCAGCCACGAGGAGCCGAAAAAAGCGGCAATGACAGCCGGCACCATGCCGGTATAAAGCCCGTATTGCGGCGGCATGCCGGCGATCGTGGCAAAGGCGACCCCCTGGGGCAGGGCGACGATCGCTCCGATGATCCCGGCAAGCAGATCTGCCTTCACTGTTTTCCGGGTAACGGCTGGCCACCATAGCAGAAAAGGTAAAAACCTCCTGATTTTATGATGTTGCCGGGGTGAAAAAAGATTTTGCGGTGGTTTTGGGCTCACTATATTCGGCAATAAGATGTTAAATTGCGGTAAGGCCAGAAGGAGGCCAACGGGCAAGATTGATCCTCCCTCTCAAGGCCTTTCATCTTACTCAATTGGTACAGCAGTTCGCGAGATATTTCTGGACGGCATAGCGGCAGGCCTGTCGACTTAAAACCAGCTCGAATCATCTGGAATTATGCGTTTACAGCCCATCTGATCACAAGACTAGAAAAAAGCGGTCTTACTGCCCTTCGCGGACTCCTCCCGGACGCTTGAAACTATATGGTAGTATGTTGGAATCATTTTGTAACCTTGTCTGGGCAACGCCTTGATTATCGTCGCTGGTTATAATAGTACTCCAGATGACTGATACGTCGAAAAATGCCAAATGGGGGACACAGGGATTACTAAATTGAGCCATCACGCAGGCACGAAGATATCGAAAAAGACCTGTACGAGCAAATCAGGAAACGAATTGAAAAACACAATAACAAAGAAGCCGAGGCGATTGCCAAAGGAGTGGAAGAGCGCAAGAAACGGCTTGAAAAGTAAAAAAAACAGACAGAAAATAACAACAGGAAACTGCGCGTGCACACCGCTCTGATCTATTTTCCGAACGTGCCTAGGACCGCTCAGGTAATCTGATCTTCCGCTATCGGTATGTCAGTTCGGGTCACGATTTCTGCATAGAACTGCGTTATTAGAGTTAAGGCGAAGTGTGCAGCAGTTTCCAGTCACTATTCTCCCGATAATCTCCTACCACGCCTATCAAGCGAAACTGTTTTAAGGATGCAAGCAACGCGGTCAGGTCGTTTCCTACAGCCTCGAGCGCATTATCAACCAGATCTTTGCGAAACCTCGTTTCGTAAAGATCGAAAGTAAATTCAGCCGCGATCAGCTTTGCCATGATTTTGCCCAGCACCACCCGGGTTCTTTGAGCGCTGCCAATATCTAAATCGAAATTGAGAACTTTCTTAAAATAGCTCGCTCCTTTTGCAGTCAAGTCAAACTGACTCAGAAACGCATGAAAATTACGGTGTTTGCTGTCTTTCATCTTCTTGAGCACAAGATCAGCGACCTGACTGTACATGACATCGTTTGACCCCTCAAAAATCTGAAAAGGCCGGCTGTCAACTATTGCTCTGCCGGCGATCTTGTCTCTGCGATATCCCTTTGCCCCTGTGAGCTGCAAAAGGGATTGGGCCGAGTCCTGCATCATATCGGTCAGTAATGCCTTGGCCGCGTTTGCCTGCAAACCAAACGAGGTTAAATCATTTTTCAGACCCGATACGCCGGCACTGTAATGGCACATGGCTGAGGCAAGGGTGAAGCAGGTCTGCAACGTTGAAATCCTGTACTGTACCTGATCATAGCTCAACAGGCTCTTGCCGCCAACAAAACGCTGTCGACAGTGCCTCAGGGCTTCGTCAAGCATCCTTTTGATGAAACCCAATCCTATGCCTGAAAGCCTCAGTCGGCTTCGATGCAGCAGGTCCATCATTAACTTGATTCCGCTTGTCTGCGGGATCAGTCTTGCCGTGGCCGGCAGCGTTGCATCAATATTATTCGCCCCATAGGGAATTAAAAAGAGTCCGAGCTTCTGAAAGTACTCAACAACCGAGATTTTCTGCTCCGGTTGAGATCTATCGACGATGAACAGATCAATATCACGTGCCAGTCTGTTATCTTGTTTCTCCTTTCTTCCGGTTACGAGCCAGAAATCAGCCAGTCCCGTCAAACCTCCCCAGTGCTTGGATCCCTTCAGGTGAAAATGGGTCTCTGTCTGAGAATATGAGGTTTGCATGGACAGGGCATCGGTACCAAACTCTGGTTCGGTAATCATGAGCCCTCCGAGCGAGGAGCCGCCCAGGAATGATTTGTAGACATGGGTCTGGGCTTCATGTTGGCCATATTTCGCTACTGGTTCAAGAAAAAGCGAGCCATTGATTCCCATCATCAGGCCAACGGCGAGGGATTCATAGGATGCTGCTTCCAGCAGTGCCAGGCGATGATATGGTTCTCCTCCTCTGCCTCCAAATCTTTGCGGAATAAACATTGAAAGAGGCCGCAATTGAAATATTTTGGAGAGGAGTTCCTTGGGTAACCCATCAAGATAATTGGTCGTTTCAATCTCAGGATGGACAGTCAGGATGTTGTTCAACTCGGCCTGATACTCTCTGATAAACGTATCTTTGCACGTGGTTTCCATAATCGAGGCTTCCAAATGATAAGGCAATACTGATGGGCAGCGCAGTAATTGGCGGAATATGGATTCCACCCCCTTAGCCATACTGTTATCTGGGAACTATAATCAGAAAAGATATGTTTTGCCGGGAAAGCTTAGGCTGCAAAATCTAAGCAGTGTTTGAGCGCTGTGTTGAAGAGCGAACAATTAATTCAGGTGTTAGAATAGTCGTGTCCGAACCCACTTTTGCGGGACTCATTTCGGGCTCCTGCAACTGTTTTATCTTACGCACAGCAAGAGCGCCAAGACCTCGAAAATCCTGCTTCACTGTAGTCAATGATGGAATAAAAAAGGCTGATTCGGAAATACCGTCAAATCCTGCAACGCCTAGTTGCTCCGGCACCTTCAGCCCGTGTTGCCAGGCACAGCTTAATACTGCCAGGGCCATCTGGTCATTGGCGACAAAGACGGCGTCCATGTCAGGAAAAGATCTTAGCAGTCGCTCAAAGGCAACATAGCCGCTTGCGGTGTCCCAGGTCCCCTCCTGTAATCTGTTGTCGCTAACATTTCGCCCTGCATCGAGCAGTGCCTGGCGCCATCCTCTTCTGCGCTCACGGGACTCAAACCAGTCCAGAGGACCGCATATGTGCGCGATCTTCTGGTAGCCTTGTTCGATGAGGTGATTGGTTACCAGATAAGCACCCTGATAATTATCAAAGGAGATAGTCAGGGGTGCAGAAGTGGGATTTCCTTTGAGGTAAACGATCGGTGGGCAATGTTGGGGGATAGACTCCCGGACTTGTGCCCAGTTGTCGCCAACCTCAGGCACTGCATATATGATCCCCATTACCTGTTGGGTCATCAGGGCCTGGATAAGGGATTTCATGTCAGTTGCCTCGAAGCTGGGCAACTCTTTGAGGATCAGATCGAGGCCGAGGTTTTGCGCTTCAAGGGTGATTCCCTTGAGGGTCGTCGAGACACCTTTGTGCTGCAATCCTGCCAGGACAACTCCCAAGGTTGTACTTTGCTGGCGCATCCCCCTGGCATAGGCACTCGGTAGATAGCCCATCTGGTCGATAACGGCCAGAACTTTTTCCCTGGTGGCGGAAGATACATCTACCCGGTCATTGAGTACCCGTGAGATAGTCTGAGTGGATACCCCGCAGGCACGGGCGACATCTTTAATGGTCGTTCTGGGCGGCTGCATAACATTTCAGATGAGCTGTTTTCAACACTGTCCTGGCTTCTCACCAGATTGTTTTATTCAATCGTCTTTAGGGTGTACATGGGTCTTAAAGCAACAGGCAGAATTTTCTGCTGGCTGGTTCCGAGCAGGCAGTATTTCAAAGCCAGAATATTTAGCCGATCCTCAGCGGCAACGGCAACATATTTCATCCAGGCAAGAAATCACTTTTTCCGCTTGAGGACCTGGCCGAGCACCCTAACGTTATCGATAACAATAACAGAAAATAACGAACATTCAAACATTTTTTCCATAATTTTATGAGGTCAATAGCCGGAATATCCTCCAGAAATTCAACATTGTCATATTGTTAGGAGATCAGTTTCGTAGTGGTGCAACATCTGGTCAGCGTTACCGTCTTGGACAGCAGACAATTCTGTTAATTAAATTAAGTATATGTAATTGTTGTATATTGATAGAAAAACATACGATAAAAAAGTTTTTTTTACAGCTTGCAGAGTTAATGATTGACAAACCTTTATTAGTTAGGTATCAGTTTCGTTAACGATCACGTAATCGATAACGGAACAGTGTGACACCCATGTCTGTCCCGCCGACCTACCACCTGTGGGAGAATCAGTATGATCAGATTATCACAGTTCGAAATGTGGTTCGTTACCGGCAGCCAGCATTTGTATGGTGATGAAACCCTGGGCCGGGTCGCTGTCAATGCAGAGAAGATCGCCGCTTATCTGGACCAGGACGGTCATATTCCGGTAAACGTTGTTTACAAACCTGTGGTTACCGGCAGTCGGGGAATTTCTGAAGTCTGTCTGCAGGCTAATAACAGCCCTAATTGCATCGGCCTGATCTGCTGGATGCATACCTTTTCGCCAGCAAAGATGTGGATCAGCGGTCTCACTGGTCTGCTCAAACCATTTCTTCACCTGCACACCCAGTTCAATCGTGAGATTCCGTTTAAACAGATTGATATGAATTTCATGAATCTCAACCAGAGTGCACACGGAGACAGGGAATTTGGTTTTATCGGAACAAGGCTTCAACTGGAGCGCAAAGTTGTCGTCGGGCACTGGCAGGAAACCTCAGTTGCTGAGGAGATAGGTGCCTGGGCAAGGGCCGCCTCTGCGCTTCTGGATAGCAGAACGTGCCGCATTGCCCGTTTTGGAGATAACATGCGGGACGTGGCCGTCACCGAAGGAGACAAAGTCAGCGCCCAGGTATTGTTTGGTTATGAAGTGCATGGGTTTGGGGTCGGGGACCTTGTCGCAGCTGTAGGCGAAGTGGAAGAAACGGCCATCGACAGACAGGTTTCGATCTATATGGACACCTACAAGGTGGGCAAAGATATACGGGAGACGAAAAGTTTTGCCAGATTGCGCGAGGCTGCCCGCCTTGAATTGGGTCTTAGAACTTTCCTGGAAAGGCATGATTGCACAGCCTTCACGACGACTTTTGAAGATTTGCACGGTCTCAATCAGCTGCCTGGTCTTGCCTGTCAGCGGCTGATGGCAGATGGCTATGGCTTCGGCGCGGAGGGCGATTGGAAAACCGCCGGACTGGTTCGTGCTATGAAAGTAATGGGGGCCGGGCTGTCCGGCGGGACTTCCTTTATGGAAGACTATACCTATCACCTGCCGGAGAATGGCCCGGCCTTGGTGCTTGGTGCCCATATGCTCGAGGTTTGCCCAACCATATCGGCAGGCCAGCCCTCGCTTGAGATCCACCCATTGTCAATCGGCGGAAAAGCTGATCCTGCACGTCTTGTCTTCTCAGCGCGCTCAGGACCGGCCTTGAATGCAACCCTGCTTGACATGGGAAATCGTTTCCGACTGCTGATAAATGAGGTGGTGGTCGTAGATATTGACGAGCATATGCCGAATCTGCCGGTGGCGAGTGTTTTCTGGGAGCCGCAACCTGATCTGAAAACGTCAGCGGCTTCCTGGATCTATGCCGGCGGGGCTCATCATACGAGTTTCAGTCAGGCGGTAACGACTGAACAACTCAAGGATTTTGCTGAGATGACGGGAATTGAATGCCTTGTCATAGATAAAGACACCGAGGTTGCTGCTTTCAGAAGAGAACTCCGTCATAACCACCTCTATTACGGCCTCGCTCTGCGCAGCTGATTTGGTTTTAAATGGGAGATAGGTGCATGGACACTCCTTATGTGATCGGCCTTGATTTCGGAACAGATTCGGTGAGGGCTGTTCTTGTGGATACCAGCAACGGAGAAGAGCTTTCCACCGAAGTATTTCATTATCCACGCTGGGCCGCTGGAAAGTACTGCGAGCCGGCTCGCAACCAGTTTCGCCAGCATCCGCTCGATTATCTTGAAGGACTGAAAGAAACCGTTACCGGAGCCATTGCCAAAGGCCCCCGGGGGTGCGTGGACCGGGTAGCGGCTATCAGTATTGACACGACCGGATCGACCCCAATCGCGCTAGACAAAAATGGCACCGCCTTGGCTCTGCGTCCAGATTTTGCCGATAACCCGAATGCAATGTTTGTCCTCTGGAAGGACCACACTGCGGTCGCAGAGGCGGCAGAAATAAATGCAGTCGCCCGCAGCTGGGGCGGCACAGACTTCACCAGATATGTCGGCGGCATCTACTCGTCTGAATGGTTTTACGCGAAAATTCTGCACATACTTCGCTGTGACGAGCAGGTCCGCAGCAAGGCGCACAGTTGGGTTGAGCATTGCGATTGGATGCCGGCGGTCCTGTGCGGAACCACCAGGCCGTCAGAGTTGAAACGGGGCGTGTGTGCCGCCGGCCACAAAGCGCTCTGGCATGCTAGCTGGGGCGGGTTGCCCAGCGAGGCTTTCTTTCAAAGCCTGGATCCTCTGCTGACCGGTCTCAGAGACCGGCTCTTCACCAGGACTTATACAGCAGATCAGGAAGCGGGAAGATTGACCGCTGACTGGGCAGCGGAACTTGGGCTGCGGCCAGGCACGCCGCTTGGTATTGGAGCCTTTGATGCCCACATGGGTGCCGTTGGCGGCGGAATTAGGCCGTACAGCTTTGTCCGAGTGATTGGCACCTCAACGTGTGACATGCTTATTGCCCCGCCTGATGAAATTGGTGATACGGTAGTGAGCGGCATATGCGGTCAGGTAGAAGGCTCGATAATCCCTCAGATGATTGGCATGGAGGCGGGCCAGTCCGCTTTTGGCGATGTTTTTGCCTGGTTTCGGGATGTGCTGCTCTGGCCGTCTCAAATGCTAACTCGAAACAAGAAATTCAACCGGGAAACGGCTGAACTGCTGGTCAGTGAAATGCAGCAGGGTTTATTGCCATCCTTAAATGAGGCCGCTGCCGCAACCCCTTTACATGATGGCACGCTGGTCGCCCTGGATTGGCTCAACGGCCGCCGAACACCGGATGCCAACCAGGCACTTAAGAGCGCGATTACCGGGCTCAGCCTGGGAAGCGATGCGCCTCGTATTTTCAGGGCGCTTGTCGAGGCAACCGCCTTTGGCAGCAGGGCAATCGTAGAGAGATTTCTCTCGGAAGGAATTCAAATAAACGAGGTGATTGCCATTGGCGGGGTTGCCCGAAAATCTCCCTTCGTCATGCAGGTTCTCGCCGATGTTCTGAATATGGAAATAAAGGTCGCCCGCAGTGACCAGACGGTAGCGCTCGGCGCTGCAATGTTTGCAGCGGTCGTCGGGGGGGTTTTTTCTGATATCTTCGAGGCCCAGGAGAAGATGGCGTGTGGTATCGAAGCGGTATATGAACCCCAAGAAGCGCACCTTGACCATTACCAGTCGATATACGAAAAATATAAAGAAATCGGTGTGTTCGTAGAAAACAGACTGACCTGAAGAAGCAATGAAATCTTGTAGATCGATCAAAGAGCAGGCTGTTGAGTGTAATCGCCGGATCCCCGAGTTTTGCTCAGCCTTCTATACGTTCGGCAGTGCCAGTGCCTTGGTATCCTTGGTGAGCTTTGAAATACGTTTGTATGACCCGCAGTATGAGTAATTACGGTTTCCCGCTGGGTAGACCGGCTAAACGGTTGCAGAGGATCGTATAAATTTCTGTGCAGCTATCTGGATTGTTGACGGACATAAAAACGGAGGAGAATCATGAACAAGTGGCTTCAAATTATTGCATGTACTTTTTTTGCCTGCATGATGATTGCAGGCTCGGCGCTGGCCGCAGACAAGATTGTGGTCGGTTTTTCTCAGATTGGTGCAGAAAGTGCCTGGCGAGTGGCCAATACCGATTCGATTGTCTCTGAAGCGAAGAATCGTCCGAACATTGACTTGAAATTTTCGGATGCGCAGCAGAAGCAGGAGAACCAGATCAAGGCTATTCGCAGCTTCATCTCACAGGGGGTTGATGTCATAGCCTTCTCCCCGGTGGTCGAGACTGGCTGGGAGCCGGTGTTGAAGGAAGCGAAACGAGCTGGAATCCCGGTTATTCTGTCTGATCGTGCGGTCGATGTTCAGGACGACAGCCTGTGGGTAACGTTCATGGGCTCCGATTTCGTCGAGGAAGGCAGGCGGGCCGGGAAATGGCTCATGGAAAATTACGATCGTCTTAAAAACCCGGACAAGAGCAGCGATGCGGTCAATGTTGTCGAGTTGCAGGGCACCGTCGGTTCGGCACCGGCTATTGATCGGAAGGTCGGCTTTGCCGAGGTAACGGAAGGATCTGCTTTCAAGATCATCAAATCCCAGAGCGGCGATTTCACCAGGGCCAAAGGCAAAGAAGTCATGGAAGCTTTCCTCAAGTCGGAAGGCAAGAAGATCGACGTGCTCTATGCCCACAACGACGATATGGCGCTGGGTGCTATCCAGGCTATTGAAGAGTATGGCCTGAAGCCTGGAAAAGATATCATCATCGTTTCTATTGATGCAGTTCGTGGTGCTTTTGAGGCAATGTTAGAGGGGAAAATCAATTGCACCGTAGAGTGCAGCCCATTGCTTGGACCGCAGCTTTTCGACGCGGTTGAAGACTTAATGGCCGGCAAGGAACTGCCCAAGCGTATCGTTACCAACGAGGGGGTTTTCCCGGCCGAAGTTGCTGCTGAAACCTTACCGACCAGAAAATATTAATAGGTATCGCCGGATTTTCTGGTGGAGCGGATCCACATGGATCAGAACAGGGATCAGAACAACGTGCTGATCGACATCAGAAGGGTGAGCAAGGCCTTTCCGGGCGTGCTCGCCCTTGATCAGGTGAATTTGTGCCTGCGACGCGGTGAGGTGCACGGTTTGATGGGGGAAAACGGGGCTGGCAAGTCTACCCTCATCAAGGTGTTGACCGGTCTTTACCCTACGGGACGCTGGAGAGATTTTATTCGAGGGAGAGCCATTTTCGCTGTCTTCGCCGCAAGAGGCGGCTGTGCATGGCCTCAGCACCCTCTACCAGGAAATAAACCTGATTCCCGCACTCTCAGTTGCCGAAAATATCTACATCGGGCGTGAGCCCATGCGCCTGGGCCGCATCGACTGGAAACAGATCAATGGCGATGCCAGCCTGGCCATCCGTAAACTTGACCTTGACATCGATGTCACGCAGCCGGTGTCTTCCTATTCTGTAGCCATTCAGCAACTCGTGGCGATTACCCGGGCGCTTGAAATATCGGCCAAGGTCCTGATTCTCGATGAACCGACCTCAAGTCTTGATCTGGCCGAGGTCGCACAGCTCTTCAAGGTGATAAGAAAGCTCAAGGAAGACGGCATCGGCATTCTTTTCGTCACTCATTTTATCGATCAGGTCTACGCAATTACAGACCGGATAACGGTGCTCAGAAATGGCGCTTTTATCGGTGAATTTGAAACGCAGAAGCTGCCCAGAATCGAATTGATCGCTCACATGCTTGGCAAGGATCCGGAAACGTTTTCCCTGGAACAGACGGCCGGCAAAACGCAGCAGGAAAAGACGAAGACAGGGCAAACGCTGCTTGAAGTAAAACAACTCGAGCGCAAAGGTTCGATGACGGCCTTTGATCTCACTATCAATAAAGGAGAGGTCCTGGGACTGGCGGGGCTGCTCGGCTCCGGCCGCACCGAAACGGCGCGCCTGCTCTTCGGAATCGACAGATCCACCGGGGGAACAATCATGCTGGAAGGTGAAGAGACCGCCATCTCATCGCCTCGAAAGGCGATCAGCCATTTATTCGCGTTTTGCCCGGAGAATCGCAAGGAAGAAGGGATTATCGAAGATCTGACCGTGCGGGAAAATATCATTCTTGCGCTGCAGGCGAGGCAGGGCATTTTCCGGGCCCTTTCAGGCAGGCGACAGAGCGAAATTGCTGATAAATACATCAAACTGCTCGATATCAAAACACCATCTGATGCCCAGGCGGTCAAAAACCTAAGCGGCGGGAATCAGCAGAAAGTCATAATTGCCCGCTGGCTGGCCACTGATCCCCGCTTTCTGATTCTTGATGAACCAACCCGAGGCATCGATGTCGGGGCAAAGGCAGAGATCCAGAAATTGATTCTTGGCCTCAGCGCGGATGGGCTGGCCATCCTTTTCATCAGTTCTGAGCTCGAAGAGGTGATCGCCTGCTGTGATCGGATTGCCGTGTTGAGGGACCGAAAGGTTCTTTCAGAACTGTCTGGCGAGGCTGTTGAAGAAGCCAATATCATGCAGGTGATCGCCAGCAAGGATGTGAATCAATGAGTCAGGTTCAATGGCTGAGAAGCGAGAATTTTCAGAGAATGCTATGGCCCTTGATGGCGCTTGTCGGCATTCTTCTGTTCAACTTCTTTTTCACCCCGGGTTTTTTTCACATCGAGATAAAAGATGGCCGCTTTTTCGGGTCACTGGTTGATATCGCCAACAGGGCGGCTCCGGTGATGCTGCTTGCTATCGGGATGACGCTGGTCTTTGCGACCGGCGGGGTGGATCTGTCTGTCGGCGCAGTCATGGCAATCAGCGGAGCAATTGCCGCAACGGTTATCAGACCCGATTATGTAAAAGGCGTTCTCGAGTATGGAGAGGTGCAGTCACTTTTCCTCGTCCTGTCAATTCCGTTATTCTTTTCGCTGCTGGCCGGTTTGTGGAATGGTTTACTGGTCGCCGTGATTGGCATCCAGCCTATCATAGCTACGCTGATTCTGATGGTGGCCGGTCGGGGCATTGCCCAACTGATCACCCAGGGACAAATCGTCGTTTTCATCCACGAACCTTTCCAGTATATCGGCTCAGGGTTCTTATTTGGTCTGCCATTCCCTATTATCCTTGTCCTGCTGACCTTCACCGCGACCTATCTGCTGACCCGCCGAACCGGACTTGGGCTCTTTATTGAAGCGATAGGAGCGAACAGCGTAGCCAGTCGTTTTATGGGTATACGAGAACGCCTCATCACCCTGTCAGTCTATATCTTTTCCGGTTTCTGCGCCGGCCTTGCAGGGCTGATTGTCTGTGCCGACATCAAAGCGGCCGATGCCAATAACGCCGGTCTGTTTCTTGAGCTCGATGCCATTGCCGCAGTAATTATCGGCGGAACCATGTGGGGCGGCCGCTTCACAATTTTCGGCTCAATTGTGGGCACACTCATCATCCAGAGCCTTACCACCACCATTTTAACAAGAGGTGTTGCCCCGGAGGTAACCCTCGTATTTAAAGCGTTTGTTATTATCCTGGTCGCCCTGATTCAGTCAGAAAAGTTTCGCCGCCTCTTTTCAAGCCGGATGGCGGGTAAAAAGGTGCGGGCATCATGAAACTGCGCTTGAATCAAAAAAATATCCCGTTGCTGGCCACCATAGGCGTTTTTCTGCTTATTTACCTGGCCGGGTCTATCCTCTATTCAAATTTTTTCTCTCTGCGCGTCTTTATAAACCTGTTTATCGATAACGCCTTCGTTGGTGTTATCGCAATAGGAATGACTTTTGTCATCATTTCCGGCGGCATCGATCTCTCCGTTGGTTCAGTAGTCGCCTTCGTCGGTGTTCTGGCGGCCAAAATGATGCATGACTATGGCGTTCACCCCATTATTGCATTCAGCATCTGCCTGGGATTGGGGGCGTTGTTCGGCATGATTATGGGTGGTCTGATTCATTTTTTTGAACTGCCTCCTTTCCTTGTCACCCTGGTGGGAATGTTTCTGGCACGGGGTCTGGCCTTTCTCGTCAGTCTCAATGCGATTCCAATCAAGCATCCGGCCGTAGACGCGATTATCGATTTTGGCATCCCGCTGGGCTTCAGAGCCTGGCTGCCGGCCACCGCGATGATCTTTATCGCAGTAACCTTGGTCGGCATCTATCTTCAACACTATACCCGTTTTGGACGCAACACCTACGCCATTGGCAGCAGCGAGCAATCGGCAGTTCTGATGGGGCTGCCGGTTGGCCGGACCAAGATTCTGGTTTACACATTCAACGGTTTGCTCAGTGCCCTGGCCGGCGTTGTGTACTCGCTTTACACTTCATCTGGATACCCGCTGGCCTGCGTGGGTCTCGAACTCGATGTCATAGCCGCCGTGGTAATCGGCGGAACGCTGTTAAGCGGGGGATCAGGCTATGTGGCGGGAACTTTGATCGGGGTTCTCATTCTCGGCCTGATCCAGACCTTTATCACCTTTCAGGGAACCTTGAGTTCCTGGTGGACGAAGATTGTCATAGGTGTTCTGCTCTTTGTCTTCATCCTTCTGCAGCGCTATTTGTCCAGGGCAGGCGCAGGAAGGTAACGCTAAATAAAAGGCATTTTCAGCATTTTAACGGCTGCATGCCACTAGTGCTTATAGGTGTCACAACCTGATGATGCCGGTATCCAATAAAAGAACTAGCAAGGGAAGCATATGAAAACGCGTGAACTCGGTAAACAAGGTTTTTCTATCAGCGAAGTAGGGCTGGGCTGCTGGCAATTTGGCGGCGACTTTGGCGAGATGAAGGAGGAAACCGCAATCTCCATCATGAAGACAGCCATAGGAAATGGAGTGAATTTCTTCGATACCGCAAATGTTTATGGGGCAGGAAAAAGCGAGGAGCTCATCGGCCGGTTTCTGAAAGAGAGTGCTTCACCCGTTGTCGTGGCGACCAAGTTCGGCCGTGGCGATGGCGTATATCCTGACAACTACTCGGAAAGTATTTTACTGCAATCCATTGAGGCATCATTGCAAAGGCTTGGGACCGATACGATTGATTTACTCCAGCTGCACTGCATTCCAACCGGGGTGCTTCGCCAGGGAGATGTCTTCGATTGGTTGAGGCGCGCGAAACGAAATGGGCTCATCAAACACTTCGGAGCAAGTGTTGAGACGGTGGAGGAGGGGCTCATCTGCTTGGAGCAGGATGGCCTGCTGTCGCTTCAGGTGATCTTCAATATCTTCCGGCAGAAAATGGTGCACGAGTTGCTGCCTCGGGCTCAGGCGCGCGGTGTGGGTATCATTGCGCGCCTGCCCCTGGCCAGTGGATTGCTCTCCGGTAAGTTCACTCGAGAGACGACCTTCGCGTCAAGCGACCATAGAAATTACAATCGTGACGGGGCACGCTTTAACGTGGGAGAAACCTTTGCAGGTTTGTCTTTCGAAAAGGGAATCGAACTTGTTGAGATGATAAAAAAGATGCTTCCCGGGAATATATCCATGGCCCAACTGGCATTGCGCTGGATCCTTGACCATGAGGCCGTATCTACGGTCATACCTGGGGCGAGCTCAGCGGTGCAGGTTAAGACAAACACTGAGAGTTCGGGCCTGGAGCACATTCCCGAAGCGCTGCATGACAAATTAAGCAGGCTGTACGAGGATCAAATACATACGCATATACGCGGGCCATATTGAAATTTTTAACGAAGCAGAGCATGGGCTTGAGGGGTTGTTCAAGCAGTCTGCATATTCCCGGCGATTAAAGTCTGGCTTCCCAGACAAAGGGCAGGTCAAATTCAATACGGGAAATTTAGCTGCATCAAATCACCCAGCCAGCCTGGAGACCTTGCTGGTAAGTCTAATCAACAGGCGGTGCAGCTCACCAGCGAATATCAATACCCAACACCGGCCCGTGCACGGTCGCATCGTAGCTGAACTGATCCATACCGCTCCCGGTTTCATAATCCGTGCCTATTGCCCGGTAACCGGCAACGATGGCGACATTCTTCCATGGCTGGAAGTCGATCAGGCCGAGACCCTGCCAGGTAAAATCGGAGGAGACTCCGAATCCGCCGATATCACCATAGAGCCGAAGGGTCCATTTATCGGCGATTTGATAGGCATAACGCAGGCCGACGATCGGGTCGACCCAGTCCTGATCCCCGTCCAGACGAACTCCAATATTTCGCAGGTCGATGCGGGCATCCAGATTCGTATAGCGGATCCCGGCGGCGCCGTCAAGTATATGGGGACCGTCAATAAAACGGTATATCGCCGCGGCGTTGAGGATTTGGGACTTGAAATCAACTTCGAGATTGGCCCCTTGCTTGGTCACCTCAGTACCGAGGTCGAGGTAGTTGTAATCGAGCACAAAACCAAATTTACCTCGGTAGAGGCCATTGAACCGAAGCGTGAACACCCCTTCGAGATTGTCCCAGACATCACCGAAATCAACACTGACCCCAGCCGTTCTCTCCCGGACACCCAGGTCTCCATCTATGGAGATCGCCCACAGGTAAAGCGGGGCGAGTTCGAATTGCCAATCGGCTTCCTGGGACAGGACCGTTGACGGCAACACCATTGCTATGGTAACAGCCAAAATTCCCATGCGGATCGCTTTCATTGCTCATTCCTCCATTGTTTCCGTCAAATTATTTAGCCTGCTTGGATGCCAACTTGTTGTATTTTCTCGGTCCCGTGGAGCAACCATAGATAAATCTCGCTGCAATAATCGTCTCAGTCGATCGCCATGACCAGACCACCCGGCGTACCCCGGATCAGAGCCGACCTTGGTACCGTTGAAGGGGGCAAAGAAGCAGATAGAAAAAGCAGCCCCAACGATAAATCGGCAACGGAAATGTGGTCACGATCTAGATAGGCAGAAACAGTACTACGTTTCATCAACTATGTGAATACCCAGTTATACCAGGGTGATCAACTCATTTTTTTCTCGATGATTTCAGCGAGCGCGAGCGTTGCATCCAATACGACAACTTTTACCGGTTGTTCTTGTGTAATTCCGCTACCACCAGCGGCACGGCCGGGGGGATACGGTCGCTGTCAGGTGAAATGTTGCGTATCATGGACAAGTGGGTACCTTTAACCGTGCTCAGAGGGATGTTGTCAAGGCGCGCCGATTCCAGTGTCACCAGGCCATCACCCAATCCATTCGACACGGACTCCATCAGGTCTCTAACTCTCTCGGATTCCGATCCTTGTTCTGCCTTTGCTTGTCCATAGGTATGTCCAAGCCAAAGATCAATATCGTCTTCATTCCACGGTGCGGTAATCCCGGCGATAACCAGCATTTCGACCCCTGCCGGATGAGATCGGGCATTAAGCTCTGTCAGGAATTTACTTCCCGGCAGTAAATCAATTTTTGCTTCGCCCGCTCCGTCCAGTAGAAAACCCAACCCGGTTGCCTTTCCTTTAAAGAAACGATCTAGGTGATCACGAATTTCGGAAACTATCCGTAATCTTGCAAGCTGTGAACCGTGGTTCGGTGTGCCGATCATGATGAGTTTTTTAACTTCCGGAACTTGCTTTTTCGCCAGAAAGACATGGTATGCGATCTTCGGACTGGTCAATAATTCACGAGAAATCAGACCGCCCATGCTGTGAGCGACCATCGCAATTCGTTCGATACCACTGGTTCGCAGCCAGGCGAGTTCATCAAAAAACAGCTGGGCGGAATCTGCCAATGGTTGATCATTCGGATATTCAAACAACCAGACTTCATAGCCTTCTTCTGCCAGCACAGGCGCCAGATTTTGCCAGACTTTTCCTGGATCGTCGAGACCATGCACGAGGACCACAGAAGACTGTAACCCGCGTTTCTCGTGCAAGGTTCCGGGTGCAGGCTCATATCGAAACAGACCGATTGTCTTAGAATAATCTTTGGTTTGCGCGGAAAAAGTATCTTGTAACGATTTGCGAATATGGCTTCGCAGGGCTTTCTCTTCTTCCTGATATAAGTTTGTTAGTGCCTGGTAGAGGACCAGGATACAAATCAAACTTATACCTATCCAAAACCATTTCAGGTTTTTTTTCTTGCTAGGATGATTTATTTTACCTACCTCCTGCCCTGATCTGGATCCAGTTGGCCTCAGCTTCCTGAGAGAAGCATTGCCAAATATCCACCGCCATAGGATCCTCCTAGTATAAAGGCCACTCGCTGCAGAAGCGCCGCGAGCAAAGCTCCAACCAGTCCAGCAAGTAGAGCTGACATCCAGACCAGCCAAGGCGGATAATCGATGCACAGAGCACCGGCTGCTTCCGTTCCAAAAAAGAAGCCGGCAATCGTTACTAATAACCAAAGCAGACTTCTTCCAGCAAGAAGAATCAACCCTCCTAAAGCGATGCGGGCGATAACCAGCGACGTTGGCATTCAGTTATGCTTCTCGAAGGTATCAGACAAGAGCCCCTCCAGAAACGCTCTCAACCATTAAAAACTATTTTCAGACCACTGCCGACAATGAGCAGCGCGAATACAACCAGCAAGGCTATTGTGACGGCAGTATTATTGGCAATGAGCCAGTCCTTCAGATCTTCTAAAATTTTCTGAGCCTTGTCCCGGCGCACCCAGGTGAATACGATCGGGATACCCACGCTGAGACTGGAGATGACAGTAAATGCAATGAGTACGGCGGCCTTCTCTTGGCCGGCAATTTGGGCTTCATAGATGGTCATTGCACTGGCGGAGGCAAAAACCAGACTCTTGGGGTTGAACATGGAAAGCGTAATGCCCAGCATCAATGCTTTCCAGCCGTTGTATGAATCAATTTTTGCAAGGAATTTGGGCTGCTCCACCTGTGCTTCAGGCGCTGGCCTTTGCTGCCACTTACGCCAGACCACAACGAGCAGCACACCTCCGAGAAAAATTCTCAGCCATCCCGCCAGTGGCGTCGGATCTCCATTGAGCATCCGCAGCCCAGGGATAAACAGCACCAGCAGACTTATCGTCAGGATGCCGGCGGCCCAGCCCAGCAGAAAGGCAGAAGCCTTGCGGGCATCGGCGGCGAGCAGGAGGGACACAACCGCAGCAATAGGGATTGGGCTCATGGCAATCCCTGCCGCCATGGGCAGAATGTCGGTAATCGTGTCAAGCATCATTTCTCTATCCTACCCAAAGAGAAAAAAATACAGCTTCCTGACATTGAGCGTGGCGGTTGTTTATCATATCGGGGCTAAGGCAGGGCGATATAGCTGTTTTTGGTTGCCTTGACGACCTCGTCATCCCTGAAATACTCAACTATATCGGCCGGCAAATGAGCCAGGTCAAAGGTAGAGCCCTGTGGATCTGTGGAGCAGAAGACTACACTTTCGGCTCTTCTTCTCGAGCCTGAGTTGAGGAGTTCAAGGATGAGGATCCAGATTACCGATTTCTCGATTCTTGTCACCATCGGGAAATGCTTTTTTACTAAAATACAGGCGAGCAGTTTGTACTCCCGGGCGGGATCTCCATCACTGATGGTGAAGTCAATGGGAGGGATGCACAGCAGAAGATCGATCCGGTCAATGAAATCTCTGGCTTTGGGTATCTCAGACTCTTGCAATTCCGTTTTCACTTTGCGACGCCACTTCTCCGCAAACTCAGTATAGGTGACTTCTTGATCCGTCTTGCCAAAGACATTCTGAATGCTTGGTGACGATAACAGAGCAGAGGCGGCGAAAAACAGCACTGCTCGACCTAAATGGTGGCGCTCTTGCCCGACATGGAAAACCCCATCCCAGAGCGGTGCGAGAAGATTGGCAAAGATATACTCCCCGGCCACCTTGCCATCGACTTCATCGAGCAGCACGAAGGGCAGTTTGCCTTCGAGATTAAGCGACTGTATCCGCTGAAATATGGAAAAAAGGTCGTCAATCTTCCGAAAAGAGGCGACATGGTACTCGAGGAATTCGGTATCCCCGGAAATTTGTTTGGATAACTCCTTCACCAGAAATGATTTGCCGCTGCCCGGATTTGCTGCCAGCAGCAGGTTAAGCGGCCGAGACGGCTTCTCACGGCCAACATAGGTCGTGACCGTACGTTCCAGGGCGCTCAATTCTTTTTTGAATCCTTCAGTGCAGGTGACATAACGGCCAATCGTGCCACCCGGTGTGAGTTGCTCAGCAACCAGATTGGCTGGGTCTGCGCCCTCGTGACCATCGCTGAGCTGCTCAAGCCAGATTTCTCTCAGGCGCTGCAACAACCACTCGTTCTCTCGTTTCACCATAATGAGCGCTGGGTCCATGGGCCATCTCCAATTCAATAAATGATTGATGAGTACTTCTTTAAATTAACCACCTGGGTCTGCTGCTCTAGAACTATTTTAACAACGCCAGCGAACCCTTCGGACAGTTGTTGACACGATCGAGTCAGCGCAGACATTCAATAGAGGGTGCAGTTGAGGTTCCAGCTTCAGTATTATAATCTCCCGGATAGACATCAACCGGGCAAACGTTCCTGCACAGTCCGCATTCGACACAAGAATCATCAACGGTCAGCCAATAAGTATTCTTGTTTACCACTCCCTGAAGAGAGCCCATCGGGCAGAGCCAGCCACACTAAAATCTGCCCCTCTGGCTGGAGAGGATCATAAATAGTGTTATCATACCGATGACCGCAAAAGCGGTTTTTAAATAATAATATCATCTGTCTATGATCGCGAAAGGCACCAGCAATGCCATGCTGATCTGAATTGGCTTGCGACAGCAGATCTCCTGAAATCTTAATTTTCTATTTTTTATATTCATTACAAATGGTCAATGCGGGGTATTGATTTAATTGGGCTCGTGAGGCTGCTATTGAAGAGGTTCGAAGATGAAAAATCAGGATGCTGGGTTATGCATCTGCTTCGCAACCGGACTGTCAATCGTCCCCGATATTTATGCAGTTTGGACGTCGATTCCTGCGCTGGTGAGCCCGGCACCTGTCAGGAGCCCTGAAGTTGACTGGAGACCTGGGGCTAGTGCCTGGTCTGCACCTTCAGGGGTATCAAACTACCAAACACTGAATATGCCATGGCCTTCCTCCTGGTCTTAAGAATTGCAACAAGCGTTACAACTTGAAACAGACCATGCCAAGGGTGGTTTAAAAAAATATTAGAATGTAACAACAATTCAACACAGCAAATCAGCAGGTATGAGAATCTTTGCGTCTGCTATCCATAGCTGTTCTAATCTTTTCTTGGTTGTCGTTCTTACAGCCCTGTCTGAGGAGGAATCGCACCCATTTCACCACCCGCAATATACTGGCTGGTTTAGTCGCGGTAAATAGTCTGGCAATGATCAAAGCGAAAATAATTATCGTACGTAAAGGAGCGAAATATAGCAGCGAGAAAGGTGTATCAAAGGATTACATTTGTTAGATATTTAATTGTTCAGAGCAGAGGTGAGGCCAGCCGGGCAATCCGCGCTGCTACTTTTTTGGGCAATCCAAGTTTAGCAAAATAGTCGGGCTCAACCAGAATACTGTGCTCGAAATCCGTTTCCAAGACACGGCTCACCTCTTCAGCGAACCTAGTGTCAGCGATTAGTGCTGTCGCTTCAAAATTCAAATAAAGAGAACGGTTGTCCAGATTGACGGTACCGATTCCGGCAAGCCAGTCGTCGACTATAAGCACTTTCTGATGCAGAAACTTTTCCTGGTATCTATAAATTTTGACGCCAAATTTCTTCATATCGTCATAGTAAGTCAATGAAGCCAGTTCAACGAAGCAGTGGTCTGCCTTGCCCGGAATCAAAATTCGGACATCCAGGCCGCGAACGGCTGCGCTCTGCAGGGCACGGACCATGATATCATCAGGCACAAAATAAGGACTGGTTATCCATAACCGATGCTTGGCGTTATGAGCAATGGTTGAAAACAGCACACTGCAGTCAAAAAAGTTATCGGCCGGCCCGGTCTTTAAAATGGCAGCAGAGTAGTTCTGCTCACCGTATCGGCGGACAGTGCTGCTGAATTCAGGGATCTCACGGGTGGCCCAGAACCAGTCTTTCAAGAAAGCGAGCTGTATCTGCTGGACCGCCGGGCCGCAGATTCTTAGGTGGGTGTCTCTGAAGTCAAGATATTCATCGGCAAGGTTATGACCGCCAATAAAGCCTGTTTTCCCATCAACTATCAGAAGCTTTCTGTGATTGCGAAAATTAATCTGGAATCGGTTTTGACGTCCCTGGGTTGTTTTGAATCCTGAAACCTGGATTGATGCGGCTTTCAATTCGTCCAAATACGAAAGGGGCAATTTGAAGCAGCCAATTTCATCAAAGAGGAAAAAGACCCGGATTCCCTGACTGGCCTTGCGGATCAAAAGCTCCTTCAGGCGCTGACTGACGACCCCGTCCTTGACGATATAGAACTGTACAAACACGTAGGAAACCGCCCCTTCGATTGCCTCAAACATGGCATCGTAGGTGGCGGCTCCGTTTACTAACAGCTTTATCTCATTGCCCCCGGTAAAACCAAGCCCGCTGAGTTTTTTTACCACTTCCTCAAGGCCTGCATGATCAGGTGGTAATGCTATTTCCTCCTGCTTCATAGTGGCCCGCCAGGCTGCTGTCTGGTCTTCCAGCAAAGATTCTTTATCCCGCAGCGCTTCGGCATACCCGTGAAACCGGGTGCGACCGAAGAACAGATAGAACGGGATGGCAATAACCGGCATCGCCACAAGTGAAAAGAACCAGGCAATGGCTCCCTGCGAAGACCTCGACCGCATGACGGCATCTGCCGCAAGCAGCAGGCCAATGACTTCTATGACGAAATATCCTGCTGCCAGGAGGGTGAGTTGGGATAGGTCAGGCATGAGAGCTCGAAAGAAAACAATAAACTTCCTTGTCCACTGTAAATTTTACTCCAAGAGACCACATCTAGTTAGCCGTCCTCTGGGCTCGCTGCATACGCTTCGCTGCCACACGCCGGAAGGATAGATAGTTCAGATAAAGGTTGCGAACATATTGGATCGGTTCGCACCGTAATCAAAACTGGTGACCCTCATTTTTACAAGGTTGTGTCAAATCTGAACTAAATTAAATAAGTATTTACCGTTTTCTTGCCTCTCAAAATCAGGGCAACGAGGTTGATGAGTCTCTGATTATTCTTAGAGCTCAAGGGGTTAGATTGCAAGTTGAAATAGCAGGTATATGTGAGTCTGGAATATTAAAGACTATAGGCAGACTTCACCAGCTTCGCCTTGACTGCCGAGGACCTTTTCTCTGAAGGCAATCATCCGGGCATCCGCCGCTGCTGCGAATGATCGTTTTTCAAGCCTACTCTTAGCACGGGCACGGTCGAATGCCTGAAAATCTTTTCGGTGGTCGTACCAAAAAGAAAATCCGGTAAATTTGAACGACCTTTCGAAGCGATAACCAGCAAGTCTGCTTGATTATCTTCCGCGACCCCGATTATTTCTTCAGAAGGAGTGCCGTTTTTGATGACCACTCGCGCCATTACTCCCTTTGGAACATATTTACGGATCAGATCTTTTAAATTCTGGGTCCGCCGGCGGGTTTCATCATAGATGAATTTATTCTGGGAAAACTGGCCGGGATGCTGCTCATTAAAGACCTTTTCCACCGCAGCGACGAATTTATTGTTGCTGACGTTGACCACGGTGACCTCCGCCCCACTGTTTTCTGCTATCCCGGCAGTGTATTCAAGTACCGGCAGAAAATGATCAGAGAGAGCCACCGCCGCGGTAATGCGCTCGAGCGTAAACGCCTCGAATCCCCCTACCTTATCCGGGTCGATCTTTCCCGGTTTCTTACGCTGACGACCGGTATCGGAGAGTGCCTGAACACTTTTTCTGCATTGGATCCAAAGAGAGTTCCAACTGCATTGGTTCTCCCCTTGCTGCCCAGAACCACGAGGTCAATCTGTTCCTTTTCTATGGCCTGCAGTATTTCCGCATAAGGAACTCCGACCCCGAGAAGAACAGCAACTTTCGCTTTATCTGAGGCGAAATCCGCCTCCAGCATCTCTGAGATCTGCTGACGGCGGTCGGCTTTTGTCGCTTCCAGGAACTCATCAACCTTGATCAATTCAGGATAGTACTGACTGGCCTTTTTGACCGCCTCCACGTCGCGGCTATTGATCACATTATAAATTACCGTTTCGGCCTGGAATCCTCTTGCCAGTGCCAGGGCATAGGCAACTGTTTCTTTCGAATATTGAGACAGATCGACACAGGCCATTATTTTTTTGACAATCAGCATCTCTATTTCCTCCCGCGCGCAGGGCGCCTGAATTAATGGGACCGACACAAAATTATTTGTTTGACCTGTATGGGTTGCAGGTGAGGGTTGGGCATGGAGCCCTCCTCACAACGCGTTCGGCCACGCTCCCCAGCCACATCTTTTCCAACCCTTTTCTGCCATGGGTCCCGAGAATTATCAAATCTCCCTCTTCTTCCGTGGCGACATTGATAATAGTATCAACCACATTCCCTTTTAAAACCTTACCTTCGCACCCCGAACAGCTGTTTCTGTTCTTTTCCACCAGCTGTTTCATATTTTCTTCGGCGTGCTCTATAACCTCCAGCTCAAACTTGCCGATCGAAGGTAAGGCATACTCAGTGTAACTGTAGGGGTTTTCAACAACATGAATAAAGCGCAGTGTGCTGTCGAACTTCCCGGCAATGTACACGGCAAAGCCCACGAGATGATCCGTATGATGGAGAAAATCAACCGGTACGATTATGTTCTGTATCTCTCTCATCTTATTTCCTCCCCTGTTCGGTTGATCAAATGTTTCCCGGATACAATGTCCGGCGGTGGGTCACGATTGGATTATGGTTACAATGGAGGGAAAATACAATTGGGTAAAAATAGATATCTTTATGATAGTATTTATACCTTTTTTATCCATTTCCCTGGTATGATACAGATACGCACATTAATGCGGGCAGGGCTATTACCAGGGAACAGGAGGCAGATCTTGAACGGGATTTATTTTTTCTCTTGGGCAGACCCGGCCAACAGAGTTCCGGTATTTTCAAGCGCCGGCTTCTGCCGCCCGCCTCCAGCGCTTCATCATCCTTACAGAACAGAAATCCCGCCGTCGTCGATCTTCCTCTTCATGCTCCGCGCCCCGCATGAGGAGGTCATTGGAGTAGGGAGATAGCATATGGATTCGCAACAGCAGAGGGAATCCCGCTGGGCCGCCCTGCGGGAATTGAGTGCAGAGCTGCAGGCAACCTTCGCGGAAGCTCCGCGCAACCTGTCCAGCGAAACATTTATTCATATGCTGGAACAACTCCAGGGATATCAGCAGGAACTTAAACAGACCGACGACAGCCTGCATTCAATCATCACTGAACTGGAGACCTCGCACAAACGTTACTCGGACCTCTATGAACATGCGCCGGCAAGTTATCTTACACTCAGCCATGAAAATATGATTCTTGAGGCCAATGTGGCCGCCTGCAAGCTCTTTGGAATGAGGAAAAGGCAGCTTCTGGGAAGAATGGTCACGGACTTTATCTCTGCTGACACCCGGTCCGTTTTTGCCCGTCACATGATCTCTCAGAAAGGCACAACCGGGGAACTGAGCTGTGAATTGAAAATGCACAGCTGTGACGGCCGGGTTTTTGAAACCCAACTGACGAGTGTCGTCCAGCCGCATGGCGGCGACGGCGATTTTCATATCTGGGCCATCCTTACCGATATCAGCCAGAGCAAGCAGGATGCGCTGACCATGCAGAAATACGCCCAGGGCCAAAGAGAGTTGAACAAACTGCTGCAACTGGCCATAGAGGATATTTCCACCGGGGATCTGTACCAGCGGTTTCTGGAGGAAGTGCTCTCTTTTAACCGGCTTGGTTCGAAACAACAGGGCCTGCTGTTTCTTGTGGAAAACAATTCTCTGGTCCTGAAAGCTCACAAAAACATTGCCCAGGCGCAGCTTGAGAAATGCGCAAAGATTGAACTTGGCAGCTGTCTCTGCGGCAAGGCAGTGGCTGAAAAACAAGTTGTTTTCGCTCCGTCAAGGCATCCGGATCATGAGTGTTTTTCCAATCAGAGCCAACCGCATGTCCACTATTGCGTGCCGATTCTGACGTCCGCCATGGAGGCCATTGGCTGCCTGGTCCTGCATTTTAGAAAAAACACCGAACACCGCGCCGAGGTGGAAGACATCCTTGTCGCATCCGCCCAGGTGATGGCCAGCATTATCAGGAGAAAAAGAACAGAGGAAAAGCTCCATGAACGAAGGGAACTGCTTGCTTCCATTTACTCAGCCGCAGTCAGCATCGGCCTCATTGTCACCGAACTCGAGGAAGACGACGCGAGGATTATCCGGTTCAGCCCGGGGGCTGAGAAGATGTTTGGTTACCGCGAGGAGGAAGTGCTGGGCAAATCGATGCGTATTCTCTTCAGAGATGAGGATCAGGGCAAGCTATCCAAACGGCTTGCAGAACTCCGGCGCGGCGTCAAGGTCCAGTCCATTGATAGGATCATGCGACGCAAAAACGGCAGAGATTTTCCGGTGGACGCATCGCTGACCCCGCTCACCAGCAGTGGCGGGCGAACCTTACGGGCCCTGGGGGTCTATAATGATATTTCAAAACTGAAAAAGGTCCAGCAGGAGCTCGAACAGGCCAATACCGCTCTTGAAATCAGAGTTGAGGATCGAACCCGTGATCTGCAGCTGGCCCAGCGGCAGGTGCTGCATGCGGAAAAGCTGGCGGCAATCGGACAGCTCTCCGCATCCATCGCACACGAATTCAACAACCCGCTCCAGAGCGTCATGTCGGTTCTCACGGGAGTGTCCAGAAGGGCCGAGCTCGAGCAGGAAGATGCTGAACTCGTGGATTCAGCCCTGGCGGAATGTTCTAGGATGGCGCACCTGATTCGGGACCTGCAGGATTTTAACCGGCCCTCGTCGGGCAGGCAGTCGTGGGTAAATCTCCATCAGGTCGTTGATTCTCTGCTGCTGCTCTGCAAAAGTGATTTCCGGAAAAAGAACATAGAGCTTGTCAGGAACTACTCGGATGACCTGCCCGCCATCTCGGTTGTTTCCGACCAGATCCGGCAGGTTATATTAAACCTGTTGAACAACGCCATCGACGCCTGTGACCAGGGCCGTGTTATATCCGTGGAAACACGAACGGCCCCGGCCGGCGTGCAATTGACTATCAGCGATAACGGTTGCGGCATTGAACCTGAGCACCTAGCGAAGATCTTCGAACCGTTCTTTACGACCAAGTCCGACACCCAGGGAACCGGGCTCGGGCTTTCGGTCTGCTATGGCATAGTCAAAAACCACCATGGCTCTATTGATGTTGAGAGTCGCCCGGGTGAGGGGACATCGTTTACCGTCACCTTACCGGTAAAGGGGAGAAAATGATGGAACCGATACACCTGCTGCTGGTTGACGATGAGCAGGCCATCCGGGCCGTAATCGCCCGTGAACTGCGCCTCAACAATTACCTGGTCCAGACAGCCGAGAGCGGCGAAGAGGCCTTGAGGTTACTCCAGGCCAGCCATTTTGACGCGGTCATCACCGACCTTAGCATGCCTGATATCGACGGTATCTCGGTTTTACGGGCCTCGAAAAAAATGACCCCGCAGACCTGTGTCATTATCCTGACTGGTTATGCTGATGTGAGCTCCGCCATTGAAGCCCTGCGCCTCGGGGCGGACGACTATCTGACCAAACCCTGTGATCTGGATGAGTTGCTGCATCGCCTGAATTATTGCCTGGAAAAGAAAAGCCTTCTCGATCAGCTCACCCAGCAGAATATTCGTCTTGAGAAGGAAATCGAAAAGAGAAAGCAGTATGAACAGAAACTGCAGAACAGTCAGCAGCGCTTCAAGCTCGCTCTCGAGGCTTCACTGGGCGGCATATGGGACAGGGACCTGGCACGAGATCGGGTCTACTTCGGAGAAAACTGGCATACAAGTCTCGGTTACAGCGACCGGGAAAGCCTGAATGGGGCCGCGAACCTCTGGGAATCTCTGATTCATCCGCAAGACAAGCAACGGGTGGTGACCGCACGTGATAATCATTTCAACGGAAAAACAGCGCGCTATGAAGTCGAATACCGGGTCAGAAACAAGAGCGGCGAATGGGAGTGGATCTTATCTCGGGGAAAAGTGACTGAGCGCGATGCCCAGGGAAAGCCGACCCGGGTCCTGGGGACGCACACCAATATCAATAGAATCAAATGCGTCGAGGCCAAGCTGCAGGAGGCCCGGACCAACCTTGAACAGAGGGTGAAAGAGCGCACAACCGAGCTCGAAGAAACAAATATCGCCCTCAATGTGCTTCTTGCCAAGCGAGAGCGGGACCGGGAAACGCTCGAGCAGCAGATTCTCGCAAACGTTGCTGAACTTATCGAGCCCTACCTGCAGAAACTTTCCGACAGCCGGCTGACCAATGAGCAGGAAACCTATGTATCGATTATAAACTCAAATATCAGCGAACTCACGTCCTCACTGACCCAGAATGTCGCGGCCAAATTCAGCCGCCTGACCCCGGCCGAGATCCAGGTCGCCAATCTGGTCAAGCTGGGCAAGAGAACAAAAGAAATAGCCCGGATCATGTGCCTGTCCCCGGGAACGATCAATATTCACCGGAAAAATATCAGAAAAAAACTCGGCCTGACCAACCAGAAAGCCAATCTCCAGACCGTGCTGTCGTCCTATTCCCGGCCCGCCTGATCTCCTCTATACAAAGCTTGCCTCGGCACCCGGTGAAGCGGCCAGCACCTTTCGGAGCAAAACGCTCCGCTCGCCGATTATCATAATTACCCGGACCGGTCGGTTTTGTTGCTGCCGTTGGCCGTTGCTCCGCGGGCAGGATAGGTAGACTTACTACCCATTAATTATAAGTTAGTTATCCATTGTCTTCGTCTGCAGACGAGTACATTATTACCCTTAAAAGCAGATGAATTGCCGGCCTCATGTTACCCGGCAGCAGAGGCTCCATTGCACGACAGAAAACTATTCCGAGCGGAGGCAGCCCGATGAAAATGGATGAGGTGAGATCAAGAGCCCGGCAGCTGGATGTCAACGTCAGCCGCAGGACAAAAAAGGATATTATCAGAAGCATTCAGGTCCGGGAAGGCAATTCACCCTGTTACCAGAGCAGAGACACCACTTCCTGCGACCAGCGTGACTGCTGCTGGCGGGATGATTGTCTTCCGAGCTGAGTTGAAGGACGGGTAAAGTGCAACTCATTGTCCTCTCAAAATTTTTAGGGATCCCTGGAAAATGTGGGTTTTCTCCCGAGGTCGAAGCGCTCAGGGCATTTTCGCAGTCATATAAGTGATGTTATAAAAAAAACCGATATACTGGGCAACGATACGCTGGGGGAAGGGGAGCATTTCGCAGGGATCCCTTATGGATAATCAGTAGATTGATATAGACAGGGACAAAAACAGAACAGGCAGGAAGCGCAGAAAATCCGGCCTGAGCATTTTGTAACATGCTCGGCAGGGGGCGGCCCTCTGTTCAAGCACAGAGTCCTGGTCGGGGTTGCGCTGAATAGGTCGACCCCAAAGTTTTTTGAACCACCTCCAAGTTAAACGGTAAAAGCATGGGGTTCATCAATCTGGAAAAATTTTTCACCCCCGAATCAATTGCGGTGATCGGGGCCAGCGAGCGGCCGGGACGTATCGGAACAGCCCTGATCAACAATCTCCTGGACGGTGGTTTCAGCGGCCGTATTCTCCCGGTCAACCCCAAATACAAGCGCATCAGAACACTGAGCTGCGTACCATCGGTTGCGGCGCTCGACACCGGCGCAGACCTCGCCGTGGTGGCCGTGCCAATCCGACAAGTCTCTGGAATACTGGGGCAATGTGCTGATATCGGGATCCAGGCGGCGATCATTATATCAGCCGGCGGCCGGGAGACCGGGGCGCCGGGCCTGGCTATCGAACAGGACATCGCCGCGGTTGCCTCCGCTCATGGTATCCGGGTTATCGGTCCGAACTGCCTCGGGATAATGGCCCCGGGCCGCAAACTCAATGCGAGCTTTGCCGCCGGTATGCCAAACGCTGGAAACATTGGTTTTGTATCACAAAGCGGGGGGATTTGTACTGCCGTACTGGATCTCTCCTTCAAGGAAGGAATTGGTTTCAGTCACTTTGTCAGTGTCGGCTCGATGCTCGATGTGGATTTCGCGGACATCATCGATTATCTAGGCAAAGACCCGTCAACCAGGTCCATTCTTCTTTACATCGAGCAGCTGACGAACATCCGAACCTTCATCAGTGCGGCCCGTGCGGTATCGCGTGTCAAACCAATTCTCGCGTTGAAGGCCGGCACCAGCCCAGCAGGCAGTCAGGCCGCCGCCTCGCATACAGGGGCGCTGGCGGCCGAGGACTGTGCCTACGATGCGGCCTTCAAGCGAGCCGGCATCACCCGGGTTCACAACCTTGAAGAATTGTTCGACATCGCCGAACTGCTGGCCAAACAGCCGCGCCCTAGCGGTTCTCGGATGGCTGTCATCACCAACTCGGGCGGCCCGGGGGTGCTGGCCATCGATGCCATGCATAGATGCGGCGTAACGCCGGCAACACTCAGTCCCCGGGCTATTGCAGAATTGGCCGAGATCCTGCCCTCGCACTGGAATCGCCGCAACCCGGTGGACATTTACGGAGATGCTTCACCGGAACGCTACGCGCAGGCCATCAGAATTGTGGTTGAACATGATCAGCCGCCTGGTTTGCTGGTGATTCTCTCACCCCAGGCGCTCAACGGCCCTATGGAAGTTGCCAGAGCTCTGGTAAGCCTGCTCGCAGACCGACATTTCCCCGTTTTCGCGGTCTGGATGGGTGGCCGGGATGTGGAGTCAGCCGTCCAGTTCATGAACAACTCGGGTATCGCCACCTATAACACGCCGGAGCGGGCGGTGCTGGCCTTTTCTTATATGGTCCAGCATATTCGCAACCTTGAGATGAGCAGGCACCTTCCGCCCCGGCTGGAGCAGCGCCTGTTTTTCAATCAGGAGCAGGCAAGGGCCGTGGTCAGGTCTGCGGATCTTTCCGGCAGTCTGTTTCTTAACGAGAACCAGGCTGGAGAGATCCTCTCTGCCTATGGCCTGACAGTCCTCCCGTCTGTGCCTGCCGACTCCGCCGAGGCGGCTTCCGCGGCGGCGCAACAGGTCGGCTGGCCGGTTGTTATGAAAATTCTGTCGATTGATATCCCTCATAAGACCGACGCGGACGGCGTGCAGCTGGACCTGCGCAGCCCCGCCGAGGCAGTTGCGGCCTGGAACAGGATCATGGCCGGAGCCTATCGTTACAACGCCAATGCCCGGATCACTGGAGTCACAGTTCAGCCCTGTATCGCTGATCCGGACTATGAATTGCTGATGGGAGTCAAACGAGACGAGGTGTTTGGTCCGCTTATACTCTTTGGTGCGGGGGGCGTGCTTACCGAGTTTATTGGTGATCGTGCCATTGGCCTGGCTCCCCTGAATCGCTCCCTGGCCACCCAGCTCATCGAGGAGACCAGGGTATTCAGGCTGCTCCAGGGCTACAGAAATAAACCGCTCGCCGATGTCAACGCCCTGGTGACCATGCTCCTCCGGCTGTCCCAGCTGGTCGTGGATATTCCGGAAATCGACGAATTGGATTTAAACCCGGTGATCGTCAAAAACGGCAGACCAACAATTGTCGATTCCAGGATACTTCTGCGCCGGTGCAGCAGGCCGGCCCCCCTTCACCTGGCGATCAGCCCGTATCCGTCCCAGTATGAAATCTGTACGACCACCAAGGGCGGCCTGCGTATCCAGATCCGGCCGATCCGACCGGAAGATGCGGAATTGTTTGTTGAACTATTTAAAAACCTGTCCCCATCGAGTGTCTATTTCCGGTTCTTTCAGCACATCAAGGAATTGAGCCCGGACATGCTGGCGATGCTGACCCAGATCGACTATGACCGCCATATGGCCCTTATTGCCCTGGATCTGTCTGCCGATCGCGAAAAAATGCTCGGCGTGGCCCGGATAATCGCAGATCCCGAAATCAGTCAGTGTGAGTTCTCAATTATGGTCGGTGATCAATGGCACGGACAAGGCGTCGGGGCCCAGCTGCTGCTGCACCTGCTCAAAGTTGCCAAACAGCAGGGAGTCGAGAAAATCTGGGGGCTTGTGCTCCCGGAAAACACCCAGATGCTGCGCCTGGCAAAAAAATTCGGTTTCGGCGTCAGGTTCGACAGAGAGGAAGGCGCTTACCGATTGCATATCAACCTCGCCGAGGCCCGACTTGAATAATGCGTCTCCAGCTGCATGCAGACGGTCCGACGAATCTGGTCAGACAGTCGTAACAGCCAAATACTAGCAGGAGGTCAACGGACATGAACTTTCATTTTCTGGTCACTATCAGCGACAATGCCATGCATCTGTTCGGAGTTCGGTTCATCTGCTCGTTTTTCGATAATCTTTCTGAAGATTGCCAAGTAACTCTGCTGCACATTGGCAGCGCAGACAAGAATCAGCTGAGCCAAACCCTGGGAGCCATGTGGGACGATCCCGCCGGCGAACCGGTGGTCAAACTCAGCGCCGGCACCAGAAAGGCGATCAGCACGGCGAGAGCATTGCTGCTGGCAAAAAAGTTGACCGGCGAAAACGTGCAGGTCAAGACCCTGCCCGAACAATACGGCAAGACCCTGGACATTCTGAAGGAGGCGGAATTCGGCCAGTACGATGCCATCGTGCTCGGCAGACGGGCGTCATATACCCTGCAATGGATGTTCGAAAACCCGGCCGATCAAACTGCAAAGAAGATTATCAGGAGCCTTTGCAGCGTCCCGGTGTGGATTTGCCCGGAGCTTGATCCGACGAGAAAAAATGTCCTGCTCTGCCTTGACGGCTCCGAAAATTCCCTGCGCGCGGCCGACCATGTCGGCTATATCCTTACTTCCGAGCCGCACCAGGCCATCACCCTGTTTCATGTGGAAGCAACGGATGAAGGCAGCTCCTCGGATATCTTCAATCAGGCCGAGGCGCTGTTGCACGAACACCATATCGACGGCAGGCGGATCACCTGGAAATCGGTGCGGGGCCGCAATAGTGCCGGGTTGATTCAAAGCGAAGTCAACCGGGGCGGCTTTGCCGCGGTGGCCTTGGGGCTGCACGGCACCCAGGAGCACATGATGAAGCAGCAGAATATAACGGGAAGTACCATTACCAGGATTATCTCCAGCATGGAAAAAGCAGCGATATGGATATGTCCATAGCCTGATCAACCATAGATTATGCACGGGAGGTGCCTTGCCATGAAATCAGATGTCGTCATCGTCGGCGGAGGACCAGCCGGAATCGAGATCAGCGTGGGGGAAGTGGCCTCTTTTGATACTTATGCGCACACCGTGCACATCTGCAACGGCGATGTCCTGAGCTATGAAAAACTGGCTCTGGCGACCGGCACGGAAATGGTCAGGCCGCCAATCAAGGGCGTCGACTTGTCAGGCGTCTGCACCATCAGCAAAAGCCTATCGGTGCTACCGCCCTGAGGGAAAAAGTCCAGGCCTCCAGAAATATCGTCATTGTCGGCGGGGCATTCACCTGCACCTAAACAGCACCGTGGCGTCCATTAACGGGAACCAGGACGTTGCCTCGGTAAGCCTTGCCGGTGAAGGGGAAATACCGCCGATCTGGTCTTGATCTCGATCGGTACCAAACCGGCGATCAAACTTGCCGAGGCGGCCGGCCTGCGGATTGCGGAGAACCGTTTTTTGCGATGCAGATTGTTGCCCTCTGGCACAGAGGTCCATTCGTAGCCGATCATGGCGGTGAAACGGCCAGGTTCATTATATGCTTCGGCGATTTCAGTGTACTTTTATCTATCGCTATTTCTCCATAGCAGCCACCCCGGTGCGGGCAATCTCTATTATATTTTCTCTGCCGACCTCATCAAGAAAGGTGTCGATCTGTGCTGTTGAACCGGCTATCTGGACTATTTGAATATCTTTACCTTTTTTTTCAAGTATTTCAAAATTATAACGTCCGTTAAAGGCCATGAGATGATCCAGGTCAACTTCAAGTTTGACGATTGCCGCCTCCCGCCAGTAGCTTTTTTGGGTATCAAGCTCTTTGGCAGAGATGATCTCGGTAAATTTCTCCAATTGTTTTATCACCTGGGTTACCTTGCCAATATCGTCTTCCTGAAGCGTGATAGTCATCCTGCTTATGCCAGGAACTCGCGAGCTGCAGACTGTTAGGGTGTCAACGTTATACATCTTTTTTCTAATCAGCATCGACACTTTGTTGAGCACACCTGGACGGTCGAGCATAAACGCTAAAATGGCTCTTCTCTTCATGATTTGCTTCCCTTCCTGTTTTTCTTCTTTGATGCTGATTTTTCTTTAGGGGGACGCGTTACGATCATATCGTCAAAACCGCCACCTGAGGGAATCATAGGCAAAATGACCTCTGCCGGATCACAGACAAATTCAATCAGTATCGGCCCTTTCTGGGCAACAGCTTTCTTCAGCGCCGGCGTGATGTCTTTGACTTCCTTCACCTTTATATACGGGATATCATATGCCTGGGCGATGAGTCCGTAATTCGGGTTATGCATCGGTGTTCCGCTATAGCGGCCATCGAAAAACAGAGTCTGCCACTGTCTGACCATGCCGAGGTAGCCATTGTTAAAAAGGAGCATCTTGATGTCAATCTTATGCTCCATGACGGTTCCAAGTTCCTGCATATTCATCTGAAAACCGCCATCGCCGCTTATTGACCAGACCCTTTCATCGGGCCGCGCGAGTTTAACCCCTATTGCCATGGGCAGAGAGCACCCCATCGTGCCTGCTCCACCCGACGAAAACCAGCTGTTTTCCGTCTGGTAATTATAAAATCTTGCGGCCATCATCTGGTGCTGACCGACATCAGGGACAATGAGATCTTTACCCTTTGTCAGCTTTGACAGGCGATCGACGATTGTTTTCATGAGTAATTTACCGGTATCTCCGATCCCCTCATCAATCTCATCCTGCAGTTCTGCTCTCATCACCTTGCGGTGTTCTGCAATCATTTTAAACCAGCGGCGTCTGGGTTTGTAGGTAAGGAGCGGGTCATCGACCAGAACACGAAGAGTCCTGAACACGTCAGCATTTATAGCCACTGAAGTAGCGACGTTTTTATCGATTTCAGAAGGATCGATTTCCACATGGATGACATCGGCATTGGCGGCATACTCACTCAATTTGCCGGTAACCCGGTCGTCGAATCTCATGCCAAAGGATATCAGCAGGTCCGCCTCCTGTACGGCTTTGTTGGCTTCCACCGTGCCGTGCATTCCCATCATTCCCAGACTCAACGGGTGATCTGAGGGTAGAGCGGAAAGGCCGTGCATAGTAAAGGCTATCGGGATATTAACTTTTTCCGCAAACTGTCGCAGCAGCTTACCGGCATTGCTGTTTATCACACCGTGACCACAAAAAATCAGCGGCCTCATGCTCTTGTTGATCAGCTTTATTGCCCGATCCAGCGGTTCCCTGTCCGGTGAAGGATGATAGAGATATCCGGGTAACACCGGCCTATATCCCTTGACATCAAAGCGGTACTTGGGGGATACCGACTCATTCTGCACGTCTTTCGGGATATCTACCAAAACCGGTCCCCCACGGCCGGTGGTAGCCACATAATATGCTTCATGGATAGTCGACTCAATCTCATCAGGATGAAGCGGCATATAGGTTTGTTTGCAAATGGGCATCATCACCCCAACGACGTCACTCTCCTGGAAGGCATCAGTTGCAATTACACCAGTGGCTACCTGTCCCGTCACTATCAGCATCGGTACCGAGTCCATGTGGGCGTCGGCCACGCCTGTGGTCAGGTTCATCGCACCAGGTCCAGAGGTGGCCATACAGACGCCGAGTTGCGGGTTGTCAGTCGAAAGAGACCCTCTCGAGAGACCCTGGGCCATAAAAGTCGCACCCTGTTCATGACGCGACATGATGAACTGGAAATCATTCATTTTTTCCATTTCATCAAAAACCGGCATAATGGTACCGCCGGTGTAACCAAAAATGTATTTTATTCCTTTGGTTTTTAGAGCAATTAGCAGCTTTTCTTTTCCAGTCATTGAGAATCTCTCTAAACGATTGAGTGTACATTTTCATAACCGCAAAAATGAATGGGCCTTTGAGTCCGACTATTCCTCAGGTACAGGGGATAAAATAAGTCCATCCATCTATTACTGCTCAAAATATAAACATATTGAGAAAAAACTATATGATTTAATGAACCTTTTTGTATTTGATATATCCATTCTGAAATTAATTGATCAGGTATATAGTCGTAATGTATTGGAGTTAATGCAAAAAGAGACAAAATTAAAATCAAGAAAAAAAAGACCGACATGCTTCCAGGTAACCTGCTAATTTAAAATGAAAAACAGAATATAGCAGGAAGAGTTCCCGAGTGTACGTACCTCCTTTGACAAAATGACTGCCATTACCTCTATTTCGCCTTAGTTCCCGTTAGCTTACGGGCATCCCGTCCAAGGCAGTTAATAAGGCTTGCCTTGGCAATGCTAACCACTTAAGAAATTTTGGGAATTCACAATATCCTGTCAATCTTGCAATTTCTCGAATGAAGACAATGGGAGGCTCTCAGATTTGATTGAGACATTAAAACAATGCTTCTAGGTCTTCAGTCCTTAGCTCATTGAGCCTCTCTACGACCAGGTCAGCATCAGAGAGTTCTTCTCGAGCATGGGTTGTGCATACGGCTACACATTTCATGCCGCCGCGTTTCGCCGCTTCTATGCCGACCCGCGCATCCTCAATGACCAGGCAGTCCTGGGGGGCAACGCCGAGATGTTCAGCCGCCAGTAAGAAGGTTGCGGGGTCTGGTTTTCCTGAGAGAGCCGATCCTGAAACCAGGGCTTTGAAGTAGTTTTTGAGCTCAAGGCCTTCAATAATGCAATCAATGTTCTGCTGCGGTGCCGAGGACGCAACGGCCTGGGGAAATCCTGCCCTGCTGAAGCGTTCGATCCATTCTCTTACCCCTGGAAGAGGCACGAGACTATGCTGCACATCTTGTCTGAAGAGTTCTTCCTTCAAGCCGCCAATGGTCTCTACTTCCTCATCCGCAGCATCCCTTTCAAGGAGCAGGGACAGGATCCCCCTGTTATTCATGCCAAAGGTCTCATCGAATAATCTTCGATTAAAGGATATGCCGAATCTGGTCAGTGATTTCTGCCAGGATAGGTAGTGGGCGTCACCACTGTCAATGATCACGCCATCCATGTCCCAGAGGACCCCGAGATTCCTATTCAGAGCAAGCATTCTTTGTTTTTCCTGTCGGTTGAGTATTATATTAACGCCTTGGGTTCCGGATCAACAGGCATAACATTGGCCACTTATTCTGCCAGTATCAATGCCAGGAGCTGCAAAAAATAGAATTTTAAATATGGACTCGATTGGTTTATCCGGGAATCATGCTCACCGGAAAAACTCAATGAGTTCCAGCGTGATGTTTTCCGGGCCTTTCAGAAAAACGATCTTTCTGTCATTCAACTCATTTGGTCCCAATTCTATCGAGCACCCGTATGCAGCCAGGTGGAAGCAGGCTGAATCGATGTCGTCGACCTCCAAGCCCAGGTGGTCGTACCCCAGGGAAGCGGTGTTTGGTTCTATTTCCAGTTCTGAACTTTTTGGCACCCGCAGGTTTATCTGCAGCTCACCCAATTGAAGCACCGCGCCGGCTGCTCCCGCGAAACTGCGGTCTTCCTTAAAGGCCGCCCCGATACCCGCTGTCCAGAAACGCTTCATGTTTTCTAAATCATTACAAATGATATGAAGATGATTGGTTTTAAATGTAACCATGTCTGTCTGCCTTTTTTATATGTTCGGTTTTTTACGACCAGTCTAAATACCCATCCCTGACACTGCTGCTGCAAGAGACATTTCCTTTTTGATCATAAGTTTTTAGCTGTTTTTTACCTGGTCCTGAGGTCTTGATTATACAGGACCAGCCTTGATTTCATGGCAGGAAATATGGATTGACTTTTAAAATCCTATATAATAATACATTAAATCGTATAGGATTATAATCAATATCCTATATGATTTGTCAGAGGGAGGACAAACCGATTTATGACACTCAAAGGCAAAACAAAGAACCTCTTGGTCTATGAAAAGCTTCGACAGGAGATTATCAAGGGGACCTTAAAGCCTGGTCAAAAACTTGTGATGGCCAGTCTGGCAAAGAAGTTCGGCACGAGCGAAACGCCGATCAGAGAAGCCATCAGGAGATTGGAGAGCGATGGCTATTTGACCTTTACACCCCACTCGGGGGCAATAGTCACTGAGATTAACAGGCAGGAACTGTCTGAGATATATCTGATCCGCATCTCCCTGGAAGCCCTTGCGACAAGACTTGCTGTAAACTTCATCAGTTATGATGATCTTATCTGGTTGAAAAAGAAGAACGGCGAGATGAAGATAGCGGTTGAAAACGGTCGTTACGAACAGCTTGCCCGGCTCAATAAAGCCTTTCATCTGCGCATCTACAAAGCCGCACCTTTCCCGCGTTTATACAAAATGATCGCTGATCTCTGGGATGCCTTCGAACGGTGGCCAAGCATCTTTACCTACGTGCCGGAGCGGGCCCTCGCTGCCATCGAGGAACATGAACAGATTATCGAGGCGCTGGAAACCTTGGATGTGGACCGGGCGGACGATCTGATGAAAGAACAGAAAAAGAAAAGCCTGGAGGCGCTGCAGAAATACATGGTGAAGCAAAATACCGGCTCACCGGAGATGCTGGAGGAAATCTGGCAGAAACAAGCAGGACGTTGAAAAGTTAAGACCGACAACCCAACGAACAATGTATAGGAGGGAATTAGCATATGGATTTAGGCATATCGGGGAAAAAAGGAATAGTTGGCGGAGCGAGTTCAGGCCTGGGCAGGGCATGTGCGATGGCACTGGCGCGCGAAGGGGTTGAGCTGGTCATTGTTGCCCGTACTGAAGCCAATATTATCGCCGCCGCCGAGGAGATACAGTCTGCCACAGGCACCAAAGTGATCCCTGTAGCTGTGGACATAAACAGTGACGCGGGTCGCGCCGCTGTGCTGGAAGCCTGTCCTGAGCCAGACATAATCGTCAACAACTCCGGCGGACCGCCAACGGGAAATTTTCGTGACTGGGACCGCGCCGCGTGGCTTGACGCGATTAACAACAACATGCTGGGGGCCGTCTTTATGATCAAGGAGACGGTGGACGGAATGATTGCCAGGAAATTTGGCAGGGTTGTCAATATTACCTCCAGTGCGGTAAAGGCCCCGATCAGCATCCTGGGACTGTCAAACAGCGCCCGGGCCGGCCTGACCGGCTTTGTCGCCGGAACTTCGCGTGAAGTCGCCAAGCATAACGTGACCATCAATAACCTGTTGCCGGGTGATTTTGATACGGTCCGCCACCAGGAGAATACCAAGGCCTTGGCCAAAGTTCAGAATCGCACCTATGAGGAGATGAAAGCCATACGGACCGCTGCCGTTGCGGCAGGCCGGTTCGGGGACCCGGCCGAGCTGGGAGACTTTTGCGCGTATCTCTGCAGCGCTCAGGCCGGCTTTATTACCGGCCAGAACCTGCTGATGGACGGTGGTAAATACCCTGGCACTTTTTAAAGCGTGGCGCTGCGAAAATCTGATCCAACTGAGACTGGGTCTGCGTGTCAGGTGCTGCGGGGCATTACCCCGTTTTCGAAGAGCATGCCGGTGCACAAAATTAACGTACACCGGCGATTACCCATAGAAGAGGAGGTTAGAGTAAAACGTTGTGATGTGTTGCGGGAGGTGCTTTTGCGGTTATCAGCCAGCAGCGTTGAGCGCCGCAGGGAAAAGTCGACCTCACTATAAATCAAAACTCGCAGGAGGTAAAAAATGAAGGTTCTCATTAAAAGAATTTCAAGCATGTTTGCTGCCTTGTTGGTCGTACTGAGCCTCGGCTTCAACGTTCAGGCCGCAGATAAAGTCAGGATCGCCCTGGGCGATGTGGCATCGGTAGAGACCCTCTGCTTTCTTGTCGCCCTTGATCGAGCAAAAGATCGTGGACTGGACTACGAAATGACCGCCTTCGCCAAGGAGCAGCTCGCTATTCAGGCGGTAATCGGCGGCCAGATGGACATCGCTGTCGGTACTCCATACTCGATCATCCAGAAGAGCAAGGTGCCGATCAGGAATTTCTTCCAGCTGAGCAAATTGGTCTTTTACCCCGTGGTAGCCAATAAGTACAAGACTTGGCAGGATCTGGACGGCGAACCATTCACCTTTCATGCACGCGGCACCGGAACTGAGGCCATTGGCGACATCATCATCAAACGTGAAGGCATCACCCTGGGGCAGCGCAGCTACGTTCCCGGTTCCGAAAACAGGATCATCGCCATGATGAAAGGGCAGATCGATGCAACCATCGTCGACCTGTCAAACAAGAACCTGTTAATGGAAAAAGCAGGTGATAAGTTTCACGTTCTGCCTGGTGTTACTGATCCAGCCAGTGACGAAGTCCTGTTCGCCGAAATCGGCTGGTTGAAGGAGAATGAAGCAAGCGTCGCGATCCTGGTAGAGGAACTGCTTCGCACCTGGCGCGAAATGACCAAGGATCCGTCAATAATTGATCAGGAGCGCAAGAAGCGCAATCTGCTGTCCGACCTGCCCAAAGAGCTCTTGGACGAAGTGGACGCCTACTACAAAGAGGCCGTGGACGGCGGGCTTTACGACCCCAATGGCGGGGGCGTGGAAGCAGCTAAGGCAGACTTTGAATTCTATGTAGCTGCCGGCCAGATGGATGGCCCGGCTGAAAGCCTCAAGGTCGAAGACTACTGGTATCTGGCTCCGCTGGATGCCGCCAAAGCCAAGTTAGGCAATTAAGATCCAGGAAACCATTGGCCTGCCCACGAGAGAATCCGCGTCGGGCAGGCCAATAGCATCTCAGCACGCATCTTTTGACAGGTAACAAGGGTTATCCATGGCCTCTTTTTTAAAACATCCGCTGACACTGAGACTTTTATCGGTATTGATCGCGGCCGGTGCCTGGGAATATCTCGGGCGTATTCCGATCAGCCCGGCATTCCCGACATTTTTGGAAACGATGTCCGCTCTGGGCGGCATGATAGCAGACGGGTCAATGGTCTCGGTCTATCCGGCAACGTTTCAGCCCCTTCTGATCGGGCTCATTATTTCGTCAATTCTGGGCATTGCCTGTGGTGTCTTCATGGGGCTCAATGTAAAAGCCGAGTGGTTTGGCGCCCCGGTGTTCATCGTCCTGCAGTCTGCCCCGCTGGCCGCGCTGATTCCGCTCCTCACCTTTGCCTACGGCATTGGCCTGACTTCAAAAATTCTAACCGTCTGCATCATGTCGATGCCGGTTATTGTATTAAATGCATACACCGCGGTGCGTCATACGCCCACCTCGATGATCGAGATGGGAAAATCCTATCTCGGCAGCAGTCGGCAGATAATATTGAAGATCATCATTCCAGCGGCAAGTCCGGTCATTTATGCGGGTCTGCGCTTAGGGGCCGCCATGGGATTCATCGGGGCTATTCTCGCGGAACTGCTGATCACGCCGACCGGCATAGGCGACCTGATAACCTACAACCAGTCTATTGCCGAGTACGATAAGATGTATGCAGCAATTTTTTCAATCATGGTGTTTGCCGTGGTTTTCATCGAAATATTAGAACGAACTGAATACATATTTTTCAGGCCAGACAAGAGGATAACCCAATGAGTTCTGCCGCAGAAGCCGTTTCTAAAGATGCTCCCCCGATCGCAGTATCGGTTAATGAGGTCACCAAGATATACCCCGGAGGAGTTGAAGCATTAAATGATATGACGATCCAGTTTCCACAGGGTGAACTGACGTCACTGCTGGGACCTTCCGGTTGCGGGAAAACGACCCTTTTAAAGATCATCGCAGGTCTGTTGCCTCCCACCTCTGGCAAGGTGACCGTCAATGGTAAACCGGTCACAGGCCCCGGCAAGGAGCGGGCCTTCGTATTTCAGGATTTTGCCCTGATGCCGTGGGCCTCAGTGATGCGCAATGCCGCCTTCGGCCTGGAACTGCAGGGTATGAATAAATCCGAGCGCGAGGCGATTGCCGGGAAATACATCGACGCGGTGGGCTTGAGTGGGTATGAAAATCTCTATCCTCACGAACTCTCCGGCGGCATGCGTCAGCGTGTCGGACTGGCCCGGGCCTTGGCCGTCAACGCGGATGTGCTGTTGATGGACGAGCCTTTTTCTGCGGTTGATGAACAGACCAGACGGAAGTTCCAGGAAGATCTGCTGGAGGTTGTGGCAAGTGAGAAAAAGACCTTTATTTTCGTCACCCACTCAATAGAAGAGGCGGTCTACGTCTCCCAGAGTATTGCCCTGCTCCTGCCGCGGCCAAGCCGTGTCTCTGAAATTATCAGACCCGATATCCGCCGAGATATCTCTCCGGATGCGATCCGGCGAGACCCTGTCTATCTGGATATCGTCGAGCGCATCTGGCGGGGTCTGCGGACCTATGTGGAATAGGGGGAAGGCTTAACAATGAAATTATTTGGCATTAAGATTCCGATGATGGCCTCGCTAATCCTTTGGGCCTTCGTCTGGGAAGTTGTCGGTCAGCTCGACCTGTCTATTCTGCTGCCGCCGTTCAGCAGTATTGTCATGAGGCTTTTCGAGATCGTTCCGACGGCAACATTCTGGAATGCATTTTTTATAACGGCTAAATGCTTCCTGATCGGCACCGTGATCGCGATTGTCATCGGCATACCGTTAGGTGTGCTGATGGGACGTTCGATCGTCGCTGACCGTATGCTGCTGCCCTGGGTGAATATGTTTCTCAGCGCCCCGTTGACGGCCCTTGTGCCGGTATTGATGACGCTGTTCGGGTTTGGCACCAAGACAATCATCCTGACCACGGTGCTCTTCGCCGTGTGGATCATCGTTCTCGACGCCCGAGCCGGGGTGAAAAACATTACGCCTTCCCTGGTGGAAATGACCAAATCCTTTCAGGCCAATTTCTGGCAGGCGTTCACCAAGGTATATGTCTGGGCGGCGCTGCCGGAAATTCTTGCAGGTATCCGCCTGGGCTGCATCCGTGCGGTAAAGGGAGTGATCATCGGTCAGCTCCTGGTTTCCGTTGTCGGTTTTGGACGGTTGTTCGAGCTCTATTCTTCTAACTTTTTGATGGAGCACATGTGGGCTTTGTTGTTCGTCCTTTTCTTCTTCGCCTTTTTGATTGCGGAGGGAATGGGGTTTCTGGAACGCAAGTTTGAATATTACGCCGCCTCGCGCAACTGATGTTCAGGACTGAAAAAAAGGAGATTTGATTCTATGATTCATAAGTATCTACAAGAAGATAAGTGGTGGGTAAGCCCCTATAATTTTGTCGATGAGGTGACCTCGGAGTTTGATCTGCCAGAAAAGGTGGAAATCCATGATGCAACCCTGCGTGACGGGGAGCAGACCCCCGGCGTCGTGTTCAGAAAAGATGACAAGGTCAGGATTGCCGAAAAGCTCGACCAAGTGGGGGTAGAGCGAATTGAGGCTGGCATGCCGGCAGTTTCTCAGGAAGATTTCGAGGCGATAAAGGCAATCAGCAAATTGGGTCTGAAGGCGAAAATTTTCACCTTCGCCAGAGCCCTTACCATCGATATCGATAAAGCGATTGATTGTGGCGCAGACGGGGTGATTATCGAGATTCCGATCGGTTACCCGAAGCTCAAGTATCAATTCGGCTGGACCTGGGAGGATGTCTTTCGGAAAAGTATCGATTGTATCAACTACGCACGTGAAAAGGGGCTATATGCGGTCTATTTTCCTTACGATACGACGAGAGCCCGGGATGAAGATCTGACCAATCTGCTCAATGGGATAATGAAGGAATCACCGCCCGACTCGATCGGCGTGGTTGATACGATGGGCTGCGCCTTGCCCGAGGCGATCAAATTTATGGTTCGAAAGGTTAAGGCGCTTACTGGTCTGCCGGTTGAGATTCATACCCATAACGACTTCGGTATGGGAGTTGCGACAGAACTTGCCGCGGTCACCGCGGGCGCCGAAGTTGTCCACTCCTGCATCAGCGGTCTGGGTGAAAGAACCGGCAATGCAGCACTTGAAGAACTCATGGTCGGCCTGCACGTCCTTCTCGGTTATGAAACAGCCTATAAGTTTGAGGAACTTCTATCCCTCTGCAAGCTGGCTGAAGAACTTTCGGGGGTGACCCCTGCAACCAATAAGCCCATCATCGGCAAGGGCAATTACACCAGGGAATCTGGTATCGGTGTCGATATGGTCATGAAAAAGCCATTGTCCATGTTTGCCACAGCGCCACAATTTTTCGGTCGTGAAGGGGAGGTGGTGCTGGGCAAGAAGAGCGGCAAGGCCTCTATTACCTATACCCTGGAAAAACTTGGTATTGAGGGCGTCAATGAAGATACCGTGGCGGAAATTCTTGCCGAGGTCAAGCACCGGGGAGCTGAGAAGCGATCTCTGCTGACCATTGAAGAGTTCAAAGAAATTTTGTCTGGCAAGGTAAACTGAAATCATTAGAGCCTTTTGCAAAACTAAGATTTTCTTTCAAAATCAAGGCATGCGAGAAATTTTACCACAGGCATATAATTGATATTCCGAGGATAAAATTTTGAGCATAACGCAGAGTTTGGGCGAAAAGATCGTTTTTGCAAATGGCTCATTAAATCATACGAGCATCTGAGGGCATCAAGCACATGACAGAGAACAAAATGAGCGGCGTCATGACGCCGATTTTAACACCGTTTAACGATGATTTGAGCTTTGCATCCGATCTGTATCTCGATCACGCAAAATGGCTGCTCGATCAGGGCATTCATTTCATATCGCCATTCGGTACCACCGGTGAAGCGCTCAGCATGACCGTAGCTGAGCGAGTATCAGCCGTGGATGTTCTGATTGACGGCGGAATTGATCCCGCAGTGTTGATGCCTGGAACCGGCCTCTGCAATCTCGAGGATACGGTTGAACTCTGCCGTCATGCTATTGACAGAAAATGCAGAGCAGTCATGGTTCTGCCTCCTTTTTTCTACAAAAATGCAAGTGATGACGGGCTGTACGCATATTTTTCCCGCCTGGTGGAGGTGGTCGACTCAGCAGAGCTCAAAATCTGCATGTATCATATCCCGCCGTTGGCGGGGATAGGCTTTACCCCTGATCTTGCAGGGCGCCTTGCCCGGGATTTTCCCGACACTTTCGTGGCTTACAAGGACAGTTCCGGAGATTTTGAAAACACCAAAGCGGTTATTGCTGCAGCACCCGATATCGCCGTTTTTCCCGGCTCAGAGCTTTTCCTCAAAGAAGGTCTGGAGCGCGGGGGCATGGGCTGTATATCAGCCACCTGCAATGTGAATCCTGCCAACATACGGCATGTATATAATGTCGGGACCGGTGCCCAGGCCGATGATCTTGAGGTCATCAATGACAAAATGGTGAGCTTCAGAAGAACGGTCGAAAAATACGGGCCTATTCCAGCCATGAAGGGGATGCTTGCGGTAAAAAGAGGGGATCCGAGGTGGCGGAATGTGCGTCCGCCGATTCTGTCGTCAAGTCCCTTGGCTACCGAGACCCTGCTTCAGGAACTCGGCAGTGAGTTGAACCCTCTGGAGTTGTAGCACTGGTCTGCGGTTCGATCGTCCTGCCCGCCCGGCAGCAGCAGACCAGATAAGGTCATTTTCAAACCAGCGATGCAAAACAGATGTGCAATTAGCTGCGCTTTTATGACAATAGTTGGAGGAAAGACAGACTTCATCAATAGCCTAGGCGCAAGATGACTGATTAACCTATTGCCGCCGCTTGCCTGAGCTGTTGGCAAACATTGCCTGTCTGTGATGGAAAAAATCGATCTCCTGCTGCGTGTATAATTCCTGCCAGTTTGCTGGGCGCTGTATATAAACAGCTACCGAGTTGCCCTGCCGTTTGATCACAGAGCCATCCGCCAGTTCGATTAAAACGCTGCCTGCCTGAGTTATCTCAAGTACGGTGCCGAACGATCTGGTCAACCTGCTTGAAGAGCTTTCAGGATTGTCAGCTATGACGACATCACCTTTGCGCATAATAGTCTCGTTTGATTTAGTAGAACTATAGGATAGGATAAGCATTGATCTCTGGATTTACATGTGCGAGCTTGAACTCCGCTCTTTAATGGGGGTGGGCCTCGCCCGTTATCCCAGATGAGATATTTTTGCAAACCTTCGCCAGAGTGGTTTTGCGCTGCGCAGCAAGACAAAATGAAATCGAGGCATATGCAATGAATACAACAGCACACTCGGTCGCGGTTATCGGGCTGGGCTCGATGGGAATGGGGGCTGGCCGCTCCTGCATCAGGGCCGGGCTCGATACCTATGGCATAGACATCAATGTTGAGGCCCTGCGGTCCCTGAGCGACGCCGGTGCAACGGGAGTATCCAATGACTGCGCCGAGTTCGCCGCCGAACTCGACAGCGTGCTACTGCTGGTTGTCAATGCAGAACAGTGCAAGAGGATATTATTTGACAACGGACTGGCTGATCATTTGCTTCCCGGAACGGCGGTGATGGTATCGGCGACCATGTCAGTCGATGATGCCAGGGACATTGCCGGCCAACTTGAAGAGCGGCAGCTGGTCGCGCTTGACGCCCCTGTTTCCGGCGGGGCAGCAAAGGCCGAACAGGGGGAAATGACAGTCATGGCCGCTGGTCCGGACGAGGCCTTTGACAAGCTGGCGCCGGTCCTGGAAGCTACTGCCGGCAAAGTCTATCGGATCGGTTCAGAGATCGGCATGGGTGCGACGGTGAAAATCATTCACCAATTGCTTGCTGGTGTGCATATCGCAGTCGGTGCGGAAGCGATGGCCATGGCTGCGAAGGCAGGCATACCACTTGATATGATGTACGAGGTGGTAACCAATGCGGCGGGCAATTCCTGGATGTTTGAAAACAGAATGAAGCATGTCGTTGAGGGTGATTATTCCCCCAAATCAATGGTCGATATCTTTGTCAAGGACATGGGACTGGTAACCGATGCGGCACGGTCCTTAAACTTCCCTCTCTATTTAGGATCCACCGCCTATCAGATGTTTACTTCGGCCAGCAATGAAGGATATGGCAGGGAAGACGACAGTGCGGTAATCAAAATTTTCAAGGGGCTGACCTTACCTGGAAAAATCGGCTGATTTGAAGATTGCCAGGCTTGCAGTATTGAGACAAGTCGCCACATGAATAGAAGATATCCGGAAGACCCTGATAAATGATTGATGTATGAAGCGGTAGAGGCGCTAAACCGATTGCACCGAACCAGTCGGATTAAGAAAGCAGATTCTCCGAATAGTTTTCAATCTATTCGAATGTCATGCCTTAAAAGCCTCCCCGGCCTTTCACAAATTCCAGCACCTCCTGCATGGTGGGCATGAAGTTGGCGCAGCCGTGTTTGGTAACCACAATGGCTCCGCAGGCGTTGCCCAGGCGCGCTGATTTATACCAGCCCCAGCCGTTCACATGCCCGTAAAGGAATCCGCTTCCAAACGCATCTCCGGCACCGAGAATATTGTAGATTTCCACCGGATATCCAGGCGCATCAATCTTCTCTATGGTGCCGTCATCGCGCTTCAGGTGGACGCGCACGCCGTCTTCTCCCCGCTTCTGCAGCAGTGCTCGCGGCCCGAGTGAAAGAAGCGTATCAATGGCCTTTACTATATCACCCTCAACCCGTGCATCGGACACCTGTGAATGGGTCAGGCTGATCTGCCCGGCCTCGACGAGCATTGCCGCATTGATTTCATCTTCTGTTCCGATGACAATATCCACATTGGGTAAGACCGAACGGATGGTCACGCCAAACGCTCTTGGATCGTGCCACTGGTCCGGGCGGAAATCGATATCGAGCACCACCTCCGTGCCTGCCTGCTGGGCCAGTTCGGCAGCAAAAATGGTTGCGGTTCGACAGGGGTCCTTGCACAGATTCGTGCCGGCAAACTGAAGCACCTTGCTTTTTTCAACCGGGGCGGCCAGTACATCATCGATGGTCAGTTCGATGTCAGCGCAATTATCTCGGTAGTAGATCAGCGGAAACTTGTCGGGAGGCTCGATCCCCAGTGCCACCGCACTGGTGCGGTGACCGGGCTTGCGAGGGCTGTAGCTGGTCTCTACCCCCTCCTGTTCCAGAAAGTGGAGGATGAAGTCGCCTACCGGATCTTCTCCAAGACCGGTGAGGAGCGCAGTTTTCAGTCCCAGGCGACGGGCCCCTACGCTGATGTTGGTCGGCGACCCGCCGACATAGGCGGCAAAGCTTTTGATTTCGACGAAGGGTGCGCCGATATCGTTGGCGTAGAGATCGATCGAGGAACGACCCATATGCAGCGAATCGTAAATTCTGGTTGAAGAGTTCATCGTTTTTCCAGCCTTGATTTATGGTCTTTTATATTGTCATTACCCTATTCAAACTGAAATCATGAATCAATTTGTAATGTTACCTATGTGTTCAAGACAAATAGCTACATCAGAAAATACAATAAATATAAAACAGGAAAACAGCCAAGCGAGGTGCCAATAACCATTCCACTTATTTCTGCATTTTTGTAATTGAATCTTTCTGAATGTATTGCCAGGGAAATAGCGACAGGAATACCTGACTGCATGAATAGAAGATGTTTCAAGTCATGCTGCACATCGAGCAGTTGTAGAATTAAATAGGTGACTATTGGCAGAATTGTCAATCTGAAACTAGAATAAAACAATGATCTTTTAAGAGCAACAAACGAGAAATTATTATATATAAACATCCCTAAAACGAAAATCGACAAAGGCCCCGCAATTCTGCCCAGCATTTGCAGTGCATTAAACAAAAAATCAATATCAATATGTAAGGTAGAAAAAGCTATTCCTAAAAAAATTGCAATGATTAGAGGATTAGTGAAAAGACGAATAAAAAATTCACCGCTTCGTGATTTATTGGTTGCGAATTCAAAAAGTATGATACTTAATATCATACCAATAGGTCCCAAAAAAGAGCTCGTTAAAATTGCAAATTGAAGGCCTTCATTTCCAAATGAAGATTCGAAAAACGCAATTCCAAAAAATACATTACTCCCAAAAACAATCGATAAACATAGTAAAATAAAAGTATCCTTTTTTATTAGTTTAAAAACATAAAAAACTAATAAAAAAACAATGATTGTTGCAATGGGCAGAAGGGAGCCAGTAAAAATGATAAAATCCTTACTAATATCAGACAGATCCATATTTGCGATTTTGGTGAAAAATAGTGCTGGTAAAGCGAAATAATAGACCAAGGAGGAAATCCCTCTGGTGTGTTCCTGCGATAAAATATCCAGCTTCCGAGCCAGAAAGCCAAGTGCTATGAGGATCGCGATGGTGAGAAGTGAGAAGAGTATTTGCATGATAGCAAAATAGCACAATCAACTGGTGAAGGCGACACCCGTTAATGGCCCCTAAGGATTAATCCACCCGGGGGTTCCTCAGATCACAAAATGAATGATGGATGATTCCAGATAGATTACCCCGCAGCTCCACCTTCATTGCAGAGGCTGCCACTGAAAAAGCCAGGAGCTTGCGGGACAGCTCAAGCCTGAGATCTAAGACGCACCAAGGCCCCGCTTGGGGGGTGGGAGTGGCAAGCAATGTCTCTCAGTGTTTCAATGCGTCGGCAATCGCATCGCAGACATAGTCGATGTTGGCGCTTGTCAGTCCGGCGATATTGATCCGGCCGCCGCCGACTACGTAAATTCCCTTCTGCTGCCTGAGCCAGGCCACCGTTTCATCGGTGAGACCACTGAACGAAAACATGCCCCGCTGCTGCTTGATATAAGAAAAATCCTGATCAACACCGCGCCTGGCAAGTCCATCCACCAGACCGGTGCGCATATCGACAATGCGCTTGCACATCTGGGCCAGTTCGCTGCGCCAGCGCTGTTCAAGTGACGGCTCCGACAAAATAGTCTTGACGATCAAGCCTCCATGCGCCGGCGGGTTGGAGTAGCAGACCCGAACGGTTGCTTTGAGATGACTCAAGGCCACCGCGGTTTCCGCGGCAGACGGACTGACCAAGGTAAGGGCCCCGGTGCGTTCGTTATAGAGACCGAAGTTTTTGGAAAACGAACTTGCCACGAAGAAGTCGCAGCCGGTTGCGGCGAATTCCTCGACGCTTCTGCGGTCTGACTCGACGCTGGTGCCAAACCCCTGGTAAGCAAAGTCAATAAAGCCCAGCCATCCCCTGTCGGCGGCCAGAGCGGCGACTTCCGCCCACTGCTCGTGGTCCAGGTCGACCCCGCTCGGATTATGGCAGCAACCGTGCAGCAGCACCGCGTCCCCGGCGGGAACCTGCTGCAGCGCCTGGATCATCTGGTCGAAGTTCAGGCCTTTGGTGGCGCTGTTGTAATAGGGATAGCTTTTCACCTCGAAGCCGGCGGCGGAGAAAATGCCTCTATGATTGGCCCAGGTAGGTGAGCTGACCCAAACGGCAGCCTCGGGTTTGAAAGTTCTGATCAACTCGGCCCCGATGCGCAGTGCACCGGTACCGCCGGGTGCCTGCGCGGTGGCGGCGCGGGATGAGCTGATCACCTCGCTGTTTTCCCCGAAAATCAGGCGCTGCACAGAGGCCGTGTAGACCGGGTCGCCGGTAATGGGCAGGTAGGACTTGGACTGCTCGGTACCGAGCAGGATGCGTTCGGCCTCTTTGACACAGCCCAGCACCGGCGTGATGCCCTGGTCATCCTTGTAAACGCCGGCTCCGAGATTCACCTTGTTCGGGTTGGCATCGGTATTGAAAGCCTCGGTAAGCCCGAGGATTGGGTCAGCCGGAGCCGCCGTCACTGATTTCCACATATCTTTTCCTCTTTAAGGTGGCAGGATTGAAACAATGAGCAGCAAAAATAATTCCTTTGATCAACAGATGTCAACCTCAATACGCAGCTCCGCGTTGAGTTGGTGATCGACCGGCAAGGTTTGGGGAAAATGATTGTTGAAAAACGCATTCATGGTATAGGTTTCTGGGGATTGCATAGTTAAGATTACCCGGCTGTTTTTTTTTTGCGGGACCAAGCCGATGCCGGAGGATGGCCAATGCTCAAGGCGCTGATTTTCGATATGGACGGGACCCTGGTGGACTCGGAGCGAATACACTGCCGGGCCTGGCAGCAGGCCCTTGCGGGGCATCGGGTGGAACCACCTGACTACCGGCGATTTGCCGCCTATGTTGGGGCGAGCGATGAGCAGATGGCGCTGGATTTCATCGAGGAGTACCGCCTCGACCCGAGTGTTGGTGAGCTTGTTAAACGCAAGCAGGCGGCCTATTTTGAAATGGTTCCGGAGATTGAACTGCTTCCCGGAGTCAGAGAGATGATCGATCGGTTCGGCGGCCGCTACCGGCTGGCAGTCGCCTCGTCGTCACCGTCTGCTGAAATTGTTGAAATTCTCACCTATCACAAGCTCAGGGACTGTTTTGAACCAGTGGTCGGCGGTGATATGGCGGCCCATAAAAAGCCGCGGCCCGATATCTATCTCAAAGCGCTTGACCTGCTGGAACTGCGGGCCGATGAATGCATTGCCTTCGAGGATTCCGAGTCGGGCATGCGCTCGGCAAAGGGCGCAGGACTGCGCGCGGTGGCCATTCCCCATGAAATGTCCCGGGCTCATGATTTCAGTGCCGCCGATGCCCGGATGCAAAGCCTTGCCCAACTCGACGAGGCGCTGCTGGCAGCACTCGGACAAGCCGCTGGGCGCTGATCAGGTTGGGTCAATGCCGGCTTTGGGCAGATAGGGCGAGAGGTCTTTGACGTAGCGGGTCAGCACCTTGTAGTTTTTCTTGTTCAGGGTGGCCACGGCCCGGACACCGTCGTCTCCGGACAGCCTGATCACCAGTTGATGGATGCCTGGGTAATCGCGCAGTGGCCAGGTGATCATACTCTCGATATTGATGTTGAGGCTGCTCAGGATCGTACTCACCTCGGCGATGGCGCCGACGCGGTCATGGACCAGCACACAGATCCGCACCGAATCCTCATTCATGCCGATGGCTTCCAGCAGCACTTCCATCACGTCGGTGCTGGTGATGATGCCGACCAGTTTGCCGTTTTCCATCACCGGCAGAGAGCTGATGTTGTTGCTCTGCATGATGTGCGCGGCCCGCTCGATGGTGGTCTCGGGGGTGATGGTCACCACGGTTTTTACCATGATCATCTTGACCAGGATTTTTTCGAGAAGATAGCCCAGTTCGTGGGTGGACAGGGTATTTGCCGGGGAGGCCCAGTACTGATTCAGGTCGCGATCCGAGAGTATCCCCACCAGCTTGCCGCTGTCATCGACCACCAGGAGATGCTCGATCCCCTTGCTTTCGAGCAGCTTTCTGGCCTCGACCAGGGTTGTGTCCGGGGCAACTGTTATCAGATTGGTATGCATGATCCTGCCGATATACATGACTGTCCTCCTGGTGGAAAAACGGTGCTAGATTATGCCAGCTGCGTCTTAAAAACATCTTCTTTCGTGTAGTATAAATCATGTGCTCCGGGAAACAAATCCCTTTGTTGGTTAAGGAGTTATGACCGAAATAAAAATCCTCAAAGGGGTGCGGCTGCCGACCCGAAAAAGCGGATCGGATGGGCATATTTTCCGGCGAAAAAAAACTTGCCTGCAACAAGGCTTTCAGAGTAGTTTCATTGGTTACCTCGAAAGTGGGCCGCAAGCCGGCTTCACAACGATAAACCATCAATTTTTATGGAGTAAAACACTACCCACGATGACTGAAACTACTAAACAAACATCTGCCTGGATGTCCGGCAACGAGGCGATTGCTCTCGGGGCCTATGAAGCAGGCGTGACAGTGGCCTCAGGCTATCCCGGCACTCCGTCGACGGAGATCATGGAAAATCTCTCCACCTATGACGGGGTGTATACCGAATGGGCGCCGAATGAAAAAGTCGGCCTCGAAGTGGCCATCGGTGCGTCGTTTGCCGGGCCCGAGCTCTGGCCACCATGAAGCATGTCGGTGTCAATGTGGCCGCCGATCCGCTTTTTACCGCCTCCTATACCGGCGGCCGTGGGCGGGCTGGTGGTGCTGACCGCCGATGATCCGGATATGCATTCTTCCCAGAATGAGCAGGATAACCGCAATTATGCCCTGGCCGCCAAGCTGCCGATGCTGGAGCCTTCTGATCCCGCCGAGGCAAAGGAGTTCCTCAAACTGGCCTTTGAACTCAGTGAAGCATCTCGATACCCCGGTAATGCTGCGCATCACCACCCGGATTTCCCATGTCAAAGGTGTGGTGAAAAAGGGGAGGTAATCAGTCCGTCTGCAGAAACCTGGCTCTTGACAAGCATCCCGAGAAATTGGTCATGCTGCCGGCGATGGCCCGCCGGCGCCGGGTGCTATGTGGAAGAGCGGATGAACCGATGCGGAAATGGCTGAAACGGCGGACTACAACGTGGTGGAGGCAGGCGATACCAAACGCGGCTTTATCACCTCCGGGGTCTCCTATCTCTATGTCAAAGAGGCCTTTCCCGAGGCTGCGGTGCTCAAACTTGGCATGTGCTGGCCGCTGCCGGAGAAGAAGATCAGGGATTTTGCCGCCTCGGTCGACGAACTGTATATCGTTGAAGAGCTTGATCCTTTTCTGGAGACGCAGATCAAGGCCATGGGCATCGAATGCCATGGCAAGGATTTCATTCCGCAATCGGTGAGCTGAATACCGCCATCGTCCGGAAAGCGATCGATCCGGCCAGTGCGCCGCAGAGATCTGTTTGCCCCGGTTGAACTGCCGACCCGACCGCCGAATATGTGTGCCGGCTGTCCCCATCGCGGTATCTTTTTTAATCTCTCCGGATGAAGGTCTTTGTTTCCGGGGATATCGGCTGCTATACGCTCGGTTTCCTGCCGCCGCTGAACGCCATGGACTCAACGGTCTGCATGGGGGCCTCGATCCCCATGGCCCACGGCATGGTCAAGGCACTTGGCGAAGGGTCCCACGACAAGGTGGTTTCGGTAATCGGCGATTCGACCTTTGTCCATTCGGGCATCACCGGCCTGATCAACTCGGTCTACAACAATTCTGCGGCAACCCTGATCATTCTTGATAACCGGATCACGGCAATGACCGGGCAGCAGCCCAATCCGGCTTCGGGCAACACATCAATGGAGAGGCGGCCCAGTCACTTGATCTGGAGGCCCTGTGCCGCGCTGTCGGCGTGAAACATGTCCAGGTGGTCAATCCTCATGAGGTGCCGGAATGCCGGAAGGTAATCAAGGAGGAGGTTGAACGTGACGAGATGTCGGTGATCATTTCCCAGGCTCCCTGCGTGCTGCTGCCCGAGCTGAAGCTGCGCAAGCCGGTCTCCTACTTTACCAACATCGACAATTGTGTCGGCTGCACGTCCTGCATCAGGCTCGGCTGCCCGGCCATCAGCTGGACCCCGTTTGCAGGAGGGTGAGGCCGAGGCGCGAGGCTACAAAAAAACCAGAAAGGATATTCCAGGATCGATGAGGTGCTCTGCAATGACTGCGGGCAGTGCGCCTCTCTGTGTAAGTTCAATGCGATCACCAGGGGGAGGGGAAATCATGAGTGATATAAAAAATATCCTCTTTTCAGGCGTTGGCGGCCAGGGCATTCTGCTGGCCAGTGAACTGACGGCTGCGGGCCTGCTGTTGGCCGGATATGATGTGAAAAAAAGTGAGGTTCACGGCATGGCCCAGCGCGGCGGTTCGGTCACCGCTCAGCTCCGTTACGGCAAAAAGGTCTACTCGCCGCTGATTGATCCGGGCTGTGCCGATATCCAGATGGCTTTTGAGATGATGGAGGCGGTGCGCTACCTGCCCTATCTGCATCAGGGCAGCATGGTCATCGTCAATACCCAGCAGATCCTGCCGCCGTCGGTTGCAACCGGCCAGGCGACATATCCGGAAAATGTGCTGGATGAGCTGACCCAGCGAGATATCAGGTCATTGCGGTTGATGCCTTTGCCATCGCCAGGGAGGCGGGAGAGGTACGAACGGCCAATGTGGCTCTGGTGGGAGCGCTGTCGGTGCATCTGCCGGTCGACGCGGCTGATCTTTGAAAAGATTATCGAAGAGCGGGTACCGGAGCGCTTCCGAGCGGAGAATATGAAGGCCTTTGCGGCCGGAAGAGAGGCCGGAGGGAATGAGGCGGCTGACGAGTTGCGTGAAAGGGAGAATGAAATGGCGACAATCTATTGGGAAGAAGAAATAGAGACGATGCCCCGCGTCGGCCTGGAGTCTATCCAGCTGAAGCGGCTGCAGAAACTGGTTGCCCGGGTCTATGAGACGGTCGAACCGTATCGGCGGAAGATGGATGCTGCCGGCGTCAAGCCCGGGGATATCCGCCAGCTCAGTGATCTGCAGAAGCTGCCGTTCACGATCAAAGATGATCTGCGGGACAATTATCCGTTTGGCATGTTTACCGTGCCCCTCGATGATGTGGTGCGGGTTCATGCTTCTTCCGGCACCACCGGTAAACCGACGGTTGTCGGCTATACCAAAAAGGATATCGAGACCTGGGCCGAACTCATGGCCCGGGCGCTGTCCTGTGCCGGTGCTACCAGCGGCGATATGGTGCACAACGCCTACGGCTACGGGCTGTTTACCGGCGGTCTCGGTGCCCACTACGGTGCCGAGAAGCTTGGGGCAACGGTTATTCCGGTTTCCGGCGGCAACACCAAGCGGCAGATCACCATCATGCAGGATTTCGGCTCCACGGTGCTGCTGTCGACCCCCTCCTATGCGCTTAACCTTGCCGAGGCCATGGAAGCCATGGGTATCGATCCCGCCTCGCTGTCCCTGCGGGTCGGAATTTTCGGGGCCGAACCCTGGAGCGAGAACATGCGCGAGGAGGTCGAGCGCAAGCTGAACCTGAAGGCAGTCGATATTTACGGACTTTCAGAGGTTATCGGTCCGGGCGTGGCCCTGGAGTGTCTGACAGTCTTCGGGCGGCATGCATATTTTCGAGGACCATTTCCTGCCCGAGATTATTGATCCGGACACCGGAGAGGTGCTGCCTCCGGGTGAAAGGGGAGAACTGGTGTTCACCACGCTGACCAAAGAGGCCTTTCCGGTTATCCGCTACCGGACCAAGGATATCTCCAGTCTGCATACCGAGACCTGCAACTGCGGCAGGACCCTGGTGCGCATGGACAAGGTGACCGGCCGTACCGACGACATGCTGATCATCCGGGGCGTCAATGTCTTCCCGTCCCAGGTGGAACATGTGCTGATGGGTATTGAAGGCGTCGAGCCCCATTACCAGATCATCGTCGAGCGGCGAAGGCACCCTGGATATCATGTAGGTTGAGGTCGAGGTCAGTGAGTCGATTTTCTCCGACGAGATCAAGGAGCTTGAAAAGCTGACCAAACGGCTTACCCGGGATATCAAGGACATTCTCGGCGTCACCTGCAAGGTCAGGCTGGTTAACCCACGCTCGATCCAGACGCAGTGAAGGAAAGGCGCAGCGGGTTATTGATAAGCGTAAAATTTAGTATCGGGAGGAGAACATGCGCGTAGAACAGATTGCCGTATTTCTGGAGAACAGGTCGGGCCGTCTGGCCGAGATCACTTCAATTCTTGCCGACAACAATATCAATATCCGGGCCCTGTCGGTTGCCGATACCGCTGATTTCGGCATCCTGCGGCTGATCGTCGACAAGGTGGAAGAAGCGAAAAAGGTCCTGAAGGCAGGCGGCTTTACGGTGGGCAAGACAAACGTGATCGCCGTTGAGGTACCGGACCGGACCGGTGGTCTGGCGACGGTTCTCAAGTGTATTCAGAAAGACGAGCTCAATGTCGAGTACATGTATGCCTTTGTCAACAAGACCGGAGAAAATGCGGTTCTCATCTTTCGTTTTGATGAGATGGACAGGGCCATCGAGGCATCTGCAGAAGGCCGGTTTTACCATCCTGGAGAGCAAGCAGATCTACAGTCTGTAATAAAACCGTTGGTAATTGATTCGATAAGCGCACTGCACCGGTTTCACATGTCTCTTGGGCTGCTCGTGCATGGCTGTCCATCCGTCTGCACAAAGAATCCGCATGAAGCCGCTGTTCATTAAAACATCCGGACACCGAACAGAGGCGCCTGGCTCGGGGTTCACCTCGTTGTTGCACTGACGGCAAGGAGCAAATAAACATTATGGTCTGGGATAACGAAAGAATGGCCTGGGCAGACCTGGAACAACTGCAGCTGGAGCGGCTCAGACCACCCTGTAGCGGGTTGCAAGCCAGGTGCCGTTCTACCGGAACAAATTCTCGGAAACTGCAGTTGAATGCAGAATCGTTCACCTCGCTTGATGATCTCAGCAAGCTGCCGTTTACCACCAAGCAGGATCTGCGCGATAATTACCCCTATGGCATGTTCGCCGTTCCGCTCAGAGACGTGGTCAGGATTCATTCCTCCTCCGGAACGACCGGGATGGCAACCGTTGTCGGTTACACCAAAAAGGACATCGATACCTGGTCGGACCTGGTTGCCCGTATTCTCACCGCAGCAGGAGTCGGCAAGGAAGATGTCATCCAGATTGCCTTCGGTTACGGTCTTTTTACCGGCGGCTTCGGCCTGCATTACGGGGCTGAGAAAACTCGGGGCTTCCGTCATCCCGATTTCCGCCGGCAACACCCGGCGGCAGATCCAGATCATGCAGGATTTCAAGACCACCGCGCTTGTCTGTACACCCTCCTATGCCCTGAAAATGGCCGATGTGATGATGGACATGGGCATAAACCCCAACGGGCTGTCCCTGAGGTATGGCCTTTTCGGGGCCGAGCCCTGGTCCGAGAAGATGCGGGAGGAGATAAGCGAGCGTCTCGGCATCCTGGCAACCGACAACTATGGCCTGTCTGAAGTCATGGGGCCCGGCGTCGCGGGAGAGTGCCAGGAGTGCAATGGGTCTGCATGTCAATGAGGATCATTTCCTGGTGGAAGTACTCGATCCGGAACCACTTGAGCCGGTTGCACCCGGGCGAGGTCGGGGAGCTGGTCATCACCACGCTGACGAAAGAGGCCTTTCCGGTTATACGCTATCGAACGCGGGATCTGACCCGGATGATAACCGAGCCGTGCCCCTGCGGCAGGACGTTTCATCGTATTCAGCGGATCATGGGACGAACCGACGATATGCTGATCATCAAGGGGGTCAATGTCTTTCCGACCCAGATCGAGGCGGTGCTCTTTGACATCGAGGGTACGCAGCCCCACTACAACCTGGTTGTCGAGCGGGAAAACAACGAGGACGGGTTACCGTGCTGGTGGAAGTGGTCGAGTCGATCTTTTTCGACCAGATGAAGAAACAGCGGACCATGGTGGAAACCATCAAGAAACGGCTGGCTGCTGAACTTGGCGTCGGTGTCGAACGTCAAGCTGGTGGAAGAGCGGAGCCTCGAGCGGTACAATGGCAAAAGCAGCCGGGTGATCGATAAGCGGCAATTGTAAATGGTTCAACGTGGGGAGAGATCATGCGCGGTGACAACAGATCGTTCGACAGCTTGAGACCATGTTTCGATCAGGCGTGATATCCAGCCGCAGGCGTAGCATCGCTGCTGATACACAACGGGCAATACCGAGGTGATCTGCGGGGTGAGTCTGGAAGACCGGGTGCCTCCTTTCTGGAAGGAAAAGACAATGGCTGGATAACCGCGGAATATGGGATGCTGCCCTGTGCCACCTCGTCGCGATATCGGCGGGAAACGAGGGCAGGTCCGGCACGGAGCCTGGAAATACAGCGGCTGATCGGCCGCAGCCTGAGGATGATGGTTGACCTGCACAAACTTGCGGGGTTCACCCTGCGGGTCGACTGCGATGTCCTCAATGCCGACGGCGGAACCCGAACCGCTTCGGTTACCGGTGCGGCTCTGGCTGTCAGGAAGGCGCTGGACCGGATGGTGGAGGAGAGCAAAATAGAGGCCGGTGTCGAGATTCTGCCCCTGGCTGCGGTCTCGGTCGGCATCCTCCAGGGCGAAGTCCTGCTTGATCTGGACTACCAGGAGGATTCCCGAGCCGATGGAGACGCAAATTTTGTGATGGCGGGCGAGAACTGGATAGAGATTCAGGCCACCGCCGAGGGCGTACCGATCACCGATCAGCAATTCGCTCTCATGCAGCGCTATGCCAGAAAAGGCATAGCAGAGCTGCTCGAGCTGTGGCCGGCCGGTTTCTGAGCTGGGCTGAGCGGCGCTGATGATCCGCGGCACCAGAGAATGGGCGGTGGCTGAGATAAACTGCTGCCTCGGCTGCCCGCACAACTGCAGATACTGTTATGCCCGTGCTGCGGCGCTGCGGCGAGGCTTGATCGACACCGCCGAGCAGTGGTGCGAAAGCCGGATTCTCACTGCAGAAGTTGAGCGTTTGCAGCCGCGCTACCACGGTCAGGTGATGTTCCCGACGGCCCACGACATTATCGAAGATAATCTCGAAGCGGCCCTGACGGTTATCGAAAATCTGCTCGCTGCCGGCAACCGGGTGCTGATTGTCTCGAAGCCTTCGGTTTTCTGCATCACCAGAATCTGCGAACAATTTCAGGACAGAAGCGAACAGCTCCTCTTTCGCTTTACAATAGCCAGCAGAAATCCTCGACTTCTATCCTTCTGGGAACCGGGTGCGCCTCGCTATCAGGAGCGGTTGCAGGCTCTGAAACTCTGTTTTCAAAGAGGATTTACAACTTCGGTAAGTGTGGAGCCCATGCTTGATATCGATGACTTGGCAGGCTTGGTTGATGAAATCGAGCCTTTCATCAACCACTCGATATGGATAGGCAAAATGAACCGCATCGCAGAGCGGGTGGCTGTCGACTCCGAGGCAGTGCGCCGGGAGATCAGCAGAATCAGGCATGCACAGAGCGAAGAGCAGATATTGAAGTTGTACCGACGGCTTAAAGGCAAGAAGTTGATCCGCTGGAAAGAATCGATCAAAGAAGTTGTCGGCCTGCCCCTGGCAACAGAGATGGGCCTTGATGCCTAGGAGAAGATCCCATGAGAAGAAAAAAATCCGAAATAACCGATAGAGCAGCGATCGATGCGATTCTGTCGCGTTGTCGGATCGGCAGGATGGCTAGTGTCGGAAGCGATGGATACCCTTATATAACGCCGGTAAACTACGTATATTTCAAGGGCTCGATCTATTTTCACTGTGCCAGGGCTGGAGAAAAGCTGGATAATATCAGCCGGGACCCCCGGGTCTGCTTCGAAGTAGACATTCCGCTTGCCTATCTCGACCTTGACTATTATGGTGAATCCCCGGAGGCCTGCAAGGTTCACCAGTTCTATCATTGCGTTATCGTCCGGGGCAGGGCGGAGGTCGTGGCGCAGATCGAGGAAAAGGTTGCCGCGCTCAATGCACTGGTGGCCAGTCATGAACCGGAAGGCCGTGATTTTATCGCGATAACGGAGCAGACCGAGGCGCTTGGCTTGTGCGAAGTTGTCGTTGTCCGGATAGAGAGGATCAGCGCTAAAAGCGATCTGGCCCAAAACAAAAGCGATGAAGACCTCGAGAGCCTGCGCTCGTATCTGAGCAGCAGGGGACTGCCTGGAGATTCGGAAGCAGCCGCTTTGCTTGGCGGTCCGAAAGTGTAGGTGCTGTTAAAAACTGATTGCTGCAGAGATCAACGAAGAGGAATGACCTTGGAAGATATCAAGTCGGTCGATAGGGAAATATTCGAGCTGATTAAACTCGAGGAAAAGCGGCAGTTCGACAAGGTTCGGCTGATTGCTTCGGAGAACTACGTTTCAGCGGCAGTGCTGCAGGCGACTGGTTCGGTGCTGACCAACAAATACTCGGAAGGGTACGTCGGTAAGCGCTATTATGAGGGTCAGCAGGTTATCGACCAGGTGGAGCGGATTGCCATTGACCGGGCCAAGGCACTGTTTGGTGCAGAACATGTCAATGTCCAGCCCTATTCGGGTTCACCGGCCAATCTGGCGGTCTACCTGGCTTTTCTTAACCCCGGTGACACGATCCTGGGAATGGCGCTTCCCCATGGCGGACACCTCACCCATGGCGCCCAGGTCAGTATCTCGGGAAAATATTTCCGGGCCGAATCGTATGCTTTGAGCCGGGAAACCGGTTTGATCGACTACGACGCGATCAGAGAGCAGGCTCGTCAATGCAGACCCAAAATTCTTATTGCGGGTCATTCCGCCTACCCGAGAATTATCGACTTTGAGCGTTTCCGGGCGATTGCCGATGAATGCGGGGCACTGCTGATGGTCGATATGGCGCATTTTGCCGGACTGGTGGCGGGCGGTGCCCATCCGTCGCCGGTGCCCGTCGCCGATGTGGTAACCACCACCACCCATAAATCGCTGCGCGGCCCTCGAGGTGCAATAATTCTCTGCAAACAGCAGTACGCCGCTGCAATAGATAAAGCCGTTTTTCCTGGAATCCAGGGCGGGCCGCATAATAATGCGACTGCCGCGATGGCGGTGGCCTTCAAGGAAGCCGCCACCCCGGCATTTGCGGAATATGCCTCTCAGGTCGTCGAAAATGCTCAAGCGCTGGCCGAATCCCTGAGCGGAAAAGGTTTTGAGCTGATTACCGGCGGGACCGAAAACCATCTGCTGCTGGTTGATCTGAGCAATAAGAATATTACCGGCAAGCCGGCGGCCAGGGCACTCGATGCTGCTGGGCTGGTGGTCAATTACAACTCGGTGCCGTTTGATCCAAGAAAACCGAACGACCCCAGCGGCATCCGGCTCGGCACCTCTGCGGTAACCACTCGCGGCTTTAAGAGCCGGGAGATGTTACAGGTCGGAGAGTGGATCAATGCGGTCATATCGGAGCCGGAGAACGAGCGCCTGATCGGAGAAATTGCTGCCGATATCGCATCGTTCTGCAGAGACTTCCCACCGCCAGGTATCTGATCAAGCGGGTTGGGGCAGTTCTACGCGGGACGGCCTGGAAAACCAGCAGCGCCGATCAGGGTGAGGTTTCCTTGAGCCGCTGAATGATTACAAAGGCCAGCGCGGCCCGTTCGTTTCTGCTGAGTCCGGCTTCAACATCTTTCAGCGCAGCCTGTATCTTCGGTGAAGAAGCAGGATCTTCCTGGGCCAGCCGCTGGGCCTCGGCCATCTGTTGTTCATTGATGCAATGAACTGATTTTCCACCGAGAAGCGGTATCGGTTCAGCTGCCACAGCTCATTGCCTGTCGGTTGATTTCGGGAAATCCCGCCAGTGCGAAACTGGCGCCGCACCCGCAGGATGACTCGTTGCTGTCGTTGTTGAAGCGAAATCCTCCGGATATCAGGTCAGCGGAATAGTCTATGGTCAACCCCTCAAGAAATGGCAGGCTATCTGCATTTGTTATGACGACGATATCAGCATGGGTCTGCACGATGCATTCATCGTCATGTTTCACCGAATCAAGTTCAGCATCATAGGTCATACCGGCACAGCCTCCCGATTTGACCCGTATCCGAAGATAGGACCTGCCTCCGCTGCTTTGCTTGCACAGCATCTCGCTGGCTTTGTCCGTAATGGTAATCATTGCGCATGTACTCCAAACAAATATTGAATTCAGGCTCGTTGGCCGAGGTTTTTTCACGTTTTCAGGCAGGCGTTGGCAAGCAATCGCCCCCGATTCTGTCTACATAATAGGGCTTTTTAAACAAAGAGGAAGGGGCGTTATGCAAATGAACTATTCGCCTTTGAGCGCTCGGCGCCGGCACCGGATGCGGTTTCCAGCAGTTTGATGGGGTTAAATTGATTGTAAACGCAGCTTTCTGGTTGGCGAGCATCCTTGAGCATCCCCCAGGGCGGAGCCTTGAAACCTGCCATAGTCACGCCTGCGGAAAACCTCAATCAGGGCTGGGCGATTAAGTAAAGCAATTGCTTATCATGACCTTTTGTGTTATGTGGAAATGTTATGGCTGGATTATGATCTGCAATGATCATTTTCCCATCTCACCGGAGGCATCGTCCTTGCCGCCCCATGATTTTTTGATCAGAGGAGAGTCACTATGAAGAAGTTCTTGCTGCTCGTGTTACTGACCGCATTCTGTGTGCCGGGAATTGTTTCGGCTGCAGAGAAGGAAGACCCGCTGGCTGCCTGGAAGCCTAAATTCGATCCCAGCGGCGCTGAGTTTACCTACATATTGTCCAATATATCACACCCGGTAATCGAGGGGGTCGGTGCGGGGTATCGAATTCGAGACAAGGTCTGGGAAAAGAGCAATGGCCGTATTTTTGTCGATTACCGTCCGCTGGCCCAGTTGGGTGGTGAGAAAGATGTGATCAGCAAGCTCAAGCTTGGTGCAGTGCAGGGCATGCTTTCCTCATCCGTGGCGGCGGCCAATGTAGCTGACCGGCTGGGAATCGTTAATTTACCCTATGTGGTTGATACCTTTGACAAACTGGATACGTTCAGGAATGATCCCGCGTTGTGGCAGCCGTTTGCCGACGCTGCCCTGAACAGCGGCATCATGGTGGTTGACGTAACCGGTTACGGGCCGTATGGATGGGCCACAACCACGCCGGTGAAATCCATCTGCCGATGCCAAAGAAGTCAATTTCCGCATTGCCGAAGCTCCGGTCAACACCGATTCCTATAAGTCCTGGGGCCTCAAGTTCACCGTTATGCCGTGGCCGGATGTCCCGCAGGCCCTGCAGACGGGGGTTATCACCGGCCTTGATCACACGGCGATCGTCTGCAACATAACCAAGAAGTTTACCATCGCCAAATACTTCACCCAGTTGAATTATGCCCAGGGACTGTTTGTTCACCTGGTGAACAAGAGCTGGCTCGATAAACTGCCTGAAGATCTGCGCGCTGTTTTTCTTGAGGTGGTGGCCGAAGAAAGCGCAGCGACCCGCGAACTGACCAGAAAGCAGCATGATACCCAGGTTGCCGCGGCCAAGGAGGCAGGGGTTGAATTCCTGGAGTTGTCGGATGCAGACTTGGCTGAGTTGAAGAAACTCTCAGAACCGGTGCTCGAGAAGTGGGGAGCGAAAATCGGCCCCGATTATCTTGCCACGGTGAGGCAGAAGCTGGGAAGCTAGGTTTAACCAGTGGTTGATTGCCTGGATCTGTAATACCTGGGGTCGGGGAGGTTGTCCTCCCCGACCTTTTTTCTTTGCGGCGAAAGAACAATGTTGAAGAGATTTTATAAAACCGTAGACCGGGGTTTTCAATTCGTTGAGGAGTGGTCGCTTTTCACGGCTGTCTGCGTGGCCCTGATCACCGCCATGGCCAATGTAATCCTGAGAAAGGCCACCGATAATTTCAGCCTCTACTGGTCTGACGAAATTGTCCGGAAAGTCATTTTCTTCTCCACCTACATAGGCTGTGTCGCCGCGGTGCGCAGTCGCTCGCTGATCCGCATCGATGCGCTGCCGCAGTTGCTGCCCATCCTGAAAAAGCCGCTCACGCTGATTTCGCATCTTGCGGTGCTGCTTTTCTCGGGGATTATGGTGTACCTCGGCACCGAGATGACCACCATGGTCTACCAGGACGAATTTGCCCGCACCGCCACGCTGCGCCTGCCGGAGTGGCTCTTCTATGCGGTACTTCCGGTAATGGGAGCGATGATGTTTCTGCGTACGCTGATCATCATCTGGGAGGATCTGAGAGGCAGCCGGGAAATAACGGGCGAAAAGTAAGGCCATGGAAAACAGCTATCTTTTGATACTGGCTATTCTGGTGGGATCTCTGGCCGCGACGATCCCGGTTTTTATGGCCCTTTTCTTCACCGGCATGGTCGGCCTGGTCTACCTCGTCGGCATCGACGCCCAGATTGCGATCGAGGTCCTGTACCGCAGTATGGACAAGTTTGCCTTGATCGTCGTGATGTTTTTCGTGCTCTGCGGCAATATCATGACTACCGGCACGATCGTCGAGAAACTGATCAAGACCGCCAACGTGCTTGTCGGCTTCCTGCCGGGCGGACTGGCCATGGCGGGCGTGCTGGCCTGTGGCTTTTTCGGGGCCATATCAGGTTCGACCGTGGCGACGGTGGTGGCCATCGGCGGTTTCATGATCCCGGCCCTGATCGAGAATAACTACGATGAACAGTTCTCGGTGGGGCTCATGACCACCGCCCCGATTCTGGGTGTTATCATCCCGCCTTCGATTGCGATGATTCTCTATGCGATGGTCAGCAATGACCAGCTCGAGGCGCTTTTTCTGACCGGCTTCATACCAGGGATAATCATCATCCTGGCCATGAGCCTCTATGCCTATATCTTCTGCAGGAAAATGGGCATGACCCGGCGGCCACGGCCGTCCTTTGGCGAAGTGTTCGCGGTACTCAAGGAGAGTGTCTGGGCGCTGTTTCTGCCGGTTCTTATCTTTGGAGGTATTTATTCCGGTCTATTCACCGCCAATGAGGCTGCGGTGGTCGCCTGCTTCTACGCTTTCTTTGTGGAAATTGTGATCCACCGGGACATGAAGCTCATGGCCGTGAAAAAGGTCATCGTTCAGTCGGCCATTACGTCGGCCACGCTGCTGGTCATCGTTGCCGGCGCGTCCGTCTTCGGGGAGTACCTGACCTTTGAGCAGATTCCCGGAAAAATTGCTTCGGTGGTGGTGGAGAACATCTCCTCACCCTGGGTTTTTCTGCTCTCCGTCAATGTGCTGCTGCTGATAATCGGCATGTTTATGGACATCATTTCGGCAACCCTGATTCTGACGCCCATATTCCTGCCGCTGCTGGCAAAATTCGGTATCGACAGCATGCATTTCGGGCTGTTGATGACTATCAATCTGGGTATCGGGTACTGCACCCCGCCGCTTGGCGTGAGCCTCTATATCACCGGGGCAACGGTGGACAAAAACATTGTCTATGTGACCAGAGCGGTGCTGCCGTTTCTGATAATCCAGGTGGCAATTCTGCTGCTGATGACCTTCTGGCCCGGCCTGGTGCTTTTACTGCCCCGTCTGGTATATGGTTAGGCTGTGATGAGGTTGACTGTAGAGACAAAGATTATGCTGGTCGAAGGCGCCTACGGTTTCAAACGCATCTGAGAAAAGGAGGATATCCCGGATATGGAACCCAGAATTCTCGTACCGGTGAATGATTCACCCACCGCTCAAGCTACCATCGATTCAATTATTGCCCTGAAGAATCGATTTCCCCGCAAACTGACGCTGCTCTACGTAATCAATAAGGATCAGCTCGCCTATCGCATGATTCCCGAATTCCAGCTCGATATGGTCAAGGAGAATGCGCAAAAGGCCGGCCAGGCGCTGCTCGCCAAGTACCGCGACAAGCTTGCGGCAGAAGGTTTCGAACCAGAGACCATGCTCGAGCTTGGCGTGCCCCATACGGTGATCGAAACCCGGGCCAACCAGGACGATTATCACCTGCTCGTTATTGGCAGGCATGAGGGCGGCGGCCAAATCAGAGACGTGCTTTTCGGTTCGGTCGCCAACTATGTACTGCACAATGTAAAGTGTCCGGTGCTGCTGTTTTAATCGACCCACCGGCAGCATCAACCGAGCCGTGAAATTCTGCACTACTTCGGCGATCAGTGATTACCGTTGTGTCTATGGCTGCCCAGCAGACGATCCTGCAGGCTGGCCTTCAGCACGCGCGACTGCGGGTTGGCAGGCACCTAGAGACAATTACCATAACAATAGAGGATAGTATGGCTAAGGATAAACTGGCTGAATTACGGGAAGAGTGGTACAGCGAGCCGGAACCTGACGAGTTGCCCGAAACCGTCGAAGACGAAGTCGATGATGAAATTCTGGCACTGCATGCCCTGTTTAAAGCGCGTGGGGTAACGGTGGCCGGAGGTGACAATGTCAAGGTTGAAGACGCTGAAGAGGCCGGCAGGCCCAAAGCAGAAGACCAGTAACTCAGAAAGGCAATAGCCTCAGAGATATTCTACTTAGAAGAGGGATTCGTATGAGTCTTAAAGTCATCCAATATGCACCGCTGCCGGAGGATCTGCTCGCCCGGCTGGAAGAACATGCTGAAGTGCAGCGGGTCGAGACGCTCGATATCGGGTCGGAGCCAGAGCTGGGCGCGCTGCTGGCTGAGGCCGATGGCCTGATCGGCGTGAATCAGAACGTAGGCCCGGAACTGCTCGGCCGGGCCCCTAAACTCAAAGTCGCCTCGACAATCTCGGTGGGCTACGATCATTTCGATGTGGCCGAGTTGACCAGACGAGGCGTCATGCTGATGCATACCCCGGATGTGCTCACCGAAACTACCGCCGATATGGTTTTTACCCTGATCCTGAGTGTTGCCCGGCGGGCCGCCGAGCTCAACGAGATGGTCAGGGCAGGGCAATGGACTTCTACGATCGGGCCTGAAGCGTTCGGCTCGGATGTGCACGGCAAGAAGCTCGGCATACTCGGGCCCGGCCGCATCGGTTCGGCGGTGGCCCGGCGGGGCTATGCCGGATTCAATATGGAGATTTTGTATTACAGCAGGTCCCCGAAAGCGCACCTGGAGCAGGAATATCGGGCGCGGCGCTGTTCGCTCGAGGAGATTCTGGCCCAGTCCGATTTCGTCTGCGTGATCCTGCCCCTGAGCGCTGAGACGCATAAATTGATCGGTGCTGCCGAACTGGCCAAAATGAAGCCCGACGCGTTTTTGATCAACGGCGGCCGCGGGCCGGTGGTCGATGAGGCTGCTCTGATCGCTGCCCTGCAGAGCGGCACGATTCGGGGTGCCGGCCTCGATGTCTATGAAAAAGAGCCGCTGCCGACCGATTCGCCGCTGCTGAAACTGGCCAATGTGGTGACCCTGCCCCATATCGGCTCAGCCACCCATGAGACCCGCTACCAGATGGCCCGGCTGGCGGTGGATAATCTGCTCGGAGCCCTGCTGGACAGGTCCACGGCGAACTGTGTCAATCCGGAAGCTGCAGACTGAACGGGCGGGCGCAGAACATAGTTACGGTCCAATACTGGCATCCTGCCGATGAAGTCCCAGCTTTGGTGGCTGTCTTTTCAGGGCGGCCTTGGTGGACTCGCGCAGAACCCAATTGAACACTTTGCCTCACGAGTTGATTGAAGTCATTCAAGTAGCAGAGAAACAGGTCAAATATGGTTTTGGGGAGCGCTTTACATTCTATATTTTGTATTTTACCGGACTCGTTCAGTCGGTTGTTAAAAAAAGCTTCATATCTAATTAATATTTATAGCTAAATTGATTTAGCAGTGTTGTAAAGTGTGCCGAATTTCTACTCATTTTACATCAACTTCCTGCAAATTTTACCATGAAACCGATGCACGCCCCCCTCAGCAAAACCGCCATGGTCATGCCCGTCAGGTGAAACGGGCCAGGACCTCTACCAGTAAACTGAATACCTACCCCGGCCGGATAATTCTAGATATTGAGCGTAAGTGCAGTGAACCGGATAAATCACCGGTATCTGCGTCAGCCGTGAGCAAGCGCATTGGGTCCCAGAAGCGCACCGATATTAAGAGGGTGTGCAGCGGATCACAAACCGTCCGGAGGTTGTATCAGCAAGAGCAAAGCTTATCAACGTTATGAGTTTGGCTGCAAGGTCAGTGTGGCGGCTGCCAGTCGCCGCGGCTGGCTTGCCGGAGCGCGCGCCTGGCATGGAAAACCGTATGATGGGCTACCGTTTCCCGGTGCATAGAACAGGCAGCACGATTATCCAGAAGGCCTGAACAGGCTAGTGCTGATCAGAAGTATCGTGGTCATTGTCTCAATTTTGACCAGCGCTTGAGTACTAATATTGCAGGCATCCCATCAAGTGTATTTAAACTTTATTTAATTAATAATATTAATTATTAATTAATAATTTATTTGTAAAGATATGCGCTTTGGGGTAAAAAAAGCTTTTAAAGACATAATGAGACAAGGTGTTTGGTTGTTTTTTACAGCTGGACATTAGCCATAGGTAATTTCACTCTCGAATGAACAGGAACAGCAGCATGTAGGGAATTGAACGAGTGGCCGTTTTTGGACGCTTTATGTTTCTGAGAAATATTATAAACTCGTCCTGAGGGGGTGTCATGGAGCAAAAAAAGCATAAAATAGAAATACTCACTATCTTGTTTAAAAATCTCAATAACCCAAAGCCTGATCTTCTTCCCACCAGTGCGATAGAGAGCCAAATGGATATCAGTGCAAAGGATTTGCGCAAGACCTTAAATAATATGAAGGGCATGGGGCTTATTCAGACAGATCCCGATTACCATTTCAATTTGATTACAAGGGAAGGGATCTCGTGGCTGAGCATGCAAAATAAATAGTACTTGTGCATGAGTCTTCTTTGTTGTGGTCGTTCGTTTCATCATTCAGGATTCCCAGCGCTCGTAAACCCCGCCTTGTAATTGTCAACAAATAGAACTGGCGCATTTTGATTTATGAACAACACAAGTCAGACATCATATGACCATTACATCCGCGCACTAAATAGTATCAGTCAGGCCATTACCTCAGATCTGTTTCTAGACGACTTGTTCAAACTGCTTGTCATGGTGACGGCTCGCGTTATAAACGTAGAAATTTGTTCTCTTTGGCTGATTGATGATAGTGTAACCCCTCCTCTTATACGTTTACGGGCCACGCAATCTCTAGAGCGGGAATACGTGAAAGATAGAGCCCTGCGTCTAGATGAAGGAGTTGTCGGTCACGTTGTGTCAACTGCGCGCCCGCATGTCATAGAAGATGTGCTTGCAAATGAGCGTTTCAAAGAAAAAGAAATGGCCAGAAAACTCGGTTTGGTTTCCATGGTAGGCGTGCCCCTTCGCGGCAAGGAAGAAAAAGTCATCGGTGTTCTCAATTGCTTTAGTGTAGTGCGCCAAGAGTTCACAGAGACTGATATAATCCTGCTGACTGCCGTTGCAAGCCAGGCTGCTGTTGCAATTCATAACACCGAGTTGATTATCAAAACCCGCGTAATTGAAAGAGAATTGGAGACCAGAAAACAGATTGAAAGAGGCAAGGAAATCCTCATGGACCGACGCCGGATGAGCGGTGAAGAGGCTTATCGCTGGATTCAGAAAAGGAGCATGGATACCCGTAAATCTATGTTGGAAATTGCTGAAGCGATTATCCTGTCTGAAGAGCTTTAATCATAATGACCCGTTTCCTTTTTATATTCCTACCGCAACGATATACCGCAAAGATGTCCGTATTGACCTGTTTCAAACAAGCATTTCTTGACATAAAAATTAAGTACAGCTAAACTGTTCCGATATATATTAGTAAATCTGCACAAGGGCGTGTAGATTTTCTGTATGATTTAGACAACGGCGTCTGTTTCCTCTTCTCTGAGGGCGGGCGCCGTTTTTTTTTGCCAGTGCACGACTTTTCGAGCAGCCCCCGTTCCTGAGAAACCACGGTTTTCATCAACAGGGTGCTGCTATGTGCTTGGGGAAAATGCCGCGTTTCAATAGAGCCCACCATATTCCATTACCGTTGAGTATTCCCGGCGGTAGTGCCCTTGTGGATGGGATGTCAATCAGAACCCGAAATCTATCATCCTTATGCCCGGCAATGGCCCACCTGGCCTGGCTCAGATGAAACATTCAGAAAGCATTAAACCAGCAAAGGAGACAACGAAATGATTCAATGGCCCAAAAGTAATGATGCGCTCGGTACCGTCAACAGGGGAAATCCCTGCGAATCTGGATTATGCACTCTTTGCAGCTCCGATTGCAAAGGAAAGTGTGAAACCTGGATGTCGTCCTTGAGAGGTCGCAAAATGCTCTATCCCAGAAAATTCGGTAAAATTACTTCCGGGTCGGGCAATGTAACCTCCCTTGGCCTAGGCTATCATGCCCTGAGAATTCAGGGATATGCCTATGGATCGACCGGATTAAACCCGGGAATGACAAAAGATCCTGATGATTGTGTTTTCCCTAACGTCAACACCGAAGCTGTTTTTGGTAATGATCATAAGGTGAAAAGTCGTTTACCAATCATGACCGGGGCTCTGGGTTCAACTTTTATAGCAGAGAAATATTGGAACTCATTTGCCACTGGTGCGGCGATTTGCGGATTTCCCATAGTCATCGGTGAGAATGTCGTCGGTGTTGACAAGGAATCCAAATTGAGCGATGGCAGAATATCTTCGGCGCCTGAACTTGATAGACGTATTGAGATATTTAGGCGTTATTCCGACGGCCATGGAGCCATTTTCGTTCAACTCAACGTTGAAGATACCAGAAATGGGGTAGCGGAGTATGTCATTGATAAATACGGTGACGAGGTAATTATCGAGCTCAAGTGGGGTCAGGGGGCCAAGGTTATCGGTGGTGAAATTCAGGTCACGTCACTTGAATATGCTATTTTTCTTAAAGAGCGTGGCTATGTAGTTGATCCCGATCCAACAGACCCTTCGGTACAGGCGGCCTTTGGGCGTCGCGCCATTACTGCCTTTGCCAGGCATAGCAGGCTAGGGGCTACTGATTTGGATACCGTTGGGCAAGTCCGCGAATCCTTTATGAAATCAGTTGAATATCTCAGGAGCATCGGCTTCAAGAGAATATCTCTGAAAACAGGCTCCTACGGTATGGAAGCCCTTGCCATGGCCATTCGGTTTTCCGCGGACGCCAAACTAGACCTGCTCACCATTGACGGTTCGGGTGGCGGCACAGGTATGAGTCCATGGAATATGATGGAACACTGGGGGGTTCCGTCCCTGGTCCTGCATGCCAAGGCATATGATTACTGCAAAATTCTCGATGATCAGGGTATCAAGGTAGCTGATATCTCTTTTGCCGGTGGTTTTGCCCGTGAGGATCATGTTTTTAAGGCCTTGGCTCTCGGTGCACCCTACACAAAGATGGTTTGCATGGGTCGTGCGCCGATGATTCCAGGATATCTGGGAAGCAACATTGAAGGGACGTTCTATCCTGATAGAAGGACGGAAATAAACGGTAATTGGGATGAACTTCCACAAACCGTTAAAAGCTTCGGCAAGTATCCGGAAGAGATCTTCTCGGCATGGGAGGACGTCAAACAGAAGGTGGGCGCTGACGAAATGAAGAGAATATCCTTTGGCGCCGTGGCCATGGCCGGTTATGTCGATAAACTCAATTGCGGTCTGCAGCAGATGATGGCCGGTGTTCGTAAATTCAGGTTATCAGAAATTACACGAAATGAGCTGTTCAGTGCCAACCGTGAAACGGAACGCGAAACCGGCATTCCGTTTTTGACGGAAGCTCAAAAAGAGTCTGCAGAGGCAATACTCAAAGGATAGTGGCTGGTTACGATGCCTTTCAGGGCATATCGGGAAATCTTTACGATGTGCCCTGAACAGGAATTTGCCGGCAAAGCGCTGGACTGTTATTCCGAGAACTTCAGCCAGAGGAGTTCCGCAACCTGCTCCGATATGTTGTTCCAGTTTCCGGGAATATCTTTCTGCAGATAAATGGTATCGCCCGGATTTACCTTGTACGGTTGATTCTCGACAGTCATCTCCAGTTGGCCGGCAAGAAGATAGCCCAATTCAGCCCCTTTGTGGGCAAAGAAATGCCCAGGCAGCTTTTTACCCGGCAGAATCCGTACGATTGTCACCTCTGCCGGTGCATCAATCTCTGGCGGCAGCAGCAGCTCCGCTTCTGCGTTAGCTTTTACATTTTTGGGTAAAGAAGTGGTTGATCGGCTGCCTGCAGGGTACACGTAGACACTGTTCCGCCCGCCGTGTTCTTTGAAGAACGTGGCAACATCCACGGAAAGATTTTCCGCAAGACGAAACAGTGCTGGAAGCGATGGGTAGATGAGGCTCTTTTCCACCTGTGATATGGTACTTGGGGTCACACCTGTCAGTTCCGCCAGCTCCTTCTGGGAAATACCGCGCATAAGCCGGACGGACTTAATCCTTGCTCCGAGATCGAATCTTGGTTGAAGCTGCCGTTGATTTTCAAAAATTATATCCGATCCTTCACAGAGATACTCATGATGATCATTGAGGTATTTTGAGCTTCTCCTTTCCGCCTTGAAAATCTTGAGCATCGATTTCCCTCTTCTTACCGAGAGATCGATGGCAACCTGGGCGATCTTGTTGATATTTGCCTTTAACTTGCTGGAGTGAGCCCGTTTCTCGATTAGCCAGTAGGCGATTGTATCGAGCTCGTAGAGTCGGGGACAGGTCTTACCGTAAAATTGAATAACCTGGTCTTCTCCTCCCCACAGTGATTGCATTCCTGTGAGACTATCGAGAATAAAATGAACATCGCCGGAAAGCGATCCGTGCAGAGCATATATGGCCTCGCCAACGTGATCCGGACTTGTTGGATCGTTCACCTTGATTATCTTGTAGGGCCACAACGCCCCATTTTTTTCATAGAACTTGTTGAAAACCTCCGAACGGTTCCCTTTTCCGTTGGTAAAGCAGTCAAGAATCGTCAAATTCTGACTCTCAGCCTGCGAGCCAAGAAAAGAGACCAGGTTTTTGGGTGAACGATCAAACGTCACGTAAATCAGCGGCCTTTTCCGGCTCAGTGTCTCTTTGATAAAGTTCAGGCAGAACGCGGAAGAGAAGCTGCCGGAATCTTCGTACCAGAGGACGTTGTCACCGATATACAGGCCTCCCATAAGCCTGTCCAGATCAGGGATACCTGATGAAACACGTTTCTTTTTGGCGCTCGATACGGAAATTTTGCTCAAGGTATTTCCTCTGGAAAGCAATCTCGGGAAGTCTCTGGGGCTAAAGCATTAACCCCTCACAAAAAGGAAGGTTTTTGCTATTACCTGTCGTTAAACCTAGCAAATCCGCAGAGGTTAATCAATGTCTTTCAGATATCTTCTGCTGCTGCGGCTTCCGCTCTGGATCTTAGGCAGCGGTTTCAGAAATTGATCGGAGAGAGGTACCAGACAGACAAGAGTTGAGAAATACAATTTGGCCTCGCACGGATTGCTGAGCGGTGGGTAATCCCGGTCTGCCCGGTTGAGCTGGTATTTGTCTTTTTACTGGCAGCGCCAGCGGTTATGATCTTGAGGTTCAACAAATCACACGGTATCGCGGGCTCAGTCACTCAGGCTTTTTAACTGGCAGATATTTGCATAAGTTATATCTGCAGCGCCTATTTTTGTTCTTGTTTCAAGAAAAGTCAGAAAATTGTCAGCCTCTCGCTCTACATTTGCAGGTAAGAGTTCTCGACGGCCGTAGAGACTTTCGCGTCGCACAAAACAGGTGCGCTAACATGAAAGAACAACAAGAGGTGTATGTATGAAAGCTACGAAGATTATTGTGTCATTGGTCTGTGCCGTTGTGATGATCGTTTCAGCCGGGCAGGCTGCTGCTGCCGATAAAGCCATGGCAGAGCAGGCCACTGATCAGGCCGCGATAGAGAGCGTGGTTGCCGGGAAAATAGATCTCAACAGCGCCGACAGCGAGATGCTGGCCCAGCTGCCGGGCATCGGTTTGAAGAAAGCAGAGCTGATTACTGCTTATCGTGAGGCCAACGGGCCGTTCAGATCGGTGGAGGAGCTTCTTCAGGTCAAGGGTATCGGCCCGAAAATCCTGGAAAAACTCAAACCACTGGTAACAATTTCATAACTGCATATTTTCTTTAAAAAGCGGGCAAGCCGTTCACCGTCGGCTTGCCCGTTTTCCTTCACTTTGAGCGGCATCGATCAGTGGTTATTGCAAAGCTTCTGGTGGATCAGTCAAAAAGCAATCTCTGGCCGCATTTTCCAGGACCTCAGTCATGCGCAAAGCAGCCTTGAGGTCTGCTGCCAGGGTGATAACCCCATCTTCTTTCAAGAGCAGGGCGTTGGCGCCGGCATAGCTCTGTCTGATATCTGTCCTGCACGAGCATAAACCGGTAAAACGGGAAGGACATTGCCGACAAAGGACCCTGAGCAATTCTTTAATTTGCTGACGGTTTTGTCGATCAGGCAGTTGAAAGAGCTGACCCAGTAGTGCGTATCTGCAGGCGTAGAATGGATGTAGATGGGCTAGTGCATCCACATCTGGCCGATCCTGAAAAACTTTCAGGTAACAGGTTAATTCTGGTGGTAATTTCAGATTTTCTGGTGCATCCAAAATATCACCTGCAAGAGAAACGAGAAAGATATCCGCAGGGGTAATATGCTCAAAACTCTTTTCTGCAGGAGTGACGAGGATCAATCCTTCATCGGGGCGTCGCAGACAGAGCACATCCAAACCGGGGATCGTAAAGTGGTGCGAGTATGCCAGGTTGGCAGCTGCAGCTAAACCCGACCTGCTTTTTTGCCTGACGTCTTCGGCCCCTTGAGCACTATCGGGAAAAGTATTCATCGTGTTAAGATCGTTGTAAATATAGGAAGAGAACCGACGCTGGTGCAGCGACCTGATCTGGTTGCCAAGACCAATCTGAGATATGGACTAGCACCTATCGCGTGTTTCGCTTGGTCCGGTCCCAAGAGCATAGGGATTGGGATCTCCCGATGCTCTGGGACTGGGCGCAATCAGATAAGGTGAGGGGAAATCATCTCATTTTCACGACCACTTTGATGGCATCTTCAACACGATCTTTGGCGTACCTGATTGCGGTCGGTGTTTCTTCAAAGCTGAATGTATGCGTATGGATAATTGTCGCATCAAATCTTTTCTGCTGCATGAGCGCCATGGCTCGATGGGTAGCGCTCTGCCCTTCGCCACGGATGCCGTATACATAGATGTTATTCCGCACCAGGTGGGCAAGATCCACCGGGACCGGCTCATGTGGAAAGGCAGCCAGACAGATACGGCCTCCGCGATTTGTCATTCTGGCCGCTTCGTTGAGCGCGTTCGATGCTCCGGAACATTCGAGAACATAGTGCACGCCCTTGCCCTTGGTCAATTCCATAACCTTGTCAACGGGGTTTTCTTGGCGGACGTTTATGACCTGATCTGCGCCCAGCTTTTTGCCCATTTCCAGTCGACTGTCCCGGGTGCCGGTAAGGATTACCGGTTGTGCCCCCAGGGACTTTGCCATAGCGACACCCATCAGCCCAATAGGGCCCGGTCCGGTGACCGCGACGGATTTACCGGCGATTAGCCCGCCCATCACATCCAGGCCGTACATAGCGGTACCGGCCGTTACCACAAGGGTTGCCTCTTCATCACTCATGTCATCGGGGACCCGGATCAGGGTATTGACGTTATTTACCGCATACTCGGCGAACGCTCCATCAGTAGTGAAACCATTGGCCCGGTGCCCCTTGTCTTTGTCTGCATAGTTCAACCCGTAGTTTGAGCAGGAGGTATACATTCCTTCACGGCAGCGTTCGCAGCGGCCGCAACCGGCATGGATTTCTGCTGTGACCCGGTCACCTATCTGGAAATCATCGACACCTCGCCCGAGTTGCACCACGGTACCCATATATTCATGGCCGGGGGTGAAATTCTTGTTAAAAGGCATTCCCCCCTCAATGATGGCAGGAAGTCCATAGCTCAAGATTTCAAGGTCAGTTCCACAAATGGCAACCGCATCGATTCTGACCAGAATTTCAGCCGGGCCTGGCTTGGGCACCGGTTTCTCGGTCAATCTCAACTGCTCAGGATCATCAAGAACCCAGGCTTTCATCATTTTGGGTACTTCCAGGTTTTGGCCACTTTTTACTGCCTGCATGGTATTCCTCCCAAGTTCAGATAATCCAAAGATAAGCCAGCCCCGCCATGGCACGGGGTCTGGCTTGCTTTTCTAGTCATCAGCCACTCTTTTTGTGCTCAGCAGCATTTTTCCTCAGAATGGGCCCCGCAATGGGCAGGGTAAAGGAGAAGAATGCAACTATCAGAAAGGCAAGGCTGATGGGGTGAGTAAAAAATATTGCATAGCTTCCTTGGGATATAATCAATGACATACGCAGATGCTCTTCTAAGGCAGGCCCAAGGATGATTGCCAGCAGAAGCGGAACTATCGGAAAGCGAAACTTATTCATCAAGTACCCGATAATACCGAAAAATAGCATCACTCCGGTATCGAAAAAGGTGTTCCTGAGCGAGTATGAGCCTACTATGCAGAGTATCGTAATAATCGGCAGCAGTATTCTCGATGGGACCAGATGGATTCTCACCCACAACTTGATGGTTGCGAAGGTGAGAATGAAAGTCAGCACGTTTGCCAGCAGAAATGCCCAGAAAACACTGTAGACAAATTGCCCGTTGTTTTCAAAGAGCAGCGGTCCCGGGGTGAGTCCCTGGATCATCAGGGCACCGAGAAGAATGGCGGTGATAGGATCACCGGGGATACCGAGGGTGAGCATGGGTATCATGGCTCCGCCGGCAACCCCGTTGTTGGCGGATTCCGGGGCGGCAACCCCTTCAGGCGTTCCCTTACCGAACTCTTTTCTATTTTTTGAAATCCGACTCACATAATCATAACTCAAGAAGACGGCAATTGGCCCACCTGCCCCCGGAACGGCCCCCACGCCTGTGCCGATGCAGGCGCCTACGACCATTGACTTGGTTAGTTTTAGAAGATTTCTGAATTTGGGAAGCACTCCCGATACTGTGCCATGGTAGGTGGGTATGACTTTTACGCCTGAGATAATACCGTGAATAATCTGTGGTATCGCAAACAGACCGATCAACGCGGGCAGAAACGAGATCCCCGCTTGCAGTTGTATGTTGCCGAAGGTAAAACGGGGGGTTCCAATCATGGGGTCGAGGCCGACGGTCATGAAGATCAGGCCGATCACTCCCGAGATCAGCCCTTTGATTATCGATTTCTGGCCAAAGCTGCAGATGAGTGTCAAGCCAAGCAGAACAAGGGCAAACAGTTCCGGTGCTCCGAAACGCAGAGCGATTTTGGCAAGCGTCGGAGCGATCAGTACGAGACATATGAGGCTGAACATCCCACCGAAAAATGATGCGGTTACCGCTATTCCAATAGCTTCTCCGCCCCTCCCGTTTTTAGCCATGGCGTGTCCATCTATGGCGGTTGCCGCAGCCGAAGGGGTACCGGGAATGTTCAACAGAATCGCCGATATCGAGCCCCCGGTAAAACCCGATGAGTAAAGCCCCAGCAGCAGGCAAAAGGCGGTCACCGGGCTGAGGGCGAAGGTCAGCGGTAAGAGCAGGACCATCCCGAGACTGATGGTCAGCCCAGGGGTTGCACCGATGAAAAGGCCAAAGAATACCCCCACCATGCTGGCCAGCATGTTTTCGATTTGCAGTACATCGACCAGTGCCGCCAGGGCCATATCCATGGAACGGACCTTATCTAAATGAGAATTCCAGCGGGAAGCTGAACGTTAAAAAACTTATAAAAAAGCAGGTAGACTGCAATCGTCGTCGTTATAGAGAAAATTGCTATTTCAGCGGGCTTTCTCGATCCTGCGATCCAGGTCAAAATTCCCAGAAAAAAAACTGAGACAACGACAAACCCCAGATAATTCATGAGATTGACGTACAGAGCAATCAGGACCAGGAGCCCGGTAATACCAATTAAATCGCGGCTCGGCAGGGCAATCTTGCTGTCGTCGTCTTTGTTCATCAGGGAGCTTACCAGCAATAGGATACTGAGCAAGGCAAGCATACCGGCCAGTACCCATGGCATGAAAGCGGCCCCGAGCGTATTCGGCAGATCACGGGCTGGAAGGTGGGCAATGAGATACGCATAAAATGCGACAAAGCCAAGCAGAAGAATAGCAATGATGATGTTTGCTCTGCGCATCAGGCAGGAACCTTCAGATCAGGAACTGGAGAGCAAAGAGCTGCCAGTTTCGTGGCAGCTCTTCCAAGCCAATCCGCTATTTTTTACTCAGACCAGTCTCCTGCATGACCATCGCAATCTTCGCGTCCATGGGTTCCACGTACTCATTAAACTCCGCTTTTCCCATGAAGGCGATGTTGAAACCATTTTTCTTGGAAAACTCAATGAATTCAGGGTCCTCTGATCCCTTCCTGAACGCCTCTTCCAGCTTGGCAACCACCGCGTCCGGGGTACCCTTCGGCACACTGATGCCGCGGAACAATTCGATGACCACATCATAACCGAGGTCTTTCATCGTGGGTACATCCGGGAAACTGGGGTCACGTTCTGCACTCGGGATTACCAGGATCTTTGCCTTGCCGGCCTGAACCTGGCCAGCGACCTCGGGAAGCGGCACGCAGATCGCCTCAACTTCTCCACCGAGCAGGCTCGGTACTCTGCGCTGGGCGCCAAGTGGAACATGAATGAACTGCAGCCCCAACTCTTTCTCGATGAAGATTGGCGTCAGGTGCGTGGCACTGCCGGTTCCAGCGTTGCCAATTTTGATTTTGTTCGGGTTATCCTTGGCGTAGGCAGCAAATTCTTCAAAGGTGTTCCAGGGGGCATCAGCCCGGACAGCGATCGGCATCGCACTGTAGCCAATCCGGGCAACATGGGTGAATACGTCATGCTTGAACGGGACATTGCCGATATTGGTAGCCGTCAGTATTCCAGTAGACCCCCAGCCAATCATATAGCCGTCCGGTTTTGCATCATGCAGAGCGGTTAGCATGATGCCGCCGCCGGCACCTGGTTTGTTGACAGCGACGATATTCTGGCCCAGATATTTTTCGGAGGCTTTGGCGATCAGTCTCCCCATGGAATCTGCTGATCCACCAGCCCCGAAAGGAATCAGCATCTGCACGGGTTTTGTTGGGTATTCCTCTGCAACTGCGCTGCTGAACATGCCGAAAACAGCAAGGATGGTGAGTACTGTAAAGATTGTTTTATTCCTGATCATGACTTCTACCTCCTACCCTCGTTGAGATTTAGATAACCGGACTTATCATCATCCGTGATGAATCTGGTTAATCTTATACAAACTATACCAAAGCCCATGCTTCCTTGATGACGCGTTTTGTATTGGCAATGACAACCTCTGAGGTCTCTGACGCCAGCAGCGGTCTGACCTCAGCACTCATAACAGGCCGGTCCTCGGGGTTCAAAAGGCCGAGGTCCAGAAGCAGCCTGAAGTAGTCGCGAACCTGTGGGGTATCGATCTCGCCGCCCGGGATGCCGAAGCGGGGCTGCCTGTCTCCGTACGTTGGATGTCTTCTGTCCTTGAACAGGCAGTTGCCGATATGAAAGTGCATTGGAAAATCCTTTACCAGCGGAATGGCATCTTCCGGCTTCTCGCGCAGAAGCGGAAAATGGGACAGGTCCGCCAGTACTCCGAAGTTGTCAAATTCCTTACATACTTCGGCGGCCACTTGTGCGGCATCCGCGAAATGGCCGATGAGAAAACACTTATCGATGTCGTAATCAAACACTTTCATGTAGAGACGGATGTTGCCCTGTGACTTGGTGAATTCGCAGATCTTCATCAACGATTCGATAAGGATCTTTTTGGCGTCTTCCTTTTTTTCCTCACCTGGGTGTTTTCCGGAAAAGACACGGGCAACCGATGCACCGATGTCGTAGGCCTCATCGATGCCGTTTTTCATCATAGCGAGTGCCTTGGCTCTTTCTCCTGCATCGAAATGATTGATATTCAGCTTGTTGGAAAACATGCGGGGCTGACAAGCATAGCAGACCTCCATATGCGAGGTGGCAAGGAGTTCCCGGACTTCGTTGCGTACCTTTATATCTTTTATCCAGCCAACTTCCACTGCTGTCCAGAAGTCGTCTTCAACAATGGTACGCAGGGAATCAACGATCGGCCCTTCACCCCTGACAATTTCCGGAAAGGCCTTGAAATGGACGATACCAAGCTTCATGTAGCGGTAGATCGAAAAATTCTCCATACTTCCCTCAACTCCCATTCTTGTATAGTTATAGGTTGTCTGTATAGCCGCCGCTGTCGAGCTACCCTTATGTCATTATCCTACATTGTCGGCTATCAATTACCAATTAAATTTCTGCAGCAGATTCTGCTCATTTTCTTCGAAATGGTGTGATGCGTATTTTTATCTCCCCTCAAGCATATGCAGGAGCGTATTTACACACAGCTCTGCAAACTCTTCATCGTTGATATGCAGATCTATTTCAGCATAGCTGATATCAGGCTTCAGATCTTTTTTCAGCCCGGCAAGCAGGTTCTGGTACCCCTTGGGATCATATAGATACCCCCCCTCACTCCCGTAGGAAGACCATCCCTGGCTTGGCACCAGCACAGCAACCGGACCGCTGGCCGTGTTCAGTCTGGCCGCCATTTCCCTGCCAATGACAGCCATTTCCTGTTGTGTCACCTTGACGTTGGCGTTGTAAGGGTTGTGCATATAAATCTTGCGCCGCCTCATCTCAGGCGGAATTGAATCCCGTGGACCAAAGCAGAGATACTCAAGGGCGCCGGTTGAAACGACCTGTGGTATACCGGCCTTTGCTGCAGCTGTCATGCGTCCGGGAATCACCGGCACATATGCCCCCTTGCCGACTATTTCTTCGGAAAGCTCATGGGGGGTCAAATCGATGAGTCCGGAGAATACTCCATCCGCAATCAGTTCCTCCATCGCCGAGCCGCCTGCCCCGGAGGCGTGAAACGTAATGACCTCGTAACCGGCCTTGATGAGCAATTCTGAGATTCGATGGGCAGCAGGTTCTGTATTGCCCAATGCACTCAGGGCCACGGCTTTTAGGTTCTGATTCCGGGCCATGTCTGGTCCGTGCCTGACCATACCCGTGACTGCCGAAACCGCGTTGCCCAGTATGGCCCTGGTCACGGTATTGGGTTTACCGACGAGATCAGCCACTGAAAAGACAACACTGATATCCTTGTGGCCTATATACGGCCGCATGTTACCTGAAGCCACGGTCGAGACCAGATATTTAGGCAGTCCGAAGGGCAGGGAGCGCATTGCCATTGCCGCAATGGCGGTACCCTGGTTCCCACCAATGCCTATTACGCCATCCAGTCGTTTCGAATGCAGCAGTTCCTGCAGCAGAATGCCGGCGCCTTTGCCCATGGCGGACATCACTGCATCACGTTTCCCTGCCTCAATCAAGGTCGCAAGGTCCATCCCGGAGCGGCTCACCACGTCTGCATTGCTATAGTCGGATTTGATACCCGGGCCACTCAGAGCACCGACATCAATCAGCAGAGGGAGACATCCCTGTTCCCTGATGACAGCCGCCATGTATGCCACAGACTCGATTTTGGTATCCAGCGTGCTGATTAGAGCAATTACCTTGTCAGGCATGGCCGAGAGGGTTCACCCCTTGAACTGAATCAAAAATTTTTTACGCCGGGCGGTTTTTTGGTTCATGCACTCCCGGCGATCCTTAGACAGCGAATGCTATGGCAATTTAAACCCGAGCCAGGCTGGCTCGCTCCCTTCCTGCCTCTGTGACTTTAATGTCGAATTTCTTTACTTCTTCAATGAGTGCAGCCAGCGCTTCCCCGGCAACCTGGAAATATCTCTGACCCTTGTCTTTCGATCCGGCGAAAGGATCGCCGATAGTGGCCGTATCACTATATTCGTGATGCTCCATGGGCACCCAGGTGTTCTCGGCGCCCATGAACTCAACATGTCCAGTCCCGTCTTTCTTGGAGAATTTAGGGCCCATGAAAGCGGGGGCATGGGTTCTGTCCTTCTTCGCCTTTTCCATGGCCATCAGACTTTCATCGTAGGCCCAGACGGTACTGGTCTCCAGTTCTCCTGCGTGCCATCCGGGGGTGTCTTCCGGCGGACCGGTCCAGATCTGCCCGCCGATTGCCATGGTCCGTTCGGTCGGAGTCTTGAACCAGCAGCAGAAACAGCCAGTCTCATAACGCAGTTTGCGCAGCACTTCGTCAACGACCTTGGAGTTGCTGCCATGATGAGTGACATAGACAAGTTTGTTGTATCCGTGATAGATCATTGACATGCCCAGTTCATAGACTACGCGTCGATAGGTGGAGCCGGAAAAGGTCAGGGTGCCTGCCCCTTCACCGATACGGCCCATATGGTGCGGAGAGTACCCAACCGGAATTATAGGGGTATGCAGCGTGTCCGCCAGGGGCGCAGCGACTTCCACGACTCCCATCGCGGTGACGGTGTCGGTTCCAAGAATAACATGAGAGCCGTGCTTTTCGTTTGAGCCCATCGGGATGATGATCGTATCATTGGTTTTCAGATGTTCTCCAACCTCATCGTAGCTCATTTCAAAGGTGTTGTAGCTTTTTCTCCGTGCCATGTGTTCCTCCTTTAGGGCTTGTGACCTGAGTGGTGGTAAAGGTTTACCATTTTATCAGTTTGTACTGGTGTTTACTGTTAAAAAAAACAGTGATGTAAACGTTTACCTAACAAAAAAATATCACCGGGTCGGTGAATCTCACCTTAATCAGTGTAAACGTTTACCATTGCTTTTAAACCACAACATATTTTTTGTCAACGACTAATAGTCAGCTGGCCGAGGATGACTTTCTGGCTATTAATTTCGTCTTATATAGCTTGATTCTTGTCGTTTTTTTGCCCGCGATAAGATCAACCAGGGTCTCCATCGAGTTGGCGCCCAGGGAAAACATCGGGATCTCGACTGTTGAGAGCGGCGGGACAAAAAAGGAACTGAGGGGGATGTTGTCAAAGCCGATCACAGCGAGATCATCCGGAACCTGCAGGCCCATTTCCACTGCAGCATAAATTACCCCAAAGGCCATCAGATCGTTGCCTGCAAATATTGCGGATGGTCTCTTCTTGCTGGACAAAAGTTTCTTCGCCTCGGCGTAGCCGCTGGCAGGAGTCAGCTTTCCCTGGCGCACCAGTGATGGGTCAAAAGGGCAACGGTTCTGGGCCAGTGCGCCTTTATAACCACTGAGCCGGTCAGCCGCAGTCGTTGAATTGTCTGCCCAGCCGATGAAACCGATGCGCAGGTGTCCGAGGTCTATAAGATGCTGAACGGCTAGCGCGGCACCGGCGATATTGTCAACCATGATGGCCGGGAAATTGACCTCATGTCGCCCGATAACCACCACACGGTTGCGCAGTTCTTGCAGCGCAGACAATGGTTCGTAACCGCTAATGGTCCCGCCGCTGAAGATTATTCCATCGACGACTTTTTCGGTGAGAAGGTGAATGGATTTGACAATACGATCCTGGTTTCTGTCGGTATTCTGCAGGATGATGTTATACCCTTCCCTGTCTGCAACCTTCTGAATTCCGCGGACAATCTCAGCATAATAATGATTGGATATGTCTGGTATAATGACTCCGACAGTCATTGTTCTGCTCATCTGCAGAGCCCGTGCCAGAGCATTTGGTCGATAGCCAAGTTCCTTCACTGCCTGCCGGACCCTTTTTGCAGTTTCCGCGCTCACCTTGTGGCTGCTCGAGTTCAGAACTCGTGACACCGTGGCGATAGAAACATCTGCCCGCTTGGCAACATCATGAATTTTAGACACACGTAACTCCCTGTGGGTGCAATGGAAAACGTTTACCTTAACCTAGAGAACAGTTGCCACACTGTCAATACTAAATTTGCTGATCTAGGATTTGACAGCAGTGTGGCAGGGATACCAAGTGCTTGAATTACAGGCTTGTTTGAGAAATTATTTTTCGCCCAAACTCTGCGCTCTGCTTAGTCTGCGCAGCGCGTAAAAAAATTCCACCGCCAGCCAAACGGTTGATGAACAAGAAAATGAGCCGAACACTTGACTGTACCACTTTGTGCCATATTAATGGGACTGGGAGAAAAGTTCATGAAGTAAAGCCTTGGGCGGAATCATTTTCCTGTGACCGGGAGAACAAAACGCTTGATAAATGATCATTATTTGATTAGAAAACCGAATTTTTTCGCGGCAAAAAAGCAGATCATGCTAAATCAAAAAACGACAGTCACTTCAGTTTGTTCGATGACTGCAGATACATAGAGACCAGATCATGAGAACCGAAACGATAATCAGAGAATCCGCAATTGACGCTGATTTTGAGTACAATTTCGACGTTACCCCTTTCAACCACATCATCGACGGGCTTCATTGGCTGGCAGTCACACCATATCGCAGCGCGGCTCACCTGGTGAAAGTCATATCAGGCCGGCGCCGCGAGACAGGCCGCCAGAGCGTTAGCCAGCACCCATACAGTGGGCCTTACTGTCTGTTGAAGTAGTTCCTCCCCTGGATTTTCGGAGCTGGCGGAACAGCTGCTGAGTGAGGAAGCTGCCGTGCTATCCGGCAGTGGCTCGTGGCTGGCCGCAGCGCTTGTTCAAGACCGAACAGCTGTCACCGAATCGATGACGGGCATGCCAAGGTTAAGTGGCCTGCCCGTTTATGTTGATATCATTCTCTTTGATCAGCAGCGCCTCAATGTTGTCTGGTGTTGACCAGGAATCATCGACGAGGCAAAGGCATTGGCAGTGATTGGCAAGTGAACCAAGCAAGAAGCCGATCTCTTCTTCGGACATGCCTGACCTCGGGGTGTCATGCAGATCAAATAAAAAGATCGGCAGCGTTTGGCGGCGATGCTTAGACACCGAGATGAGGTTTGAACAAATAGCTTGCAGTCGTTCGAGCATGGTTAAAGTCTGCCACTTGCTCGTCTCGGTTGTTGCTTCCGGCAATAATTCTTTCAAGTGTTCTTCAATGGTGCTGGAGGACATATCGCGATGGCCTGGCAAACGGTCATGATTTACCGCAGGGGTTTCTGCAGAGGCAATTTTTTCCGGCTCGATCATCACCAGATGGGGTAATTTCTTTTCTACAACGCCACGAGCTTCGGAAAAGCAGGATGATCTGCGGACCTGTTCAAGAATATCGTCTATATGTGCGCCTTCCAGGTTCATGCAGTTCAGCTTGATCAGCCAGCTTTCCAGTTGTTCCGCAAGATCACCCTTGATCCGATCACTGTCGTCTAAGACCTTGATTAGCTGGTGAATGGCTTTCCTGTCTCGAGCTGATGTATGCTCGTTTTCAAGCAGATGTTGTATGTCGGCTGATACTTCTCCCCATCGGGTTGATGAAGCGATTTCCACGAAATTAATCCAGCGCCTATAATCGAGCCGCCTGCCGACCTCGATCCGGTCGGTTTCGTACAGCAGCGGGGTGATCTCGCCCAGTTCCCTGACCAGATCCGGTTCGGTATTGAAGACGCTCATTGCGATCGTGCGTCTGCCCGGTGAGATTTGGCGGGTGTAGCCATTCCGCCTTTCCTGCAGCGGATAGTCGGCAAAAGGCATTACGGATCTGCAGTCATAGGGAGGATTAATGGTCTGGACCGCCTGCAGAAAACGCCTGCCTGTCTCAGGGGAGGCGAAGGAAACCAGATTCAGGCCCGCTTTCAGGTGAATCCATTTGGTTTCCGGTGCCGGACCAAGCCCGCGAATTCTCAATTGGACAATCTTCATCGGTTGCCTGAGCAAGCTATTGTTTGAGCGCTTCCGAAATCTGCAGGTCGACACCCAGGGGCTGCATCCAGGCCGGATATGGCGGCTGAATTGCCGTCAGAGCTTCAATCTGCTGGATATCTTCCAGGTCCAGATTGACAAGGGCGGCCTTGAGGTTGTCGTCGAGTTGCTCGATCGTGGTGGCGCCGATCAAAACACTCGATACAAAGGGGCGCTGCATGACCCAGGCAATGGCCACTTGGGCAGCGGAAGCCTGATGCTTTTCTGCGATCTGACGAAGCAGTTCCACCACCTTATAGCCCTTTTCAACATCGACCGGCGGGAAGTCGAATTTTTCCCGGCGGCTGTTTGCCGGAACCGGGTTTTCCCGGCTGTATTTTCCGCTGAGAAAACCTGAAGCCAGGGGGCTCCAAGCCATCAGGCCGAGGGCGTTAGCGCTCAAAAAATCAGCGTATTCGGCGTCCAGGTCGCGACCGAGCATGGAGTAATACATCTGAGCTGCTGCCATCGGCTGGTAGTTGTTCTGCTGCTGGATATCGATCAGCCGCTGAGCTTTCCAGGCCGGATAGTTGGAGAAGGCGGGATATCTGATCCAGCCTCTTTTTACAGCGCTTTCCAGGGCCCGTGCGGTTTCTTCCAGCGGTGTCCAGGGGTCCGGGATATGCAGGAAAAAGAGATCGATATAATCAGTGTCGAGGCGCTTGAGGCTGGTCTCAATCGATTGAAGGATATAGCGGTAGGACAGGCCCGCAGAAATGATCGAGTCGCTGCTGCGAAAGCCGCATTTGGTCGCCATGATCACACTATGGCGTTTGTCCTTCAGTGCCTTGCCCAGCATGATCTCGGACTGGCCCGAGGTGTACATGTCGGCAGTGTCAAAGAGGTTGACACCGGCCTCGAGGCAGGTGCGGACCATGCGATCGGCCAGGTATTGATCGACCTTGTTGACCAGTTCCCCGACCAGGGTCCCCTCACCGAAGGTCATCGCGCCGAAGGCGAGTTTGGAAACGATCAGCCCGGTAGTGCCGAATTGCGTATATTGCATAGCTACCTCCTTTGTATCCTGGGTCGCGGCATGAACATTTCTAGGCGGTTCAGAAAACGCTATAGTATGCGGTGCTCAAAACATGTCTTGTCGCGACATGTAATAGACTTAACAATAGTCAGTGTTGTGCGTCGAATAAAGGGCAGAGCGCTGTCAGTTACCTGTCGGAGAAGGCCGCTAGCGCTTAATTGCCATGACAGGCTTTGCCTGCTTCATCAACGGAGGCTTGTGCAAAGGTGGGGATTTTAGTAATACACGGGCTCTGCATCTGATGTCCTGCTCGTCTGGCTGGCGCGGGCGAGCGGGCTTGATTCAGTGATAATCTCAAAGGCCGGAACAGCAATGCCAAACATAGAAAAAGTATCTGTACACGGCGGCCATAGCGGGCAGTTCTGCAACCACGCTGCCGACTCCCTGGAAGAAATTGTCAGGGCCTATATCGAGCAGGGGTTCAGCTGGGTCGGCATTACCGAACATACGCCGGCACCTACAGAGGATCTGCTTGACCAGGACCAGCGTGAGGCAGGGCTGACGCCGGCCTTTCTGCTTGAACGGTTTGAGGGCTACATGAAAGAGTGCCGGCGGCTGCAGAAGAAGTATAGCGAGCAGATCCGAATCTTTGCGGCAATGGAAATCGAGACCTACAGCGCAAATCAGGAATTTGTCCCCGACTTGATCGAGCGTTTTTCTCCGGACTATATCGTCGGTTCGGTGCATTTCGTTGCCGATATTAACTTTGATTATTCACCGCAGTTGTATGACAAAGCCGCCCGGGCTGTCGGCTCCATCGACCAGCTCTATCACCGCTATTTCGATCTGCAGTATGAGATGATCGGCAGGTTGCAGCCGGCGGTGGTCGGCCACTTCGATCTGATCAGGATCTTTGACGCCGACTACAGGACCAGATTGGAAAAAAACGATATCGTGGAAAAAATACGACGCAACCTGCAGGTGATCAAAGAGCTCGATCTGATTCTGGACTTTAATCTGCGGGCGCTCTACAAAGGGGCCACAGAGCCCTATATCAGCGCATCAATTCTGGACATCGTCCGCCAATACGATATCGCCGTGGTGCCGGGCGATGATTCCCATGGCCTGAGCAGTGTCGGCAACTATTTCGAGCAGGGCGTCTCGATTCTGCAGGAATATGGTTTTTCCACCGCCTGGAGGAAGCCGTGCAGCTATTGAACTTGGTCGGTTTCCGGTTGGTTTATGATTCCGTGCGCAAAGCGCGCTTATCATTACACACAACGCACTGGCATAACGTGCCAGCTTTGTATTACAACCCAACGTCTCGTCAGGCTTTGTCTAGGTACATACGTTGAAAAAAACACTCCGCTCTTATGGCCTATAATCCACAAATAGATCAGAGAATCGGGGCCATTGTCGAAAACTGGCCGGGCAATGAACGGAAAAAGATGTTTGGCGGGATCTGCCGGCTGCTCAGCGGCAATATGTTCTGCGGGGTGCTCGGCGATTATCTGATCCTGCGGCTTGGCGAGGAACAGGCCGCCCGGGCCCTGCTGCAGCCGCAGGTGAAAGTGTTCGACATCACCGGCAGGCCGATGAAAGGCTGGGTCATGGTCGCAGAAGAGGCTTTTGTCAATGATGAAGACCTTGAAAGGTGGCTGGCCCAGGCACGGCAGTTCAATGCTCTGCTGCCTCCCAGAACCAGATGATTGCGAAACCGTTTTCAGAGCTTGGCTTTACCGCCCGATATGAGGTAGAATAGTGCTGTTTTGACAGCGTAAACCGCCACATATTCTTATGGAGTTAAGGCATGACAGCCCCCCGGGTCAAGCTGCTTGTTCTTACCACCTGCCTGCAGTGCAAAGCCTTGAAGGAGTTGCTGAGCGACAAAGGGGTCGACTTCGAGTCGATCGATGTGGATCTGCTCTTAAAAGATGAGCGGGATGAATTATTCAAGGAAATGAAGTATTTTAACGAAAAAAAGGCCTTTCCGGTGACCTTTATCGACGACAAAGTCATCCTTGGATATCAGAAAAGCCTGATTCTGGAAATGCTGGGGCTCGAGTGATGGATAAGGATCAGTTATATAGCCAGTTAAAGAAGATCAACGAGCCCAAGGGCTATTTCTTCAATGCGAATATGGAACATACGATGTTTCTGATCGAGGGGCTGATTACCAATCGTGAGCGTTATGGCTATATGTGCTGCCCCTGCCGCCTAGCCCGGGAAGATTTCGAGGCGGACCGCGATATCGTCTGCCCGTGCGACTACCGCGAACCCGATGTAGCCGAATACGGCAGCTGCTACTGCGGGCTGTACGTATCCGAGCAGTGGAACAGGAACGAGATTGACCACGTCTACGTGCCGGAGCGCAGGCCGGCCGAGAAATGCTGATTAGCTGAGCAGCCAGATCAGATCAGCGATTCGAGAAAATCCAGGGCCCGTTTCTCCGACCAGTACGGCCTCTCCAGCCAGCTGCCGATAAAGCCGACGTGCCCACCGAAATCGGGCATTTCCAGAAACAGGTTGTGGTTTTCTTCTGCTGCCTGGACCGGATAGCAGGAAGCTGGGAGAAACGGGTCGTCCACTGCCTGCACGATCAGGGTCGGTAGCCTAATCGAGTGCAGAAAGCGGGATGCAGAACAGCGTTCGTAATAGTCAGCCGCATTCTGGAAGCCGTGCAGCGGGGCGGTGTATTTATCGTCGAACGGCACAAAACTGATCATCTTATCGAGGCCATCCGTATCGATCAGCTCCGGAAAGCGTTTGGCTTTCTCCCGGATCTTCTGCCGCAGACCCTTCATGAAATAGTGCATGTACAGGCGATTGCAGGGTTTGTCCATCACCTCTACCGCATCCGCCAGCCGGCAGGGAACCGAAAAAACCACACAGCCCTTCAGTGGGGCCGGGACCAGGTCGGGATTTTCCCCGAGATATTTCAAGCTCTGATTGCCGCCCATGCTGAAACCGATCAGGGCCGCGTGGGCATAATTATGTTCCAGCCCATGCGTGAGCACCTGATGCAGGTCGTCAGTCACCCCCGAGTGGTAAAAACGGGGCAGCAGGTTCGGTTCGCCCGAGCAGCAGCGAAAATTGAGGCAGAGCACATCCCAGCCGTGGTGGGTGAGGTGGCGGGCCATACCCAGCGGATATTTTTTCCTGGCGTGCCCCTCCAGGCCGTGACTGACCACTGCCAGCCGATCACTCGTTCCTGGCCTGCTGAAGTGCCAGTCGATGTCGATGAAATCGCCGTCCGGCGTTGTCAGCCGTTCCGGCTTGGGCCGGGTCTGAGGGGTGCGGCGCAACAGGGTTGGATAGAGGGTCTGCAGATGCCCGCTGGTAAACGGAAAGGGCGGACGGTAGGAGGGAGGAGGCAAGGTTGGCATGGAACCTTTCCCGCTTACCTGCCGGTAATGCCCTGGAGAATAGGAAGGCAGAAAATCCTGAGCGGAAACAGCCTGAGAGATATGAAGTCATGCTCTTTTTTCATGATCCGGAAAATATCATAGCTAATTAAAATTATGACAGATATCTGCAGCCGCAGCGGGCATACCCTGATTAACTGGAGCCGTCCGGGGCTGGCCGGCAGCGCAAAAGCAATGAACTAAATCCCGTAAATTTAATAACATCATTTGGCCAATTAATATATAAGCACGTAGTAGACATGATTCTGATGAATCAATCGGTCAATTTTGTTTTGCAGGAACCTCAGCTGTCTTTTGAGCAGGAAATAGGTTTATCGTGGGCATCCTCACTGGTTGAAAATCTCGGTAATGGAAATCAACAGGCCTCTTCTCACTTTTGCTTCTTTTATCGCGCTCGGTCTCAATGGGGTGACCTTCACCTTTATGGGGGTCAGCCTGCCGGCCCTGCAGTCTCACCTGGGAATTAGTCTGGACCAGGCAGGCATGCTGATGGCATCGCTGCAGACTGGTTTTACCATCTGTACGCTTTTAGGAGGTTTTTTTTCGGATCGTTTCCAGCGTGAATGGATAATCGCAATCGGCTGTATTCTCCTGAGCATAGGATCAGTGCTGTTGTGTATCGTGGCTTCATTTGCCTTGAGTTTATTAGCTGTCTGGTGCATGGGGGCCGGTATTGGATTTATACTCAGCGGCTCAAACACGCTGCTGGTCAGTTTGTATACATCTCATATCGGGACGATTCTTAATATCCACCATGTCTTTTTCGGTATTGGCGCTATTGTCGGACCGGCTCTGATGGGGTTTTTGATCATCAGAGGAAACCACTGGCGTTTCGGTTATCTGGCCGCAGGTATCGTTTTATTGCTGCTGTGCTCTATTTTCGTATTTTCCAGAAACAAGCTGCCGGTCAATGGCGGTGATCGTTTTCATCGCAGCGACAGGATGGCAAGCCTGCTTAAGGATAAAAATTTTCGGGTAATCCTGCTGGTGAATTTTCTGACCATGGGAAGCCAGGTCGTTATCATGCTGTTCGGTGCGGTTTTTCTGATCCAGTCAAAACAATGTTCTTTGGGCCAAGCCGGGGCAGCCCTGTCCGGATTTTCCCTGTTCATCGTATTGGGCAGGATGTTGTGCAGCAAACTGGCGGTCTCGATGAAAAACGCCAGTATCGTGCTTGCCCTGCTCTGGTTTCAGACGGCAATGCTGCTCCTCGTCTGGCAGGGCAGCGGCTGGTTTGTCCTTGCAGTCCTGGTGATCAGCGGCATTACCTTTTCCGGCACCTACCCGACTCTGCTAGCCTTGACCAGTGTGCTCTTCCCCCATCGTGAAGGCAGCTCTTTGGGAATTCTGTCGACCATGGGAGGTCTCGGATCTATTCTTTTATGCTGGCTGACTGGCTATGCTGCCGGATTGACCAGCATCGGGACAGGATTTATAGTTTGTGTTCTGGCTTGTTTTATTGCCTTAGTCTTGTTTCAAATCAATTACCGCGACCTATGCGCAAGGGAGTCTCACGGCAGAGATGTCTGAACATAGATGACCCAATGGTCCCGCCGCAGCGGTCTGACATAGTGCTAAAACCAGGAGAAAACTATGGCCGGCTTACTTAAGGAGATAGATATTAGGCGGGCGTACCGTGCCCTCAGCGGGAAGAAGATTCCAGAGGACGTCGTTGCCCGATTGATGAAAGCGGCTACCTATGCCCCCAGTTGTTTTAACAGCCAGCCGTGGCGATTTTTGGTTGTCACCGACGAAGACAGTCTGGATAGACTGCATGGCGCCTTATCTGGCGGTAATTACTGGGCCAAAAAGGCCCCGCTGCTAATCGTTGTGGCAACCAAGCTCAGCTTTGATGCACGATTGAGCGATAACAGGGATTATGCCCTGTTCGGCTGCGGGCTTGCCGCCGAGAACCTTCTCCTGCAGGCTTTTGCGGACGGGCTGTACGCCCACCCCATGGCAGGCTTTGACCCGCTCGTTGTGAAAGAGGCTTTTGACATCCCAGAGGATTATATCGTTATCAGTCTTATCGCCGTCGGCTATCCAGGTCCGTTGGAAGGACTCAGTGAAAAACACCTCACAGCCGAGGGCAGTGAGCGCAGCCGCAAGGATGAAACTGATGTAATCTGCTATAACGAATGGGCTTTCGAATAATAGGCAGCAGGCCTGATGATAGGTCAAGGCTCTCATATCCGCCTTTGATTATTTATTAATATCAAATACTAGCAGATTTTTCTTAAGGGGGGCCGGTTTTTCACCTAGCAATTGATTAGCGCTTGCAGCCCATTTTTAAAAGTGATATGTTATCACATATAACTTTTGAGCGTATCAACAAGCCTGTATCAGAAATATCCTTGATAAGGGGTAGCAATGATCGCCTCAGGTCCTCTTTCTCGGCGTATTCTTCGTCGCCTTTTTGCTGGATCCTTATCTGAGAAGTCCTACATATGAAGCAGTTTCAACAACATACAGGAGTGTCATTTTGTCTGAAATAATTTTGGATAAGGTGGTCAAGCGGTACGGCAATGTCACCGTTATCGATGGCTTGGATCTGACTATGGAAGACAATGAGTTTACCGTGCTGGTCGGTCCTTCCGGGTGCGGCAAATCAACGACATTGCGGATGATCGCTGGTTTGGAAACCGTCACCTCCGGAGAGATTTATATCGGTGGTAAAGCGGTTACTCACCTGGAGCCGAAAGATAGGGACATAGCCATGGTGTTTCAGGATTATGCTCTCTATCCACACATGAATGTTGCTAAAAACATGTCATTTGCGCTGCGTCTGGCCAGGCAGTCAAAGGCCGAGATAGAAAAACGGGTTACGCTGGTGGCCGAAATGCTGGGTATTGAGCCGCTGCTGTCAAGAAAACCTGCCCAGTTGTCCGGCGGTCAGCGGCAGCGTGTTGCCATGGGCCGAGCCTTGGTGAGAGATTCCGGCACCTTTCTGTTCGACGAGCCCTTGTCCAATCTCGACGCCAAGCTTCGGGCCCAGATGCGGGCAGAGCTGGCCCTGATGAGGAGGCGGCTCGAAAAAAACATGATCTATGTGACCCACGATCAGGTTGAGGCCATGACCCTGGGAGATCGGATAGTGGTCATGCACCAGGGTATTATTCAACAGCAGGGGACGGCCGAAGAGCTCTATAAAAAACCGGTTAACAAATTCGTTGCCGGATTTCTCGGTTCTCCTCCGATGAATTTTTTTGATGGGGTTCTGGGCGAATCAGAAGGCCGCTTGCAGGTAAGCGGGCAAGGGTTTACCCTGCCGCTGCCCGAGTCCACCAAGTTGCGCGTACAGATGCGGACTGACAGACAAGTGATCGTCGGTATTCGCCCATCCGCTTTCATGTTTTCAGATGACATTGCCGGTAAGATCCAGCTCGACCTGCCGGTTATCCTCTCGGAATATATCGGCAGCCAGTCCGTAATTGTATCCGATATCGGCGGTCAGCAGATTCTCATCGAGGTGGGCTCAGACACCCCGTTGAAGGCCAATGAAACGCTCAGTTTTGCGATCGATCCGGAGAGTATTTATCTCTTCGATCCGCATTCAGAGGCAGCCTTGTAAGGCAAGGTTGCTAAAACCAATACAGAAGGGGAGGACATGATGTTTACATGCACTAAAAAATCTTTTGTTGCAGCTCTTGCTACTGTCGTCGGGGCTGGAATGCTGACAACCGCTGCGCTGGCAGCAGATCCCTATGCGCCGTATAAAGGGACGACACTGGTGGTAAACTTTCCCGCACATCCTCATTATGATGCGGTCATGAAAGTGCTGCCAAAGTTTACCGAAGAAACTGGTATCAAAGTTGAGGTGGACCAGCTGCAATATCTGGCCATGCGGCAGAAACAGACTTTGGAACTGACTAAACCCAAAGGCGATTACGATCTTATGACGTATGTTGTGTTTTCCAAGGCAGACTATGTGCCGGCCCGCCAGATTGAGCCTTTGGCGCCATTCTTCATGAATCCCAAACTTGCCGATCCCAGCTATGATCCTGATGATCTTATTACCGGATATGTGCAAAATATTGGCATAGCCGGCGGCAAAAAAGGGTATCTGCCAGGTCCCACGGGCGCGCTCTACGGTGTTCCATTTGGATCTGAGACCTCTGTTTTAGGATATCGCAAGGACATCTTTGAAAAGCATAATCTCAAAGTTCCTGAGACCTATGACGAGCTGCTGGACCTGGTTTGTAAAATTCCGGAACTTGAGCCTGGCATGGCCGGCCTCACTTCGCGCGGGGCGTCTGGCCACCAGTTATCTCATGCGTTCCTGCTTCACTTGGCGCCACTGGGGGGAAGGTTTTACGACGATAAATGGAACCCGATCGTCAACAACGAAGCCGGTGTGAAGGCTGGCGAAGCCCTGAAAAAGATTCTGGAATGCGGACCGGAGGGTGGAACCTCGTTCGGTTTTGCGGAAATGAAAAACGCCTTTTTACAGGGCAAAGCAGCAATGTTTTTGGATTCCATTTCCGTAGCTGGGGAAGTAGATGATCCTGAAAAATCCAAGGTTGTTGGTAAGGTCGGTTGGGCTCTGCACCCGGAAGGTGTTCGCCGGGGCTCCCAGACTGGTGGTTTCGGTATAGCGATTCCAAGCAATGCTCAAAACAAAGAAGCTGCTTTTTTGTTGATGCAGTGGCTGACTTCCAAGCGCATTGACAAATTGATCGCTCTGGAGGGCGGCAGTCCGAGTCGTTTTTCCACCTATATGGATCCTGAAGTTATTGCCAAATATCCCCACAGCACGGTTTTTGCGGAAGCTCTGAAATACGCCGATCCTGACTGGCGTCCGATTATCCCGACCTGGGGTGAAATCAACGAGGAGCTCGGCACCACGCTTTCCAAGGCGATGACCGGTGATATGAGCGTCAAAGAGGCACTCGATTCAGTTGCCGAACGGGCCAAGGCAGCCCAGGAGAAGGCCGGTTACTATACCTGGCAATAACCCGGGGCTGGCCAATCAGCAGTGAATGTGCCGGGTGTCGATATTTGACACCCGGCATGGGAGCCCAAAAAAGTGAGATCATGAGCGCAGAGGAGCAAGGTAAATGAAACCGACAAGCATCATGAACAGAGCAACGCCGTATCTCTTTCTTGCTCCTGCCGGTATCGTTTTGGTCTTTGCGCTTCTCTATCCCATTGGCTATCTGACGGTGGCCAGCTTTTTCGACTGGCGTATGGGGTCACCTTTTGCCGACGCGGTGTTTGCCGGTTTTGGCAACTATGCCTGGATCTTGAAGGATCCTAATTTTCAAGAATCTTTCATGGTTACCATCACCTTTGCCTTTGCGGTCGTAACTCTGGAAATGATCCTCGGCGTCGGCCTGGCCCTGATGCTCGAACGGCCCATTCGAGGGATGACGGTGTTTCGAACCATTTTTATCCTGCCTATGATGATTGCTCCGATCGTCGTAGGTCTGGTCTGGCGCTACATGTATAATCCGCAGTTTGGTATCATCAATAAAACTCTGAAAAAATGGGGGTTTGATTCGATCCCCTGGCTTTCCTCCCCGGACTGGGCCCTGCCTTCTGTCATCATCGCCGATATCTGGCAGTGGACACCCTTTATTTTTATTCTTTCCCTGGCCGCACTCCAGTCCTTGCCGAGATCGGCCCTGGAGGCAGCCCGAATAGACGGAGCTTCAGAGTGGCAGCAGATTTATTACATCAAGATACCCCTGATGATGCCGGTGCTGGTGGTTGCCGCATTGCTCCGGATGATTGACGCCTTCAAAGTGCTGGAGGTCATCTTTATCATGACCAATGGCGGCCCGGGCCTCTCCACTGAAATCCTGTCGCTGCAGATTTACAAGACGGCGTTTGTCAGCTGGGAGCTTGGCCGCGCAGCTGCGCTCTCAAATATTCTACTGGCCATAGTACTGGTGATAACCTTGATAATGTTCATCTACACCAAGATTCGCGATGCCCGAATTGCCCGGGCGCAAGCAGCTGCTGAACAGTATTGAGGAGGCCATATGCGAGAATACTCAAAAATAAATACTGCGATCTTCTACATCATTCTGATTTGCCTTTGTTTGATGGCGCTGGGGCCCATCGTTCTGATGCTGCTTACTTCTCTGAAGCTGAAGGTGGACATCTTTAACGATGTGTCGACTTTCGTCTTTATGCCGACCTTGAAAAACTACAGTTCGGTATTGCATGACCCTTCGTTGATGCGCTATCTGGGGAACTCTCTGTATGTCGGCCTGATTTCGACCATGCTGACCCTGGTCATGGGGTGCATGGCCGCCTATGCGCTGGTCCGCTTCCGGTTCATGGGCCGGGATGCGGTGTCTTTAAACACGTTGCTCATGAGAATGATTCCCCCGGCGGTTTTGACCGTGCCGGTGTTTGCCATCTGGAACTTTCAGTACCATTTAGGCAACAACCTGCACGGCCTGATCTTGGTCTATGTGGCCATTAACCTGCCTTTTGTAATCTGGATTCTGCAAAGTTTCATACAGCAGGTTCCGATTCAGCTGGAAGAGGCGGCCCGGGTAGATGGCGCCAATCCTTTTCAGGTCTTCTTTCTGATTGTTCTGCCTGTTATCAAGCCTGGACTGGCGGCGGCCGCAATTTTCACCTTTCGCATTGCCTGGAATGAATTCATCCTGGCCCTGGTGCTGACCAATCGGGCAACACGGACCACACCGGTCCATATTTCCCTGTTTCTGACCGAGCACAACATCGACTGGGGACAGATTATGGCCATGGGCATGCTGATTGCCATCCCGCCGATAATATTCACCTTCGTTGCCTCAAAGCAGATAATCACCGGGATGACCGCTGGCGCTGTAAAAGGCTAGCCGCGGATCGCTCAGGGCTGCCGTGCTGCCAGGCGGGAAAACGAAGACGCTGGGGCATAGACAGGGCGCAGGGAAAAAGAAGAGGGATTGTGTCGGAAGGGGGGGCAGTGCTCAGGTGATGTCTAAGATGAAAATGCTTAATCAAGCGATCAGCGATTTATCTTCTTGCACGAGCTGCGGCAATATCCATTCGGCGGCGCCTTTGAGGTCATTATGCAATGCCTGTATGGTGGCTTTGCTGTCGCCGGCTGCAAAACCGGTAAGCATGTTGCGGTGGCAAACCATGGCGCTGGAAAGATCCCGCCCATGCATGGCGTAAAGATAGATATAGGGATTGACCCTGGCCAGCAGGCGCTGGATCAAATCGATCAGTATTGGTGAATTGGCACAGGTATAGATGGTTTTGTGAAATTCATCGTTTTTTTTGATATAGGCCTTGTGGTTGACGCCTATATGTTTTTCCATTGCCTTGAAAATCCGCTCCACCTTCGCAATTGATTTTTGAGGACGGTTCTTGCAGGCTTTGTCAACTGCCTCGGACTCTAAAAGTAACCGGAGGTTGAGTATTTCTTTAAATTCACTCTTGGTCAGGTGATTGACCTGGATTCTTTTATTGCTTTCGACTACGAGGATTTTCTCGGATTCAAGCTGCCAGACAGCTTCTCTGACAGGTAAGATGCTTACGCCGAATTTTTCAGCGAGTCCCCTGAGGCTGATTATCTCGCCAGGCAGGATTTCTGCCCCGAGAATATTGGCCCGCAACTGCTCGTACACTTTTTGCCGCAAGGTCACATTGGTGATTTTTTCGATAACCATATCTTGTCCTTTTTTGTGATATGTGATATCATATCACATACTTTTGGCCAGGACAAGTAATATTTCTTTGACCGGCAACTGTTTAAACTGAATCGCAAAATTTAATTACAACAATAACGAATTGATAGGGCGTGAAATTGCATGTTCAGGGGTTTCGTGCCCGTTTTCATAGGCGGCCTCAGCAGACTGATCATATATGTCAGGATATTATGGATTTAGATGAAGGAGATAAGCATGAGTAAAATTGATGAAATCACCAGAGAGTCATGGATATTAAGCAATTTCCCGGAGTGGGGTACTTGGCTCAATGAGGAGATAGAGGAGGAGGTTGTGGCCCCGGGTTCGGTTGCCATGTGGTGGCTCGGCTGCACGGGGATGTGGATCAAAACAGAAGGCAATACCAATATCTGTCTTGACTACTGGACCAAACACGGCAAAAAAACCAAGAAAAACAGACTCATGAAGGACCAGCACCAGCATCAGCGCATGATCGGCTGTCTGAAGCTGCAGCCTAACCTGCGCAATGTCCCGTGTGTGCTTGATCCTTTTGCGATCAATGAGGTCAGCGCCATTCTATCGACTCATCATCATGGAGACCATATTGATGAGAACGTCGCTGCCGCGGTTCTGCAGAACTGCAGGAGCGACGTGCCGTTCATCGGCCCCCAGGCCTGCGTTGATCTGTGGATTGGCTGGGGAGTTCCACAAGACCGCTGCGTGGTTGTCAAACCAGGTGATGTTGTCACGGTCGGGGATACAGAAATCGTCGCTCTTGATTCGTTTGATCGGACCGAACTGGTCACCGCGCCGAAGGGTACCACCCTGAAAGGGAAAATGGTCCAGGAAATGGATCTGCTGGCGGTTAACTATCTTATCAAGACCCCGGGCGGCAATCTCTATCATAGCGGTGACTCCCATTATTCGAATTATTACGCCAAACATGGCAATGACCATGAAATCGATGTGGCTTTCGGCTCCTATGGGGAAAATCCGCGCGGCATGACGGACAAGATGACCTCGAGCGACATTCTCAGAATGGCCGAGGCCCTGCGCTGCAAGGTGGTGGTGCCGATTCATCACGATATCTGGACCAATTTCCAGGCTGATCCGCTGGAGATCAAGTTTCTCTGGCAGCTTCGCAAAGACAGGATGAAATATCAATTCAAACCATTTATCTGGCAGGTAGGCGGCAAATTCACCTATCCTGCCGACCAGGATATGATCGAGTACCAGTATCCACGTGGATTCGAGGACGCTTTTGCCATTGAACCCGATCTACCATTTAAATCTCTGCTCTAATTGAAGAGGAATTATTATGAGTAAACCGCTGCTCCAGGTCGCCCTGGACAATCTGAGCCTACCCTCGGCGCTGGAAGCCACCAGGGCTCTGGCCGATGAGGTTGATGTTCTCGAGGTCGGCACCATTCTCTGCTATGCCGAAGGAGCCAAAACCGTTTCGGTTCTTCGTGCCCTGTACCCGAATAAAACCATTGTCACCGACCTCAAAGCGGCAGATGCCGGCACGACGGTGGCGGAGATCGTCTTTTCGCGCGGCACCAACTGGATGACCGTTATCTGCTGTGCACCCTACGCAACGATGGAGGCGGCGCTTGAAGTCGCCAGGAAATACGACGGTGACGTGCAGGTTGAACTCTATGGGGACTGGACCTTCGAACAGGCGGAAAAATGGCTGGAGATCGGCCTGACCCAGGTCATTTATCACCGTGGTCGCGATGCTGCTTTTGCCGGTCAGCAGTGGGGCGAGGAGGACCTCGCCAAGATCAGACGGCTGGTTGACATGGGTTTTGAGGTGTCCGTCACCGGCGGGCTGTACGCCAAGGATCTGGGCATATTTGAAGGTATCCCGGTGAAGTGTTTTATCGCCGGCAGGGGGTTGTACGGGGCTGAAGACCCGGCTCGGGCAGCCAGGGATTTCAAGGCGGCCATCGACAGACACTGGTAACTGAATCAGTACAGACCACCTGAAATTCAAGACAGGAAGATAGATGAAAGAAGAGGACATCAAGCTCGGCATTTATGAAAAAGCACTTCCGTATGGCACAGGCTGGGAGGAAAAGCTGGCCATTGCCGGGCGGCTCGGTTTTCAGTTCGTTGAGATATCAATCGATGAAACCGATGAGCGGCTTGCCAGGCTGGACTGGAGCCTTTCAGAACGTTTAGCATTCAGCCGGTCCATAGTGCAGAGTCCGCTCACCGTGCCGACCATGTGTTTAAGCGGGCATCGACGTTTTCCGCTGGGCAGCCATGACCCGGAAATTCGTCGGCAGGCGCTGTTCATCATGGAAAAAGCTATCCGGTTTGCGGTAGATACCGGTATCCGCACTATTCAGTTGGCCGGATATGACGTCTACTATGAAGACGGTGACGCAGATACCCGCAACTGGTATATCGACAGCATGCGCTGGTGTCTTGATATGGCAGCACGGGAACAGGTTATGCTGGCCATGGAGATCATGGATCATCCATTTATGAATTCCATCCTCAAATTCATGAATATGAAACAGCTGCTTGGCTCTCCATGGTTTACCGTCTATCCGGATATCGGCAATCTGAGTGCCTGGAACAACGATGTGATCGAGGAAATCACCCTGGGCTTCAACCAGATTGTGGCCCTGCATCTCAAGGAAACGCTGGCTGTCACCGCAGAGCATAAAGGGACCTTCAAAGAAGTGCCGTTCGGCACCGGATGCGTCGATTTTCCTCGAGTGTTTTCGAGATTGAAGGAGCTTGGCTATGCGGGTCCTTTTCTGATCGAGATGTGGACTGAAAAGGCTGAAGACCCGGAAAAAGAAATAGATCAAGCCAGGCAATGGATTTTCCAGCGGATGCGGGAAGGAGGGCTGATAGATGAATAGGAAAATGAAGCAGGGCGTGCTTGAGGCCAACCTGATGCTCAAGAATCTGGGCCTGGTAATTTTTACCTGGGGAAACGTCAGTGCCATCGACCGTGATCTCGGGGAAGTGGTTATCAAGCCAAGCGGCGTACCCTACGAAACAATGGGGGTTGATGATCTGGTCGTAGTTAATATGGACGGCAAGGTTATCGACGGAGATTACAACCCCAGCTCCGATCTGGCCACGCACCTTGAGTTGTACCGGCAGTTTCCAGCCTGCGGCGGGGTGGTCCACACCCATTCCAGGCTGGCTGTCGCCTGGGCCCAGGCAGGAGCAGATCTGCCGGCCCTGGGCACCACTCATGCCGACTACTTCTATGGTGCCGTCCCCTGCACCAGAAAGCTTTCCAGCGACGAGATTCAAGGCGCCTACGAACATGAAACAGGCCGGGTAATCGTGGAGACCTTCAGGGAACGAAACCTCGATCCCATGGCTGTTCCTGCGGTGCTGGTGAATTGCCATGGTCCGTTCACCTGGGGCACCGATGCCATGGATGCCGTTCACAATACGGTGGTTCTCGAGGAAATGGCCGCCATGGCCCATCTATCGCTGGCAATCAATCCCCAACTCAGGGACATGGACCAGCAACTGCTTGACAGGCATTATCTGCGCAAGCATGGCGAAGGTGCCTATTACGGGCAGAAGCAGCATTAGCTGGAGCTTTTAAGAGCAGGCGCAGTTGCAGAAGAGAGGCTTTAGGGAGTGGCAATGGAAACCATCCTGACCATCGATATCGGTTCCTCGAGTATGCGGGCCATTGTCCATGACAGCCATGGCGCCGTCCTGCACAAGTGCAGAAGAAGCACCATCCCCCATTACAGATCGGGAGGAACTCGGGTCGAGCTGGACGCCGATACCTTTGTCGAAACCCTGCTTGCTCTGTTAAAGGAGTCAAGTGCTTTCTGCCAGCATGGCAATACCGCACCTCTGGCGCTGAGCGTCACTTCACAGCGTTCTTCAGTGGTACCTGTTAATAAGCAGGGAGTACCGCTGATGCCCTTCATCATGTGGCACGACAAGCGCACGGTTCCGCTGTGCCGGGAGTTGAAGCCCAACGAAGATGCAGTCTACACGATGACGGGTTTGAGGATTTCGCCGGTCTTTTCAGCGGTCAAGATGACCTGGATTCGCAAAGAACAGCCGGAGGTATACAGAAAAACGGCTAAGATGCTGGGGGTGCATGATCTGGCTCTTTTTTACCCTTTGCGGCCGCTTTGTCACCGACCATTCCCTGGCCAGCAACACCAGCCTGCTTAACCTGAAGACCCGCCAGTGGGACCAGGAACTGCTCGATATTTTTTCTGTTGATCGAGCGCATCTCTGCGATCTCGTTGCTGCCGGGTCGGTCTGCGGCAGGACCTCGGGAGGCCTGCAGCGGCAAACGGGCATTGCCGAGGGAACCCCGGTAGTAACAGCAGGCGGTGACCAGCAGTGCGCGGCCCTTGGGCTGGGCGTTACCTCGGTGGGGAAACTGAAATGCACGACAGGTACTGGTTCCTATCTGATTGCCCATGTTGATGCGCCGGTGATCGATGAGAAGAAAAGGTTTCTCTGCAAAGTTGGCGCTATTCCGGGGAGCTATAATCTGGAAGCCGGTATGCTCACCACGGGTACCGTCTATCGCTGGTTTTTAGAGCAATTTTACGGCGGGGCATCTGGTGATGCTCAGGTTGAAGCGGCCAACCAGGAGGTGCTCTCCAGTCCGCCGGGCGCCAATGGCGCCTTGCTGCTGCCCTATTTTGAGGGCAGCGGTGCACCATACTGGAATCCCAGGGATACCGGTCTGTTTTATGGTTTGAAGCTGTCGACAACCCGGGCGGACATGGCCCGTGCCGTGCTGGAAGGCATTGTCCTGGGAATGGCAGAGAATGTGTCCCTGTTCAGGCAGAAACTGGGGTCGGTTTCCCAAATCTGCATTTCCGGGGGCATGACCGAGTTTGATGCCTATAATCAGCTGCAGGCAGACATTTATGGATCTGCCGTCGCCCTCTATCCGAACCGGGAGTCGACTTCTCTCGGGGCCTGGATTTCTGCAGCAGTAGCCTGCGGTCTTTATGGCTCCTACGATGAGGCTTTCCGCATTGTGCAGCCGGAAGGGTCGGAAAAAATATTCTCGCCCGACCAGGAGATGCATCGCTTCTATACTGAGCTCAATCAACGCAGACAGAGACTGTATCAGGCAATCCAGCCCCTTGCAGATGCGGACATCGGTACTTCCCGCCAACCAGAAGTATAGAATCGACTGGACCGCAACGTACTGGAAATTAATTGCTGCTCAGCAGCTAAGCGGATTTCTGCTGCGTTTCGATGAGCTGCAGCAGAAGAGAGCAGACCGTCTCAGCAAACAATCCATCGTTGATATGCGCGTCCACCTCGATCACGGAAATATCTTCTTTTAATCTCTTTTTCAAAACCCTGACAAAACTCATGTCGGCGGCATGGTCTGCGAGTTGCCCCCGGGCATGGCCCTGGTGGGAAAAGCCCTGCAGCGGTATTGCCACCGTAGTCAGGCCCCCCCGGCTTTGATTAAGTTTGTCGGCAACGACTTCTGCAACCTTCTTCATTTCAGCGGAAGTTGCTCTGACGTGAGTGAACATGGGGCTGTGCTGATAATGTTTTTTCTGGCGGTCTTGCTTCGAGAGCGTTGCGATCGGGCCTCTGCTGATAAAATCCAGACCGCCAGGGGCGACGACCTGGGGGATGTTGTTTCTGGCTGCCGACTCCAATCTGCCGGAATAGGGGGGGGATATGCCATTAAATAAAAAATTATTGATATCATGAGGGGTTAGATCTAAAACGCCGGTAAAAAATCCAGTCTGCACCCATTCCTCAAAGATTTTTCCGCCAACACCCACGCCATGAAAGGCCGCAATTTCGTAGCCCTGTGCCTCAAGAATTTCCTTGCAGGAAGTTACCAGAGCCGTGGTGACACCAAGTGCTGAAATGGCAATAACCTTTTTGGGGCTCGGCCGTTGGCTTTGCAGATCGGCCATTCCGGCCATTGCGCCGGCTGCGTTGTGCAGAACTTTTCGCAGGATGGGATTAAGACCCAGAATATCAGCGACTGAAGGAAAGATTACGATGTCCTTGGAACCCATGTAAGGCCTGATATCAAAGGGCAGGGTGGAGACCATGATTTTGGGAAATCCAAAAGCCAGGCCGCACATCACCTGCATTCCAATCCAGGTGCCCACCCCGCCCCCGACAGCTATAATTCCTTGCGCCTCTCCCTCGGCTATCTTTTCCTCAGTCAGTAAACGTGCACCCTCTGCCATGGCCTGCATGGCCTTGAGTTTGCCATTCTCCTGACTGAGCAACGAAGAAATATCAGCAGCGGTTTTGGAGGCGACCTGGTCTCGACTGACGTCGGCAGCGCAGGAAGGGGCTGAGCCAATGCCGACATCGATAATCGCGGTTAAGAGACCGAGTGCGCGAAGCTGTTTGCGCAGGAATGAGATTTCATCCCCTTTGGTGTCCATCGTTCCGATGAGAATGACACGCTTGCCATGGCTCGATCCCATAGCCTCTTTCACCGGTTGACCTGCGATGCTTGCCTGTCAATCATATGCCACCAAAATAGAACGAGGTTCCTGGGATGGTTTGACGTCTCTGGCGAACCGGCATACCGTCATAGGGGTAGAGTTCATGTTCGAGGACCGTCTCATCGTGAGTTGCCAGAATGTAGTCTGAGCGCTTGTCAATCTCCTCGATACTTTTCCAGCCTTCGACCGAATTAACAAAGCGGGCAGGCACCCAATAACGCCATTTTTCCTCCATATTGGGTTCCATATTTCTCAAATTGAAAATGGCATCCCCTACAAATACTGCATCTCCAGCGGTGGTTTCCACCACCACGCACTGGTGTCCCACCGAATGGCCGGGGGACGGAAACACACTGACTCCCGGCACGATGGTCTGCTCGCCTTCTACGAATTCAAAATTGCAGCCCACGAAAGGCGCCTCGATGCCGAGGACCGGGGATTCGTAAGACCTGTAGTAAAGGGGCAGCGGGTTGTGGGCCATGGTAAATTCAGCCTGCGTGCATATGTAGCGGGCGTTCTTAAAGACCTTCATATTGTGCACATGATCCCAGTGCAGATGGGTGAAGATGATGATGTCGACGTCCTCCGGATCTACCCCCATGTTTTTCAAAAAGTCCGGACTTTCAACGCAGCCGCGCTTCTGGCACTTGTGATGATATCTCGTGGCCCTGTCCTCGTCAGGAAGCCCGGTATCGATCATGATCTTGTGTTCACCGGTATCAACATAGAAACACAGCGTTGGATGCCATATTTTCTCTCCGGCCTTGCCCTTCCAGAACAGGTAGGTTCCAACGTCTGCCTCGAGCCAGCCGGTGTTGATTGGATAGATACGGGTTTTTTCTATTGACATCAGAACTCCTCCTTAATTTAAAAAATCATCAGGTCTTAGGAATTTCCCCGCTACCAATATCTATGATTCAGCCTGGAAGTGCAACTGTTTCCGGGGCGGTTCTCAACCAGCTTGTGCACTTTTTAAGGTTTTGTGTAACAGGCTGTGAAGATAGCGCGCATGAGGTTAGGGAATATTGTACGGTTGCAGTGAAAATCTGGCTATAGTGTGCTGTCGGGCGAACGACCAGATGAAATCACGCGATGAATTGAAGGATAGATGATGACCAGTGAAATGGAGACCATCAAGGAAGAGATGATCAAAGCAGCCTGCCGGGCCTACCAGATAGGACTGCAAACCGGTAATGGAGGCAACTTGAGCTGCCGTGTTCCGGCCTCAGATACAATCATTATCAAGGGCAGCGGCCTTTCTTTCGGAGAGTGCCGGCAGGATAATTTTGTCCTGGTAACTATTGGCGGGGAAGTCATTGACGGGGCAGGAACGCCGTCAAGGGAACTGCTTACCCATCTCAGCATATATCGGCTGCGCCCCGACATTCACGGCATTTTTCACACCCACTCACCCTGGTCGATTGCCTGTGCCGACGGTTCGAGCGAAATACCTCTGCTTACCGGCCACGCCAGAGCAAAGCTGGGGCCTGTCCCGGTAATCCGGAGTGAGGGTCAGGCTACTGCGGATTTTGCCGGAGCGGTGGAAAAACTGCTGACCGAGAAGCCGAAGCTCCGGGCCTTCGTCCAGAGCGGACATGGCATCTTCGGCCTGGGTGAAGATATCATCCAGGCCGAACATAATGCCGAACTGGTCGAGGAAACCAGCCAAATTGCCATTTTGACTTCTCTGAGAAAGTTCAAGTCATAACGGTGGGAAAATATCTGTGCGCCGGGAAACCTTGCCAGTTGTCGCCGCGGCATGAGTAACATGAATGAAAGGGTGGGGAGCCGCCGGCCGCCCTTTAAAAGCAAGAGGTAGTGCATGAAACCAGAAGACCGAAGAGGTTTTTTTGCCGATAGAGCGGAGCTGAGTATGGAGAAGTATCTGGTCTTCACGTATGGCTTTGAATCCTTCGTGGAGCCGGAGGAGGCCGCCGCCCATTTATGCCAGGAACAATCGACAGCCCAATGGAAGCGGGTCGGGGTAGACGAGGATTTGCGTCATCGATTCGGCGCAAAAGTTGTTGATCTCAAGGTTGTCGGACGGCTTGATAAACCAGCCTACCCGGAGATGGGAAAGGAAAAAGGACCGGCCTGGACCTGCAGAGTTGAAATCGCCCATCCTCATGGTAATTTCGGTCCCAAACTGCCAAATATTCTGACTGCTGCCTGCGGCGAGGGGGCTTTTTATTGTCCGGGAATATCGGTAATTAGATTGTTGGACATAGAATTCCCGGAATCTTTTCTTGATCATTTTGAAGGGCCGAAATTTGGGGTACAGGGCTTGCGGGATATGCTTGAGGTGCATGATCGGCCCCTTTTTTTTGGGGTGGTGAAGCCCAATATTGGCCTGTCGCCGGAGACCTTCACAGAACTTGCATATGAAAGCTGGCTGGGCGGGTTGGACATTGCCAAGGATGACGAGATGCTTGGAGATGTGGACTGGTCCCCGCTGGGTAAACGCTCCCTTCTTATGGGTCGGGCACGAAAGCAGGCAGAAAAGCTCACCAGCGAGAAAAAAATATACCTGGCAAATATAACCGACGAGGCAGACAGGCTGATCGAGCTGCACGATATATGCGTAAAAAACGGGGCCAATGCGCTCATGGTGAACGCCATGACGGTCGGGTTGAGTCCGATCCGCATGCTTCGGCGCCACACCGAAGTACCTCTGGTGGCCCATTTTGATATGATAGCCCCGTTCACCCGGGTTCCATTTTATGGCATCGATTCAAATGTCATAATCAAGCTGCAGCGCATGGTCGGCTTCGATTCGATCATTTTTCCCGGGTTGGGGGCAAGGATGAGAACTTCAGACCAGGAGGTTCTGGAAAATGTGGACCAGTGCCTGAAACCCATGAGCGCCATGAAACCCTGTTTGCCGGTTCCCGCCGGAAGTCAGTGGGCCGGGACAACGCTCGATATTTACCAAATCTTGAAGACGGTTGATTTCGGGATCGTGCCGGGGCGTGGTGTATTTGAGCATCCCCTGGGGCCCAGAGCAGGCGCCGCCAGTCTCAGGCAGGCCTGGGATGCCTTTCAGAAGGGTGTAACGCTGGAAGAGTATGGCAAAACCGCCGCAGAGTTGCGAGCGGCGATTGATGCTTTTGGGAGATAGGTGTTCAGGGTTCTTGAGGTTGTCTTCCAGCGATGTCGGCATCTTCGCCGCTTTATTGTAATGTTTCATCGGGTATCGCCTGGTGTTTGAGGAGGAAAATCATGAATATTGCGCTTGGCGGCGATCCTAATGCCGCTGGTTTAAAGCAGGTGATCATCGAGCATCTGCGCAAGGCGGGACACACCTGCAAGGATTATGGCAGCGAAGATGTGATTTATGCAAATGTCGCCATCGCTGTTGCCGAAGCGGTGGCTGCCGGCAAACATGACCGCGGTATTTTGATATGCGGGACCGGTATTGGCATGTGCATAGCTGCAAATAAGGTGCCTGGCGCCTATGCCGCGACCTGCCATGATCCATACTCAGCCGAACGCTCCATCAAGAGCAATAATGCAAATATCATGACCCTCGGAGCCTTTGTCGTCGGCAATGAACTGGCGAAAAGCCTGGTGAACACCTGGCTGGCCGCCGAATATGTTCCGGGTGGAAGTTCTGAGCCTAAAGTCCAGCGCATTATCGAATACAGCCGCTCACATGCAAGACTATAGTGCTTTTGAGCCTGCCTCTTTGGTCAGAGGATGAAGACGGTGCGGCGTCTCGGATTGCCCACCATCCAGGAATTTGTCTCGGTGGCTGATAGAGCCCATGTCAGTGCAGGCGCAAGAGAACATGACCAGATTACCCAGTAGCCAGCCTGACAGTATCCCTCCTGATGCCGCTGGCGATCTCCCGCCTCATCAACGGCCCTATCGCTGGCTGATTCTCGCCCTGCTCTGGCTGCTTTATTTTTCTTTCGGGGTAGTGACTCGTTCTCCTTCTCCGCTGGTAACGCCGATTATTCAAGACCTTAAAATGTCCTATGGACAGATGGGTTTTGTTCTTGGCTCCTGGCAGATGACCTACATCGCTCTGGCCATATGCGCTGGAGTTATCATGGATCGCTGGGGGATCAGAAGGTCCATCTTTGTCGGTGCTCTGATCATTGGCCTGTCAGCCGTGCTGCGAGCCGCCTCGACCGGCTTTCTCTCGCTGCTGTTTTTTGTGGCCCTTTTTGGTGCAGGCGGTCCGATGATTTCCATAGGCTGTCCCAAAACAATTTCCACCTGGTTTAAAGGCAAGGAGCGGGGAACAGCCGTAGGTATCTATACCACCGGTCCATGGATTGGCGGCATGGCCTCGCTGGCAGCCACAAATAGCGTGGTCATGCCGCTGACCGACTACAGTTGGCGCCTGACCTTTGTCTGGTACGGGGTGATGACCTTTTTCTTCGCCGGCCTCTGGTGGGCATTGACCAGAGGGGCGGATACTGAAACCAGTACGGAACGCTTCAATGTCCTGAGAATGCTCGCCGACCTTTTCAGGATTCGTTCTGTTCGGCTGATTCTGCTGTCCGGCCTGCTGGCTTTTGGCATTATGCATGGTTATTTCGCCTGGCTTCCGAAGATTCTGGAAAATGGGGGCATGTCGCCTGCCAGGGCAGGGGTGTTTTCGGCGTTGCCGTTTGTAACCAGTATTCCCGCAGTTTTGATTTTTCCAAGATTAGTGCAGCCTCGCTACCGAGGCTGGCTTATCGGTCTCATGGCACTTTTGGCTGGCTTATCAATATTCTGGGTGGTGATTCTTCAATGGCAACCGATTCCCGGGTTACTGATATTTGGTATTTCCGGTCCCTGCCTCATGCCGCTTCTGGTACTCAGCCTGATGGAAACCCCCGAGGTTGCTTCCAAATATCTGGGATCAGCCACTGGAGTGTTTTTCTGCGTGGCCGAGGTAGGCGGATTTCTGGGGCCTTTCATGGTTGGATATCTGGTCGACATCTTAGGTGATTTCTTGGCTGGAGGGCTATTTCTGATGGGGCTTGGAGTGGCTATTTTGTCTCTGATGTTCCTCTATCAGCGTGAGGCGAATTAACCTGAAAATGTGATTTTTGACTTGGGACCAGCAGAAGCCGGGCGACGGTTGAAGTCAACAGCTCCTCGCGGGCATCACCAAGATCAGCACGACAAGACCGCTGTCTGGTCCTTGAGGGGTGCTGGAAACGACTGTCCTTCCGAGGACCGCTCAGAATGAAGCAGGGGTCACTCTAACGGCCAATTCCTCGGGTTCAAACGGCAGAAAGGAGAACAGACATGTTTCGAGTTCGAAGCACATGTCAAAATTCTTCCTGATTCGTCCTTTGATAGAGTCGCTGCCGTTGGCATAGCGTTCGACAATGTACTCGAGTCGCTGTTCGAGCGAGACGATTTCGTCGTGCCGCACCCGTTTATCGGCATAGTAGACAATTTCCCGGGCCGGAAAATGCCCCTGGCGGTAGATGTCGGGGGTAAAGCTGCTGAGGATCACGTGGTCGTGGACGATTTCGCCCACTTCCGGGTAGCCGTGCTCGATGCAGATTGCCTGGCCGGCCTCGGCATGGCGGCAGCTGCCGTCCAGGCACGGGGTTTTGGCGATATCGTGCAACAGGGCGCCGGCCAGCACCAGATCGAGGTCGGGCGGGGCAGCACCGTTCCCGGCGGGCAGCGCCATTTCCTTGACGATGGCTTCCGCTACCCGGGCGACGATGAAGGAGTGCTGCCGGATATTATCCAGCATCGCGTACTGGTCCATCAGCGCAAGACATTGGGCAACAGCGGGAACGGCGATCATCTGTTCAGTCCTGCTCCATTAGCGGGCGCTCAGCTCATGAACCGCATCGACGGCGATCCTGGCCTGTTCGGGAGGGGTGAACTGGTGGATGCCGTGGCCCAGGTTGAAAATATGCCCCTTGGCTTCACGGGCATCGTCCAGCAGCCGCTTGATCCGGGCCCGCAACTGATCTTCGGGCAGCAGCAGCGCCAAGGGATCGATATTGCCCTGCACCGCCTTGTCGCCGACACGCTTGATCGCCTCGCCGATATTGATGCGCCAGTCCAGCCCGATGACATCGGCCCCCGAGGCCGCTGAATAGTCGAGCAGGGTGGCCCCGTTGTTGGCGAAATAGATGATCGGCAGGCCGGCGGGCTGCAACTCCTTGATGATGCGTTTGACGTAGCCGAATACGTAGGTCTCGAAGTCACACGGCGCCAGAATCCCGGCCCATGAGTCGAACAGCTGCAGCGCCTGGGCCCCGGCCCGGGCCTGGGCCAGCAGATAGGCGGTGGTGCAGCGGGTGATTTTCTCCATCAGGGCGTGGAAGAGTTCAGGCGCGGTGAACATCATCTTCTTGGTTTCCCAGAACACCTTGGACGAGCCGCCCTCGATCAGGTAGGTGGCGCAGGTAAAAGGCGCCCCGGCGAAGCCGATCAGCGGTACCTTCAACTCCTGGCGCAGCAGCCTGATGGTCTCCATCACGAAGCCCATGGTCTCCTCGGGGTCGGGCACGATCAGCCTCTCGACGTCGGCGCGGCTGCGCACGGTCTGCGGGAACACCGGGCCTTTCCCCTCCTGAAATTCGAGGGCAAGTCCCATGGCCTCCATCGGGATCAGGATATCGGAAAATAGAATGGCCGCATCCATGTTGAGGATGTCGATCGGCTGCAGGGTCACCTCGACGCAAAGTTCCGGTGATTTGCACAACTCCAGAAAGGTGCGGCCGCGCCGTACCGCCTGGTATTGAGGCAGGTAGCGGCCCGCCTGCCGCATCATCCAGATCGGGGTGTAGTCGGTCGGCTCGCCCCGGCAGGCCTTGAGGAAGGTATCGTTCATGGTCGGCTCATTGCAGCAGTTTTATTTTGTGCCCGGCTGGTAGGAGCAGAACGGTTCCTGGGCCAGGTAGTCGCCGGTCATCGCATAGGCCCGCGCCCGGCAGCCTCCACAGACATTGACATATTCGCAGCGGCCGCAATTATCCTTGTAGCCCTTGAAGTCCCGGAGCTTCAAGAACAGCTCTGACTCTTCCCAGATTTTCTTGAAAGGCACCTGGTTGATATTGCCCGCCGATTTCGGAAAGTAGCTGCAGGGCAGGACCTCGCCGTCCACATCGATCAGGCAGATCAACTGTCCGGCCAGGCAGCCTTTGGAACCGCCGGTGGAAAACTTGAGGTTGCGGCGCTTGAAGCGCTCGCCTTCCTGCTTGGCCTTCTGACGGACGATCCGGTAGTAGTGCGGGGCGCAGGTAGGCCGCATCAGAATTTCATGCTCCTCTTTCTCGACCTGATAATGCCATTCGAGAATCTCGTCGTAGAGGCGCTCCGGAATCAGCTCGTCCATCACCTCTTCGCCCCGGCCGGTGGGCACGATCATGAACATATACCAGGCGGTGGCCCCGAGTTTTTTAACCAGCTTGAAGATCTGAGGAATCTCATCCTTGTTGCGGACCGTAAACGATGAATTGATCAGAAACGGGATGTCATGCCGGTTGAACAGTTCGATGGCCCGCATGGTCCCGTCGAAGGCGCCGGCCTGATTGCGGAAGTCGTCGTGGGTCTCGGGGCGGGCGCCGTCCAGGCTGAGGGAGACCATTTTGATGTCGACCGCCTTGATCTGCGCACAGACCTCTTCGGTCACCAGGGTGCCGTTGGTGGCCAGGCACATGCGCAGCCCGCGGTCCGTCCCGTAGCGGGCGATGTCGAAGATATCAGGCCGCAGCAGGGGTTCGCCGCCTGACAGAACCATAACCGGGCTGGCATACGAGCTGATGTCATCGAGAATCCGGGTGGCCTGCTCGAAGGAAAAATCGGGATGGCCCTGAACTTCGAGTTCCGAAGAGGAGCGACAATGAACGCATTTGAGATTGCAGCGTCTGGTCGTCTCCCAGGCAATCCATTTGGCTTCAAAATCCATGCAATACCAATGTTTTTTAAGTCTGAATCGGAATGTGACTGCCGGACTCGAACTCGCTGTTTGTCTGATGCATACGGCTGCGCTGCCTAAAAACGGTTTTACAGCCGGGGTACGGGTAACTATATTTACTTTTCGGGTAACTTCAAAGATAAATGGTAAAAATAATGGTTTCCACAGCTTACCGGCTTCGGCGGTTCGCCGGTTCTGCTTTCTAAACCCGGACAAATATCGTATAATGGGCAGCCGTATATTTTGTGGTACTTAAACTCCCGCTGAGACAAGGCCTAAACTTTTGTACAAGTGCCTGGAATTAAAGATAGAAAAAGAAGATGATCAAACCCTGTAGAACCGCCAGTCCGGCAGGCGAAGCGGCCATCGCTGCGCTGCTTTGCCGGTTCAGTGCCGCTGATGCGTCATGCAGTGCGGCCGTCAGCCAGATACTTGCCGAGGTCAAAGCCGGAGGCGATCGGGCGCTGCTGGCCTATACCCGCAAGTTCGATGCCCCGGATATGGCCGCCGACTCGATGAAGGTGTCAACCGCCGAGCTCCAGCAGGCCTATGACCTGGTGGACCAGCCGTTTTTGCAGACCCTGGAGGTGGCGATTGAGCGGATCCAGGGATTTCACCAGCGGGAGATGGAGGATTCCTGGCTGCAGACCAGAGAGGACGGCACCATCGTCGGCCGCCTGGTGCGGCCGGTGGACAGTTGCGGGCTCTATGTGCCCGGGGGCAGAAGCGGCTCCACGCCGCTGGTCTCGTCGGTTCTGATGAACGGCATACCCGCCGGTATCGCCGGGGTGGCGCGGCAGGTGATGGTTACGCCGCCGGGCAGCGCTGGCGCGATCAATCCCTATCTGCTGGTGGCCGCCCAGGAGATTGGCATCAGCGAAATTTACAAGGCCGGCTCGGCCTGGGCTATCGGCGCACTGGCCTTTGGCACTGAGACCATTGAGGCGGTGGACGTGATCGTCGGGCCGGGCAACCAGTACGTGGCCGAGGCCAAACGGCAGGTTTCGGGCCAGGTCCGCATCGACATGATCGCCGGTCCTTCCGAGGTCTTGATCGTGGCCGACTCCAGTGCCGAACCCAGCCATATCGCGGCAGACATGCTGGCCCAGGCCGAACATGACCCGCAGGCCCTGGCGGTGGTGATCACGCTGGATGAAACTCAGCCCGAGCTGATTCTGGCCGAACTTGCGCGCCAGCTCGATGGGCTCGAACGAGCCGCTATTGCCCGGCAGGCGCTCAGCACCAAAGGCACTATATTGATCGCAGACACCCTCGAAGAAGCAATTGAGCTGGCCAACCAGATCGCCATCGAGCACCTGGAACTGATGATTGATGATCCCTGGTCCCAGGTTCCGCATATCCGCCATGCGGGGGCGATTTTCCTGGGCAGTCACACGCCGGAAGCGGCCGGCGACTACCTGGCCGGTCCGAACCATGTCCTGCCGACCATGGGCACCGCGCGATTCGCCTCGGCCCTGGGCGTGGAAACCTTTTTGAAGAAGAGCTCGCTGATCTCCTATTCAAAACACGGCCTCGAACAGGATGCGGACCATATCCGATTGCTGGCCAGGCTTGAAGGGTTGACCGCCCATGCAGCCTCGGTGAGCTGCCGGGTGGATCGGTAGACCTTACGCCGTGCCATGGAGTTCGATCGGTTCGATGAATTGCTCGGCCGGGGGGCGCGCCACCTCGGCATCGGACTCGATGGCAAGCAGAGCCAAAATCTGCATCGCTATTTTCTTCAGCTCAGGCACTGGAGCAGGAAAATCAACCTGATTGCCAGGGACAGCAGCGACGAGCAGATCATCGAGAACCATTTCATCGATTCACTGGCCCTGCTCAACCTGTTTGATGCCTCGACCGCCAGGCTGCTCGACATCGGCACCGGGGCGGGATTTCCAGGCCTGGTCTGCAAGGCGGCCCGGCCGGAGTTGACCGTAGGACTGGTGGAGCCGCGTTTGAAGCGGGTATCGTTTCTGCGCCAGGTCATTCGTCAGCTCGAGCTGAGCGGGGTGATTATCCAGGCCTGCCGCCTGGAAGACGGTATCGAGCTGGAAGACCAGGCCGGTTATGGCTGGGTGGTCAGCCGGGCGGTCACCGATATCGGTGCGTTTCTGCAGATGTGCGGAAGGTTTAAGCAATACGGGTCGCGCATAGTCTGTATGAAGGGGCCCCGTTATCAGGCAGAACTCGATGCTCAAGCGGACGCTGTTCACGGCTGGCATCTGCAGTCGACCAGGATATACCGGCTGCCCTACTCCGGGGCGCAGCGGGCCCTGCTGGTTTTTAAATGAAGTGATGACCGGCAATCAAGCGATATTGCTGGCAAGTTTAAATGAAGAAAATTTTAGGGGTCGGTGGATATTCCGCCGGTACCCCTGAGACAGGTGCTGCCATAGCCAGAACGCTCTGGCAGACAGGAGCGGAAACAGTGCTGATCCGAGCAAGGTGCAGGTATGAAAAAAAAGCATAACCTGGTGCTGGTCGCCAACGAGGCCTCGACCCCGCTGGCGCGCCGGGTTGCCGGTGAACTGGACGTCGAGTTCTTCGACATGGTCCGCAAACGGTTCACCGACGGCGAGCGCTATCATGCCTTCCCCTGCGATATTGCAGAAAAAAACCTGGTCATCATCGGGGCGACCCATGATGATGCTGCGCACATGGAAGTGCTCGATCTGATCCAGGGCGGGCGTTACTGGAACGCCGCATCGATCAATGTGGTGATTCCATTTTTAGGCTATTCCACGATGGAGCGGGCCAAACCGGATACCCGGGAGATCCCCAAGGGGATCACCCGAACCAGGCAGATCTACCGGGCCCGGCCGAACTTCGTCTCTTTTATCGATCTGCATTCCGAGGCGGTGCTGCATGCCCACACCGGCGAGATCAGGACCAAACATATCTGGACCGATCGTTTGGTGATCGAAAAGATACAAAGGCTCAAGCTGGACGATTTCGTGCTGGTCTCACCCGATTACGGCTTTTCCAAGCGGGTCGCCCGGCTCGCCAGTCTGCTGAACTGCGCCCACACCGCCGCCGACAAGGATCGCTATGATACCGACAAGACCATCGTCAGCCAGATCTCGTCGGTGGTCAAGGGCCGCATCGCCATTATCTGCGACGACATGATCCGCACCGGCGGCTCGATTATCCAGACCGCCTCCCGCTGCCTCGACGCGGGTGCCCGCCAGATCTATGTTCAGGCGACCCACCTGGTGCTTGCCGGCCAGGCGCGCGACCAGTTGGCCAAATGCGGTATCGTCAAAGTGATAGGCTCCGACACCTTTCCAGGTGTCGAGTCCGACGAGTTGCTCGACGTCTACTCGGTTGCCCCGCTGATCAAAAAAGTTCTCAAATCCCACCTGATGCCGTCGACCGGCAAGGCCAGGATACGGGCTTAAACGGCGTCTAGAAACAGAGACCCTCTCCGGCAGCATTTCCTGATGAAATCTGAAATAATCCGTCTCCATCTCAAACACTCGGTGCTGTTCAGCAGATTGGACGATGAAGAGCTTGATGCTATTGTCGCCCAGGTCAGCGTGCGCCATACCCCGCAGGGCACAACCGTGCACCGCAAGGGCGATACGGCAGATACCTTCTACGTGGTGGCGGACGGCGAGATGGAGTTGGTCATGGAGGGGGACGACGGCATCACGACCATCGTCGGCAGGATCGGCCCGGGCGGGCATTTTGGTGAGACCTCGCTGCTGACCAACAAACCCCAATCCCTAACGATCCAGGCGCTGTTCGATTCGGTTCTACTCTGTTTTTCGGCTGAATTTTTCCGTTCGATGCTCGATGACTACCGCCTCATTCGCGAGCAGATCGAGGCGGCGCTTGCCGAGCGGCTGCGCGTTTCGTTTCAGAACCTGTCGACCGGACTGCAGGCCTGCGATATCAACACCCGGGAGGAAATTCGCATCATCGATATGATGCCGCTCAATGGCGATGACGCAGAGGGTGGCGAGAACGGCAGCCGGGAGCGGATCATGCGCTCCCAGTCCGCCCGGGAGATCCAGGCGGCCATCGAGCGCTTCTCCAGCATCGACGATCCGGTCCTGCTGACCGGCGAGTCGGGCACCGGGCGCCGGCTTATCGCCCGGCAGGTTCATCTGCAGGGCAACCGGTCCCAGGGACCGTTTATCGAGCTCGATGTCAGGAATTTCAGCGGCAACGAGCTGGCCGATAAACTGTTCGGCGTCAAGCACGAGCCATTCCCGTTCAGCCAGGTCAGACAGAGCGGCATACTGGAGCAGTTCTGCCGGGGGACGGTCGTCTTTCGGCACTTCGATAAAATCCCGCTGCCGGTGCAGAAAAGACTGGCCGATGCGGTCGAGACGATGATCTTCACCCGCCAGGGCGGCACACGCCAGATCGCCTTCCAGGTGCGGCTGATCTTTATTTCGAATCTTGCGCCGGAACAGCTTAAGGAAAAAGAGTGCATCCACCCGGAACTGGAACAGATTCTGTCACCGAACAGTTTCCATGTGGCGCCGCTCAGATTCCATAAGCGGGACCTGCCGCATCTGATCGACTACTATCTGCATCGTTTCAGCCGGGAGTACGACAAGCAGATCCGCACGGTAAGCCCGGAAACACTCGGTGTGCTGATGAACTATGACTGGCCGGGCAACCTCACCGAGTTGTCCACCGTGATCCAGCGGGCGGTGATGCTGGCCAGGGACGGTGAACTGCTCAGCGACCACATCCTGCTCGGCCTGCCCAAAAGCGAGGGCAAATGGGAGTTCAACCTGCTGCGCATCGGCTGGATCCGCTCTATGATCGAAAGCAAACTTTATCCGGTGCTGCCCAGCGCTGTGATCGGGATCGTTCTGTTCGCCGCGCTGCTCACCTTGTTTTTCGGGCCTGCCGAACCTGAGAAAAATTTCGGCATCACGCTGAGCTGGGTGATCGGCTGGCCGCTGCTGTTCTTCTCCTTTTTCTTCATGGCTCGAACCTGGTGCTCGGTCTGCACCCTGGCGGTACCGGGGACCCTGCTCCAGCGATTTATCAAACCGACCCGGTCGACACCGCTGTTTTTAAAGAAGTATTCCGGCTGGATCATGGCCTGGCTGTGCATCATCGTACTCTGGGTGGAAATCGTCTGGAACGCCTATGAAAATCCGGTGCTGACCGGCTGGATCATTCTGGGGGTGAGCCATCGGCTCGATCGTCTTCAGTCTCTTTTTCAAACGACGGGCCTGGTGCCGCTATCTTTGTCCGCTGGGTGCGGTCAACGCGATCTTTGCCATGCCTTCCATCCTTGAGGTCCGCTCCAATCGCCACCTCTGTCTGAACCGCTGTGAAGACCACGCCTGTTACACCGGTGATCTTGATAAGGAAGGCTGTCCAATGTTTCGCCACCCGTTTATGGTTGACAACAACCGTGACTGCATCGTCTGCGGCAGATGCATCAAGCACTGCAGCAAGCATTCGGTGCACCTTAATTTACGCCTGGCGCCGCAGGAACTCTGGGATATCGAGGCGCCGCGCCGGCCCGACAGTTTCCTGATCGTCTCGCTCGGGGCCATCTTCTTTTTATTTGCCCTGCACACGGAACTCTACGAAATGATCGGCTGGCTGCAGCAGACCTACCCGGTGCTGCTGGGCAGGTGGCCGTTCGCGCTGATCGGTTCGGTTATCTTCTTCGGCCTGATCTTCATCTTCCAGATCGGCTATTATCTAACGGTCAACCTGCAGGCCTATCTGACCAGGATCGACCGGGTGCTGATCCTGCGTTTGCTGGGCTACGGCTTTATCCCGATAATCCTCGGTGTTTATCTGGCCGTCTATTTCGAGATCTTCGTTTCCCAGTCCTGGCGGCTGGCCGCCAACCTGCGGCAGGTTCTGGGTTTGGACCCGGTCCGGGCGGGCGCCCGGTTGATCAGCCCGGATGCCTCCGCGCTGATCCAGGTGTTCACCGTGGCCGGCGGCCTCTTCGCCTCGCTCTACGCGACCCACCGGATTATCGACCGGCTCAAGGGCGGCGGGGTAACTACCAGGGATCTGGTTCTGCCCTATAGCCTGCTGTTCGGGTTCACCCTCCTGTTTATCTTCTTTATGAAGACCTCCCGGATAATTCTTTTCTAATAGGCAGATTTTACACACCTCAGCTTACCCATGTCGGTGATAAAACAAGTCAGGTATGACCAGGAAGATTTTCAATGAATCGATTTCTGATGCCGCAGAAAACCGGGACCGCATGTTTGGTGTGTTTCTTTGTCAGGAAAATGAAAATATAGGTTTTTAAAAGGCATTCTTTAAAATTTATAGTGATATATTCCATATAGGTTATAATATCTATAACTCTCGATTCATCTGGGGTTGATACGATTTTTGCCAGTATGAACCATTAGGTAATAGTGATTTGTCGCAGCATGTGGCAGTGTCAAAGAAGGCATATCTATTAAACGACACTGGTCTTACCAGAAGTGCTGCGCTGGGAGTTTTGCAGGTTCCGGATCATCAGAGATTAATTTTGCTGGTCAATCAGGCGCTGTAGGTCTAAACTGCGGTGCGATTGCTGATTAATGTTACGTTGGTCAGAACCTTTGTTACGGTAGTAGGACTTGGTGATTAGGGTTTGCGCAATCAACCGCATCTTCATGTGGTGAGATACGCAATGACAGTGGCAGGAAAAATCCTGCTTATCAGTGTTGTACTATTTCAATCGAGCGAGGAGGTACCGCAGATGAAGAAAGAAGAAGCAAAAAAAGACGCAGTCAAAACTCAACCTGAAGCTGGACGTCGAAAGTTTCTGAAAACCGCTGCAGCCGCAGCCGGTGCCGCAACGGTCGCAACAATGGGCTTTCCGATGGTGTCTCGAGCCCAGACCACCGTCCTGAAGATGCAGGGTGCCTGGGGGGCCAAGGACATTTTCAACGACTATGCCACCGACTATGTCAAGCGTGTCAATGAAATGGCCGGTGGGCGTCTGAAGATCCAGTATCTGATCTCGGGTGCGGTCGTCAAGGCCTTCCAGGTGCAGGATGCCGTGCATAAGGGCGTCCTCGATGGTGGCCATCAGGTTACTGTTTACTGGTACGGAAAGAGCAAGGCAGCCTCTCTGTTCGGTTCCGGCCCTGTTTTTGGTCAGAATGCCCATATGGGTCTGGCCTGGATGTATTATGGCGGTGGCCTTGAGCTCTACAACGAACTGATGGAGACCCTTCAGCATCAATACGGTGGGCTTTCTTTGCCATGCCGATGCCGACTCAGCCCCTGGGCTGGTTCAAAGAGCCGATCACCGATGCCAAGCAACTGGATGGTTTGAAGTATCGTACGGTCGGCCTGGCCGCTGACGTTATGCAGGCCATGGGCGTCAAGGTCACCCAGCTGCCCGGCGGTGAGATCGTTCCGGCTCTGGAGCGTGGTGTTATCGAGGCCTTTGAATTCAACAACCCGACCTCGGACAGGAGTTTTGGTGCCCAGGATGTCAGCAAAGTCTATATGCTCGGCAGCTATCATCAGGCGGCCGAGTATTTCGAGATCATCTTCAACAAGGACAAATACAACGCTCTGCCGGATGAGCACAAAGCGATCCTTCGCGTATGGCGCCGAAGCAGCTTCCTCGGCAAACTACTGGAGAGGCCTTGATCAGTACTCCAAGGACCTTGAATGGCTGACGGGTGAAGCCGGTGTCAAGGTGTACCGGACACCTCAATCGGTAATGGAAGCGCAGCTGGCAGCCTGGGATGAGGTCATGAAGGACCTGATGACGGATCCGTTCTTCGCCAAGGTTGCTAATTCTCAGAAAGAGTTCAGCAGGCGTGTAGCCTACTACTGATCTGATTGAATTCAGCCGATTACAAACTGGCTTACGACCATTCGTTCCCGGGTGCGTTAGGCTTCTAACAACCAATCGTTTAAAGCTGCTTATATTTTCAAATGGTGCGGTACTCTGGTGCCGCACCATTTGAGCGTGAAGCACCGAACTTCACTCAAAGGCGTGAGTATGAATCAGTTTCTATATTTTATTGACCGATTTAGTGCCTGGGTTGGTAAATCCTTTGCCTGGTGTATTCTTGTCCTGGCCTTGGCCACCACCTATGAAGTGTTTGTGCGCTATGCCTGCGAAATCCAACTTCCTGGGCTTTCGACATTAGCTATATCATGTACGGTACCCTGTTCATGATGGCGGGTGGATATGCCCTGTCCCGTAATGCCCATGTCCGCGGTGATTTTGTCTACCGGCTCTGGCCCCCGCGCATCCAGGCAAGTATCGAACTGGTGCTCTATTTCCTGTTCTTTTATCCCGGGGTGCTGGCTCTTATTTACGCCGGAATTGCTTATGCGGCTGAATCCTGGAGCTACATGCCCTACGGGCCGAGCGGTCTGCGCGGTGAAATCAGCATCAACAGCCCTGCCGGTGTGCCTGTTTTTCCCCTTAAGACGATCCTGCCTATAGCATCCGCGGTACTTTTGCTGCAGGGCATAGCGGAGACAATACGCTGCATACTGTGCATCAAAACGGGTGAGTGGCCGGCACGTCTGGGCGATGTTGAGGAGATGGAAAAAATGCTGATCGCTCAACACCAGCGGGAGGAAGACGAAAGGACCCGCCTGGCAGCTGCAAGTGAGGAGGATGCGAAATGACTGATCCCCAGGTTGCGATGGTAATGATGGGGTCGTTCGTGGCCTCAATTCTCCTTGGCTTTCCGATATGTTTTACCCTGGTCGCCATGGGCGTCGGTTTTGGCTACTACGCCTATGCCCCGCCCGACTGGATGGCGCATCCGCTGCAGAACAATATCTTTGATCTGCTGGTCAACCAGACCTACTCGGTCATGATCAACGACGTGCTGGTTGCGGTGCCGCTGTTCCTGTTCATGGGCTACATCGTGGAGCGGGCCAATATCGTCGAACGGCTTTTCTACAGTCTCAACATTGCCGCGCGTTTTGTTCCGGGGGCCATGGCTGTCGCGGCTCTTATGACCTGCGCGATCTTTGCCACGGCGGTCGGTATTGTCGGGGCGGTCGTCACCCTGATGGGGCTGCTGGCCTTTCCGGCGCTGCTCAAAGCTGGATACGACGAGAAATTGTCTGCCGGCGTGGTCTGTGCAGGGGGGTGCCTCGGCATCCTGATTCCACCAAGCATCATGCTCATCGTCTATGGCGCCATATCCGGTGTTTCGGTGGTGAGACTTTACGCGGGTGCGCTGATCCCCGGATTTATGCTTGCCGGTCTCTATATCCTGTACGTGATAGGCAGGGCCTGGCTCAATCCGAAGCTGGCACCGAAACCACCGAAAGAACAGACCGACATCCCTCATATGGAACTTTTCATAATGCTGCTGACCTCGGTCTTTCCCCTGACCATTTTGATCCTGGCAGTTCTCGGATCGATTCTGTTCGGTCTGGCGACACCGTCTGAGGCGGCTTCGGTTGGTGCGGTTGGCAGTATCGTATTGGCCGCAGGGTATCGGGAGTTGACCTGGTTACGCCTCAGAGATTCGGTTTATCTGACGGTACGGACATCGGCCATGGTCTGCTGGCTCTTCGTCGGCTCCTGGACCTTTTCTTCGGTATTCTCATATCTCGGCGGCCACATGGTCATCGAGGAATTCGTTGTCGGTCTCAACCTGCCGCCGGTGGCTTTTCTGGTTCTTGCCCAGGTCATTATATTTTTACTCGGCTGGCCGCTCGAATGGAGTGAGATCATTATCATATTCGTGCCGATCTTTCTCCCCCTGCTCGATGCGTTCGGCATAGATCCGCTGTTTTTCGGCATACTGGTTGCCTTTAACCTGCAGACATCGTTCTTAACCCCGCCGATGGCGATGTCTTGCTATTATCTGAAGGGGATAGCTCCTCCACACATACAGTTGACCACTATTTTCAAGGGCTCCATGCCGTTTCTGATAATGGTGCTGATCGCCATGGTCATCCTTTACAACTTTCCGATCATTACGACCTATCTGCCCGACTTGGTCTATGGAGCTCACTGATGGTAGGGACTGATTGATCGGGGGAAACACCTATGGAAATGGCATTACTTGGCGCTGCCGAAGCTGCTGAAGCAATTCGAGGCGGCCTGATATCATCTGAAGATCTGGTGAAAACCTGTTTGAAGCAGATTGACAGTCTCGAAGAGCAGGTCGGCGCCTGGGCTTTTCTGCAGCCGGACCTTGCCCTGCATCAGGCACGTGAGGCGGATTCGGCAATGCGTGCAGGGATGCCATGCGGGCCGCTGCATGGCATCCCTGTGGGAATCAAGGATATTTTTGATACCCAGGATCTGCCGACCGAAGACGGGACGATACTGCATGCAGGCCGGCAACCAATCAAGGATGCAACGGTTGTGTCAAAGCTCCGTATGGCCGGTGCCATCATCATGGGTAAAACGGTTACCACGGAGCTTGCCGTATATTCTCCCGGAAAAACCCGCAACCCGCATGACCTCAGCCGCACTCCCGGCGGTTCGTCGAGTGGCTCTGCTGCAGCTGTTGCGGCGGGGATGGTTCCCCTGGCCATAGGCACGCAGACCAACGGTTCAGTTATCAGGCCGGCATCGTTTTGCGGTGTATATGGCTATAAACCGACCTTTGGACTGATATCACGGCATCTTGTCCTGCAGCAGTCGCGGCCGCTCGACCAGGTCGGTGTCTTTGCCCGGAGCATTGAAGACGCTGCACTTGTAGCCGAAGCAATCATGGGCTTTGATCCCCATGATCCGGACACCAGGCCGAAGGCAAAGCCGCCGCTGTTTCTCTCTCAGGCGGAAGAGCCGCCGGTACCGCCGAAATTAGCCTTTGTCAAGAGTCCGGTGTGGAGCCAGGCGGACGAGGGGACCAAGGAGGCATTTGCAGAGCTTGTCGAGGAACTCGGTGAACAGGCACAGGAGGTAGCACTGCCGGAGATTTTCAACAATGCCCATGAACAGCATCGGCTCATCATGGAGGCCGATCTGGCCCGCAGCTTCGAGCCTGAGTATCGTAAGGGTAAGGAGCAATTGAGTACAGTGCTGCGGGAAATGATCGAACGCGGCCGGCAAGTTCTGGCAATGGATTATAACAACGCGGTTGGTGGTATTCCGGCGCTGTATGAGAATTTTGCAAAAATATTTGAGTGGCACGACGCCATCATCACCCCGGCTACCATCGGAGAAGCCCCTGTGGGTCTTGAATCGACAGGGAGTCCGACTTTCTGCACAATCTGGACTTTGTGCGGCATGCCGGCGATAACCCTGCCGCTCTTGCAGGGGCCTCAGGGGATGCCGCTGGGCGTCCAATTGGTTGGGCCCCTCAATGATGACGCCAGGCTTCTGCGTACTGCAAAATGGCTGGTAAACTACCTTTCCGGTTAGATTTTTTGCGGAATGATTTGAGATTTAAACGAGATAGGATGAAGGAGCGAGACACATTATGAGTAACTTACTTGCCGGTGGGCTTGCCGTTCTATTGGCTGTCACGTACCTGCTCTATTATGCTTACAGGATTGAGTCCATTGTCTTATGGATCATCATCGCAGCCAACCTCTTAGCTCTTTTGTATGACTACTACCAGGGTATTACAAAGGGTGAGGATCACATATAGCAGCAGCTGGGATCCCGGAATGTTAATTGCAGAGGGATGGTAAGGAAGAACCCGATACCCGCCCTCGGTTGGACGGAGAAACTTGGATGAAACCAGTCGTTCTTGTAACCAGGAAACTTCCCGATGCAGTTGAAGCGCGGTTGCAGCGGGACTATCAACCTGTTCTCAACCCCACCGACACCCTTTATACCAGCGAGGAGATCATTAAAATGGCGGATGGCGCGGCCGCCATTCTGCCGTGCCACACCGAAAAATTTACCGCCGAGGTGATCAGCCGGCTGCCTGAGAGCGTCAAGGCCATTGCCAATTTCTCGGTCGGCTACGACCATGTCGATACCGAGGCGGCGAAGAAACATGGACTGATCGTCACCAACACCCCCGATGTGCTCTCGGATGCCACCGCCGAGTTGACTATCATGCTGATGCTCGGGGCGGCCAGGAGAGCGAGCGAGGGTGAAAAACTGGTGCGGACCAGACAGTGGAAGGACTGGAGCCCCAGCTTTATGGTCGGCCTCCAGATGACCGGCAAGCGGCTCGGCATTGTCGGTTTTGGGCGGGTCGGGCAGGTGGTCGCCCGCAGGGCCCGCGGTTTCGACATGAAGATCCACTATCACAACCGCAAGCGGGTCGACCCCGACCTGGAAATGGGCGCCACCTATCATGAATCCGTCGAGGCGCTGATGCCGAACAGCGATTTTCTGGCCCTGCACTGCGTGGCCTCGCCTGACACCGTAAAGCTGCTCAACCGCGAGCGGATCGCGCTGCTGCCGGACGGCGCCGTGGTCGTCAACGCCAGCCGCGGCAGCGTCATCGACGACGAAGCCCTGATCGAGGCGCTGCAATCCGGCAAATTATACGCAGCAGGACTCGATGTGTTCAACAACGAGCCCGACATCAATCCCGCCTACCGGGAATTGACCAACGTCTTCCTGATGCCCCATATCGGCAGCGCCACCAGGGAAACCCGCGATGCGATGGGATTCAGGGCGCTGGATAATCTTGACGCGATCTTTGCGGGGCAGGAGCCAGGGGACCGGGTGGCTTGATCAGTCGGCGTTGCCAGCCGGTAAATGTATCTTGTTGAGGAGTCCTGCGCCTTGCTTCATTTCCTGGCCGGCTTGGTACCCCTGCCATAGATAATCTTGCTTTAGAATACACAGAGGAGGGGAGATGAAAACGCTTACCTATGCAAACGGTGATAGCATGCCCATGCTGGGGCTGGGAACATGGAAATCAAGTGCTGGTGTGGTCTATGAAGCGGTAATAGAGGCATTGAAACTGGGCTACCGGCATATTGACTGTGCTCCAATCTATGGAAATGAGCCCGAAGTAGGACAAGCGCTGGCCGAGGCCTTTTCTCGAGGTATTGTTGCTCGGGACCAAGTCTGGATTACCTCAAAATTATGGAATAACGCTCATTTTCCAGAAGATGTGCGTCCCGCTATGGAGAAAACGCTTACCGACCTGGGACTTGATTATCTGGACCTTTTTCTTATGCACTGGCCGATTGCTTATAGACAAGGGGTGCTTTATCACAAGTCGGCTGCCGATTTTGTCCCCCTCGAAGAATTGCCGATCATCGATACGTGGAGAAAAATGGAGGAACTGTTCGATGATGGTCTTTGCAGACATCTCGGTGTATCCAATTTCAGTACGGTCAAACTCAAAGCACTGAAAAAGGATGCCCGTATACAGCCGGAGATGAACCAAATTGAGCTTCATCCCTACCTTCAGCAGCCACAGATGCTCGATTTCTGTGAAAAACACGGTATTTTCCTGACCGGCTATGCACCACTTGGGTCGTCTGATAGACCAGATAGACTGAAAATAGACAATGAGCCGATTCTGCTCGAAGACCCGAAGATAGCGCAAATAGCTGAGCGTCATCAGGCAACGCCAGCGCAAGTGGTTCTCAGCTGGGCACTGCATCGGGGCACTGCAGTTATTCCTAAGTCAGTGCGACCGGAAAGACTAAACGAAAATCTCACCGCAAGTGAATTATCTCTGACCGAGGAAGAGATGTTGGAGATAGCGTCTTTGAATAAAGACCGGCGCTATATAACAGGAACTTTCTGGGCCGTTGAGGGCGGTCCGTACACGCTAAAAAATATTTGGGATGAATAACCCGCCCGTTGAGGCCTCAGGTTCCGAGTATCGGTATACCAGGCCAGACGCCAAAGCTATCCGCCTGAATGTCGTCGATAAGGATATTGCCAGGCAATTTGAGGGTAAGACCAGAAATCAGACACCGCCTGGTTATGCTGCAAGCATTTCCTTGACCAGTTCACCCAGGGTGGGTTGACTATTGTCACGATAGTCGTAGCGAACCCGCATAATCGGTTTATCAATGGTCACCAGCCGGCTCAGATCGACCGGCGTGGCTGAGACGACCATATCGCAATTACAACCATTGATTGTGGCCTCCAGATCGCTGATCTGTCGCTCGCTATACCCCATTGCTGGGAGTACTTTGCCTATTTCCGGGTAATGTTCGAAGGTTCGCTTGAGCGTCCCGACAAGAGACTGGCGGGGATCCACGATCTCCGCCGCCCCATACAGCTGGGCTGCAATGACACCGGCACCGAATTTCATTCCACCATGGGTCACGGTGGGGCCATCCTCCACAACCAGCAAACGTTTCCCGGCCAGGCGCTCACCATTTTCCACCATTATTGCGGAATCGGCCAGCACGATACGGGCCTTGGGGTTATGGCGCATGATGGTCTTTTTAAGAGTCTCCACATGCTCCAGCTTGGCACTGTCCACCTTGTTGATCACCGCAATATCGGCAAGCAGCAGGTTGGTTTCGCCGGGATGATAGGTGGTTTCATGACCAAGACGATGCGGATCGAGAATAACTACATGCACGTCAGGCTTGAAGAATGGCGTGTCGTTGTTGCCGCCGTCCCAGACGATCACGTCAGCTTCTGCTTCGGCCTGGCGCAGGATTTTCTCATAGTCGACGCCGGCATAGATGACCCCTCCCATGGCCACGACCGGTTCATACTCTTCACGCTCCTCAATGGTGCAGGAATGCTTTTCAAAATCTTTATAGTCGGCGAATCGTTGAACGATCTGTTTGGTTAAATCTCCATAGGGCATGGGGTGACGCACAGAAACGACTTTTTTACCCGTATTTCCAAGAACCCTGACGATGTGCCTGCTGGCCTGCGACTTCCCGCAACCGGTCCGAACCGCACATACAGAAACCACCTTCTTGGAGGACTTGAGCATGGTATATGAAGCGCCGATGATGATAAAATCGGCTCCCGCCGCAGTGACCTGTGAGGCCTTGTGCATGACCTCCGTATGGGGTACATCACTATAGGAAAACGCCACGAGATCGATCCTGTGATCGATAACAAGATCCATCAGGTTTTCATCACTGTTAATGGGTATCCCGCTAGGATACAGGGACCCGGCGAGTTCAGGCGGATATTTGCGGCCATCGATATCCGGTATTTGAGTAGCGGTGAAACAGATCACTCTATAACGTCTGTTGTCTCTGAAATAAACGTTGAAGTTATGGAAGTCACGGCCCGCGGCGCCCATGATGATGACCTTCTCTACCATCCTAATATCCTCCTCCTGTTGAGTGGATCTCTACCTGGTTCCAGGGATATCGTCCTTGTCCGCCTCGCCCGAACATATGCTTAGCTTTTGCCTTGAAATAATCCGTAATTCTTTTATACAGTGTGCAGAACAGTACCTGGGGCTTTATAGGTTATTTGAAACACGCAGCTGCGAGAATGTCTCCGCGAGAAAAAGATGTTAATGGATTGCTCTGCGGCTCAATACATGCTGGCCCGTGCGTTTATGCATGTCTGTATTGTAACGTGTCATTAATGACAGTGGGTAATGAGGATAATCTTTAACTGAAAGAGTGCTATATGAACATATGTTTTTATGGAGTTGGTGGAGTAGGTGGATACTATGGCGCTCTGCTTACCAGATATCTGAACGAGATCGGCACAGGGAATATTTACTTTATCGCCAGGGGAAAGCATAAAGATGCCATTCTGGCAAATGGTCTGCTCCTGAAAAAAGAAGGTGGCAAGGAAGAGCTTTTGATAAAGCCAGATATCTGTACTGATACTGTTGATACGTTGCCTGTTTGTGAAATAGTTGTTGTCTCAGTTAAGGGTTACGACCTTCAGAACGCGATCACAGAAGTAGCCAATATTACAGATGAAAACTCAGTAATTCTGCCACTTTTAAATGGGGCTGACATATATGACCGAATACGGCAGCATTTAAAAAAAGGATATGTTTTACCTGCCTGTTTGTATTTGGGTACTCATATCGAATCCCCCGGCGTCATTTTTCAAAAAGGAGGCAGTGGTCAAATAGTAATTGGCAGAGATCCGTTGCACCCTTCATTTTATCCTGAAAAACTCCTAAATCTATTTAAGAATGCTGGTATTTTCATTGAATATTCTGAGAACGTGAACACTGAAATCTGGTCAAAATATATTTTTATCGCCGCCTATGCATTAGTAACCGCGACCTATAACAAAACTATTGGCGAGGTTGCAAAAGACAAGACCCTTGGCCTACTTGTAAAAAATATCATGCGGGAAATCGAATTGATTGCCAGGGCTCTTAAGATACAGCTTCCTTCAGACATTGTCGAAACGTCCTTTGCAAAGGCAAACCAATTTCCTCTGGAAACAAAAACATCATTTCAAAGAGATGTTGAAACAAAAGGCAGGCAGAGCGAATGGGACTTGTTTGGGGGAACGATCCTTCGATTTGCCGATAAATTTAATATTGCCGCTGATAATACAAAAGAAACGTTTGATAAGTTAATGCAGAATTTATCGTAGGCCCTTCTCAGTCAAAAATATAGAAAATCAAAACTCAAGCTGAGATCTTCTGTTTGTCAGTATCCTCCGTTTCTGCATTCTTTGCATGAGCCGTTGTTATCATCGCAACGCTAATTACCGTAACCAAAAGGTATCAATGATGCGTGCGCATGGCACGATAATAGAAGCAGAGGCCTTTACATGGTCTCAGCTGCCGCCAGAGATTGAGGCCAGTCGGCCATCTCCACCCTATCGAAAGAACCTTTGCGACTGGATAATACTCAGTGCGGCAAAGTTTGCCGGTCTCGATGATATTGACAGCACTTCGCTGCCGCCTGTGCTGAAGGACTACATTAAGTCGGAAATCTGCGACGCTGCGTGTTTCTGGAATTGCGTTGCCTATTACTCAGACTTACCAGAGAAGGAAGTTGATTTACTCACTAGTTGAGTCACCCACCCCCGAACGCCCAGATTCAGGATGGCTGTTTGACAGTGTCCGAACTCATCCTGGTCCATTGGCTATCTGTCTCAAGTTAACCTCCTGGCTCGGACATCCGACCAGGAAAGTGTCCGGCCTTCAGAGCGTAAAATAGACAGACTCGGCAAGGTGAAGCAGCTATCCAGAAGCGCTGCTGATTGCCCAGCTGTTCTGAGACGCTTTCGCCTAGTTCCGCTGGACACAGCGAATCAAAGGCGATTCTCCCATCACCTATAACCACCAAAGTTCACCACCGGCAACCGGGCGGGCTTGATGCCGGGTCTCTTGTTACCTTCTGTCTCGTTGTTTTACTCTTCATGACGTCCTCCAGTCCAGATGACCCCGTCGTCACCCAAGACTGATTTAATCTAATCGCTGTGCCGGGAGCGCTTACAAAACGTGTTTTTCAAGGGGTACTCAACATCGCTGTAAGCCCCCCCCATTTTTGTCTTGACACCAAGATATTTGTCCATATATTTTCTAATAATAAGGTGAATGTAAAATATAAATATTTTATATTTATTATTTTTTATTCTATTTTTTTAACAAAATAAAATATGTATAATATCTTTAAAACAAGATATATGGAGACAGAGATGAACGAAAAAGAAAAAATGCATGGCATTCATCATATAACTGCTATTTGTTCCGCACCGGCAGTCAATGTGAGCTTTTATGAAGACGCTCTCGGGTTGAGACTGGTTAAACAAACCGTCAACTTTGACGATCCTTTCACCTATCACCTCTACTATGGCGACGACGAAGGCAGGCCGGGGACGGTCTTGACCTTTTTCCCGTGGCAGGGAATGTCCCGGGGTAAAAATGGGGCTGGCATGGTAACGGCTATTGCATTCGAAATAGGGGCTGCCTCTGTTGACTACTGGTTGGCTCGACTCGCACGCCACGGAGTGCACGTCTCGCAGCAACGTCGATTTGGGGACCAGGTCCTCTCCTTTACAGACCCGCATGGCCTTGGCTTGGAATTGATTGCTGTGAAAAATGATTACCAGCAGGAGAGAGCGGTTTCCCCTGAAGCGGAGATTGAAAATCGAATCGGGGGGTTTCATTCTGCCACTGCGCTGGTTCGCTCGGCGAGAGAATCGGAATCGCTGCTCGCTGAAGCAATGGGAATGCGCTCCCTCAATCGGGAAGGAAATCGGGTTCGCTTTGTCATGGAAAACGATGAGGCCCTGGGTCGTTACTACGACCTCGTTGTCGACCCGGAGGCACCAGTTGGAAGACAGGGCAGCGGAACAGTACACCATATTGCTTTTCGAACGAGATCCGACGCGGAGCAGATCCACTGGCGGCAGACGCTGTTGAAAGCTGGTTATTTGGTAAGCGATGTGCGGGATAGGAACTATTTCAAGTCGATCTATTTTCAAGAGCCGGGCGGCGTATTATTTGAAATAGCCACCGACCAACCTGGTTTTACGGTAGATGAACGCTGCGAAGAACTTGGCAGATCCCTGAAACTGCCAGTCCAATACGAGCCCATGCGGGAGCAGATCGAGCAGCGACTTCCCGAACTGCGGGGCACCGAATTCAAGCATGAGTTCGCTGCTGCTGGTGGGGGCCAGGAATCGGAGATCACCTTGGTCACGCTGCATGGAACCGGTGGCGACGAACGAGACCTAATTCCCCTGGCCCGCCGTATAAGCGAGGATACAGCAATCCTCAGCCCCCGGGGAAAAGTGAATGAGCAGGGCATGCTCCGTTTCTTTAAACGGCTCTCCCCCGGCATCTTCGATGAAGAAGATATCATCGCCCGGGCCAATGAACTGGGCGACTTCCTGATACATGCATCCGCCAGGTATCATCGACCCCTCGATCAATTGGTGGCACTTGGCTATTCCAACGGAGCCAACATGGCGGCGGCATTGCTTTTTATTCGGCCGGAGTTGTTCTCCAGGGCAATTCTTTTACGCCCGATGCTGCCGCTCTCCAAGCAAAAGCTTAACCATTTGGAAGGTAAAGAGATTTTGATCTTGCGCGGGACAAAGGACCAGGTGATTCCCGCTGAAAGCACCAATCTATTGATTGAGGCGCTTAATCAAGCCGGAGCCGAGGTCACGGTGTTTGACATTGATGCTGGACATGCGCTGACTGAGACTGATGTGGAATTGGCCAGCCGCTGGCTTGCTGACAGGAGAAAATCCATGATTGCCCATCTAAGCCGCGTTGATGATCGCCTCGTGTCGAGGCAATAGTCAAGCACAGCCATAACCAAGACAAAGATAAGAGCGTTTCATCACTAAAACGTTACCAGGCGAGGGCAATATGCAACCAGGATCGCGCCTCAGATTGGTGTTCGGCAAAGCCAACAAAGCCATTGAAGAAGTTGACCGGAAAAGCATAGGTCAAACAGGTCTCAACGTCACCGATTTCATGATCCTCGAGGCTTTGCTGCACAAAGGCCCCCTGGCCATCAATGCGATTGGCGAGAAGATCCTGTTGACCAGCGGTTCAATGACAGCAGCTACCAATAGGCTTGTTAAGCGAGGGCTCATCGAACGAATCCAAGATCCCGCAGACGGGCGTCGATTCTATCTCCATTTGACCAAGGCCGGACTTAAGCTGATTCGCACTGCGTATCGAATCCATAGCGAAAGGTTAACGGAGCTTTTTGGTTGCCTCAACACTCAGGAGTGCGATGAATTTCTCAGATTACTCAAGAAAGTCGGACACCATGCCCAGCAGCAAACGGTGAAATAAAAGCTTCACTGATTGTATCCCAGCAGTGGTGAAATAACGCAATCTGCGGATTAAAGAAAATGGATTCCAGCAGACATATAGCCATAAGCCGAACCCCATCGGCACTGTGCTGGGTTAGATTTACCATAGGGTTACCCCATTATTTCTCTGGCACAAGGCAAGGATCACCTAGACACGAGTTTACTTCGACGGTCAGATGAGAAAGTTCCTTAAATTCCTTTAATAGATTTTTATAGTGCTCAGTTGGCTTGGGGTAATGTGTTACCAATGAAATGATAGCTGCGTAATCGATCGGGCCAACTTTCCAGACGTGGATATCAGAGACCCTGTTGTCGGAATCTGATTCTACTTTATGCCGGATTAATTCGATGTGCTCCCTCTCAGTATTTCTATCAAGCAGAATTGTGCTGGTATCTTTTAACAGGCCATAGGACCAGCGAGTTATCACCAAAGCTCCGACAATACCCATAAGTGGATCGAGCCATTGCAGCCCAAATATTTTACCAAACGAAAGAGCGAGTATCGCTAGAACTGAGGTAAGTGCATCTGCCAAAACATGGAGATAAGCCCCCCGTAAATTGTGATCATGGTGATGGACGTGGTTATCCCCATGTTCAGAAGTATGGGTGTGATTGCCATGTAACAGAAATGCACAAAAAAGGTTTACGTAAAAGTCCCAGAATCGCGACGGCTATCGCTTCATTGAAACGAATCTGAAGCGGTGTGATCAGACGATGGATGGATTCTGCTCCGATGAAAAGTGCAATAACCGCGAGAGCTATAGCACTCGAATACCCGCCTAAAACACTCACTTTGCCTGTACCAAAGGTAAAATCCCTGTTGTTTGAATTTTTTCGAGTATAGCGATAGGCAAAGATAGTAATGGCAAACGCCCCGGCGTGTGTGCCCATATGCCAGCCATCGGCAAGCAGTGCCATTGAGCCAAAAACCGTTCCAGCAACGATTTCTGCTGTCATGGTGATGAGCGTGATCACCAGTACCTGCTTTGTGCGCGTCTCACCTTTTTCATGAATGAAGGAAAAATCGTGGCGGTGTTCCCACTGGGCTAAGGAGTGCTTATGCATAACACATTGTTTTTTATCTATTTTCTTTTTGTTTAAAATAAAATGGATATAACACTCGAGACCAATCTCTGTGTTTGCGAGGTTATTTATTCAACATCGCCTAAATGGTAATACTCACAGACTTCAAAGTGAACACAACCCCGATAAACGGCTGCAGCAAATTCAGATGCATAGAATATGTTTGTCCGAGGCAGATGCCAATCTGAATGAGGCTCGACAGGCTAATCTTCAATACCCAATATAGCCTGTATTCTAGATCTGAGAGAGGTTTTCACCTCTCAATTGATCTTCCGGCCGGCAGATCGTCATTGCTGTTTTTATTACCGGTCATACAGTGGAGAGAAGGCAAAACGATGGTTACTCTTGCTAGGTAATGGGCCGGTGGAATCAAAAAAATCAGCCTATGATACATCTTCTTAATCTGCCTGGATGAACAAAAACGTGGTTAAAAGAATAACAAAGCCTGAACAGCCGGTATGAAACTTCAGCCCAAGTCCTTGCAGCAAAGGTTACTCCTGTATGCCATACTGCCTACATTCGTATTGCTCATCGCGTTATCGCTGATTGGTTTCCTGTTTGTCAGAAATCTTCTTATTTCTCAATGGGGAGAGCACACCGTTTCACGATTAGAGAGATCGGCCGGTCTCATAGAAGCGAAATTGCTCGATCCGAAAAAGTACCTGATGATCCTGCAAAATGAAGATAACCCGACTATCCATGGCCAGCTGATTCGGCATGTCATAAGTCAGATCAAAGAGCTTGATATTGTAGAAGAAGTTGTTCTTAACTGGCCGGAACAGCCTGCCGCAGACAACCCCGCCACTATGAAGAGAGCGGTTCCGCCTGAGCGCCTGGGAAAAAGTCTTCAGTTACGACATTTTGATATCAGTTCTCCCAAATATGACGACCGGGTTAATAACAGGACTATTTCATTGGTTTCCGAGTTTAAGGGGATGAACGATGAAACCGTCGGTGATATTGAAGTTATTATTTCATTTGATGCTCTCCTGGATCATGTCGTAAATGCTTCCTGGTGGACAGCGAATAAGGCATACCTTTTGGATGGTTCATATAACGTTCTCGTTACAACCGGAGATAGAACGGACCTTGAAGATAACTATCCCATGCGCAGGTATGGCACTGTTAATCAGCTCGAAAAAAGCACACTTCAGGCCATAATAAACAACAATTCAGGTACCGTGCTCGGGGCTGGCATTCCTCCAGAGGAAATCAGTGGTTTTTATCACCTTCAGCAGGTTCCCTGGACCCTGGTTGTCACAGCCCCTGGTAAGAAGGTTCTTGAACCAATCATTACTCTTCTCCGGTACTACATGATATCGCTCGCATTTTGTATAGGCTTGATACTACTATTTATGCGAATATCGATGAACCGGGTGACGGATGGCATCAAGCAAATCTCGCACGCCTCAAGGGAATTAGCTAGTGGTAACTTCGGTCCACCGCTTGTGGCAAAAACCAGTGATGAAATTGGAGAGCTGACACAAAATTTCAACACAATGAGCGATCAGCTTAAGCAGCGCCTTGAGTTGAAAAAGAACATAGACCTGGCCCGGGAAGTTCAGCAGAGTTTACTTCCCCAGAAAGGTATCAACAAAGAAGGAATTGATATATACGGTACGGTTTTGTTCTGCGATGCAACCGGTGGAGACTATTTCGATATCCTTGAGTCAGCTCAAGAGGCTGGAAAGATTAGTGTTGTTGTGGCCGATGTGGTTGGGCACGGGGTCGGAGCAGCCCTCTTGATGACTACCGTTCGTGCTTTGGTACGAAGCAGTTTTGTGCAATTCAAAAACCCGGAAGAAATGATGGTCAACGTCAACAGACTGCTTTTCCAGGACACCGGGATTTCCGGCAGTTTCGCTACGCTGTTCTATCTTGAATTAGATCAGTATTCAAAATCGTTGCGATGGATCCGTGCAGGCCACGATCCTGCCTTTGTCGTCAATGGCCAAACTGGCGAATTTTTTGAACTTAAAGGAGAGGGTGTAGCGTTAGGTGTAGATTTAGATTGTCGATATGTGTGCAATGAACTGCCGCTCGCGCAAGCGCCTCAGACCATTGTTATCTGCAGTGACGGCATCTTTGAAGCCACTAACGAATCGGGAGAGCAGTTTGGCAAGCAGCGGATCTGCCAATTGTTGCCTGACATTAAAAATTTACCGTCTGAAAAGACGGTTAACCGCATCATTGGCGAAATACAGTCCTTTGTCAGGGGAGCTCCCTTGGATGATGACCTCACCGTTGCAGTGCTAAGAACCAGTTAGTTCTATGTGGATGCTATTACTGCCAAACTGGTATTTAGGGATGCATGATCACTGGCTTGTCCGGTACTTTGGCTGCCGGGAATTGTCGAACCGATATGGATGTATCCTGCATCCTCTCCAAGATGCGCATCACCAACGTGGCTGGAGTTTCAATTCCCGGCAGCCGGGATGGCCTCAAATTTCCTGCGTCAATTCTTCATGGTACCTATTGCCGCGGCGCAGCGGTTAATTGCTCAATAGTTCGAGGCTCACAAATACTTCAACATCTTTGCCGACGATACCCATGTCGTAGAATTTTCCCGTACCGACACCGTACGCCAGCCGATCGATGGTCACCTGGCCGTTGAACCCCGCCACGTTGGTGCCCTTTTTCGCCGGATGCTCCTTAACTCCCTCCAGCTTCAGGGGCAGGGTCAGATCATAGTTTTTGTCCTTGATGGTAAGGGTGCCTGCCACCTCGTACATTCCGTTCCCTTGGTCAGAGATTCTAGAAGACTGAAAGGTCATTATCGGAAACGCTGCGGCATCAAAAAAATCTCCCGACTGGAGATGCTTGTCTCGTTTACCGATGTTCGTGTCGATCGAACTGACCTGAATCTCGAAATCGAATTTAGAGCTTTCAAGATCGGCAGGATCGAAGTTGATATCGGTTTTGAACTCATTGAAATGGCCGCGAATTTTCGAAAAAATGTGATCGACGCTGAAATAGACGTTTGAGTGGGCTGTATCTAGATTCCAGGATGGTGCCGCACTGAAAGCCGAGGTCGCCCCAATGCTTGCCGCAATGGCAGTGATTGCCAATATATGTATGATTCTCATGATTATTCCTCCTTCTATGGTTCGTTGAGCAGTTCCGTCAGCCGTGTTGTCTTGAGCATGCTTGATTGCCTGGAGAGTATCGGTTGTCGTCGGCTGGAGCGCTCGCCACCCAGCCTGAAATACCCTTGACACTTATTGTTTTCATTGATTATATGCAAATCAATAGATGATTAATGCAAAATTAATTTGCAAATATGCAAGAAAATACTGACTGGGATTCATACCTTTATTTCCTTAAAGTCGCTGAAAACGGCAATCTCAATTCGGCCGCCCGAAAACTGGGCGTCAACCACTCCACGGTGTTCCGCCGCATCAACAGTCTCGAAGAGAGATTGCAGGTGCGTCTATTCGAGCGATCCAGAAAGGGATACACCCTGACAGATGCGGGGGAGGAAATTTTCAGCAGGGTCGAACAGATTGAAGATCAGATATTTGAAATCCAGCGTACGCTTCTGGGTAAAGACATCAAATTGAGCGGCAATCTGAAGATATCCACCACTGACACCATCGGCTACTACTGGCTGCCGCCCTATATCAAGGTTTTTAAAGAGCAATACCCTGAGATTCTGATAGATCTGGATATCCAGATCCGCTTCACCAACCTTACCAAAAGAGAAGCGGATATCGTTATACCCGCCGTCAATATGCAGCCGGATTTTATGGTGGGCAGAAAACTCACCAGGATCTATTTTAAACTCTACGCTTCGCGCAGCTATATCAATAAACATGGAATGCCAGCAAATGTGGACGAATTTTCTTCCCATCATTTCCTGGTCCCCAACGAGGCCCTGGCCAGCCTTTCAGTAAGCCAGTGGCTGAAGAAATACGTTCCTGCTCGTTGCATGGCTGCTGCAAGTGACAAACTTTCCACCCTGTTCAAATTTGCCCAGCAGGACATGGGGATTGCTGCACTACCTCACTATGTAGGTCAATCGGATGACCAGATGGTGGAAATAATGGAACTGCCGGATGATTGCCATAGAAACGTCTGGATTCTTACCCATCCGGATCTGAGAAATACCGCCCGCGTTAAAGCCTTTATGCAATTCATCTATGGTCAGGTGAAAACATCATCTGATTGACATCAGTTAAGAGTAAAACCCTGGACTCCACCGATAACCCTCCCGGATCGTTTTTTTTTCTAACGTGAATGAAGACCACCAATTATCCTGATTCACTTGCCAAGCGATATTCCTGAACACTATTAAAATCATTGATATAAAGAGATATTATAGATATTTTCCAGGTTGCTCCTAGCCTGCAAGCTGAAACTTTGTTGGCACTGTTGTATTGACAGGCTTTCCAGCAATTCAAGGAAGCCTATGGCTGGGGATGGGCACGCGCTGGCCTGGTGCAGGGCAGAGGCTGTTTGAAAAAGGTGCGGAATCATGCATCTCCTGCCATACCCCTAGAGAAGAACCTGCTTGGGTGTTTACCGAACCAGCATTTTCCCCCGAATGATTACCGAAAAGAAGGGGAAGAAGAGGCTTTTAAAAAAAAATGTCAGCGTCAAACAATATGTCTAGTTCAATGAGGAAACATCACGGGGTTGGTTTTAAAAAGCCAAAACTACTTGGAAAGAAGTACCTCCAGCAACCTGGCGTCCCGATTATAGATATCATTATTGAAATGGATTATCCGCTCCTTGTCCAGCCATACGGTCTGATAGGTGATATGAATGGGCAGCGGCTTTGAGAGTCGGATGACCTTGCGTTCGCCGGAAGCAACGATCGCCTCGATTTTTTCACTGGACCAGAGCGGGTCTTCCATCTGCAGGGCAAAGAGGGCCAGGTCCAATGGGCGGCTGACCCGGATACAGCCGTGGCTGAAGGATCTGAAGGAATTATCAAACAGATCTCGCGCAGGCGTGTCGTGCAGGTAGACTGAGTGATGGTTGGGAAAAACGAACTTCACCCGGCCCAGGGCATTCCAGGGTCCCGGGTCCTGGCGCAGCTTGTAGCGCGACATCTGATTCCGGGAAATGTTGGGCCAATCGATAGCAGTCGAGTCTAATTCACTGGCGTCCTCCTGCCAGCTGGAAAACAGCCTGATATTGCGCTCAACCAGGTGATTGGGGTTTTTCCGCAGGGCCGGCAGCTCTTCATTACGGGCGATGCTGGGCGTTACATTCCAGAATGGGTTGAAATCCAAATACTTGATGCTGTCGGAGAAGACTGGCGTCTGGTGCTGGCTTTTGCCGACAATGACCGGCAGATCCAGTGTTGTTTCACCGTTATGCACCGCAGTGAGAGAAAAACCGGCAATATTGACCATCACATAGGTTTCCCCGAGATCATGGGCCTGCCAGCGCCAGCGTGCCATATTCGCACGAATGATGTTGATTTTATTCTCTAATGAAATGTTGAGAGCAGCCAAGGTTTGCGGGCCGATGATGGCATCGGTCTCCAGACCATGCCGTTTCTGAAACAGCGAGATCGCCTCAGCAAGCGCATCATCGTAGAAAAACGCTTCATTGGTCTCGGCCGCCAGACCGTGTTCCTCGGCCAACCGCTGCCGGATGGCAGGCAGCCGGGGGTCGCTGCCGCCCGGCTTGATCAGCGGACCTTCTGGAATCTCGGCCCATTCAGCAATATGGGGTTGGGCTTTAATCTGGGCCAGGGCTTCTTTAAGATTGGTATAATAGCGGTGCCGGGGGGCCAAACTGTTCAGGTACGCATTCAGGTCATTTGCCAGCCGCGCTGCTTCCACCGCCTGCAATGGGTCAAACTGGGCGTTGCCGGCTTCGGCGAACAGGTCCGGTCTGGACAAGCGGAACTTCTGCTGCCCGTAGCTCATGTCGTGGATATACTTGACCAGGTTGTAAGTTAAGAGCGTGTCAAGCCGAGCCAGATCGTTGGGCTTGTCCGAACTCCAGAGCTCCATGATTTCAAAGATTTCGTAATCAGCGGGGTCGAGCCCTTCGGCGTCGGCTCGCTTGAGGAAGTCGAAGATTATTCGTGCCTTGCTGTTGGGGCCGTCTTCGTTGACCCAAAGGGGCTGGGCTCCGGTTTCGTGATAGATGATTGCCAGACAGAACTCTTTGGTCTCAAGCAGCGGCTTCTGTTTGTCGAAATCGATCAGTTCCATCGGATAACAGTCGAGATGCGCCGTCATCGCCTGCTGCAGTTCATCTGCTTTATCCGCTGCAGTCGAATTTCCAGAAAGCAGGATAAGCACGATCAATAAAATCAAGGGTTTAAGTACCAGGTGTCGAACAGTTGCGTTAGGTAAAAAGGTGACGGCATTCATCGATAGCTTACCTGAAGTGTTTTAAATAATTGGATAAGTATACAGGTAAGCATACTTGCCAGAAAAAAAAAAGGCCTGTGTTGATCCCAGCGCCAAAGGAAGTTCAATCGGGATCAGGTATATATTAATTGATTCAATGCATTACCCCGGTTGTTCAACAGATGACTTGGTTCATCAAACTGAAGATAGACAGGAAATGCCAGAATCCTGGGGTGGTTACCAAATGAAGATTTTCACCCCCTGTCAGAATATAGAGGTGGTGCGGTCCAGTGGACCGCCGCCGGATATGTTTTACAACCGGACTGCATCCTTAGGCTCTCGATGTATCCGTGAACTCAGTTTCAGTCTGATTGTCACTTCTTGGTGCCGATCATCATACTCCTGCCTCGCCCGAGATCAATCCGCTCGGTAAATGAGATACCGGCCTGTTCCATCCACCCCTTGATTTCAGACTCGGTGTAGGTGTCGCCAGCTGCCGTGCCGGTCAGCATGTTAAGGGCGAAAATAGCCCCAACCATGGGCTCGAAACGGTTATCTTCCATAATGAAGTCAGAAATCACGATCCGGCCGCCCGGATTGAGAGCGCGGCTTACTTTGTTGACGAGTGCCTGGTTCTGATCGAATGAATTGACATGGATGATTGCTGACAAGAAAGCGAGGTCGAATCCAGTCCCCAGTTCATCCTCATTATAATCTCCCGGCACTGCACTGATTCTGTCTGAGAACCCCGCCTGCTCCACATACTCACGGGTAAGCGGTACAACGTTGGGCAGATCGAACACCGTGGCTCTAAGATCATCCTTGACCCGAACAAAGGCCATGGAAAATGCACCGGAGCCGCCTCCCACGTCCAGCACCCTGAATACCCCCCGCAGATTAATCTTTCCCGCCACGAGTGGTGCTTCCAATTTGGCTCGCGCATGCATGGCTCCGATGAAGGCTGCCAGCCATTCCGTGCTGCTCTCATTGATTTGCCCTCTCGCGACAGTTCCACCGTTTCGCACCGCTTCCGTCAGAGTGGACCATGAATCCCACAGATTTAGTGTATGCCTGAGGCCAAACTGATAATCAGGTTTTCCTTTAACCAGGTACTTGGCGGCAAGCGGGGAATTGGCGTATCTTCCGGCTGACTTGGTCAGCAGTTCCAGGGCGCATAAAGCGTTGAGCAGACGGTCTGTGGCCCGATGGTCCGCGCGAATTGCCGCAGCAACCTCAGCGGAAGTCTGCTCTTCATCTCCCAATACCGAGAAAACACCCAACTCGTAACCGGTCAAAAAAATTCGACTGGCCTGGAAAGCCCTGGAGAGTTCATGAATTCTGCCAACTGATGGTTCCTGTTCCTCTGACTCATTGTTGCCTTTTTTCATAGCTGTTCGTTCCGCTCTGGGTGGATAATCACCAGTTTAACCGGCGTCTTCTTGACCGTGATTTGATGAACTGTGGATTTTGGCAGAAATATGGTTTCAAATTTCGAATGAGTGCTTATCTCTTGCTGATCGCCTCTTTCCAGTTCAATGGTCCCTTCGGTTACCACAATAATCTCGTCATAGGTATGCCCCTCTTTAGGTGATTTCCCTCCTTCATGGGCGGCAAACACGATCTCAACTTCGAACTCGTTCCGAGCACCTTTGAACACTCTTGTGATATCAGGTGGTTGCATTGTTATCCTCCTTGACTATGCGTTTGTTTTTTGCTGCTTATGAGCCCTACAATTGAAAGCAGCGCGAACCAAAGAACACCGATCCCGGCACCGATGACAAATACGCCTTCGAACCCCAAATGTATGAATACGGGAGCAAACACAATAGGCGACAAGAACTGTCCGATAAACCCGGACGTTCCCAAATATGAGCTGAATCGGCCCCTGAAAGAGGCTGGCACTAGTGCCCCGACCCAGACCATTACGGTCGGCAGAAGCAGCCCCTGACTAACGCCAAACAGAGCCGCACCGATGGCCAACACAAAGCTTGCAGGGGCCTGGGATATGATGGTAAAGGCAACTGCCCAGAGGGAAGCGGTTAGCATAACGATTCGTTCGTAGCTGAGACGCATTCGTATTCTTCCATAGACAAACGCGGTCACTGCTGCCGAGCCCGTCATGGCAACAATGAACAGGCCGATGCGAATGGTACTCGTGATCCCAAAACCTTCTAATAATTGAGGAAGAAAAACGACAATGGAATAAAGAAGCACGCTGCCAAAAAAAGTGAGTCCATAGATAAGAAACAGGACAGGGGTTTTTCGAAAGATCTGCCAGATCGACGCGCTGCTTTGCGATTTTAAACCTATCTGGCGAGCGCCAGCCGGAACCGGTAAAGCGCAGATGGCCAGCAGTCCTATCGGGATGGCCACCAGGTAAACCGCGAATGGAAGACGCCATGAAACCGAGCCAAGGGCACCACCGAGCAACGGCCAGATAATGCCTCCGAAACTCTGGGCACTGCCACGCCAGCCCATGACCTTGTCACGGTCGAGCCCTTCGTAGGTATTGAGAATGAGGACGTTTATTCCGGCAAAAACTCCAGCCAGGCCGATTCCGAGACAGGCCCTACTGGCTAAGAAAGCCCAGAAGGAATGTATCAGCAGTCCAGACCCGCCGGCAATGCCGTAAAGGAAAAGGGCAGCTATAAATGTTCTTCTGACCCCTTTTCGATCAATTATGCTTCCCATGAGTGGGCTGAACAGCGCCATGAACAGCCCATGGGTGGTGATGATCAAGCCGACATTGGAAGGCGCAATCCCCAGACCGTCGCGCATCAGGTTGAGGGTCGGGGCGATAATGCTGCCCGCCATGATGGTCAAGGTGGCTGAAGCAAAGATTATACCGAGGAATAATCTATTTGATCGAGCCAAACCCAAGCGTTTTATCCTCTCGGAAAGTTGCGCATACCTCTACTCAACCTGGCAACGCGAAATAATGCTCTTTGGGTGAACCGCGAAAGATATCAAATCCAGTTATTTGAAGAGGAAATAAAGAATCCGCTTAAAGCGGGATTCTCATACGATCTAACGTTGTAATTACGAAAAACACGCAAGCCTTACTGATTATTTATCGGCAGGTCAAAATCGTAGCCATGCAATTTTTTAATATTTTGTAAATCACCACATGCCGTATCATTACCCAGTCGACAAGCCCGGCTCAAATCATTTTTCATAAAAACCGGCTCACGCAGATTGTAATGAGCTATTGCTTTGGCCATATAGATTCTGTCCCAGTTCGGGTATTTTTTCTCTAAATTATCCAGATAAATCATTGTGATTCGCCATTTGTTCTCGCGCAACATCCGGTATGCTGCGGCGATCTCCTTTCCCGGGTCAATTTCTGCAGAAATAGGTTGTTCCATTTCTTCGCGATAAGACTCTTGTCTTTCCTTTTTTTCTTGTTCGATGCCTTCCATCTCTGCTTTGACAAAATCGGAGGGCTCTATCCTGGCTTTGATTCGAAGGCGATATGTTGAGGTCTTTTCATCTTTTACCCAGTTTTCCTCTAATAACTGCGTCTCAATCTTCCTGGCGGTGAGACTGTAAATTTCCTCCCTGTTTAAGGTATAGGCCTCAATAAGACTTTGGCGTGAAAAATATCTTCCGGCCAAATCCACAGCGTTTCTTCGTGCAGTGAAAAATGCCACTTTTTTTGCTATATCAGGCGAGGAACCGACCTCCATTGTGTAACTGCCCTCGGCTTGAATCTCGATAATATCATTTTCTGCTGCCAACACAGTGCCGTTAATTGAGAAAAAACACAGCAAAGTCAACGCAATGAGATTGTGCATGATCACCTTTTTCTTAACTTGTGACTGTTTAGAATTCTAGCAATACAGAATTTTGTGCGTCATCAAAATCCAGAAAAATAATCGCCCAAGGTAAATAATAGAAACAGGGGCGTTGCCTATGCTAACCGAATATATCACTCAATTATTTTGTTGGGTAGCTGTTTCCATCGGCAGGCCCCAATTACCAGGATATCCAGCAGCAGAAGGGTAATCGGCAAGAAGGTCAAGAGCTTCGTTCAGCCAATAGTGCTATCTCCTCTTTTTTTATCCATGATATAATGATAGGGGAGTAAAACGGTGTTAGCGCAGGTTATCCTGCGTTGCTCTGGAGGCTGCTGTGATTAGCAAAAGTGATCAGGACTGGAACAATATTATTCTCGATTCCATTGCCGATGGCATTTTCACCATCGACTGTGAGCAGACCATAACATATTTCAATCGTGCAGCTGAAAAGTTGACCGGTGTGAAGATTGATCAGGCTATCGGAAAAAAATGTTACGAAGTCTTAGGTGGGAGCAGTGATCAATGCAAGATGCAATGCTTTTTAAAGGAAAGCATGCAGACCGGAGAAGAGAAAATTTCACGGAAAACCACTATTGTCAGAAGCGATGGTCAACAGATACCTGTGGCAATCAGCGCTTCGGTAGTTCGCAACGAACTCGGGGAGGTTATCGGCGGTGTGGAGACCCTGCGGGACATTTCTGTCCTGGAGTTCCTGCGCAAGAAGATTGAAGGACATTGTTCCATCTTTGACATTATCTCCAAGAACAATGAAATCAGAAAAATTCTTGACATCTTGCCGGACATAGCGAAAAGCAACAGTACCGTTCTGATAGAGGGTCCGAGTGGCACTGGCAAGGAGTTGTTTGCCAAGGCGATACATGACCTGAGCGAACGCACTGGCAACTTTGTTGCTCTAAACTGCACGGCTTTGCCGGATACCCTGCTGGAGTCTGAACTTTTCGGGTATAAAAAGGGTGCATTCACCGAGGCCAAACGGGACAAACCTGGCCGTTTTTCACTTGCCGAGGGCGGCACTTTCCTGCTTGACGAAATAGGCGACATTTCGAGTGCCCTGCAAATGAAATTGTTGAGGGTATTGGAAAAAATGGAATATGAGCCCCTTGGTTCCATGGAAACTGTTAAGGCGGATATTCGGATTATTGCAGCAACCAATAAAAAGCTTGCCGATCTGGTTGCGCAGAAAAAATTCCGCGAAGACCTTTTCTATCGTCTCAATGTTGTCAAGATTTACCTGCCACCACTGTCCAGCCGCCGTGAGGATATCTCGCTTCTGGTAGATAATTTCATCAACAAATTCAATATAATCAAGGGTATGAACATCCAAGGCGTATCCCGGGAAGTACTCGATTTGTTTATGAAATATGATTTTCCCGGTAATGTCAGGGAACTGGAAAACTTTATCGAGTATGCCTTCATTCTCTGTCATGGAAAAATAATCGAGTTGGCTCACCTCCCCAAAGAATTGAGCAATGGCCATCAGAGAAGAGAAGCCAGTGAAGGGCGTCCACCTGCAAAGCCACTGGCCACTTCCGAACAGAATACAATTATAGCTGCACTCAATAAGCACGACTGGAACAGAAACGCCACGGCATCCTACCTGTCCATCCATCCGAGCACTTTATGGCGAAAGATGAAAAAATATGGCATTAAGCAGGGGTAGTATTGGGGACATGCTCTTTTCGCAAAAAACGTATTATCCTCTTTAGTTTGACGGTCATCCCGACACCGTGCAGGTTCTTGCGTTGAGACGTTTTTTAGTGCTCAAAATCGCCTTGTTTACCAAACAAGAAACCGGACCGATTTTTTGCGCGAAGGTTGCAGCAGTACTTCATGGCGTCCTCAACACCAGCAGGCTCTCTTTTTCTTTTGCCAGTTTTCTGTCAATAGCGTATCCGATCAAGCCATAGATATAGGCAAACAGGACGCCGTTAAAAACGTTGATCATAATAAGGTCAAGAGCAGTGATCGCTGTGTTCTTCGCTAGTATTCCACTGCCTAACAAACATACATACCCGACTGAGCCATGCGTCAAATTGGCAATGACGCCGATAAGGCCCAATAATTTGCCGATGAAAGGAATATAAGTCATTTGAATCAATCCAAAACTAACAGGGGCGATTACCATTCCAAAAGAGATGCCATACCACATAAACCTGTTTTTTATGTACAGATCCTTTGTCAGGTAGATGCAGGATAAGGGGACTATTGCTAGGAAAATTAACCATTCGCTCATGACTGACCTCCCATCTTTTATGGTTTTCTGGGATAAGATGGTTTGGTTACCATTTTTGTTGCACGATACATTCCTGAAACTGAATATTTATTTTTTATCAACAATATCATGTTGTTAAATAAAAAAATAATTGACGTCCGGATACAATGTGTTGCAGAATCGCACGATGAAGAAAAAACGACTCTTGTCATGCTCGAACGGGGTAGCGCTGTGGCAAGCTACCTCACGGGGGTAGACTGGCACATAATTGTTTATGATAAAAATTAAAGATTCCAGTTTCTTACACTGAATGATTTCGCTCTTGGCGCTGGTTGTGCTGGACAGCGAATCGGCACTGGTCGGTATTGATGGTATTCTCCGAGCCCTGTTGTGTCCGTTCGCCTGTTGCCGAGGGCAAAATATTGAATTCAAGTTTCTGATTTTATATTATAAATATTTATCTGCAGGGGGTGTAATCCTGGCTTGCAGAAATGCAACTTGAGCGTGCAGAAACGCAATCTGAATAAAGAACCGATTGATCAACATAAGATTTGGAGCCAATAAGCAGGGCGTCCAGTTCGTTCTGAGGGGGTGGCCATCCAGAACGCACTCGGCTCAAGCGCTTTAAAAACGCTTACTGACGATGCAGCTCATAGCCAGTGAACATGGCTTTAAAACGAGCAAGTGGGGTGTGTCCCAGTGTGGCAAGATAACAATGAATAAAAAGATATGATGAGAAAAAGAAAAACAACAGCACGTGAATGGTATCAAGAAGCTTGATACCTCCCAACAGGTTGATGTATTCCTCATATTTCTTAATCTGCCAGAGAAAGAGCCCCGACATCATTTGAGCAGGAAGAAAGACAAACATAATTGCCAGATAGGCCAGTTGTTGAAGGGGATTAAATTTGTTTTCCGGCGTCACAATATGTGGGTTAGGCTTACCAACAAAGATGCCGTATCCATAGTATTGAACCTGTTTCAGGATACGACCTGCCAAGTTACGCTGGTCAGGAATGTAGATTTTCACGTTGCCGGAACCCAGATAGTAGGTAAGCCAGATGAAAAAATTGGCAATAACAGCAAAGCCCACATAATTATGAATGGCTATCGCATCAGGGAGGGTCATAAAATTTAACATTTCGGCATAGCGAATCTGAAATCCTGTGAGAATCAGAAGAACGAAACCGGAGGCATTGATCCAATGCCATACCCGCACTGGTAGCGGATAGATAAATATAAACTTGCCCTTAGTCATGCGGGCCCCCCCCCTATAGAGAGACTTAGGATTTACCCAGGAACTAATTGTCCTCCTCTTTTTTTCTTCGGCGTAACGGGATAGTCAAAACTCTGATAACAAAATGCCCCAATGCTGTGCAAGCTCCGCCGGCAATAAGCAGTAGCCCTATCTTATCCAGAAGTTTAACCCGGGTACCACCCAGAAGATAAAAATGGCTTACATAATAACTTTCAAGAATCGCCCGATCGACATTATACCGCTCCAGCGTGCCATTATCCCAGGTCAGGATTATGGAAACCGCGTTGAAATATGGTGAATGAGAGGCATGACAATTCTCACAGGTTTTTTGCGCAGAGCCCCTATTTATCTGGTGCGCGATGGAGTTGATATCTGCAACGAGTTCAGCCCGCAGGATGGGGCGAATATTTTTTTGCTTGAGCATGAAAAAGAGGTCATCGAACTCGTTTAAGTCAATAATTTCATTCTTATTAGTATCGATCGTCCGGATGATCTTATGGAAATCAAGGCTCAGAATTTCGACAAGTTCATCAGCCGTATAGAATTTCTTTGTGAGAAGGTCATAAAATCTGAGATCGATATGCCGCGGTACTTCAGGCGCATGACAGACGACACATTCCACCGCAGCGAAATGTGCATCGCCAGAAGGCAACCAATCATGGAACTGATGAGGGTTATGACATTTCAAGCAGATGCTGTTTGTCCTTTCGGCGACTGAAGCACCTTCCATTTGCTGCACATAATGATAACCATGGCAGGCATAGCAGGTCATGGTTATGCCTTTAGTCCGCATTTTCATGTGAACACTGTTTTTGAACTCTTCCCCTGAATCTTCATGACACGAGACGCAGCGCACCATTTCTAAATAGCGTGCGTGGGGCACTTCCTCATTCCAGTCGAGCTCTTCAATATCAGCGTGACAATCAACGCAGGCAATGCCGTTAATGTTATGAATCGATTTTTCAAATTTTTCTTCATCCACATAGAGGGACTCAGTTATCGCGGCCTGCACTATGTTGTCGGTGCTTTCCTTGGTAAGACTTTCATCGCTATGACATTCAAAACATTCGGAATTATCAACAGCCCGAAGGACAGAGGGCAATAATAGGCAGGCGAGCATGATGCACAGCCCGTATTGCAATGGGAAGTTATTCAATTTCCTCATAACAATTCTGCTCCCGATGCAGTTCAATTGCACTGCTTAAGCTCTATCTATAGGTTAACCAAAATTCCCCAGCAATCAAATTTTGTGTTGTTTATCTTGCCAGGCTGGATTGGTCAGACGATCTTTATTGTATGAAATGAAACTGGGCCAAGGTTATGGCAAAGATCCGTTGGGCGGGTTTCTCGACTTCTTTGCAGGCACATTGTTCTTGGTTTAATTCGGTCCAGCGCCGTTGGCGCGGAAATTTCTTTGAGGTTGAGAGAACTTTTTAGGGCCACCCCGCTTGCCTTGCAAGGCTGATCGGCCAGCAGCGGCCGGTACAGGCGAACCCCGGTGATCCAGGGTGGGATGCAGTCGGCAATTAGCTTGATGGTGTGCTTGGCGTTGTGCAGACCTAAATCAAATCGTCGTTTTTACCTCTTTAACCTTCATCCTCTTAGTCTATCATTTCGTGGGAGATGAAAAATGTTCCCCGTCAGACCATGTTGTAAGTCGTCAAAGCAATTGAGGCAAAAGAGCGTTCAATTTAAGAGATACTTTCCCGAAGCATTGCCGGGTTGCTGCTATGATCTTGCATTGGCCTCAAACCGAGGTTCTTTCTCCTGCGCTGCTCTAGAGTATGCTTGTTTAACAAATGGCCACCCAGAATTAACCCACTCCGGATACTGAAGCAATAATCCGATCCAATTAAAAATATGGTATAATTTTTCTAGTTAAATCAAAACTATAGTGCGGTTTCGTACATTTCCTGCTAGGATAATTTCTGCAAATTTTGCCGTCAAATACTTCAATGAAATAAGGAGACGATTACGATGGTAACAGTGAAGCTTTCAGCACTGCCTAATGTCTTGACCTTTAATAACGAACCAAAACTCCTGAAGACAAATGGCGTAAACACGCTCAGCATGGCCGCAGGCCCCCAGACCGACTGGTTTTACGATCCAGCTGGAAGGAAGCACAGCAGCAATGCGCCTGTCGCCTTGTTTTCTCCACCCGATGAGGCTTGCCTGCTGTCGGCCAAAGTGATGGTCGGCTTCAACTCGACATTTGATGCCGGTGTACTCTTCATCTACGCAGATGACGAGCGCTGGGCCAAACTCTGCCTTGAGTACGCGCCAACTGACAAAGCGATGGTCGTCTCTGTCGTGACCAGGGGCAAATCAGACGACTGCAACTCTGTCTATATTGATGGCAACAGCATCTATTTGCGTCTCTATCGACAGGGCGATAGATTGGCTTTCCATTACTCGGAAGACGGCGAATACTGGCACATGGTGCGGCACTTCACGATTGAGGGCTTACAAAACTTACGCATCGGATTTTCTGCACAGGCGCCGACGGGGGAAGGCTGTCTGGTGGAGTTTTCGGAGATCAACTATCGAGCGGGTGAGTTGTCAGACATTCGCAATGGTGAGTGATTAAGAGATTATGCTGGAGAAAAATAGAGATACAGGAACATCTCAGCTTGCCGGATCTCTAATATCCATTGCCTTGGCGTAGGAAACCTTAAATTTTTTAAATGCTCGTGATCCTGGTATTTTCAGAAACTGTATAACTGGTTTATTTGTCATTCAAGAGTTGGGCAGGAAATTCTTATTCTGGTACTCAAACATTATATGGAAAGGTTTTACAAAAGGAAAACACCTAGAAAGTCAGCTGGGGAGAGTACCAGCAGGAAGTGGATCATCTGGGCGGCTCTTTTGGCGCTTTTCCTGGGAGCCTTGGATGCCCTGGTTATGACTGCGGCCATGCCGACCATCATAGCGGAGTTGGGCGGGCTGCACCTCTACGCCTGGACATACACCAGCTATTTTCTGGCACGCGCTGTGGCCTTGCCGATTTTTGGGAAACTCTCCGACATGTTTTCCACAAAAGTTCTGTTCCTCTTTTCCATTGTTATTTTTCTAACCGCATCCATCGCAGCCGGGTGCTCGCCATCGATGGAATTTCTCGTAGCGGCCAGAGTCTTTCAAGGGATAGGTGGCGGCGGTATATTTGCACTTGTCTATGTAGTTCTTTCCGATGTTTCGACACCGGAACAGCGAGCGAAGACGATTTCTTTTGCCAGTGCGGTGTGGGGCATTGCCAGCCTGATCGGGCCGGCCTTGGGCGGATTTATCGTGACCTGGTTTTCCTGGCGCTGGATCTTTTTCATGAATATCCCCTTGGGCCTCTGTTCTTTGTATGGCATTGCCTCATATTTCCAGGAATTCCGGGATAAGGCGACGGGAAAGAATGTGGATTTTTTAGGAGCAGCTCTTCTTTCCGGGTTTATTCTGGGACTGTTGACTTTGATCATAACCGGAGGACGGGAACTGGAGATCACCTCGCTGCCATTCGTTCTGCTTGCTTTCACCACCTTAATTGCAGGAATATGCTTCTACCTGGTTGAACTCCGGGCAGAAAATCCGATGCTCAATTTCAGCTTCTTCAAGGTTCCTACTTACGCCCTGGGAAATATTCTGGTCTTTTTTGCCAGCTTCGCCATCTTTTCTCTTTTTGCCTATGCACCCATTTTGCTCCAGGGGGCGCTCTCCCAGAACCCGCTCCAGGTCAGCTATGCAATGCTCTCCCTGAGCCTCGGCTGGTCCGTCGGTGCGCTTGCAGCCGGCAGGAAAATGCACCAGATCGGTCGTAAGCGAGCGACCTTGATCGGGGCCGTGCTGCTCGTAATCGGTACCGGTATAACGCTGATGTTCTCTCGCACCACGGGGATCGGAGAGTGTTTTATTGCCTTCCTTATTGTCGGATTGGGTATGGGATTTGTTTCCTTGACCACCCTGCTCGTAGTACAGAACAGTGTGGATCAGGCACATCTCGGCGAGGCTACTTCTTTTCATCAGTTTGCCCGAACAATGGGGGGAACGATAGGGGTCGGTCTTTGCGGCGGGATTGTTACCGACAGATTGATCACCAAATTGACCGTTGCCGGTCAGAACCTGCCTGAATCACTCATCCAGATGTTGAAAGAGAGCATGGCCAATCTATTTCAAGTGGAGTTTCAGGCAATGGTTCCTAGCAATAAAGAAGCATTGCTTCAGAATGCAGTGTTAGAGAGTGTCTATCTCGTCTTGGTAATTGTATTTATCGCATCGGTAATTAACCTTGGCCTTTCCATTCTGCTTCCAAATGAGTAAACGAAAATACACAATCATGAGTGCCAGCGTAACCCTCTGGTTTGGTTCAACCCAATGGCTTCGCATATAATCAGGAAGGATCTTAACCTGGCAATGATTTGCCATAATCAAGGATTGCCAAAGGTCATTATGTTCGGCCGTTACTGTTTGGGCAAGGAAGGGTGCTAGAATAGATATACCCACAGGACAATATATGCCCTGTGGGTTGGGAACTGCTCTGACTGGTAATTCAAGCCTTGTTCATTAGAAACTGCATCTCCGGGACAAACGCAAGCCTGTGGTTTTTTTGACGGTTTTAGTCAGATTCGTTGGGGTACGCCGGATTGGATTCACCGCGAACATCAGCTTTCACGCGGTTTGCATCAATACCCACCTGATTGACCAGGTAATCACGCACAGACCACGCTCTTCTCTTGGAAAACCCCATGTTGTGATCAGAAGAACCAATATCACAGGTATGACCAACAATCATGACCGTCATAGATGGATAAGCGTCGAAAACTCTTTTCGCTTCATCGAGACGGGAAAGATATTCTGCCTTGATAACTGCTTTGTCAAAATCGGTCAGCTCGTCAGCTGGCTTCTAACGAGTATCTCGCCCATTTGGCATCAACCTGATCTTGAACGCTCTTTAAAATTTCCTTACCAAGGGATTTAAACCTGTTCTGGGTTTTGAAATATTCAGTGACCGGCTTTCTGCCATTGCCCATGAGTTTTTTAGTGGCCCCGGTAAGCCTGAATTCACCATTTTCGATTTCATAGAGATCAAAAAGGCCCGATTCTACCGCCAGTTTACCAACCTTGATGGTAAACCTTGAGTCAAAACCCCATCCCGGCGGACATGGAGTATGTACATGGATATACTTCGGCCCTGCAATGGTCGTCGCTTTTCTTACCTTGTCATAAAAGTCCAAGGGGTAGGCAGCAGAGGCTGTGGCCACATAACCGATACCATGCGCCGCAATAATCGCGGGGACATCCTTTTTCACCTGCAACTTGCCTTTTATCGGTGTGGTAGTGGTTAATACACCTTGAGGTGTGGTGCTGGATCTTTGCACACCGGTATTCATATACGCCTCATTATCGTAACAGATGTAAATAATTTCCTCCCCTCTTTCGCATGCTCCCGAGAGGGCCTGTATACCTATATCGCCGGTACCGCCGTCACCGGCCCAAGCGACCACATTGACGCCTGCCTTCTTCAAGGCTTTCATTGCCCCGCGGACCCCTGTTGCAGCCGCTCCGGTCGAGGCAAAGGGTACATTGACGCAGGGGAGCTTGGTTGAGGCCACCGGATAGAGTCCCTGCAGTACGGTAAGACAGCTGGGAGGCACTACCAGAATAGTATTTTTACCGAGGGCTTTCAGCCCCATCCGATAAACAAGCGACAGGCCGCAACCTGAACAGCCTCGATTTCCGGGGTGGACGAACTCTTCTTCAGTCAAGTTTATAATAGTTGTTTTCTTTGTCATGATTCCATTCCTATAATTTTAAACCAATCCAGTGCGAAGTATCTTCAATGGGGCCAGACGATGCGCATGACTGGGTCAAAGCATTCAGCAGCTGTGCCGTTTTTATTTCTCTTCCACCAAGGCCGACAATATAATTGTGGATCAGCGGTCTCGTGGAACAATGGTAAAGTGCCGATTTGATGTCACTGTAGAGCGGGCCCTGATTCCCGTAGCTGACTGCCTTTTCAAAGACAATCGCACACCTTTTGCCGGCAAGCGCCTGAACGATAGCCTCGTCCGGGAAAGGCCGGTACAACTGTACGCCCATAACTCCGATGTTAAAACCATCATTTCTCATGGTATCAATGACATCTCGCAGTTGATAGGAGAGCGAGCCAATGGCAACGGCCACAAATTCGGCATCATCGCATTTGTATTGCTCAAGAAACGGATTTCCGCCGCGGCCAAATATTTTCTCAAAATCCCTGTCGATCTCAGCATATGTCTCAAGAGTCGCGCGCAAGTCCTGGTGGAGATTATGGCGGATTTCAATGTAACCCGGTTCAATAACGCCATCCACTCCCGGCCTCACATCGGGCAGGGTAACCGTGTTGAAATTTCCCGGTTCTTCCGGGTTGAGAAAATGTTTCGGACTGAAAGCAGGCAGGAACGAATCCACCAGGCTCTGCTCCGGTTGTTCAAAAGGCATGTAGGTGTGAGAGAGAAGGTAACCATCGTAGCATACCATAACAGGAATACTGACGGTCTGAGCCAGGCGGAAGGCTTTGATGACCGAGTCAATTATCTGCTGGTGGTCATTGGCATAAATCTGAATCCAGCCAACATCCCGCTGGGACATGCTGTCCTGATGGTCATTCCATACGGTCCAGGGGGCGCCGATTCCCCTGTTGGCGACACACATCACCACCGGCAGTCGTGCCCCAACGGCCCAATGCAGCTGCTCGTTCATATAAAGCAGACCATTGGCACTCGTGGCTGTAAAAGCCCGTGTTCCCGCACTTGAAGCTGCAATACAGACAGCCATGGCGCTATGCTCACTCTCAACCGGAATATATTGGGCGTCAAGTTCTTCTGATTCAACAAATTCAGACAATTTTTCGGTCAGTGGTGTCTGCGGAGTAATTGGGTATGCAGCAATAACCTGCGCCCGTGAGAGTTTTACGCCCGTTGCCGCAGCGACATTTCCAGATTCAATGATATGCATGATGCCTATTTCTCCTTCACAATGAAACGTGCCTCATCAACCATTTCGATAGCGGAAGCAGGACATTCTTCTGCACAGATGCCGCAGCCCTTGCAATACTCAAGATTGATGGTCGGTGGAATCGTCTTAGTTACAACACAATCGGGACAATACAACCAGCAGTTGAAGCATGCCTTTTTCTTGGCCTTTACCGGAATACATTTTTCGTTATTGATAATGGGCCTTAAAACACGCCAAGAACCGGTTTTGCCACCGTCGCCGGGACCTGGCTTGCTCCGCGATATCATCTTACAATATTTCCTGTCTGTCATTTATACATCTCCAATTGAGGTATTGTTGTATGAGATTACGGCTGCTTTTGCATTCAATTCCGGTTTCTTACCGATAAATTCCTGTTCGATGGCCTTGACCAGGACATCAATGTCCACCAGCCCGCTGGCTTTTGCGAATGCCCCAATTATTCCAGAATTGACTATTCCAGGCGGCAAGCCGGCACTGACACCATGTGCAGTTACATCAGAAACAGCCACCCTGGCTCCCTCAAAACCATATTCCGACACTGCTTTCGGTCCATTGAGAACAACGAGGCCATTTTCTTTCAAGCCAGCGACGACGTCTACCTCCTCAAGGAGGGTGTGGTCGAGCACCACGACCATATTGGGTGTGGTAATCGGTGAAAGATCATAGATTTTTTCCTTGGAAATTTTCAGCGAGGTGAATACTGGTGCACCTCTTCTCTCTGTCCCGAAAGTAGGGGCCATTACAACCCCTTTATAACCGGAAACAAATGCCGCATTCGCCACAATCTTGGCAGCTGTGATCGCTCCCTGCCCTCCACGCCCATGCCATCGTATTTCAATAATCTCTTTTTTCATTGCTCACCGATAACTGATTAGATTAAGGCTTTTCATTCATTTGAACTAGCAAGGCTAATTTGTCGATAGGGAAAATCTCTCCCGCTGTTACCCAGAAGCTTATCTGCCCCGTGAATATGTTTTCGTAAACATAAAAATGTTTGTTAAAAACCACCTATCGTGCTGATGTTACATATATATGCTTGCTTTCTCCTTAACTCCATGGCTAACTAGAAAATGGCTAGTTTTGAGGATAGCGGATTAAGCATCAGCACATGCTACCAAACCAGACCTTTGCGTAAGCGTCAATAAACCGTCAATAAGACCCCCGCAAAACAGGTGCTTGGCAAGAGTCATGACAAAAAGACTTGTCTCGATAAAATTTTACTTATCGAACACAAGGACAAGTAAAAATAGCCCTTTAGGCTCCCATGTTTTATTGCCGTTTAGAATACTGGGTTTCTCTAAAAAAGGCATACTGAATTTTAATAATAACTATTAACAGGCCATCAACAAAAGGAACGGTTATGGAAATATCATTCGAGAATGTCGCCACGCTCAAAGAGCACCCCAAAGATTCTGCCCTTGGATTCGGAACCCATTTCACCGATTACATGTTCAATATGGATTACGACCCTGAAAAAGGTTGGCACAATCCTCGCATCGAACCTTACAGTCCGATGCAATTGGATCCCTCTACCATGGTTCTTCACTATGGTCAGGCTATCTTCGAAGGTCTAAAGGCATACAGAACATCATCCGGCAGTATTCAGCTTTTCCGGCCCAGAGATAATTTCAGCCGCTTCAGTAGATCAGCGAGCAGGCTCTGCATGCCGCCGTTTGACGAGGATTTTATTCTCGATGCCCTTGTTAAGCTCCTCAATATCGAGAAAGACTGGGTTCCTGCTGCACCGGGCACTTCACTCTATATTCGCCCGACAATTATTGCTACAGACCCTTATCTGGGGCTGCGATCCTCCCATACCTACAGGCTTTTTATCATTCTCTCTCCAGTTGGAGCCTATTATCCGGAAGGTTTCGACCCTGTGAAGATCTGGGTTACCACTGAATATGTGCGAGCGGTAAGAGGTGGTGTTGGTGAGGCTAAAACGGCAGGAAATTATGCGGCGAGTCTCTATGCTACCAACCTTGCCAATAAAGAGGGATACACACAGGTAATGTGGCTTGACGGCGTCCACCTCAAATATATCGAAGAGGTCGGCTCGATGAACATCTTCTTTCAAATTGAAGATGAAATCATTACTCCGGCTCTTAATGGCAGCATATTAGCCGGGATCACCCGTGATTCTATAATCAAACTGTCAAAATCATGGGGGAGAAACGTTGTTGAAAGAAGAATCAGCATCGACGAGATCTACCAGGCTCACGCAGCGGGAGACCTTAAGGAAGTTTTCGGCTCTGGCACGGCAGCCGTCATTTCGCCCGTAGGAAAGATCAAGTACAACGGCCGGGAAATACTCATTGGCGATGGTGGCGTTGGGCCCTATGCCGCAAAGCTTTTCAAGCAACTCATGGATATCCAGTATGGCAGGACGGAGGACCCATTCAACTGGGTCATGCCGGTGATATGAGAAGCCCCCTCTGCTTTGATACCTCCTCGGCAGGGGGAGCGCCGGATAGGATTTATCGTATCTGAGGATAGGTGCTGTCGGCCGATAGACTGCAGGCCTTGCTCAGCCTGTGTCGGTGAGAGCACAATTCAGAAGCTACAGGATAATCATCTCTCGTTTAGCATATATCACTGCAAGTATCTTTGCTGGTTTATCTCCATGACACGCAACGATATGGGGGAGCATGGAATCGTAGTAGATAGAGTCACCGGGATTTAATATGTCCCTATGATCGAGCAATGTCACCTCAACCCTTCCCTCCAGCACGAAGATAAACTCTTCGCCTATATGTTCGTTCGGCTCCACAGCATCTGTCGCGGCAGGGTTTAGGGTGACAATAAAGGGTTCCATCTGTCGGTTTCGTTTCTGCTGACCCAGTCCCTGATAACTGTAGGCGGTCGATTGGACATAAGCCGAACTAAACCGTGAGACTGCAGTCCTGTCGTCAACTCTGACAATAGCGAACGGGGAATCGCCGCTGTCACCAAAAATATCACCCACCGAGACCTCAAAAACCTGTGCCAGGTTTACAACATTTCCAAGCGGTGGAGTGAGTTCATCGTTTTCGAATTTTGCAAGGTTCGTCCCAGATATTCCCGATTCCCGAGAGACTTCCTCCAACGACATGCCCTTGGTGACTCTCAGACTCTTTATCTTCTCTCCAACACTGGCTTTTTGGTCCGGCATCTCATATCTCCTTTTATTCCGAAGGATAGGGCCCCCTGCTTCCCTCTGGTGAAAAATACGCCATTGGGCATCCTTACCCTAACTTACCCAGCGATAAATAGTAACACAAGCCAATTCAATAACCGTTATCGATAAAAATAAAATATTCTGTATAGGTTAATATTTACTAATAAACAAACATTCTGATTACCCCTAAACTTCAGAAAACTTTACGGATGATCACTCTATGATACCCCAGGCATGTCATAATTCCTAAAAAACCAAGGAGGGTATGATATGGCGAAACACAGATTTCAAAGATAAAAGGGTTTGAGTTTACATAGATTCCTCCAATTGTTCTCGGTACAGAAGAAAACTGCAGAGCCAAGCTATGGCCGGGCCATGGTTGGATAATGGGAGCCGTATGAGGCGAGAGTATCACGTATGGTTCTGCGAGGGGCTGAGGGTGAAATTCCCTTGGTCTACTAACCAATGTTAACCATTTAAGAAAATTAGAAGATTTACACTATGTCTGTCCATACGTCAGAGATGAACAGAGACCGTTATTGAGCTAGAGCCTCATTCTTTTACGGGTCTCTCGCTGCCAGATATATAGGCCGGAGGCGATGATTATGGCACCGCCTGCAAGTGTCCATACCGTTGGGTAGGTGTCAAAAATCAGAATTCCGGCCAGCGCCGCCCAAAACACCTGAGAGTAGATCAACGGCGCAAGAATGGATGCCTCCGCCCATCTATGCGCCGTGGTTGCCGATATATGACCCAAAGCGCCAAAACATCCGATCGCACATAGCACAATCCATTGTCCCGGAGTTTCTGGCCAAACCCATACGTGCCATACAAATGGCAACAGGGCGATTGTTGCCAGCGCGGCGGCCCATACCTGCTGGGTCGCATTACTTTCTATTCCTGCCAGCATTCGGGTCATAACGAAATACAGGGAAGACAGTACGAGTGTCGCAAGGCTGAAAAACATCGCAGGGTGGAAGGCTGTTCCCCATGGTTGGATGACCACCACAACTCCAAAGAAGCCCGTGCAGACCGCTAATACCCTGCGGATACCAACTTTTTCATTCAGCAACGGAACCGCCAGCAAGGTAATCACGATGGGACCGGCGAACATGATCGTCGTCGTCACCGTTATCGGCAAATATTTGAGCGCCTCAAAATTCAGAAACGTCCCGATAAAAAGGAAGGACGACCTAAAAAATTGCTTTCCAGGAGAATTGGACTTGAATATTGATGCCCCTTCCTGAGGCAAATAAAGGGCCAATGTGTAAATCAGATGCCCAGCATAGCGGGCAAAGACAATCTGTGAGACAGGGAAACCAGCGATTGTCAGCCATTTAGCAGAGGTATCGATACATGTAAAGAATACGGCCGCCAGCGCCATGACCAGCACACCGCTTGCTGTCCGATTTTCTCTGGGTTTAACACTCACTTCAGTTCTGCAGCGTCATACCGCAGTCAATTGCAAGACATTACCCGGTCGGTTTTTTGATGGAAAGATCTGAGCAAAGAGACTCATGATGTACTCCAGACAATATGGATTGAATGAATTATTATGTTGATCATATTAAGGAATTAGTCTGTTACCATATGTATTGGCAATCTTCACTATTTTCTCTTTTATGAATTGTAAGAGTTCCTGAAGATCTTGGGTGAGCAGATCTCAGAAGTATTGTCGCGTCATCGACAGACTAATTATGTGAAATTTTCAGGTCGAGCCTAGGTTTTTAGACTTAAATTCGAGATAATCTCTCTTAGGACTACCAAAAGCTATTTTAAACCTGGTACCAGTTTTTTTATCATTCTAGAGATAAAGGAACGGACAGCCGTGTTCCTCTTTGTTAATGTAGGCTCACGTAACTAACGATTGAAAAATCAGAAAGGACAATATGAAATCAGTCGAACTCACCGCCATCGGCAGCGCAGAAAAAGTTATTCGATGTATTGACGTGCCCGATCCGGGTGCGCCAGGCAAAGAGGAAATTCTCGTAGACGTCGTCGCTTGCTCAATCAATCCCGCCGATATTCTGTTGATCGAGGGAAACTACGCTAGCAGACCGCTAACCCCATGTTCGCTGGGCATCGAGGGTACCGGAATCGTTTCCGCTGTAGGATCGGGGGTGACCTCGTTCAAGGTTGGCGATAAAGTCATGAGCCTGGGTCGCACCAACTGGGTACAGCGAATCCGCGACAAGGCTGAGTCCTTCATTCGACTTCCGGCAGAAATCGACCTTGCTCAGGCAGCGATGCTTAAAGTCAATGCCGCTACCGCGTATCTTATGCTCAGGAACTATGTTTCGCTAACCACTGGCGACTGGGTGATCCAAGACGCCGCCAACTCAGGTGTTGGTATCAACCTGATCCGATTTGCGCAAGCAGACGGCACTCGCACCGTCAATGTCGTCCGGCGCGCCGAGTTGATTGAGCCGATGAAAAAACTTGGTGCCGAGGTGGTCATTGTGGACGGTCCTGAACTGGCGCAACGCGTTGCAAAAGAAACCGGGGGCGCCCAGATTAAACTGGGCATTGATGCGGTTGGGGGTTCAACGATTGGCCGACTTACCGACTGTATTGGCGAAGGCGGCACGGTGGTCAACTATGGCCTTCTGTCTGGCGAGCCTTGCCAGGTAAATGGGTTCAACTTTATCTTTCGCGACATCCGACTAGTGGGTTTCTGGCTCGCCAAGCTGATGCGTGAAATGCGTTTCGACGAAATTCAGGGCATGTACGAAACGCTGGCCGCTCGAATCATTGACGGCACCATTCACGTTGAAATCGAAGCGAGTTATTCTCTTGAAAATATTTCCGATGCTATCGCTCACGCTAAGCGCGAGGCACGCGGCGGCAAGATACAGCTGCGACCGAACTAAACTGACCTGCGCATGGAGAATCCACAGAGCTTTGTATTCTGGGATATCATCCACGACAGCCTCCATTGGCCTATAAGTGTCAAACTGGGGACAGTAAATGATGTCATCTACGCTGAGATAGAAACTCCACAGCTTTTTGTCACCCGGAGTTTCGATTCAGCTTGCAAACATCCAGGCAGATAGGAACTTTACAGTAAATATGCAGAATGAATAGACAGAAGAGCCTTTTGCAAAACTAAGATTTTCGTTCAAAATCAAGGCATGCGAGAAATTTTACCACAGGCATATAATTGATATTGAGAGGATAAAATTTTGAGCATAACGCAGAGTTTGGGCGAAAAGATCGTTTTGCAAATGGCTCAGAATTGTGATTTTACGGTTTCTATAGCTGACCTCGGTTTAGATTGGACTTCCGTCAATACTATCCAGTGCTGCTTTGCGCATGTTAGCATGTTAGCATTGACAAAACGCACTAACCTAACATACAATAAGCTTAACAAGAGGTGAAAAATAGATAAAGCCAAACCTGTTGAAAAGCAGGGGCGGAAAGCTACGGGTCTGCACTAGATAGCCGAGTTGCCTAATTAGTTGGTAGCGCGGCTATTTTTTTTCTCAGTCAACTCGTGGGGAGGGGGATTTATGGGTAAAAAAATAACTCTTGGCAGTACATTACTGATTGCTATGGACTCCAGAGCAACTCGCGTGGCTGGTCAATTACCTTATGACAACAACATGCTGTATCTGCCCCTGCCGGATACAGTTGAATGCATCGCTGCCCGTGAGACGATAGAAGAGGATAAAATCGGTATGGCGCGGCTAAAAAATAAAGAGACCCCGCCGGGACATGTGAACATCTAGGTGGATAGGGCTGTTTCCTGCACCTCTGTTGTTTTCGCTCAGTCCTGCTTCCAGATATGGCCAGACGGCAATTAGTTGTGCACCAGCTATGTCACAGAGGTGCCGTTTTTGTCTGCTCAGAATTGTCCTTCTGGTCCGAGGTCAGCGGACCCAGGGCCCTGATAAATTCCAGCGGCAGCGGAAACACGATGGTGTTCGAAGTTTTGTTGGTCGAAATGTCGTTTAAAGTCTGCAGATACCTGAGGTGCAGAGCCTGGCTGTTTTGCGATATAACATTAGCTGCCGCGAGCAGTTTTTCCGATGCCTGAAATTCGCCTTCGGCATGGATTATTTTCGCCCTCCGTTCTCTCTCTGCTTCAGCCTGTCTGGCTATCGCCCTGATCATCGAATCGTTCAGGTCGATATGCTTGATTTCCACATTGATAACTTTTATACCCCAGGCATCGGCTCTCATGTCGATGATCTCCTGGATATTGTCATTGAGTTTTTCGCGGTCGGCCAGCATCTCGTCCAGATCATGCTGGCCCAGCACCGAGCGCAGTGTTGTCTGGGCCAGCTGATTAATTGCGGTGTTGAAGTCTTCAACCTGAATAATGGCTTTTTCCGGATCGACTACTCTGAAATAAAGCACTGCGTTTACCCGGACTGTAACGTTGTCACGTGAGATCACATCCTGGGGCGGAACATCCATTGTGATAACCCGTAAATCTACCCGGAACGCGCGTTGGATCCCGGGGACTATGATTCTTAACCCCGGTTGTTTGACCGCCTGAAATCGTCCCAGAAACAATACAACAAGGCGTTGATACTCGTTTACGATTTTCAATGATAAGGCCACCAGACCAACCACAAACAAAACGGGGATAAGATAGCTCAGCAGATCAGAAGTTATCAGGTCGGGAGTTGTCATGTCAGGAGTCCTCCTGCAATGGTTCTATGATCAATTCCAAGCCGGAAATCGACAGAATTTTTACTTTATCTCCCTGTCTAACGGGTGAACTGCTCCGGGCATTCCAGGACTCACCGTTTACCCAGACCAGGCCGTAACCGTCGAAATCGAAGCGTGCTTCACCGACTGTTCCAACCATCGCCTCGATGCCGGTGTGAACGGGTTTTCTCCTCAGCATTGCTACGCGGCTCATCAGCATAACAATGAAGAGCGCCGAGACCGCCGTGGTTCCGATGATCGCGGGCAGGGAAACGCGCATCGTCTGGTCGTCTATCAGGATGAGGGAGCCGGCAGCAAAAGCAATAATTCCGCCGATGCCGAGTGTGCCGAAGCTTGGCATGAATGCCTCGCCAATGAGGAAGCCGAGGCCGAGCATCATCAAAGCCAGACCGCTGTAATTAACCGGCAGCAGTTGCAGCGCATAGAGGGCAAGCATCAGCGCTATGCCGCCGGCCACTCCTGGCAGGAAAAATCCCGGATTGGCCAGTTCGTAGATGAGCCCGTAAAAGCCGAGCAGCAGCAGCAGATAGGCAATCGTCGGATCACTGATTACCCCGAGCAGTTTGTACCGCCAGCTTTGTGCAAAATACTCCAGGCGGAGGCCAGTGGTCTTTAAGGATAGCGGTTCGCCATTGACAATCAGCGGGTATCCGTCAAGCTGATTCAGCAGATCGTCAAGATTATCCGCCACAATGTTGATGACCTTTAGTTCGAGCGCTTCGCGGGCGGTCAGGCTGACTGCCTCCTGAACCGCCAGGACGGCCCAATCTCCATTGCGGTTGTGTTTGTCAGCAAGAGCTCTTATATAGGCGCTTGCATCATTGATAATCTTACGTTCAAGGGCTGATTTTTGGTCTTTGGCATCTTCTGCATCTGGCTTCTCTTTGTCCTTTTTGCTGCCCAGGCCGCCAATCTGAATCGGAGTGGCGGCCCCGAGGTTGGTCGCCGGTGCCATTGCGGCAACGTGGCTGGCATAAAGTATATAGGTGCCGGCACTGGCGGCCCTTGCACCGTCCGGCCATACATAGGTTGCAACGGGAACCGGGGAAGCCAGGATTTCCTGAATGATATCCCGCATCGAGGCATCAAGACCCCCGGGGGTATTCAGCCGGATAATCACCAAAGTGGCTTTCTGTTCAGTGGCCCGCAATAGTCCTTTCTTGAGGTAATCAGAAATGGCTGGATTGATGGTGCCGTCTATGCTCAGAACCAGCGCACCACTTTTGTCTTCAGAAGCTGAACAAAGAGAGCAAATAACAAGAATCAGAAAGATCGGCAGAACAAGCCACCAGAGGGATGGCCAACGTAAAGGGGAATTGACAGGAGAGAAATACATAGATCCTCCTTGTCGAGCAATATCGTCTCATCGGGCGCAGACAACCGCCTGTCAGCACAGTTTAACTATAATCATACCCGCAACAACTGTCAGGCATTGTCAGGCGATCAGTTCTTCAGGAAGAGAGATTTAGGTGGAACTATTACTGATGACTGAGTTGAGTGGGGGAAGGTCAGACTGGCGGCACCGGCAGCACCGCCAGTCTGCTGTTCTGAAAACGGCTTATTTTTTAAGAATGTGTTCGACTACCAGATCGCCCACTTCACTGGTGGTGTAGCCCATCTTGCCGGCGGCGAGGCTTTTGATTTTGCTTCCTGTTACCCATTTAACCCCGTCTTCAATCGCCGCGGCTGCCTCTGTTTCACCGAGCGTCTCCAGCATCATCGCGCCGGCACAGATGGATGCCAGCGGGTTGATGACATTTTTTCCGGTATATTTAGGAGCCGATCCGCCAATGGGTTCGAACATGCTCACCCCTTCCGGGTTGATATTGCCGCCGGCGGCAATGCCCATGCCCCCCTGGGTCTCAGCACCGAGGTCGGTAATGATGTCGCCGAACATGTTTGAGGTGACCAGCACGTCGAACCACTCGGGACTTTTGACCATCCACATGCATGTTGCATCCACGTGATAATACTCTCGCTTGACATCGGGGTAGTCCTGTTCCCCGATCTCGTGAAAGGCTCTCTCCCAGAGGTCGAACACATAGGTCAGTACATTGGTTTTACCCACCAGGCCCAGGGTATTGTCGCTTCCTTTCCCTCGAGCTTTTTTGCCGAATTTACGAGTGTAGTCAAAGGCATAGCGCAGGCAGCGTTCGACCTGAAAGCGATTGTAGACCATGCTCTGAACAGCTACTTCCTGAGGGGTTCCCTTCATCGATATGCCGCCGACACCGGTGTAGATGCCTCCGGAATTCTCTCGAATAACCACATAATCGATATCATCCGGAGTCTTGTCTTTCAGCGGGGTATCCACCCCGGGATAGAGCCGGACCGGACGCAGGTTGATATATTGATCCAGGGCAAAGCGCAGGTTAAGGAGAATGCCTTTTTCTAAAATTCCGGGTTTGACATCGGGATGGCCAATGGCACCCAGAAAAATTGAATCGAAGGCCTTCAGGTCGTCGACCGCGGTTTCCGGCAGCACTTCTCCGGTCCGAAGATAGCGATCCCCGCCAAAATCGAAATCAGTCATCTCCAGGGCAAAACCGAACCGGCCGGCAGCCGCCGTTAAAGCCTTGCGGCCTTCGTTTACCACTTCAAGTCCAGTGCCATCGCCTGGAATGACAGCGATGCGGTAGGTTTTTGTCATGTCAGTCTCCAACGGTGTAATTTCCTGTTAACTTTAAGAGCAGGCAAGTCGCTCTCATTTGGTTCCTGCCACTTTAGATATAATCTGCTGTTTATTGTCAAGGATAAAGCTCCTCTCACCCCACACGACTATGAGCCTGGTGAAGGATGATTTTTCCATCATCTCGGTAGCTTGCACATAAACTTCATACAGATGGTGCTGTTCTCATTGACGTTGCAACGCTTGGATCTGAAAAAAAATAAATGTCAAAATCTGGGGACAGGTTATCAGGCTCGTACTGGATAGTGATCATCTGGTGAACGCCCGAAGGCGTTCATTGTCAACAATGCCATTCTCATCGACCCAAAAATCAATCAGGCTCAGATCTACTAAATCATGAGAATGTGTTGTGATATGGTAGGTCGTTCGTGAGGAAGCAACAGCGCTTTCATGGCGATGAATCTGCTGCGAATCGCCCAACCCATGTGAGAAATGAAAAGAACTGGCAAACAGGTAACTTTTGATATCATTATACCTGCACAGGCTCAGGGTCGTGCTTGTGCCCACGGGCGCTACCACTTTGAGATCTCTGGTGATGCTGACTGCACCGAGCAGGATTTTATTGGCCTGACCAACGTAATGACAAAGATTGAATGCCGGGATAACCATATGGGGAATTTCGGCCTGCTTGAGAGACAGCGCCACCTGAGGTGTTCTCACGGGGTCAAGTTGAAGCACGATCACTGAAAAGTCTTTCAGCAGGACCTGCCGCGCCTGGAGGAGAATATTGGTTACCATTGAACTGGCAGAGTGCACGATGATACCGTCACCGTTATCCACAAATTCTATACCGTGCCGTACCACACGTTCCGCGTGCGATTCATAAAGTTGTACCTTTGCCTTCAGGATTCTTATGGCCTCATTTTTGAAGACTTCCGCCTCGCTTTCCAAGTACGGTTCAATTTCCGCCTCAAACTGGTCGAGCATATGAATCAGTGGAATGATGCGCGGCTGAGTGGTCCTGACTGCTGCCGACAGTTCAACATATTTGTCCCAGATCTTGGTGTTGGCTAGGTCCAACTGGCCCAGTGAGCTGATGATTGCATTAAGGGCCATTGAGGTCGTACGGGCTGCACCTAAGACGTTGCCGTGATAAAGAAATAATCGGTCCAGGTTTTCCTTGTCGCTCTGATTCACAGCGTCAGCCAGAGATAGAGGATTAGGTAGACGGAGGCGACAGCAAGAGTGATCAAGGTGATGATGGCGCTGCTCTTCATGAACTCAATGAAACTGATTCTCACCCCTGACTGTTTTGCCATGCCAACCGAAACGATGTTTGCTGATGCACCGATCATGGTGAGATTTCCCCCGAAACAAGCGCCCAGGGCCAGGGCCCACCAGAGGATGTTGTGAGGAATTGGCGTCGTTTCCAGCATGAGCCGTACTATTGGAATCATGGTGATCGTAAAAGGTATGTTGTCAAGAAAACCGGAGACAATTCCCGACACCCAGAGGACAGTCAGGACAATCACGTAGGGGTTGTCGCCGATCTTCAAAAACACATTATGGGCAATCCACTCAATGACGCCTTTTTCTTCAAGAAGGCCAACAAGAATGAAAAGTCCGGCAAAGAACAGCAGGGTGCTCCACTCGATTTCTTCGAGCATATGTTCCACGTCTACCCGCGATATGCTGAACAGAAACATAGCCACCAGCATTGCTACAACCCCGGGGGACAGTTTGGTGATGGTCTGTGTTACGAAAAGACCGATCGCCAATAACAAGCAGACCACGCTCTTGGTCAGGAGCTTTGGGTCGACTGGAGTGTTGAGAAAATCAAGACGAATCTTTTCTAAGAGCAGTTGGATGGAGAACAGCTTGGTCAAGCTGGTGTCGACCGGCCGAAAAAGTTTCCGATTTGCTGCCCAGATGAAAAGGAGGGCCAGAACCAGCGAGATAGCAACTGGCAGAAAGAGGTTGAGGGCGAATTGGTTGAAGGTTAAGCCGACTTTTGATCCGATAATGATGTTGGGTGGGTCCCCGATAAGCGTAGCGGTACCACCGATATTGGAAATGATCGCCTGGCTGATGACAAAGAGTCGCGGGTTGAGCCCCATACCCGCCGTTAATTCCACTATTATCGGGATAATGATCAGCACCGTCGTGACGTTGTCTAAAAAGGCTGACATCGTAGCGGTAACGAGCGAAAAAAGTAATAGAATCTTTAAAGGGCTGCCCTGCGTAAGTTCAGCGATCTTGACGCTTAACAGGGTGAAAATGCCTGATTTTCTGAGGATGACGACAATACTCATCATGCCCAGGAGCAGCATGATCGTTTCAACGTCGATGAGTCCCACGGCGTGATGCTCATCAACGACATGCAGCGCGAGCAATACCATGACGCCCATCATGGCTGCCACCGCTTTGTTTATTATTTCAAAGGTGATGGCAATATATACTGCGATGAATACGGCTATGGGAAGAAAGACGCCTTCCAAGGCCAGATCTCCTGAAATTTGCGTGTGGCTTGATTAGAGTGTTTTGTATAAATTAACACATTTATCCCTTTGCACCTAGGAGCATGTCAGCAGACTTGGCCTGCCCGGCCTCACCGGGCCACCATTGAGGCAGTGAATCAGAGGATTAACGGGGTTATTCAATGCGTCTTGCATATAGTTCGTCGGCCCCGCTTCAGAGGCAGGTGAACGGCAGTTTATTGAACTATGCGGTCAAATGGCGCTCTGCAAGCTCCGCCATTGCTCGATCACGAGCGGTGCTTCTAAGAGCCGATGAAAGGTCAGGTCTTCAGCCGCAGCTCGAATTAAATATGGGGATGATTGAGAAGTGGTTAGGAAAAATCTGGAAATAGCACAATAAATAAGCTAGGGTTTGATCCCGTGGCCGTGCAGGTTATCGAACACACAGGTTTGCCGCAGCCAGGGCGCGGTCCCGACACTGCTTATTTAAAGGCCTGCCAGGTAAGCTTCACCGCAGGATAATCCATGGAATTGAAACAGCTGCTGGGAGCCTCGTTCGACTGTGAGTGCGGCCGCCATCATGTAGTGCCGATCGAGGATGTCATTTATCATCAGGATGCCTTTAGATCGATTCCCGCCCTTATCCGAAAAATTACTGCTAAACAGAGGTGCCTGGTGATTGCCGACCCCAGGACCTTCGTGATTGCGGGTATGGAAATCGCTGAAATATTGAAAACAGACGGTTTCAAGGTGGAATGTTTTGTCGTTCCCGACTGCGGCGCTGAATCGCCGGTGGCGGATGACCGGACCAGGGACCTGCTGCTGGCTGAAACTTGTCAGGCGGATCTCTATCTTGCGGTGGGCAGCGGGGTTATCAACGATCTGGTCAAATGGTTGGCGCACCTGCGGGAGAGACCTTACATCGCAGTTGCGACGGCCGCTTCGATGAACGGCTATGGGTCAGCCAATGTGGCGGCGACCATGGACGGGCTGAAGACGCTGATCGAGGCAACCGCTCCCAAAGCGGTCGTCGCCAGAACCGATATCATTATCAACGCGCCGCCTGAATTGAGCGGTGCCGGATTGGGTGACGTTCTGGCAAAACCGGTGAGCAGTGCTGATTGGAAGCTGAACCAGTTTCTCTTCAAGGATTATTATTGCCAGTTTTCCGTCGACCTTTTGAAGAATCTGGAACCGGTCTATCTCGATAACCCTCAGAAAATCAGGGACCGGGAGGAACAAGGTTTCGAGGCCCTGTTCATGGCCCTGTTCTATTCAAGCGTTGCCATGACCGTGACAGGAACCTCTGCGCCTGCATCGGGGGCAGAACATCTCATCTCCCATACCCTCGATATTTTGGCTGGACGGGACCGGCTTACCCATGACCTGCATGGCCGGCAGGTAGGAGTAAGCGCCATCCTGATGGCGGCTTTGTACGAAAGGGTGCTGGCCATCGACACGCCTGTATTCAGCACGCCTCCGAAGCAGGTCGATGAGACGTTCTGGGGGGAACTCACACCTCTGGTGGAGAGTGAATATCAGAAAAAGCTGCCACGGATGGATCAGGCTATAACGATTCTAACTCGCCCGCATACCTGGAACGCCTTGCGCTCCCATCTCGCCCCGCACCTGATTCCAGCCTGGAAATTGAAACAGTGTCTTGAAACCGCCGGTGCGGCCCATCGATACGCGGATATACGGTTCAACCAGCTGCCGCTGTCCAGGGATTTCCTGGTGGATGTGGTTTGCCATGCAAATCAGATGCGCTCACGATTTACCATTCTGGACCTTGCTGCAATGCTGGGAATACTCGAGGTAGAACTCGAATCACATGTCGAGAGATGGTTAGCCTGAACGAAAAGCACGAGCGGACCTTACCTTCCTGCTGACCCGGGATGGAAAAGCTCGACAAGATTTACCCTGAGCCGGCAACACGCTCCATCAATCTTCTATTCTCAGTCTTCTGCCGCTTGAATTTCCACTGCCCAGTTTTCCAGTGGTTGGATCGACTCGATGATCTGCTGCTCCTGTAAAAAGCGAGCGAAGCGCAGGTAGCGGTTACGGTCGAGGGCACCGGGTCGCAGGGCGAAGCGGGGCAGCGTGTCGCGCCAGGCCCGCCGGTTAAGCTCGTCGTCGAGGTCCTGGCGCTCTCCTGCGATGAACAGCTGCCAGCTCTCGTCAGGGTGATTTACCAGAAACTGCACCCCGGCTTCGAGGCCGTCGATGAATCTGCGCAAGCGCCTGTCGTGCAGCGCATTTTTGTTGGCGATCAGGATGAGTTCGTCGTAGGCCGGGATGCCGAATTCCTCGACGTAAAAGGCCCGGCCGGGGCGGTTTTCGATGTCCATCTGGTTCAGTTCGAAATTTCTGAAGGCACCGATCACCGCGTCGGCACTACCGGTGAACAGCGCTGGGGAGAGGGAGAAATTGACGTTGATCAGCTTGACGTCGTCCAGGCTCAGAGAAGCATATTCAAGCATCACCTTGAGCAATACGGTCTCGAAACCTCCAACCGAGTAGCCGATGGTTTTTCCCTTGAGGTCGCCAATCTCATTGATGTCGCCGTCGGCGAGGACCACCAGGCAGTTCAGCGGAGTTGCCACCAGGGTTGCCACCCGGACTAGGGGCAGCCCCTGGTCGACCTGCATCTGGTGCTGGTACTGGTAGGAAACCGCCAGATCGGCCTTGCCGGCGGCTACCAGCTTGGGCGGGTCGTTGGGGTTGGATGGGGCGATCAGCTCGACTTCGAGGCCGCGCTCGAGAAAATATCCCTTTTCCAGCGCCACGAACAGCGGTGCGTGATCCGGGTTGACAAACCAGTCCAGCAGGACCGTCAGTTTTTCTGCCGCCGGGGCTGAGACCGGAAGGCTCAGCAGCAGTGTGCAGACTATCAGGCGGAAAAGCGGATGGGGGCCCTGTATCATCATCTTCATGGTGCTATTCCTTTGGTTGATTCCCAGTAGACGACTCTATCCAGAATATAATCGACGGTGAAGTAAAGCATCAGCGAGGCGACGGCTAAGATGGCCAGGGCCGCGAACATCAGGTCAATCTGCATGCGGGCGTTGGCGTGCAGCATGTAGAAACCGAGGCCGCTGCTCGCGCCGACCCATTCTCCGACGATGGCTCCGATCGGCGCCACTGCCGTGGCCACCCGCAGTCCGGAACCAAAGGCGGGCAGCGCCGAGGGGATGACGATGTGGCGCAGCGTGGCGAGCCTTGAGGCGCCCATGATACGGGCCAGTTGAAGCAGGTCCGGGTTGGTGCGGCGCATACCCTGATAGAACGAGGCGGCCACCGGGAAAAAGATGATCAGCACCGCCATCGCAATTTTGGAGGCCATGCCGTAACCGAACCAGAGCACCAGAATCGGCGCCAGCGCAAAAACCGGAATGGCCTGGCTGACAACCAGAACCGGCTGCATCCAGCGTTTGAGCAGTGGCGAAATGATCATCGACAGCGCACAGGAACTGCCCAGCAGTGCCCCCAGCAGCAGTCCGACCAGGATCTCCACCAGCGTTGTCTGCAGATGCCTGATCAGTGCCGGCCAGTGTTCCACCAGCGCCAGGGCGACCGGCAGCGGTCCCGGCAGGATATAGGGTGGTACCTGGGTGAGCAGCACCAGCAGTTGCCAGAGTATAATCAGCCCAGTGGCCAGCAGGGTCATGCGCAGCCAGCTCATGTGCCATTCTCCTCGAGGAGCTGGTTGAGCAGCGCTGCATAGTGTGCGGTTACTTCCGGGTGATCGGGCGGCCGCGGGGGAGATGAGTTGAAATCGAGCTGGGCCATGACCCGGACCGGTTCCCCGCCCAGGATAACGATCTTGTCGGCCAACCGCAGGGCCTCGCCGGCATCGTGGGTAACCAATATGGTCGTGGCCCCTCTGGTCATTTCCGCGGCCAGGTTCTGCAGCTTGATCCGGGTCAGGGCATCGAGCGCGGAAAAAGGTTCATCCATCAGCAGCACCGGCCGCTCTTCCATCAAGGTGCGCAGCAGGGCTCCTCGCTGGCGCATGCCGCCGGACAGCGCTGCGGGCAGCGCTGCTTCATTTCCGCCAAGGCCGGCCTTAGCGATCAGTTCAACCGCTTTGCGACGCTGGTCTGCAGTCATTTCGCCGCGCAGCCTGGTCCCGAGCAGCACGTTGTCCAGCAGACTCAGCCAGGGCAGCAGCAGGTCGTCCTGCCCCATCCAGGCGCATCGAATCGGCTCAGGGCGTTCCGGTGTAAAGGATACCGACCCCTTGACCCGGAAGCTCTCATCTCCTGAGATCAGGCGCAGCAGCGTCGATTTTCCGCAGCCGCTCGGCCCGAGAATGCAGGTCGTCATCTCGCCTACTGCGGTAAACGAGAGGCCGGCAAAGAGCTCCGCACCAGTGTCGAAACCGATGGTGAGGTCTTTTATTTCTATCGAAGGTGCATGCACAGGGGGTAACCGGTTTGCTTGGCCAGGCTCATGATCGTTAAGCCGCAGCGCTGTCTGCTATGATTTTCCTCAGCTCGACGGCCGCCTGCTTTGGATCATCGGCGCTGACAATGGCCGATACCACCGCAATGCCGTCTGCACCGGCGCCAAGCACCGAGGCTGCGCTGCGCAGGTTGACCCCGCCGATGCCGACGATGGGTATGACGACTGCTCGACGGATCTGCCTTATCCCTTCAAGTCCCAATGGCGGTGCGGTATCGGTTTTTGTCGGGGTAGCAAAAACCGGGCTGACACCGAGATAATCCGCGCCCTGCTGCTCCGCTCTGATTGCATCACCAACGGATTCAACGGAGATGCCGATGACCAGCGCACGTCCGGCGATCTTTCTGGCATCGGCAATGGCCATATCCTGCTGACCCAGATGAACGCCGTCAGCTTCCACTGCCAGAGCTACGTCGAGGCGGTCGTTGATGATCAGCGGTATGCGCCTGTCTTTGAGCAGCGGCTGCAGTGCCCGGGCCTGGTCAATGAATTCCCTGGTCGAGCAATGTTTCTCGCGGAGTTGTACACAGCTGACACCGCCTGCCACGGCCTGGCGAACCACCTCGAGCGTGGACCGGCCCCGCGACAGGGAACGGTCGGTAACCAGGTAGAGGCTGTAATCGAGCATGGAGGCAAACTAGGCTTCAATTATGCGGGCACCTGCCTTGATCTCTTCGGGCGAAAGCAGATACAGAGCGTCGAGAAGCTGGATCATAAAGGTGCCCGGTCCCTGGGCCGTCTGACCTGCCTTTTCCCCGGCCAAGCCGAAGAAGGCGAGGGCTGTGGCGGTGGCGCTGACCGGGTCCGGATCCACGGCGGCGAAGGCTCCGATCACTGCAGTAGCCGAGCAGCCTGTACCGGTGACGACCGGCATCAGCGCATGGCCGTTTTCCACCCTGACCTCCCGGCTGCCGTCGGTGATAAAATCAACTGGCCCGGTGATGGCCAGCGTCGCTCCAAGTTCTCTGGCAAGAATTTTCGCACTTTCACCCGCTTCATCCACCGAATGCAGGGAGTCAACCCCTTTGCTTCTGGAATCTTCGTTATGCAGTGAAAGAATTTCCGAAGCATTGCCCCGCACGATGCTGACATTGGTTTCTGATATGATTGTTTTGGCTGCCTCGGTCCGCAGTCTGGTAGCCCCTGAACCAACCGGATCGAGGATAATCGGGGTGTTCAAGGCGGAGGCCTTTTTGCCCGCTTTGAGCATCGAGGCGATCCAGGTGTCGGTCAAGGTTCCGATATTGATGACCAGGGAGCCGGCAAAACTCACCATTTCCTCAACCTCGTTTTTGGCATGCGCCATGACCGGCGACGCACCGGTTGCCAGCAGCACGTTGGCCGTGTAGTTCATGACCACGAAGTTGGTGATATTATGGACCAGTGGTTTCTGCCCGCGGATTTTGGCAATGTTTTCAGCACACTTTATGTTTAGATCAGACATCTAGCCACCTTCGCTGTTATTGTCGTTTGGTCTAAGAGCAGGAAGCGGCCGAAAGCGGCCCCGGAGACAACCTGAGGAAACATGTTTCGAGGAAAAAGATGTTGCTGCGATTCCCTACGCTGGTATTAACCAGATCAGGTTCTACGGGTATCATCTCAGGCCCATGGGCCACCCCTGCACGTGAAGCAATCCAGTCTTTCTTATAAGAGTTTGCACAACTACTGTCAAGCCGTCCGGGAAGGCGGTGTTTTGATCGGTCTGTCCCGAGGCAGTCGCCTCGGCGGATAGAGACCCTGTTTTAATAGCGGCAAAGAGTCGTTGCTTTCGGCAAATTAATAATTATTTCTTTATCACTGGTGTTTCGATGGTATTGAAATGATACTGGAATTCAAGCGAGAATGACTCGTCACAGGATAGCTGTCGGATAATCAACCATCGGGAGGATAGACATGCTGGCAAGCGAGAAAATAGCACGGGCCTTTCAGGCAATCTGTGAAGAAGTTGATAAAATAAAAAAGGACGACCTGACGCCCAAGACGCAGAAACGCCTCAAGACCATCGTTTCAATTGCAAAACATCAGAGCGATATCAGGGGGGCTCAAAGAGGAAGCTGCAAGGGGCATCCCAAAAAGTGCTGCGCGTAGCAGGCTTGCTTTCCCGCATAATTTTCGATAGTTTTTACTGCCAATATACTCTTGTTTTGCTGTTATGGTCAAAGTCTGTTCAGCGCTTATTTTTTAATATAGAAAAATGCTCAACTGCTCTTTTTGAATAGACTTGTGGTTTGAGAAAAATCGATGCAACGGTAAAAGCATAGTGAAGGGATACGGAGATCATTGTGAAACGCTTTAAAAATATTCTCTTTGTTGCCGATGCACAATCCGCTGCCCACCAGGATACCGTACACAAGGTGGTCACGCTGGCCCGGCTAAACGAGGCCAGGGTGAGCCTCGTCAGGGTTGAAGAGCGCTCGCTGGTAGAGGAATTGGGCGTCTCGCTGAGCGGACGTTTCCAGGAGTTGGCAGCCGCTGCCGAGAAACAGGCTCAAGCGGACCTCGAACGGCTCATGGTGGAACCGGGCTGGCAGGGAATAGATGTGTCCGGCTCGCTGCTGCGCGGCAAGGGATTCATCGAGGTGATCAAAAAAGTCCTTCGCGACGGTCACGACCTGATCATCAAAGAAGAGGTTCTCGAGCGCGGTATTGATCAACTCGCCATGCGGCTGGTGCGTAAGTGCCCCTGTCCGGTGTGGATCATCAGGCGCGGCGGCGGCGATTTCAAAAAGATTCTCGGTGCCGTCGATATCGTGGCCGAACATCATGAGACCCAGGCGCTCAACCGGAAAATCGTTGAGCTGACCCATTCACTCGCCCAGCGCGAACAGGGTGAAGCCCACTTCCTGCATGCCTGGCGGCTCGAGTATGAGGTGATGCTGCGCGGCCCCCGCTTCAACGTCACGCCCCAGGAAATCATCGAGATGAAAAACACGCTTGCAGGCGAACGCAAGGCGGGCTTGGATGAGCTGCTCAAACTCAGCCAGATCACTCCGCTTGACGGCCATGTCCACATCAGGGAGGGGGACAGCACCGAGGTCATCAGTCAGGTGCTCAAGGAGCTGAACATCGATGTAATTGTGATGGGCTCGGTAGCTCGTTCCGGTATCCCCGGTCTGTTGATCGGCAACCGGGCTGAAGCACTGCTCAATTCGATGCAATGCACCGTGCTGACGGTCAAGCCCGATGATTTCGTCTCACCGGTAACGCTTTCCTGACGCCATGAAACATGTAAGCAAACAAGACGACTGGTTCCTCTGGCTGCTCAAGCAAGTCATCCACCTTTGCCTGAAAACGCTCGGTCTGTTGATGATACTGGTGATCATCTTCGGCGTCATCGATGTCGCCTGGACCATTTACCAGCGCCTTATAACCGAGCCGCGCTTTATCCTGACCATGGGCGATATCCTGATGACCTTCGGAGCCTTTATGGTGGTGTTGATCGCGATCGAGATATTTCAGAATATCATTCTCTATCTCCGCGACGACGTGATTCATGTGAAGATCGTTCTGGCCACCGCGCTGATGGCCATTGCCAGAAAGGTTATCATCCTGGATTACGATGAGCTGGACCCGCTTTATATTTTTGCCACCGGTGTCGTGCTGGTGGCCACCGGTGTCACCTATTACTTCGTCTACAAGTTACCTGAAAAAGACCAGAGCACCCCACCGGCAAAACAGGAACAGTAGTTGACAGCCCTTGTCTGATTACCGGTTGTCCAGTCGTTGCCGGTTGCGACGCCGTATCAGAAATGTGTAGATCAGAGTGATGGAGAGCAGGTAGGTAAGCACTGCAGCAACCAGACCGACGATAACGCTGCCGAGCACCAGCGGGCCGATGATTTCCGTACCCAAGGCGACCACCGTCTTGAACTGGTCGTAGACTTCCCAGATATCGATTTTCACCACTTCTGCAGCTAGGTTCATAAAGGTTTTATAGACTTCCGAGACTGGAGGTCCTGACAAGAACAGGCTGCCGACCCAGTAGTTGAAGGTGTAAATCGGCGCCATTGTAGCTGCGTTGGTAACCCACACGGACAGAATCGCGGCCGGACGATTCATATTCAAGATAGTCGCCAGCAGTATCGCCAGCGGAATCTGGAATCCAATGGTCGGGGTAAAGGCAATGAACATACCCAGCGTGAAACCGCCTGCTATGGCGCGCGGTGAGCGGCGCAGGCGGACCAGCCACTTGAAGACAGTGCGAAAGGGGATGACGATGCGTCTTCGTTTCGAGTGCCCGGTCGCCGGCGGTGGGGTAGTCGATCCCATCAGAATAAGGTGATTTTTATTTGTGAGGTGTCTGCTGATTGGCTTTTACGGGCAGCACCAGATGGTCACTTTTTCGACACTCTCGATCAAACTCGAGGTGGTACCGCCTGCCAGGTTGATCCGTTTCATAAAGCCCTGCTCGACGCCGTGCAGACCGACAGCGATAGCGGCGAAGCCCTGTTTTTCAGCATAGTTTCTGATGGTGCCGGCGATATTGATCCCCCAGACCGTCTCCCGGTTGAGCCGCTCATCGCCGATGCCGTGATTGGCCAGAGTCTGAGCGGAGCGCGCAAAAATCTGTTCGCTATCAAGACCGGCACCGTTTTCGACATGCAGCAGGGTGATGGCGTGCTGGTCCTGACGGGACAGAATGTAGCCGGCATGGTCGACGGCCCGCAATGATTCATCAGAGCCATCTACGCAGACCAGCACATTCTTTCTCCCGGCTTCGGGAGCCGGGCAGATCCACAGCGGGGTGGTCAGCGCATTGTCCTTGAGAATCGCCTGGGCCGTTTCATCCGCCGCCCGCTCGAACATCCACTGCAGTGCGTAGGACGCCCGTTTGCCGAGGACCAGTGCGTCATAGAGCCCCTGGTTTCCTTCATTGAGGATATCCTTGATCTTGCCAAAGCGCTCCGCACAGGTCTTGGTGATCATCTGATCGATGGACATCTTGCTCTGAGAAAGCAGATCGGTGGCCTTCTGCAGGGCCTTTCTGGCACCGATGGTCAGGCGCCCGTCGACTTTACCCTCGGGATCCTCCCACATCTCCATCAGGGCTTTGTTCATGTCGTTGGCATCGAGTCGGCAGATATGCAACAGGGTGATCTGATGTTCGGAAAGTTTCTTGAAGAACGAACAGATAAACTCGACACCGGTAAGGTTTTGGTGTTCGTCGCTTACAGTAACCAGAAAATGTTTATGCACTTTTGCAGCCCTCTTATATAAACTGTTAAGTCAGATAGACTGTTAAGTCAGACAGTTATTTTCACAAAGCACTATAATGCCTGATTCGATCGGGGCAATTTGGAACGGTGCTTTTCTGCTGGATCGAACATTTCAGGGTTGGACGATATGCCGGATGCGGCTAGAATGTCAGGCAAACTCGGCTTGATCCCGGGCGGGGCTCTGCTTCGTCGGGGAGCATGGGGCCGCCGCTAACCAGGCCTGATCAGTTTGAGTCCTCTACCAAGGAGCTTATATGGTTAAAGCAAAGCCGGATGATTTCTTTTCAGCCCAGGGACGCCGGATGAAAGCGTCGGCTATAGAGGGTATCCACCGTCTGCTCGAGGCCCCCGGTATGAGGTCGCTGGCCGGAGCCTGGCCCGATCCGGCACTTTTCCCGGCCGAAGAGATTGCAGATATTACCATAAAAATACTAGAAGGCGAGGCCGCCCAAGCGCTCCAGTACGGCTCCACCCGAGGCAACCCTGAACTGCGCCGTGCCCTGGCTGAGGACGCTGCAGAAAGGCAAGGCTTGTCCTGCAGCCCTGAGCAGATACTGGTTACCAGCGGTTCTGCCCAGGGGCTGGATCTTGCCTGCCGGGTGTTCATCGATCCCGGCGACCTCGTGCTCATTGGTCTGCCGAGCTATTTCGGGGCTACAGGCACCATTGCCTCCTACGGCGCGCGTTATGCCGGTATTGCTGTCGACGAAGAAGGGATCGCAGTGGAGGAGATGGAGAATCAGCTTGCCGCTCTGACGCAAAAAGGTGAACAGGTGAAGGCCGTCTATGTTATTCCCAATTTCCAGAATCCGACCGGCGTCACCCTGTCGCTCGCCAGACGGCACAAGCTGCTCGAACTGGCGGAGCGCTACCGGTTTATGATTTTTGAGGATGACCCATATGGTGAACTGCGTTTTGAGGGAGAGCCCCTGCCGTCCCTGATGGCGCTCGATGAGACGGGATGTGTCATCTATCTGCGTTCGATGTCCAAAACATTCTCACCGGGCATGCGGATTGCCTGGGCAGCGGCACAGTCCTCGGTGATCGATAAAATGGAGTTGGCCAAACAGTTTTCGGACATCTCCACCAATTCGCTGACCCAACTCGTGTTGCTGGAAATGATCAGGACCGGCGCGCTGGGCAGGGCCGTGGAGAGAAATATCGCCTATTACCGTATCAAGCGCGACCTAATGCTGGAACTGATGACGCGTCATTTTCCTGAACAGATATCCTGGACCAGGCCGGCGGGCGGCTTTTTCACCTTCGTCACGCTGCCTGAAACATTAGACGGCGATGATCTGCTGACAGAGGCACTCAAGCATAAGGTCGCGTTTGTCAGCGGCTCCGCCTTTTTCGTCGAGGGCAGCGGCCGCAACAGCTTCAGGCTGTCTTATTCCCAGGCTTCCGCTCAAGATATCAGAGCGGCGATTCCGATTCTGGGACAATTGATTGATGACCGGCTTGCTGATTGAGGCCAACTCCAAGCCCAACGAATAACGTGCAGGTTTCATACAGGTGCGACCATGAGAGCAGCATACTATGAAGGGTTTCAAACACCACTCATCCTGAAACAGGTTCCCGACCCGGTGCCGGAAAGTGACGGGGTGCTAATCGAGGTGCGGGCCACCGGTTTATGTCGAAGCGACTGGCACGGCTGGATGGGACATGATCCCGACATAACGCTTCCCCATGTGCCGGGTCATGAACTGGCCGGGGTGGTGCTCGAAGTCGGCGCGGATGTCAACCATTGGCAGCCGGGCGACCGGGTTACTCTGCCTTTTGTCTGCGGCTGCGGAGGGTGCGAGCAGTGCGTGAGCGGCAACCACCAGGTGTGCAACCATCAGTTCCAACCGGGCTTCACCCACTGGGGCTCATTTGCCCAGTACGTGGCGATCAAATATGCCGATGTCAACCTGGTGCGTCTGCCAGACGACATCGACTTCGTCACTGCAGCCAGTCTGGGCTGCCGTTTTATCACGTCATTTCGAGGGGTTGTAGATCAGGGACAGATCCGGGCCGGGCAGTGGCTGGCCGTGCATGGCTGTGGCGGCGTCGGACTGTCGGCGGTGATGATCGGGGCTGCGCTGGGTGCCAGCGTGATAGCCATTGACATCGATGACCAGAAACTCGAGAAAGCCGCTGCACTCGGCGCGACCCATCGGGTCAATGCAGCCAAGGTCAGCGAGGTGGTTGAGGCCATCAAGGATCTGAGCGGCGGCGGCGCCCATGTCTCCATCGATGCGCTCGGCCATCCCGAAACCTGCTTCAACTCGGTGGCCGGTCTGCGCAAGCGGGGCAAACATGTGCAGATCGGGCTGCTGCTGGCCGATCAATCGAGACCGGCGGTGCCGATGGATCAGGTCGTGGCCAAAGAGCTGGAAATCATTGGCAGCCACGGTATGCAGGCCTATCGATTCAGCGCTATCTGGCCCATGATTCAGTCCGGCAGGCTGGAGCCGCAAAGGCTGGTCGGTCAGACCATATCGCTTGAGCAGTCGCTTAAAGCACTGGTCGAGATGGATAGATTCGAACACCTGGGTGTTACGGTGATAGACCGATTCTGATCGGTGCTGCCCCCGCCTGCCCAACTCAGCAGAATGCAGGTTCGCCTTCAGGTGAAAGACCAGCCGAGGCTTTTGCTTTACTCGATGAATCCCCTATCTATCTTGGCCTGCTGGTCGGTGAACAGGGCCATCCCTGTCTTCATTCTGCGCAATTGATGCTTTCGGTAAAACCCCTCTTTGCCCGGTGAGGCATAGAGGATGATATTGCAGTGGGAAAGGCGGGCAATTATCTGCTCCATGATCAGCGAGCCGACACCCTTACCCTGATAGTCCGGGTGAACCGCACAGTCATAGACTGCAGCCTGGTACTCGCTGTCCGAAAGTGCCCGGCCAAGTCCGATCAGCTTGTCATCGGTGTAGACAAACACCGAAGTATGGCTCGCCTCAAAGGCCCGCCGATGCGTCTCAGCATCCCGATAGGAGATGCCGGCAGCCTTGAGCGTGTCGGTAACGGCCTGCCAATTCACCCCCTGGCAGCCGAGGCGAATCACAAAATCCATAAAAATTCTCTCCTTGTCCTGATATCACGGGACCAGACTTCAGATTACCTGGCTGAGTTCAGCTCGTCGGGATGGGCGCCAGATCAGTTAAGCTGCGGCTCAGAAATCTTCAGGCTGGTAGATTTCGAAAAAGGTTTTTTCGCCGATCAGAGAATCTATCTTCCACTGCAGGTCGCGCGCCTCTTTCTGGTTCATCCAGGCCATCCAGGCGTCTGCGGTTTCCCATTCGGTCACCACGATAAACTCGCCCGGATCGCTCATCTTAGAATAGGTGGCGCGTGAGATAAAACCGGGCTGGCGTTCGGATTGAGCCCGCAATTCCCTCAGCAGCGGCACAATCTCATTGGTTTTATCCATCCGGAAAACACGCTTGATAATGACCATCACGCTCATATTGTCACCTCAGTTTTTTTGGATAATTTTGGGCTTAAATCTTTTACATTATAGGGATTAGAAACTCCAAGCACAATAACACTGGGTCAATTGTCACGGGCCAAGCGGAACTTGAGCCTGGTTGCATCAGCCGTCAGTATTGTCCAGTGCTTCGAGCAAAGCTGCTTCGATCAGTTTTTCAGAGGGGATCGACGATCCCCCATATCTGCGTCAGGCCAGACCGAACCGGGTGCTGGTGCGTGCCTCGGGTTCGACGTCCAGCCCGTTGATCTGTACCGTTGGGCCACCGATATGTCGATGGCTGAGAGCATCTTCATGGGTTGTAATGGTGATGAGCTGAATCTCCACCGGGAGATTCAGCTGGGAGGCAATGTTTTTGATCACGCCCGTGACCGTGACGGCGCCGCTTCAGTTGGGCAGTGACAGCACCCTTACGTCGAGGGGCTCGATGGTCTTCATGGTCTCAGATTCAATTATGTGTGATAACTTAAACTCGACCCAACAATCTCAAAAAAGAATTCTAAAAATGACCTGACAGTCACTTCGAGAATCGGTCGCCCAAGATTGCAGGAAACATCTCAATTTGAGCTATTATCAAGTTTTGCTAATATTGCCAGAACTAATGTGCAAAAAAAGAAGGCATTTAAAAAGCTGATTTAACACAGGTGGATTGAGGACACTGATTGCCTCCCTTGCCGCATGTTGCAAATGACAGGGGATCGCCGTCCTGGTAGTTGATGTCTCGACAGCGAGCACAGTCAATGAATTGCAGGTTGAGAAAATACGTGGCGACGAACTTCCCGGAAAAGCGACGTTAAAAAAGTGCAATGACAGCAGTTTGTTGTCGGGAGCAAGCAGGTGTGGCTAAGCTGTTGAAGTACTCGTGCCGGTTCGTTTTATTCTACGGTAATCGACGACTTAATCGAATGCTCTGATTCTGCAATTGAAGAGGCTTTTCCATCCAATCTTCTTCCAGTCAGGATGGCCATGAAGGAAAAGATGCTGTCCGAAGCAAGCACTGGTGAACGGAAAAACTCTCGGAGCCTTTATTTTCATATAGTTATGCGCTACTATCTTAAACATTTAAGGGTGGAAAAAGAAATTCAACGCGCTTTTAATGGATATGAACGAACAGACCCTGATACAGCATACGCTGAAGTTCCTCGCCGAGTGCGAATATGAAGGGCAGAATGTTTCGTCCGAAACAATTGCCGAAAAGCTCACCATTCCGCCTGGACGGGTAGAGCAATTGCTGCAGGACCTGCGGGAAGCGGAGATGCTCGAGGTTGACCACCTCGGCCTTACGGCCAGCGGCAGGGAATATGCGCTTCATGTGCTCCAGGCACATCGGTTGTACGAAACCTACCTGGCCAGAAAGACAGGACTCCCCGAATCTGCCTGGCACAAGCTCGCGGATGAAAGGGAGCATGATCTCTCAAAAGATGATGTTAAGAAACTGGCCGAAGAACTTGGACATCCGCGCTTCGACCCGCATGGCGATCCCATTCCAACGGCAAAGGGCGAAATGCCTGCCAAGCGCGGGACGCCGCTGTTGGACTATCCCGTCAACTGGGCGGGACGTGTTGTGCATATTGAGGATGAACCGTCTCACCTGCATTCCCGCATTGTCGAGGCTGGTATTACCACGGATACCGTGTTGCGGATCGATCAGAGAGATGAAAACGAAATACACATTCGCCTGGAAGGAGAAACCTTTGTTTTCTCCGACGCAGTTGCCGCCCAGATAACTGCAGTGGAACTGGAATCTGGTGAAACCTTCGATGACTCCATTGAACGACTGTCCAGCCTCCGCCTTGGTGAAAAGGCTGAGATTCTCGGCATGTCCTCGCTGTGCAGAGGGCTTGAAAGGAACCGACTGCTGGATCTGGGGGTCGTGCCCGGGACCGTCACCGCGGCCGAACTCATGAACCCTTCAGGCAGTCCTGTTGGCTACCGTATCCGTGGAGCCTGTATCGCGTTACGAAAAGAGCAGGCTGATCATATCCGCATCAGAAAAGTGAGGCAGTGAGATGACAACGCAAGCGCGCCCCGCCACATGCAAAGACTGCGCAGTCCCTGCAGTTTCCAGGCTGGAGAGGTTGGGAGTAAAGCTCGGGGAGTCAGATTTTGTGGTTGCTCTGGCGGGCAACCCGAACACGGGTAAAAGCACCGTTTTCAACTCTTTGACTGGTCTCAGGCAACATACCGGGAACTGGCCCGGTAAGACAATTGCCAGGGCCGAAGGCGGCTTTTCCTATAACGGCAAGAAGTTCAAGCTGGTCGATCTGCCGGGCACCTATTCCCTGCTTTCGGCTACCGAGGATGAGGAGGTAGCCCGGAATTTCATTCTGTTCGGGCGGCCTGACGTGACAGTGGTCGTCGTCGACGCAACTCGTCTCGAGCGGAACCTCAACCTGGCCCTGCAGGTTCTGCAGATAACCGACAAGGCAATCGTCTGCGTCAATCTGATTGATGAGGCCCGGGCGCATGGGGTAACCGTCGACGGTCGCGGGCTGGCTCGCGACCTGGGAGTGCCGGTGGTCCTGACGGCGGCCCGCCAGGGCGAAGGGATCGATCAGTTGCTCAGGGAAATTGACGATATGGCCAACGGACGCAGCTCCTGCCGCCCGCACCGCTTGAAGTGTGATATCCCCACTGTTCAGGAGAGTATCGAGGAACTGGTGAATGCACTGGCAGAGGTGTTTCCCAATATGCCACATCTGGAATGGGTTGCGCTGAGACTGCTTGAGGGCGATCCGCGCATTGTCCAGGCTGTTGCCTCCGGAGAAATCGGGATTCTGGAAAATGACCACGTAGCTACAGGCACGATCAGCGCCTGCGGCAGTTGACGAAGTTGCGTGAAACAGGCTGTGCACCTTCACGCCGCGGGATTGGTGCGGATTTTTACGTTAGCGAATAGCTTTAAGAAACTGAGATATGAAACCGGAAGAAATTGTTGAGCGCGCCAGCGAGCTGCGCTGGAAACTCCCCCAGGATTACCATGACCGCTGGGTTGAAAGCATCTATGCTGAATCAGGCCGTATCGCTTCCCGCAACGTTGACCAGCAAGGCAAGACCCACCGGCTGAACTGGGAGCGACGCCTGGATTCACTCTTAACCAACCGCTGGACCGGTATGCCCATCATGGTGCTCATGCTGGCTGTGGTGTTATGGCTCACCATTGAAGGAGCAAATCTTCCGTCCGGCTGGCTGGCGACCATCCTGGCTTGATAAAGGGCACCCTTTTCTTAAAGGGCTGGCGGATTCAGCCCATTTCCCCTGGTGGCTCTCCGGAGTGCTTATTGATGGACTGTATCTGACCATGGCCTGGGTTATCAGCGTCATGTTGCCGCCCATGGCTATCTTCTTTCCGCTGTTTACCATCCTGGAGGACTTCGGTTATCTGCCCCGGGTCGCCTTCAATCTCGACCACCTGTTCCAGCGGGTCGGTGCACACGGGAAGCAGGCACTGACCATGAGCATGGGCTGGGGATGCAACGCCGCCGGAATTGTGGCCACCCGGGTAATCGATTCCCCGCGGGAGAGGCTCATTGCCATCATCACCAATAACTTCGCCCTGTGCAACGGCCGATGGCCGACCCAGATATTACTTGCGACAGTGTTTCTGGGCGTGCTGGCGCCCCCGGCAATCGCCGGGCTGGTTTCCGCCGGTGCTGTGCTCGGTGTGGCGTTGCTGGGCGTTCTGCTGACCTTTCTCTCTTCCTGGATGCTCTCGCGCACTGTGCTTAAGGGCGAGGCCTCGACATTCACTCTGGAGCTGCCGCCTTTCCGGCCGCCGAATCTGCTCAGGACGCTCTACACATCGCTCATCGATCGAACCCTGATCGTGCTGTGGCGGGCCATCGTTTTCGCGGCACCGGCGGGCGTTGTGCTCTGGTCCATCTGCAACATTCAAGTTGGCGATACATCGCTGGCCCAGTGGATGATCGATATCCTCAATGGCCCCGGGTGGCTGATCGGACTCAACGGGGTGATTCTGGTAGCGTATATTGTGGCTATTCCCGCAAATGAAATCGTCATTCCCACGGTACTTATGCTGACCGTCATGACCACAGGCGTTACCGGCGTGGGGGAGCAGGGAGCGGGCGTCATGTTCGATGCAAGCGGGGAATCGGCACTTGCGATGCTGCTGAATGCCGGCGGCTGGACAACGCTGACAGCTGTCTGCCTGATGCTGTTCAGCCTCTGCCACAACCCGTGTTCAACGACAATTTATACGATCTGGAAAGAGACAAAAAGTCTGAAATGGACGCTTGTATCAACCCTGATGCCGGTCGTTTTCGGGATTGTCATTTGCGGATTTGTCGCTCTTATCTGGCGCATGTTCACAGGTTAGTCATGATATTTCATACCAAACTCGAATCAAATGCATGATGACGTAGTTTAATAGCCCTGCCTACCCGTAATACTACGGTCAATGTTGCCAGGGAAAATCTATATTAATCCGGCATTGCGTCAAACTTGAGGTGTCTGCTCTGCCGTTAACGGGCGAGGAATCGCCCCCGCCCGTTGAAGTGCGCCTATCCCTAAAGTGTTTCAATCCATCTGATCGCCTCAGTGTCATGCACCTTCCCGAGATATCGTTGGGTCGTCGAAAGGTCTGCGTGCCGCAGATAAACCTTGCTGACAATTTCTATGGGGGTGCCAGACCTTGAGGCATAGGTAGCTGCATGCCGCCGGAGATCGTGCGGGCGAAGTTCGATATTGACCAATCTTCCTGCCTTTCTCAGCATAGACCTGGCGGCGACATAGGCGACATGGGAAATGGGGAAAATTCGGTCATCACCGTCGATATCCTTAGATTTTGAGCAGGCGGTTAACCTTACCTGTATTTTCCGCGGAACATAAACCGTTTCACCAGCCCAGCCGCTTTTGGGGTTCTGAATGGCAAGGCTTCTGTCCCGGATGTCCTTTGGTTTGAGATTCAGAACTTCTCCGACTCGCCTGCCCCCTCTCGTTATCAGCTCCAGCATGAGCCGATTCCGCTGGCTTGCGGTCCTGAAAATGATTTCATCGACCCTCTCCTTGTCTGATCAACTTTAGTTAATCAGTTTGGGGTTTTTGGGCTTACAGTAAAACCTTTGCATATGATGAAATTTATAGGTATAGGGCTAATACTGTTAGGAGCGGCAGTGGTGCAAAACAGCCATTCATAATTCGCTTAGCGATAAGAAAAATCAAATCAGAGAGGTAAGCAAGTGCCATTCGATTTTATAAAATTCAAGGCTGCTTATGACCAGTGGGTGGAGGAAAGCCTGGCGGACTACCAGGCTGGAAAAATGGACGAAATCGTAAAGAAATATCCTTTCGTTGTCCCGGATGACATACCCTGGACGCCCTACAAAGGAAAACCTTCAGAGCATACTTTCGCTCTTATTACCAGTGGTGGTCTTTTTATAAAGGAGAGCCAGCCTGCCTACGACACCGTTTCAATTCATGGGGATACCTCGTTTCGGGAACTTCCCAGGACGGTGAAGCAGAAAGATCTCGGGATTGCCCATCGACATTACGATCACAGCCTGGCCGAGCAGGACATCAATATTATCTTTCCCCTCCAGCGCTTCATCGAATTAGAAAAAGAGAAAATCATCGGTAGACTAGCGGGAACTAACTACAGCGTGGGCTATGTCAACGATGTAGCAACTCTGGTAGAAAAGACGGTTCCCGAGCTCATTAGGCGGATAAAGGCCCAGTCGATTGACGTCCTTTTCCTTGTGCCAGTCTGACCGAAGTGCCATCAGACTGTAGGTCTGATTCAGCGGCTGGTCGAGGAAGCGGGGATACCTACCATTTCCATGGGGAACGCGGCCGACCGGATGGCCCACATCAAACCGCCCCGCGCCTTGCTCGTCAAGTTTGCAAGAGGCAGCATGTTCGGAGAACCCGGTAACGTGAACCGCCAGAGGCGGATCATTATGGACGCTCTTGCGGCCCTCCAAACAATGACAGAACCGGGCACCATCAGGGAGCTACCTTACAGGTGGAAACGTCCTGATGCAGCCTGAGGCATGAGCTGAAAAACAGGGTTGGACAAGACGTTGCGCCGCATCGCTGCGCTTTCGGTTAATTTTCGTTCTGCGACAGGAGATGCATCACGTCGAGATTGCCAAATCGAACAGCTCTAATTTAAATAAGTCGAGATAATCACACGTTCTTCCTTTGCATCTGTCGTTTGGACAGGGACGAGTGTTGGCTTGCCAGGAATCCTAGCTTCACAGGAAGCTTTCAATTGTCCACATGAAGACCAATAGAAGCTTGTCAGATTTGCTTGAGACAATTTCATTTCCTGCCCAAAATCGTATCCAATTCTTTACAAATTATGCTTGTTCGGGCTTAGGTCACGGGTTTACTGCCTAGCTTGGTCTCGAGTCGGGCATCAAACTTCTCCCGGTCGATGATAAAGCGCTCATGGGTACCTGTGCAGATCAGGTCCACCCCGTCGTGAGCTTCTACCGAGAAGATGAGCCGCCTGCCGTCCACTTCGCGCAGCTCGATGCTGCTGGTTATCTCGAAGCCGGCCGGCGTCGCAGCGAGGTGCTTGATATCGATAGCGGTGCCGACGCTCTGCTGTTTGGGCCAGTCGATGTGCGGATTGATCGCCTTGATGCAGGTCCACTCCAGCAAGCCGACCAGAAAACCTGTGGCAAACACGTTCGGCATGATCTGCAGTTCTGCGGCTTCAGGATAGAGGGCGGGAACCAGTTTCGATTCTGAAACCACAAAGGTGTGCGAAAAAATGAGGCCTGGCTGCAATAGTGTATTCATGGCAACTCCATTGTTGGTGAGCGGGCTGAAGCTGGAACCGAGTTCAGTCCTCAGGCAGCGCTGTCGTGGTTTCACTTCATAGAGGTTCGATGCTAGTCTTACCCAAAAATTGATTGGTGACCAATTATTTCTGCAAAATTGCCGCAGGATTGGTATTTTCTCTGGTTGTATCAGTGATATGGCACAAAAACGAATATGGTGAGACAAAAATTAAACTTGGTGGTCTTCTCTCTGGAGAGCGGAAATGGATATTGGCGTTTGGCTCGCTTTTGTGCTTGCCTCGGGCTTGATTCTGATCATGCCGGGACCGACCATTATTCTGGTGGTCAGCCAGGCCATGGTCCATGGCAAAAAATCGGTTATTCCGCTGGCAGCCGGTGTCGTCGGCGGGGATTTTACCGCGCTGGGGCTATCCCTGCTTGGGGTAGGAACCCTGCTTAATGCGTCTGCATCTCTTTTCGCCCTGTGCAAGTGGATTGGTGCGCTCTACCTGCTCTATCTCGGCCTCCGGCTCTGGTTTTCCAGGCCGGAAACCATGCAGATAGCCACGGGCGAGGGTTATCGCAGCCGACCTTCGCTGTTTAGAAATTCGTTCGTGGTTACCGCGCTGAACCCGAAAAGCATCAGTTTTTTTGTGGCTTTCCTGCCTCAATTTGTCGATCCTGGCCGGCAGACGTTTTCTCAGTTGCTGATCCTGGGCGCGACGTTTCTGGTGCTTGCCGCAATTAACGCACTGCTTTACGGGTTTTTTGCCGGGCACCTGAGCCACTGGCTGAACCGGGCCGGGGTGCAAAGCTGGCTGGCCCGCGGCGGCGGCTCCGCCTTAATTGCTGCGGGTGTTGCCACTGCAATGGTAAAGCGAGCTGCATAGAGACAAAGAATTGGCTACGAGGCGGACAAGGTAGGGATTATGGCCACCTATAGCTGGGATAGTGAAGATTACGCGAAACATTCCCGGGCCCAGCAGAAATGGGCCCGGGAGCTGATTGACAAATTAAAGCTCAATGGTGATGAGGCACTGCTCGATATCGGCTGCGGCGACGGCAAGGTCACTGCCGAGATCGCCGGCCTGCTGCCCCGCGGCCGGGTAGTCGGGGTCGACAGTGCCCCATCCATGGTGCAGTTGGCCCGGAGCAGATATCCCCCCGATACCCATGTCAATCTGTCGTTTGAGCTGATGGATGCAGCGCAACTCCGCTTCAAGGAACACTTCGATCTGGTCTTTTCCAATGCGGCACTGCACTGGCTCACTGATCACCGTCCGGTACTCGATGGCATCTACGCAAGTCTCAAACCGGGTGGCCGGATTCTGCTGCAGATGGGCGGGGAGGGAAATGCGCGCCGGATGGTCGATACGCTCGAGGAAATGATCAATCAGCAGGCCTGGCGTGATTATTTTGAGAGTTTTGCGTTTCCGTATGGTTTTTTCGGCGCTGAAGCGTATCTGGCCATGCTGAGCGGCAGTGGTTTTAAGGTGGACAGAGTGGAGTGTATCGGCAAAGATATGGAACATGAAGGTGCGGACGGTCTCCGAGGATGGATCCGCACCACCTGGCTGCCCTATACCGAGCGGCTGCCCGAGCAGAAAAGAGATGCGTTCATTGATGAGGCCGTCCAGCACTACCTGCAGAAGGTTCCGCTTGACCCGGCGGGACAGGCCCATGTGGCGATGGTGAGGCTCGAGGTCGAGGCCCGCAAACCGCAGCCATCCTGAGGGCGACGGGCCGGGCGAAGCGACAAAATTACTAAGCACAGGGAAGAGAACAGAAACAGCATGGCACGGCTGATCGCAGTAACCAATGATGACGGCATCGATTCACCGGGGCTGCTGGCTGCGGCCGGGGCTGTAGGCGCTCTGGGCAGGGTGGTGGTCGTCGCGCCGACTTACCAGCAGACCGGCATGGGGCGCAGTCTGACCGGAGACAGCCGGGCCCAGCTGCAGCCGAAGGATTTACGGATCAATGGTTCGGCTCTTGAGGCCTACCACTGCGCCTGCTCTCCAGCCCTGGTGGTGCGCTTTGCGATGCAGACCCTGTTCAGTGCGGAGAAACCGGAGCTGCTTATTTCCGGAATCAATTACGGTGAAAATCTGGGCAACAGCGTGACGTGCTCCGGTACCGTCGGCGCTGCACTGGAGGCCTGCAACTACGGGGTCAAAGCGATTGCGATCTCCAAACAGACCAAGCTGGATTCGCATCATCTCTATACCAGCCAGGATTGGCATGCATCAGCATATTTTCTGTCGATGTTTGCCTCTTTGCTGCTCGAAAAAAAACTGCCTGCCGATGTGCAGGCGCTGAAAATCGATGTGCCCGATGATGCCACCGTCGATACGGAGTGGAAAATCACTAGGCTGGCCCGGACCTTTTACTATTCCAGAGTGATTGCTGAGCCGACACCCCAGAGCCGGGTCTGCGATGCGAAGATGCAGATTGTCGTGGATCGGGAAAATCTCGATCCTGATTCAGATATCCATGCGCTGGCCGTTGACAGGGTGGTTTCGGTAACCCCGCTCAGCCTCGACCTGACTTCTAGGGTTGATCTGTCTGCGTTGCAACAAAGTTTGAAAGGCTGATCAGGTCATCAAGCCGACCGGGTTGCCGAACCGGGTGCCCCTAGATACGGAGATATTTCGATGAGCGAACCGGAAATCAGCCAGAAGATGGCTCAGCCTGAGCTGCATATCGACAGTCCGCTGCTCGAATCAGTGCCGATGTCAAAGTGCATCGAATCAGCAGTCTGGTTGAAAATCGAGGCGCTTCAGCCCTCCGGTTCATTCAAACTGCGGGGCATCGGCCGGGCCTGTCGTCACCATGTGAACCAGGGCGCCCGCGGGCTGGTCAGCTCTTCGGGCGGCAATGCCGGTATCGCAGTGGCCTATTCGGGTAGAAAACTTTCGGTCCCGGTCACGGTGGTGGTGCCGAAATCGACCACCAGGGGAGCCATGCAGGCCATCAGAGCCCAGGGCGCCGAGCTGGTGGTATTCGGGGAAAGCTGGCAGGAGTCGCACCAGCGTGCCCGGGAAATCGCTGGACCCGGCTGGGTGCTGATCCATCCATTCGATGACCCGCTGCTCTGGGAAGGCCATGCGACGATGATCGATGAAATAACCGCAGCCGGGCTCAGACCCGATATCGTGGTGCTGTCGGTGGGCGGCGGCGGGCTGCTCTGCGGCGTGATCGAGGGGCTGTATAGAAACAACCTGAGCCACGTTCCGGTGCTCGCGGTCGAAACCGCCGGGGCCGACTCACTGGCCGCCTCACTGCTGGCCGGAAAGCATGTTGAACTTGCCCATATCACGAGTATCGCCACCTCGCTCGGTGCGAAAAAAGTTGCCCGCCGCGCGTATGAATGGTGTTCAAGCCACCCGGTCCTCAGCCAGGTGGTATCCGATGGCGAGGCACTAGACGCCTGCCTGCAGTTTGCCGGCGATCATCGTCTGCTGGTGGAGCCGGCCTGCGGCGCCTCGCTGGCTGCAGTTTATAAAAAAACGCCGCAGCTGGCCGGCAGGAACAATATTTTGCTGATAGTCTGCGGTGGCGCTGGGGTGAGCATCGCCCAATTGCAGCAGTGGCAGGAAGGTCTTGAACAAGAAGGTAAATAAACTTGCAATAATGGAGTAAGTACATGAAAAACGATCCCGCAAACTGCGCCCGCTGTTCCTTCAAGGTATCTGATCGTCTCTGCCGGACGGAACAGGGCAAATCGCCTGACTTCTGCCCGACCGCTAATCTGGAGGAACTGGCCCGGCAAAGTCTGGAGACCTATAAAAACGATGCGGAACTCTACGAATTCGCCAGGCAGGCGTCGATCCAGGAGGGTACCGGCTACGCGGATAAGGAGCGGGGGTACGAGCATGTGCGGCCCGCCAAGACCCGGATCGAGGAAATTATCGATTTCGCCGGGCGGATGAACTATCGGCGGATCGGCATGGCCTTCTGCATCGGTCTGAGAAACGAGGCAAAGGCGGTTGAAAAGCTCATCTCAGCACGGGATTTCGAGGTGGTTTCGGCGGTCTGCAAGGTGGGCAGAAATCCCAAGCAGGTGATCGGCGTCGAGTTCGGTGAACAGATCGATCCGAGCACTGAAGAATCCATGTGCAACCCGGTTCTGCAGGCCATGATTCTGAACCATGAACGAACCGATTTCAATATCCTTCTCGGTCTCTGCGTCGGCCACGATTCGATGTTTTTCAAGTATTCCGAGGCGCCCTGCACGGTGCTGGCGGTCAAGGACCGGGTGCTTGGTCACAACCCGCTTGCCGCGATTTACAATGTCGACAGCTATTATCGCAGTCTCAAATAGGACTTACCCCGTCAAGGCCCTGGCAATCTGCTGCTCGATAAGCGCGGCGATTTTCCTGAATCCGTCGGGCGTCGGATGTATTTCGTTGCGCCAGTGATTCTTCTCAAGCGTCCCCTGGGTATGGGCGATGAAGAGTCTGCCCGGGTACTGGTCCTGGACCCGCTGCAGCCGCCGGCCGAAGCGCTGCAGCATGAATCTGATCACCTCCCGCTGTTCCTCTTCGTCGATGAAATTTTTCCGGTGCAGATACGGATACATCCATGACTCGCCGATGGGAAAAATATCGAACAGCTCATAGCCCTGGGGAGACGGGGTGCAGAAATCGTAATTGTGGGAGACTACCTTGACCTCTCTGTTGACTGAATAGAGGTTTACCCGCTCCATCAGCTCGATGTAGACCGACTCGATCTGATCGAGTTTATTGTCCAGCCGGTTCATCTCGATGCAGTCCCGCCAGTCTTTTGCGCTATTGCGATCTTTGAGGAAATAGTCGAAATCGTATTTACCGACGATGTCATTGCCGCCGCCGGAAAACAGCACCAGATCGAACTCGGTGGAACTCAGCCGCTTGGTAAATCCGTACTTCTGCTCCCCGCTCATCATCGTCACCGCCTCGTCGCCGATGCTGGCGGTTGAATAGATCACGTAGGAACTCTGTTCGGCCAGGATCTGGACGATATTGGAAGACTGGCCAAGTGCTATAAAGCGCCGGGGGTAGGCAAACCATGAATCGCCTTCTGCCAGGATTCTGATACTCTTCGGGTAGGATTTGACCAGGCGTTCGTAGCCTCTTGAATCGGTGGTATACGGCATCGTTTCTTCCTCTTCTCCGATCTGGTTTTTATATTTAAATATATAGTTATTCCAGTAAATTGGTAGTTTTTTAGAGTGCTATCCGCAATGCCTTGATCATGCAATTTTCAGGCTTATCGTAAGAGAAGATCAACCGTGCATCGGCAGAGTAATGCCTGCTGCCGGAGCATCCCTTGCCAATCCATAACACAGGAGAGACTTATGGCCGTCAAAAAAATTCTGATGCTTGTTGGCGATTTTGTCGAAGACTATGAAGCGATGGTGCCGTTTCAGATGCTGCTCATGGTGGGCCACACCGTGCACACTGCCTGCCCGGACAAGGTGGCCGGAGACACGGTCCGCACCGCGATACACGATTTCGAGGGAGATCAGACCTACAGCGAGAAGCCTGGTCATAACTTCGCGATTAACATGTCTTTTGCTGAGGTCGATCCCGCCGCTTACGACGCGCTGGTCATTCCCGGCGGCCGGGCGCCGGAGTATATTCGGCTGAACCCCCGGGTACTGGAGATCGTCCGCTCGTTTGCCGCCGATAACAAGCCCATTGCGGCAGTCTGCCACGGACAGCAGGTGTTGGTCGCGGCAGGCGTTGTCGAAGGCCGGACCTGTACCGCCTATCCAGCGGTCAAACCCGATATCGAGCGGGCCGGGGCGACCTGGGGGGAAGTTAACGATACGTTCTCAAACGCCTATGTAGATGGCAATCTGGTTACCGCCGCGGCCTGGCCGGGACATCCGGAGTGGATGCGTAAATTTCTCGGGGTGCTGGGCTCGACTATCGAACCATAGACCGCAAGCGTGCAACGGCAGTCGCGCCATCATAACCCCGGCTGTTGCTGAACACGAGGGTGTGCTTGAATCCCGCAGTTCTCGTCTAAGCTGACGAACTCAGAACGCCGTCGCGCAAGGTCAGGCAGCGGTCCATCCTGTCTGCCAGCCCGGTGTTGTGGGTCACCATCAGAACAGCCAGCGAACGCTTGCGGCAGACGGACTGGAGCAGATCGAAGACCAGACCGCCGGCTCTGCTGTCCAGGTTACCCGTCGGTTCGTCGGCCAGCAGCAGTTCGGGCTGCATGATCAGCGAACGGGCCAGGGCGGTGCGTTGCTGCTCACCGCCTGACAGCTCGTTGACGCGGTGCTGCAGGCGATGGTCAAGTTCGACAGCCTCCAGCAGTTCCCGGGCCGGCTGTTCGGCTTTCTGTCTGCTGGTACCTGAAATGAGCGCCGGCATCATCACGTTTTCCAGGGCGCTGAACTCCGGCAGCAGGTGGTGAAACTGGAAGATGAAGCCCAGCGAGCGGTTGCGAAAGCGGGCCAGGTCCTGTTCGCTTTTCTGATCAAGCCGGCTGCCGTGGAACAGCAGCTGCCCGCTGGTCGGCAGAGCCAGCGTGCCCAGTACCTGCAGCAGAGTGGTCTTGCCGGAGCCCGAGGCACCGATGACGGCGGTCATCTCCCCCGGTGCAACCGCAAGATCGATGCCCCGTAATACCTTGACCTCTTCGGGTCCGCTGGCATAGGTTTTATGCAGGTCTATGGCCTGGAGCAGCGCTTCGCTCATGAGAGCACCTCCGCCGGTTTGACCCGGGAAGCCTTCCAGGACGGGTAGATGGTCGCCGAGAGGCTGATGACGATCGAGCAGATGGCAATGATCGCCACATCGGTCGGCAGCACCTTGATAGGCAGCGTGGTCATTGGATAGACGTTGGAGGGCAGTTCAATGAACTGATACCTCGACAGCAGTTCGCACAGACTCAGACCGCCGATGACGCCCAGCACGGTACCGGTCAGAGAAATGACCATGCCCTGGAAAAAGAAAATTTTCATGATCGAGCGGGAGGTCGCCCCCATCGATTTGAGAATCGCGATATCGCGGCTTTTTTCCATGACCATCATGATCAGCGCACTGATGATATTGAGTGCCGCCACTAAAATGATCAGGGCCACGCAGATGAACATACCGATTTTTTCAAGCTTGAAAGCGGCGAATAAATTACGGTTCATGGACATCCAGTCCCGGGCGATGGTGGCCGGGCCGAGTTTATCCACGATTGCCGCGGCCACCATGTCGGCCTTGTTGAGGAGCTTTTTCTCGACCAGTACTTCGATGCCGTGGACGATATCACCACTTTCCAGAAAACTCTGCACTGCCGGAATGGACATATAGGCAAGGGTTGAATCGTATTCGTACATGCCCGATTCAAAGATGCCTGCCACCCGACAGGTCTTGATCTTGGGAATGATACCCATCGGCGTCAGCGGACCTGAAGGGGAGATCAGCCTTACTCTATCCCCGAGCCCCACCCGCAGGTCGTCGGCAAGCTGTTTGCCGACAATGATCGCCGGCACTCGCTCATCAGGGGCATTGATCAGATCGTCGATGCTGCCGGCGATCATCTGTTTACCGAGGTTGATTACCCCGCCGGCGGTTTCCGGATCGATGCCGCGCAGCACCACGCCAGACCCACCCGCAGTGCCGCTGATCAATGTCTGGGCATAGAGATACGGGGTGGCATCGGCAACGCCTTCCACGCTGAGCACCTGGTCCCGGACCAGATCGTAATTTTCAATGGCGCCGTCGACCCGCTGCACGATGATATGGGAGTTGATGCCCAGGATCTGGTCGCGCAACCCTTCAGTGAACCCGGCGTAAACCGAAAGCACCACGATCAGCGCAATCACGCCGACGGTGATGCCGATTACCGAGATCAGCGAAATCAGCGATATGAATCCCTGACGATGCTTGGAGCGCAGGTATCTCCTGCTGATGAACCATTCATACATATCAGGCGGTTCCCGGTTCCTCTTCCTGGCGCTGGGACTCTTTTTTCTCTTCCGCCTTCATATGCGGAAACAGAATGACGTCTCTGATCGAGGGTGAGTCGGTGAGCAGCATGACCAGCCGGTCGATGCCGATACCTTCTCCGGCGGCCGAGGGCATGCCGTATTCCAGCGCACGAATATAGTCTGCATCAAGCTCTGGGTGGATCTCATCGTCCTCACCGCGCTCGGCGATCTGTTTCTCGAAGCGCTGCATCTGGTCGACCGGATCATTGAGTTCGCTGAAGGCATTGGCGATTTCCCGGCCGGTGATGAACAGCTCGAAACGATCGGTCACCCCGGGATCGGCTTCGTTGCGCCGGGCCAGCGGCGACACCTCGGTGGGATATGAGGTGATGAAGGTCGGGTCGATCAGCTTTTCTTCGACCAGCAGTTCGAACAGTTCGGTCTTGGCTTTGCCGGCGCCGGCTTTTTTGTCGAGTGCGAGGCCGCGCTCTCTGGCAAGTGCGATCACCTGCTTATCATCAGCCAGGACGGCCGGATCAATGTCACCCAGTTGGCTCAGGGCCTGGTCCATGGTGAGCCGCTTCCAGGGCGGGCTCAGATCGACCGGGATGCCCTGGTAGCTGATCTCCATGGTGCCGTTGACCTGCAGGCACACGGAGGAGATCATCTCCTCGGTCAGATCCATCAGGTCCTCGTAGGTGGCATAGGCCTGATAAAACTCCAGCATGGTGAATTCGGGGTTGTGCCTGGTGGACAGCCCCTCGTTTCTGAAATTACGGTTGATCTCGAAAACCTTTTCGAAACCGCCGACCAGCAGGCGCTTCAGATAGAGTTCCGGGGCGATGCGCAGATAGAGATCCATATCCAGCGCCTTGTGATGGGTCTTGAACGGTTTGGCTGTGGCGCCGCCGGGAACCGGCTGCATCATCGGGGTTTCGACTTCCATAAAGCCGCGCTCGTTGAGATATTCGCGCACCAGCCGGATGATCTCGACCCGTTTACGAAAAGTCTCACGGCTCTCCGGAGTGACGATCAGATCCACATAGCGCTGGCGGTAGCGGGTCTCCACATCGGTCAGACCGTGCCATTTTTCCGGCAGCGGCCGCAGTGACTTGGAGATCATGACGATGGTTGCTGCGTGGATAGAGAGTTCGCCGGTCTTGGTCTTGAACAGCTGCCCGGAAGCGCCGACAATATCGCCGATATCCCATTTCATGAAGGCCTGGAACGCTTCATCACCGATGGTGTCTTGGCGCACATAGACCTGGGTCTGGCCGCTGTCGTCGGCGATACTGAAAAAGGCGGCTTTGCCGAATTTGCGCATGGCCATGATCCTCCCGGCGATGGAGTAAATTTGGCCGCCGTCTTCTTTCTGCTGGGGCTCCAGCAGATCGGCCTTGGGCAGCAGCTCTGCGATCCGGTTGGCCGGTTTGAAATCGTTTCGGTAAAGCTTTACCCCGAGATCTGCAAGCGCTTCGGCTTTTTCTCTGCGCTGGGTGAGAAACTGGCTGTCACTGCTCATATGATGATCCTGCGTTGTATCTGCTCAGTATGCTGCCGCAGCCTGGGTGTTTGTTCTGTTCTGCGGTTGGTGTTTTTTTTTGTGCTGTCTGGAAATTGCACTGTGCCCGGCATCGCCACCGCGATCAGGAACATAAAAAAAAGCGGCGCGGTGCCGCTCATCAATGCCGCTTAGATGTGGGGTGCTCAACACAGTCTCAACACAGTCGGGGCTTTACAGCCCACCATCCGTTTACCGGGAATCGACCGTCTTGTCAATATATACGGGTGTCCAGGCCGTGCTTTTCCAGCAAAACAACGGTTTCGATATGGTGGGTCTGGGGAAACATGTCGATCGGCTGGATCGACCGCACACAAAAGCTGTTTCGGGTAAGATCAACCAGATCCCGGCACAGCGTTGCCGGGTCGCAGGAAACATAGACAAGCTTGTGGCGGGTCAGCCGGGAGATCAGCGGAGCGAGCCCCGGAATTCCCCGGCGCGGTGGATCGCAGATCACCGTATCGAAGGTTTTCTGCTGATCGATGAGCGCTTGACAACCGGTGGCCACCTCGTTTTTTTCAAAACGGCAGTTTTCGAGCAGGTTGCGGCGGCTGTTGTTTTTTGCACTGCGGATGGCGGAGCCCTGGTTTTCGATGCCGTATACCGCAGCCGCAAACCGGGCCAGGGGCAAGGAAAAATTCCCCATACCGCAATAGAGATCAAGTATCTTATCGGAGCGGGCAATATCGGCCTGATGCACTACAAGGTCGACCAGACTGAAGTTCTGGGCAATGTTGACCTGACTGAAGCCGCCGATTTCCCAGCACATGGTCAGCGGCGGATTTGCCGGCAGCTCAAAACCGAGCAGCCGGTGATCCTGCCCTGCCTCGCTGCCGAACGGCCCCTCGAGGGCGAACTGCTGGCCGCTGAGAAAAACCCGGGCAACCCGGTCAAGCTTTTCAGCCAGGCCATGAGCCTGTTTTCGATCGGCAGAGCGGGGCGGACGCTTGATTTTAAACAGCACACTGACTTGGCCGTCGAGCGGATTCAGGAGCAGCTCGAGTTCCTCGGTGATTGCAGCAAGTGTTGAAAAATTATCTTTTTTCAATAACTTACTGAGATCGACAAGACAGGGGTTGAGTGCTTCTGCAGCCAGCAGGCAGTGCTCGACAGCAACGATATCATGCGATCTGAAATGACTGAAACCAAGCGTCCCATTGCCGCTTCGGCTGAGCCTGATGCGCTGGCGGTAATGAAATTGGGCCGGGGAAGCAATGGGCGGCGCAACCAGTGCAGCCGCATCTTTGAGTGCCGACTGATTTACCGATTCCAGCAGTTCAGTGAGGATCCGCCGCTTGATCGCTTTCTGGTTCTCGTAGCCGGTATGCTGCAGGTCACAGCCACCGCAGCGCCCGTAGTAGGGGCAGGGTGGGGTGATGCGCTCGGCAGATGGCCTGTTGATAGCGACGACATCGGCAAAGGCAAAACGCTGTTTCTGCCGGGTCAGTCCAACCGTGACCTGCTCTCCGGGCAGGCAGTGACGGACGAAAACCTTTCTGCCATCCGGCAGCCTGCCGAGGCCGAAGCCGCCGTTTACCATCTTTTCTATTGTGACAACCGGGGGATTATTGTAGTTCATGTTTGAGCCAGAAGCTAAAGCCCCGATTATCTCAACTGCCGTCAGCGGCCTTGTTTTTTGAAAGATTATTACACTTCATCGGCTGATAATACCGTATCGCTGCATTATCGAGCCCGCATTTTTTTCCTGCTGCTTGTTCTGCTTATTCCAGTTCCCTGTTACTCGGAGACCGATTTGAACGTTATCGTAGACGGGGTAAGAGGAAGACTGCACGACAATGTGATGGCCCGGCTGCGGATCAACCGTTATGCGGAAACCAGTCAGTTGGGCGAGGCAGAAATCAGGCGGCTGCATCGCTTGGCAGAAGCCGATATCCAGGCGGCGCTGGCTCCATTCGGCTACTACTCTGTTATGGTTACTTCTGAGCTGGACCAGACCGAAACTGGCTGGCAGGCTATCTATCATGTCTTGCCGGGCGAGCCGATCAGCATCGCGCACCTGTCAATCCGCGTCATCGGCGAGGGCGCAGATCTGCCTGAGCTGGCCAAACCTGAAACCTTTCTCGATATCGAGGTTGGCTCGACGCTGCTGCAGGGTGTATACGAAGACGGCAAACGTGACCTGCTGCGGCAGGCCCGGGCGCTGGGGTTTCTCGATGCCGCCTATTCCGTGCATGAGATTCGCATCGACCGCACCGCCTATCGTGCCGAAATCGAACTGGTTATGGATACCGGCCCGCGCTATCTGTTTGGCGAGATAACCAGCAGCCAGCAGGTCATATCAGATGATCTGCTGGACCGGTTCATGCAGTTCGAGCAGGGGGACTGGTTCGTTCCCCGGCAGTTGCAGGAGTTGCAGCGTGATCTGTATCGAACCGATTACTTCAGCCTGGTTTCGGTCAAGGCGGACATCGACAATAGTGACGGCGTACATGTGCCCGTAACCATAGAGCTTGAGCCGCTGACCGCTTACAACCGCTATAGTTTCGGGGTTGGCTATGCCACCGACACGAGGGCCCATGTCAGACTGGAGTGGACAAACAGACTGTTGAACCAGAGCGGGCACAGCCTCAATACTTCATTTCTGGTGGGTGAACAGGAAAGCCACAGTGTGGTGAATTATCGTATCCCGGTCGCCGATCCGCGCTTCAACTCCCTTACCGGTTCTGTTTTATGGAACCGGGAGTTGTGGGAAGACACGGTCACCAGCATGTATTCCGGTGGATTGAGTTACCAATACCTGGTCACCAAGCGTTTTTTCGGCGTGTCGCTGGAGATCTTGAAAGAGGATTACCGAATCGGCGACACCACCGGTAACAGCGAATTGCTGATACCGGGAATCAAGGGATCCTGGGCCATTGCCGACAGCGTGATCAATACTGAAAACGGTCTGCGCACCTCGGTTGAACTTCATGGCGCCAGTGAAGAGCTGGTCTCGGATACGTCTTTTCTGAGAATGCAGGCGGATGGCCGATTGATTATTAGCCCGTTGATTAACTGGCGTCTCATCGGCAGGGGTTCGGTGGGCTATATTCTGGTTGATTCGATCGATGATTTACCCCCTTCACAGCGCTTTTATGCGGGGGGTGAGCGAAGTGTCAGGGGCTACCGCTACAGAACGCTTGGCCCCGAGGATGCATCCGGAAACGTGATCGGCGGCAAATACATGCTGACAGGCAGCGTCGAGTTCGAGCGGCGTTTATCGGAACTCTGGCGGGCGGTGGGTTTCTATGATGTCGGCAACGCGATGGATGATTTTTCGGTGGATTTTGCCCACGGCGTTGGGGTCGGCATCGGCCTGGCTTTGCCGTTTGGTCAGGCACGCCTCGAGGTAGCCTATCCGCTCAGGGAGATGGGGAATTCACAATACGTATTCTTAAGTGTCGGGGCGGATCTGTGATGCGCAGGTTTGTCTGGATAGCAGGAATTTCAATTGTACTGTTGGGCGCTCTGATCACCGCCGGGCTGATGAGTTCAACCGGTCTGCGGGCGATGATTTCCCTGGTGTCGGGTCTGCCGGCTATCTCGATACAGGTGGAGAGGGTCAATGGCCGACTGGTCGATGCGTGGCAGCTGGAGGCAATTACCCTTGAAATTCCCGCAGCCCTTATTTCCATTGACAGGATGAGCGTTGACTGGAGGCCTGCTGAGCTATTCCGGAGAAAACTGCACATTGCCGATATATCTCTGCAGGGGCTTTCGGTAGCCTTGCGGTCCGGCAATGCTGAGTTGCCGTCGGCTGAAGCTGAAAGTCCACTTGCTTTGCCCCCTCTCCCGTTATCACTGCTGATTGGCCGGCTGCTGATTGAAAACGCGGTGATCCTGTCAGAAGCAGAGGGGGAGCTCCTGCTGGTTGATCAGTTTCATGCTTCAGCAAGCAGCAACGAGGATACCCTCAGCATCGGGCAGGTCTTGCTGCGCACTCCCCATTACGGTTTCAATCTTCAGGGGCAGCTGCAGCTTGCCGGAGAGAGCGCCCTGACTGCAGAAGGCTCATGGTGGGGCGATTTTCAGCAGTTCAATAAGATGACCGGTGAGCTGCATGTTGAGGGAACACTCGCTCAGATCAAAGTTGCTCTATCGATGACCACCCCGGCAGAGCTCGGGATTTCAGGCCGGATCGACAATCTGCTGAGTGAGGCAGCCTGGGACCTGGTGGGAAGCGGGGAGGCAATTGAGCTGAGGACGATATCACCGAGTTGGCCCGAGGCCAAGGTGGACCTTAATCTCAGCACTTCTGGCCGACCTGCTGCCTACAGCGGGTCAGTGCGGGCCCAATATGCCGCAGCTGCACAGCTGCCGGCCCAGGTTGAAATCGATATTTCTGGAGATCGGGGCAAAGCGGAGGTGGTTTCAGCGGTGCTCAGCTATAACGGCAGCATTGCACATCTGCATGGCACGGTCGATTTCCAGGACACCTTAGCGTGGGATGCGTCGGCCACTGTCGATGCGCTTGATCTGTCAACCATCAGCGGGAAAACCGGACTGAAAATTGGTGCTGATCTGCACTCGACAGGAACCTGGTCGAACGAGGCCCTAACCTACGACGTCAAGGTTGCAACTCTTACAGGACAATTAAGCAACCCTGACATCATGCTGACCGGTGATCTCCAAGTGCAGGGAAATGCAGAAGGGCTCGACCTCAAAGCGGCGCAGTTGAAGCTCGGAGACGGTTTGCTGCAAGTCCGGGGCAGATTGGGCTGGGTTGACAAGATGAGCTGGCAGGCGGACCTTGAACTGCACGAGATCGACCCGGCGCTTCTGGGAGACCTGCCCGGCGGCAGGATTAACGGGACACTTACCAGTGAGGGGTTGCTTTCGGCGGATGACCTGAGTTTTACGGCCGTGGTCACATCGCTTTCCGGAGAACTGTCTGGTCGTGAGCTGCACGGGGGTGGTTCAGCCGCATTTCGGCAGAACAGCCTGGAAGTGACCGATGTTCATCTGCAGTCTGGCGACAACAGCATGCAGTTGAACGGTTATGTCGCAGACAATTATGCTCTTCAGCTCATCATTGAGGGGACAGATCTGGGCAGCCTCTATCCGCTGCTCGAAGGTCAGCTGCAGCTCTCAGGTTCACTGACCGGGCCCAGAACTGAACCGGTCGCCCAGCTGGATGTGTCGCTGAAGGATTTTTCATACGACTCACATCATGTGCCCGAGCTGACCGGGGCCTTTCAAGCCCGCCTAACAAAGGACCTGCTCGAGGCTGAAATCATCTCCGCCGGGATTGATTCTGCAGACAGCACGGCGACTATATCCGGAAAAATTGGCTGGCGCCAGGGCTTTGCCTGGAGCAATCTGCTGGAGGTCAGATCTTTGAAGGCACGTTCATTTGATTTTCCCGTCGAGGCAGTCGTCAATCTCGAGGTGAACTCCTCCGGGCAATGGTCGACAGATAACCTGCAGTACAGCGTGGATATCACAAAAGTCAGCGCAACGCTCCCTGCATCTGTCAGCCTGCATGGTTCTGCAGAGCTGGAGGGAGACGAGAAGAGGCTGACCCTTACCAGGGCAGATCTGCAGGCAGAAGACGGATTAATCAAGCTGACCGGGCACCTGGATTGGTCCGCCGATCTCTCGTGGGAAACAAGGCTAAAAGCTGAAGGTATAGATCCCCATCTGTTTGGCTCGCTGCCCGAGGGAAATATCTACGCTGAAGTGAGCAGCAGCGGTCATATTTCAGCAGGCGAACAGCGAATCATTGCGACGATCCATCAATTGTCCGGGACCCTGGCCGGTTATGAACTGGAGGGGGGCGGTTCCATCGGCATGATAAATAATGCACTTGCAACTGATGGCCTCTACATACAGAACGGTGGCAACAGGCTGCAGGTAGAAGGTGTAGCCGGGGCCTCTTACGGATTAGACTTCATTTTTAAGGGAACCGATCTCAATAGGTTACACCAATCGGTTGACGGCACCATTGAGATATCAGGCAAACTTTCCGGAACCAGGGAGGAACCGGTGGCTCAGATAGATATTATCGCCCAGGATCTTGGCTACCAGGATCACCATATTGCTGATTTATCAGGAGACGCGCAACTAATGCTGGGTTCGAATCAAAGCCTGCAGGCTGCCCTGCAATTGAAAGGTTTTAAAAGCGCAAGCTTTGTTCTCGATCAGCTCGACATGCAGGTGAAGGGTTCATTGGAGCAGCATCAAATCGCCTTGGACGGCTTGTCCCCGTACGGTGATTTCAGTATTGGTGCAAGCGGACAGATGCGCGATAGCGGGTGGCAGGGAGTGATTGATTATCTGAAGCATGAGCACCAGAAATTCGGCAGCTGGCAGCAACGTGTGCCAAGCACTGTAGCGATCTCCGCGGATCTGTTTCAGGTCGATTCATTCTGCCTGGATTCAGCAGAGAACAGTATATGTGTTGAGGGTGAGTGGCGGCCGGCCGGTCCATGGAGGCTGGAGCTGTCGGAGCTGCGCTTTGATCTTGCCGATCTGTACCATTGGGGAGTGCTGGCCACGCCAACAGGTGGCGAACTCGACGGGTATCTCAGCTCAGCGGGTTTCGGCATGATCGTTGAATCGATGACCGGAAAGCTCAATATACCGGAGCTTTCAATAGACCTGAAAGAAGCAGTACCCTATCAGGATATCCGATGGCTGGATACAAGCCTTGCCGTCAATCTGCACCAGTCCATTCTTGAAACCACCATCTCATCGCGTTTCGTAGATACCTCAACCATTGATGGGAATATAATCATAGAAGGATTCGGCGATTTGAGTGAGCCACTGTCCGGATTGCCGCTGCGGGGACATGTCGTTCTCGATATAAAGGACCTGAGTCCGTTGCAGACCATAACAGGCGACTATCTTATGCCGACTGGGCATGTGATGGCCGATCTGGTTATCGATGGCATGCTGGGAAAGCCCGAACTGACGGGCAACCTGGAACTACAGGAAGGTGGAATTCAATTCCCTCAGCTCGGATCCTCTTTGACTGACATGACTGGCTCAATCAGCCTCCAGGGCAATGAACTGGCCGTCCGGCTTGACGGGGCCTGCGGCACAGGAGCGGCCCAGGGCTCAGGAACGCTCAGCTTTGGCGATGGGGACTGGCAGGGAAGATTTCAGATAAACGGCAGCGACTGCCAGGTGATGGATATCCCGGAGCTGGCCATGAGCGCCAGTCCGGAACTGGAACTGGTCCTCGGCTCGGAGGGCGGGCGCTTGACTGGCAGTTTGCTGATTCCCCGGGCTTTGATCAAACCGGAGATGATGAAGGGGGCGAAGTTTGAATCTGCCGATGTGGTTTTTGTCGATGAGCAGGGAAGCAGCGGTTCCAGGTGGATTTTTAACTACCAGATTGCGATAGAGCTCGGAGATGATATTACGGTCGAAGGCTATGGACTTGACGCTCACCTGGCCGGTGGTCTTGTGCTCAGCAATAAGAATAGAATGATAACCGGCCGGGGAGTTCTCGAGGTTGCCAGGGGAAGTTTTACCATCTACGGCAGGCCGCTGGAAATTCAGCGGGGAAAGATTTCCTTCACTGGCGGACCCGTTGATAATCCGGTTCTTGATGTCAGTGCGAGCAAGGTCATCGAGACCACTCAGTTCGGGCAGCGGACTGTGGTTGGAGTCAATGTGATTGGTACGGTATCCGATTACGAGATCGAGCTGTTTTCGATACCATTGATGGAGGACCGGGAGATCATCGCTTATATTCTGTTCGACAAGTCATTTGCCTCATCTGATGAATCGTCACGAGGGATAGCAGACAAGGCTCTGCGATCGTTCGGGTTGTCCAGAGGCAGTGCGATCCTGGGAAGTATGACGGAAATCCTGCCGGTTGATGAGATTCACTTCGAAGGCGGCGTCAATAACGATGCCTCCCTGGTTGTCGGCCGGAGCTTGACTGAGCAACTTTCGGTCAACTATGATTTCAACCTGATAAACAATGCAGGCACAATCAAGGTTCGCTATGAATTCGGCAAGGGCTTTTCTGTCCAGAGCAGAAGCTCCTTTGACACCAACGGCCTCGAACTGCTCTATTCGTTTGAACGATAATGCTGCAGCCCATTTCAGCTGTTGTGTTCAATGATTTTTTATGGGAAATACCCACTAATAATGGTGAAATGGATTGGCTGCGATTAGACTATTACAGAAGAGGTGGGAATATGGGGCTTCAGGAAAGTATAACAGCAGAGCTGCAAACGTCGATAAAGCAGCGGGATACCTCCCGTACGCAGGCCATCCGCATCGTGATCGGAGAATTTCAGCGACAACCGAAAAAAAAGCTCGAGGATGCCGAGGTTATCAATATCATCAAAAAACTGGTTAAATCAGAGCGGGAACTGCTCGCCGCAGCTGGTCAACAGACCTCCGAGTATATCGAAGTCCTGGAGGGCTATCTGCCGCAGCAGGCAAGCGAAGAAGAAATCAAAGCGTGGATCGAAGCAAACATCGATTTTTCTGCGCTGAACAACAGGATGCAGGCCATGAAGCCGATCATGGCGCATTTCCGCAGCAGTGCCGACGGCAATGTCGTCAGGCAGATACTGCTGAGTATAGACGGCTGAGCGGTTGACATTGATGCGGGAGAGAACCGCTGGCGGGGCACAATGATTAAGCGACGGGTGAAAAAAGAAAACATCCTGATTTTCGGACTGGGCGGAGTCGGCTTCTATCTGGCTAAAAGGCTGCAGCGTGAAGAATATTCGGTGACAGCCGTGGAACCGGACCAGGAGCGATATGGGTATGGCGATGAGTCCCTCGATATCAGGCTGATCCGGGGGGAAGCGATGGATATCGCCTGCTGGAAAGAGGCCGATGCCGCGTCCATGGACTTCGTGATCTGCGTTACCGATAATGATGCGGTGAACATGATGGCCGCCAGGATCGCCGATAAATTCGCTGTTCCGTGCAAAATTGCCCGGGTCCGTTCTCTGGATTTCGGTCTGCCCGGCTCTTTCCTGAGCGGAGCAGACCTCAACATCGACCTGTTGATAAACCCCGAGGAGATGGCGGCTCAGGAGATACTCCGGTTGATTAAAATGCGCCACGGCAACGAGGTGATCGACATTGCCGATGACCAGATCCAGCTTCTCGCTGTCGCAATCACCGATGACTCCAGGCTGGCCAACCAGAAGCTGAAGGATATTTCGATCAGATACTCCCATTTTGCCTTCCGGGTGGTGGCCATCGCTCGGGGTATCACCACCATCATTCCCCACGGCGATCTGGAGATTCTGCCCCACGACCAGATCGTCGTGATGACAGGCCGTGCGCATCTCCAGGAACTGATGGAGATAGCCGGGGTGCCGCAGGGTGTTCGGCAGCGGATCATGATCGTCGGAGGCGGACTGATCGGCCGCCGGGTTGCCGAACTGCTGAAGAAACCGGTCGGCGTCACCCTGATCGAGGCCGACGGCGCCAGAGCCCAGGATTTGGCGGATTCACTGCCGCACGTGGAAGTCCTGCACGGCGACGGCTCCAACGCCGATGTGCTGCAGAAGGCCGGAGTCAGAGAGATCGACACTTTTATTTCAACGACAGGTGACAACGAAGCCAATATTATGAGCTCCCTGCTGGCCAAAAATCTTATGTCGCAGAAAAAAAACGGTGATCAGATCGGCAAGGACAAGACCATTGCCCTGGTGACCAAGGAGGACTACCAGGTGCTGGCGGCGACCATCGGTCTGGATATTGCCCTGAATAAAAAAATCATGGCGGCCAGCGAAATCATGAAATTTATCCGGCGCAGCGAGCTGATTTCAGTGGCCCACCTGCACGGCTTTGACGCTGAGGTGGTCGAGCTTGTTGCCGCTCCGAACTCGCCGATTACCAGAAAACCGTTGTCAAAACTCGATTCCGGCTACCATGGCAAGATCCTGATCGGCAGCGTCTTTCGGGACGAAGCCTGGCAGATTGCGGTCGGCAACACCCATATCCGGGAGCATGAACGGGTGATCGGCATCTGTCAGTCGATGCAACTCAAACTGCTCAGAGATCTGTTTGCCGTCTAGATATCCCGCGGTGAATCACTGAGGCGTAAGTGGGGCATGGGAATAGATACGGCACATCGATTCTGCCGTCAGCACTCTGATCAGCCGGCTAGCGTTTCCAGAAAGCCGGAAAGAAAATGACCAGCGCCGAAAACATCTCCAATCTTCCCACCAGCATGTTCCAGGACAGAAACCATTTACCAAAATTGGAAATAAACGCATAGTTTTCTGACGGTCCGACGCCGCCAAAACCTGGTCCGATATTCATCAGTGCGGCAATCACTGAGCTCATCGCAGTGATATAATCCATCTGATCCGATATCACCATCACACAGCCGCCGAGCAGCACCATAAAAATATTGACGATGAAGTAACACAATGCCAGGTCGATCACCAGACTCTGCACGGCTTTGCCATTAAGGCGAACGGAGACTACCGACATCGGCTGTATGTAGATCTTTTTGATCGAGCCATAGAGGTACTTGCAGATAATGACGTAATGGACGACCTTTATGCCGCTTGTCGTTGATCCGGCACAGGCACCAACAAAACAGACGGTAAACAGAAACATCTGGGAGGCCTGCGGCCAGAGCTCATAATCTGCCGTGGTAAAGCCCGTGGTGGTTAATATTGAAACGACTTGAAATGTCCCGTATCTGAGAGAATCCCAGAAATTATCATAATGCTGGTTGAGCCATAAATTGATTGATACTGCCAGACAGAATACGAAGGTAATGGCCACGTACCAGCGCAACTCCGTATTTTCCTTGGCTGCGGTGAAGTTGCCTTTAAGCATCTGGTAGAAAAGCACGAAGGTCATGCCGCCCAGAAACATGAAACAGATGGTCACCCAGTCAACATAGGCGCTGTCATAATAGGCGATGCTCGCATTTTTGGGCGAATAGCCTGAGGTGGAGACGGTTCCAAAGGCGGTGCATAAAGCATCGAAAAGCTCCATGCCGCCGGCCCGTAGGAGTAGTGTCTGCGCTATGTTCAAGGCAAGATAGATACCCCAGAGCCAGATCATTGCATCCCGGTTTCTGGCGATGAATTTATCCCGAGTAATCACCTGGCCAGGACTCGATTCTGCCCGGAACAAGCGTACGCCGCCCATGCCATGCGGCAGGAAAATGACAGTCAGGGTCAGAAATCCCATGCCGCCCAACAGATGGGTCTGGCTGCGCCAGAACAGCAGGCCGTGCGGCAGCACTTCGATATCGGTCAAAATGGTGGCACCGGTTGTGGTGTAACCCGACATCATTTCAAAAAAGGCATCGGTAAAAGAAGGGATTGAGCCGTGCAGAATAAAGGGCATGCCCGACAGCGCTGAGATGAGAACCCAGCCGACGGTCGAGACAAAAAGTCCGTCCTTGATGCTCAACTCGTCGATCCTGCGGTAGAAATGACGCAGAACAAGACCGATGGCAATGATCACTGCCGCAGAGACCACCAGGCTTATCAGGTCATCTTCCCCATAAATCAGAGAACAGCCTATAGGTAGTACCATCGATCCGCCGGTCACCAGAAGCAGCGTGCTTAACACATTGCATATCGCGGCGTTATTCACGTTTTTCCCCGAACATTCGTTTTTCACCTGAAAATATCATTCATGTGTTTTCGATTAATCAATTTTAGCCTGTGTGTCCAATGATTTGTCCAGCAGGCAAAGCGCCCGTAGAGCTTTGATTTAGGCAATAGATTGGAACAATTTTATGTAGTTGTACAGGGATGGTGAAAAAGCTAGAGTAGCCCGAACCGCTGCTGGCGGTGGTTACAGTGGTGTGTCAAGCCGACTGAGCGAACAGTTGATGTTTATGGCGAGGAACCTTGTGACAGAAAAGCAAGGCAGGATCCTGGTTGGTTACAACCTCTATTTCACCTCCGATGAGGTGATCAAAGTGGCCATCGATCATGCCCATGCATTTGGCGGCAAACTTTTCGTGGTCAGTTCAATCGTCGGCCACTCTCTATCGCCATCGAGATCAGGTTCTACAAAGGTGAGGGTGGATGGGCTTGATCTATGAAATGTTCGGCATCAACCCGGCCATGCTGGCCGCCGCCGGCCTGGGCATCGTGACGGCCTGCTATCTGCGCAAGAAGTGGCTGGCCGGCGGTCGCCTGCCTAGCAATCTCAGCCGTTAGGCGGTGACGTGCTGGCAAGATTGTCCGCTTGATCAGCCGCAATTCTCGTCTGAGCTTGGGGCAGTTTCGTCCCCCTCTGGTGTCGGTTCATCCACCAAATTATTCAGGGCGTTGCCGACCCTGGGCAGGTAGTCCTTGAAGGAATCCCCGTAAATGTCCCAGACGGTCATGAACAAGGCTGCGATAATCGGTCCGATGATGATGCCTAGAATGCCGAACATCGAAATGCCGCCGAGCGTACCGAACAGCACGTAGAGATCATGCATCTCGGTATCCTTGCCGACCAGCCGGGGCCTGACCAGATTATCCAGGTTACCGGCTATCAGCCCGCAGCCGGTCGCCAGGATAAACACCCCGGCAAAATCACCGATCAGAACGAGGACCACCAGGGCCGGTCCCCAGACTATGGCGGTGCCGAAGGCTGGTATTACCGAGGCAACAGCCATCAGCGTCCCCCAGAATACCGAGCCTTCAATCCCGGCCAGGAAAAAACAGAGCCCGCATATCGAGCCTTGCATGATGCCGATAATCAGGGTCCCCTTGATGGTTGCCCGGGTCACCGAAGTGAACTGCTTGAGCAGCCGCTGTTCTTCGTCGTCTCTGAGCGGCAGGTAATAGAGAATTTTATTGAGCAGCACATCGCCCATGGTGAAAAAATAAAACATCACATAGAGCATGATGATTGAGCCGAAAATTGCGTTGACCGTCAGTTTGGTGACCGAAGACAGGGAATTCACCAGAAAGGTGGAGACGGTGGCAACCACATGACCGATCCGCTCGAAAATAAAATCGCGGTAGGGCAGAATCTGTTCGTAGAAGGGCAGCCTTGCAAGATACTGGGTGGCGATGGAAGGCTCGTCGATAAAACGCTGCACGAACGGGGTTACCGACTGTGAAACCGATACCGCCTGGGCAGCGACAATGCCGATCAGAATACTCAGCGGCACCAGCACCAGGGCGACAATACCGATGATGGTCAGGATCGAGGCCAGGTTCTGTTTTCCGCCCAATTTATTGCTCAGCCAGCGGTGGGTCGGCTTGAGCATCGCCGAGAAGATACCCGCCATCAGCAGGGGCATCAGAAAACTTTTGATCATGGCCAGGAAAACAGCAGAAATTACCAGCACCAGTATCAGCAGAACCAGATTACTTATCGATTCACGTTTCACCTGTCGCTCCTTGAGGATGACCGTTTCTTCTCGATCAACGAAGGGATCCAGAAGTACTTATCCGTGATGTTTCGGCCGCCTGCGTCGGCCGAGGACCAAGGGGGCGTGCCGCAGCTCAGGGGATGGAATTAATGGTTTCAAAGCGATTTGCCTGTACATTTTTCCTGACGTTTCCGGCGTTGAATACCCGGCCGTTCATGGCAAGATAGACTCCGGCGGCCAGGGTCTGCACCGCGGTCAGCCCGCAGCCGATATTGAACGTAGCATCGCTGGTTTTGAACAGGGCCGGCTCCATAGCCCCGGTCAGCACGATGGTTTTATCGGCCACCGAGCGGAGCTTTTCCGCAGTCTCGACCATCGTATCGGTACCGTGGGTGATCAGGACCTGCCGCTCTGGAGCCTGGCTGACCTGATCGCAGATAAGCTGGCGGTCAACATCGCTCAGCTCAAGGCTGTCTTTTCTCATCAATGAGACAATCCGATACTCAATGGCAAGATTCAACTCGGCCAGCAGCTTGGAAATATTTGGTGGACCAACCTCATAGGCACTTTTGGCATCGAAATAGATTTTATCGATAGTACCGCCGGTGGTCAGGATAAGAATGGGTTCCATGGTTGCGACAGCCGCTCTGCATCGTTGGTTGGTAAAATAATTGTCCCGCGTCCTCATCCGTGGTTATAATGGTGCACGCGAATCGGGGTATATCGGTGGCCGGTTAGATTGGCAACGGATAGCAAAACCAGTACCATTAAATGCAATTCAGAACAAGGCGGAAAAAGATGAAGGTTGTAGCTTTTAGCGGAAGTGCGAGAAAAGGCGGCAATACAAAACTGCTTCTTGAAACGGTACTGGAACCGTTGCGCGATGCAGGGGCGGACACCGAACTGGTGGAGCTTGCCGGTTCCAACCTGAAGGGTTGCAGAGCATGTTTTGTCTGCATCAAGAAAAAGGACCGCCGATGTGCAATCAAGGACGACATGCTCAACGAATGTGTCGCAAAAATGGCAGCCGCTGATGCGATCCTGCTGGGTTCGCCGACTTATTTTGCCGATGTGACCACCGAAATGAAGGCCTTGATAGACCGCTCCGGTATGGTCGGCAGGGCCAACGCTGATCTATATAAGCGCAAGCTTGGCGCTGCAGTGGTCGCGGTCCGACGGGCGGGGGCGATTCATGCCTTTGATGCGATGAATCACTTTTTCCTGATTGAGCAGATGATCATCGTTGGCTCCAGCTATTGGAACATCGGCATCGGCCGGGAGAAGGGGGAGGTCGCCGGCGATGAGGAAGGCCTCAGAACCATGCGCCAACTCGGTGAGAACATGGCCTGGCTGCTCGACCGGCTCAACTCCTAGGCGGGAGAAAACCGGTGAGCGGAAAAGCGGGTTCGGTGGATATCCTGGTGGTCGATGACGAGCAGGTGCATCGTTATATGCTCTGCTCAATGTTCGAACAATGGGGCTACAACTGCGTCGAGGCAGACGACGGCGACACGGCTGTCGCAGTCGTTGAAAAACGAGATTTCGATGCGGTGCTGATGGATGTCAAGATGGCCAGAATGAGCGGTCTGGAGGCTTTTGCCCGGATCAACGAGATCAGACCGGCGCTGCCGGTGATTATCATGACGGCTTACTCCTCGGTTGACGATGCCGTACAGATGATCAAGCGGGGTGCCCATGACTATCTGACCAAGCCTCTGGATTTCGACCGCTTGCACCTGGCCCTGAAACGGGCGCTCGACCACCACCAGGTGCAGGAAAAAAGGCACCAGACCGAGGCTGAGCCGGCCACTCTGGAAACAGCCATTATCGGTCGCTCGCCCGAGATGAGAGAATTGCTCGAGATGATCGGCTATGTGGCGCCTACCGAAGCCACGGTCCTGATCACCGGCGAATCGGGCACCGGCAAGGAATTGGTTGCCGAAACCCTGCACCGAAACAGCGAGCGCCGCACAAAACCATTCGTCAAGGTCAACTGCGCCGCGCTGGCAGAGAGCCTGCTGGAGTCCGAACTCTTCGGCCACGAGCGGGGTGCTTTTACCGGGGCGGAGAAGCGGCGCGAGGGAACCTTCGTGCAGGCCGATGGAGGAACGCTGCTGCTCGACGAAATTGGCGAGACCAGCACTGCGATGCAGGTCAAACTCCTGCGGGTCCTGCAGGAAGGCGAACTGCAGCGGGTTGGCGGCGAGCAGACCCTGCAGGTGGATGTGCGCATCATTGCGGCAACCAATCGGGATCTGGCCACAGAAGTTGAACAAGGCAGGTTCAGGGAAGATCTCTATTACCGGCTCAACGTAGTCACCCTGGAGGTTCCCCCGCTTAGGAAACGCGCGGGCGACATCAGACTGCTGGCTGAGTTTTTCGTGCAGCGATATGCCGAAAAAAACCGGCGCACCGTCGAATCGATTACCTCCGAATGCCTCAGGCAACTGCAAGCCTATCCCTGGCCCGGAAATGTTCGCGAACTAGAAAATGCGATCGAGCGGGGTGTGATTCTGATGCGCGGTGAGCAGCTCAGTGAAAAAAGCCTGCCGCTCCAGGTGCAGAAGCATTTCCGCAACAGCGGGGAACGCTCGTCTGAGCGTCCGGCAACCCTGCAGGAGGCCGAACGGGAGCTGATCAGAAAGACCCTCGAGGAGACCGGCGGCAACAAGAGCGAGGCAGCCAGGAGGTTGGGAATTACCCGCAAGACGCTACAGAACAAGCTGCAGAAATATCAGCATGATTGAAATGGAGCGCTGATGGGCCCTGCCCTGCACCTTTGCTCAGCATGAATCATAACTGCGCCGGCATGCAGATCCTCATGCCCGGGTATGCTATGAGAAATTCGGTTCTGCCTATCAAAAAGAAGTTGCCTCAACGATTGCGGGCAGATCCACGCCGCTGCTGCTCCTGCACTCTCACGACTGCGCCAGTGGTGAAACCTTCAACGGCTGATTCTCTCATATTTCCTGCAGCTGATCTTTGATTGTGGCCGGACAAGCCGTTTTCGCTGCGCTCTCAGAGCCGCCTGCAGAACCACTCACGGGCAGCTGAATTATTCATCTAAATAAGTGTTTTACACCACTTCATTTTTTCCCCTGCCGGCTTGACAAGGAAAAACGGGCTACTTATCGTTGGCACAGGTTTGAGCAAGCCATCTGCAGGTGCTGCTGCTGCGATGGCTTGATTCGTATGATGAAAATAAATAATTCCGGACAAGAATAATTTGGTGGGTTTTGTGAGCACAGAAAAAGACAGAGAACCGCTCGATGAAGAGGTGCTTGAAACAGGGGAGGAAGTGATTCTCGAAGACGGGGAATCCGAAGAACTTGAAAAAAGTCCTGAAGAGCAGCTCGAGGATGCCCTGGCCGAGTCTGCCGAGCTGCAAGACCGGCTACTCCGTGTGGCGGCTGAATTTGAAAATTATAAAAAGCGCATGGAACGTGAACGCACAGCCCTGCTCAAATATTCCGGTGAGGGCATTTTCCGCGAGTTGCTGCCGGTGGTCGACAATCTGGAGCGGGCCGTCGATAAAGGTGTGGTCGCCGGAGTAGAGGCTGAGAAGAATCTTGAGGCGCTGCTTGAAGGGGTCGAACTCACTTTGAAGAGCCTGCGCAGCACGCTGGAGAAATTTGAGGTTAAACCGATTGAGAGCATTGGTGAACCGTTCGACCCGACCATTCAGGAAGCCCTGACAATGGAAGCCAGCGAGACGGTTCCAGCCAATCACGTTCTGAGCGAATTTGAAAAAGGATATTTCTATAAAGACCGGTTGCTGCGAGCGGCCCGTGTAATCGTCTCATCGGGCAGTGGTGAGGGGTAAAACTGGACGTTCTGGGTTGTGTTCGGTGCTTGACAATTATTGAGAAATGAAAACTTTTTAGAGGTGTTGCAGCCAAGCGACAGCCTTGAAAATTCTGGGAGGAATTCGGAGCTACTTCAGTGATCCGGTTTACTAGATTTAAGGAGAAACAACATGGGTAAAATTATTGGAATTGATCTTGGAACCACCAACTCGTGCGTGGCCATCATGGAAGGCGGCGATCCCAAGGTAATTGCCAATCCCGAGGGAAACCGGACGACGCCGTCGGTTGTGGCCTTTACCGATAATAGCGAACGGCTGGTGGGGCAGGTGGCCAAGCGTCAGGCGGTAACCAATCCGACCAGGACCCTGTTTGCCATCAAGCGTCTGATCGGCCGCAAGTTTACCGATGCCGAAGTCAAGAAGTCCATCGAAGTCAGTCCCTTCAAGATTGTTGAGGGCACCAGATGGCGAGTGCCGTCGTCGAGGTGGACGGCAAGATATACCGTCCGGCTGAGATTTCAGCCATGATTCTTGGCAAGATGAAGCAGACCGCTGAAGAGTATCTCGGCGAAGAGGTAACCGATGCGGTTGTCACCGTTCCGGCCTATTTCAACGATGCCCAGCGGCAGGCCACCAAGGATGCCGGCAAGATCGCCGGCCTCAATGTCCAGCGGATCATCAACGAGCCGACCGCAGCCTCGCTGGCCTATGGCCTGGACAAGAAAGGCGAGGAAAAAATCGCGGTTTTTGATCTCGGCGGCGGTACATTTGATGTCTCGATCCTGGAGATCGGTGACGGCGTTTTCGAGGTCAAGTCGACCAACGGCGATACCTTTCTCGGCGGCGAGGATTTCGATATGCGCGTTGTCAACTGGCTGGCCGATGAGTTCAAACGGGACCAGGGCATCGACCTGCGCAATGACAAGATGGCCCTGCAGCGTCTGAAGGAAGAGGCGGAAAAGGCCAAGATGGAACTGTCCACCACCAAGGAGACCGATATCAATCTGCCGTTTATCACCGCGGACGCCTCCGGGCCCAAAGCATCTGAATATGAAGCTGAGCCGCGCCAAGCTGGAGAGCCTGGTTGACGATCTGATCGAACGGACCGATGGGCCCGTGCCGGACAGCCATGAAGGATGCCGGTCTCAGCGCCTCCGATATCGACGAGGTCATCCTGGTCGGCGGTATGACCCGTATGCCCAAGGTGCAGGAAAAGGTGAAGGAGATCTTTGGCAAGGATCCGCACAAGGGTGTTAATCCTGACGAGGTCGTGGCCATCGGCGCCGCCATCCAGGGCGGTGTTCTGCAGGGTGATGTCAAGGATGTCCTGCTGCTTGATGTTACCCCGCTGTCGCTGGGTATCGAGACCCTGGGCGGCGTTACTACCAAGCTGATCGAGAAGAACACCACGGTGCCGACCAAGAAGAGCCAGGTTTTCTCGACCGCTGCTGACAACCAGCCGGCGGTGTCCATCCACGTCCTGCAGGGTGAGCGGGAAATGGCCCAGGACAACAAGACCATCGGCCGTTTTGAGCTGACCGATATCCCGCCGGCACCCCGCGGTGTGCCGCAGATCGAGGTGACTTTTGATCTTGATGCCAACGGTATCCTGCATGTTTCCGCCAAGGATCTTGGAACCGGCAAGGAACAGTCCATCGGATCACCGCCTCTTCCGGCTCTGACCGAGGCGGAGATCGAGCGGATGAAGAAGGACGCCGAACTCCATGCCGAGGAGGATAAGCAAGCGCAAGGAACTGGTCGAGACCAAGAACCAGGCGATTCCATGATTCACATGCACCGAAAAGAGCCTCAAGGATCTTGGCGACAAGGTTGATGCGAGACCAAGGCCAATGTGGAAAAAGAGATCGAAAATGTAAGAAGGCCTGGAAGGGTGATAATATTGACGAGATCAAGACGGCGATTGAAGCATTGACCCAGGCTTCGCACAAACTGGCTGAGCTGATGTATGCCCAGGCCACCAAGGATAATCCGGACGCAGGCGGTGGTGCCGCAGGGCGGCGGCGATTCCCGAGCAGCCGCGCTAAGCAACCGACAAAGGAGACGACGATGTGGTCGATGCCGATTTCGAAGAAGTGAAATAGGCTGGTCTAAAAGCTGCTGTCACCCGAGCTGGAAGCACCTGGGAGAGGGAATTTTTCCCTCTCCCATTTTTTTTTATTATGCGTATGGTGTGTTACCGTTTCAGCGCCGCATCTACCGTTATCAATTCCTTGCTCCGGGATTGAACCATGAAAATTCTCTCGGGTATCCAACCTTCCGGAAAACTCCATATAGGCAATTATTTCGGCATGATGAAGACAATGATCTCGCATATGGAAAATGCTGATCTCTACGTCTTCATTGTTGATCTGCATGCCCTGACCACTGTGCATGACCGTGACCGGTTGGCTCGGGGAACGCTCGAGGCAGCGGCCGATTTCCTGGCCCTCGGTCTTGACCCGGACAAATGCACCTTCTGGGTCCAGTCCGATGTACCGGAGGTGTGCGAACTGACCTGGGTGCTCTCGACCCTGGCGCCGATGGGCCTGCTTGAGCGCTGTCATTCCTATAAGGACAAAATCGCCAAGGGCATCAGTCCCAGCCACGGGCTTTTTTCCTACCCGGTGCTGATGGCGGCCGATATCCTTCTCTACCAGGCGGACCGGGTGCCGGTCGGCAAGGACCAGAAACAGCATCTCGAGGTGGCCCGGGATATCGCCATCAAGTTCAATAACCAATTCGGCGAGACCTTTGTCGTTCCGGAACCGGCCATCAATGAGCATACGGCCATTGTTCCGGGCCTCGACGGCCAGAAGATGTCCAAATCCTATGGCAATACCATTCCTATCTTTCTGGAAGGCAAACCCCTGAAAAAACAGGTCATGGCGATCCAGACCGATGCGACGCCGGTCGAGGAACCCAAAGATCCGGAGAGCTGCAATCTGTTCCAGATGTTCAAGCTGTTTGCCACCCCGAGCGGCTGGCTGAGATTCGCGATCTCTATGTCAACGGCGGCGCGGCCTATGGATATATCAAACTGGAACTGCTCGACTTGATAACCGACTATTTTGCCGAGGCGCGTGCCAGAAAAGCCCGGTATCTGGCCGATCCGGGCGAGGTTCGAAAGATCATGGCCCGCGGTGCTGAGAAGGCCCGGGCAAAAGCAAGCGTCACCATTGATCTGGTCAGAGACCGGGTCGGACTGAACTATTGAGTGCCATGGAAAATTACGGAATAAAGCGCCAAGATGCATTGGATCTGGTGAGGCAGCATCTGCAAACCCCCACTCTGGTCAATCACTGTCTGGCCTCAGAGGCGGTGCTGGGCGCGCTGGCCGAAAAACTGGGCGAAGATGTCCAGAAATGGCGGCTGGCCGGCCTGCTCCACGATCTCGATGCTGAAAGCCATCCCGATCTTGACATCCACACCCAAGAGACGGCAAAGCTTCTCCAGGAGCGTGGGGTCGATCAGGAAATAATCGAGGCGATCCGTTTGCATAATGCCCAGGCTTACCCCGGTGAATCTCGCTCAACCCGGCTGCAGCACGCACTGGCCGCAGGTGAGACCATTACCGGTCTGATTGTTGCCGCGGCACTGGTGAATCCGGCCCGCAAGCTGGCGGCCGTCAAAGCGAAATCCGTGCACAAACGGTTCAAGGAAAAGGCCTTTGCCCGTGGCGCCGATAGAGAAATTATCAGAGAATGCGAACTCCTGGGCATCGAGGTGCCCGAGTTCTGCGAGCTGGCCCTTGCGGCCATGCAGAAAATCGCCGATGATATCGGTTTATAGCACTGCTCATTGCGTCGCGGCAGCTGGTGTTTGCTCAGGCCATATAAAAGCCCGGCTGCCAAGAGCCGGGCTTTCAGGCGTTCAGGTCGCGGCAGAAATTAGAAATCAACCAATTCGACATCGAAAATCATCACCGAATTGGGAGGAATCGGCCCTCTGCCTGAGGCGCCGTAGCCCAGTTCCGGCGGGATGATCAGAATTCTTTTCTCCCCTTTGGTCATAGACAGAAAGGCTTCGTCCCAGCCCTTGATCACCATACCGTCGCCCACCGGGAACGTGATCGGCTGCTTGCGATCGTAGGAACTGTCGAACTTCTGGCCGTTGAGCAGTTTACCGGTATAGTGGGCGGTTACCTTGGTTCCCTTGGTAGGGGTCGCACCGCCGGAACCCGGTTCAACCACCACGTATCTGAGCCCGGACGGGGTGGAGACTGCCTCGGGGTAGTCTGCCTCGAGCTTGGCCTGCTGGGCTTCCAGTGCAGCCAGCTCCTTTTCCTGCTGGCGCTCTTTCAGCGTGGCAAGCAGGCGGTCGAAAGCCGCCTGATCGGTCTGAAATGCTTCGGCGTCCTTGCCCACCCGGATGATTTCAATGGATTGGATAATATCGCCCTGCTGGATTGCATCGACAACCGACTGGCCGGATATCACATAGCCGAACACCGTGTGCTTGCCGTCCAGCCAGGGGGTTGCCACATGGGTGATGAAGAATTGGCTGCCGTTGGTACCCGGACCGGCATTGGCCATCGACAGCACACCGGGTGCATCGTGGCGCAGGTCAGGATCGATCTCATCGGGGAAGGTATAGCCGGGACCGCCGGTGCCGGTGCCGAGCGGACAGCCGCCCTGGATCATGAAATCGGGGATGACCCGGTGAAAGGTGAGGCCGTCATAATAGCGGGTGCCTGGCTTGCTGCCGCCCCCGAGTTCCTTGGTTCCTTCGGCCAGGCCGACGAAGTTCACCACGGTCAGCGGTGCTTTCTCGTATTCGAGCAGGCAGAGTATTTCACCTTTGCTGGTAAAGAATTTTGCGTACAGGCCGTCCTTGAGTTTTGCCTCAGACATAGATGCATCTCCATGGATATAGGTAAATAAAGCAATCAGTACTATGAGTAGTCGTGCAGATCTGTTCATAATCCCTCCTGTGCAGCAGCGTTGCTTTTAAACGAACAGTTCTGACTACACGATACACCTGGTGTTGTCAAGGTGTTGTCTCAGGGCTGCCGCCGGCAGCCGGGATTTCAGCAGTACCGGGCCGTTAGCAGTTGACGAGGTCTGCCACAGAGGGTTTATTGAACTGGCCCGGCGCGTGCGAAGCGATCGTTGGCGTCGAAAATAATAGTGCTCTGGTGAACCGCTTGTCTGTCTTCTATAAATTGGCTGTCGGCCTGATCTTCTGGGTGTCTTTCCCGTTTCTGCTGCTGCTGGTGCTGCTGACCGGCCGGCACCGTCGCGGGCTGCTTCAGCGCCTGGGCTTCTATCCTATCAGGCGTTCGCCGGGTGCCCAGCGATGCATCTGGATCCATGCTGCCTCCATCGGCGAGGTGCGGGCGGCGGGCATGCTGATCCGGGAGCTGCGCAGAGACCTGCCCGGCAGCATTATACTGGTGACGACGATGACCATTCGCGGCCGCGATTTTGCCCGTAACCAGCTTGGCGCCGAGATCGACTGTTTCCTGGCCCCGCTCGATGTGCCGCTGATCGTCGGGCGTGCGGTCTCTGTTCTTGCCCCCGATATCTATATCTGTCTTGAAACCGAATTGTGGCCCCTGTTAATCGGCCAGCTCAAAAGACGAGGGATCGCATCTTTTTTGCTCAATGGCAGGCTGTCCCCACGCTCTATCAAACGATATAGCCGGTTACGCCGGTTGTTCGGGCCGGTTATCAGAAGCTTTCAGCGCATTGGTGCGATCAGTGAAGAAGACAGGCAGCGCTTTATCGAGATTGGCGCCGAACCCCGGTCGGTGGTTGCGCTAGGCAACATCAAGGAAGATTTTGTAATTCCTGAAGACCACGCCGCGCTGGAAAAACGGTGGTCGGATCTGCTCATGGTTGCCGATGGTATCGATGTGCTGGTTGCCGGTTCCACCCACAGCCCCGAAGAGGACCTGCTGCTGCCGGTGTTCAGCCGGCTGCAGCGCCGCTATAGCCAGCTCTGGCTTGTTGCCCCGCGGCACCTGGAACGGCTTCAGGATATCAAAACGCTGCTGCTGGCAGAGAAGATCGAATATGATCTGCTCAGCCGCCTGAAAGCGGGGTCCTCCCGCCGCCATGCGCTGGTCCTGGTGGATACCATCGGTGACCTGGCAGAGCTTTACTCGATTGCCACCTTTGTGTTTATTGGCGGATCCCTGATGGGGTATGGCGGACACAATGTGATGGAGGCTGCGATCTGGGAAAAACCGGTCTTTTTCGGTCCCGATATGGACGATTTCAAAGAGGGTGCCCGGCTGCTGGAGCAGGCCGGAGGAGGTTTTCGCTTCACCAGCGGCGAGGAATTGGAGAACCTGCTCATCATGCTTTCAGACGATCGCCAGCGGCTGCGGCAGGCCGGGCTTGAAGCGGGCCGCGTCGCCCGCAGCCTGCATGGGGCAGGGCGCCGACAGGTTGAGATGGTGCTCCAGGGATTGACTGCAATATGATGAGATACTAATTGATTAAAGGTGGACTATGAGACTGTTGTCCTGGAATATAAACGGACTGCGCGCGGTGTTCAAAAAGGATTTTGTTGCCTCGGTTGCGGCGATGCAGGCCGATATTCTCTGTCTGCAGGAGACCAAACTGCAGCCGGAGCAGCGTATCGGCGAGATGATCGACCTGCCGCCCTATCGGTCCTACTGGAACTATGCCGCGATCAAAAAAGGCTACAGCGGCGTGGCGGTGTACAGCGCGCCCAGACCGTTGCAGAGCCGCTGCGGATTCGGGATCGAGCGTTTTGATGCGGAGGGGCGCGTGCTCGAACTCGATTTCGGTGACTTCATCCTGTTCAATATCTATTTCCCCAATGGCCAGAAGGACGAGGAGCGACTGCAGTACAAGCTTGATTTCTACCGCGAGTTCTTCGCCTACGCGGATCGACTGAGGGAGGCGGGGAGAAGCCTGATTATTACCGGCGATTTCAACACCGCCCACAACGAGATCGACCTGAAAAATCCCCAGTCAAATAAGGATCGATCAGGGTTTCTTCGTATCGAACGCGATGTGCTCGATGATATCGTGGCCCGCGGCTATGTGGATACCTTCCGGCACTTCTACCCGGATACCGTCAAATACTCCTGGTGGAGTTACCGTTTCAACGCCCGGAAGAACAATGCCGGCTGGCGGATCGACTATTTTTTCGTGAGCGCCGACCTGATTGCCAGCGGCCTGGTCAAAGATGCCTTTATCTTAAACGAGATCGAAGGTTCGGATCATTGCCCGGTGGGCATTGAACTGGCCGTATGACTCTGCTTGCCGAGGCAGGCAATTCTGAGGACCAGGTAGCCGCAGATGCAGCCGACCAGTGAACCGATGATGATGCCGATCTTGGCGTACTCCTGATAAAGAGGTTCGTTAAACGACAGCGCCGAGATAAATAATGACATGGTAAAACCGATACCGCCCAGGAATCCGACGCCGACTATCATCAGCCAGGTGGCTCCGCTAATCAGTCTGACCTTGAGAATTCTGGTGGCCAGCCAGGTAAAAAGGGTGATGCCGACGGGCTTACCGATCGCCAGGCCAAGGCTCACGCCGAGTGTCACCGGATGGAACAGGGCGGCCTGCATATCCAGATTACCGAAGACCACCCCGGCATTGGCCAGTGCAAACAGCGGCAGAATCAGATACGCGACCCACGGCTCCATCGCGTGCTCCATGCGTTGGAGCGGGGGTTCGACCTTGCTGCAGGCGATGTTGATTGAGTGGACTGCATCGAGATGGGTTCGATTGACCATGATCGTGTAACCGCAATTATCCCCTTCGCACTTGATTCGTTCAAGGCGTTCCCTGACCATTTTCATAAATACGTCGGTGTTGTAGTGGCCTTTGGCCGGAATGAACATCGAAACCACCACGCCGGTGATGGTTGCATGGAGTCCTGAATGGGCCACCATATACCAGAGTATTACCCCGGCAATAAGATAGGCGACCGGATTGCGGACCCAGAAACGGTTCATGACAAACAATGCACCGCAGACGACCAGGCCCATGCCCAGATAAGAGAGGTGAATCTGCGGGGTGTAGAACAACGCGATGACCAGTATTGCACCCAGATCGTCGGCAATCGCAAAAGCGGTCAAAAAGATCCTGATGCCAAAAGGAATACGCCTGCCAAGCGTCGACAGGATTGCCAGTGAAAAGGCGATATCGGTGGCGATCGGGATGCCCCAGCCCGCCATCGTGTCACCGCCACCGTTGAAGATAACATAGATCAATGCCGGAACAATCATGCCGCCGATTGCCGCCACTACCGGCAGCGCGGCTCGCCGCGGCTCGGAGAGGCCGCCCACCAGCATTTCCCGCTTGATCTCGAGACCGACCGTGAAGAAGAACAGGGTCATCAGGCCGTCGTTCACCCAATGGGCCAGGGAGTTGGTGAGCGCGGCTCCCCCGAGGCTGAAAGTAAGTTCTTTATGCCAGAAATGGGCGTAGCTTTCGGTACTGACGTTGGACCAGACCAGTGCGGTGATGGAGGCGGCCAGCAGCAGAAAGCCGCCGTTCGAGATGGTGTTGAAAAAATTCTGGAAGGCTGACGTGGCAATAACCTTGTTGACCAGCGATTCCGGACTGATTTGATCACTCGGTGCGGACTCTTTGTAGATGGGTATATCGGGTTTTTCCATTACCCCTTTCTCCCCTGGGCAGCTTGGCTTTGGTGATTAATGCTGACCACCTGAAGTGGTCAAGCGGAGCATGATTCTCTGTAGTTATAGCCAAGCTGTGGATAAGGATCAAGATTTCATATGCTGAGGCGTCTGATGAGGGTTGCCTCCATGGTGTCGACTTGGCCTGCATCCAGCGTGGAAAACGGCGCAGGATTGCCAGTTCGTCTGTATTCATGGTAATAAGGGTGATCCCGGGATAAAGGCGCCGAGGGCGGATGCATGATCTGATCAATTGAACAGCAAATGGGCATGAAGATCAAACTAATCGCTATAAATGCACGGTACAGCCACTCCTGTCTGGCCCTGTTCTACCTGCGCAATGAGCTGGAGAATCACCTCCCGGGCGTGCAGACCCAGATCTGCCAGTATACGATAAATGATCCCTATTTCACCTTGTTCCAAAGAATTGCCGAGCCGGACATCGACTATTTCTTTTTTTCCGCGCTGATCTGGAACAGCGATCTGATCGAGCAGGTGATTGAAGATCTGCTGCTCGTCGATTCAAGATGCCGTATCGTGGTGGGTGGTCCCCAGGCTGGTATGGTTGGCGCCAGATTTGCAGATGACGAGCGGGTCAGTGAGTTCAGAGGTGATATTGAGGCGGCCGGATCTCAATTCTATGAAGATCTTGTGCAGTTTTGCCTGCACAAGCGTTATCGGGCTTCTTTTTTTGCCCCTCGAACATCCGGCCCGGCTCGGATCGGTTTTCCCTATCGGCCTGAAGACTTTTCCGGGCAGCTTAAGGACCGGGCGATCTACTACGAATCCTCGCGGGGCTGCCCGTTTTTCTGCAGCTATTGCCTGTCTTCCACGGAGACCGGGTTGTATCACAAGGACCTGGAACAGGTGTTTGCTGAACTCGAAGAGATCCTCTCCTATCGCCCGGCTACCGTGCGCTTTGTTGATCGAACCTTTAACGATATCCCCGCCAGGGCGCTGAAAATCTGGGAGTTTATAAGGGACCACGACAAGGGCACCCTGTTTCATTTCGAGATCGCCCCCGATCGTTTTACCCCGGAACTTTTCGATTTTCTGACGAGCGTGAGAGCCGGGCTGTTTCAATTCGAGATCGGCATTCAATCAACCAACCCCCAGACCCTCGGCGCAATCAACCGTCCCATCGAACCACAGCAGGCAGCCAGGGCGATAAAAAAACTGCGCCGCCTGGAGACGATTCATCTGCATGTCGATCTTATTCTCGGACTGCCCTATGAAACGGCGGAAAGTTTCAGAGCTTCCCTCAACGACGTGTTTGCAATGCAGCCTCACTACCTCCAGATGGGGCTGCTTAAACTGCTGCCGGAAACTGAGATACGCAGGCAGGCCGAGCAATATCAATTCAGAGCAAGTTCGAGGCCACCCTACGCGGTCCTGGCCAACCGGTGGCTGGAGCCGGCTGCACTGCAAAAATTGTACTGGCTGGGGGAGTGTCTGGAGCGCTGCGTGAACAACCGTTATTTCGTCTCGCTCTGGTCCTACCTGGACCAGAGCGGTGAGGATGTGGCCCGTTTCTTTTCAGCGCTTGCTGAGCGGTTTTTCAACCAGGGATATTTCTGGAAGGCGGTAACCCAGGAGCGTCTGAGCCGACTGCTCCTCGAGGAGGTTGCCGGTCGGGAAGACTTCGAACTGATCAGGGAGCTAGTCTGCTATGACTGGCTGCGCTGCGGGCATCGTTTCCTGCCTCAACACCTGTGTTATAGGCAACAGTCGATCGATGAGCTGAGAAGGACTTTGTACGGGCGGCTCCCCGCAGAGCTGGCCGGCGCATATCAGAGGAAAACGCGCCAGACCTTCTTGAAAAAATCGGTATTTCATTATTTCTCAAGGCAGGCCATGGTACATGCTGGAGCAGCAGCCGGCAAGGCCCGAGCCAACGACCAGGTGCTGGTCTGTTTCCTGCCGGACCGGGAAAAGCGGGTGCATCGCTTTAACAAAGTGATGCTTTTGGAAAACGCCGATTGACCTTCGCAGATCGTTGTATATAGTAGGTCCTTACGTGAGCTCTTGTTACCATAGGTCTTCTCAAAGGAGTATGATGTGGCCTATCGTCTGCTGAAAAAAAATGCACTGGCCCAGGAAGGACTCGCCCTCCTTGGAAAACAGTTCACCATATCGGACAATGAGGAAGATCCCCAGGGTATTCTGGTGCGTTCCTCCCGCGTCAATACGGACAATTTCCCGTCTCTGCTGGTGGTTGCCCGGGCCGGCGCCGGCATCAACAATATCACGGTGGAAAAAGCCACCAACCGTGGAATCTGTGTCTTCAATACACCCGGGGCCAACGCCAATGCGGTGGTTGACCTGGTATTTCCGATGATTGGTGTGTGGCAGCGCAATATCTACCGGGGCATCGAATTCTGCCGCTCGCTGCAGCATCTGGCAGGCGATCAGGTTGAAAGTGAAGTTGAAAAACGCAAATCGGCCTTTCGGGGGATGGAGATCGCCGGTAAGACGCTGGCCGTGATCGGACTCGGCCAGATCGGAGTCAGGCTGGCCAACGGCGGCATCCATCGTTTTATGCGGGTCAAGGGCTTCGACCCGAAGCCGGTCCTGGCCAATATCCATATGCTGCTGCCGGAAGTCGAGGTGGTCCAGTCGCTTGATGACGCCATCGGCAAGGCCGACATCATCAGCCTCCATGTGCCGTTGATCGACAAGACCAGAAACCTGGTCGATGCGGACTTTCTCAAACGGGTCAAAAAAGGCGCCCTGCTGGTCAATTATGCCCGGGGACCGATCGTTGACGAGGCCGCGGTCCTAAAAGCCCTGGACCGCGGCGTCTTAAGTGGATATATTGCTGATTTTCCAAGCGAATCGCTCATCGGCCACGAAAAGGTTCTGCTGACCCCCCATCTCGGAGCCTCCACCTCTGAGTCTGAAGAAAACTGTGCGATGATGGCGGTTCGCGAGCTTGTCAATTATCTGCTCTACGGCAATATCACCAACAGCGTCAACTTTCCTAATGTCGAGATGATTCCGGCTGATCGGGTGAAGACCAGGCTGATCGTGATCAACCGTGATGTGCCGGGCATGATTGCCTACATCACCAATATACTGGGTGGACACAACATCAATATCGATTCCTATAAAAATGAGTCCAACGGCACGATCGGCTACAATATCATCGATATGGAATCTGCGGTATCCGAAGATATTGTTGCTCAGATCAAAGACAACGACGACGTAATCCGGACGAGGCTCATCAGCTTCAGTCGCTGACGTTTATCCGGCTGAACCGGCTGATAAGAAGATGCCGCGTCAGCGGGGCTGCGGTCGGCCGGGTGCTGATGATTGCCTGAAAATCGACCGACCTCACTATTTCATCATGGCAGAGACGATTCCAATACTGCTCAAGTCCTGCGCTACGTATGAGCCTCGCAGGCTTAAAGAACTCTGTGCCGAAGCGTTGCGGTTGATGGGTGAAACGCCCTCATGGCATGGCCAGACCGTGCTGCTGAAGCCGAATTTGATCAGCAGCCGGGCACCAAGACATGCCTGCAGCGAGGCGGCCTTCATCAGGGCGGTTGGTGAGTGGTTCGTAGATGCAGGCGCCCGGGTGGTGATCGGCGACTCGCCATCCTTTGGCAGTGCTGCTCAGGTTTTGAAGAAACAACGGATCTGGCCCGAAATCAAAGCCCTAGGTCTGCAGATCGTCGAATTCAGAACCCCCCGGGAGCACCTGCTGACTCATGGCGTCAAGGTTGGCATCGCCGAGGAGGCGCTGGCCTGTGATCTGTTCGTGAATCTTCCCCGGGTCAAGGCCCATAACCAGATGTTCGTGACCCTTGCGGTAAAAAATTTTTTCGGTATTGTGTGCGGCATGAAAAAGGCGATGTGCCATATGAAAAACGGCCTTTCTCATAGGAAATTCGGCGATCTGATGCTGGATCTCACGCAAATTGTACCGACCAGCATCAGCCTGGTGGACGGCATCGAGGTGATGCACCGGCGCGGGCCGGTTAACGGCGAGTTGATGAATCTCGGGTGTTTCTGCGCCGGCCGCGACGCCGTGGCGACCGATACTGCGCTGCTTGCCGCGCTGGAACTGGACCATCGGCGCAGCCCGGTCTGGCGGGCGGCACAGCGGCGCAATCTGGCCGGCTCACGCCTGGAAGCCATCTGTTTTTCCGGCCTGAGCCCGGACTATTTTGCCGGTTCGGGGTTCATCGCACCATCTTTATTGAACCCAGTGCCGTTCAACCCGGTGCGTTTTTTGATCAATGCGCTGCGCCGCGCAAAAAAAAGCGGTCTGAAGGCCGGCGCAAAGCACCCGGCCTGATGCTTAGCGCCGCCTTGCAGCCGCCACCAGCGGGCTATGTCATGGGTGATGCTCTCGTTGCTGCAGTCCTGGCTGCCGTCAACGGGGTGGACCGGCTGCTTGTCTGCTAAACACATTACAGCGAGGAAGATCCTATGTTCAATATGACGGGGCGGGTGGCTCTGGTTACCGGCGGATCCAGGGGGATCGGCAAAGCGATTGCGATCCGTCTGGCCGAGCACGGTATGGATATCGTGGTCAACTATGTCAGGCATAAGCAAGATGCCCAGAAAACCGCCGTCGAGGTTGAACAGCGCGGTCAGCGGTGCCTGCTGGTGAAGGCCAATGTGGCCAAGGAAAGCGATGTCAGCGCCATGTTTGAAGCCATCTCAGAAGAGTTCGGCAGCCTTGACGTACTGGTCAGCAATGCCGCATCGGGCGTGTTGAAACCGGTACTGGAGCTTACCGAGCGCCACTGGAACTGGGCCATGGACATCAATGCCCGGGCCCTGCTGAGCCTGGTGCAGCACGGTATGCCCCTGATGAAGCGGGGCAGCCGGGTGATTGCGGTCTCCAGCCTCGGCTCGATCAGGGCCATTGAAAACTACACTACGGTGGGTGCCTCCAAGGCAGCCCTGGAGTCGTTGGTCCGCCATCTTGCGGTGGAACTGGGGCCGCGCGGCATCCGGGTCAATACGGTCAGTGCCGGGGCGGTGGACACGGACGCGCTGAAAAAATTCCCGAACCGGGACCTGATACTGGAAACGGCAATTAAACGCACCCCCTTGGGCCGCCTGGTGACCCCCGACGATGTGGCGGACGTGACCCTTTTTCTGTGCAGCAACCTGTCCAACATGATCCAGGGCCAGGTGGTCACCGTCGACGGCGGCTACGCGATCATGGGCTAGCCCGGCTGCAGTGCCCTGACGCCCCGGATACTTAAAAACAGCGCGATCAGGGCCGACAAAATCAGCGCCACACCAACCCATCCCGCCACCATCAGCGTGTCGAAAAGCACCAGCCCGTCATGGCGCAGCCATCCCCTGACCAGTCGATAGGTCGGTTTGATGCCGGTAAACAGGATTAACAGCATATAGGCAATCGCGCAGAAGAAATAGAACACCGCGCCCGGTCCCATCGAGGCGCTCTTGTTTTCGGCATGGTAATCGGCATAGATTGCCCCAAACCCCAGCGCCATAGCCACCACCGTCCAGCAGATCAGGGTTGCGCCAAACAGCGAAATCCACCACATCGGCCCGCTGATCTTCAGGAAGTGATTGGAGATGCCGATCAGCACCAGGGTCAGAATGGTGAAGGGCACCAGGTAAAAGAGGTATTTATAGAAAAAGAAGCGGGCCGGGCTGATGGGCGATGATCTGATCAGATAAAAGGCGCCTCCTTCAGCACCGATGGATGGATACACGAAACGCGCAGCCAGCGAGGCGGCCAGAAAGCCGCTCAAGCCGATATTGCCGAAGGCGATCAGATTGGAGACGTAGGTGGAGCCGAAGGTGCGCTCCAGCGGCAGCACCTTGAAATTGTAGAGGTAGACGACCACCAGCGCGCCGATCATAAAAAACTGGGACCATTCTTTGGAATCGCGCATAAACGATATGAGTTCCTTGCGAAATATCCAGCGCCTGGCCGATTTCAGCTGTTTCGGCGGCCTGAACCGATAGGTTCCGCCAAATGATTCCTGGGATTTGGAAAATCCGGGCAGGAAAAACCTGGCCATCAGAAATTCCCCGATAAAGATCAGAACCAGCGGGGTCAGCAGAATCAAACCGAGCAGCAGAAAATCGATCTGCCGGTCGAGCAGATAAGAACTCAGCAGGTTCGAGCTCCAGGTGGCCGGCAGCCAGGAGCCGGCTGGGGTGGAGATGGCCGACATATACTCGATGAATTGTCCGTATTTTTCGGGGTTTACCAGATCTTCCGGGCGCATAAGCCGAAAAATCAGGTAGAGAAAGATGAAGAAACAAAGGCTCAGGTAGAAAATGATGTCCCTCGTCCGTCGGGCCGGGAACAGATAGACCAGCATGATCACGAACAGTATCGCGGCCGCACAGGCGGTAAAGGCAGTTGCCGGGATCGTGACAAGCAGCAGCGGCAGGTAGAGCGGTCCACCGTCGAAGACCGGACCGAAGGCAAAGAATATCGGAATTGAAAATATCAGAATCATCCAGGAGGTATGGATAAAGGTGGTGACCAGACGCATGCGGAACAACTCCGGGAGATCCACCGGGGCGGCGACGATGATCTCGTTGTCGCTGGACAGATAAAGGGTCGATACGCCGGTGATCATCGAGGAGAAAACGAGCATCGCAAAGATGGTGATCCAGGCCATCTGGAAGATTTTCATGCTTAAAATGATGCCCAGTTCGCTCTGGCTCTGGAAGTAGCCGACGCTGCGGTGGGTGAGCAGGTAAAGGGTCACGCAGATGGCCAGGCCGAGCAGACCAAGCAGGGTCGTCTTGATATTCGATCCGACGCTCAAAAAACGATTTCTTGTCGTTCTGACAAAGGGCAGGAAGAGCCGGGAGTACATGGTCATCATCAATTCCTGGCGCTGTCTTTACGCAGCGCGACAATGATGTCCTGCAGTTCGAAGGCGCCGGTTAACTGCAGAAACAGGTCCTCGAGGTTTTTCGCCCCGTGTTCGGCCTGATCCTGCAGCGACTGGACGGTGCCCGAGGCAATGATCTTACCGCCCGCGATTATGCTCAGTCTGGAACAGAGCTCTTCGGCGATTTCCATCGAGTGAGTGGAAAGAAAAATTGTGGTACCCTGGGCCGCTTTAGTTTTGAACAGTTCCTTGACGATTTTCGCACTTTTCGGATCCAGGCCGATCATCGGTTCATCGACCACGATCAGCGGCTGGTCGAGCATGAAAATCGAGCTCATGATCAATTTCTGCCGCATCCCGTGGGAATAGCTTTCGATCAAATTGTTGCGCCAGTCGTGCAGATCGAAGAGGGTCAGGTAACGCTCCGCTGCCTCGAGGGCCTGCCTTGGGCTGCTGGCCGGATAGAGGCTGGCGATAAAGCTGAGGTATTCCGCACCGGTCAGCTTTTCGTAGAGAAACGGCCTGTCAGGGATGTAGCCGGTCAATTGCCTACAGCGCATGGGTGACTCGGCCATACTCTCGCCGCAGATTGACAGCGAGCCCGAGGTTGGCTGGAGCAGGCCGGCGATCATCTTGATCGTAGTGGTTTTTCCGGCCCCGTTTGGCCCGAGGAATCCAAAAATTTCACCCCGTTCGACCTGCAGGTCAATCGCGTTGACCGCGGTGAGCCGGTCGAATTGTTTGCTCAGTTTAGTGGTTACCAGGATCGGTTCGCTCATGGGTGTCTGTTTCTCGGTTGACTTCAGTCAGGTTCAGTCATGCAGCGGCTCGATTTCAAGCGTATTAAGCAACGCGCCTATTTTTATCTGCTCCTGCAGCTCACCTTCGATAAATTTGAGGTGGCTCAGATCGGCCGGCAGCTGGTTGGTCGTTGTGTCGAGGCTGACCCAGGTGTCGTTCAGGCAGACCTCGTTCCAGGCGTGGTAGTAGAAGGCTTCTCTGTGGTAAACCACGCCGACCGCAATCTTGGTTGGAATACCTGCGGCCCGGGCCAGTGCGGCAAACAGCGAGGCATGTTCGTTGCAGTCGCCGATACCGGCCTGCAGGGTGGTTAGCGCATCGGGTATGCCGATCACCGGCCGTTTCTCCAGACTCTGATAGACCCAGTCGGCCAGCCGTCTGACCTTGTCCAGATCATCTTCGGCAGCTTCGGTGATGCTCATGCTGCGCGCCACGATTTCAGGCGCCGCCGACTGGATGTAGGTGGTGGCCAGGAGTTCTTCCCGAGCGTCGTTGCAGGCCTGCGGATTTGAGGCCGCAACCTGGGCGAGATCTTCCCTGGTGAGGCTCAGGATATGGCCTGCAAAGCGCTGCCGGCCCGAGTTCAGCTCAAACACGGGTTCCTCGGGCAGGGTGAGCCGGTATCTGGCCTCTGTCCTGTTGGCCAGGTCGAACATCTCGCCGGTAACCTTTACCGATACCGAGGCGAGCAGATCGCTGGCACCTGCGGCGGAGTCGAGATCTTTTGCCCTGAACTCCGGTTCCCTGATAAAGACAAAGCCCGCCGGTGATTCTTCCTTGACCACATTGCCGTCCTCGTCGAGCCAGGAATTCACCCGGACACCTGAGAATAGTTCGGTAAAGCGGTGCAGATTGTAGACCCGTTCGTTGATCAGGATTTTCTCTTTACCACGATATTCGATAACCGATTCCTTGCCGGTCAACGACAGCGGGTCGAACCAGGGAATCTTGACTTTTTCTCCCTCCTGCAGCGTCTGGCTCAGCAGGTACCCGCGCCGCGAGGTGGCCAGCATCGGCGGCCCCTGCAGAGTGATTGAGTCATTAATCGTGTTGTTGCCGGTATCGAGCGTGAAGGACACCACGTTGCCGTCGACCGTGCCGGTGGCGCTCATCTGGTAAAAGGGAGAGGAAAAGCTGAAAGCGAAGCTGAGCAGATTGTTTTGAGCGCCGAGGAGTCCGTCCAGCTCCAGGCTGACTGGATGGAGCTGGCCGGAGATATTGAGCTGCATCACCGCATTTTGCCTGATGCGCAGCCTCTCGTCGGGCTCGGGGAGGAACTGGTTCTCCACATAGCCGATTTTTTCATCTTTGAAATAAATGGACTGAAATTCAGTCTTTTCGGCTCGCTCGAGCGCCACCGCCTCACGGGGATCGATGGTTCTGACGAAAAAATCGCGTTGCAGCAGCATGCCGAAAAGCACGAACCAGAGCAGGATCAAGCCAGATTTGATGATGCTGCTGATGGACGGACGGCGGTGTCGCGGCGGGGGCAGGTTCATCGACGGATAGGTACCGGCAAGCGGTGAGGTGAAGGGGGACGGTGTCGCATGTTCATGAGCATTGCAATAAAAGTACGATTTTGCGGGTCTATCTGCCGCTTACGAGCCAAAGCAGTTTCTTTTGTCTGCAGATATCGGTACAATCAGCCGCGGAGATTTTCACTGGCTGATGCCGGATATCTATTGCAGCCACCTTTGCCAGACTGCACAACCAGCCAGGCTAAAAGATATAGCTCATCCTGGCATGTGCAACGGTTTTTTGTATCCAGCCCGGCTCAGGCAATAAGCTGCCGGGTACCATAGTGCGATCCGGGGCGCGCCGATGCCGTTATGTTGGGGAGCCCGGGGCGCCGCCTCCACAGCTACCGATAGTCTATGTTCAAGACCCGAAAACCACTGATACTCGCTTCAGGATCGCCGCGCAGAAAGGCGCTGCTTGAAACGCTCGGGCTTAAGTTCGGCGTGTTCCCTGCCCAAATCGACGAAGGACAATATCACCTTGAAAATGCGGATGATTATGTCTCTCGCATGGCGCGCAGCAAAGCTGCTCATGTCTCTGCAGTCCATCCAGATACATGGGTAATTGCAGCCGATACCATCGTCGCTTTAGATGGAATGCTGCTCGGTAAACCGGTATCCTCTGAAGAGGCTGTGCAAACGCTGATGCTGCTCTCCGGCAGACAGCACCAGGTGAAAACAGCCTTCTGTCTGTGCTGCTCGGCAAGATCGTTCAGCACGGTCACCAGCGTTTCGACCGCGGTGCGGTTTACCCCGCTGACTAGGCAATGGGCCGAGGCTTACGCCGCCACCGGCGAGCCGATGGACAAGGCCGGGGCCTACGGCATTCAGGGCAGAGGTTCAGTTCTGGTCGAGCGCATCGAGGGGTCCTATTCCAATGTGGTAGGCCTGCCGCTGACCGAGCTTGTATCTCTTTTAGCCGAACTTGACATCATCGCACCCGCTGCAGCCCCGCCTGCGCAGATTACGGTGCAAAAGGCCGGGGATTGAACCAGAGATGCCTGGAATCGGGCAAAAATTCGGTGACAAGATACTGTGATTACAGCATAGTAGAACCATGATCCCCATCCGGCCGGAGCTGAGCTGGAAGTGACGGGATCTGAGAAAATCAGGTACAAACCTGGAGGGGAGCATCTTATGAGTGATTATACTCAGGCGGTTTACCATTTTTATAAGAGCCATCTCCACAATGCAGAACTTGACAAAACCACGCTGATTGCCGACTGCCCGTTCTGTGCTGAAAAGGGGCTTGAAGGCAGCGGACGGCTGGTGGTGATCATCAACCCCGAGGGCTTCTTCCACGGCTATTTCCGCTGTTTGAACCGCTGTGTTCCCGGCGGTTTCCCGCTCTGGTTCACCTCGCTTGCCAAGATCGATCCGCTGGTGACGCCGGGCTTTGATCCGGACCGGGAATACAATCTGAGACAGACCGATTTCCCGGTACGCAGCATTAACCAGGAGATCAAGTCCTTTCAGGATAACCTGACCGACGCCATACTCGCCCATTTTCAGCTCGCAACGGTCAGCGAATCTGCTCTGAAGGCGCTGTCCATCGGTTATAATGGCCGCTATATCGTCTACCCCTATGTTCAGGAAGACGGCAACTGCTACACGGCCCGCTGCGTGTATCCGGACCGCCCCGAAGATTTCTTCTGGCACGGCGAGCCGCAGATGGTCTCGGAGCCGTTTCAAATCTTTAATGTCCAGGAAATCCAGCGCTGTGAAAACGGTGCCCTGGTGCTCTGTGAAGGGGAGGAAAATCTGCTTACCCTGAAGCAGATCGGACTGCCGGGCATTGCGGTGGCCGACAGCCAGGTGTTCGAAGCCATCGAAGCGGAGCGTTTTCAGTTTCTGCGCACGCTGTTCATTGTCGTGTCCAACAACGGCGAGTCTGAATTGCGGGCCCGAGCGCTGGCCTCGAGGGTCGGCTACAAGGTAAGGCTGCTCAACTGGCCCGCCGGATGCGCCAGAAATTACAATCTCTGGCAGCTGGCACAGGACAAGGGCGGCCGCTTCGGCAGCAGCGTGGTTGAAATGGTTCGCAATTCCAGGGCCTTCTCGCCCTTCGCCAGTCCTAAACGCGAACAAGCCCGTTTTTTCGAGCAGGTGGAAAATCAGGCGGGGCCTGCCTTTGCCATGCTGAAGTCGGGGTTTGCCCGGCTCGACGAGTCGATGGACGGTATCCATGGAATCAATATAATCGGCGGACCGCCGAAGGTGGGCAAATCCTGCTTCATGATCCAGATTGGCACCGAAATGGCGCGCCATGGGGTCCCGGTGATCTATTACGATTTCGAGAACGGTCGTCAGAAGATCTACCAGCGGACCATGACCCGGCTGAGCCGGATCGAGGCAAAAAAACTGTCACGCAACCTGCTCCCCGAGGATGATCTTCCTCGCTATGAAAAGGCCCGCCAGGAATTCAAGAAAATGCTGAACTGTTTCCGGGTGGTGAACGACCGTAAGGTAACGCCGGAGATCATGCGCCGGCATATCGACTTTATCCGGCACGAAACCAGGCAGGATTATTGCGTGGTGATCATCGACAGCCTGCACAAGCTGCCGTTCAAGGATTTCAGTGAGCGGCGCACCGGTATCGACGCCTGGCTGCGGCAATTCGAATCGATCAGGGACGAGCTGCAGGTCTCTTTTCTTATCATCAGCGAACTCACCAGAGGGGACAAGGGTTCCTATAGGGAAACGCCGCACATGGGTGTTTTCAAGGGCTCCGGCGATATCGAATACAGCGCCGACAATGCCCTGGTGCTGTTTTCCACGGAGGAGCAGACCGCTACCGCCAGGCGCACCGACCAGCGGCTCAATCTCTGGCTGGTGGCCAGCAGGGAGCACAGTCCGGGGCTCGTGGGGGCCTATCAACTGGAATATCCGTACTGGGGTTTCAGGGAGTTGGCCGAAGACCAGGATCCCGCCAGCTGAAGCTTTCGTCAGTTGGCGCTCTCTATCGATTATCGAGTACCGTCCAGACCTTCAAATCTGAAAGATTTCCCGCCAGTTCTGCAGGGCAGCGCGCGAGCGCTGGGCCCGGATTTCTCCCCTGAGTCGTTTGGCTATCTTTTTTTCCCAGGGCGGGAAGAGGCCGAAGTTGATGTTTGAGGGCTGAAAGTGGCGTGGATCCGACTCGGTCAGGTGCTTCACCAGGCTGCCCAGAGCGGTTTCAGCCGGCGGTGCCGCTCCCTCCAGCCCGTGGCAGAGGCGCGCACTGTTCAGCCCTGCCAGCAGGCCCATCGCAGCAGACTCCACATACCCCTCCACTCCGGAGAGCTGGCCGGCGATGAGCAGATCCGGGCGGCTGCGGGTCTGCAGCGTGGGCCGTAGAATTTCCGGAGCGCAGATAAAGGTATTGCGGTGGATCGAGCCGTAGCGCAAAAATTCGGCGTGCTGCAGGCCGGGAATCAGTTGAAATATCCGTTTCTGCTCGGGGTAGATCAGCTTGGTCTGGAAACCGACCATGTTATAGTGCGTTCCCGCCGGATTCTCCATGCGAAGCTGGACAACCGCATAGGGAACTTCCCCGGTTTGCGGATTGTCCAGGCCGACCGGTTTCATCGGACCGAAGCGCAGGGTGTCGTCCCCGCGGCAGCGCATAACCTCGATCGGCAGGCAGCCTTCAAAATATTTGGGCTCTTCGAAATCGTGCAGGCTGGTGCATTTGCCGGTGCTCAATTCCCTGATAAAACGGAGATAATCGGCCCGTGACAGCGGGCAGTTCAGGTAGTCACCGGCTCCGTCATCGTAGCGGGATTTCCGGTAGATCACCTGCATGTCCAGCGACTCAGCGCTGACGATTGGCGCGATTGCATCGTAAAAATAAAGCCGCTCTTTGCCGGTGAAGCGGGCCAGGTCTTGGGCCAGCGGCTCGGCGGTGAGCGGTCCGCTGGCAAGCACCTTGATCTGGCTCGAGCGGTCGGGCAGAACGGTGAGTTCGTGCCGGACAATGTCGATCAGCGGGTGATCACTGATTTTCTGACTGATCGTCGCGGCAAAGCGTTCACGGTCCACGGCCAGGGCTTTTCCGGCCGGCACCGCAGTAGTGTCGGCAACCTCCATAATCAGTGAATCGAGGGCGCGCATCTCATCTTTCAGCAGGCCGACGGCTGAATGCGGATCATTTGAACGCAGTGAATTGGAACAGACAAGCTCGCCGAGGTTCTGCGATTGGTGGGCGGCACTGAACTTCTGCGGCTTCATCTCATACAGGCTGACCGCACAGCCGCGGTTGGCCGCCTGCCAGGCCGCTTCGCAACCGGCCAGCCCGCCACCGATAATGGTAACATCTGCTCTGCTGCCGTCTGTTGTCATTGCGCTGTAGTTGGTTGATTCATGGCTGTTCGATGAGGACCTGGACCTTTTTGCGACCCCACTTGAGCGCCTCTTCGTGGGAATCGTAGAAGATGTCGATTCTGGCAGGGCCCTTGATGGCGCCGCCGCGGTCCTCGACGGTTCCCCAGCCGTAGCCCGGCACATACATCCTGGTACCGAACGGATAATAATTGGTGTCGGCGGCAATGGTGCCGTTCTGCGGCACCAGGTACCAGGGAAATAAAACGGTCCTGACCGGAATCATCCAGGGCCGGTAGAGGCTGTCCATCGAAAACAACCCTTCTTCGGGTTCATGCGGGTCGGTGCCGCTGGCAGTGAGGCCGGAGTAGGGCATACCCGCTTGCGGGCCGGCACTGACATAACGGTTCCAGATATCGAGTTTGAGCCAGGTCCAGCTGCCCCGTTCCCAGCTGCAGCAGGACGCGCAGCCGCAGTAGGCGGTGACCTCCATAAGCGTGCCGACCGGCTGCTTGGCGCAGCCGGCTAGCACTAGAAGAGCGCCGAGCAGGACAGTGCGGGCGAGACGCGAACAGAGGTGTGCGGCGGGGTTTTTCATCAGGTTCGATCAAACCACTTCTTGATTTCTGTGGCGGTGAATATTTTCACCACCGGCCTGCCATGCGGGCAATGACTGAACAGATCGGCTCTGGCCATGCGTTCCAGCAAGCCCCTGAGCTCGCCATCTGAGAGAGCATCGCCCGCTTTAACGGCTGCCTTGCAGGCCATGGTCGCCAGGATGGTGTCGAGCGCCTCGCCTCCACGAAAACTGGCTTCGCTGCCGAACTGCTCGAGGATGTCGAAGAACAGTTCCTGGGGTGCGCTGTTTCCGGCGAGCGCCGGGACTGCGGCGAGGACCCAGGTGGTCCCGCCAAAATCTCTGAGCGAAAAACCCATCGCTTCGAGCTGATCCAGATTTGTCTCCACCAGTTGCGACTGATAGACCGTCAACTCAAGCGTCACCGGGAAAAGCAGATTCTGAGCTGCGACCCTGCCGCCCAGGTACTGTTTTCTGAGATCCTCGAAAAGCAGCCGCTCATGGGCCGCATGCTGGTCGATCACGATAAAGCGATCATGATTCCTGCAGAAGATATAGAGGTTGTCGAACTGGCCGATGACCAGAAGGTCTTCAACCCGAACCGGCTGGTAATCGTCTTCCCTGGGCTGACCGGAAGGTGCGGGCGGGCGCCGTGGAATCTGCTGTTCCTCTGCCGTCGACAGAAGCGGGGCCGGCTGCCCGGGAAGCTTTTCAGCACTGGTCTGTCCGGAACCTGCGGTCGACTGCCTTTCTGGGACCGTGGCAGGATCGCAAGGCCCCAGAGGGGGAGAGATGTCCAAGCCAGCGGCCGCCGGCGCCTGGGCGACGGCGGCTCGGCCGGCCGGCCGGTTGCTGTAGAACAGATGGTCCCTGAGCGGCTGTTGGCTCGCCAGCATGGCCTCGCGGACCGCCTCGCTGACCATCCGGTGAACCGTACGGCCGTCCTTGAACCTTACTTCATGTTTGGCCGGATGCACATTTACATCGACGCTTTCAGGCGGCAGCTCGACTTTGAGCACGCCGGCCGGCTGGCGTCCCTTCAGCATGAAGGAGCGCAGTCCTTCGTTGACCGCGTGGACCAGCAGCCGGTCTTTGATTACCCGGCCGTTGACCATGAGCCGCAGTCGTCCGGCTACCGGACTGGCCGATTCCGGGGGCACCAGCAGCCCGGTGACGGTGATGCGGTCCACTCCGGGGCTGCCCGAGTCGATCTCGATCAGCTCGCCCTGGTATTTCAACAGGTGGCGCAGCCGTCCGGCCAGGGAGCCGTCCTGCTCGAGCCGGATCGTTTCCCGGCCGTCGATGCGCAGCACGAAAGAGACATCGGGTCGAGCCAGGGCGAAACTCTTAACCGTGTCATCGATATGGGACAACTCGGTTCGGGTGGTGCGCAGGAATTTTTTCCTGGCCGGTGTGTTGGCAAAGAGGTTGGCCACTTCAATGATGGTTCCGGGCCTGGTTCCGGTTTCGTGCACTTTCTTGATCGAACCGTAGACGCTGAGCGCCGCCGTGCCCAGTTCATCGTTTTTTCGGCGCGAGATAATCTGCATCTTGGAGACCGAGGCGATGGAGGGAATCGCCTCGCCCCTGAAACCGAGACTGGTTACCGAGAATAGGCTGTCTTCACCGGAAATCTTCGAGGTGCCATGGCGTTCGAAGCTCATCAGCACGTCGTCTTCATCCATTCCCTCACCATTGTCGATGATCCGGATCAGTCGTGTACCGCCACCCTCGATTTCCACTTCGATCACCTCGGCACCGCCGTCGAGGCTGTTCTCAACCAGCTCCTTGACCACCGAGGCCGGGCGTTCTACCACTTCCCCGGCGGCGATCTGGTTGGCGATATGTTCGGGAAGAATGCGAATTTTGGCCATTGCCTGATCCTGAATTCTCAATAGATATTCAACGGGTCAATCAGACTACCGGCTTTGAGTTTACCAACTTTGTTTACTGATGCCGAGAAAAACGAGGCTGGTATCGACAGCAAAGGGGAGTTCCGACAGCAATCGCAACTCCCCTCTGATACCGTAGCTTAAGCCCGAACGTGGCAGCGGTAACCAGGCTGGATCAGGAGAGCAGGTTCAGGGCTGAGCCCGCCTTGAACCATTCGACCTGGGCCGCATTGTAGCTGTGCAGCAGCTCGACGGTTTCTTTGCTGCCATCAGCATGAGTGATAATACACTGGACCGGCGCGCCGGGAGTCAGATTGGCCAGATCGACAAGATCGACCCGGTCGTCCTCGGCTATTTTATCGTAGTCATCCGGGTTGCTGAAGGTAAAGGCCAGCAGCCCCTGTTTCTTAAGGTTGGACTCGTGGATGCGGGCAAAGCTCCGGACTATCACGGCGGCACCGCCGAGCAGGCGCGGTGACAGGGCGGCATGCTCACGGCTGCTGCCTTCACCGTAGTTCCAGTCGCCAATGACCACCCATTTGACCCCTTTGGCCTTATAGTCCCGGGCGATTTCAGAAAAGTTGATGTCCCGCTCCCCGGTCAGTACATTGAGCCCCTTGCCGGCCTCGCCGGTATAGGCGTTGATCGCCCCCATGAACATATTGTCGCTGAATTTATCCAGGTGTCCACGCAGGCGCAGCCAGGGACCGGCCGGAGAAATCGCATCGGTGGTGCATTTGCCCCTGGCCTTGAGCAGCACCGGGGCCTCAGTAACGTCCTGGCCGTCCCATGCAGGCCAGGGTTTAAGAAGCTGGAGCCGCTGGCTGCCCGGGGCTACTTTTAGTTCGATGTTGCTGCCGTCTTCCGGGGGGGCGAAGAAGTATGCCTGACCTTTATCAAAGCCACGCTCCGGTACATCGGGCGCCTGTCGGGGCGGAGCAAGGGTGAACCGGTTGCCTTGCCCATCAGTCAAGGGGTCCGTCATCGGGTTGAAAGAGAGCTTTCCAGCCAGGGACAGGGCCACGGTGACCTCCGGACTGGCAATAAAATTCATTGTCGTGGGCTGGCCGTCGTTTCTGCGGGGAAAGTTGCGGTTATAGGAAGTGACGATGGTATTGGGCTTGCCGGCAATGGAGATATCCCGCTTCCACTGGCCGATGCAGGGCCCGCAGGCGTTGGCCAGCACGGTCCCGCCGATATCTTTAAGCGAGGCCATCTGGCCGTCGCGCTCGATGGTGGCCCTGATCTGCTCTGAGCCGGGGGTGACCATCAGCGGTACCGCGCATGATATGCCGTGGGCCTTGGCCTGCTCGGCGATATCGGCTGCCCGGCTCATATCCTCGTAAGAGGAGTTGGTGCAGCTGCCAATCAGGCAGGTGGATATCTCATCGATGAACTCTGCGGTGTCCGCCACTTCACGGGCCAGCTCTGACAGGGGCCGGGCGCGGTCTGGCGAGTGGGGGCCGACCACATAGGGTTCCAGCGCGGAAAGGTCAATGCGCACGACCCGATCGAAGTAGTCCTCGGGGTTCTCGAGTACCTCGGAATCGAGACAGAGCAGCTCCCGGTTCTGCTCGGCCAGCTCGGCCAGCGCCGCCCGGCCGGTGGCCTTCAGGTAGCGGGCGATATTCTGGTCGTAAGCGAAGATCGAGGTGGTGGCGCCCAGTTCGGCACCCATATTGGTGATGGTCGCCTTTCCGGTGCAGCTGATGGTCTCGGCACCGGGACCGAAGTACTCGATGATTGAGTTGGTACCGCCCGAGACGGTCAGTTCGCCGGCGATTCGCAATACCACATCCTTGGGAGCGGTCCAGCCGCTCAGTTTTCCGGTGAGCATGACCCCGATGTGTTTCGGGTGGAGCACCTCCCAGGTCAGTCCGGCCATCGCGTCGATCGCATCCGCCCCGCCCACGCCCACTGCGCAGGCGCCAATACCTCCAGCATTGGGTGTATGGGAATCGGTGCCAAGAATCACCGCACCGGGAAAGGCGTAGTTCTCCAGATTGACCTGATGGATGATGCCTGCTCCGGGAGCCCAGAAACCCGCGCCGTATTTGGCGGCGGCCGATTTGAGAAAATCGTAGACCTCATTGTTTTCGGAAATTGAGGCAGGCAGATCGAGATCGCCCGCCACCCGAGCTTCGATCAGATGATCGCAGTGAATGGTGGTGGGTACTGCAACTTTTTTCCTGCCGGTCTGCATGAGCTGGAGCATGGCTGACTGACCAAGCACATCCTGCAGAACGACCCGGTCAGGGCGCACATGGAGGTAACTTTTACCGGGGATCATCTCCTGGTTGGCCGGATCGTCCAGATGGGAAAGCAGGATCTTGTCGGCCAGGGTCAGCGGCCGGCCGAGCCGCTCACGGACCACTTTCAGGTTCCGGTTCATGGTTTGATAGACGGTGGAAACGAATGCGGGTGTCGAATCAAGACTTGTCATGAAAATACCTCCTGTATGAATAAAAGGTCGATCAATCAGAATGAGTTATAAACTAGTAAGATCGGTGATTCTTTTTTTCAATTTTTTTCTTATATTGCAGCGAAAAGCCGCGCTGCAGGATGTGGTTGAGTAAATAGTGCTGTTTGCCCGATCCTGCTTGATCTTTTGGAGTGAAGCGCTAAAGTTGATTGACGAGACGATCTTGAATCGTTTCCCCCCTCTGCTGTTAACAAGCGTAAACACGAATAAAACCGACGAGGTTCTCCATGATTGATTTGATGTCCATTGCCCGCACCGAGCACGACGGCGGCGATTTGTTCAACCTGTTGGCAGGGCTTTTCGAGCCGGCCGATCAGAAACCAAAGGGCTATCCCGAGGCGGTGATCTGGCAAGGAGGCAACCATGAGTCCGGGCTAAATCCGGTGGCTCATTCGCTGACCGACGCCTTTGCGCTGCTTGGCACCGTTGCCGCGCTTGATGTTTTGGGGTTGCCCTTCTACGCGGTGCCGATGTGGGCCCAGTACCGGCACGATATGAAGCTCGCCCCGCTGGCCTGGTTCGGCAATATGGACTGCACCTCGATCAAATGGTCCACCGCCGGCGATGCCTATGTTAACGACGGTCGGGGCGGCCGGGTGGTGGTCATGGGCAAATCGGGCAATGCGGCGCTGCGCACCCAGGCGGGGGTCTACTGCAATGTCAGGCCCTATGGCCCGATCACCGTGGTCCGCAGTATGCCGTGCCTGCCTTATTCCCAGAATCGGGCAGTTTTTGAGGTCGATGCAGAAAGCGGCATCATCCACTCGGAAATGAATACCCCGGGCGTGCAGATGGCCTATGCCAACCGGCTTTTTCTGAAGATGGTCAACGATACCGGGAAACTCGGCCGGGTAGCGATGAAGCCGACCCAGGCCATGGAGGACGGCATCAATGCCGGTCTGCACTCCTGGTTGCTCCAGGGAACCGGCTTCAGCGTCGGGCGCAAATATGCGGTGGATGGCTATGTCGAGCACCGGGAGGCGGTCGACAGAATCATCAACCTGCTGCCGGCTGATTTCAAGGACGGCATGCAGAACTGGCATGGCCGGATCGAGCAGCACATCTCCGATACCAACTACGGGCTGCTGCTCTGGGACCTGATCGAGAAACGCGACTGCATCGTGCTGGCCACCGACCTCGACGGCGATCGGCTGACCGATTTGCTGGCCGACGTTTCAGATCCGTTGCGCGCCTTCAGCGTGATGGTTGCCTCACACCTTGGCCGGCAAGTTGACAGCCAGGAGCTCTGGCACGAGATGGGGTATACAACCGGCAACGGCCGTGACATGACCTCGGTCATGTACCGCATGTCCGGGCCGCCAATTTATGAGCAGACCCTGGGCTCGGCCGACGTGATGCTGCTCCGGCTGCTCGAAGGCGACGAACGGGTCGGGGGCACTAAACAGCCATATGATCCCCGCATCCATTTCGTGCTGATCAGGCAGGCCTATCTGGATGCCAATCCGGGCAACGAAAAACTGCTCCACTTTCTCGACGAGGCGCTGGCTGCCTTCGACTCAATCTACCAGGGGGATCGTCCCGGATTTCTCGAAGGCTACCGAGAACTCAAAGCGGCGGTGACGCCCTGGAGCTGATAGCTGAAATCGGCGACGCTTTCCGGTACGTTCTAGCGGCTTCTGGAGCTGTTCTTCTTAACCGGCGGGTAAGACTCTAGTGGCCGTTTCCAGCAAAACAAAACGTCCTGCGCCCAGAAAACGAAGCAAGCCGCTGAACGAGAAGCATATCATCGGTTTTGTCTTCGGGGTCGGCGGCGTCATCACCCTCTTTCTCGGTGCCCTGCTCTTCGGCCTGTATCAGCTCGATATCCCGGGAATAAGGGATGTCTCACACTATCAGCCGATTCAGACCACGCTGATCTATGATCGCCACGGTATTGTGGTTGATCGGGTGTTTACCGAGAACCGCATCGTCATTGGCCTGGACCGGATGCCGCCTCTGCTGCCCAAGGCTTTTGTGGCGGCGGAAGACGGGCGCTTCTACGAACATCAGGGGCTCGATTTTTTCTCGGTGCTTCGGGCTCTGATCAATAATCTGCGCCAGGGCGGCAAGAGCCAGGGCGGTTCGACCATTACCCAGCAGGTGGCAAAGGGACTGCTGCTGACGCCTGAGAAAACCTATCTGCGCAAATTCAAAGAAGCTATTCTGGCCTGGCGCATCGATCGGATGCTCAGCAAGGACGAGATCATCTATATTTACCTCAACCATATCTACCTCGGTGACGGAGCTTATGGTGTCGAGGCGGCGGCCCAGACCTATTTTGCTAAGCATGCCTCCGAACTCAATCTCGGCGAGATCGCTCTGCTCGCCGGGCTGCCCCAGGCGCCAAGCCGCTATTCGCCGATCGATCATTGGGACAAGGCGCACATGCGGCAACGCTACGTGCTCAACCGGATGGCGGCGGATGGCTATATTTCCGAATCTGAGGCCCAGGCAGCCTACAATATTGCCCCCAAGCTCAACCGTGAAAAACCGGTGGAAGGTGCCAACGGCTATTATCTCCAGGTAGTCAAGAAGCGGGCCGAGCAGATGATCGGGGCACCCTTGAAGTCCGCTGGTTTAAGGATCTACACCAACCTCGATCAAGGTCTGCAGCTCGAAGGCCAGCAGGCGGTGCTGGCCGGAGTTCATGCCATTGCGGCCCGGTCGAAAAACAAGCAGCTCCAGCCGGAGGCGGCGCTGGTGTCTCTGGAGGCCTGCAGCGGCAGACTCAGGGCACTGGTTGGTGGATCCGATTTTGGCAGGACCCCGTTTAACCGCGCGGTGCAGGCCCGCAGACCGGCTGGATCGGTCTTTAAACCGCTCATCTACAGCGTTGCCCTGGAAAAAGGCTGGCAGCCGAACACGGTGATCAATGACGAGCCCATCTCCATCACCGGCTCGGACGGCACCCCCTGGCGTCCCCGGAACTTCTCCGGCCGCCATTACGGCCAGGTGAGCCTTAAAACGTCTCTGGTTCACTCCTACAATATCCCGGCGATCAAGACCATGCAGTACACGGGGGTCAAGGCGGTACATCGCTTTGCTTCAAGCGTTGGCGTCAGTTCGGAGATGCCGCTCGACCTCTCGCTTGCGCTCGGAGCCGTCGATGTCTCGCCGCTGGAAATGAGCGCTGCCTATGAGCCGTATGTCTGTGAAGGTTCCTGGGTACAGCCCACCTTGATTGAAAAAATTCAAACCTACGACGGCAAAACGATATACCAGCATCGAGCTGAGCGGAAAACGGTAATGAGCCCCCGCAATGCCGCAGTAATGAAGAGTCTTCTGGTGGATGTGGTGCGCCAGGGAACTGGCAGAAAGGCCTCGGGTTTGCCGGGGGTGAGCGGGGGAAAAACCGGCACCTCCGATGACAACCGGGATGCCTGGTTTATCGGTTTTCAGGGGGACCGCATTGCCGGCGTCTGGGTTGGGCATGACCGCAACCAGAGCCTGGGAAGCGCTGAAAACGGCGGCACCACGGCTGCACCGATCTGGCGTGACTTCATGCAGAGAACCTTAGGGCGGCAGTGAAGACTCAGCTGAAGATACCTTTCAGGGTAAAATAGAACAACATGGCCATGATTGCCCCGGCCGGCAGGGTGACCAGCCAGCTCACCACGATATTGAACACCACCCGCAGGTCCAGAGCACCGATACCGCGGGCCAGCCCGACGCCGAGTACCGAACCGACCAGGATATGGGTGGTCGAGACGGGCAGGCCGGTTCGGCTGGCAATGACCACGGTGGTGGCCGCCGCCAGTTCGGCACAGAAGCCGCGGGATGGGGTCAGTTCGGTGATTTTCCTGCCCACGGTCAGCATGACCCGGTAGCCGAGCGTGACCAGCCCCAGCACGATACCGAAACCGCCAAGCAGCAGTATCCAGAGAGGCAGCTCAGATTTCTGCATGACCTCGCCGCCGGAGTTGACGATGCTGACCACCGCGGCCAGCGGCCCGATGCCGTTGGCCACGTCGTTGGAACCGTGGGCAAAGGCCATCGCGCAGGCGGTAAAGAGCATCATCGGGGCGAAAACTTTTTCCACGCTGGCGAAGTGGTAGTCGCGATCCGCCTCGCGGTCTTCCTTGATCCTCCGGATAAAGTACCAGCCGATCCCTGCGGTGATCAGCCCGACGCAGACGGCCACCAGAAAAGACTGTGGGACGCTCAGGTCTATATTGAGATGGCTCAGTCCTTTGAACATCGTCACCAGCGAGATGATAAAACCGACCAGGAAAACGTAGCACGGTGCATAGCGCTTGGCATTGGCCAGCGGGTCGTCGGTATCGAAAATCAGTTTTCTGGTACTCATCACCAGCAGGAATGAAATGGTGCCACCGACCACCGGACTGACGACCCAGCTGCCGACCACGCTGCCGACTTTGCCCCACTTAACTGCATCGGGACCGATGCCGACGATCGCAAAACCGATCAGCGCACCGATGATCGAATGGGTGGTGGAGACCGGCCAGCCTTTCCAGGAGGCGATCATCAGCCAGAACGCCGCGGCCAGCAGGGAGGCGAGCATACCGTAGACCAGTATTTCCGGGGAATTGACGATCGCTGTCGGATCTATGATGCCCTTGCGGATGGTGCTGGTGACGTGGCCGCCGGCGATCACCGCACCGGCAAACTCAAAGATGATGGCAATGCCTATTGCCTGCTTTATGGTGACCGCCCCGGCCCCCACCGAGGTGCCCATGGCATTGGCCAGATCGTTGGCGCCGATGCCCCAGGTCATATAGAGGCCGAAGATGATGGCCAGAATGACGAAAACCGTTCCGTAGGTTACGATAATTTCCATGCTGTCAGTTTATTTTGAGAGGAAGAGAAGAAGTCGATCGGCCACGTTTTCTGCCTGATCGGAGATGGTGCCGAGCAGCTTGATGAGCTGGTACCAGAACATCACAGTGACCGGCTCGAGTTCCTTTTCGTGTTCGAAGAGCCGGCGGAGGATCCGGTGCATGATGGCGTCGATATTGTGCTCGCTGCGCCGCACACCGGCGATCATCAGCGAGACTTTCTCCTGTTCGCGGCCCCGGAAACCGACCTGAAGCAGTTCGTCGAGCTGCTCGATCATATCTTTGGCGGCCACGCTGATTTCCATGGTACCTTCCAGCAGTTCATCGAGGATGTCCTTGATTGGGTCGGGAACCTCCATATCGCGGAAGAGCAGGACTTTGGCGATCTCCTCGACCAGATCGGCCAGGCCGTCCTGGTCGCTGATCAGGTTGAGCAGATCCTCGCGGTCGACCGGAAGCAGCAGCGTATTGGGCAGTTTTAACCTGAATTGATGCTTGATTTCGTCTGCCTGGGATTCGAGTTTGATGATCTCCTCGCCGAATTCGGCCAATTGTTCATAATCTTTTCGGTACAATGCATCGAGCAGGGGCGGGAGAAGACAGATACAGGAAAAAACCAGCCGCATATGCTCCTGGACCGGCTTGAACGGCGAGGTTCTGAAAAGGCCGGAGAGCGGCGTTGTCGATTTGATAGCCATGGATTACCTCCAGGGTGCTTTCCGGGTTCACTAAACAACTGTAGACCGGGGCGTGTTTCTGGTGTTGTGTCGGCGTGTGAGAAAATGTGGAAAAAGTTAGGGTTTAGTTAGCAGAACATCGGGGTAAAGTTCAAGCAGAATATGCAATTTGCAGAGCGCGAGCGGTTCACTGACGCATAGCCGGCGCCGGCCAGCCTGCGCAAACCCGCCAGCGGATGGAGAAACAGTAACAGTAAGAGAAATATTAGGATTTGATTAAGATCAGCCGGAATGTTTCATTCGGTTGATCAGCCTGGTCAGCGGTTCGGCGGGATAGGTCTGGGGGATCATTTTTTTTCTGACGCGAATGAAAAATCCGGGGCCTTTCTGATGGGAGCTGGAGACGATATGATGATTCTTGATATTGCCGACGTTCTGCCAGATCGAACCAAACGGGTCCAGCGGGGTATGGCCGACGATGACCGGGGTTGATTTTGGCAGATCAAAGGCTTTGCGCAACGCCTTAATCTCGGCTTTTCCGTATCCGGAAAGATAGTGGGGGCGCTTGATGCGGTTGCTGGTCAACTCACGGGCCAGTTGTGGGTTATCTCTGATGTTGATGATCTGCTCCCGGGTCGTCTCGGGGCGGGGCGGGCCGGCGTGAATGCCGATAAAAGATTTTGACGAGATCATGTAGGGCAGCAGGTTGTAGAACTCCTGCATCGCCTCGACATAGCTCGTTCCGCGGCTCTGCTCGAGTGTTTTTTTCATCAGCACGCCTTGGGCGATGCCGTTCTTGAAGAGATCCGGGCTGAAATCGTCGTGGTTGCCGCGCAGATAAAAGACATTGGCCGGGAATCTGCGCTTCAGGCTGAAGATCAGGTCCATGATCAGGACCGAACTCTGCATATCCTCCATGTCACCCAAGTTTTCTGAATGTACTGCATCGCCCAGAATGCAGAGGATGGCCCGATCATTGCGCAAAGCCTGGATCAGGCAGTTCTCGGTAAGAATTTTAAGCAGATTGTCGACCTGGCCGTGCAGGTCGCCGACCACCACCGGCGGCGGCTCGTTGGGAAGCTCGAGCAGCCCGCCCGGTGCGCCTGTGCCATCGAGCGGGCGATAGGATTCCAGGGCCAGAAGTTTGTTGATCTCGAGCAGCAGCGACAAACCACTGTTTTTTTCCAACTCGGCGATGCTTCCACCGAGCAGATCGCGGACCTCGAGCATCGCGGCAATCCTGTTGGCCCCCATCTGCTCCCGGTTGTCCTGGTCATCGAGTCTGACGATTTTGACCGGTTTGTCCCGGTCGAGCGGGTTGACCAGCAGGTCGCCTTTGGCATTGGTGATCGAGACATGACGCTTGGCCACGTCCTTATTGAACTGAAACAGATCGTCGTAATCCTTGTTGGATCTGCCCAGTGTGACGGTGTCCCCCGGACAGATTCGGGCGAACCCGCGGATTTGCTTGTCCGAGCAGGACTCGGGGCTTCTGAGCGTCCAGTTTTTGTTCTGGCGCAGATACTTTTTGCGGCACCGAGAGGGATCTCCGGAGAGAGACGCAGGTGCAGCCGGCCAATGATCAGATCGAGGCTTTTACCGTCATGGGGAATTCTGGACGGCTTATCGAGGGTCTGAATTTTGTTGGTCACCGTGAACCAGGGCAGCGCACTTTTGCCCAGCAGCAATTGCTGCCAGCCGGCCAGGGTTTTCAGACTCGGTCGTGGTTCGAATTCGGCCACCGCCCAGGGCGGCAGCGCAACCTCGCCTTTTTCACTGATCAGCATCGGCGGCTGGCTTACATCGCTTCTGATGTAGACATTGACGCCGGCCTGATGCAGAAACCGCGCCACCCGGCTGTAGGCCTCCACCTGCCGCACGACGGTGTCCAGGGTCAGGTTGGCATCGACCGGGAAATAGCCGTCTCGCTGACGGGCACGGCGCCGCTGGTAGACCACCTCCGGGTCGGGAAGAATAAACTCGAAGATATAGCGGTCCCGCCAGTTGGTTCTGAACATGGACTGTGAAGTGGGCGGAATGCGGATACGCTGATAGTCGATCTTGTGCAGATCAGGCGGCAGATCGAGCCATTCCTGGTCGAACACGGCCAGGGCGTCCTTGATGCCGGCATAGGGAATGCCGAGATGGATTTCCCGGGGACGGTAAATCAGGCTGCGATCTTTCCACCAGCCTTTTCTGGTCAGATCGAGATAGCCTTCATTGGGCCAGCCTCTTATTCGGTTGATATAGTAGGTCTTACCGGCACCGGGCGGCCCGGTAACCACGAGCTGCCTGAATTCCAGGCCGACCGGCAGCTTGACCCCGCGGATGTCCTGGACCTCTTTGATCGGCTTGAGTATCTTGTGCAGCGGATCTTTCATCTCAATGTATAATGGCACTCCAGAAGCTGTTTAACAGATTACTGACAAAAACTGAATATAGCATGCTTTCAGGCAAAGCAGCCAGAGGTAACGTATGACATGTTCTGAGGATTCTCCGGCCATTTCGACGAAGCAAACTGATCAGAGGCTTGAACGTGCTGCTTTGCAAAGCATCGCCGGACCGCTTCTCATCACCGGCGATGGGGTGCATCTTCACGGCCTGCAGTTTGTCCAGGGGGCCGCTGGCATCAGATCGCTGCACACGGCTGAGCCCCTGTCTGCACTGATGAGCAGCGCCCTGACCCAGCTCAAACAATATTTCTCCGGAGCCAGGCGCCAATTCGAGCTGCCGTTGCATCTGGCCGGCACGTCTTTTCAGATCGAGGTATGGGAGATGATGCGAACCATCGAGTTCGGCGAACAACTGAGCTACGGGAGACTTGCCGCCCGGTTGGGTAACAAACACCTGGCCCGGGCGGTGGGCCAGGCGGCCAATCGCAACCCGATACCCATCATCGTGCCATGCCACCGGCTGGTCGGTTCGGCCGGTCAGTTGGGAGGGTTTGCTCCGGGCGTCGGGCTGAAGCGGATTCTCCTTGAACACGAACAGAAGCACCGGTCGCTGCCGCCTAACTGAAAAAGCCCCGTCTACCCGGCTGCGTCAAGCGAACGGGGCAGACAGGGCCAAGGCATGGCGCCGGGGGGCTCAAGACTACATTGGGTTCATCTGCCAGATGCCGCAGGGACAGGTATCGGCGCAGAACCCGCAGCCGATGCATTTGAGCTCGTCGGAGAGATACTCGAAGCCGATTTCGTGGCCAAAACGTATTTCGTTTCTGGAAATTGCTCCGGTGGGGCAGATGGTTTCACAGAGATGGCAGTCACGGCAGGTGGCACAGGACAGACAGCGGTCGGCCTGATCCTGCTCGCTGCCGCCTTTTACGGATGGATTGTAGTGGGTGATGGTCAGGGCCTGCTGGGGAATGAGCTTTTTGTCAAACGGCCGGTACTCTTCACCTCTGATTTCGGCCAGAATTACTTCCGCCGCGTTTTTGCCGGCCCCGAGGGCATCGGTGGCCAGACCCGGCTTTTCGACATCGCCGATGGCCAGGATTCGCGCATCGGAGGTCTTATGCCCCGCATCCGTTTTGATCCAGTCTGCTCCGCCAACCGTGAGGGTCTGGACCGATTTGGGCAGAAACGGCAGTGACGGCACATCGCCGATCGAGATGAACACTGTCTGGGCGGGGATCATCTCACCCTCATCGGTGAGCAGCCCCTCGCTGGTCACCTCTCTGGTCATCACCGGCCACTTGAATTTAGCTCCAAGCGCCTCGGCGGCATCCTTTTCCTTGCCGAAAGCCAGCGGTTTCTGGATATCTACCAGGGTCACCTGCTCAGCCCCGAGACGGTAGGCCTCACAGGCTACATCGCAGCCCACGTTGCCCGCCCCGATTACCACCACTTCACGGCCGACGTTCATCTTGTCTTTGCCCTTGGCTTCTTTGAGAAAATCAAGGGCGGGTATGACCCGCTCGTGGCCGGGGAAGGTGAGTCTCCTGGGCTGGTGGGTGCCCACCGCGATGATCACATAGTCATACTCGTCGAGCAGTTTCTGGAACTTGGCACTGCTCATATCGGTGTTCAGCTGAACCTGGACATTGGAAAGCGACATGAAGCGTTTGATTTCTTCATCCCAGATGGCCTGAGGCAGCCGTTCCCAGGGCACGACCTGGGCCAGTTTGCCGCCAAGTTGGGCGTCGCGCTCGAAGATATGGGCCTCGACACCGCCGATGGCGAGCTGCCAGGCGGCGTTGAGTCCGGCCGGCCCGCCGCCGATGATGGCTACCTTTTTGCCCAGTGGTTCGGCCTCCTCTGGCGCCTGGAAATCGGCCACCGCCCGGCCCAGGACCTGCATTTCGATGGAGCCGTCCACGCCGGTACGGGTACAGTTTTCCATGCACAGGTTGGGGCATACCGCGCCGCAGACCGAGGCGGGCAGTGGGGTATAGCCCAGAATCAGTGCATAGGCCTCGGAAATTTTGCCTTCGCGAATCAGCCGCAGCCGCTCTACCGTGGGGATGTGGATCGGGCAGTAATAGGTGCAGGGAGCCGCCGATTCGTTGTTGGACCACCAGGGCGCCCGGCGCCTGAGTTCGCCACTCTCGATGGCCCCGATAACCGAGCGGTCGAGCCCGGGCGAGAGGTCGCGCAGCGGGTCGCCGCCGCCGAAGGCCTTATTCCAGAACTGCTCCTTGTACTGGGCCATCGGCATCGGTCCGGACCACATCAGGGCACGCTCCTGGGGGGTGACCGAAACGAGCACCTGCCATTCATCCCGTACGGTAAGCGTTTTGAAAAGATCCTGCCGGCGGATCCGCTTCAGGTAGCCGCCGATATTGTCCAGCAGCCATTGCCACTGGTCGTCGTCGGGGACGTCCAGTTTGGCGTTGGTTTGTGAATAGGAGCCGTCGTCCTTGCCGCGGAAATAGATGAGACCGCCAACCATACCGACACAGGGCCGATAGCCGAGAATATTGTTCGGATTCTTGGGCTCAACCCCGCAGACCACCGCAATGCCGCCGCAGTTGAACTCGGCAAAGGAATCACCGGTGGAGCCCAGCACCCAGAGTTCCGGGCGGGCATATTCCGGGTTCCATTTGGTCATGGTCAATCCGCGGGCGCCGATGGAGCCGCCGATGAACACCTTGCCGGCGGCCATCGCGTTGCAGGCACCGTTGGTGGCGTCGCCCAGCACGGTGATTTCAGCACCGATATTGAGGTAGCCGACGTCATCTGAAACCGAGCCTTCACAGGTGATCGAGGTCCCCGGCATGCCCATGGAGCCGAGGCGCTGGCCGCAGGGGCCCTTGACGTTGAGGCGCAGGCCGTCCTCACGATACAGGCGGATGCCGATATTATGCTGGCCGTATGATTCCAGGGTCAGGCTGGATCTGGAGGCGGCGGCTTCGCGGACCAGATATTCGAATTCCATCGAACTGATCCGGTTACCGTTTTTATCAAGACCTTTTACAAGCTTCGTAGCCACAGAAGAACTCCTTGGTTGAAAAACTGAAAACGAAACCTGTCCTGGTTAGCAGACGTATTTAATCTGCAGCCGGTCAGCGGCATCCTTGTCGTTGATGCCGATCGCATCGGACATGCCGATGGGCAGGCTCTGTGATCTGCCGAGCGGGGCCATGATTTTCTTGACCTCGGTGCGGATCGCCATATAGGTTTCGGCGACCCGTTCTGCCACACTGTCGGGGTCCAGCCGCCGGTACAGCTTGGGGTTCTGGCTGGTGATGCCCTTCGGGCATATGCCCACGTTGCAGACATTACAGCGATTCTGTTCGTTGCCCAGGCAGCCGGCGGTGGACTGCATGATGTATTTGCCGATGTGCACCGCGCTGGCGCCGAGCATGATCAGGGCCATGCCGTTCTGGGCAACGTTGCCGTTTTTGCCGATCCCGCCCGCCGCATAGATCGGCATTTCATTCTGCATGCCCTGGGTGGCCAGGTCGAGATAACACTCACGCACGTTGGAGGCAACCGGGTGTCCGGTGGCATCCATCGACACGTTGTAGGCTGCCCCGGTGCCGCCGTCGATGCCGTCGATCAGCAGACCGCCGGCATAGGGGTTGCGCACCAGGTTGTTGAGCACCGACTTGGCCGAGGTGGAGGCTGAGATTTTCGGATAGACCGGCACCTTGTGATCAAAGGCCATGGACAGGGTCTGGATCATCTTCATGACGCTTTCCTCGATGGAATAAAGCGTCTGATGAACCGGTGGAGAGGGCAGGTCCACGCCTTCGGGGACACCACGCAGCCGGGCGATCAGTTTGGAAACCTTGTACCACATGAGCAGGCCGCCATCGCCAGGCTTGGCGCCCTGGCCGTATTTGATTTCGATGGCTGCCGGATAGCACTGCATCTCCGGTATGGCTCTGATGATCTCGTCCCAGCCGAAATATCCCGAGGCGATCTGCAGGATGATGTATTTCAGGTACGGACTTTTCAACACCCAGGGCGGGCAGCCGCCCTCACCGGTGCACATGACCACCGGTATGCCCAGCACCTCGTTACAATAGGCGACTCCCTGAAGCAGCCCGAGCCACATATTCGGCGACAGGGCGCCGAACGACATCGAGCCGATGATGAACGGAAACACTTCCCTGGTCGGCGGAATCCAGCCGCTGCTTGCTTTGCGCTTGAGATACTCTTCGGGTGACAGGATGCGGCCGATGGTGGTGGAGACAGTGAACTCGTGCCGGCCGGCATCGAGCGCCGGGTCGGTCAGCATGGAGATACGGTCGAACATGATCCGGTCCAGCAAAGTCGGTCCGGTGCTGTTTCTCCGGCCGCCGCGCTTATACGCTTCACCCTTCTGGTTATTGAAGAACAGGGTCCGGTTTTCAACCGTGTTCGGAACCGGGGTGATCGCTTCGTTCGGGCAGACCATCGCGCACATGCCGCAGCCGATGCAGCTCCGCTTCATATCGGTGCGCTGCCGGATACCGACGAAGGTCCGGTATTCGCTGCCGCGCTTCTTGCTCAGCACTTCGAGGTTGGGCATGCGCTGGCGTCGATAGGCCAGGTAGAGACACTCCTTCGGGCAGACCGAGGTGCACTGGCCGCACAGGGTACAGCGATCTTCGCGGTGCTGGATGATCCAGGGCAGGTCGGGATAGCTTAGGCTGCTAGGTTCAACGGGAATTGATCGAATTGGGACCATATGTTCAGTTCCTTTCTATCGGGTGGAATGATAACGGTGTGCTCTCGCATGGGTTGAAAATCGAAAGCGGGATCGCGGTCGGGAATCATTGCATCGACGCCGCACATTTCCGAGGCTATCGCCCAGACGCCCTCCCTGCCGCCGACCGTGGCCGGCCGCAGTTTCTTATGGTCCATGACCAGCAGGCAGGTTTCATCGGGCAGGGTACCGATAACCGCATTGGGGCCATCGATGATCAACCGCCGGCAGACATTGCGCAACCCCTTGAGAAACTCCCCCTGCGGGTGCTCGTTGAGCTCGGTGAGGCTCAGCGGAGTGATCATATGCTTATAGGCCTGCAGCGGCAGTTTAAGCTCTTTGAGCGTGTAGTGCAGAATATGGGTAAATACCTCGGAATCGCTCTGATAACCGATGTAACCGGGAAAGGACCTGCCCAGCAGCCAGTCGCGGATCGGCACGAAGGCGGTATTCTCACCGTTGGTCATCGTGGAGATGCCCTGGACGAAGAATGGGTGGCAGGCGTAGAGGTTGATCCCGTAGTTGGTGTTCTGCCGTCCCTGGGCCATGCACACCCGCGACTTGATCTGTCCGTCATGCAGGCTGAGCATATTGCCGACCTGCAGGGGCCAGCCGACCTCCTTGATCATTACCACGTCGGGCCAGAAGGAAAAGACCGACAGATCCCCGCCATTTTCTTCACCGTCCCTGCGCAGTGCCAGCCTGGTGGCCAGCATTTCGGCCTCGCGCTCTTCCTGAGGCGCCCCAGAAAAACTTTCGGGCATCCGGTAGGCCCGGATGAAATAGCGGAAGCGATCCTTGCCGTTCATATGGTGGCGCTGCATGCTGAACTTGTGATCGTATTTCAGCTCGTAGCCGCGCTCCTCCATGAACCGGTCCAGCCGCTTCCAGCTCTTCTTGTTCTCGGCGATCCCTGAAAGTATCGGAAAGCGCGGGTTGTATATGAAATCCTCAAATTCCATGCCGCGCAGCAGCAGGCCGAGACCGGAGCCGTCATAACCCTCCTGCATGGCTTCCATGGCCTTGAGCACCTCGTATGGTGAGAAGGTTTCATTGGCAGTTTTCAAGGCTAATCGACACATCTCTATCTCTCCTGAAGAGTTATCCAAGCCACCTTCCGGCAACTATATGAGTTAGTGGTAGAAAGCGAACCGTGGGGGGTACTTCCAGCCGGCTGGTAATAACTATTTTACGGAACAGTTACAGATACACAAAATAACAAATCCCGTCAAGTCGCCAGCCTGCTCCGCCGCCAGCCTGCCCGGGCAGGAGCTGAAGCCAACAGCGCGAAATCCTCCGGCAAAACCTGAGAAAACGATGCACGTCGCCAAAAAAACCAGAGAAATTGTCAGAAAATGCAATGAGAGAAAGATGTGGAGGTTGGAAGAATAGTGAGAAGCAGGGTGCCTATAGCCTCCTGCAGCGGGCAGAGCTCCCTGAAAACCAACCTGTTTATTTGATGATCTTGCCGATATCCTTGACCTTGTCGATCTGGCCTTTGACTTCGCTCACTTCTTTAACCCCAGGCAGGTCGCCGATGATTTCCTTGCCGCCTTCTTCAACGTCGTTAATGCCTTTTTTGAATGAGGAAATTGCTTTACCGAGACCGGATCCTATTTCGGGAAGCTTCTTACCGCCAAATACGAGAAAGGCGATGCCAAGGATAACGATGAGTTCAGGGGTGCCGAGTCCAAACATAACGAGATGCTCCGTTTTCAGTTTGTTGTTTAATCAGGTGTCGTTCCGGTCAGCGATTCAGGCGCAGCAGGAGCAGTTCAGCCAGATCAACTCTTGGTGGAGTCGTCTTTTTCCTGATTTTCTTCGTCGAGTTTTTTGCGCTCTTCCGGGCTGGTGGCTTCCTTGAAGTTTTTGATTCCTTTGCCGATACCAGAGCCGATTTCAGGGAGCTTGCCGGCCCCGAAAATAATTACGATAATTACCAGAATAACGATGAGTTCCGGCATTCCCAGTCCGAACATATCTCTACCTCTGCTGAACGCTGTGTGGTTGGTGAATTTCCTTGGGCACTGGTGGATATCTGCGCCACCTGATCCGAGCCTGAATGTAGAGCAGTATCATTAGAAAGTCAAGCTGGACAGCGAATCCCTCCCCAAACCGTTAGACATGCTGGCTGCAGATTGGCTCAGCAGGATTCAGCTCTGCCGTTTGGCACGGTCCGCCAGAACTGAGCGGCGGATATCCTGCATCGCGGCGATGACCGCCTGTTCGTCGATGCTCAGCAGCTTGCGGTTTTCCATGACCAGACGGCCGTTGATCAGCGAATGTATCACATCGCTGCCCCGGGCGGTGTAGACCAGGTGCGAGGCGATGTTATAGATCGGCGTCAGGTGGGGCTGGGCCAGATCGAGGACGATGATGTCGGCCTTTTTCCCCGGCTGCAGCGTGCCAATCTGCTGTTCCGCGCCCAGCGCTTCGGCACCATTCAGCGTGGCACAGCGCAGGGTGGTTTCGGCATCCATAACCGTCGGGTCCATCGTAACAACCTTGTGCACCTTGGCGACGCTGCTCATTTCCGAGAACATATCGACATCATTATTGGAGGCCGGGCCGTCGGTGCCGATTGAGACGTTGATCCCGCTGCCGAGCATTTCAGGGACCGGTGCGGCGCCCGAGGCAAGCTTGAGGTTCGATTCAAGACAATGACTGACCTTTACCCGGTGCTCGGCAAGAATTGCTATCTCTTCGCTGGAGAGCTTGACACAGTGGGCAGCCAGGACCCGATCGTTGAGCAGACCGAGTTGGTGGAGGTGGCCGACCGGGGAAACGCCATAGCGCTGCCGACAGGTGGCGACCTCGGAGTCGGTTTCCGAGAGGTGGATCACATAGCGGCTGTTGAACATATCGGCCAGCGCTGCGCATTGCTCAAGCAGCGCCGGGGCGCAGGTGTAAACCGAGTGCGGAGCGACGGTGATGGTGATCAAGCCGTGATCCCGGTATTGTTCGGACAACTCCTTGACCAGGGCGAAGCCGTTGTTCAACGCACCGTAGGACGGCGAGGGAAAATCATAGAGGACTTCGCCGAGCCAGGCCCGGATACCCGTTTCATCGACCGCCCGGGCAACCTCGCCGGCAAAAAGGTACATGTCGCAGAAACTGGTGGTGCCTGATCTGATCATTTCGGCGATGGAAAGCAGGGTGGCCTGGTACACCATCTCCCTGTTCAGCTTGGTCTCGGCAGGAAAGATATGCTCCTCGAGCCAGGTCATCAGCGGCAGATCGTCGGCAATCCCTCTAAAGCAGCTCATCGGTGCATGGGTGTGGGTGTTTATCAGGCCCGGCATCACCAGGCCGTCCGGCTCATGCAGTTCTGCGGCCGCTGGAAACTGCTCGACAAGCTCTGTGCGGGTACCTGCTGCCACGATGGTATCACCTTTGACAGCGACGCCGCCGCAGTCGATATGATCTGCCTGGCGCCAGGTCGGCATCATATATCTGCCTGAGACGATGCAATCCGCGGGTTGGTTCTGAACGCTCATGAAGAAGATTCCGGGGCAATGGTGGTAAGAAATTCGCTGACCAATAATTCGAGTCGGGCCGAGGCTGCAGCCGCTTCCTCAATAATATCGTCGAGCAGGATCGGCTGGAAGTTGTCCGGGTCGTTGCAATTGGCGATCACCGACAGGCCCAGTACTTCCATGCCTCCATGCCTGGCCACGATTACCTCGGGCACCGAAGACATGCCCACCGCATCGGCACCGCACTGCCTGAGCCAGCGCGTCTCAGCGGGTGTTTCCAGGCTCGGACCGGGAATGCACACGTAGGTGCCGGTGACGACCCGGTCGATTTTTCTGACATCCGCGCAAGTCAGCATCATCTTGGCCAGCTTCGGGTCGTAAGGCTGAGACAGATCAGGAAAGCGCGGCCCCCACTGGTCAATGTTGGGTCCGCGCAGCGGGTTTTCGCCGAGGAAGTTGAGGTGATCCCTGAGCACCATGATGGTGCCTGCCGAGAACAGCGGATTCAGACCACCGGCGGCATTAGTGATGATCAACCTTTTCACCCCGAGCAGTTGGAGGACCCTGACCGGCAGAGTGATCTCCTGAGTCGAATAGCCTTCGTAATAGTGAAATCTGCCCGACAGGGCGATCAGCGGGCAACCGCTGAGGCTGCCGGCGACCAGTGCCCCCTGGTGACTGGCCACCGTGGAACTGGGGAAAAACGGGATATCTTCATATCTGATGAGTTGCGCGTTATCGATGTGCTTGGTCAGACCGCCAAGCCCGGTGCCGAGCTGGATTGCGACCGGGGGAACGGGGTAAATGCGGTCCTTGAGAAATTCTGCGGCGGCCCCGACCTGTTCGACATGATCCGCGGTGCGAGTCATCACGAGCTTAGGCCATGGGTTTTGATATAACCCATGATGGTCTCCGGATCACATTCCATGTTTTCGCAGCGGGTCGGCTGGCTGATTGCCTTGGCCAGGGCGGGCGGCAGCTCGAGTTCGGTGCCGGTGGCCTTATCGACCGTGGGCTTGAATTTGGCCGGATGAGCGGTCGCCAGGCAGACCATTGGCACCCCTTGGTCCCGGTGACGCTCAGCCGCACGGACACCGACGGCTGTATGGGGATCGAGGGTGTAGCGAAATTTCTTGTAATACTTCTCGATGGTCTCGAAAACCTCTTTTTCCGTCACCGCCGAGGCGACGAAGTCCCGCTTGATATGGGCCAGATAGTCCTGCAGATAGAGTTTACCGTCCACCTTGAACTTGAGCATGGCTTCTCTTACCAGGTCTGGTTCACGGTCCATCAGGTAGTAGAGGTAACGCTCGAAATTTGAAGCTGCCTGGATGTCCATCGAGGGCGAAGAGGTGCTGACTACATCACTGAGTGTATAGTCGCCGAAGTTGACGAAGCGAGCCAGAATATCGTTGGCGTTGGTGGCCAGTACCAGCTTGCTGATGCAGCCTTCCGGCAGCATCTTCTTGGCGATGAAGCCGGCAAAGATGTCGCCGAAGTTACCGGTGGGCACCGAGAAGGCGGTCGCCCGGTTTTTCTCGTGCGTGGCAATATGCAGGCAACTGTAAACGTAATAGACCACCTGGGCCAGCACCCGGGCCCAGTTGATCGAATTGATTGCCCCCAGCCGGTATTGGTTTTTAAAGGCGAGATTACCAAAGATGGACTTGACCACGGCCTGAGCATCGTCGAAGGTACCGTCGACCGCGATATTGAAGACGTTGGCATCGGCCACGGCGGTCATCTGTTTTTCCTGGATTTCGCTGATCCGCTTGTGTGGATGCAGGATAAAAATGCGTATACGTTCTTTGCCTTTGACGCCGTAGATTGCCGCGCTGCCGGTATCACCCGAGGTGGCGCCGAGTATGTTCATATACTCGTCGTCCCGCTCCAACAGATAACTGAACAGGTTGCCCAGAAACTGCAGCGCGATATCCTTGAAGGCCAGGGTCGGGCCGTGGAACAGCTCAAGGATATGCAGGCTGTCCAGGTGGACGTGGGGAGTGATCTCCGGGTGGGTAAAACTCGCGTAGGAATCGTTGATCAGCTTCTTTAGATCGGTGACCGGTATGTCGTCTATGAAGCGCGACATGATCTCGAAGGCCAGTTCGCAATAGGAAAGTTCCTGCCACGTTTCAAAGGTGGCCCGATCGATTCGCGGAATAGCCCGGGGCAGCAGCAGACCTCCGTCTTCTGCCAGGCCGGTCTTTATTGCTCCGGTGAACATCAGGGGCGCCGTGGTGCCGCGGGTACTGAGATATTGCATGGCCGTATGACTCGGTGTCGATTGCTCTTTATTCAGCAGCTCTTCGCGCTGTTCTCAACCGTATCTGCTCTACCTGGTATGATCTGTATCCGCGAACTTTTACAATGCTTCGGCAGGTATCTCGACTCGCGGCGCATCGTGCCACAATCCTTCAAGGTCATAGAAAGTGCGTTGTTCATGATAAAATACATGCACCACGACGTCGTCAAAATCGAGCAGTACCCATGTGCCTTCCGTAAGTCCTTCGGCCCGGCTCGTTTTGATGCGCTTGGAGCGCAGTTCATTTTCGATGCGCTCAGCCAAGGCCTGGACATGACGTGTGGATCGTCCACTCAGTATAACAAAAAAGTCGGTAAAAGAAGACATCTTCCGAACATCGAGGATAACGACATCTTCTGCTTTGCCGTCCGCTGCCAGCTCTGCGCAGGCGAGGGCAAGCTGTTTGGTATCGACGGATCGATACTCTTTTTTTAGTCCTTTCATCACTCTCTTATGGTGTTATTGCCGGGCTGTGTCAACTCTTTTTGCGCCTGCTTCGGGGCTTCCTCGGCGGAAATTCGAAGCTGATTTTGCCGGTGTCGTCGAGCAGCAGGTAGGCATCGAACGGTTTGCGTTTCTTTGAGATGAAGCCTTTGATAAGATCGGTTTTTCGCTCATTCAGCAATTGTTTGATATGGTCGGTGGTGATTGTTTTCGACAGGATGACCTTGCTGATTCTGAAGCCCTTCTTCTCGTCTCCCTCGAGGGCCGATTCGGACATGTAGCCGGTGGGCGTCTCGTAAACCGGGCTCTTGTCCACCGGTGACAGGCCGAGCGAACCGTTTGTCCTGACGACCTCCATGTCGAGGCCGTCGGTGGAGTCGGCAAACAGAAATTCCACCTTGTTGTTGGTCAATTTGATCGAAGCGACAAAGGCCTTGCCGTTCTTCGAGCGGAAATTGGAGAACGGGCCGATTGTCTCCCCGCCGATGAGCCGAACGATTTCTTCTTCCTTCATGACCCTGCCACCCAGGATCTTACGGATCGTGATCTTTCTGTCCTCGGAGATGTAGGCGGTCGGCGTTTCGTAATAAACCACGCCGTTTATCGGGCTGAAGCCCGCCACTTCTCTGGATTCTTCGAAAGATTTGATTCGGCCGATGATCTGTTCGGTCAGATTGCGGATCTCCCGCATAAAACTCGACCTGGTAAGGGTGCCTTTGAGAATCTGGTTGAGCTTATATTCCCATTCTCCGGTCATCTCGGGGGAGGCGAGGACATCGATTTTCATTGCTTCGAGCAGAGACAGCAGCTCGAAGGCCTTGCCGGTTGGCGCCAGTTCTTTGCCTTCCCGGACCAGATATTTGTCCTTGATCAATTTTTCGATGATCGAGGCCCTGGTGGCGGGGGTGCCGAGGCCGCGCTCTTTCATGGCTTCGGCAAGGTCGTCGTCATCGAGCAGTTTGCCTGAATTTTCCATGGCCGAGAGCAGGGTCGCCTCGCTGAAGCGCGGCGGCGGTTTGGTCTGGGAGTCGATCTGCTCGATCGAGCGGCAGCTCACCTTCGAACCGGCCGGTACCGGCTCTATGATACCCTCGCCCTGTTCAGTTCTGCCGGCCAGGTAAACGGCCTTCCAGCCCGGATCCAGCAGAATTCTGCCTTCGGTAAGAAACGACTCTTCCTCGACGATTGAGATCCGTCTGGTCTTCAGATAGCGGGCTGCGGGAAAAAAGACCGCCAGAAAACGCTGGACCGCCATGGTGTAGATTTTCAGTTCCGCTTCGCTCAGCGAGCCCGGCAGTTTACCGGTCGGGATGATTGCATGGTGGTCGGATACCTTGGCGTTATTGAAAACCCGTGGGTTGGCCCTGACGTATTTTTTATCCAGAATGGTCCGGGCATGTTCCGCATAGTTCCATTCCCGCTGGCGGTCGACCACCGAGACGGCTGTTTTGCGGTAGTCATCGGGCAGATATCTCGAGTCGGTGCGCGGATAGGTCAGCAGTTTGTGGCGCTCATAGAGAGCCTGGGCAATGGCCAAGGTGTTCTGGGCAGAAAAGCCGAAACGGGAGTTTGCTTCACGCTGCAGAGCAGTCAGATCATAGAGCTGGGGCGGGGCCTGGGTGGTTTCCTTGCTGCTGTCCGTTACCAGGGCGGGCCTGTTGCTGCATTTCTCTATGATTGCCAGGGCAGCGGCTGGGTCCCAGATGCGATCGGCCCGCTTTTCTGGATCGGCCGCGTCTTTTTTAAACGTACCATCGATCCATTTCCCGAGATATTCGGCCTTATCGAAGCCAAAGGTGGCCTCCAGGGTGATATAGTCCCGGGGACTGAAATCGAGCCGCTCCCGCTCTCGCTTGACCAGAAGGGATAAAGTCGGCGTCTGCACCCGGCCGCAGGGTGTCTTGAAAAATCCGCCGAACCTTGATTTATAGGCGGTTAGGGCCCGGGTTGCGTTGATGCCGATCAACCAGTCCGACTCAGAGCGGCACAGCGCGGTGTCTTCCAGTGGGATCATCTCCTCGTTTTCCCGCAGAGCAGAGAACCCGCTTTTTATGGCCTCATCGGTCATCGACTGCAGCCATAAGCGTTTGAGTTCTTTTTGGGCCACCGATTTGTTCCAGACATAGCCCAGAATATATTTGAAGATAAGTTCGCCTTCGCGTCCGGCGTCGCAGGCATTGATGATAGTGGTTACATCGCGCCGGCGGATCAGTTTCTGCAGCGCGTTGAACTGCGATTTGGTCCCGTCCAGCACCTTCAATGGAAAGGTCTCGGGCAGAATGGGCAGGTCGTGCATCTGCCATTTCTGGTAGCGGGGATCAATTTCTTCCGGATAACAGATGGAGACCAGATGACCGACCGCATAGGAGACGATATAATTCTCACCCTCGTAATGGGTCCTCGATTTCTTGAACGAACCGGGGAGCACTTTGGCGAGATCGGCGGCAACACTTGGTTTTTCCGCAATTATCAGTGTTTTTTCAGTCATAAGTTATGGTCTTGCCCGGCAGTCTCAGATTTGGCTGTTGTCGATCGTTTCTCGGATTAATTTGTCAGACGTTGTATTAACCGGATCGAGGTTTGTCAATTTTATTTTCCGATGCCAAACCCGCCCTGGCGTCTCTGATCCGATTTGTAAAAGCACTGACTAAGATCCATTTATTCATATGTATTTCAATTATATGGATTCATTTTCGGCGACTGTCACAGGGGCGTTAGGTGGCCTGGTTTCCCGCCTGACCATGTTTTGGATGCACAGCGGAGCATCTCCCTGGCCTGTGAGAATAGCTTGGGTAAAAGAGGTTAATCGCGCTCAGAACTTGACAAATCCTGGAAATGGAGTTTTATTATACCAGTTTCGGCTGGGTGCATGCGGGCATAGCTCAGTTGGTAGAGCGCGAGCTTCCCAAGCTTGAGGTCGCGAGTTCGAACCTCGTTGCCCGCTCCACATCTGATCCGCCCTATGGCATGATCCGATAAACCGGCGTCTATACCTGTTCGACAGGTTTGCTTTACTGGCAGTGCTCTTAGCGCCGCTGCGAGTTGGCGGGCCACGAAATACATGGGATTTCGGTCGGACGGGAATACGAAAGTGGGCTTTGCCCGCTTTTTTTTATGGCTGAACTGCAGTTGCCGGAGCTATTTGCCGGTGCTGGAGCAAAGGACAACCCTTGCTGTTCAGCCGAACAGAGATACAGGGTAGCTGCGGGATAAATTGCGCACCATGAGCGATGTGATCATAGACAGGGTTCGGGAATTTGCCGAGTCACTGCTGCCGAGCCTGGGGCTGGAGCTCTTCGATATTCAGTTCCGCAGGGAGGGGCACGGCTGGGTCCTGCGCCTGATCATCGACAAGCCTGAAGGCGTTTCACTTGATGACTGTTCCCGGGTCAGCCGCGAAACCGGTGATTTTCTCGATGTGGAAGATCTCATCGAGCAGCAGTATCATCTCGAGGTATCTTCACCGGGTCTCGAGCGCCCCCTGCGCAGCATTGCCGAATGCCGGACCCATCTTGGCAAGAAGGCCCGCTTCAAGCTTCATAAGGCAATTGACTCGGAGCGGGTGGTTGTCGGCCGTATCGAGCGGGTTGAAGACCACCTGGTAACGGTGGTTACTGAGCAGCAGAAAACGTATGAACTGGACTGGAGCCTGATCAACAAGGCACGCCTGGCTCTTTAGGCTGAGCAGTTGATAGAGCTTGAAAGCAGCCGGTAGAGCATGGGAAAACCTGAGCGGGCCGTACCAACCTTGCAGATATTGTAGTATTTATGAGTATTTTTAGGTAGTTATCATGAGGAAAGATACATGTTATCGGATTTGAAACGAATCATTGATCAGATCAGCAGGGACCGCGGCTTTGATAAAAAGCTGCTCGTTGAAGCGATAGAAGAAGCGGTTGCCTCTGCGGCGCGCAAACGGTATGGCAGCAGGCGCGATATCGAAGTGCATTACAACGAGGAACTCGGAGAGGTAGAGGTGTTCCAGTTCAGGCGCGTGGTAGAACAAGCCGAGGACGATCAGACTGAGATATCCTTCGAGCATGCCAAGCAGCTCGACCCTGAGGTGCAGTTGGGCGACGAACTCGGTGAGAAGATGGAAAACATCACCGAACTTGGCAGGATTGCCGCCCAGTCGGCCAAGCAGGTGATCATTCACCGGATGAAGGACGCTGAACGCGAAGTCATCTATGACATGTTCAGGGACCGGGAAGGAGAGGTCGTCAGCGGCATCGTCCAGCGCTTCGAACGGGGCAATATGATCGTCAACCTGGGCCGTACCGATGCAATTCTACCCAAAGAGCATCAGATCCCGAAGCGCTCGTTTAAACAGGGCGATCGTATCAGGGCGTTTCTGACCGAAGTCAGACAGAACAGCCGTGATTCGCAATTGATTCTGTCCCGCACTGCCGACGAATTTCTGGCCAAACTCTTTCAACTGGAGGTTCCCGAGATCGCCGAAGGCATCGTCAGAATCATGGGCGTCAGCCGCGAACCGGGTTTTCGTGCGAAGATCGCGGTCAGTTCGACCGAGTCGGATGTTGATCCGGTCGGCGCCTGTGTCGGCATGAAAGGGTCACGGGTGCAGAATGTGGTGCAGGAACTCCAGGGGGAGCGGATCGATATCGTCACCTGGAGCCCGGATCCGGCCAAATATGTTTACAATGCCCTGGCCCCGGCCCATGTCAGCATGGTGATGGTCGACGAAGACGCCAATTCGCTTTTGGTAGTGGTACCCAACGACCAGTTGTCACTGGCGATCGGCCGGCAGGGTCAGAATGTCCGATTGGCCTCGAAGCTGATGGGCTGGCGGATCGATGTGAAGAGTGAGCAGCGCTGGGCCAATCTGGAAGATGAAGGCTATCAGAGCCTGCTCCAGATTCCCGGCATCGATGAAGGTTTGGCCGACCAGTTCTTCAGCAAGGACATCAGGTCGGCCGCCGATCTGGCTCAGACGGCGGTAGAGGATCTGACCATCATCCGTTCGATCGATGATGATTTCGCGCTGCAGTTGATCGAGGCAGCCGCACTGGTGGCTGACAGCCTGGGGCAGTCGTCGACTAAGGTTGAGCCGGCCAGCGAAAAGCCGGCAGTTGCTGAGGTGGCAGCCGAAGCGGTTTCAGAAGATGTGGCAGATGAAGCCCCTGATGATGCCGCAGGGGCGCTGGCAGAAGAGCAAGAGCCGGCGGCGGCCCCGGAGCAGGACAAAACGGCCGGAAAGTAACGAATGACATGGTCAAACAGCCCCTGAGAAGCTGCCTGAGCTGCGGTACAAAGGCCCCGAAAGCAGAACTGCTCAGGTTTGTCTGGAGGCAGGACAGGGTGGTGGCCGATCAGCGGCAGCGGGCCTCGGGACGGGGAGCTTATAGTTGTAACAACGAACAGTGCAGGGCGCGGTTTCTGCAAGACAAGAAGAAGTGGATACGGGCGTTTCGTCTTCATTGATTTGAATTTTTTATATTTATAACTGCTTTCTTGACACCAGGGTCGAACGGTTGCCTGGTTCAAGATTTGAGAACGTGGGATTCAGGAGCAAGGTATGAGCAGAGTGAGGGTTTACGAACTGGCAAAAGAAGCCGATATGGGCAGCAAGGAATTGGCTGATAAACTGATTGCCGCCGGCTACGATATCAAGGGCCACAGTTCGACTGTAGACGAAGAGACTGCCGATAAAATCCGCAAGACGATGCTTCAGACTTCTGAAACCGAAATGGTGGAAAAGAGAATCGAGAGCGAAGGTGACCAGAAATCGACGGTTATCAGGCGCCGAACCACCATAATCAGAAGGCGCCCCAAAGCCGAAGCGGAGGCCGAGGAGGAGCAGGCAGCAGAGCAGGCCGACGGTGTTTCTCAAGACAGCGCCGCACCGGCGGTGGCAGAGGCAGAAACGGTAACCGAAACCACCGAGGCCGGGGCGGTTTCGGCAGAATCTGCCGACTCCGCAGAGGACAGCCTGCCAGAAGCGGGAGCCGCAGAAGCCGGGCAGGATGTGACAGCGGCGGCTGAGCCGGCAGAGGACCGCGCTGAAGCGGAAGAAGCTGAGGAGATGACGACGCAGGAAGCTGCCGAAGCCAAAGAGCCAGCGCTGAAAAAGCCCAAGAAGATCGAGCGCAAGAAAATAGCGCGCGTGGTCGGCGCCATCGAGCTGCCTACCCAGACCGAAGATGCCTCCAATGAGCGGCCGCGGCAGAGAAAAGGCGGCAGACCTGCCGCTGCCAGAGCGGCTCAGAACGGTGCCGCGGCTGAATTTCAACCGGCGCCGCTGCCCGATTCGCCTGATCGCATCAGGAAAAAAGGTAAACGAGGAGCGGTTGAGGGCGACGACGACGAACGTAAAGGCAAGGGCTTTCGCAAAGGCAAGAAAAGCGTCAAGTTTACCCATTTCGATACCGATTATCAGCGCAGCGGGCGGCGCGGCAAGCGCGGCAGGGTCAGAAGCGAGAGGAAATCTTCGCCTTCCACCATAGAAATGAAGGCGAGCAAAAGGAAAATCACCATCTACGACACGATTACCGTCGGTGATCTGGCCGCCAGGATGAAGATCAAGGCCAGTGAGGTCATTGCCAAACTGATGGGTCTCGGGGTGATGGCCACGATGAACCAGGCGGTTGATGTGGATACTGCATCCCTTATAGCAACCGACTTCGGTTATGAAGTCGAGCAGGGTATGACCGAGGAGATCGGCATCCAGCTGCTCGATGCCCAGGAAGAAGGCGGCGTGGCCGAAACCCGCCCTCCGGTTGTAACGGTCATGGGACATGTTGATCACGGTAAAACCTCGATCCTCGATGCGATCCGCAAGACCGACGTGGCCGAGGGCGAGGCCGGCGGCATCACTCAGCATATCGGTGCCTATCATGTGCGCTCCAAAGCCGGCGACGTGACCTTTGTGGATACTCCGGGCCATGCGGCCTTCACCGAAATGCGCTCCCGCGGTGCCCAGATTACCGACCTGGTCATCCTGGTGGTGGCCGCCGACGACGGCGTCATGGATCAGACCAGGGAAGCGATCAGCCACGCCCAGGCGGCCGACGTGCCGATTCTGGTTGCGGTGAACAAGATAGACAAGGACAATGCCGACCCGGACCGGGTCAAGCGCGAACTCGCCGAACTGGAGCTGATCCCCGAAGACTGGGGCGGCCAGACCATTTATTGCGAAACTTCTGCTAAGAAGAATATCGGCATAGACGGCCTGCTGGAAAATATCCAGCTCATGGCGGAGATACTCGAACTCAAAGCAGATGCCAGCCGTAAAGCCAAAGGACGGGTGATCGAGGCCCGGCTCGACAAAGGCAGGGGAGCGTTGGCTACGGTCCTGGTCCAGGAAGGCACCCTGAAAAACGGCGACAATTTCGTCGTCGGCCAGTTCAGCGGCAAGGTCCGGGCGATGTTCGACGATAAAGGCCGCAAGATCAAAACGGCCGGACCGTCGATGCCGGTCGAAGTCCAGGGCCTCTCCGGCGTGCCCCAGGCGGGTGATGAGTTCATCGTGGTCACCGACGACAAAATGGCCAAAAACGTCAGTCAGGCCAGGAGTCTGAAGGTACGGGAGACCGAACTAGCTGCCGGCAGCAAGATTTCCCTGGACAAATTGTTCGAAAAGATGAGCGAGGGCAATGTTCAGGAACTGCGGGTGATTATCCGGGCTGACGTGCAGGGTACCCTGGAGGCCTTTGCTAAAGCGGCCGAAGAGCTCTCCACCGATGAGATCAAAGTCCGGGTCTTACATGAAGGTGCCGGTACGATATCGGAGTCCGACATCCTGCTTGCCTCTGCTTCGGATGCGATCGTCATCGGCTTCAATGTCAGGCCGTCGGGCAAGATCAAGGACTTGGCCGTCAAAGAGAACGTTGATATCCGCTCCTACGACGTCATCTACCATGCCCTCGATGATATCAGAAAGGCGATGGTCGGCATGCTCGATCCGACATTCGAGGAAGAGGTCATCGGCAATGCCGAGATCCGTGAGGTGTTCAGCGTGCCCAAAGTTGGCAAGATCGCCGGCTGCTCAGTTATCGAAGGGGCGATCAGAAGAAATGCCGCTGTCCGGGTATTGCGCGACGGCGTGGTGGTCTATACCGGCAAGATCAGTTCCCTGAAACGCTTCCAGGATGACGTCAGAGAGGTGGTTTCCGGCTATGAATGCGGTATTGGTGTGGAAAATTTCAACGACATCAAGGTCGGTGACAACCTCGAGGCATTTGTCATGCAGCAGGTTGAGGCAACCCTTGACTGATTGGGGCCAACCCATGGCAGAATACTGGCATCCTAAACAAGAGCTTGAATCTCTGGCGGGACTGCGCTCCCGGCCACCGAAACGGGCGGCCCGGGTCGCCGATGTGATCAGAAACGAGCTGTCCATCCTGCTCGTCCAGCGGGTCCGTGATCCCCGATTGCAGGAGGTGAGCATCAGCCGGGTCGAGCTTTCCGACGACCTGCGCCATGCCAAGGTGTTTTTTACCCTGCTGAGCGGTCCCGATAGAGCCTCTCTGGCCCACCGAAGCCTGGCCAAGGCGACCGGCTTCATGCGCAGCCATCTGGCCAAAACACTCAATCTTCGTTATACTCCTGAGCTGCGTTTCTGGTATGATGAGGAGTTTGAAGAGGTTGAAAAAATAGAACGACTGCTCAATGATATTGCCAGGGAACGAGATGACCGAGAAAAGGATTCCTGACAAGGTACTTTCGACGATCAAAAACCATTCGCATTTCCTGCTGATGACCCATGTGCAGCCGGACGGCGATGCCATCGGTTCGCTGCTGGCCACCGCCGATATTCTAGACGGCATGGGGAAACGGGTCTTCGCCTATCTCGAGGAACCGGTCTCGCACCTCTTTAAATTCATGCCTGGTAAAGAGCGGACCGATACCGACCTGACCAATCTCGATCGGTTCATCCGGCAAGCGGGGCACAATCTCTGTGCCGTGGCGCTTGATTGTGGAGAGATCGACCGACTCGGCCCGATCAAAGATCGCTTGTCAGAAATCTCGCCCTTTCTGGTGATTGACCATCATCTGTCGCATGCCAATTTCGGTGATTGCCGCTGGGTAGAGCCTACCTGCAGTTCCACCGGAGAGATGGTTTATGAGATCAGTGAAGCACTGGGCCTGCCCCTGAGCCGCGAGGCAGCCTTTGCCCTCTATACGGCTATTTCAACAGATACCGGTTCGTTCCGCTACGAATGCACAGGAGCGCGGACCCTGGAGATTGCCAGTAAACTGGTGGCCTGCGGGGTGAAGCCGGACCAGGTGTCCGCTCACCTGTACGACAATTTCAGCCCAGCGCGCATCAGGCTCATGCAGATGGTTCTGGCAACCCTGCACCTGTGCGCGGAAGACCGGATCGCGTTTATTCATGTTACCAGTGAGATGTTCGAACAGACCGGGGCCTTGCCCCAGGATATCGAGGGGTTTGTCGAGTACCCGCGGGCGATCGCTTCGGTTCGGGTAGCGGTCTTTATCAAGCAGATCAAGGCCGACAAAATTTCTGCCAGCCTCCGGGCCAAGGGCGACTGCAACGTTGCTACGGTGGCCAAATTGTTCGGCGGCGGCGGACATCGCAATGCCGCCGGCTGCAAGTTTTCCGGTGTAACCATCGAATCGGTGCAGAAAAAACTCCGACAATCCATCACGGACCGTCTCGACCACCCAACCCAGGAAGAGCTGAGCTGAGCTTTTCGGCTTTGGATATTATGATTTCAGAGTCCGAGGCCGGCGTTCTCCTGATCGACAAACCGGCGGGGAAAACCTCCTTTGCCATCGTGCGGGCCGTTCGGCAGATTTTTTCCATCAAGAAAGTTGGCCATGCCGGCACCCTTGACCCGTTTGCCACCGGCCTGTTGGTGGTCTGTCTCGGCCGGCCGGCAACCCGCCTGATTTCTTCTCTGATGGAGGGCGAGAAAGAATATTTGGCCACGGTTCATTTGGGTATGGAGTCGAACACGCTGGACCCGGAGGGTGTTCTCAGCCCGGTAAAATCGCCCCAAGGGATCAAAGCCGGAGCTATTGATGAGGTGCTTGCCCGATTCCGCGGCACAATCATGCAGACTCCGCCGAGCTATTCGGCCCTCAAGCACAAGGGCAAACCGCTGTATCACTATGCCAGAAAAGGTATTACAGTGGAAAAAATGCCGCGCCAGGTGAGAATCCATCAACTTCGCTGGCGTGACAGACGAGCGCTGCTCACCGGAGCTGAACCGACACTGGAACTGCTGGTCCAGTGCGGTAAGGGCACCTATATCAGATCATTGGCGGCCGATATCGGCCGGGCGCTTGGTTGCGGCGCCTATCTCTCGGCACTGCGCCGGACCCGAAGCGGCTTTTTTAACGTTGAGGACAGTTGCCCCGGGGCCTTGCTCTTTGATGAGCGCAGGGCGGCTGAGATAGGCGAGTGGAAACTGTCGCTGGAAGTTGTGCGGAAACTCTTGCAATCTTCCACCGAAGTGGATAATATACCCTGTTCTAATTGAGATGTCCGCCAGACGCAGGTTCCGGCTGGAGCAAGGTTGCACATTGCCTGTAGCAGAGCACGTGCATAATAGTGTATAAGTTAAGAGCGAGTTGACAGATATAGGAGGTTTGCAGTGGCACAGACAGTGGTAAGAAAAAACGAGATAATCGAGAAATTCAAGACCCACGAGTCAGATACCGGCTCGTCCGAGGTGCAGATCGCACTTCTGACGGACCGGATTCAGTATCTGACCGAACACTTCAAGGTGCATACAAAAGATCACCACTCCCGCCAGGGCTTGTTGAAACTGGTTGGACAGCGTAGAAGCCTGCTGGATTATCTCAAGAAAAAGGACATCCAGAAATACCGGGCCCTGATCCAGGAACTTGGTATTCGTAAATAAACCTGCCTGACATACTCTCATGTCTATCGCTGTAGCTCAGCGGTACGGTTGGTGCCGCACTGTTTTTGTTCAGATTTGACGATAAGTTCTATAATTCCGGGTGGACCGCGCTTCAGACCACGATGCCCGAGCCATCCGGAACCGCATTTCTCTCCCGTGATGTTAATAATGTGGTGATAAAGCAGTATGATTGTAGCGGCCTTTCTGCAATAGGGCAGAATGGTATCAGGTGATTAGAGAATGACTATCTAATTTTTGCAGTTTAAGAGGCTGGTGGAGAATCCGGCCGACATGAGCGGAGCCGAATAAGCGGCCCGCATTTGGAGACACTATGAGTAAAAAAGTTGAGGCACAGATCGGTGCACAAACCATTTCCATCGAAACAGGCAAACTGGCCAGACAGGCATCAGGATCGGTCCTCGTACGAAGCGGAGAAACGGTTGTTCTGGTTACCGCAGTAGGCGACAAGGTCAATAAACCGGAACTGGGGTTCCTTCCGTTAACCATTGAATATCAAGAGAAATTTGCCTCGGTCGGCCGAATTCCCGGCAACTATTTCAGGCGCGAGATTGGCAGGCCGAGCGAGAGCGAGGTGCTGACCTGCAGGATTATCGATCGGCCCATGCGTCCACTTTTTGCCGACGGCTATAGTGCTGAGACCCAGGTGATTGCCTCGGTCCTGTCGGCCGATCAGGAACATTCGCCGGACATGCTGGCGCTCAATGGAGCAAGCTGTGCACTGATGCTGTCCGATATTCCTTTTGCCGGACCCGTTGCCGGCGGTCGGGTTGGCTATGTGGAAGGCAGCTATATAATGAACCCGACTATCTCGCAACTTGCCCGCTCGCAGATGGACATTGTCGTTGCTTGCACCGAAAAGGCCGTGGTCATGGTTGAGGGGCAGGCGGCTACGCTGGGTGAGGAAGTGGTGCTTGAAGCGATTTTCTATGCCTTTGAGAACCTGCAGCCGCTGATCGGCTTACAGAAGGAGCTGCGGGCAGCCTGTGGCAAAGAAAAGCGCATCGTTGAACCGCCCCAGATCGACGAAGAACTTTACCAGGCCGTCGCCGCTGCTGCCGGTCCCGACCTGGAGAAGATTGCCTCCATTGCCGATAAAATGGAGCGCAGCGCACAATACACCGAGCTCAAAGCCAGGATCATCGCCGAACTGGATCCACATGGTGAACGGGGAGGCGAGATTTCAGACCTCTTGTCCAAGTGCCGCAAAGCGGTGATGCGCGGTAAGATCGTCAATCAGTTGCAGCGCATTGACGGCCGGGCCTTCGACCAGGTCCGTCCGATCAGTTGTGAGGCCGGTTACCTGCCCAGAACCCATGGTTCTGCCCTGTTCACCCGCGGCGAAACCCAGGCCCTGGTAACCGCAACGCTTGGCAGCGAGAGAGATCAGCAGCGGGTTGAGACCCTGAGCGGGGAAGAGAACAAACGCTTCATGCTGCATTATAACTTCCCGCCGTTCTGCGTCGGCGAAGTGCGCCGCATGGCCGGTCCGTCGAGGCGGGATATCGGTCACGGGGCTCTGGCCCGGCGGGGCGTCGAAGCGGTTCTTCCGGATGTTACGGTCTTTCCCTATTCGCTCAGGGTGGTTTCGGAGGTACTTGAATCGAACGGCTCATCTTCGATGGCCACGGTCTGCGGTTCGAGCATGGCCTTGATGGATGCAGGTGTGCCGATTTCGGCGCCGGTCTCCGGTATCGCGATGGGACTGATCAAGGAAGACGACAAGGTGGTCATTCTCTCCGATATTTTGGGCGATGAGGATCATCTGGGAGATATGGACTTCAAGGTCGTGGGTACCGCCGAGGGGATCACCTCGCTGCAGATGGATATCAAGATCGATGGTGTCGACCGCGGTATCATGGGCCGGGCTCTTGAGCAGGCTAAAGCCGGTCGGCTGCATATCCTCGGCGAGATGGAAAAGGGGATCGCCGCAGCCCGCACCGATATCTCGGAATACGCCCCCAAGTATCACACCCACCAGATCAACCCTGACAAGATCAGAGACATTATCGGTCCCGGTGGTAAAATCATCAAGGAGCTGTCGGCCGAGTATGATGCCAAGATCGAAGTCGAAGACAGCGGTCTGATCAAGATCTTCACCGCCAACGGTAACAATTTCGATGAATTGATGGACCGCATCAGGACGATCACCGCCATGCCTGAAGTCGGGGCCGTCTATAAAGGCGTGGTTAAAACCATCAAGGATTTCGGCGCATTTGTTGAAATCCTGCCGGGTACCGATGGACTTGTCCATATTTCGGAACTCGATAAGAGCCGGGTCAACAAAGTCACCGACATCGTCAAGGAAGGCGACGAGTTAGAGGTGAAGGTGCTGGAAATTGACGGGCGCGGACGAATCCGTCTGAGCCGTAAAGCACTGCTTAAAGACTAGGTTCATGTAATAATCTTCCCAGAGCCGACTGCTGTAAGAGTCGGCTTTTTTTTTGCTGGAGATCTCATGAGCGGGTTCACTGCCGATTCGATCACCATCGCTTTAAGATGGCTTGCCCCTGAAAAGACCGCTGATCTTGCGCTGCCGTCCTATGAGACGGACGGTTCAGCGGGGCTGGATGTCTGCGCGGCGCTGGAGGCCGAACTGGTGCTGGCTCCTGGTGAGCGGGCCTTGATACCGACCGGGTTCGCGCTGGCCATTGCCAAAGGGTATGAGGTTCAAGTTCGTCCGCGCAGTGGACTGGCGGTGAAACAGGGTATCACCCTGATCAACGCACCCGGCACCATCGATGCCGATTATCGGGGTGAAATCAAGATCGCCTTGATCAATCTGGGTACTGAACCGGTAACCATCAGGCGTGGCGACCGTATCGCCCAGTTGGTGGCAGCCCCGGTGATGCGCTGCAGGCTTGATGTCGTTTCCGAGTTGGATACCACGGCGCGCGGCAGCGGCGGGTTCGGACATACCGGGGTCTGAGCATGCGTTTTGCGGTGCTGGGAAGCGGCAGTCGAGGCAACTGCCTGTTCATCGAGAGCGGCAGCACCGCGATCCTGATCGACGGCGGCTTTTCCGGCAAGCAGATTGCTGCCCGACTGGCCCTGATCGACCGGGACCTTTCCGATCTTAGCGCAATCTTCGTAACCCACGAGCATCATGACCATATTCAGGGTGTCGGGGTGATCTCAAGGCGCTGCCGAATCCCGGTTTACGCCAATGAAAAAACCTTTCGCGGCGGGGCAAAAAGTCTCGACAAGCTTTTTCAGCGGTGCGAATTCGAGACCGGCGATCCGATTGACTTCAAAGATCTGGCCATCCGGTCGTTTGCCATTTCCCATGATGCTGCCGACCCCGTGGGCTTTGTGGTCGGCAACGGGCACTGCTCACTGGGGATCTGCACCGATACAGGGATCGGCTCCCGGCTGATCAGCCGCAGACTCAGCGGCTGTGATGCTTTGATTCTGGAATTCAATCATGATCCGGATATGCTGAAAAACGGCCCCTATCCGCCTTCCCTGAAACAGCGGGTGGGTTCAAATCAGGGCCATCTATCCAACGGGGATGGCGCCAGATTGCTGCAGAGTCTGCTGCACGACAAACTGCAGCGCGTGATACTGGCCCATCTGAGCGAGACGAACAACCTGCCCGAGATCGCCTACCATGCGGCAGCGGCGGTACTGGAAAACAGGCTGGATTTATCGAGGCTTGATGTATCGGATCAGCATCTGCCCACCGAACTGATGAAGCTGAGTCCACTCCCCCTTTGAAGACTTAATCAGGCTGGGATCGATGCCAGGTTCAACTCATGCATCGGCAGGATGAGGCAGCCGGACTGGTTCACCTTCTGTATCGATTCCCAGGCGCTGAGTGCATCGATATGAACGCCCGGGCAGACGGCCGGTCCGTTGGCTGGAAAATTCTTATTGTTACAGCAGAATCCGGTGATCATCGCAGGGCCGCTGCCGGTGTCGATTTGCACACTCAGGGTGCCAACGGTGTGCCCCGGCATATGTAGAACCGCCAGACCGGGGAGCAGTTCCTGATCATGGTCAATCTCGGTAAAGCGTATGTCTTCGATAAAATACTCGTCATAACGATGATCCAGCGGGTGCGGGTTTTTACAGAAGGCTATTTCACTGCGGTGGGCATAAAAGGTTGCCTTCGAGAAGAGGGAGTTGTTGCCGCAATGATCATCGTGCAGGTGGGTGTTGATCACCATGTCGATGTCGTCCGGTGTGAGGCCCTGCTCGGCCAGGCAGTCGGCCATGACTTTGGGTTCCAGGCCGGTCTCTTCAAAAAAGCCGGCCGGGGTCATCAACTCGTTTTCATCGAGACCGGTATCGACCAGAATGTTGTGACCGGGCCCACGAACCAGGAAGGCCCAGATAGGCAGCCAGATCGAGGTGCCGTAGCCCTGCTGGTAGGTCATGATACCCTGATCGGGATTGCGCACGCCGGTGAGAAGTGGAGTAATTGAATAGCTCATGCCGGTATTGATGCCGATTTAGATTTGTCTGCTACCTTCTCGGCACCACCCATCTGCCGTCCGGATTTTTGCAGGCGATTCCTGGAAACTCAAAGGCTACACCTTCTTTGGCAATGATCTGATGGTACTGGCGGCAGCGGTTTCCGCTCGGATGGGTGAAAGATCGCTGTGGGGTGATCCCGATCACCAGTTGCTCGTTGAAGTTCTCCCAGATTGCGGTTTCCTCGTTTTTGTTTTCTTCCAGGGTATTCTGAAAGGTCTGCTGCATGGAGGTGCGATCCGCTTCGTTGGTGGTGAAGGCAGCCATGTCGGGCAGCACCGCAACCAACTCCCGGCGCTGATTCGGTTTGTAGCCGTTGTAGTCACGAATTTCCAGTACCCAGTGGTTAATCGATGGTGCGTAATGCCAGGTTCGATATTCCCGGATGCGGCTGGTACTTCTGAACTTATCCGGGTATCTTCTGCAGGTGATTTTCCAGGTGTCGAAATCACCTGCGGCAACGCTGATCTTTTCCGTCCCTTTGACTTCGCAGCTCCAGTAAAGATCATAGCGTTGTTCGATATGGTCTTGATTATACCACCTGCCGAACTCCTCGTAGCGAGATTGATTGCCAACTTTCAGCGGCCACAGCGATGTGGTCGTTGGTTCAAGCAGGAACCTGGCCTGGGTAAATGTTCGGAAGCCATAGCGGGTCGAGGTCTCCCAGCGGGCCCGCTTATAGGTAAAGTCCGGTACGCCGACTGACACATGATTCCTGTGATTGACCCAGGTGATCTGGTTGATGCCGACCTCCCTGGCGGTTTCCCAGGTTCCGTCCGAGTATACAAACTTGGTGCCGACCTGGTAGGTCGGCAGCGGAGCAGGTGGCAGTTCCAGCGGATTCTTCTCAGCAGCCAGCCCGGTTTGGGTATAGAAGGCACACCACATGAATATCAGCAGAACAAAACAAGTGAGCAAAGGGCGTTGCGGGCGCCTGGTCAGGCAGGCCTGGCCTTTCGATTTATTCATTAATCCTGAGTTAACAATCATTGTTGAGTGGAATCGGTTGATCTGCCTGACTTTGTTCAATGGTGCTGTCCTATACGGGTATTATTTGCTTGGCAGCGGGGTCAACTCGCTTAATAATCCAAGACTTTTGAGTGGTGCAGGGCGGCTGCGGGAAGTGCGGACCGTTCTGCTGTGGCCGGCAAAATCGGGCACCTCAGCTTCATCAAGGTCATACTTTCCGTCACCGTCGCCATCGCGATCGGCATCGACAATGGCATGATCTGGCGCGTCTTCCTCGCCGTCGTTTTCGAATACGAGGCTATCTTCATCTTCATCATCACGGTCATCTGGCCCATCGTCTGCTTCCTCCTCACTGGGGTCATCGGCGACCTCGTCCGGTTGGTCACTGACATCCTGTTGAGCATCGGCTTCATCCGGGGCGTCAACTTCGCCGTCTCCGTCTTTGTCGAACTCTTCTCTAAACGCGTCAAGGTCAAAACCGGTCCTGTTCTGGGCAACTGCCTGGACTGGTTCAAAAACGCCCTGCCAGGGATTCGTCAGGGTGAAGTGGGGTCCGAAGAGCAGCAGTGCAAGGCAGATATAACCGGCGAGCCAGTATTGTGCGGTTTTGTTCGGGGCGCTCTTGCGGGCGGCGGGACTGGTTGTTTTCATGGGCGGGACTCCGACTGAAATCGATGGGTGCAGGGTACCCTGCTGATTATGTCAGGAAGATAATAAACGATAGATCGAGAAATCTCAATGTGCCTTGAGGCCACGCAGATTTCCATCAGACAGCATTTGAGTGAAATGTTCATTGCCGCTCCTGGGTATCATAAACCGGCAGTGCAAAAAACAATCTTAGCACGGATCGGGGCAGGAGTCGAAGAGAGTTGCGGGAGGGGAGTGGGCCGGCAGGAAGTTTTTCCGGCCCACCGTTTGATCTCATTTCGTTAAGGCATCGAGCCGCTCCTGAATAGCGGACAATGACTGCTGCAGCTGCTGAGCCTGGCTTCTCAGGGTTTCAACCTCGTCCGCAGGCTGCTGCAGCACAGCTTGCCTCTCGTTAAGCTGATTAAATCCGGCTCCACCGCCAAATCCTCTGCCGCCCCGGCCCCGGAACCCGCGCCGGCAGTAAAGCCTGCGACCGATGTCCGTCCCCCTGTCCTCCGGCGGCAACGTTGTTCTTGAGCCGCACAATCCGCGGCCGCCCCCAGTCATGGCTCCCTGACCCAGCGGGCCTGATCTGTCTAGTCCTGGCATAGCACACCTCCATATTTTTTCGGATTGATGGTATTTCGCTGGTTAATCTCCTCGGCGGCAGCCTCCGCTGCCCTGCCTGCCTCTCCGGCCGTTGCCGCGGCCTCCTTTATTGCGACCCTGGCTCGAACCCATGCCCGAACCTTGGCCGTTGTGGGTCCCATCTTGCCTGTCTTGGCTGCGCACTCCCGATGCCTGGCCCATAGGTTGGCCCGGCCCGGAACCTTGCGGTCTTGCACCTTGTCGCGCGTCAAAACCTGAATCTGCGTTATTTCTGCCTCTTCTGTTCATCGAATTTCACCTCCTTTGTCTTGAGATGGAATGTATATTTTAGCTCAATTGCATCATTTCTCACGCTGCCTGCGTCCCCAGCCGCCGCCCCGGCCTCTTCGTCCACGACCGTGGCCTCTGAATTCGTATTGGCCTCCCTCGATCCGCAGGCCCTTTCCGGTAACCAGTGCATCAGCGACTATGGAGCGCCCCTGAGACAGCAATCGTCCGAAGGTGTGGCGAGAGACACCCATCATCTGAGCGGCCGTTTCCTGATCCAGGTGTTCGAAATCGCTCAACCGGATTGCTTCGAATTCCTCCAGCGTTATCAACACTTCTTCGCTGACCTCGACGCCCCGGGGAGCAAAAGCGCTGATCGTCGGGTAGGCGGAGACGAATCGTGTTTTTTTGGGTCTCGGCATCTTCCGTGCTCCTGTTATGATCATTTGAGATTAATTTAAAATCTATTATGATTACAGTCAAGAGTTTTTATGCTCAAATGAGCAAAAAACTGAGGGAAGTTTCAAGAAGGGTACCGAGCATTCTGGTCGGTGGCTCATGACCGGCTTGAATAAAGCGGGGTACCGGTATTGAGCAAATATCCGGCACCCGAAAAAGGCTGGGACGGTGTTTAAACGGAGTCCGCTGCTTGGCTCGTTTTCTGGCCTAGCCAGCTGTCAATAAGGGCGATGGAGAATTCGATGGAGTCCACGGTGAGCCCCTCGCAGAGGTGCGGCGGGTCATCGGACTGGAAGCCACCCGGTCTGAGCATTTTGCACTGCAGACTGGTGAAGCGTTTTTCAAATAGCTCGGCAAAACGTCTGCAGAACGAGATCACCTCGCTTTCATCGAGCGAGCGTGACCGGCCGATGATGCCGATAAACATCAGGGTGCCCTCCACCAGACCGCACTGAGCCCGATAACCACCTGCGCCGTGCATACCGACCGCAGCATCGAGAACCTGCTGGTCAAGCTCAATGGCGAAATACTCGGCCATGATCAACAGGCTGGTCGAGGCACAATTCAGGTCTTTGTCCCAATAATTGCGCTGGACCCGTGTGCTGACAAAATCATTCACCACGGTCTTCGCCGGTTTGTTTTTCATCAATGTACCGGGACAGATTCTGCTGTACCGCCTTGTTCAACTTGTTGAAGACCCGCTCACAGATACGAGCCGGATCGAAGACCTGGAGGGGTTTGTGCACGATAACCTCGACCTTTGTTCTATCGGGCTTTTTCTGCTCGGTCGTGGCCAGAATCGCTGTAGTGCCGGTCAGCGACCAGAAGCTCTGCTTCCATTCGATGAAGCCGCTTTTCAGATCGAGATTATTGGTCCGCCAACTGTGAATCTGGTCACCGCTTTTGCGCAGCAGCTCAAAACTCTCTTCGGCATTGAGCGGCAGTTCAAGGTAAAATCGTTTAATCATTTCTCAGTATGCGTGGTAATCGAACCTGTTGATCTTGGCCAGTTAGGATTGACCGGCAAAGGCCAGCAGATCATCTCCGGCCAGCCGGTAGGTGATCCATTCGCTTTGCGGCTGAGCGCCGATCTTCTGGTAAAAGGCAATGGCCGGTTCATTCCAGTCCAGCACGTTCCATTCAAGACGGCCACAGCCCTGTTGCACCGCCAGTCCGGCAAGATGCCGCAATAAGAAGGTACCACCGCCGCCGTTTCGATATTCAGGAGCAATATAAACGTCTTCGATATACATCCCGTTTCTGCCAAGCCAGGTCGAATAGTTGTAAAAATAGACCGCGTAGCCGATCGGCAGGTCACGGTCCTGACATATCAGCGCATGGGCATTGGCATCCGGGCCCAAAAGGCTTCTGCGCAGGTCAGCCGCTGTGGCTACCACCTGATCTGCAGCGTTTTCGTAGATGGCCAGTTCGGTGATGAAACGCAGAATCAATTCCGCATCTTCGGCGACCGCTTTTCGGATGGTAAAATCTGACATTGTGACAAGTATTTAAAAACAGTTGATAATTTCGGCAACATGAACAAATCGGAGCCTGGTAACCATAATCGGTTCCAAAGCGCCTGTAAATATTTACCCGCCCCTGCTCTTGCAATTGACTCCCACCTGATTAAAAGTGTCGCTAAATAGTTGCAAAAGTTCTAGAATATCCAGCACATTCATCTGACATATAATTGGGATCACAATGAAAAAGATTATTATTGCGCTCGCTGTATTAGGCCTTTTAGTTGGTATCGGGGCATTTTTCCTGATTGGCAATCTGGATAAGATCGTCAAAGGTGCTCTTGAAGGCGTTGGTTCTGAACTGCTCGGTGTACCGGTTGCAGTCAGTGCCGTCGATCTTGAATTGAAGAGCGGTTCCGGGCAGATCAGCGGGCTGACGGTTGCCAATCCGGCAGGCTATAAGGCCCCAAAAGCCTTTCAAATGGAGATGATTCGCCTGGGCATCAACCTGGGTTCTCTGGGAAAACAGCCGATCGTAATCGATGAGCTCGACATAAAAAGCCCGGTCGTTGAGCTTGAAGTGAAAGAGGACGGCAGTTCGAATCTGCAGATTTTATTGAACAACATCAAGCAGAACAGCGCCAGAGCGGATCAGAAAGCGGCAGAAGAGCAGCCCAAAGCAGAGGGGGGCGCCAAAGGGGAGCCGATCAGGATGCGTTTTAACAAACTCGCCATCACCGGCGTTACCGTCAACGCCGTGGTGCCCGGACAGCAGCCTCAGCAGCTCGTGATCCCGGATATGGTGCTGGAGAATGTCGGCGGCGAATCAGGTTTTACGCCAGCTGAACTGGGTGGACTGATCCTGGGCAATATCATCGGTCGGAGCCTCGAAATAGCCCTGGAGAAGAAGCTAACCGAAAAGATGGAGGAGGCTGCCAAGGGGTTGTTTGATGATCTCAGGAAAAAGCTGGTCCCCGAAAAGCTCAATTAGCCCGGTTTCTGCCTTTGACGACAATCTGGTGGATGATCCTCCAGATCATGTTGTCGCGCTTTGGGGAGGTTACCGATATCGCCTGACCTATACAAGAGGCTTTTCGAGTTATCGTCCTCGTTGTCCTGGTGTTTCAAAACCGGCGCTCATCTGATAGTGGAACAAGCACAACTGTATAAGGAGCTGCGTCGCTACGCCCTTGCTGAAAGAAGGAGGTCGCTGGTACAGGTGTCAACGACGCTGGCTATTTATCTGTCGGCCATCACTGTGCTGGTTATACTGCTGCATTATCAGATCCCCAGCGGGGTCATCGTGCTGCTGTCCCTGCTGATCTCGCCGATCGTGGTGAAAACCTTTATCATCTTCCATGACTGCTGCCACCAGTCTTATTTCAAGTCACGCAAGGCCTGTTTCTGGCTCGGGCATGCCCTGGGCATCCTGACCTTCACGGCCTATCTCGATTGGCAGCGGACGCACGGCATACATCACCGTTTTATGGCCAATCTGGAAAGACGAGGAACCGGGGATGTCTGGCTGATGACGGTGGACGAATACCATGAAGCTGAACGGTGGACCAAATTGCGCTACCGGCTTTACCGGCATCCCTTGTTTATCTTCTTTGTTTCTTCCCCGTTCCTGTTCCTCATTCTCAACAGATTCCCCTCCCGGGGGTTTCGCCGCAGAGAGTTGTACAGCACGCTCTTTACCGATGTCACGCTTGTCCTGATCATGGTTTGTATTTCTCTTTTTATCGGCTGGAAAGTACTTCTGCTGATAGTGCTGCCCATGATGCTGGGAGCAAGCATGCTGGGCGTCTGGCTTTTTTATGTTCAGCACCAGTTCCGCCGGGTTTACTGGGCCCATAACGAAGATTGGGACCGTTATCGGGCCGCGATGGAGGGTTCGTCGTTTTACATGATGCCGGCCTTTCTCCGCTGGCTCAGCGGCAATATCGGCTATCATCACATTCATCATCTCGCCCCGCAAATCCCCAACTACCGGCTCAAAGAGTGTTTCGATGAGATTGAAGTTCTGCAACAGATCGATCCCGTACCTTATCTCAGCGGAATGCGCAATATCTGCCTGAGCCTGTGGGACGAGAAGAGTGGCCGCCTGGTAACCTTTGAGGAGGCCCGGACTATCGTGGGCAAGGCCTAACCTCTTTGTGGCTCACTGTTTAGAATCGGTTGCAGAGCAAAATCACCAAGCCGGACATCCTGATAATCGTTTTCAAAGCACCGGTTCGTCTGACGCTTTATGAATATTGGGGTTACCGGTAACCCCAGGATGTGAAGCAGCTGGGCGTGCGTCTGGCTGAAATGACCAGCCAGGCGTCGTTTTGCACCCTGCGGCAGCGGTGCGCCCGGCCCTCAGCGCAGGCGAATGACAAACAGGGTGGGCCAGTGTTTACCGGTTACCAGCAGTTGTCTGCCGACGGCATCCCAGGCGATGCCGTTGAGTACTTCCTGGCCGTCCGGGGCAGTGAGGCGGTCGTGTATGGCTGCCGCTAAACGGCTCAGGTCGATTCTTGCCGAAATCCGGCCGTCGACCGGATCTATTTTCAGAATGTGGTTGGAGTACCATTGATTAGCGTAGATGAAGCCGTCGAAATATTCCAGCTCGTTTAAAAGGGTGACCGGGCCGGAACTGTCCCTCACGGTTAGACGGCGCAACTCCTTGAAGGTGCGAGGATCGTGGAAATACAGCGTGCTGCTGCCGTCACTGACGATCAGTTCCCGACCGTTGTGGGTAATGCCCCAGCCCTCGACGGCCAGTGGAAACTCCCGCAATGGCTTCAGGGTGGCAGCATCGTAGACGATCAGCCTGCCGTTTTGCCAGGTCAACTGGTAGAGGAGGCCGTCCAGCAGGGTGAGCCCTTCGCCGAACACATCAGCGTCGTTGTCGATTTTCTGCAGCACGCGGCCGCTGGTCAGGTCCACCCGTCTGACGCTGCTTTCCCCGAGAAGACCGGTTCCCTCGTAGAGCAGGCCATTCAGATAGACGAGCCCCTGGGTAAATGCTTTGCTGTCGTGCGGGTATTGGGCAGTTACGGTATAGTCCAGCAGGGGTGCTGTTGCGCGGCCTGATCGCGGCAGGGCATTCGCGAGAGCGATCAGGATGAGGCAGGAGATAAAAACAAGGGTGCGCATCACGGGATATTCCGAAACAATGAAACTGGCGGAGGAGCAATCCTCCACATCGAGATCTCTGCCCCTTTGTTCATGGGGTATCCACGATTGCATAAACTACCCGTACTGCACCCTGTACTCGCATTAGTTTTTGCCTGCTTTTGAGCACTTGGTGCCGATCCCCAGCAATCCCCCTATCATACTCAGTGGCAGCACTGCATTCAACCGTTGCTTAACAGATTGTTAGAACCTTGTATTGATATCTGCGTCAGCAAAATCTGGCGCTACGGTTTGGTAGCCGGGATCACACGATCCTCTTTGGGTGGAGTTTGCCAGGGAGCTTCGGCTCGCCAGCACCGTGTGATTGGTCTACCAACCTTATAAACGCTACCCATTTCTTTTGGGGTGGTCACTTATAGGAAGCTGGCGATAGAACTAAAGTGCTATCGACAGGCCCAGGATATGTGCGTTCTATTGCAGCGTGAGGCGGGGGAAGGGGAAAAACAACCAAGGAGAACGCCAATGGAAGAAGCAATCGAGATCCTGAGCAAAGTACTGCTGTGCTGATAGTGACACTGCTGAACCTGAACCAGAACCTGCACCTGTATCCAAATCGGTGGAGAAGAGCGGCGCCTATCCAGGCACCAAACGGCAAGGAGACGCAACTCTCACCGTTGATGAGGATTGCAGGTTTACCTACAGCAGTCCACAGGGTAGCGGGTAGCGCATCTGGTAAGGTCATCTCGGTAGGTAGTGACAGCACCAAATATGAAGGATGCATCGACTCCGGCCCATATGCCGGTAAATGCGGAAAAATCGAAATTCACAGTGACGGCAGCGTCACGGTCATATAGGAGGTGTCAGCGATGAAGTACCTACAGCTGCGTGCGCTGCGTAATACGGTGAAGTACCAGAACAGCGTGTACCGGGATGTGTACCGGTTGGTCGGTAAAGGGCGTTAAGACGATGCAGTGAACACGCTGAAAGATTTAATGGCCAGCGGCGTCGATCTACAGCGAGACCTTGATAAGCGGTTAGATGATATGCGGAGGAACCCAGCAGATACAGGAACAACCTAGGACTGCAACTCTGCTTAAATTGATGAGATTGGCAAAGGATATGTTCTAGCTATACTGACATCTAAGGGCTAACCATTTCTGTGCTATAATTTTTTGCCTCCTGAATGATTTTTAGAGGAGTTTTTTTTATCTCGTCAGACCTATGACAACCATAATTCTTCCCGGATGGTAACTCACAAAGATTATTGAAAAAGTTTTCAGGTAATTTTACATATTTTTGGATCAGTTTGGTATCGTCTAACATATCCACATACCATGCATATGAACATTTATAATATTTATCAACCCTCCAATCAGATTTATACCACTGAATAAAAGCGGCATAAGTCGCTTTCATTTCATCTTTGCTTCTTTTAATCTCTTGTTCAAACACTTCGGCGATATCACAATAGTGTTCAAAACCGTATATAGCATTCCACACCTCATTTATATCTTTTTTTTTCATTCTCCAAGCATAGAGGGTAACAATGGCTTGAACATCGGCTTCTATTGCAAAATTCATTCGTATTATCTCGTCAATATCATAATCAAGAGAGTTGAAATACCCTTTATTAAAGTGGGTAATATGACGTAATTCATGTACTAATATGATTAGCTTTTCAAATAATTCGAGATGCTCTTTTAGTCCGATTATATTATATTTAAAGTCATAATAACCGCGTGTTTCATCATCTCTTTCGTCGATACAGATAACTGTGTTTTGTTTTTTTAAAAAAGATAGCAAGTATTTAGATACTTTCGGCTCTTTTTTTATTAATGTTAATAGTTTTTCAATCGTTTCGATATTTGTAGTTCTCAAGTTTTCTCTATCACTAAAATAACATCTTTCTTTATAGTCTGTATGCCATAAAAGCAGATTAACTTTTTCATGATTGATAATATGGTATTCAATTCGTTTATTCTCAGGCCCAGGATCTATTTCTTCACTATTGCTTGATAAAGGTGGCCTAGCCAAAGATTTCAATGGCAAATATATCAATATTAAGATTACAAATATTATCTTTTTCAGCTTTCGTATTCTCATGCTTATTTCCATTTGTGAAATTGAGCGAATGAAAATCATGCTGAATACGTTAATTCATATAGTAATCATTATTCCTAACTAATTAATGGCACTTTGTGGGTGCCTGAAAATTAAACTGATATGAGAAACTAATTGGCGGTTTAGTTTATTGGAGTTCGGATAGAAACTGTTTTTGGAACATCCACCGATTTGGGTTGCCCGAGCAAATCTCAGCAAAACGAGCAACGACTCTCAGTTGTGACTTCTTCCTGTCTCAAATTTCTGCAAACAGGTCGCTCGGCAGTGGTTAAACGGTAGGTGCACAGACATTCAGGAAACATCTTTATTACGATCCGTCTTTGAAGTGGTACATTGACAGGTTAGGAAGACTGTTTATAATGGTTGTTAGACATGTGAGAACACAGGATGTTGTTTGGCTATCATTAACCAAACAATATATGGAAAAATATAATGTCATTAAAGGTTCGTCTTAGAGATGTAGGCTTTGATTGTGATTGTATTGTTAAGGCTGAGACTGAAGATGATTTGCTCTAAAAAGTAGAATAACATGCTCAGTCAGTAAATGGATTGGAAATGGTGACACACGAGATTATTGCAAAAGTAAAATCAGTGATTCATCAAAAATGACTGTGAGGATATGAATCTCAGCATATTGCCGTTAAGGTCGTAGCGAAGGCAGAATAAGGAATGGTTTTGCCTTATTTTTCTTTAATTCATAATAAAAAATCCCTATAAATCTTCGAAGATATCCAGGAATAATATGGAAACAGCCAAAAACATGGTGGCAGACAAGGGGCAGGAGATCGTGTCCGTTCCCGTAGGCACAACTCTTTTTGCCACACTTGAAAAAATGAATCAGAAAAAAGTGGGTGCCATTCTTGTCACCAGAGACGAAAGAATCATCGGTATATGGACGGAAAGAGATCTCATGCAGGATGTCATACAAGAGGGCTTTGATCTTAAAAGCGCACTAATAGAAGATTACATGACTACCCATCTGAGGTCTGCGCCCCACTCCGATACGGTCTTTAATATCATGGATAAATTTCTGGGGCTCCGGATCAGGCATCTGCTTATCGAAGAAGACGGCAATATTATCGGTCTGATCTCGGGTGGGGACGTCATGAAATGCGTCATCCATGAGAAAGATTCAGAGCTAAAACAACTCAAATCTATGGTGAGTTGGGATTACTATGAGGATTGGAAATGGAAACCTTAAGATCAGCAGAGCCTATAGCCTGTGCTGATCAATTTTAGGTTCTTCCAGTCCATATAGGGGGCGAGGAATAATCCCCCGCCCGTGTAATTAATGTTAACCGTAAAGCGTTTCAATCCACCGAATGGCCTCAGTATCATCAACTTTTCCCAGGTATCTCTGCGTTGTTGAGAGATCAGCATGGCGCAGTATCACTTTGCTGACGATCTCTATGGGCGTTCCTGAACGTGAAGCATAGGTCGCTGCATGGCGTCTGAGGTCGTGAGGCTTGAGTTCTATATCTACCAGCTTGCCGGCTTTCTTCACCATCGACCAGGCAGCCACATACGAAATCGGAAAGATTTGGTCATCTATGCCGAAATCACTGGCATTGACATAATCGTTTACCCTTACCAGGATTTTCCGTGGAATATAAACCCGCTCCTCTGGCCTACCACTTTTCGGATTCTGGATGGTCAGGAAACCTTCCTGTATGTCGTCCGGTGTGATTTTTAGCACCTCCCCGATACGCATTCCACCTCGTGCCATAAGTTCGAGTATCAACCTGTTTCGTCGGTCTGTGGTCCTGAAAATGATTTCATCAACAGTCTCCTTATCGACGATCCTCCATTGACTGGTCTGGGGCCGCTTGAAAATCTTTTTCATTATTGAAGCGTTGCAGGGATTGGCAAGGGCTGGCAATGAGCTGTTGATACTGAAATTGTAGAAAGAAGAGAGTACCGTGTATCGATTTCTTTTGGTTGCCTGCTTGTTGTCCTTGGTCAGGCGCAAAAGAAAATTCAGCACTTCTTCTTGGGAAACACTGGCTAAATCACGCTTTCCGAACTGGGACGAGAATTTTGAGAGAACGTACTCGCAGGTTTTAACGGTATTTTTTTTTGGAGTTTACTTGGTGATACTGTAGATGAAAATCAACTGCTTGTGACACTTTCATGACGCACCTCCTGATGTTTGGGTTTTAGGCGAGAATGCCTTGAACCATTGTACCCTAAGGGCTGAACCGTATGAACAGAAGGTGCCTAGATGCACAGGAACCACCTCAACTTGCTGTATCAACCGCCCATCCATAGCTTGGCAATGGCAACCATATCTAACCATGAGCTAATCAATTCAAATCCTCCTTGTTCACAAGCTCAAAGGTGGGTCGGAGAGTTGGGCAAATAATCAGGTAAGCAGCACAATTTTTTTGCCTAGCAGAAGAATTGCAATTATCAGAATGGAGCCGAGAATCTGCTGCATCGTACGAGCCTCAAAGCGCCCAGCTCCCATAAGGGTACCGGCCATCCCCCCTAAAATGGCGGCTGCTGCCAGAGGCAGGTATGGGACAAGATCAACTCCGTTGTGCTGTATTCTGGCAAGCAGTCCGGCGACCGAATTTACCCAGATAAAAAAAGCACCGCAGGCTGCTGCCTCCTTTGCGTTGCCCAGACCCAATATGATAATCAGCGGAACCAGGTATACGCCGCCGCCTATTCCTGTAATGCCGGCTATCGTTCCCAGTAATGCCCCAGCCATTAAGGCGCAAGGGATTTTCCTGCCTTGGTCTAGTTGAATCGGCCTGTGGTTGTTTGGGAAATATATACGCGCTGCTGCTGCGCATAATGAAACCATAAGAATCATGTAAAACATCATTTTGGGCAGATGCAGCATCCCGCCAAGATAGGCCATGGGGATCGAGGAAATAATAAATGGTACAATGAGTCTTAATCGAGCATGGCCATGCAGAAGAAATACGAGGCTGCCGAATGTTGTGACCAATATGTTCAAAGTCAGCGACACCATGGGGATAGTCATCGTGCTCGCCCCGAAGACTGCCAGCAACGCCGTGTATGAAGAGCCTCCACCCAACCCCACCGAGGCATAGAAGAAGGCCACGACTGCAAAAATGAAAGCCAGCAATGCAACAGGAATCAGAAGATCGGTCATATCGAGTTCTCCTAAGCTTGCAGATCCCTTCTAAGCAATTTCACGTGCGCTCTGCTTCGCAGGTTGTTCAGCCAGCGGCAGCAGAGTCTCAGTTGATGACGGTTGACTGAGTGCACCTGCAGTCACAATCCAGGTGTCAGGTCTTTTAAGGGAGAGTGCTTTTTGCTTGCAGAAAGTAACGCACAGCCCGCAGCCGCTGCAGAGCGTAGCATCAAAGGTGAGTTCTTTTTTTTCTTCGGTCTGCTCAATCTTGAGTGCACCAGTTGGGCATATTCCCTTGCAAAGAGGGCAAAGGTTGCAGGCCTTGTTGATAATGAGTCGGTGATTTATCAACCTCGAAAGCGCCTGCCTGTCTTTCGAGGCAACCTTTTCCATCAGATGTTTTTTGATCCGGACCCTGGCGGGTATTCTCCTGCCGGTTCTGGCTGCAGGGCTGGAACCGTCTATTTGAAAACTGAACTGGGAACCAATCGTTTCAAATACAGTTTCTTTCAAACCGGAGAGAAACGATCTTCTGGCCGACTGATCGAAGGCGACAATTTCTTTCTGGTCCGTTATGACGATACATTTTCTTTTAAATATGGAGCCTCTGTTTTGTTTAAGCCACGCCAGTCTGTGTAAAAAGTCCTCTACCCCAGAGTAGTTTTCGCAACCGGCGCAGGATGATGCATTGAACGCCAGGGCTGACTCCCCACCCATATTCAGGGCCAGCAGGTGCTCGGTTGTTAGGCCGCCAAGGCATGGCACAAGCCGTTCTTCCGGATATATCCGGCTCTGCCTATTGCACGATATTACGGCAAGCTCAGTCTTGTCCTCCGAAAAGCACAGAGATTCGGAATCAAATTGTGAAAAAGTAAAGGCGTCATTCGGGCACGTGGTACTACAGAGCATGCATCCGGTACATACACTGGAATCGAAGCTGATACTGCGATCCTTGAGCGATATTGCGCCTGCAGGGCATACGTCGAGGCAAATTAAACAATCACTGTGGCTAAGGCGTTTTCTCAGACATCTGTGATGGGCAAACTCAGCCGTCTGCCGGGAGGATTGTGAAACAAGTTTCTGGATCAGGCTAAATGATGACATCGATCTGAATCTTTCTAACTCTCAAGACCGGGGGTTTAATCGGTTCCCGTAACATTTCTGGCAGGTCACCATTAACCTGTCAAGACAGTCCGCCAGAGATTGATAGAATGAACTCTTCGTTCCTTTTTTTATCGCCTCACAAAAGTTTGGAACCCAGCGCAAATAATTATGATAAAATTCTTTTTGTTTTTCGAAAAACGTATCTGCTTCAGTGGCGTTGCCTTCCGCCCGGGCTTCTGCTTCTCTGGTGTTTAGAAATGACATGAACTCCAGTTCTATGGCGATATGATCGGGCGGCTCCTTTTCGTCGACTGCCAGCCCTGCATCCTGGTAGCTCCTGAGGACGCCGATTGTCGTGTCGCCCATGATCTGACGATTTTTCTCGAGGTAAACAGACCCATAAGGGGGCGCGATCAGTTCAAATGGTCCGATGAAAAGTTCTGCATGGGCAATGCTCAACTGTTCCTGCTCTGAGTTTAACAAGGCAAGTCTCATATCCGAGGCGGCTTTTGCCGCCCCGGACGCCCAACCATCGAGAAGGCCCTGTAGGTTCTGGCAGAGGTTTTCTTCGACGAATAGGTCCTTTTCGGGTTCATAGAAACAGGCGGCAAGCAATTTGAAACAATTAGCACGGGTACTCGCGTCTTTTTGTGAAACCATCATGATGCTTTGAGGAGGTTAAGGTCAGGACTCATGGAGGGTAAGCCCATAAGCCCTGACCTGTTCTTATCTCTATTATCGGGCTGAATACTCCCGGATATAATAGACGTTTGGCTTGGTGCCCTCGTCCGGAAGCAAGACAAAGTGCTTGTGGTTTTTAAGCAGTTTTGCCGCGTCGCTGTTCACATCGTTGATGTCACCCACTACCCGGGCGCCAGAGGGACAGGCTTCGACGCAAGCAGGTAATTCACTGTTCCTTAAACGATGATCGCAGAGAATGCATTTTTCAACGACATTGTCCCGGCGTACGCTTTCATAGTCGGGATGACTGTATTTGGTTTCATGCGGCGGAGTAGCACCTGTAAGCGAGGCCAATTCAGCACCTGAGGTAGACCCGTTGGGGATCAATTGGGTCTTGTCGGCAAAAAACGGCTGGGTGGGTTCCCCCTCTTCATTGTAGCTGATGACGCTGTATTCGCCATACGCACCATCTTTCTTTACCTCGTCAAGGCTATAAGGACAGGCCTCCTGACAAGCCCTGCAACCGATGCATCGTTCATCGTTATGCATCGTTATGCCATTCTCCGTCTTGAACATCGCTTTCGGTTCAACCGGGCAGGCCTCAACACAGGCGGCTTCACTGCAATGGTTGCAGAGAACCGGAAGCGTTCTAAATTTAGTATTCGGAAAGGTTCCACTGGTCTCGTGAACGAAGTCCGCCCAATTGAAGGTCTGGCCGTTGCGTCGCAATGCCGTATTGTTCTCGGTTTTACAGGCGAGAGCACAGGCACCGCAGCCAACACATTTTCTTAAGTCGATTATCATTGCATATTGTGTCATTATTCTGTCCTCCTACCTATATCTTCTCGATCTTGACGGCTGCGTGCCCGCCGTTTCTGGCATTCGATCCGGACAGCCTCTCAAGCTCCCAGGGAATGATGGTGTTGTTGTTCACTCCCCGGGTAGCGCTCTTGCCAAAATCCCCGGTCGCCGTTCTGCCGTAAGCCCAGTGCCCCTGACCATAGGATTTGCTGACGGTACCGGGACGTACCCCTTCCCAGACCCTGGCGATGCATTCGCCGGTTGCCGCGGTCGAGGTTATCCGCACCCTGTCTCCGTCCTTGATACCCAGTTTCTCGGCATCGACGGGATTGATTCTCAACGAATCCTGACCGCCGACGTCACCCGGGTCCACATGCTTGAACTCATAGTACCAGGGGGAGTTCTGGCTACGGCCTTCACGGTTGAGGCGCGATTTGTAATCGATGAAATCAAACGGGTACTCTTCCTTGCTGCCATGGCGCAGCGGCGGCTCGTGATGAGGGACATAGGCCAGTTCGCCGCGGGCCGTGTAGTTACACTTTTCCAGCACCGTGTCGACATCGGCCTTGTGCTTCTCAGCATGATCACCAAGCACTTTCTTCAGGGTCTCGCTGTAGAACTCGAACTTTTTCGTCTCCGTGCTGAATTTACCACCCCAGTGCTTCTTGTATTCATAGGGTTCTGAATTCCACATGCCACGCGCCAGCATGTCATCCCAGCCGTTGATCTTATCTCCATGCGTGTCCTTTTCTCCGTCCCATAAGGGTTTGGTGTAATACTTCAGGGCATAGATCGACAGCTCTTTCGAATCCTTGGGTTTTGCTCCCGTTTCGGGATCTGAGTACATTTCTACGAGGCAGTCGTAGAGGTTGGAGAAACCACGCTCCTTGAATTTTTCAGCAATCAGGAAAGGAAATTCCGTCTCATCCTGTATGACATCCCAGAGCGGATCGATGACCGGCTGCAGCAAGGTGCAGGTGGAATAGCGATTGGCCTTGGTCTTGACGTAGCCGTAGCGCTCGTACATATTTACCGTGCAGGGCAGGATGATGTCGGCGAACATGGTGAACTCCGAGGCGTTGGTGGTCAGGTGCACCGTAAAAGGCACTGATGCCAGCGCTTGTTCCCACAGTTCTGTCCCGTTGCATGAGAACGGAAAATTGTTCATGTAACCGACCAAGACCTTGATATCGTAAGGATCTTTATTGAAAATACCGGTAGCCGCATTGTTGGTGGATACACCACCACCCGATGCAGCCGCAGCTGCGCCTTCCACGCCAGCGCGATAATGTCCTGCGGCACCGGCGGACGGTGCTGCTTCATCCACACCCCGACCTTTGGCGTCGTGCGGTAGTTCCAGGCTGCCTCGCATAGAACCGAGCGTGCGATTGAACTGCCCGCCTTGGTGATGCCGCGCGGTCGAACGGTGCTGCCGGAGCTGTGCTCGCCGGGTGCGAGCCCGAAGTAGGCCACGAGTTGGCGTGGATGGGCGAAACGGGAGAAGTCGCCGACCTCGGCGAGGACCGTCGCCGCGACGATCGGGCCTACACCCTTGAGCGCCTGAAGAGCCTGCATTTGCGCGGCCCACGGAGAGGCGGCGAGGAGCTCCGTGATCTGCCCCTCGACGCCGACTTTGTGTACTTCATCGTGCTCAAGTGCGTTGAGGTAGAACTGGAATGCAATCTGTTGGGCCGGATGTTCGAAGCGGCGGCTCAACATCCATTTGCGATGCCGCGTGCTCCACGCCTTGCCTTCGAAGCGCAGGTCGTGGCGCAGCAGGAACGCCTGGATCCGGATGCGGTCTCGGCGCACGTCGTGGGCCGCCGCATGTCGCGCCCGGACCAGGTCGCGCAGAGCCTCGTGCAACGGGTCAGGCACCCAGACGACGTCAATTCGCCGGCCCGCAACAGGCGCGCCAGCGCGATCGCGTCGCGGCGGTCGTTCTTGATCCGGTCACCTGGCTTTCGAGGCGTCAGTGAGGGCGCACAGACGCGACAGGCGAACCCCATGCCCGCGATTTGACGCTGGACGTTGTAGCCGCATGAACCGGCCTCATAGACGAACTCCACCGCCTCGTGACGGCGACCGAGGCGTCGCACCAGCTTCGCGATGGCGTCCGGGGTATTCTCGACCGTCCCAATATGGCGGACCTCGCCCTCCCGCCCCGCATCGGCAACCGCGACGGTAATCGTCGCCTTGTGGACGTCGAGGCCGACGAACGCTTGTACATCTTCCATGATCTTCCCTCCTTGGCTGACCGGACCCAAAGTCCGACACCGCGCAGGGTGCGACCCCGGCGGGCCAAAAGGCCATGTCATCTGGCCGACCAGCGGGAGCGGCGAGGCGGTGCAGATCTCCGCGGCCCAGCTCGGGTATCTCCTGGAGGGGATCGACTGGCGCAATCCGCGCTGGACCCAACGCCCTGCAAAGGCGGGATAAAACAGCCTCTTCGGTCCTGTTTGCATGGGCATTCCAGTGCCAGCGTGGTAGGTCTCGGCCATGTCAGATGCCGCCTCCGAGATCGCCAGATTGCGCGCCGCGCTCGCGGCCTTGGAGGCCCGTGCCGAGACCGCCGAGAGCGAACTGGCGCAGGCCCGGGCGGTGGTCTCGACCTCCGAGGCGATGATCAAGCATCTCCGGCTCGAGATCGCCAAGCTCCGGCGCGAGCAATACGGCCACAGCTCTGAGCGCCGTGCCCGCCTGATCGACCAGATGGAGTTGCAGCTCGAGGAACTCGAGGCCGCGGCCACCGAGGACGAGATCGCGGCGACCAGGCTGGCGAAGACCACGACCGTTGCGGGGTTCGAGCGTCGCCGCCCGGCCCGCAAGCCGTTCCCCGAGCATCTGCCGCGCGAGCGGGTGGTGGTCGAGGCGCCGACCGCCTGCTCCTGCTGCGGCTCGGATCGCATCGTGAAGATGGGCGAGGACATCACCGAGACGCTCGAGGTCATCCCCCGGCAGTGGAAGGTGATCCAGACCGTCCGCGAGAAGTTCACCTGCCGGCACTGCGAGACGATCAGCCAGCCGCCGGCGCCATTCCATCCCACGCCGCGTGGCTGGGCCGGCCCGAACCTTCTGGCGACGATCCTGTTCGAGAAGTTCGGCCAGCACCAACCGCTCAACCGGCAGGCCGAGCGCTACGCCCGGGAAGGCGTCGATCTCAGCCTGTCGACCCTGGCCGATCAGGTCGGCGCCTGCGCTGCCGCGCTCGCACCGATCCACGCGCTGATCAGGACCCATGTCCTCGGGGCCGAACGCCTGCACGGCGATGACACGACGGTGCCGCTGCTGGCGAAGGGCGGGACACGCACGGCCCGGCTCTGGACCTATGTCCGAGACGACCGCCCGTTCGCGGGCGGCGCGCCGCCGGCCGCGCTGTTCCACTTCTCGCGCGACCGGGAGATGGCCCACCCCAACCGGCATCTCGCCGGATGGCAGGGGGTCCTCCAGGCCGATGCCTACGGCGGCTACAACGACCTCTATCGCGGTGATCGTGATCCCGGTCCGGTGAGCAGCGCGCTGTGCTGGAGCCATGCCCGCCGGAAGTTCTTCGAACTCGCCGACATCAAGGGGAATGTCCGCAAGGGCAAACCCGCCCACGACATATCTCCCGTCGCGCTGGAGGCGGTGGCGAGGATCGACGCCATCTTCGACATCGAACGCCAGATCAACGGGCTGGATGCCACGTCCCGGCTCGAGGTCCGGCAACGGTTGTCCCGTCCGCTGGTCGAGGAACTCCACGACTGGATGCAGGCCGAGCGCGGCACGATGTCGAAGCACAACCCCGTCGGCCAAGGCGATCGATTACATGTTCAGGAAGGACCGCTGGGACGCCTTCACCCGCTTCCTCGAGGATGGCCGGGTCTGCCTGACGAACAATGCGGCCGAGCGGGCGCTCCGCGGCGTGGCCCTCGGCCGGAAGTCATGGCTCTTCGCCGGCTCCGAGCGCGGCGGCGACCGCGCCGCCTTCATGTACTCCCTGATCGTGACCGCCAAGATGAACGACATCGACCCTCAGGCATGGCTGGCCGATGTCCTCGCCCGGTTGCCCTACATCACCGCCTCGCAGGTGCCGGACCTGCTTCCCTGGAACTGGAAATCCTCGGACATCCGCCAAGCCGCCTGACCGCGGCCTTCGCCGGATGCTTACTTCATGACCTCGGCCGCCTTGGGACTTTTGTGCGATGACAGATTGTCGAGAATGATCACGTCGCCGGGCGCGAGGGTTGGGACCAGCTGGGTTTCGACATAGAGGTCGAACATCTCACCGTTCATCGCGCCGTCGATCACCCAGGGTGCGTCCGAGCCGGTCGTGGCGCAGGGCGGCGATGAAGGTCTGGGTGTTCCAGTGACCAAAAGGCGCATGATCAATCAGACGCGCTCCTCTGGGGGACCATCCCGTGGTCTTGGCCATGTTCGTCTTCAGCGAGGTCTCGTCGATGAAACCGATGCGTGGCAACAGGTTGCGCATGAAGGGCTGACGCCGCGTGATCCAGATATGGCGTGCTTGCTGGATCTCAGGCCGCTTCTGCTCGACGGCTTGCAGGTCTTTTTTTGTGTGTCGGCCCGAGGCCGCGCAGAAACCGCCAGACCGAGACACGGTGGATGGCGATGCCGTGGTGATCCGCCAGTTCGCTCACCAGATCGTTCAGCGTCATATCAGGCTTCTCTTCCATCCGCCCCGTGATCCAGTCCTGCACGCTGACCAGCTTGCCATGACCCCCGCCATTGCCTTGGGCGCGCGGTTCCAGCCCACCCGTCTCGCGCTTCAGGATGACCATGTCGTTGACGAACTTCACCGAAACCCGGAACCGCGCGGCGGCGGCGCGGTGCGAATGCCCTTCCTCCACAAAAGCGACAACGCGCTCCCGAAGCGCCATAGGATGTGGTTTGCCCATCTCAAACCCCCATATCTGCTCTACAGATAGGGACTCGCAGATCAAGCCTCAGCGGAATCCCCAATCGGAAAGGTCGCAACGCGCTCTAGAAGACCCTGGCCGTGAACATCCCGTATCGCGGCTCAAAGGGGCCGCTGCACCTGCTGATCGACAGCACTGGCATCAAGGTCGAGGGCGAAGGCGAGTGGCACGCCCGCAAGCATGGCGGCCCGAAACGGCGCGTCTGGCGCAAGATCCACCTCGGGATCGACGAGGAAACGCTGGAGATCCGGGCTGTCGAGATCACCGGGAGCCATATCGGCGATGCGCCGGTGTTGCCTGACCTTCTCGACCAGATCCCGGCGCGACCAGGAGATCGGCAGTGTCACGGCAGACGGCGCCTACGACACGCGCAAATGCCACGACGCCATCGCCGATCGTGGTGCCCACGCCGTCATCCCGCCCCGCAAGAACGCCAAGCCATGGAAGACCGTCACCGCCGGCGCCGTCGCCCGCAACGAGGCCCTGCGCGCATCGAAATACCTCGGTCGGGCCCTCTGGCGACGATGGAGCGGATACCACCGCCGGAGCCGCGTCGAGACGAAGATGCACTGTGTGAAACTGCTGGGCCAGCGGCTCATGGCACGGGACTTCGACCGCCAGGTCGCGAGCTCCAGGTCCGCATCGCCGTCCTGAACGGCTACACCGCGCTCGGCATACCCGTCACAGAGGCCGTAGGATAAGTCTGTCCGGGGAAAGGAGAACTCCGGCCGTCAGCCGATTTGCGCAACAGAGCCGATCCCGCAGCTCTGGAACGTGCTCAAGGGTGACATGGCGCTGATCGGTCCGCGCCCGATGATGCCGCACCAGCGCGCGCTCTACCACGGGCTTGCCTACTACGCGATGCGCCCCGGCGTCTCCGGCTACTGGCAGGTCTCCGACCGCAACGATGCCGAGTTCGTCAGCCGCGTCTATTTCGACGAGAAGTACGACCGCGAGGTTTCGCTCGCCACCGACATCTCGCTCATTGTTCGTACGCTGCGCGTAATCCTGAGAGGAACGGGCATCTGATCTGATCGCGGCCGGTTGCCGAGCAGTTGACTGGCAACCGGCGCGTTCAAGGGTTACTTTGACGCTGGGTGGGAAAGCGTTAGGTAAGTGCCATGTCGAAAAGATCGGTTACTCTCGCGGCAGTTTCGCTGTCCGCACTTCTGCTTCTGACGGCCTGCGACTCGGCCGAGGAGCGCGCACAGGGTCACTATGACAGTGCCGTGGAGCTTCTCGCCGCAGGCGACGTGGACCGCGCACTGATCGAGCTCAGGAACGTCTTCCAGCTCAACGGCCTGCACATTCCGGCACGCAAGCTCTACGCCGCCACGATGCTGGAGCGCGGCAACCTGCGCGATGCCTTCGGCAGCTACACCCTTGTCTCCGAACAGGATCCCAACGACATCGAGAGCCGCGTGGCCATCGCCCGTATCGCGGCACAGACCGGCAACTGGGACGCGTTCGAGCTCAACACCACGCGCGCTTACGAACTCGACCCCCAGAACCTTCAGGTCCGGCTGCTCTACCAGGTGCAGCAGTACCGTCAGGCCGTCCTCGACAACGACGCGCCCCGCCGTACCCAGGTCGCCGCCGAGCTGACCGCGCTCAAGGCCGAGCTTCCCGAGGACCTTCTCCTGTCGCGCATCCTCGTCGAGGATTACATCGCCGAACAGCGCTTCAGCAGCGCGCTCGAGGAAATCGACGGCGCGCTCGCCGTGGATCCGTCGTCGCCGGACTTCCTCCAGATGCGCCTCGCCCTCCTCGCCCAGCTTGGCCAGGAGGACGAAGTCGAACGCCAGCTGACCGACATGATCGCCAACGATCCGTCGGACATGGCCAGCAAGGAAGCGCTGATCCGCTGGCACATCTCCCGCGGGAACCCCGACAAGGCCGAGGAGATCCTGCGCGCCGACGCCTACGCGCGCCGATGCCCAGACCGCCGCCCGCGTCGGCTACATCGCCTTCGTCCGCCAGGTCCGCGGCGACGATGCCGCGCGCGAGGAGGTCAACGCCCTCATCGAACAGCAGCAGGACGTGACAGTCCTGCGCTCCCTCCGCGCCGGGCTCGATTTCGACGCCGGCCGCCAGGCCGAAGCGATTGCCGAGCTTGAGGACATCATCGCCACCGGCGAACCGGGAGAGATCACCCGGCAGGTCAAGGTCTCTCTCGCGCGCATGCTTGCCATGACCGGCGACCAGGTCGCCGCGCGCCAGCGAATCGAGGAAGTGCTGGCCGAAGACGCCACGAACGTCGAAGCGCTGAAGATGCGTGCCTCCTCCCTGATCGAACAGGACCGGCCCGACGACGCGATCCTCAATCTCCGCACCGCGCTCGACCAGGCGCCGCGGGATCCCCAGATCATGAGCCTGATGGCCGGCGCCTACCTGCGGTCCGGCAGCCGGGAACTCGCGGGCGAGATGCTGTCGCTCGCGGTCGAGGCGTCGGGCAACGCGCCGGACGAGAGCCTGCGCTACGCGCGCTTCCTTCTCGAAACCGAAAACTACGGTGTCGCCGAACCGATCCTGATCGACGCCCTGCGCCTCAGCCCGAACAATGTGTCCCATCCTCATCGAACTCGGCCGCGTCTACCTCGGCCAGGAGGACTGGGCGAGGCTCGAACAGGTCGAAGGCACGCTCCGCCGCCTTGAGACGGAAGAGACCGATGCCGCCGCCGATTCGCTCCGCGTGGCGCGGCTCCAGCGGCAGGAACGGTCGGATGAGGCGGTCTCCGTCCTCGAATCGATCATCCAGGAACAAGGGTCGAACAGCGCCGCCGAGCTCGAGATCGTGCGCACGCACCTTCAGAGCGGCGATGTCGCCGCGGCCGAGAGTTTCGTCGACGGCATGTTGGCCGAGAATCCGCAGAACAATCTCCTTCGCTTCCTCAAGGCCTCGATCTACGCCTCCTCCGATCGAACAGCCGACGCCGAGGCGGTCTACACCGCCATGCTGGCCGACAACCCGCAGCAGGAAGTGGTCTGGCGGACGCTCTACACCCTCCAGACGCGAGAGGGCCGTTTCGACGAAGCCCGCGCGACCCTGGAGCGCGGCCTCGAGGCCATGCCCGACGCGCCGAATCTCCAGTGGGCACTCGCCGGCGAATACGAGCGCGAGGGCAAGATCGACGAGGCCATCGGCATCTACGAAAGCCTCTACGAGTTGAACTCGAGCTCCGTCATCGTCGCCAACAACCTCGCGAGCCTCATCTCCACCTATCGCACGGACCAGGAGAGCCTTGACCGAGCATGGAACATCGCCCGCCGTCTGCGGGGCGCCGACCGGCCCGAGTTCCAGGACACCTACGGCTGGATCGCGCTCCGCCGCGGCGAGACGACCGAGGCGCTCGCACATCTCGAACCCGCGGCGGCGGCGCTGTCCCAGGATCCGCTGGTGCAGTACCACCTCGGCATGGCCTACGTCCGCGCCGAACGGACCGAGGACGCGATCCGTCAGCTCCAGAGCGCGGTCGACCTCGCGGGTCCGGCGGATACCCGTCCTCAGTTTGCCGAAGCCCGCGCGGAAATCGCCCGGCTGCAAGCGTTGCCGCAAACGGAACCGTCCGACTGATCGCGGCGCATTTGTGCCTTCAAGGTAACGCCCCGGCCGGACGAGACCGTCCGGGGCTCCTTCTTCTTGGCATGTCGCGCTCAAGAGTTTATCACTCCGGGTGCGCCTGGCAGAGAATTGCGGGGGAGTTGTCATGGTTTACAGGGTCTTCATCGCGCTGATCGCGCTTGTTGCGGCTAGTGCCGCGAGCGCGCAGACCGATTTCAGGATCGGGCCCGGCGATACGGTCCGCATCGAGGTTCTCGAGGATCCGTCGCTCAATCGCGATGTCCTCGTGCTACCGGACGGCAGCTTGTCCTTCCCGCTCGCGGGCGCGCTTCGCGCCGGCGGCCAGACGACGACGCAGCTCGAAGCGGCGCTCGCAGGCGCGCTCGCGCCCAACTTCGCGACGAGCCCGACGGTCTCCGTTTCGGTCGCGGGCGTGGCTCCGCGGGACGGCACCGGCACCGCGCGCACCATCGACGTCTACATCATGGGCCAGGTCAACAACGGCGGCGGCCTTCTCGAGGTCGATCGTGGGACCACCGTCCTCCAGGCGCTTGCCCTGTCCGGCGGGTTCACCCGCTTTGCCGCGACCAAGCGCATCCAGCTTCGCCGCACCGATCCGCAGTCGGGTCAGCAGACGGTCTACAACATCGATTACCGCGCCATCGAACAAGGCGCTTCGAACATCGGGAGCTCGGTCCTCGCCGACGGCGACGTGATCATTGTCCCGGAGAGGAGGCTGTTCGAATAGATGATCGGACGGGGGCAGAGCAGCAAAAAAAGAATACTAATGACATCGGCGGCCATTCTGGCCGCCGGAAGCGTGGCGGTGATGGCTCAGGAGCTTCAGCTTCCCGAGTTGCAGCGGCTCGAGGGCGATGAACCGGTCGAGGCTCCGGAACCCGGTCTCCGAATGACCGTGGATCTGAACGCCGGCTTCACCTTCGACACCAACGAGAACCTCACAGATCCATCGCGCAGGGCACGACAACCCGCACGAACCTCGGGGCCGTCTTCGGCCTCGTGAGCGAGACGGACGTCGTCGCACCTCGCGCTGTCCATCCTGACGGAGGCCCGCTACGGCACCGGTCCGGGTCCGGACGACGGGCTGGAGTTCCGCATCCCTCTCGCCACGCTGGCATTTGAACGCGTCGGCTTCGACAGTTTCGCGAACCTGAACGGCCGCTACTTCTACGACAACGTCGACGACGACGTCCTCCCCTTCCTCGACGAGAACCTGAACCCGGTCGACCTGATCGTCGATGGCGGCGACCTGCGCCGCTGGACGTTTGACGGCCGCCTTAGCTTCGGACAGGCCGCCCGATCGGGTTCGAGGCCGGCTTCTTCTTCGACAGCCGCGAATACATCGACACCACCAACCCCGATCTCTACAACCGCGCCGAATACGGCGTCGACGGCATTCTCAGCTTCCAGGTGACCCCGACCCTGCGCGGCCGTCTCATCGGCGCGTACAGCAGCCTCGACGAGGACGACACGGCAAGCACGCTGACGAACACGACCGATCTCGGGTTCGGCGGCACCTACGACATCGACGCCGCAACCGCGTTCGCGGCGAACGTCTCCTACACGAACATCGAACAGACGGTCTTCGACTCGATCACCGACCACGACCGAGGGGTGGATCTTCGATGCCTCGCTCCAGCGCGAGGTGCACGAACGGCACGATCGGCGCGGCGCTCGAACGCACGCTCACCGTCGCGGCCGAACGCACCCAGCTCACCTTCGACCGCGCGATGGCACTGCCCGCCGGCGAACTCGACTACACGCTCGGCTTCTCCGTATCCGACAACGGCGGCGAAACCCGATTCGTCGGCGAGGTGACCTATGCGCAGGAACTGCCCACCGGGGGCTTCAGCGTCACGGCAAGCCAGAACACGGTGACCAGCGACGACGACGTGGACACGCTCGTGACTGCAGCTTGTGGTTCTCTACAACCGCGACATCAACTCGCTCTCAAGCTTCGAGGTCAACTTCGGTCTCGGCCGGTCCGAGGATATCGGCGGCGGCGCCTCCGATCCCGACATCCGCGCCAACGCCGGCATTTCCTACCGCCGCGCCCTGACGCGCGACTGGGATTGGGTCCTCGGGTACGAAAGGCAGTACTCGGTCGAGAACGGCGGGGATGCCGCCACGGGCAATCAGGTATACACGCTCATCGACCGGAGCTTTTCGATCCGTCCCTGATTCCCGCCGCGGATCAGGCGCAGGTGCGGCCCGGAGGCGCGTGACATGACCGCGGACGACGACGCCCAGGGCCGGCCCGGCTTTCTCCGGTGGCCCGACGGATTCACGCTCGGCATCCTCATCGTCTGCGCCGCGTTCGAACTCACGTTCCAGCTCGCGGATTGGGGCCTTCTGGGCGCGCCGCGACTACGGTTCGCCGCCTACACCTACGGCGGCTTCTGGCCCGGCCTCCTGTCCGACTGGCGCCCGAACTTCCCCGGCCAGCCCGTGACCATGTTCCTGACCTACAGCGTCCTCCACGGCGGCTTTCTCCATTTTCTCGTGAACATGATCACGCTCCTGTCGCTCGGCGCGGCCGTCTCCGAACGCGGGGGCACGGCGCGCTACGCGGCGATCTACGTGGCCTCGATCCTCGGCGGCGCGGCGGTCTACGGCCTCCTCGCGCCGGACTACAGCCCGATGGTGGGCGCCTCGGGCGCGCTCTTCGGGCTCGTCGGCGCGCTCGTCGCCTGGGACGCGCTGGAACGGCGCGCGCTCAGCCTTCCCATGCGGCCCGTCCTCAGGGTCGTCGTGATCCTCGCCCTGATGAACCTCGTCCTGTGGTGGGCGATGAACGGCCAGCTCGCCTGGCAGACCCATCTCGGCGGCTTCCTCGCGGGGGCCGCGGCCGGTGCGCTCCTGGGAGAACGCTTCGACGAGCCTCCACCCAGTCCCTCAACCTCGAACGAATGACTTAAACTCGCCTTGACGCCTGCCTGATACCCCTGTCCCCGGGTGAGAAGTGAGGTGGCGGGATGTCGGCGCAGGGTAACGCGCGGCCGATCATCAAGCGCAAGAAGATCGTGCAGGGCGGCGGGCACCATGGCGGTGCCTGGAAAGTCGCCTATGCCGACTTCGTGACGGCGATGATGGCCTTCTTCATGTTGATGTGGCTCCTTGGGGCCACGACGGAAAAGCAGCGCAAGGGGATCGCGGATTACTTCAATCCGACGGTCACGGTGAACCGCACGTCGGGCGGGGGCGCGGGCGTCTTCGGCGGCGACAGCGTGTTCGCCGAAGAGACGCTGTCGCGGTCGGGGACGGGCGTCGGCCTCGTCACGAGCCGGTCCAGCGACACGCAGGACGAAGCCGAAAAGGCCCTCGCCGCGGTCGAGGAGGCGCTGATGGGCCTCTCGGGCGAAAGCGTGATCCGGGACCTCATCCGGCGCCATGTCGTCACGCGCCTCTCGGACCAGGGGCTGGTGATCGAGCTCTTCGATACCGAATCGACCCCCCTCTTCACGGAAGACGCCCTGCCCCTGCCGGAGCTGCGCGCGCTGGTCCCGTCCATCGTCGCGGCGCTCGCGATGGTGGAGAACGCGGTGGCGGTCGACTCCCATGTGGCCCAGGCGGACCCGCCCGCGGCTTCCGCCTGGGAACGGTCCATGGATCGGGGCGCGGCGCTGCGCCGCCTGCTCGAGGAGGCAGCCCTCCCCCCGCCGCGCATGCGCCGGGTGACCGGCCTCGCCGACCGCAGGCCGGTGACGACCGATCCGACCGCGCCGCGGAACAACCGCATCGAAATCGTGGTCCTGCGCAACGTCTTCTGAGCCGGGGGGATGAGGAAAAGTCGAAGGATTAGATGCACGTTAATCCGGCGCGCGTAAGCCCGTCCTGCCGAAGCAGCAGAAAGGCGCACCGATGACCATCTCCTCGTCCCTCAACGCCGGCGTCGCAGGCCTCGCCGCGAACGCCAGCCGGCTCGCGACGATCTCGGACAACATCGCCAACTCCGCCACCTACGGCTACAAGCGGGCAGAGGCCGGGTTCCATTCGCTCGTGATCAACAGCGGCACGGGCACCTACTCGGCCGGCGGCGTCCGGGTGACGACGACCCGCTTCGTCGACCAGGCGGGCGCGCTCAAGCCCACGAACAACCCCACCGACCTCGCGGTGCGCGGCCGGGGCTTCCTCCCGGTGACCTCCGGAACGGCGCTCATCTCGCAGACCGCCGACTTCCCGATGAACCTGACGACGACGGGGTCATTCCGCACCGACGCGAACGGCTTCCTGCGGACCTCCACGGGGCTCGTCCTCCTCGGCTGGCCCGCGAACCCCGATGGGGCAATCCCGACCTATCCGCGCGACACCTCCGCCGGTCTGGCGCCCGTCCAGATCCAGACGAACCAGTTCGCGGCCGAACCCACCACGGCGATCACGCTCGGCGTGAACCTTCCCGCGACGGAGACGGAGTTCGGCTCCTCCGGCGATCCGCTCAACCTTTCCGTCGAATACTTCGACAACCTGGGCACCTCCCAGTCGATCGACGTGACCTACCAGCCCACGGTCCCCGGCGCGCCCGGCCTGTCGAACCAGTGGACGATGACGCTGCGCGATTCGGCGCAGGGCGGAACGGTGGTCGGCGTCTATACGCTCACCTTCGACGCGACCCGCGGCGCCGGCGGCACGCTCGCCTCTGTCACGCAGCCGCTTGTCCTGCCGGACGGCACGCCCGACCCGGGCGGGGCGACAATTGGTCAGCCCTATGCGGGCAGCGGCTTCCAGGTCGACGTCGCGGGCGGCCCGATCGACATCACGATCGGCGCCCTGGGCGAAGGCACCGTGATGACGCAGCTGTCCGACAGCTTCGCGCCCACCGCCATCACCAAGGACGGCTTTCCCGTGGGCAACATGACCTCGATCGAGATCGACGGGAACGGCTTCCTCCGCGCCAACTTCGACACCGGGATCACCCGGGTGCTTTACCAGATCCCGCTTGTCGACGTGCCGAACCCCAACGGCCTCCGCGCGCAGGACAACCAGACCTTCACCCTGTCCAACGAAAGCGGCTCGTTCTTCCTGTGGGACGCGGGCGACGGGCCGACAGGGGACGTCGTCGGCTTCGCGCTCGAGGAATCGGCCACCGACGTGGCGGGAGAGCTTACCCAGCTCATCCAGACGCAGCGCGCCTATTCGTCGAACGCCAAGGTCATCCAGACCGTGGACGAAATGCTGCAGGAAACCACCAACATCAAACGCTGACCGGGGCTAGGCGATGAGCATCACGACCTCCCTCTCGAACGCCCTCACCGGCCTCACCGCGGCCTCCCGCGCGGCAGAGCTCGTGTCGAACAACGTCTCGAATGCGATGACGGACGGCTACGGCCGAAGGGAGATCGTGCTCGGCGCCCGCACCCTCGGCGGGCTGAGCTCGGGCGTCCGCGTCGAAGGAATCGTTCGCGACGTGGACGCCAGCGTCATCCGCGATCGCCGGCTGGCGGATGCGGCGCTGGGCGAACGCACCACGCGGTCTGCCGCCCTCGACCGGATCGATGCGCTCGCCGGAACCCCGGATGACCCGGCCTCCGTCGCGGGCCGAGTGGCCGCCTTCGAGGCGGCGCTCACGAACGCGGCAAGCCGCCCCGATTCGGAAGTGCGCCTGCGCAACGTGCTCGACGCCGCAGGCGCGCTCGCCCGCTCCGTCAACGACCTGTCGGACGGTATCCAGGGCGAACGCATGGCCGCCGACGCCGACATCGCCCTGCAGGTCGATACGCTGAACCGCGGCCTTCAGGAGGTGCGCGACCTCAACACGCAGATCCTCCGCCTTGGCAGCACGAGCCGCGACTCGAGCGCCCTCGCCGATCAGCGGCAGCGCGTGATCGACGGCATTGCCGCCATCGTCCCCCTGCGCGAATACCCGCGCGACAACGGCACCGTTGCGCTTTACACCACCACAGGCGCGGCGCTCGTCGACGGGCGCGCCGCGACCGTCGGCTTCACCCGCTCGCCGACGATCACGCCCGACATGACGCTCGCCTCCGGCGCGCTCTCCGGCCTCACGATCGACGGCCGCCCCGTCCGGACAGATGGCGCCTTCGCCCCCTTCGCCGGGGGCAGCCTCGCCGCCGCCTTCTCCGTGAGGGACGATCTGGCGGTCGCGGCCCAGGCGCGTGTCGACGGCCTCGCGCGGGACGTCGTCGCCCGCTTCCAGGACCCTGCGGTCGACCCGACGCTCGCGCCCGGCGCGGCGGGGCTCTTCACCGACGGGACGGGTCCCTTCGACCCCGCAAACGAGGAAGGCCTCGCCGCCCGCCTCTCCGTCAACGCCCTCGCCGATCCCGCGCGCGGCGGCGATCTCTGGCGCCTCCGTACCGGCCTCGGCGCCGCCGCCCCCGGCCCCGTGGGCGACGCGGCGCTCCTGACGTCCCTCTCCGCCGCAACCTCGGCCATCCGGCCACCGGCCAGCGCGGCCCTGCCGGCGGTCGGCACCTCGCTTGCGGGCCTCGCGGCCGAACTCCAGTCCCTTGCCTCGCGGGATGGCCTCACCGCCCAGACCGAACTCGGCTTCGCCTCCGCCCGGCAGGAGACGCTCGCCGCCCTCGAAAAGCGCGGCGGCGTCGATACCGATCAGGAGATGCAGAAGCTCCTCCTCATCGAACAGGTCTACGCCGCCAACGCTCGCGTAGTCACGACCATCGACAGCCTCCTCAACCGGCTTCTGGAGATCTGAGTCCCATGTCCTTCACGACGATCGGCGACCTCTCGCAATCCTTCCAGCTCCGCCGGGACAACGCCCGCCTCAAGGGCGACCTCCAGCGCCTCACGGCCGAGTTGTCCTCCGGCCGCACCACCGATATCCGCGCGGCGACCCGGGGCGACCTCCGCCCGCTCGCCTCGCTCGAACGTTCGGTCTCGCTGCTCGCGTCCTTCCGTACCTCGAACGCGGAGGCCGCCCTCTTCACCGAGGTCGCCCAGTCCGCCCTCGCCGGCATCGAATCGGGCGCGGGCACCCAGTCCGCCGCCGCGCTCCTTGCCCGCACCTCCGCCGTCCCGGCCCAGATCGATGCCGTCGGCCGCGAGGGCACCCAGCAGTTCGAGGCGGCCGTCTCCCGGCTCAACGTCCAGGCCGCAGGCCGCACCGTCTTCGCTGGCCTCGCCACCGACGGCCCCGCCCTCCTCCCCGCCTCCGACATCCTCGACGCACTCCAGACCGCCACCGCCGGGGCCACCACCGCCGCCGACGTGACCGCAACGCTCGACGCCTGGTTCGCCCCGGGCGGCGCCTTCGACACCGCCGCCTACGCCGGCAGCGCCGACCCCTTGCGCCCCTTCCGGGTCTCCCAGGCCAATCCGTCGACATGCCCGTCACCGCTCTCGCACCGGAAGTCCGCGACGCGCTCAAGGGCCTCGCCCTCTCCGCCCTCCTCGATCGCGGTGTCCTCGCAGGCAACGTGCCGGAACGCGCCGCCCTCGCCGGTGCTTCGGGCGAGGCGCTCATCGCGGCCCGCGACGGCATCGTGAGCCTCCGCGCCGTGGTCGGCGACGCCGAAGCCGCGATCGAACGCGCCCGCGTCCGGAATGGCGCCGAACTCGCGGCCGCCGACCTCGCCCGCGCGACAATCGTCGAATCCGATCCGTTCCGCGCCGCGACCGACCTCCAGTCCGTCCAGGGCCAGCTCGAAACACTCTACGCCGTCACCGCGCGCCTCTCCCGCCTGTCGCTGACGAACTACCTCAGATGATCCGCCGGCTCGCCCTCCTCCTCGCCCTGTTCCTCGTCGCGGCCCCGGCGACGGCGCAGTCCGTCCGCGTGCGCGACCTTGTCGACTTCGACGGCGTCCGCGGGAACGATCTCGTGGGCTACGGCCTCGTCGTCGGCCTCGATGGATCGGGCGATTCGCTCCGGAACTCGCCGTTCACCGAGGAGATCCTGTCGAACGTCCTCGAACGCCTCGGCGTCAACGTGACCGGCGAACAACTCCGCTCCCGCAACGTGGCGGCCGTCTTCGTGACGGGAGAGCTTCGCCCCTTCGCCCGTGCCGGCAGCCGGATCGATCTGACCGTCTCGGCGATAGGCGACGCGCGCAGCCTTCTCGGCGGCACGCTGGTCATGACCCCGCTCAAGGCGGCGGACGGCCTCATCTACGCCGTGGGTCAGGGCACGGTGATCGCCGGCGGCGCCCGGGCCGAAGGCCAGGCCGCGGAGGTTGTCGAGGGCGTGCCCACGTCCGGGGCCATCCCCTCCGGCGCGCGTGTCGAACGGGAGGTGCCGTTCGTCTTCAACGACCTGCACAGCATCCGCCTCGCGCTCCGCAATCCCGACTTCACGACGGCCGAGCGGATCGAACGCGCGATCAACGACGCCTACGGCGCCCGCGTCTCGCAGATGCTCGATTCGGGAACCGTCCTCCTCAACGTCCGCGCCACGCGCGAGCCGACGCCCGCCCATGCGATCGGCCGGATCGAGAACCTGACGGTGGAGCCGCAGGCAATGGCGCGCGTGGTCGTCGACCAGCGGTCGGGCACAATCGTTCTGGGCCAGGACGTCCGAATCTCTCGCGTCGCGGTGTCGCAGGGCGGACTGGTGCTCCGGGTCGAAGAACGGCCCGAGGTCGTCCAGCCAAACCCCTTCGCGCAAGGCGAGACGGTCGTCGTCCCCCGTACCGTGGCCGAACTGGGTCAGGACATGGGCGCGGGCCTTGTCGAGCTGTCGGGCGACACCTCGCTCCGCGAAGTCATCGATGGTCTGAACGCGCTCGGCGTCTCGCCGCAGGACATGATCGACATCCTGCAGACGATCCACGCGGCGGGCGCGCTGCACGCGGATTTCGTCGTCCGCTGATCATCGCTCCGCCAAGGGGCTATCTCAGGAGCAGCTGGCGTTTGAAGCCGACCTGCACCGCACATACGTCAGCGGCGTTGAGCGCGGCATCCGCAACCCGACCGTCAAGATCGTCTCGCGGCTGGCAGACGCGCTGGGCGTCGCAGCTTCTAAGTTGTTGGAAGAGAAGGGTTAACTCAGAGAAGACTGGTGCCGCTGAAGGGACTCGAACCCCCGACCCCATCATTACGAATGACGTGCTCTACCAGCTGAGCTACAGCGGCGCCGCGGGTCGTCTAGCAGGGTTTCAGGCCGAGCGGTAGACCTATTTTTTGGCCTCGTCCGCCACGAAACCGACCTCGTCGGGAGGGGCGTTCGCGTTCACGTCCGCCGGGTCGATGTCCACCTCCACGGGCTCCGCCGCAGGCTCGGGTTCGGGGTCCGGATCGGACTTGCCGGCGATCATGGGAAGCACCTCTCCGCCGGGACCGGTCAGGGGCGCGGCGGCTCCCGCAGGGGGTTCCCGCCAGCTCAGCGTGTCGAAGGCGCCGCAGTTCGAACAGACCGGCTCCCAGTCGCCCGCCACGTTGTGGCAGTTGTCGCAGACCCATTGCGGACCCCGCGGCGCCGACAGCGCGCGCGTGAGAAGCCGACGCACCGTCGCGTCCGACGCGCCCTCGCCCCGCTCGATCGCCGCGAGAAGGGCGAGCGACCCGGGTGTTGGGCATCGTCTCGGGCAGGTCGCCCAGCGCGCTGCGGCGCCGCCGCGAAATCCTCGGCCGCGACGTTCAGCTCGGCCAGGAGAAGCCGCGTCTCGGGATGGGTCGGGTTCTGCTTCGTCAGAACCTCGAAACGCTTCAGCCGCTGCTTCGGCGTCTCGTCCGGCTCGATCTCGGCGAAGGCGGTCGGCGAGGTCCGGGTGGGGCGAGGCGCCCCAGGCCTTCTTCAGGACGCGGGTCGCATAGCGCTGCTGGTCGCGCGCCACGTAGGCGCGGGCCGCCATCGCCGCGGCGGGGATCAGGTCGGGAGACAGGCGGTTCGCCTCGATCGCCGCCTCGCGCGCCTCGATCGAGTTCGTCCTCGTTCGAGGATGTCCTTCGCCTCGCCCAGCGCCAGCACGGCATCGCGCCGCTTGTGCACGGGCCGCGGGAGCGCGCCGTACTTGAGCTTGGTCGACAGGGTCTTGCGCGCGCCCTTCCAGTCGTCGCTGCTCGGCCTGGAGGCGAAGGAGGACGTCCTGCGTCTCTTCGTGGCGGGGCTTCAGCGCGAAGGCCTTCTCGGCCAGCTTCAGCGCCATCGCCGTGTCGCCGTCGGCGATCTTCTGCTTCATGATCCCGCGGACGCCCACGAAGCGGGTCCGGTCGTCGGCAAGGAGGCGCTTGTAGACCTCCTCGGCCTTCTTGCGGTCACCCGACATCTCGGCCGCCTGGGCGGTGACGAGGTTGGTGAGATCCGGCCGACCAAGGTAGCGTTCCGCCTTCGCCGCCTTGGACATGGCGACCCGCGCTTCGCCGGAGGCCAGCGCCATGAGCCCGTCGGCCAGCGCCTCGTAGCCCTTGCGCTCGCGGTTGCGGTCGAACCAGCGGGAGATCGCGGTTTCGTCGCCGTTGAGGAAGCGCAGGACCGCGACGAGGAAGCCCGCAAGGCGCAGGACCAGCCAGACGAAGAGCAGCAGGACCACCGCGGCGATGACGGCCTGCACGGGGCCGAGCGTGAACTCCATGTTCGCGATCGCGATGCGGACGCCGGCGCCGGTGTCGATCAGGTACATCGCGCCGAGGCTGAGCGCGGCGACGATCCCGATGAAGACGAGAAACTTGATGAGCGACCAGAGCATCGGTGCGTCCTTAATCCGTCGAGAGGCCTTGCGCGGCCTCCAGCGCCTCGAGCCGCGTGCGGGCCGATTGGGTCCAACCCGCCATCGCGGCCTGTCCGGCCTCGGGCAGGGTCGAGAGTTCGGCCAATGTGCGCCGGCAGGTCGCCCGCACGCAGCGCGGCCTCGGCGCGGGAGAGAATGGCGTCCGGGTCGTCCCCCTCCCGCGGTTCGAGCGACCGGGCGCCGGTCTGCACCCGCAGGAAGGCCGTGAACCGGTCGAGCGCGTCGCCGTCCGACACCCGCGCGGATCGACGCGTCGAGCGCCGCGCGCGCGGCCTCGGGGAAACTGTCGACAAGCTCCGTCAGGGTGGGCACGCCATCGGCGGCCGGGGCGGAGAGGGCGGCGGGCACATCGGCGCCGGCGAGGCCCGCGAGCTGGTCGGCGAAGGGCGCACCGCTGTCGAGTGCCGCGAGAATGCTCGTCAGGGCGGCCTGCCGGGCGGCGGCCTCGGCAGCCGCCTGGGCGGCGGCCCGCGTCGCCTCGGCCTCCTCGGCCGCGGCGGCCTCGCGTGCGGCGGCCTCCTCGGCGGCCTGCCGCGCGATGGCGGCGGCCTCTTCCTGTGCGGTCACGACATTGGCGCGCGCCTCGTCCACGGCGGCCGAGAGATCGGCCCGGAACTGCGCGAGCTCCGCGTCGAGCGACGCAGGGTCAAGCCCGGCGGGCGACGGGCGCTGCGCGAGCTCTTCCACGCGGGCGGTCAGCGCGCCCAATCGGTCGGTGGCCTGGGACGCGGCGGTGGCCGCGTCGGCTATCTGCGCGCCGAGCTCCTCGCGGACGCTTTGGATGGCCGCGGTGGGGTCGGGGACCGCGCCCACGTCGTCCCGCAGGGCGGCGAGTGCCGATTCGAGCTCGGCGATGCGGGCGGTTTGCGCATCCGCCGCGGTGCGGAGGTCCGCAAGGACCGCCTGGGTGTCGCCCTGACCCGGCCAGCCGTCCGGAAAGACGAAGCGGGACACGGCGAACCCGGCAAGCGCAGCGATCACCCCGCCGAAGAAGAGGGGGACGGCGATGGAGCCGCCACTGCGGGCGGGCGGCGGGGGCGGTGGGGCGGACGCTCCTCGATCCGGGCAGGGTCTTCCGAGGCGTGAAGAGGTGGAGGTTCGTCGGCCTCGGGCGCGGGCTCCGCCGGCTGCTCGGTGGGCTCCGGATCGGCGCCGGGAGGCTCGTTCGCGGTCGGTTCCGCCGGTTGTTCCGTCGAACTCGCGCTCCGCGTCGGCACGCGCGGGCGCGACATCGTCCGCCCCGTCGATTTCGGCCGAGGCGTCCGGGGCCGTCTCCTCGACCACCACCGGGCGGTCCTCGGGGGGCGGCGCGTCCGGGTCCACCGGGCCGGCTTCACCCAGAACGATCGCGTCCTCGATAGTGTCCTTTTCTGGAATCTCGGGGGTGCCGGGTGGTCTCTTGTCGGATGACTTTCTCGTACGGGCCACGAGAGAACCTTTCAGCTTCCAGGGGCGGGAGGTCTCCGCCGGGTCAGACCTTAGCCCGCGCGATGCGGGTCAACAAGCAGAACGGGCGCGCGCTTGCGCCACGACGGCGTCCTCCATCGACGGCCCGTCCGGCGCGGCGGCGATGGAGACAGACGCGAGCAACTCCTTCCACGCCGCGGCGGCGTTCGCACTGATCGCGATCAAGTGGAGCGGCGCCGTCGCACCGCGGACCTCCGCCGCGAGGAGGCGGGCGGAACGAGGCGAGAAGACGGGGAGGATGACGGGGGAGGCTCCTTCCACCGCGGCGCGGGCGACTGGCGACAGCGGACGGGGGTGCTGGTCGTAGGCAATGACGGAATGCGTGTCTATCCCGGCCGAAACAAGGTCCTTTCCGATGTCCGACGCGGTGTGGCGCCCCCGGAGGTAGAGCCCCGGGCCTTCGGGGCGCGCCGCCCGCAGGAGGTCGAGCAAGGCCTCCGCATCTCCCGCCGCGGAGCGGGGGAGGAGCCCGGCCTCCGCCGCGGCCTCCGCCGTTCGGTCACCGACGCACCACGCAGGAAGCCCTGCGAGACCGGCGCGAATCGCAGCCTCGGCGGCGTGGACCGAGGTGAGGATCACGAAGCGCGGCGCGACGGCGAGGTCGAAGGGAACCGGCGCTATCTCCAGAATCGGGGAGATGAGAATCGGTGCATCGCGGCCGAGGCGCGCGCGAAGTCGTGCGCCGAACTCCGCGGACTGGGCCGCGGGGCGGGTGAGAAGGATGGTGGGGAGCGTTTCGGTCACCGGCGCCCTGCGAGAGTTGTCTGGCCCGTTCCGCGGTGTTACCTGCCGGACGGATTTCGCGCAACCGGCGGCCCCATGCCCGACACCGTCACCGTACTCGGCCTCGAGAGCAGCTGCGACGACACCGCGGCGGCCGTGGTGCGCCGCGTCGGCGGGCGGGCGGAGATCCTGTCGTCGGTCGTCTGGGGCCAGACGGCGCTTCATGCGGACTTCGGCGGCGTGGTGCCGGAGATCGCGGCGCGGGCCCATGCCGAGAAGATGGACCTTGCCGTGGAGGAGGCGCTTGCGCGCGCAGGCGTGAGCCTCGACGACATCGACGCGGTGGCGGTCACGGCGGGGCCAGGGCTCATCGGCGGCGTGCTGTCGGGGGTGTCCTGCGCCAAGGGGATCGCGGCGGCGACGGGGTTGCCCTTGGTGGGTGTGAACCATCTGGCGGGCCATGCGCTGACGCCGCGCCTGACGGATGGGCTCGCGTTTCCGTATCTCATCCTCCTCGTCTCCGGCGGGCACTGCCAGTTCCTGATCGTGCGCGGCGCCGACGACTTCGCGCGGATCGGCGGCACGATCGACGACGCGCCGGGGGAGGCGTTCGACAAGGCCGCGCGGCTTCTGGGCCTGCCGCAGCCGGGCGGGCCGGAGGTGGAGCGGGACGCGGCAGCGGGCGATCCGCGGCGCTTCGCGTTTCCGCGTCCGTTGCTGGACCGGCCGGGGTGCGACCTGTCGTTCTCAGGCCTCAAGACGGCGCTTCTCCGGGCGCGCGACGCCGTGGTGGCGGAGAAGGGCGGGCTCACGCGGCAGGACCGCGCGGATCTCTGCGCCTCGTTTCAGGCGGCGGTGGCCGATGTGCTGTCCGAAAAGTCGCGTCGGGCCTTGGCGGAGGCATCGAGCCTGCGCCTCACCGGGTTCGCGGTGGCGGGGGGCGTGGCGGCGAACCGGGCCATTCGGGCCGGATTGGAGTTCGTTTCGCGGGCGGCCGAGGTCCCTTTCCTCGCCCCGCCGCTCGCGCTCTGCACCGACAACGCGGCGATGATCGCCTGGGCGGGAATCGAACGGCTGGACCTTGGCCTCACCGACGGGTTCGACCTCGTGGCCCGGCCGCGTTGGCCTCTCAACTCCTCGCAACCGGCGCTTCTCGGCTCCGGCAAGAAGGGCGCCAAGGCATGAGCGGGATCGCCATCCTCGGCGCGGGGGCATTCGGGACGGCGCTTGGCGTGACGCTGGCGCGCGAGGGGCAGGCGGTGACGCTCTGGACCCGCGATCCCGATCAGGCGGAGGACATGCGGCGGACACGGGTGAACCTCGCGCGGCTGCCGCTGGTTTCGCTGCCCGAGTCGGTGGACGTGACGAGCGACCTTGCGGGGCTCGAGGCCGACTGCGTCCTCCTCGCCGTGCCCGCGCAGGCGCTGCGCGGGTTCCTCTCCGAACACGGGCCGGCACTCGATGGCCGCACGCTTGTGAGCTGCGGCAAGGGGATCGACCGGGAGACGGGGCTCCGCCCCAGCGAACTGATCGCCCGCGCCTGCCCGGGCGCGCGCGTCGCCGCCCTCGACCGGGCCGAGCTTTGCCGAGGATATCGCGGCGGGCCTGCCCACA
>CAVPRJ010000004.1:0-73856 GCA_963707715.1 uncultured delta proteobacterium
ACAAGCTCTGTCCGGAAGTCTTCGAGTATGACGAGGACACCCTGTTCTCCATAGTCAAATATGACGAGATTCCCGATCATCTCAAGGATGTCGTGCGCCAGGCTGCCCGGGAGTGTGGGGCCGATGCCATAGAAATCGAAGAATAGGCGCGGATCAAAAGACCATGTCACGCTTCAGAGAAGTCGGACCGCGAAGAATCTGCAGATCTCTTTTTCCGCCGAGGCCCAGGCGCGGACCCGCTACAACTTCTTCGCCAGGCGGGCGGAGGATGACGGTTATTTCCAGATCGCCGGGCTCTTTGATGAAACCGCCGGCCAGGATACGAACACGCACTGCGTTTTTTCAAGTTCTTCAACGGCGGAGAACTCGAGACCACCTGGCCGTTTCCGACCGGGGTGATCGAAGACACCCGGGCCAACCTGATTTCCGCGGCCGAGCTCGAGCTGTTCGTACACGAATCCATGTACAAGGGATTTGCCGAGATTGCCCGGGAGGAAGGCTTCAAGCGGGCTGCCGATACGTTCGATGCGATCAGCGTGGCGGAAAGGCACCACGAACAGCTCTTCCGGGAACTGGCCGCCAATATCGACAGCGGCACCGTTTTCAGAAGGCAGGACGCCTGTATCTGGAAATGCCGTGGCTGCGGGTATCTGCATCATGGAACCGAGGCCCCGGAAAAATGCCCGGCCTGCGTCAGAACCCAGGCCCACTTCGAACTGTTCGGTAAAAACTGGTAGCTCCGCAATCACAGCTGGGTGCTGCGCTCCGATGGGGGCTTCGCTGCCGCCCGGTACCAGCCCGTGTAGGGCGGCGCCCACAGGCCTGACGGTGCAACTCAGGGTGTACAGCCATGCCTGCGGGCCAGGCTTTCAAACATCTGGGTGAGCCCGGCCCCAAGGGTGAATGCGGTCTCACAGTCGAGATTATGCTCGATGGAGCGGTCGAAAAAGACATTCAGGCTCGACTCCAGGCCTTCGTCCGCCCGCCAGTAGCAGATCAGGACCGGCACCAGCGGCAGAACCGGCAGAACCACGCTGATGTCTGAATCGAAAGGGCTCTCGACCTGCCGCCCCCGAAAGAGCTGCACCATATCATCGAACAGCTCGGCATGGATATCGCCAATGCGCTTCATCGCCTGTTCACAGCGTTTCTGAAAGAGTGGATAGCGGGCTTTGCCTCCCGCCATCTCCCGCATCGAAATCCACTCGCCGCTGAGCGGTGCTCCCTGGCAATGCAGCAGATATGTCAAAAACGGCACGGTGACCCAGGGGGTCATATGGATATCTGAAATCAGGTTCGCCTGCTTGTCGATACCCATGTCCTTGCCCAGGATCGTTGACCCGCAGCGCTCTGCCGTCAAACACTCCGCCTACCCGCCGGGCCGTTTCCGACAGATCGAGTGCTGCCGCCTCCTGCCTGAGCCGGGTAAACAACACTTCCGCTGGCTCAGGGGCCGCTTCGCCCCGGACTTCTGCCGATCCGTCAAATCGTGCCGCAACCACAGGATCGAGCACAGGACATTCGCTCAAGCGGCTCCGCCCCTGGAACACCGCACTAGCAAAGGCCAGGCAGGTTTTTTCCCCGATTTCCGGCAATTGCTCTTATCCAGCAGGCTGAATACCTGCATCACATTCTCCGGCCCGGTCATAGCTGCGCAGCCTAATTGCATCATGCTCTGTTGGACTGGATCAGCGCTGGGCCAGCGGCACAAAGGCGCGGGTCTTCTCTCCCGTGTAGATCTGCCGCGGTCGTGAAATGCGCTGATTGTGCTCCAGCAGCTCGCGCCAGTTGGCGATCCAGCCGGGCATTCTGCCGATCGCGAACAACACCGTGTACATATTGAGCGGGATACCGATGGCCCGCAACAGGATACCGCTGTAGAAATCGACATTGGGGTAGAGATTGCGCTCGACGAAGTAATCGTCCTTCAGGGTCTTTTCTTCGAGTTCGAGGGCCACTTCGAGCAGCGGGTCTTCCCGCTGCAGTTGATTGAGCACCGATAGACCCTTTTTTTCAAAATGATCGAACGCGGATCAAAGTTTTTGTATACCCGGTGACCGAACCCCATCAGCCGGTAATCGTTGTTTTTGTCCTTGGCCATGTCGAGGTAGTGGCTGATGGGTTCGCCCGAGGTCTTGATATCTTCGAGCATCTTGATCACCGCCGCGTTGGCACCGCCGTGCAGCGGGCCCCAGAGCGCGCAGACTCCGGCTGCCACCGAGCTGAACAGGTTGGCCGCGAGCTGCCCACCACCCGCACTGTTGAAGTGGAGCAGTTCTGTTCATGATCGGCATGCAGAACCAAAAAGAGGTTCAGGGCACGCTCCACCACCGGGGTGGCGATATATTCCCGGTATGGTTCGCTAAACATCATGTGCAAAAAATTGGAGCAGTAGCTCAGGTTCGGATTGGGGTGCATCAGCGGCTTGCCTGAGGCCGACCGGTAGAAGGCGGCGATCGCCCGCACCTTGGAGAGCAGCAGGGCAACCGTTTTGTCAAATTCAGGCCCGGTGGAGTTTACTTCGAGCACTTCCGGGTGGAAACAGGACACCAGATTGAGCATCGCCGACAGGATTGCCATCGGCGGCGCGGATTTTGGAAACCCGGAAAATTGATGTTCGAGCCTGGTATGGAGCTGGGCATGATCGGCAATAGTCGCCCGGAAGGTGGCAAGCTGTCTGGAGTCGGGCAGCTCACCGTAGAGAAGCGGATCGGCGATCTCAACAAAACTGGCCTGCTCGGCAATTTCTTCGATCAGATACCCCCTATATCTGAGGATGCCTTTCGCCCCGTCGACATAGGTGATCGCAGAATAACAGGAGCCGGTGTTGCCGTACCCGCGGTCCATCGTGATGCAGCCGGTCTGGGCCCGGAGGGTTTCGATATCTATGGAACGCTCATTCTCCGTTCCGGTGAACATTTCAAAATCATAACTCTTCCCATCGACTATCAAACGCGCCACGTTATCTGTCATCATCTCTCCTCGGCGATAGAATTGTTGTGCTTGGAACTGTCTGAAAACCTCGAACTAAAGCAGTCCATATTGGTATAATAATTGGTAAGTATTGTTGATGCATTAGGCAATATGAGGATGATTCAGCCTGCGGCAGCGGCGCTCTTATAGTCAATTGCTCAACATCATCTCAATGTCTGCAGCGGCGGTTTCTTTTAATTGACTTTTTTTTCGGATCATTATGAGTCTCATAGCTGTCTCTTGTGGCGAAATTCAGCCGGTTAACTCAACCAGCCGCATCACCAACAAGGTGCAGGCCTCTTTCGATTATCCATGAACGGAACGAGCCGTTCGGGTGAAAAGTAGACGGTATTCACAAGCGCTTTGGCGCCAATGAGGTATTGCGCGGCATCTCGCGTCGGCCTGCAGGGGCGACGTCGATCTCCGGTGCTCGGGCCGAGCGGCTCCGGTAAATCCACCCTGCTGCGCTGCATCAACCTGCTCGAAATTCCCGATCAGCGGCACCCTGTCGGTAGCGGGTGAAGAAGTGATGATGAAGAAAGGCCGCCGCGGTATACCAGCCGAGCAGACATGCCGCAGGTCGAGCGGATCCGGGCCGAGCTCGCCATGGTTTCCAGCAGTTCAACCTCTGGTCCCATATGACCTTCTCGAAATGTCATCGAAGCCCCGATCCACGTCCTGAAAGTGCCCAAGAAAGAGGCTGCCGAGCGGGCCAAACATTACCTGGAAAAGGTCGGCATCCCCGACAAGCTGCAGGCCTATCCGCGCATCCGTCGGGCGGCAGCAGCAGCGCGCCGCAATTGCCCGGGCGCTGGCCATGGAACCCGAGGTCATCCTGTTCGACGAACCGACCTCGGCGCTTGATCCGGAACTGGTCGGTGAAGTACTGCAGGTCATGCGGACCCTGGCCGAAGAGGGCGCAGGACCATGATCGTCGTCACCCATGAGATGGGCTTTGCCAGGGAGGTCTCATCCCGGGTCATTTTTCTCGACGGCGGGCTCATCGTCGAGATGGGCCCGCCACTGATGTTTTCGACACCCGGAGAGCGCACGTTTTTCAACCTTTATCAAGGCGATGGTCTGATTGTTCTATGAACCGAACCGTCACGCAATTCCAAACGAGGGGAGAACGCCGTGAAGAGATGTATTCTGCTGATAGAGCCTGATCGCACTGTCCCTGGCTGCATCATATGCGCTCGCCAACGATTGGAACAAGGTCCGTATCGGCGTAGAAGGTGCCTATCCTCCATTCAGCTATGTCACCCCGGCTGGTGAACTGGCCGGCTTTGATATCGACATCGCCAAGGCACTCGGCGAAGCAATGGGGGCCGAAGTGACGCTGGTTGCCCAGGACTGGGACGGCATCATTCCGGCTCTGCTGGCCAAAAAATACGATGCGATCATCGCCTCCATGTCGATCACCGAAGAGCGCAAGCAGAAGGTCGCTTTCACCAACAAATATTACCAGACCCCTGCGAAGTTCATCAGCAAGAAAGGCGACTGATGAAGACATTCTCCAACGGAGGCGATGAAAGGCAAAAAAGTCGGCGTCCAGCGGGCCACCATCCATGACCGCTATCTCACCGACAACTACGGCAACGACGTGGAGATCAAGCGCTACGGCACCCAGGACGAAGCCTATCTTGATCTCACCGCCGGCCGGGTGGACATGCTGCTGGCCGACAGCGTGGCGCTGTCCGACGGCTTTCTGAAAAAGCCGGAAGGGGCGGATTATGAGTTCATCGGCCCGGATCTCAGTGATCCGAAATGGTTCGGCGACGGTGCCGGCATTGCCATTCGCAAGGACGACACGGATCTGGTCGAGAAATTCAACAAGGCCATCGACAACGATCCGCGGCCAACGGCACTTACAAAAAAATCCAGGACAAGTATTTCGATTTCAACGTCTACGGTGAATAAAACGCGACCAGTCCGCTCCTCTCACATCGGGCGGAAGCGGCACCTTCACCCGGCTGACCATTAAGCGATGTTCATCCTACTGCACGGCTACGGCCCGTCCATTCTTCGAAGGCACCATTCTGACTCTCGAGGTGTCTCTTCTCTCTCTGGTCCTGGCAATGTTTCTCGGCATTTTCGGTGCCCTCGCCAAGCTCTCCCAACCCCGGTGCGCTCAAGCTGCTGGCCCAGGTCTACACCACCGTCATTCGCGGTGTTCCCGATCTGGTGCTGATGCTGCTGGTCTTTTTCGGCGGCCAGGTATTCGATCAATCAGATCGGCCCCTTTTCGGCTACGACGAGTACATCGATATCAACCCGTTTATCGCCGGCGTGTCGACCATCGGTTTTATTTTCGGCGCCTATATGACTGAGACCTTTCGAGGCGCCATTCTGGCGGTCAACAAAGGCCAGATCGAAGCGGCCAACGCCTATGGCATGAGCCAGCTCAGGTCTTCAGGCGAATCATCCTGCCGCAGATGGTCCGCCACGCCCTGCCCGGTTTCGGCAACAACTGGCTGGTGCTGATCAAGACCACCGCCCTGGTATCGATCATCGGCCTTGACGATATGGTCCGCAAAGCGGCACTGGCCGCCGGCGCTACCCGAAAACCGTTCACCTTTTACCTGGTCGTGGCCATCAATTATCTGCTGATCACCACGGTTTCCGATCTATCATTCTCAAGTATCTCGAACAACGCTACAGTGTCGGGGTGAGGGAGGCGTAGCGATGGATTTTTCGATCATCACACGAATTTTCGGCATCTATCTGGAGGGTCTGAAAAACACCCTGATGCTGGTCTCGATTTCCCTGGCGCTCGGCCTGATGCTGGCCATTCCGCTGGCCGTGCTGCGCAGCTACGGAACCAGCCGGTCCAGGCCGCCGATCCGCGCTTTTGTCTATTTCTTCCGGGGTACACCACTGCTGGTCCAGATGTTTCTGGTCTACTACGGCTTCGGCCAGTTCGAACTGATAAACAGAGTGTTCTCTGGCCTTTTTTCAAGGAGGCCTATTTCTGTGCACTCTTTGCCTTTACGCTCAACACCGCGCCTACACCACGGAGATTATCCGCGGCGCCATCGTAGCCACCCCCCACGGCGAGATCGAAGCCGCCCGGGCTGCCGGCATGTCTACGCCGCTCATGATCCGCGAGGCATTGTCCTGCCCAGCGCCTTCCGGCGGGCGCTGCCAGCCTATTCGCAACGAGATGATCTTCATGCTGCACGGCACATCACTGGCCAGTGTCATCACCATCATCGATATCACCGGTGCAGCACGGATCGTCAATTCAAGGTATTACAGCCCCTACGAGGCCTTTCTCACCGCCGCCGCGCTCTATATGGCAATCACCTTCCCCATCGTCTTTCTGGTCAAGAAGCTTGAGTTGCGCTGGCATGCCCATCTCCAGCCGCAATCAGACCAACCGGCCAGTGAGGCGCGGCCATGAAAACCACCCGGACCATTGCATTGCCCCAGGCCAGCCCCGGCACCGGCCGTTGGCTGGAGGTGATCTGCTACGGAAACCCGCAGGCGCGGCCCAAGGCCTATCTGCAGGCGGGTCTGCATGCCGATGAAGCGCCGGGATTTGCGGTACTGCACCGTCTCATACAAAAGCTCGACGAGGCGGACGCGCGCCAAGACATCCGCGGGGAGATCGTTGTCGTTCCGGCGGCCAACCCGATCGGCCTGGCCCAGTGGCGCGACGAGTCGCTGCAGGGCCGCTTCGATTTCGTCAATTGGATCAATTTCAACCGGCAGCACCATGACCTCGCCGCCGGACTGATCGAGGCTGTCGAATCTGAACTCACCAGTGATCCCCAGGCCAACACCAAGCTGATCAGAAAACAGAGCGCCCGCATCCTCAGAGAGCGGCATCCGGAAAATGAGACCGAAGCACTGAAAACCCGGCTGCTCAGCCTTTCCCACGACGCCGATATCGTGCTCGACCTGCATTGCGATCTGCAGGCCCTGATGCATGTCTATATCGGTACCCCGCTCTGGCCCGAGGCGCAGGATCTCTCGGCCCAGCTTGGCGCTGAGGCGACGCTGCTGGCGGCCGACTCGGGGGGCACCCCGTTCGATGAGGCCAACAGCAGGCTCTGGTGGGTATTGCACGAACAGTTTCCAAGCTACCCGATTCCCTGTGCCTGCTGCGCCGCCACTGTCGAGCTGCGCGGCATCTCCGACACCGATCCGCAGACCATCGACGCAGATGCGGACAATCTTTTTCTGTTCCTCCAGCGCCGCGGCCTGATCGCTGGCGATCCGCCTCCGCTGCCCCCGTTGATCAACCAGGCCACGCCGCTGACCGGGGTGGACTATGTGAAGGCCCCGGCCCCCGGTATCATCGCATTTTTCAAAAGACAGGGGGATTGGATCAATAAAGAAGAGGTAATCGCTGAAATCATCAATCCGCTGCCGGGTAGCAGCGAAGCCCCGGTTGTCCAGGTGAAAAGCAGAACCGATGGGCTGATGTTCTCCCGGCCGGTGGACCGGTTTGCCAGACCGGGCAGAATCATCGCCAAGATCGCCGGCCAAAAACCGCTGGTTGCCTCAGAAGGCGACCTGCTGACGCTCTAGGCGCTGGCAGGTGCAGCAACTCAGCCCAGCGGTCCTGGGGCCGCCTTGCCGCACCGAATCCACCGCGGACAGAAATCAATAGCCGATATTGTGCTCAAACTCCTTGAGCCGTTTGTGGATCGAGCGAAGTTCGGTGATCGTCGTCCAGTTGGAGATAAAGATCGAAAACGATTCCCGCACCTTGCTGAAGGCATTGGAAACCTGCACCAGCACGCCGAGGGTGATCAGCCCGGTGAACAAGCCCGGCCCCATGATCAGGTAGGGCACGATGACCATCAACTGTTCGAAGAAGTTCACCCAGATATCAAAATAACCGTAGTGCAGGAAGAGCCGGTGGTAGTTGAACTTTAGGCCGATAAAGAGCTCGACGATGGTCTCGGTCTTTCCGATAGTTGATTTTGTCGTCCTCGGCGTAGACCAGCTCCTTTCGGAAGGCCGCCTCCACCTTCTGGTTGTTGTACTCCAGGCCGGGCAGCTTGATGCCGACAAACCAGGAAATAAGCAGACCGCCCGAGCGAGACAAGCAGCGCCACCCAGACCAGGCTGCCGGGGATATCCTTGATATGGGGCAGATCGACCCCGGAACTCAGGCCCCAGAGGATCGGCAGGAAGGCGACCAGGGTCATGATGGCCCGGACCACCTGCAGACCGAGGCTTTCGAAAATGCGGGCGAAACGGTAGATGTCTTCCTGGATACGCTGACTGGCACCCTCCACCTCCTCTTCAACGGTCTGCCATTTCGCGACATAGGAAAAGGTCATCGCTTCCCGCCACCGAAAGGCATACATCCGGGTAAAGTAGGCGGTCAGGGTGGCGATCAGCACATAGGGAAAGGCGATATAGAGAAAGTTGAGGATGTCACTCCAGAGACTCCGCCATCTGGTGCTCGGTCGCCTTCTGCAGCATATTGTAGAAGCCTGCCGTACCACTCATTGATCTTCACCGTCAATTCCACCTGTACGAAAGGGGCCAGCAGCACAATCACCGCCGCCGTATGCCCACAGGAACCATCTTCTGCTCTTGAAAAATGAACGAAACATAACGCTATCCTTATCTGCATCTCAAAGACCGCCGGTTCGGCAGCCCCGCGTTTTTTGTAACGCTGGCATCGTCCCCGCCTGGAGTGCAGGCGGGGAGAATGAGCAAATTCCCGGGAATGGATCAGGCGACGGTGATGTCGAATTCAGGCGGCTGATGGATATGCTGTTTGACCACGCATTGATTCATTGCTTTGATGACAGCTCCCCGATACTTCTCAGGAAATCCCTCGGGAAGCTCTAGTTCAATGGACATCTTCGGGTAGCGTTTGGCCTCGTCGTCCCATGCGTAGTGCATTTTCAGGCTCATACCGGTCATGTCGATATCCCGGGTGCGGCAGAATTTCATCGCAAAATAGCCGGCGCAGGTGGCAATGGAGGAGGTGAACAGCTCAAACGGCGTCGGCGCAGCTCCGTCTCCCCCCGATTTGACCGGTTGATCGGTCAGCAGAGTAAAATCTCTCACGGCAGCCGCGACTCTCAGATTGCCGGGAAAGGTTACGGTGATTTCAGTTGCCAATGTTGTACTCCTGTAAGCAAAGTTTTTTCAATTGTGCGTTGATCTTGTCTTTGTCGCAGGCGGATGGATGAAAGCGCATGGTCCCGCCGAAACCGAGGCTGATTTCAGGCGCTTCTGCGCCTGCCTCGTCAAGCGCGGCCAGCAGCGCCTGAAAGCGGTGGATATCTCCGACATCTTCGGGCGGGCAGCCGTACTCGCCGTCGAGCAGAACGGCTGAGGCAGGCGAGTCCGGCGCCAGAATATCCTCCAGGGTGATTTCCAGCTCCCAGCCTTCACCGCCGTCATAGAGATAGGTGAAGATGAACTGCATGGCCTCCTCGAGTTGATGCAGCTCGAAGGAGGCCTCGTCATATTGCGGCTTTCTGGTGAAATCTTCGATGCCAAATCCCGGTGAATAGAAAATCTTGCCGACCAGGAACTGATGGGTATCGCTATCGCTCCAGCCCATGCAGATCTGGATGACCCGGTGCAAATGCGCCAGCGTCAGTTGGCCGGGCACTTGGATCCGACGCCAGATCAGCGGGTCTGAGAAAGGCAGCGACAGCTTCAACTGGTAGCCCGGCAGCTTTTCATCTGCTGAGGACCTGGGCTTTTTCCGCTGCGCTTTTTTGCCCCTGGTAAAATCGCCTTTCAAAACCTTGGCCATAATCGCCTGCTCCTGCATCAGCTGGTTATCGTGGGGCCCACTGGCCGAGCTCGGGCCAGTGCAGCCAACAGATCAAAATAGATAAGCATTAAAACGGATTACACCAGTTCTGGCGCTCTTTCAGTCAAAAAACCGGGTAAAGGTGTGGGCTGGTTCTCTGGGTGTGCGATAACTGTTGACCAGAGCCTCTTCATCTTCATACCCCAGCGCCATCCCGCCGATCAACACTGAGTCTTCGGGATAGCCAAGCAGCGTTTTGACGATCTGGGGATATTCACCAGGGCGGCCTGGGGACAGGTGGCCAGACCGTCTTCGACCGCAGCCAGCATCAGCGATTGGAGAAACATGCCGTAATCCATGTAGGATCCGGTTTCAAGACCGGAGTCCATAAAGAAGAAGAGCATCACCGGCGCATCAAAGGCCCGGTAGTTGGCCACCCACTGCTCCAGGCGCCGCTCTTTGTCCTGCCGCTGGAAATCCCCAGGCGTCGAATAGAGCTGCAGGCCGCACTCGATGCGTCTGGTTTTGTACGGCTCGGACCATTTAAGCGGATAGTACTGATAATCCATCCCCCCCTGCTGGCCACCCCGGAAAGCGGTTTCGATGCGCTTTTGCAGCTCGACCCTGGTAGCGCCGGTCACCACCGCCACCTGCCAGGGCTGGGTATTGACGCCCGAAGGGGAATGTTTGGCCGCTTCGAGCACGTCGATAATGGTCTGCTGCTCCACCGGCCGTTGTAGAAATGCCCGGGTTGACTTTCTTTTCCGCAACGCATCACTTACCTTCATGGTTTCCCTCCGATGGCTCCGGATTGCTCAAGCCGCCGCCCGGATCATTTGTTAAATGAAGTCTGATGAAACTAGAAATAGATCTCGTTATGCCCGACCAGGCTGAGACGCTTGCGCAGCTGATTAATCTGGCCGAATATCTTTTCCAGCAGTTCCTTTTCCATATGGCTCAGCTCATTGGCATTGACATGATTGTCCGGCTCATGCACCAGTGTCGAGTCGTCTGACCTGGTGCTTGAGACGGAGCTGCATCAGGTAGTTGTAGGCCTCGACAATCTCCTGGTGCACAGCACTTTTCAGCACCTCTGATCTCGTGCAGCCGGTTGATGCGCTGCAAGGTGTTGGTACTTTCAAGCCCATAGTATATGGCGTAGACCCGGGCAAAACCGACGACCTGGGCCATCGCATGCTTGATGTTGAAGGTGTTGGGATGCTCACCCCCGGATTCCACTGACAGTTTGCCGAAGAAGTCGATCGGCACCTTGAAGAGCAGCGTATTCTGGGCCATCTGGTAGAGAAAGGCCTTCTGGTTCTGGGCCGGATTTGATATGCTCATGCAGGGCGTCGGTGAACTGGCGGTCTCCGTAGAGGCAGCGAAAATCGAAGAAAATCGAGACCTCCATCAGGGTTTCCGGGCACGATTCGTTGATCCATTCGGAGAAATAGTCCTTCCAGCGCGAAAACGGCTGACACCAGGCGGGATTCATCGCCATGATTTCGCCGCTGCAGAAGCGGTAGCCGACCTCGTCGAGCCAGCTGCAGTACCATGCTGCCGAACCGGTTAAAATAAGCCTGCACCGATTCGCTGGCCTGCTCATCCACATCTTCGAAAATAATGGCATTGTCCTGGTCTGTCACCAGGGTCTGCTCGCCGCGTCCTTCGCTGCCCACGCTGACAAAGGCAAACCGGGTGGGCGGCTCGCCAATCTCCTCGATGGTAAGATCGATCAAGCGCTCCAGGACCGTATCCGAGACCCGGGTGATGATCCTGTTGATATTTCTGGCATGGGCGCCCGAATCGGTCAGCGCCTTGATGATCCGGGGCAGGCGATGATGGCTCTGGACAATTTCTTCCACACTTTTAGCGTTTCTGATCTGTTCGATCATGAATGTCGACGAGTAGCGGTGCACGTCGAGCAATTCCTCGTTGCTGATTATGCTGACCACCATATCGTGCTCATCCCGAACCACCAGATGCTTGATGTCATGCTCCTGAAGCAGCATTACGGCCTCGAAAATCAGCGCGGTATCCTCAATAAAGATCAACGGCGTGCTCATCACCTCGCCGACTTTCGTGTCAGGGGCCAGGTTTTCCGCAAGTACGCGTTCCCTGAGCAGCAGATCGGTAACGATACCGACCATGGTCTGTTCACGGGAGATCAGGATCGCACTTTTCCTGGCCTCACTCATAATCTGGGCAGCTATACCTACCGGCGTATCGTAATCGCAGGAGATATAGCCGGTCAGACCGTTTTTAACCGGCTGGTTCAAGAACATCAGCGAGGTCTGCAGTTCGACGATCAGGTTTTCACGTTCCTCAGCCGTCTTCTGCCGGCTGCTCACATCTTCGATAATGGAATCGCAATGTCGAGGGTTGCCCTCGCTGTCATGACTGAGCACCATCGAAACCGACACGATCCTGGGCCTGTCCCCTGACTGCTTTACCCTGAAAACCTGCTCTCTGGCAATACCGTCGACGTCAAAGCTGGCAGACAGCGGTGCGGCATCCTTGTCCTCTTCCAAATAATCGAACAGCTCGGTATCGATGATCTGCCGCTCGTCACCACCCGCGAGAAGGGCCACCGCGAATGGGTTTGCTTCGAGGATTTTGAAGCGCGGGCCCGGCGTTGTGCGAAACACCCCGATGCTGAGACGATTGGTGAGCAGGCGATAGCGCTCACGGCTCTCATCGAGTTCCTCCTCCATGCGCCTGGCCCTGGAGAGATCCCGCACAGTCGCCACAATCACCTTGTCTAAACCGAGATCCTTGCTGCTCAGGCTCAGAAGAACCTGGGTTTGCTGTCCATCCGGTCGCCGCAGCAGCGCCTCATGCTCACCGGCGACCTGCGCGCCACGCAGCACTTGGCTCAATATTTGATCAGCTGATTTTGCCGCCTCGGCTTTGACGACCTCAAACAGTTCCGTCAGATCGATGGATTCGAGTTCTGCCGCGCTGTAGCCGCTCAGATCCTCCATCGAACTGTTGGCATAAATGCATTGCCCCGCGTGAATCATCATTACCGGCTCCACCGCCGACTCAACCAGGGTTTTGTACTTGATCCGGGAACGACGCAGGTCAGCCTCAGCGCGACGCCGCTTGTTTTCGATAATCAGGGAGCGCAGCACCACCAGGGTCAGCAGGATGGAAATGAAAAAGAGCGTCAGGTAGATCATCCGGGAGAGCCGCCGGGTGATCGTGGTCATTTTTTCTTCGAGATCGTCCAGAAAAACGCCGGTGCCGATAACCCAGCCCCACGGTTCGAATTTCTTCACATAGGACAGCTTGGGAACGTTCTGCACCGTCTGGTATTTGCGGTTCCAGATATAGTCGATATACCCGCTCTCTGAAGTGGATACCGTCTCGATGATATCCATAAATATCTTTTTGCCGCCGACCCCTTCGAAGCTGCTCAGATCGCTGCCGACCATCTCCTTGGAATACGGATGCATGATCAGCTTGGGCTGCAGGTCGGAAATCCAGAAATAGTCCCTGAATTCATTGCCGTAGCGCAGGTGTTCGATCTCTTCAACGGCCTTGCGCTGGGCTTCGGACCGGCTGAGCCGACCGGCCTGCTCCTGTTGTTCATAGAGCACCATGATGCTCCAGGAGACATTGACCAGCTCACGGATCATATCCCGTTTGCTGTCCAGGAATATCTCTTTGAATATCGGTATTATAAAAAGATAGGTGGAGCCGAGCAGGATGGCAATGGCGAGCACGGTGGGCAGAATTATCGAGACGATAAAAAAAACCCAGGATGTTTTCTTGTATGCTCTGGCCATGCTCATTTAGAAAAACAGAACCCCAGCCGGCGCACCTGCCCGCCTGAATTTCAGCGCAAATTGCCGGATTTTACCTCCTGCCCTTGGCCTTCTCCTCAGATAAAGAGCTGCGGGGATGAGCCGTTGTCTCTAAGTCTCAGTTTCTGCCGGTAACTGGTGAGACAGCGCAGCTCAGAGCCGTTTACCTTGACCTCAAAGGCTTCCGGCCTTTTCTCGAGGGCCTTGAACAGCACCTCGACCAGCCTCGGGTCGAAATGACGCCCCGCCTCCTGCTGGAGATTCACGACGCTGTCTTCGAATTTCATTTTGGCGAAATAGGTGCGGCCGGCCAGCATCGTCTCAAACGCATCGCACAGGGTCAGAATACGGGCGCCCATCGGAATCGCATCGCCCTTCAGCCCATCGGGATAACCACTGCCGTCATAGCGTTCGTGGTGGTGACGGATCAACGGAACCACATCATTGAGAAATTTGAGCGGTTTGGTAATCCGGGCGCCGATTTCCGGGTGCTGCCTGACGATGTCCATTTCCTTTCTGGAGAGGATACCGAGCCTCTCGAGGATGTCGTCGTTCATACCGATCTTGCCGATATCATGCAGCAGACCGCCGTGATAGATGGTTTCGATTTCCGCCGCCGGCAGCTGCAGCTCCTCAGCCACCGTTCTGGCAAAGCGAGCCACCCGCAACGAATGGCCGTGGGTCGACTCGTCCTTGGCCTCCAGAGCCAGCGTAAAACCCTCCACCATCTGCCTCAGGCTCTGCAGCATTTTTTCGTCGTAACTGAATGCCTTGTGCAGCGCAATGGCACCCTGTTCGCCCAAGGCGGTCAGGATTTCCAGCTCCCGGCTCTCAAGCTCTCTACGGTTGTAGAAATAGACCGCCAGAATACCGCTGTACGAGTCGATAATATCGAAATGCATTGCCGTGATGGAGCCCACACTGCGCTTGCCGATGGTATCGAGTTCGGGGATGCGCCGATCGGTCTTGGCATCTTCAATCCAGACCAGCGGGCCCTGTTCGCGGCTAAACAGGCCGATTAATTCGCGGTAGTTGACGTTGGCCAGGCTGCGGTAGGCAAAGCCGTGGGAGACCATGGTCTCGATACGTTCCCGGCCGTGATCGACAATCCAGTAGATACAGCCTTTTGCCAGCAGAATCTCTTTGATGTTTCTGACGATATGTTCCAGGATTTCTGAGGTGTTCTCACCTAAATGAATCGCTTTGCTTACCTGCGAAAAAACCCTGAAAAAGTCGGAATATGTGCCAGTCATGCGTCTTATCCTAAGTTCCTCGTTAAATCTGTACATTGCGCGGTAATGAACCGCCTACGGCGGATCCGAACATCAGATGATCTGCCTGGTCCGGAAATCGTCAATTTCGGTCCGGCTGTAACCAAGTTCGGCCAGAATTTCCTGGTTGTGGTGACCAAAGGTTGCCGGCTCCGTGCAAATAGCCCCGGGCGTTTCGCTCAGCTTTACCGGGATGCCGAACATTTTCGCCGTATTTCCATCCGGCTGCTGCCAATCGACGATCATCCCGCGCTCTTGAAAAAGCGGATGCTGCAGCACCTCAGCCATACTCATAACCCTGCTGCAGCAGACGTCATGACCAGTCAGCCGCGCCTCCCATTCTTCTGCGGTGCGGGTTTTGAAAATCGCGGCCAATGTCGAGATGAGCTCTTCACGCCGTTGTTCATCATACTGCAGATCGGCAAATTCGGGAACCTCGAGCAGCTTGCAGAGTTTCTTCCAGAATCTGTGCTCGAGTGCTCCGACCGCCATATGGCCATCGTCTGCGGTGCTATAGATATGGTAGCAGGCATAGCGGTGGGACAGCAGGTGATCGGCACGGCGCAGGGCCCGGCCCGACTGACGCTGAAGCAGCAGCGGCAGGCTCAGTAAGCCGAGCAGTCCATCGGTCATCGAGATGTCGATGTACTGTCCTCTGCCGCTGGCGACCCTGGCCTGCAGGGCCAGCAAAATGCCGATCACCGCGTTCATCGAACCGCAGATATCACCAATCTGTATGCCCGGAATGAGCGGTGAGCCATCTCTGGGCCCGATCAGATCGAGGATTCCGGCGCTGCTGATATAGTTTACATCGTGGCCCGCCTCCGCACGGCGAGGTCCGTCCTGACCATAGCCGCTGATCGAGCAGTATATAACCCGTGGATTTATCCGGGCAACGCTCTCGTAATCGACGCCGAGCCGTTGAACCACCCCGGGTCTGAATCCTTCGACGATCACATCGGCTTTTTCAGCAAGCTTATCGAAAATACTTTTGCCTTCGCTGGCTTTGAGGTTCAGGCTGAGATGCTTTTTGTTGCGGTAGAGCAGATCGAAAAACAGCCCATCGCTTTCGAATCGGCGATCCTCTATGGCAATTACCTCGGCACCGTGATCCGCCAGAATCATAGTACAATAAGGACCGGGCAGCATTCTGGATAAATCCAGCACCCTGATGCCCGAAAGACTCGCCGGTTTTATATCTCGTGCTGTTTTCATGGCTCCGATCTATCCGATAAGCGTACGGTTCCGCTTTCCAGTTTCGCCTCAGGTACCACCATATCTTAAAACTCGATCCCCTTCTGGGCCTTGATGCCTGCAGCGAAAGCGTGCTTTATCACCTGGATGTCTGAGACCGTGTCGGCAATCTCGATCAGTTCCGGGGCAGCATTTCGGCCGGTGATAATAATGCTCAGACGCCGCGGCTTGGACTTGAGTGCATCAACGATCCTCGTCACCGGCAGAAAATCAAGCTGGGGAAGATAGGTGAGCTCATCCAGGATCAGCAGATCGTAAGCGTCTTCGGCAATGATTTTTTCGGCCAGGGCAAAACCCTGTGCGGCAACATTTCTGTCTTCTTCGAGCTGTTCTTTCTTGAAAACGAAGCCCTTGCCGCAGATATGCCAGTCCAGATTCTCGAGCTGCGCTGCCAATAACCGCTCACCGTATTTGCCCTGGCCCTTGATAAACTGGATTACACAGACCTTCTGGCCATGCCCGAGCGCCCTGAAAACGGTTCCCAGTGCCGCGGTTGTTTTGCCTTTGCCGTCACCGGTATTGATAATGATGCGTCCTTTTACTGCCATAGCCTGACCTCAAGAAAGTTCTCAACAATAATCGTTCAAATACGTAACAATCGATGCTGTCTGATACATCGCAACGAACAACCGCTCCGGCGGATCGAGGCGGCTGTATGCCTTGCAGCGGCCGCAATATAGTGCAGTCAGGCTGCCGCGAAGCGGTCGTTGTCCGGTAGATGTCATGCCAACTCAAATCATCCTCAGAATCCTGGTGTATAGCGGTGTCGCATAAAAAAGATTGACAAACGTTTTTGAGTGATTTTATATGCGCTGGAATCAAGACCGAGCGCTCGCTCAGTATGGGTGAATTTACCCGTAAAAAAACAAAAGCGCTCATGATTTTTCTTTTCCGGGAGGAGGCGCGACGATTTAAGACCAGGCTCGATATCCATCATATTCCGCCACCTGCCTCCATCCTTTCCGGTTTTCTCCTTTGTCCCAGCCAATGGAACGGGTCTATGGCGCTTGTGGCGAGCGAGCGCTCGGTCTCTGACAATCACGACCTCCCGACATACTGCTGGCCGACCTGGACGGGACCTGGTTCCGGACGAGTTTTGCGCCATATAAAAGTGTGCTGCTGGGTCAAGCCCTGCCCAGGCACGGGTGTGCGTTGCTTAAACCGATGTGATCGGCGGTTTCCGTTTGGCCGGCCAACCGCTGTCCACATAACAGTTTGAAATAATAACGGATCTGCTCCGTACTGGAATCTGGTTAAGGCAGTGTATCTCACCGCCAGCCGATCGACGGTGTCGGGGAAAACCAAAACAGCGTTTTTTGTCAAGGAGGAAAGCATGAACAGTGCGTACAAAAAAGAAATTCGCTATACGCTGATTTTCAGCGTCCTGTTACTTATCTGCGGACATATGGGGTTGCTGTTCGTCGCCTTTCCCGGCCTGCAGAACCACATGATTTTTGGTTTTCCCTCGCAGTACATTGTGCCGGTCGTATTCGGCTGGCTGGTATTGATGGTCGTCGTCGGTTTTCAGGCTAAACTGACCAACGCACTTGATGACGAAATTGAAGCGCTGAGCGGCTCTTCAGAAACCACTGAAGGGGGCAGATAGACCATGGAAAATCAAACGTGGGTGCTGGAAAGCCCTGCCATGGGCATGATTTTTGTCGGTGCATCGTTTATCATTTTTTACGCGATCGGCTGGTATTCGCAGCGGGCCGCCAAATCTTCCACGGACTACTGGACCGCCGGCCGCTCCATCGGGTCGATCACCAATGGTCTGGGCATGGCTTCGAGCTATATGAGTCTGGCCACCTTTATGGGCGTTACCGCCTTGATCCTCAAGCTCAAGGTACCATTTGTCTACATGTGGATTCAGTTCGCCCTGTCCATTCCGCTGATCACCCTCTGGTATGGTACCCCGCTCAGGCGTATGGGCGCTTTCACCCCAGCCCACTTCGTCCGGGAGCGTTACGGGGTTCGCACATCCTATATCACCGTGGCGTTCATGATCCTGATCATGGTGATGTATGCTCTGGGCCAGATGATCGGCGTGGCCAAGGTTTTTGAAATGCTGTTTGGGATCAACTACACCCTGGCGCTGGTCTGCGGCGGTGCACTGATCGTCGGTTATGTGACCATCGGCGGCATGTACGGTACCTCCTACAACGCGGCCTTCCAGATGATTCTGATGGGCGTTGCCTTTATCATTCCACTGGGAGCGATCATGAAGGCCATGGGCGGCACCGGCTGGTACTTCCCGCCGCTGCTCTACTCCGACATGGTACCGGCCATGCTCGATGCCGTGCCCGACTTCTTCGACATGAAGTACGGCTTTAAATGGTATCTGTCGCTGATCCCCTGCTTCACGCTGGGGGCCATGGGCCTGCCGCATCTGGGCATGAGGGTCTACACCTCCTCGAACCTAAAGAGTGCACGCGGGGCAATGGTCTGGTTCACCTTCTTCTGCGGGATCGTGTTCTGTTCGACCTATACCATGGGATTTTCAGGGGTTTACTTCCAGGCCACCTCAGGTTCTACCATCGCTCCGACCGATTTTGACAAAATCACCCTGATCCTGAACAGCGTCTATAACCCAGCCTGGGTGCTCGCCTTCGTTATCGCCGGCGCCATCGCTGCCGGTCTGTCCACCATCAGTGCCAACCTGATGGCCATCGGGGCGATGATCGCCCAGGATATCATCGCAACCATCAAACCAGACCTGTCTGACAAAACCATGAAATGGATCGGTTATGCGGCCATCGCAGGCGGCGGCGCAGCCAGTATCCTGATTGCCCTTAACCCGCCTGACTTCCTGGTGGTCAGTATTCTCTGGGCTTTCGGTCTGGCCGGTGTCACCGTTGCCCCGCTGGTGATCCTCGGGGTCTGGTGGAAACAGGCCAACCGCTACGGCGCTTCGGTGGCCGTTCTGGTCTCAGGTCTGACCTATATCGTGGTATCGCCGTATCTGTTCCCCGATATCGTGATTGCAGGCGGTCTGCCGGCAAAAGTCGGCATGTCCGGCTCGCTGCTCTGTGTTCCGCTCTGTTTCTTCCTGCACTCGACCGTATCGATGATCACTGATCGGCTTCCTTCGTTGATGGCGAAGATCCCGCACAGACAGGACAAGCTGCTGGTGGACAAGATTCACGGCTGGTCCGATTACAGCGAAGAACGCTACAACAGCACCGGCGCCGGCCTGATAATTGCCGCCGTCAGCCTGTTCTTCTGCATCTATGCGGTATTGCCGGGCGGCTGGTAATCGGTTATAGTCAGCCCCACAGGTAAAACCACAAGACACCCGCTTGGTGACTCCGGTCATCAAGCGGGTGTCCTGTCTTTAACCGGCTGCTATTATCAGATGAACTACACCAGACTCCTGCCCGATATGATCAGCGGCGCGCCGGAACTTTTCCAGCTTGCAGTGGACGGTAAGGCACGCACCATCATGCTGATCAACCTGACCATCCTCGGCATCTGCTTCGGCTTATCCAACCTTTACGGCAGCCTGGGTGCTAATCCCGAACTGCCGCTGCAGGGGAAGTTTGTTCTTATCACCCCGGCCCTGTTCTGTGTGTTCGGCATCTTCACGATGCTAGGTGCCCTGCTGGGCTTTACGATGATCTACTGGGCGGCTGCCAAGGCCTTTGGAGGGCCGGGCGGCTTCGGGCTGGTGGTCGATTCGATCGGTCTCAGCCTCGTGCCATTCTGGCTGCTGGCCCCGCTGCTCAACTTTGCTCTGAAGTTCAATCAGCAAGAAGCCGTTCCGCTCTGGCTGCTTATTCCGCTCGTACTGGGTTTTATCTGGTCTTTCAGACTGGTCAAGCAGAGCCTGATCGTCGGCCAGGGGCTGAGCGACGGCCGGGCGACCCTGGCCCTTGCCTGCATGTGGATCTTCAGCATCAGTGCTGTATATCTGTCAAGCCCCTGATCTCTGCTCTCTAAGCGCCGTTTTAGTGAAACGGTCAGCCAGGAGCTGAGTCTTCCCCAAGGCGGGACCGACGCGTTGCAGAAACAGACTGCCCGGATCAGCGGCGGCGTACTCAGACCCAAACCGCAAAATGACCAATAGAAAGGATCGTTACCGGCCTGGCGACAACCGCTTGCGCGGCAGTTCAGCCTCTTGGAGCAAGTATATGGGGCAATCCATCCTGCGCGGGTTCGTCAGATGATCACCAGCGAGCAGTTCGGCGGCCTGCGGGCAGGATTTAAGGCCAATCTCGTGGTGGCGGCCAGTGTCGGCGCCTACGGCAGCGTACTCGGTCTGATGGCGGCCCAGAAAGGGCTTAACTGGTACCAGCTGCTGATCATGAATCTGAGCGTATTCGCCGGTTCAGCACAGTTCGTGATGGTGGACATGTGGCTGCCTCCTTTGCCGGTCGCCGAGATCATCCTGGCGGTGCTGGTGATCAATATGCGTTATCTGCTGATCGGCGCCTCGCTCAATCCGCTGTTTCAGGGGACCTCGCTGCGCCACAAGATGGGCTTCATGCATCTGGTCGCCGATGAAAACTGGGCCATGACCATGGCCAGGTTCCACCAGGGCGGGGCTACCACCTGGTTTCTTCTGGGCGGCGGCATCTGCGTGCAGAGCGCCTGGTGCTGCGGCACTCTGCTTGGTCATCGGCTGGGTGCGGTGATTGCCAACCCGGAGCGCTGGGCTCTTGATTTTTCTTTCGTTGCGGTCTTTACCGCGCTGGTTTTCAGCTTCTGGAAAGGCAAGAGGGACCTGCTGCCGTGGCTCATCACCGCCGTCACTGCCGTTGCTGCCGAAGCGCTGCTGCCGGGCAAATACTATATCATCTGCGGCGGTATTGCCGGCGCCCTGGCCGCCGCAGGGCTGCACCGAGGACCTGGCAATGCCTGAGCCGAACCCGCAAGCTCTTGTCTGGCTGACCATCGCCGGCGCTGCGGCAGTCACCTACTCGCTGCGGATCGGCGGGCTGCTGCTCGCCTCAAAGCTCCCGAAAACAGGCCCCTTCAAGCGCTTTATGGATGCCCTGCCCGGCACCATTCTGCTATCGCTGATCGTCCCGGCCGCAGTGGCCGCCGGACCGATCGGCTGGCTGGCCACCGTGGTAACCGCACTGGTGAGCCTGAAAAGCGGTAATGTCTTTATTTCGATGGTGGTGGGAATCGTAATCGTCGCAGCCGGACGCTGGTATGGCTTCTGAGTCGAAGACTACTCAGGCGGCGAAAGATGCATCGCTGCCAATCGCCTAAAAGCAAAGACCCAATAAGAAAGGGGTGGCCCGAGCCACCCCCGATTCGTTCATCTACACCTGTAGATAATTAGCAGCCTCTAATCCCTCAGGATCCCGATGATTTAAGTTTTTTATCTTTACCGGCTTTGGCCGCCTTGGGATCATCCTTCACCTGGGGACCGGCGATCGAGTTGCGATCAACCTTGATCTGAATATTTTCGGCAATCTCAAGGGTCAGTACCGCATCGGAAATGCTGGTAATTTCGCCGTAAATGCCGCCTTTAGTAATCACCTTGTTGCCTTTTTTCAAGTCGCTCAAAAAGGCCTGATGCTGTTTGGCCTGTTTCTGCTGAGGTCTGATCAAGAGAAAATAAAAGACCACGAAAATGAGGATGAGCGGCAGAAAAGAAGCAAAGCCACCCGCTGCTCCGCCACCCGCCGGAGCGGCTGCATAGGCTACTGAAGTCATAAAACTACCTCCAAAAAATTGAATCGATGCGCACACCGAAACCTGGTTTCGGAATGCTCTTTGCCTGAATTTATGGGCCCTACCTTAATCATTCGACCTCGAGCCTGCCATAAAAATCGTTTCTGAAGGCGTGGTAGCGGTCGTTTTCGATGGCCTGCCGAATGTGTTCCATCAGGTTAACATAGTAAAATAGATTGTGGATGGTATTTAAATGATAGGACAGGATTTCCCGGCTGACAAAAAGATGGCGTAAATAGGCCCGGGAGTAGTTGCGGCAGGTATAGCAGGAGCAGGCCCCATCCAGGGGCTGCTCATCATCGCGGTAGCGCGAATTCTTGATCACCACTTTGCCGGCAGAAGTAAACAGCGTGCCGTTGCGCGCATTGCGGGTGGGCATCACGCAGTCGAACATATCGACGCCCCGCCAGACCCCTTCAACCAGATCTTCGGGGGTACCGACCCCCATCAGATAGACCGGAAAATCATCGGGCAGACAGGCCACCGTGGCCTCGGTTATATCGTGCATCTGGTCTTTGGGTTCACCGACACTGAGCCCGCCGATCGCATAGCCGTCGAAGCCCGTTTCGATGAGTTCCTCGGCTGAGCGCCTGCGCAACTCGGGGTACATGCCGCCCTGGGTAATGCCAAAGAGCAGCTGGTCACTGTTGCGGTGGGCCGCCCTGCAGCGCGCAGCCCAGCGTGAAGTGAGCGCGGTACAGGCAAGGGTCTGCTGCTGGTCCGCAGGAAAGGGGATGCAGGTGTCAAGACACATCATGATGTCTGAGCCCAGCGACTGCTGCACGTCAATCGCATCCTCCGGGCTCAAGAACAATTTAGACCCGTCCAGATGGGACCTGAAGCTCGCTCCCTCCTCGGAGATGGTGGCCAGTTCCTGCAGCGAAAAGATCTGGAATCCCCCGCTGTCGGTCAGGATCGCCCGGTCCCAGTTCATGAAACGGTGCAGTCCGCCGAAACGCTCAATTAAATGGTGACCGGGCCTGATGAACAGGTGGTAGGTATTGCCTAAAATAATCTGAGCGCCGATCTCTTTCAAATTCTCAACCGTTACTGCCTTGACGCTGGCCTGGGTGCCAACCGGCATGAATACCGGCGTCTGCACGAGGCCGTGGCCAGTGGCTACTTCGCCGCGGCGGGCGCGACATCTGGTCGATCTATGATGCAAACGAAAGGGCGATTTCCGGGGCATGGACAATTGCCTGTCTTAGATGGATTCATCGATCACTAACGGTTGCGCTACACAATAGACTTTCTTCGCGTTTTGTCATTATCTTTTGATTTCCGAATCGTTTTCATGCATACTGATGTCGATGGGTGAAGGGTTTTTTTACTATTATTTCAATTTGATCTGAGTAAGCGAGCAGCAGATCGCCAATGGAGTCCGGACACCTATGAATACCATCCTGATCATCGAACCGGTTGTCACCGCGCTCGAATCAATGATGGATTTCCTCCGACGCGGCGCGGACGACATCATCGTCCTTTCCGCCAGACACTACGAGCAAAGCCTGTCGATCCTGCAGCACAAGCAGATCGATCTGATGCTTTGTTCCACCTCTTTTGAAGACACTCAAAGCTGCCAGGTCATCAATGATCTCGCCCGGCTCTATCCTTATATCCCACTGATTGCGGTCTCGGATCAACCGGATCACGTGCAGCAGCAGGCCTTGTCCGCCGGGGCCAGCGCCTGCTTCAGAAAGCCGCTCCAGGACAGCGCCCTGCTCGAAGAGATACTCGACATGGCCGAGGCCGCCCATCTCGGGACAGTCCAGGGCGTACCCCTGCACTCGCTGCTGCAGATGTACGAAAACGATGCCCAGACCTGTACTCTGCACATCTACCGTGACGCCGGCAGCGGCTTTGTCTATCTGGAAGACGGCATTCCGGTAAACGCAGAAGTCGGCGAACTGAGCGGTGAAGAGGCCTTTTATGAGTTGATCTGCTGGGATGATGTGATCATCGACATCAGATATTTCAACGGCCTGCGGGAGCACATTATCTCGACACCCCTGATCTCCCTGATCATGGAGGGTTTCCGCCGCAAAGACGAACGGGACAGCAGCCTGCAGGTAAGCCCTTCTGCACCGAAGAAGCCGCGACCGCGGTTGCATCAGGCACCAACCACCGGATTGCGGCTGGCCCTGAATATCGGGCAGAGTCTGACGGTCGATTTCGACGCCGTTGATGTGCCGCTGGAGTCCTCCATGATCGGTATGATTCCTGATCATTGCCTGATCATCACCACTCCGTCCCATTTTATAGTGACCGGGACCCCACTCGAACCATCAGAGCAACTGATCGTCAAATTCACCCATATGGAACAGCTCTACCTGTTCAGAACAACAATCAGCCGGGTGATCCGAGACCCGCACCATTTGCTTTTTCTGCAATACCCCTCGGTCGTTCACTTTCACGACATCAGGAAAGCCATGCGGGCGGCCGCCAGTTTCCCCTGTATGCTCAGCACCGAAGACAGGGTCGAGTATCGGGCGATTTTCAAAGATATAAGCGGCTCCGGCGCCTTGTTGAGCATTGCCTTAAGAGAAAACGAGCAGATTCCCGATTTCTGTCTGAACCAGCCGGTTTTGCTGAGCTGTTCACTCCCGGAGCAGGTGCATCACCTGAAGCTCGAGGCCATCGTTAAAACCGTCAGGAAAAACGAGCAGACCGTCCAGCTCGGAGTGGAATTCTCACAGCCCTACCCACTGCTGGAGCGCTCCATCAACCGCTATCTGCAGATCATCAAACTGAAGTAGTCACCCGGCAGCACAGGCGAGGCTCAGGTGCCCAGGGCGATCGACTCGATGACCCCCCGCTGCTGTTCGATGCTCTCGAGCAATCTGAACTGCACCACCGCCCGGCGCAGGTTCTCCTGCGGATCCTGAACCTTGAAATAGCTGTCATTTTCCAGATAATCAGTCAAGAAACGCAGCCCCAGCTCAAAGGTGAGCAGCCGGACCCCATGATAGATCTGCTCAGTTTCAGCTTCGTTCAAACCGATCCCCGAAGCCCGATACCCCGCCAGAAAACGTCGGCAGATCTCGACATTGAAGTGAACATGGTTTGCTGAAGGAGGTTTCTCACCAGCCGGATTACCCAGCGATCTCAGGCTATCGCCCAGGTCATAGGCCAGCAATCCCGCAGCCACCGTATCAAGATCGATCAGCGCCAGGGCCGCACAAAAATCTCGCCTGAACAGGAAGTTATCGGATTTGGGATCGCCATGAATCACCCGCTGAGCAGCGCCCTGTCCCTCGTTGCGCTGTTCCAGGGTTCTGGTTTCAAGGCGCTCTTCTGCCTGGGCGATACAATAGCTCAGCTCAACACTGGTAGCGCGCCGATGTGCCGCCACAGCCTCCAGATAACGCCCGCAATACCTGCTCAGATCATGAAACCCCGGCAAAGCCGTATCGAGACGGCGATGGTCGAAATCGCTCAGCAACCGGTGAAAACTGCCCAGCAGCCGACCGGCTTCATGATATTTATGCGGATCACTTATCTGTTCGAAATCTCTGGAATCCGTGATATAACTTAGCATCCGCCAGACATCGCCGTTTTCATCTCGCACATGATTGGCGCCGTCCTCCGAGCCTACGGTGAGGAAAAACGTGAAGCCTCTGGACCAGGAGGGTGGGTCGGACAGACGCTGGTTGAGATGCGCACTTACCGCAGCCACATTGCTGACCACGGCCACCGGATCGGGAAAGACGCTAGCATTGATACGCTGCACAACAACCGGCGGCTGGTGTGTTGGAATTACCAGATAGGTGTCATTGATATTACCCTCGCCCAGGGGGCGGATTACACTGATTTCCCCCAGCTTACAGGCAAAGCGGGGCAGCAGCGCAGCAATGATACGCCTGCTGCCCGCAGCAGATTCTGAAGGTGTCTCGACCATCGCGTTTTTCCGGCCCCGAGCCGCAGGAAATCGCCTCCACAGCCCGTCAGTTCTCAGCCCAGATCAACCACCAGAAGAAGGGGGATTGCTCTGTGGCTCAGTCCTGCTGCTCCTGGCCAGTGGTGGAGACCTGATACATATGGACGTCCTGCTGTGGATAAGGAATCGAGATACCCGCCTCATCGAAGGCCAATTTAATTTTTTCGGTCAGCGAGAACTTCACATTCCAGTAGTCAACCGTTTTAACCCACGGGCGCACTACGAAGTTGACCGACGAGTCGGCCAGTTCTGCCACCGCAATGGTGGGCGCCGGTTCACCGAGGACCCCGGGGTGCTGGCTGACAATCGATTGCAGTATTTCCTGGGCCTGCTTGATATTGTCTTTATAGCCGATACCAAATACCATATCGATGCGCCGCGTGTCATTGGCGGTGATGTTGGTGATCGGACCGCTGGTTATGAGCCCGTTGGGGATGATCTTTCGCTGATTATCGGGGGTGGTCATCACCGTGTTGAAAATGGTAATCTCTTCCACTGCCCCCGTTTCGCCTGCAACAATGACCGCGTCGCCGACTTTGAAAGGCCTGAACAGAATCAGCATCACGCCGGCTGAGAAATTGGCTAGTGAGTCCTTCAAGGCCAGACCGATCGCCAGACCGGCGGCACCGACCACGGCCAGAAAACTGGACGTGTTGATGCCGAGTTGGCCCGCAGCGGCGATTATCACGGCGGCCAGCAGCGCATAGTAAATGATGTTGCGCAGAAACTTGGTGAGGGTGATATCCACACCGTTACGCTCCATGATCTTGAAAAAAATCGATACGGCCCATTTAGCCAGCCAGTTTCCGATCAGAAGAATCAGTGCTGCGGCGATCAGTCTTGTCCCCCAAGTTACAAGCAAATCGGTTGATATAAACTCCTGCATGTCCCTCTCCTTTTCTGTATTCGTGGAAAACGTTTATTGGTCAAATTCAGGTCTCGAGCAGGTTGATTTCCACTGCTTCGGTACGGTTATTATTTTCAGGGTTCTGGACAATGTCAAACTCGAAAATCAGGCTCGAGTCCAGAAACAGCGAATCCTGGGCGACGTGCGCTTTTGAACAGTGAAAAAATACCGTCTCCGGATGCAGTCCGTCCTCTTGCAGCGTATAGTAGCGCATAAAGCCGAAGCCCCGATCCTGCTTGTAGTTCACCGCAGTCCCGCGTTGCCGATTGGGCCCCTCGGCCTGAGCCGGCAGCAGGCCAGGGATCAGAAAACCAGAGATATAGGTGTCCGCCGCCTCTTTGAGCTCGCTGCTGACGTGATTGAATCCGATCACCTCGACCCGGCACCCCATGTTCTGCAGAGCCAGCACTAGGCGGATAAAGTCGCCGTCGCCGGTGAGCAGGATGATTCGGTCCAGGTTACGGGCCTGCTGCAGTGCGTCGATAGCCAGGTCCATATCGGCATTGGCCTTGGTGGTCAGGATGCCTTCCTCGTCGACAAAGTGTTTGACGTACTTTTTGATCACCTTGAAACCACAGTGCCGCAGGATATCGTGATAGTGGTAGAGCTTCTGGCGATAATCTGCGTCGTCTTTGGTACGGCTGCGATCCTCCGCCAGATATGAATTGGCTCTGAGCAGGGTCGAGTTGCCGGCGTTGGCCAGATCCACCAGAATATCGTAGCGCATCCCGTAGCCGCCGCATAAGCGGATGTTTTCCGCGTCGACGTAAATACCGGTTTTCAGCATCGTTTAAGATCCGTCATTAAATGGTTTATTCCCACTCGATCGTCGCCGGCGGCTTGGAAGAAATGTCATAGACCACCCGGTTGACGCCGCGCACCTCATTGATAATCCGGGTGGAGATGGCCCCAAGGATCTCATAGGGGACTTTCGACCAGTCGGCGGTCATCGCATCACGCGAATCGACGCAGCGGATCGCAATCACATGTTCGTAGGTCCGACCGTCCCCCATGACCCCGACGGTCTGAATCGGCAGCAGCACCGCGAAAGACTGCCAGACCTTGCGGTACCAGCCATGTTTTTTCATCTCATCGAGCACGATTACATCCGCTTTGCGCAGCACGTCGAGCCGCTCCCTGGTTATCTCGCCCATGATTCTGATACCGAGGCCGGGTCCAGGAAACGGCTGGCGATGAATGGCTTCGGACGGCAGACCCAGTTCGAGGCCAAGTTCTCGAACCTCGTCCTTAAAGAGTTCCCGCAGCGGCTCGATCAGATCGAGCTTCATCACTTCGGGCAGTCCACCGACATTGTGATGTGACTTGATCGGCGCCTCTCCCCGAAAGGAAACCGATTCGATCACATCGGGATAAAGCGTTCCCTGGGCCAAAAAGCTGACATCGCCGATTTTGGAGGCCTCTTCCTCGAAAATCTTGATAAAACCAAGACCGATCTTCTTGCGCTTGATTTCCGGGTCAGCCACTCCGTCGAGTTCGCCCAGAAAGAAATCGGTTGCATCCACATCGATTACATTGAGCTTGCTCTTCTCCCGGAAGAACCGCAGGATCGCCTCCGATTCGCCACTGCGCATCAGCCCGTTATTCACATATATACAGGTGAGCTGGTCACCGATCGCCCGGTGCACGATTGCCGCCGTCACCGATGAATCGACCCCGCCGGAGAGCGCACAGATTACCTGAGCCGAGCCCACCTTCCGGCGTATCGCCGCCACCGATGTTTCGATAAACGAATGCATGGTCCAGTCGGGCCGGCAGCCGCAGAACCCGAAGATGAAGTTGCGCAGCACATCGGTACCGATCAGAGTATGGGCCACCTCGGGATGGAACTGCACCGCCACCAGCGGCTCATCCCGGTGCCGCAATGCGGCAAATGGTGAGTGGGCGGAGGTTGCGGTGGCTTCAAAGCCGTCGGGCACCACTTCCACCCGGTCGCCATGACTCATCCAGACCTGGTGACGCACCTCACCGGTCTCCAGACCGGCAAACAGGCCTTCGGTATTGTGAATCTGCAGTTCCGCCTTGCCGAATTCGTGCTTTTCCGCCCGTTCGACCTGACCGCCGCGCTGCAGTATCATAAGCTGGGCGCCGTAACAGATACCCAGTATCGGGATCGACAGCCCGAGAATCGCCGGATCGGAATGCGGCGCCCCGGCGTCGTATACTGAACAGGGGCCGCCCGACATCACAATGCCGGCCGGTTGCATTGCCTGGATGGCAGCAATCGGGGTCGAATAGGGATGAATTTCGCAATAGACCTTCTGCTCTCTGATGCGCCGGGCAATGAGCTGGGTCGTCTGGGAACCGAAATCAAGAATGAGAATCATCTGCCCTGGGTTCATGGCGTTGGCTTCCTGAAGTGTTTTTCAAGTAAGACTGGTTTTTTCTAGGCCATACGATAGTTGGGCGCTTCCTTGGTGATGATCACGTCATGTACGTGCGATTCGCGCAGGCCGGCCGATGAAATGCGGACGAATTTCGCTTTTTCCTGCAGCTCGGCAATGGTACCCGCGCCGACATAGCCCATACCCGAGCGCAGGCCGCCAAGGAGCTGATAGATCACATTGGCCAGCGGGCCGCGGTAGGGAACTTTGCCTTCGATTCCTTCTGGCACCAGTTTCGCAACAGCACTGGTCTCCGATTGAAAGTACCGGTCTGAAGACCCCTGGGACATTGCCCCGAGCGAACCCATGCCGCGATAGCCTTTGTAGGTCCTGCCCTGGTAGAGGAAGGTCTCGCCGGGCGTTTCATCGGTGCCGGCGAACAGACTGCCGATCATGATCGTCGAGGCACCCACTCCGATGGCCTTGGCCAGGTCACCGGATTGCTTGATACCACCGTCAGAAATGACCGGAACATCGTGCCTGCTGGCCACCGACACGCAGGCCCGAAGTGCGCTAACCTGCGGTACCCCGACGCCGGCCACGATTCTGGTTGTGCAGATCGAACCCGGTCCAACCCCAACTTTTATGGCGTTGGCTCCCGCCTTAATCAGGTCTTCAGCCGCTTCCGCCGTAGCGATATTGCCGGCTATAATCTGCAGTGCGGGGAACGCCCCCCGAATCTTTTCAATCGACCTGATCACACCTTCGGAGTGGCCGTGGGCCGAATCGAGCACCACCACATCGACCCCTGCCTTGAGCAATCTTTCGGTATGCTCCTCAACCTCGGGACCGACGCCGATTGCCGCACCGACCAGCAAGCGGCCGAATTCGTCTTTGGCGGAATGCGGGTATTTTTTAATTTTTTCCAGGTCTTTGATGGTGATCAGCCCCTTCAAATTCCCGTTGTCGTCGACGACCAGCAGCTTTTCGATGCGATGTTCATGCAGCAGGGCCTTGGAATGTTCGAGATCGATGCCTACTTTGGCGGTCACCAGATTCTTGCTGGTCATCACATCCGAGACTCTGAGTTCGCTATCGGAGACGAAACGCAGATCCCGGTTGGTCACGATACCGACCAGCTTGCCTTCATGCAGCACCGGCAGACCGGAAATCTTATAGTGGGCCATGATCTGCTGGACCTCTCCCACCGACTGATCCCGGGTAACGGTGATCGGATCGATGATCATGCCCGATTCCGACTTTTTAACCCGCTCGACTTCGAGTACCTGCTGGTCGATGCCCATGTTTTTATGGACCACGCCGAGTCCCCCTTCGCGGGCCATGGTGATCGCCGCTGCCGACTCGGTCACCGTGTCCATCGCGGCGCTGATCAACGGTGTGTTGAGGTTGATTTCCTGGGTAAGCCTGGTCTTCAGCGAGACCTCGCTCGGCAGCACTCTGGAGGCGGACGGTATTAACAGCAGGTCGTCAAAAGTTAGTGCCATTTCAATATTTTCTGGTAACATAGGTAACTCCTTTGCTGACAAGGCGCCACAACCTCCTGAAAACTTTATATATTATGGCCAGGGGCAGGGGCGGTCGCTGTATTGTATAGCATTGTATTTAAAAAGCTCAACCGTTTTAGACGGACCATGCCGGCGCAGCACAACAGATCTGGGAATCATCCGGGGGCTCATTTTCCGGCCGGAGCCAGACAGGCGTCGGATTGCATACTATGATTGTAGAAATAAACCCCCAGAATCCCCAGCTCCGTCTGATTCGGAATGTGGTTGAACAGATCAACCATGGTGCGGTCATCTGCTACCCGACTGATACCGGATACGGTATCGGCTGCGATATCTTTCACCCGAAGGCGATAAAAAAGCTGATCCGCCTGAAACGAAGGCCGACCAACAAACCGTTTTCCTTCATGTGCTATGATCTGAAAAACATCAGCCTGTACGCCCATGTTTCAAACACCGCCTACCGTCTGCTGAAAAAGAACCTGCCCGGCCCGTACACCTTCGTTCTGCCTGGCACCAAGCTCGTCCCTAAAGTCATGACCACCAGACAGAAAACGGTGGGTATCCGCGTTCCCGAAAATACCATCTGCCTGAGTCTGCTCGAAGTTCTGGGTTCACCGATCATCAATACCAGTATCCCCATCGAGGACGATAGCGCGCCCCCCACCCAAGCCTACGAAATAGATATGCTGCTCAACAACCGGGTCGATGTGATCATCGACGGCGGGCCCGTATATCCGGATCCGTCCTCGGTCATCGATCTGACCGGAGAAACGCCGGAGGTTCTCAGGGTCGGCAAGGGAGATGTCAGCCCTTTCCGTTGATCAGCGCCTCTTTCAGAGATTTGCTCATGGTGAAGTGGATGGTCTTGCGCTCATCAATATCCATCATCACGCCGGTGCGGGGATTTTTCGTCTGACGGGCCTTGCGCTTGCGGGTCGAGAAGCTGCCGAAGCCGCGCAGCTCTACGCGCCGCCCCTCAGACAGCGCTTCGGCCATCGAATCAAGAATAATATCGACCGCCACGCTAACGTCTTGTTTATGGATGGCCAGATTATCGCTGATCCGGTCAACCAGTTCCTTTTTTAACATGCTCATATGCTCGCATCCTCAGGTTCAATCGGGTGGGGTACAAAAAAAGGTTGCTTCACACAACACGCCCGCGAAGCAACCTTATTCTCTTGTTTTACGGCGCACCAATGCCGTTACTCTTCGTTCTTGGTGCCTCCTTCCGCCGCCGCCTTGAGCAGATCGCCGAAGGTGGCGGGTGCTGCCTCGGCAATCTCGGCTTCGGCTTTTTTGATCTTCTCGACCGCTTCAGCTTCACCCTCATCTTCAAGTGTCTTCACGGACAGCCCGATTTTACGATCTTTGGCAGACACATTGATAACGATGGCCTTCAGGCTATCGCCGATATTGTAGTGCTCGGCTGGACTCTTGACCTTGTCTTTGGGAATTTCCGAGACATGAACCAAGCCTTCGATTCCTTCTTCGAGTTTCACGAACACCCCGAAATCGGTCACATTGGTGATCTCACCCTCGACCACGGTGCCGGATGGATAGTTATTGTAGGCTGTCTGCCAAGGATCCGGGGTAAGCTGTTTGACACCAAGCGAGAAACGCTCATTCTCCTTGTCGATCTTCAGCACGACGGCCTGGATGGTATCGCCTTTGGCAAATTTCTCCGCCGGATGCTTGATACGTTCGGTCCAGGACAGATCAGACACATGGATCAACCCGTCGATGCCTTCTTCGATACCGATGAATACGCCGAAATCGGTAATGTTTTTGATCTTGCCCTCGATGATGGCGCCGACCGGATAACTCTCGATTACCATATCCCACGGATTGGGTTGAAGTTGCTTCATGCCAAGCGATATCCGCTTGGTCTCCGGCTCAATGTTTAGTACCATGATCTCGATCTGGTCACCGACAGTAACGATCTTGGAGGGATGCCGCGGCTTTTTCGACCAGGTCATCTCTGAGACATGGATCAGGCCCTCGACCCCTTCCTCGAGTTCGACGAAGACACCGTAATCGGTGATCGAGACAACCTTGCCAACGGCCTTTTCCCCAACCGGGTAGCGCTCGGCAACCGTTGCCCAAGGATCTTCGCGGAGCTGCTTGATGCCCAATGATACGCGGTCGTTGTCACGGTCGTATTTAAGGACCTTGACCTCGACTTCCTGGCCGACCTTGTAGAGTTTGGCCGGGTGCGATACCCGTCCCCAGCTCAGATCGGTGATATGGCAGAGCCCATCCATGCCGCCCATGTCGATGAACAGGCCGTAGTCGGTAATATTGGTGACCGAACCGTTAATGATCTGGCCTTCTTCGAGCCGGGAGCGCATATCCTCGCGCAGTTTGTTGCGATCCTCTTCGAGGATTGCCCGGCGGGAGATGACCACGTTATTGCGTTTGCGGTTGAACTTGAGAATCTTGAAATCATATAATTGACCAATCAGAGCATCGAGATCCTTGACCGGTCGCAGGTCGATCTGAGAATAGGGCAAAAAGGCTGGTACACCGATATCCACCGACATGCCGCCCTTGACTCTGCTCTCGATAGTACCCTCGATCGTGCCATCGTCCTCCTGGATTTTGGCGATGTCCTCCCATACCTTGATCGCTATAGCTTTTTCACGGGACAGCAGGAGTCCGCCCTCATCTTTGCGGCGCTCAACGAAAACCTCGATAACATCACCGACCCCGATCTGATCACCTTCTTCGAGGCGAAATTCGGATTTGGGGATGAAACTCTCGGCTTTATCTCCTACATCAACAAGGTAGCAATCGTCGTCTTCCCCGATAATCGTGCCGTTGGCCACATTGCCGACCTCGACAACCTTGTTGTTTTCTTCCATTTCGAAAAGCTCGGCAAAACTCAGCTCTTCATTTGTTTCTGTCTGATTTGAGTGGTTGGTTTCTTCTGTCATTGGTTTTACTCGTGGTGCCGCTTGCGCAGCATGATTTTGATATTGATCTCTGCCTGTTAACGAACAGACGCCCAAAAAACTTAAGGGGTGCGATCCCGGCTTCAGAAAGCAACCCCAACAGGAAAATTATACTTTATAGCACGAAAACAATGGAAGGACAAGGTTTTATTGCCCCCTGAAGTGCCGCTGCCGAAGGGCTCTTAAGGCCGACAAAAAACATACTAATTGCTTAATTTCAATCAGTTAGATAATTCTTGCCGCTCTTCCGGCCCGCTGAGCACGGCAAAACCCGCCCGCCGCCAGGCCTCGATGCCGCCATCGAGGTTGTACACCTCACGATAGCCCCTGCCGATCAGCACTTTACCGGCAATGTAGCTGCGCCCTCCCACCGCGCAGAGCAGCATGATCGGCCGGTCGGGTTCGGCCCTGAATACGCCCCGGATTACATCGCCAACCGGCACGAAATCGGTTTCGGCAATTCTTACTTGCTGGCGCTCGGGTTCAGTCCTGACATCGATAACCAGCAAGTCATCACGTGCCTCAATCATTGCGGCGGCCTCTGCGGGAGATATGGTTCTGAAAACAGGGTGGGCGCTCTGCCCCTCCTCGCCCTGAAGACCAGCGCTGGATTCCCCCTCGCTGCAGCCCGGGGATACCAGCAGCAGCGCCAGTGTAATAAGGCACAGCAGACCAGGACATTTCTGCCCGGGTTGAGAAAATATCTGAAAAAGCGTAACCACCTGTTCACCTGGTTTGATTGCTCAGCTTATCGCACGACTGATGAGCATAAATAAGCACTGTGGAGAAAGAAAACCACAACGAAATCCTCGACAGGACACTGAAAGCAAGTTTGGAGTATTGCGGAGGGGAGGCAAGAAGACACCAACAATTGTCCTGAAACGACAGGGCAACTGCCGGAAAAACAGGTATAGTCAGGGGAACTGCTATTTGCCCTGGATTTTCAACTCATCCATATAGGGGCCGAAAAGCTCCTCATATTCGGGGATGGCCTTGCGCAGAATGACCCCGAAATAAGGCGCGTCTTTTTCATTGACCACCAGGTTGGCTGAACAGGCCAGGGCCTGGATATCGTAGAAGGTTTTAAAATGACTGCCGATGAGCACGTAGAAAATATTGCGTCTGCGCGACATTTCCAGCGAGCAGACATAGCGGTGCAGTGCAATCCGGTCGAGTTCTTCGGGGCGGGCGTCGGTATGCATCACCAGGCAGGTGTAGTTGATGAACTGCATCCGCTCGAGCACCTGGTCCGGGTCATCTGTCACTTCAGCCCGGTAGCCGAGACCGGACAAGGCCGAGCCGACATTGTCGCAGCCCTCTCCCGACCTCATCAGGACAATGGCCTGGGGAATATCAGAGACCACCTCCTCATCTTCGAAGGTACCATCCTGCAGCCACGATGTATCAGGAGGTGGAGGCGGTTTTACCTGGCTCGTGCCGGCAGCTGCTTTGCTCAGGCTCTCCCTGCCCAGCGAAATCGACTCTCCGCATTGACTGCATTTAAGACGCAGTTTCTGACCCGGCTGAAGTTTTTCCAGGCTCGCTTCCAGTTTGGCGTTTGACTGATGGGATTTACCGCAAGCGCTACATGTGATCTTCATGACCGTCTCTCTTGTTCTGAGATGTTTCGTTTGTTGATGATCCGTTTCCAGGTGGCCTGGAGCCAGTATAGGGGCTCGGCTAGTAGCCGAACTGCTCGTCCTCTTCCTCCATTTTCAGATCCTTGAGCGACGAGGTAGCCTCCCCCCGTGCCGCCTTGATCTGGTCGATACCGCGGAAGATCTCATTCCGATACGAACAATAGGTGATGGCCGTCTGCTCGGTGATCAGGCCGTGACTGAAGAGTTCCAGGATGTGCTGGTCAAAGGTCCGCATTTCCAGCGCGGATCCTGCTTTGATAACTTTGTAAAAGGTCTTCTCTTCCGATTCACCGTTCAAGATCAGGTCTCTGACGCGCAGGCTGGTGCAGAGGATTTCCATTGCCGCGATCCGCCCGCCGCCAACGCGGGGCAGCAGCCGCTGGCTGACCACCCAGCGGACGGTATCCGCCAGCCGGTGCCGGATCTGCGGCTGCTCATCCCGATCAAACATGCCTAGGCAGCGGTTGATCGCCTGGCCGGCATCGATGGTATGCAGGGTGGACAATACCAGATGGCCGGTTTCCGCCGCGGTCAAGCCGATTTCCATGGTCTCCCGGTCCCGCATCTCGCCCACCAGAATGACCTTGGGCGCTTGCCTGAGCGCCGCCCGCATACCCATCGCATAGGTGGAAAAGTCATGGCCGAGCTCACGCTGATTGAAGGTGGCCATATTGTGCTCATGCATGTATTCGATCGGGTCTTCCAGGGTGACCACATGCACCGCCCGCTCTTCGTTGATCCTGTTGAGCAGCGCCGCCAGCGAGGTGGTCTTACCGGTACCGGTGGCACCGGTGAAAATGACAATGCCGTTGAGTTCCCGGGCCATCTTCTCGAAAGCGTGGGGGAAATTCATGCCTTCAATCGAAGGCACCTTCGTTTCAAGCTTTCGCATCACCGTAGTGATCTGGCCTTTCTGAGTGAATATATTGACCCTGAAGCGGGCCTCATCGCTGAAGGCGTAAGATAGGTCACATGAGCCGTTGACCACCAGGTCGGTGAGCAGCCTCTTGTTGTTGCGGATCAAGTTCAAGGCGAAGGTTTCCGACTGGAACGGGGTGAGTTCCCTGACTGGCGGCTCTACCGCCACCGGTTTCAGGACCCCGGCCGATTCAACCTGCAGGGTTTTGCCGACGGTGATATTTAAATCGGAAACATTGGGATGGGATTCCAGCATTGCGGCGATCCAATAATCAATCTCCGTCTTTTTCATGGTCTCCTCCTGAAAAATTGTGCAAGACGCTCCGGTTTCATTGTATACTGTAATAGAATTTTTAAAAAGTACAGTTTTTTCTATCATTTTCCGCTCATACCGAGGTCGGTGCCGGGCGGTTTTTCATTGCAAGAGGTAAACATCATGGCAATTCAGCTACGCAGCGCCACCACCATCCAGGGAAGACGCATGGCCGGAGCCCGCAGCCTCTGGCGGGCAAACGGCATGACCGAGGAACAGATCGGCAAACCGGTCATCGCCATCGTCAACTCGTTTACCCAGTTCGTTCCCGGCCATGTGCACCTGCACGAAATCGGCCAGCAGATAAAATCGGTCATCGCCGAGCACGGCTGTTTTGCGGCCGAATTCAACACCATTGCGATCGATGACGGCATTGCGATGGGCCATGACGGCATGCTCTATTCCCTGCCTTCGCGTGACCTCATTGCCGACAGCGTCGAGTACATGTGCAATGCCCATACGGTCGATGCGATGATCTGCATCTCCAACTGCGACAAGATCACCCCCGGCATGCTGATGGCCGCGATGCGCCTCAACATTCCGGCGATTTTCGTCTCCGGCGGGCCGATGGAGGCCGGCAGCGATGGCAAGAGAAAATACGATCTGATCGATGCGATGATTATGGCCGCCGACCAGGAGATCTCAGATTCGGCGATCGAAGAGATCGAGCGCTGCGCCTGCCCCACCTGCGGGTCCTGCTCCGGGATGTTCACCGCCAACTCGATGAACTGCCTCAACGAAGCCCTCGGCCTGGCCCTGCCGGGCAACGGCACGGTGGTAGCCACCCACGCCAACCGGATCAAACTCTTCGAACAGGCCGCCGAGCGGATCGTGGCGATGACTCGGGCCTGGTACGAGCACGAAGATGGTACGGTGCTGCCCCGCTCGATCGGTTCCAAGGCCGCCTTCATGAATGCCATGGCACTCGATATTGCGATGGGCGGATCCACCAATACCGTGCTGCATTTGCTGGCCATCGCCTTCGAGGCCGGAGTGGACTTCACCATGCAAGACATCGACCATTTGTCCCGCAAAATTCCGAACCTCTGCAAGGTGTCCCCCTCATCTTCGTATCATGTGGAGGACGTCAACCGGGCTGGCGGTATCATGGGCATCATGGCCGAGCTCGAGCGGGCCGGGTTAATCGACACCACGGTCAGCCGGGTGGACAGCCCAAACCTTGCCGCAGTGCTCAAGTCGCATGACATCGCCAGCGACACCGCAACAGACCATGCCCGTCAGCTCTTCCTCAGCGCCCCTGGAGCCATGGGCCGCAACCTGGTGATGGGCTCGCAGGACAAGTATTACGAGGCAGCCGACCTGGACCGCAGGGCCGGCTGCATCCGCGCTGCCGAGCATGCTTACAGCAAAGACGGCGGCCTGGCGGTGCTGTTTGGCAATATTGCCGAAAACGGCTGCATCGTCAAAACCGCCGGTGTCGATGAGTCGATTCTGGTATTCTCCGGAACCGCCCGGGTGTTCAGCTCTCAGGATGAAGCCTGCGAGGCGATCTTAGCTGATAAAATCAGCGCCGGCGAGGTGGTCGTGATACGCTACGAGGGGCCGCGCGGCGGGCCCGGTATGCAGGAGATGCTTTACCCGACCTCCTATCTCAAATCGAAACACCTCGGCAAGGCCTGTGCGCTGATTACCGACGGCAGGTTCTCGGGGGGCACCTCCGGGCTCTCCATCGGCCACGTTTCCCCTGAAGCGGCGGCCGGCGGGGCGATCGCGCTGATCGAGGACGGCGACCGCATCGCCATCGATATTCCCAACCGATCCATCAACGTTGACCTTGCCCCCGCAACGCTGCTGCAGCGCCGCCAGCGAGAAGAGCGCCGCGGGGCGGCGGCCTTTACCCCGCCGGCAAGGCCCCGGAAAATCTCCACCGCACTGCAGGCCTATGCCCTGCTCGCCACCTCCGCCGACCGGGGTGCAGTCAGGGTGCTGCCCGAATAGAGGGTCGCAGGCTGAATAGCGGCCACGCAATCTGAAGGCGGCCAGACCTCGACGGGCGCAGGTCCGGCCGTCCCCTCCTACCCCCCCGCCGTAACAAAATAAGAACTTGAAATCGTTAGTTTTTTGATTTTTTACACTTATGTGAAAAAGGCTTGCATTTCCCCGGTCAGGGATTACCATGTACCTGTTGATAATGGGAATCACTATCATTGACGTCAAAGACTAACCAGCTGATTCCGCTATTAAACTTGGCAACGGGAGATGTACCTGCTATTATTTTCCATAAACCGTTCCCAACGGCTCGTTAACCCGTTTTCTTCTGCCAGAGAGCATTCGACGTGAAACCGACCAATATCAAAAATCCCGAGTATTTTCATAAGGTGGTGGACTGCCAGTACGCCTGTCCTGCCCACACCCCGGTGCCGGAATATATCAGGTTGATTCTGCACAAAGATCACACCGAGGCCTACATGATAAACTGGGTCTCCAATGTCTTCCCCGGGATTCTGGGACGGGTCTGCGACCGGCCCTGTGAACCGGCCTGCCGCCGCGGCCGGGTCGAAGACGAACCGGTGGCAATCTGCCGGCTCAAGCGCGTTGCAGCCGATAACCGCAATGATGTCCTACCATTGCTGCCCAAAGCCCCGGAAAAGAAAAATGGTAAACGGGTCGCCCTGATCGGCGGCGGGCCTGCCTCCCTGACCGTTGCCCGAGATCTGGCCCTGCTCGGCTACGAACTCGATCTCTACGATGAGTGTAATCAGGCCGGCGGCTTCATGCGCAGCCAGGTTCCCGCCTTCCGACTGCCTGAACAGGTGCTCAATACCGAAATCGATTACATCCTGGACATCGGGGGCATCACCACCCATTTCAACACCTACGTCTCCGACCTTAAGGAGGTCATAGACAAGGACTACGACGCGATCTTCGTGGGCTCCGGCGCCCCCCGGGGCCGGGATCTCCCCGACCTTCCGGGCAGGCAGGAAGGTGATGCGGCGATCCATGTAGGCATCGACTGGCTGGCCGGCGTGGTCTTCGCCCATGTGAAAAAAACAGGCAAACGGGTGCTGGTCCTTGGCGGCGGCAACACCGCAATGGACTGCTGCCGGACCGCCCGGCGACTCGGCGGTGAAGACGTCAAGGTAATCGTGCGCAGCCCCCAGGCCGATATGAAAGCCTCCGAATGGGAGATCGAGGATGCGCTGCGGGAAGATATCCCGATCCTCGACAACTTGACCCCGCTCGAATTCATCATCGAAAACGGCAAACTCACCGGCATGCGCTTTGAAAAAGTCGAAGCCCGCTATGATGACGATGGCAGACGTCGACTGGTGCCCACCGGTGAAGATCCGATTACCTTTGCTTGTGATGAAGTTCTGCTTGCCATCGGCCAGCAGAATGCCCTTCCGTTTATTACGGCCGCCAGTGGCGTAAAATGTGATGACAGAGGGCTTCCCGAGCTTGATCCGGTTACCCTGCAGTCGTCGGTGCCGTCCATCTTTTTTGGCGGCGATGCGGCCTTTGGTCCGGGCAACATCATTACCGCGGTGGCCCACGGGCACGAGGCCGCCATCTCGATCGATCTATTCTGCCGAGGTGAAGACCTGCGCAACCGCCCGGCTCCGGAAGTTACCCTGGCCGGCCAGAAACTCGGCTTCCACGACTGGCTCTACGACAGCCATGTAATCGACGACGAGCGCCAGAACGTGATTATGGTAGACAAGGCCAAGTCGCTGCGCGACCGGCTCATCGAAGTGGAACTCGGCTTCGAGGAAAAAGCTGGCAAGGTCGAGGCCAAGCGCTGTCTGAACTGCGATGTGCAGACGGTTTTTGATCACGAGTTGTGCATCGAATGCGATGCCTGTGTAGACGCCTGCCCGACTTCGTGCATCAATTTTATCGAAAACGCAGAAGAGGACGAGTTACGGGAGAATCTGCTGGTGCCCGCCCACAACCGCGGGCAGGATCTCTATGTCTCGGATACACTGCCCACCGGGCGGGTCATGGTCAAGGATGAGAATGTCTGCCTGCACTGCGGCATCTGTGCCGAACGCTGCCCCACCGCCGCCTGGGAGATGATCAAATATGTCTATAAATCTGCAAAAGCCGGGGACAGATGAAACGACTTGAGAGAGTAAACGACTTCGTTATCCGCTTTGCCAACGTAAACGGTTCCGGATCGGCCAGTGCCAATAACCTTTTTGCCAAAGTCGTATATCGCTTAGGCGTTCCGGTCAGCCCGAAGAACGTCTTCCCATCCAACATCCAGGGGCTGCCGACCTGGTATGAGGTGCGGATCAGCGAACAGGGCTATCTCGGCAGGCGGGGCGGGGCCGATTTCATCATTGCAGTCAACGGCCAGACCCTGCGCGACGACTATGACATGGTGCAGCCGGGCGGCTATTTTCTGTACGATTCGACCAGGGAATTGCCGGAAGGGTTCAACCGTGATGATGTGACCCTGATAGGTATCCCGTTGACCCAATTGTGCAACGACGAGTTCCAGGACAACCGGATGCGCCAACTGATGAAAAACATCATCTATATCGGTTCTCTGGCCTATCTCCTGGACATCGGCATGGAGCCGATCAGCGCTTCGATAAGAAAGCAGTTTGCCAAAAAACCAAAACTTGCCGAACCCAATATCAAGGCGCTGGAACTGGGCTTCGATTATGCCCGGGAGCATCATCCGGACAGCTGCGGCCTGCGGATCAAGCCCTCCCAAGCTGTAGGCACGCGCATCCTGATCGACGGCAACAGCGGGACGGCCCTGGGCGCCCTGTTCGGCGGGGCAACCGTGGCCGGCTGGTATCCGATCACCCCGTCAACCTCGGTGGTCGAAGCCTTCGAGCGTTATGCCAACCGCTACCGGGTCGATCCGGAAACGGGCAAAAAGAAATTTGCCATCGTTCAGGCCGAAGACGAGCTGGCCGCGATCGGCATCGCCATCGGGGCCGGCTGGAACGGCGCCCGCGCTTTTACCGCCACCTCGGGCCCGGGCATCTCGCTGATGAGCGAGTTCTTGGGCCTGGCCTATTTTACCGAAATACCACTGGTGCTGATCGATGTCCAGCGCAGCGGGCCGAGCACCGGGATGCCCACCCGCACCCAGCAGTCAGACCTGCTGTCCTGTGCCTACGCCTCACACGGCGACACCCGCAATGTGCTGCTCTTTCCCAGCGATCCGCACGAGTGCTTCGAGATGACCGCCGACGCCTTCGATCTGGCGGATCGTCTGCAGACCCCGATCATCGTCATGAGCGACCTCGACCTGGGCATGAACGACCACCTCTGTGAACCCTTCTCCTGGGACGACGACCGACGCTACGACCGGGGCAAGGTACTCAGCGCCGAGGATCTCGACAAGATCGAGCATAAATGGGGACGTTACCTCGATATCGACAAGGACGGCATCTGCTATCGAACCCTGCCCGGCACCCACCCCGAAAAAGGGGCTTACACGACCCGCGGCACCTCCCACACCGAATATGCCGCCTACACAGAGGGCAGCGCCGCCTATGAACGCGGCATGAAACGCCTGCTGATCAAGTGGGAAACGGCCCGCAACCTGGTACCGATGCCTGAAATCAGGATACGCGACGAGAGCAGAAAAATCGGTGCCCTCTATTTCGGATCGACGGCTGCAGCGGCGATCGAAGCCCTGGACAGACTCGAAGAAAATAATATTGCTATCAATTCCATGCGGATCAAAGCCTTTCCGTTTCAGCGGGAGGTATTCGAATTTATCTCTGAGCACGACCTGGTTTTTGCGATCGAACAGAACCGCGACTCGCAGATGCAGATCCTGCTGGCCGGCGAATGTCTGATCGCTCCCGGCAAGATGGCGCCGGTCACCAACTTCAACGGACTGCCGATCACCGCCCGGATGATCACCAATCAGGTGCACACCGCGCTGCTTGCCCGAGGCAAGGCCTTTATCGGCACGGCAACGGCCGTGCAGGAGAGTACCCCATGAGTTACACCAGACCGACATTCCGCCACCCCGAGGCCCGGAAGAACAAGCTCGGCTTTTCCCGCAAGGCTTACGAAGGGGCGATTTCCACCCTCTGCGCCGGCTGCGGGCATGACTCCATTGTCAGCGCCATCGTCACCGCCTTCTTCGAGATGTCCATCGAACCGCACCGGGTGGTCAAACTCTCGGGCATCGGCTGTTCCTCGAAGACGCCGGCCTACTTTCTGGGTCTTTCGCACGGCTTCAATTCGGTACACGGCCGCATGCCTTCGGTGGCCACCGGCGCCAACATGGCCAATCGAGAGCTGGTCTACCTGGGCGTCTCCGGCGACGGCGACACCGCCTCGATCGGGCTGGGGCAGTTTGCCCATGTGGTCAGGCGCAACCTCAACATGATCTATATCGTGATGAACAACGGCTGCTACGGCCTTACCAAGGGCCAGGATTCAGCCACCGCCGACAAGGGTTCGAGAAGCAGAAAGGGAGCGCCGGTCTCGTTCGAATCCATCGACCTGTGCGAACTGGCCATCCAGCTTGGCGCCGACTTCGTTGCCCGCGGCTTTTCAGGCGACAAAAAACAGCTCGTGCCGATGCTCAAAGCGGCGATCGCCCACAAAGGAATGGCCTTCGTCGATGTGATTTCCCCCTGTGTGACTTTCAACAACGCCCCGACTTCGACCAAGAGCTACTCCTGGGTTCGGGACCATATAGAGGCCACCGCAGCTCTTGACTTTATTCCGCTGCAGCCGGAGATCACCACCGAGTACGATCACGGCACCGCCATACCTGTTGAACTGCACGATGGATCGATCATCAATCTCTACAAGCGGGAGGACAAGGAGGTGATCACCAGCAAGAGAGAGGCGATCGCTGCCCTGGAAGAAGCCAAAGTCAAGGAGCAGATTCTCACCGGCGTGCTCTATCTGAACCCGCAAAGCGAAGACTTTCACGACATCAACCAGACGGCTGAGCAGCCCCTCAACCTGATGGGCGAGAGAGAACTCTGCCCCGGCAATGAAATGCTGCAGGCCCTGAATGAGAGTTTACGCTGAAAAAGTGGACAAGCTTATTTCCGCTTCTGCATTGGTGCAGTGAACTCCCGGGATAGTGCCGCCGGCTGGCATCCGCTGTCCAGCAGGCGCCGCTTTTTTCAGACCCCTTACGCGTATTAACCTTTACCGGGCCACAGTGCGCGCCGCCGGAACCGCTCAGCCTGCACAAGCTCCGTTTACTTCTCATCTTGTTCTTCGCGGTTGAATTCTCTATAAATGCTTACTACGATAGCAGCATACATACCAGGCAGCCCCACTGCAAGGCGAGTAGCCCAGTTACTATGATATTACGAACCGTGATCTGCTGATTGACCCCAACTATGCTGGCTTTTCCGTGGTAAATCCCAGAATTCTGCACGCCCTAATCGCTTGCTGCAACAGCGGACGATATCCCCTCAGCTTGGTGCTGCTCCTGCTGGTCCTGAAATCGCCCCTCTCCGCGGCCGGCTCGAGTGCTGTGGACAGCCCGCTTGACATCACCCAGGCAGCCTTCCGCCAGGCCGGCTGCATGCCCGAGAAGCGCTACAACTATCACAAGGATACCATTCGGGCGCTGTCCTATACCAAAATGCGGGCACTGCGGGCCTTCTGTGCGATACCAGATATTGATGACGACGAAGCGGTGGCCGCGCTCGAAAAGCTGGTCTTCTACCCCCTCAACTTTGATCAAGTGCGTTTCTTCGAGGCCGTCACCGATCTCGAGGACATCTCATACGCTCGGGCCTGGCAGCTTCTGGAGCTGAGCTCCAGCCTGGAGTTCACTGCGATGCAGGCGGTCCTGCAGATCCCGGCTATTGACGGACTCGACACCGCAACAGTGCTCGAGCTCGTCAGCAAAATCAACGCGCTTGACGACTATGGCCGTTGGGCGGCCAAGGCCCTGTTTGCTGTTGCGGGCATTGATCGCGGCGCGGCGCTTAAAGCTGTTGCGCTGCTTGAAAAGATGAATACCGCCCAGCACTTGAGCGTGGAGCAGAGCTGCCTGATCGAGGCGATGGACACCAACACGATCATGCAGATGCTGCCGCGCATTGCCTCTCTGAAATCGCAGGACGCCCTGAACAGCGTCGGCCTTTACAGCCTCAAGACGATGACGCCCTCGCAGGCCCTGTACTGGCTGTCCTCCTATTTCAGCCTCCCGGAAACCGGTGCCGAACAGCACTACTATTCACTTTCTGCAGAACAGCAGGCAACCCTGCTCGATGGGTTCGCTGAAGCCTCCGAGTACCACATTCGCAAGATCAACGATCTGCATGCGGTCACCAACCGCTACGGTGGCGAAATCAGCACCGGTGCACTGGCCGCCGGCGGCGCCGAAACCATCCGCAGGCTGTTTGCCAAACTGCACGAAAAAGCCAGGCAGCGCTATGCTGGCGCGCTTGAACAGGCTCTTGCAGAAGGAAAAATCTACCCGGCGATCGAGGTGTTGAAACAGGCCACCGCACTGGCCCGCAAACAGACCGCCCGCGACCTGAGTTCGGCCAATATCTATATCGTACTGTCCCGCGGCAGCGAACTCTACGATTCATCCTTCCGTGACATCCTGGTTCCCGTCCTGCTCTCGAGGATCAGGACATCGTTTGACGGCAACCTGCTCAATTTCATGACCCGGACCGATCCCGGCAACCGCTCTGTCTCGGATTTCATTATCAGTTGCGCTCAGAAAGGCAAACTGACCGCCTTTTTCCCGAAAGATTCGGCCGAACAGCGCATCATTCTCGATCTGATGGCCCAGTCGGCCTTCCGGAACGAGCAGAGCCTGATCCTGTTTTCGGCGACCTTTGCCACCCTGCTGGAAAAACTCGAACCTCCAGCCAGGAGTTATCTGATCGACAAGATGATCAACACCATCGACGGCTCAGCATCGACCTTCGCGCTGCAGCTCCGCGTGATTCTGCAGTATTATCTGGACCAGCACCCAGCGCTTCTTGCGGCCGACGACCGCCGTCTCATACAGGAGCTGATAGGGCGCTATGGTGCGGTGGACCTAGGCCAATATACCGCCAACGATTTCAAGCGCTGGAAAGAGGACCGGAGCCTGCGCAGCCTGTCCATCTTCCAGCACGACGATGACGGCAAGATATCGTATCTGTCCAACAGTCGAAACCTGCTTGAAAACGGCTATAAGCCGCGGCTCTCTAGCAGCCTGAACCTGCTGCCCACGCCCAGCCCGGTCGCCGACCAGGCCAAACGCCTTATGGCCCAGCGCGATGTCGCCGCACTCTACAGGCTCTCCGTTACCGCCCCGCTGATCGTCGAGTATCATAAAATGATCAACAACATTGAACTCAGCCACAGTGTAGCCGTCTATCAGAACGAGGCGGCCCAGCAACGGCTGCTGAAACAATATCTTGAAAGCGGCATGGAGATGTTCGCCCAGCGCGGCCACAGCTACTGGCGTGAAGAGCAGCTTCTCAAACCGATGCGGCAACTGCTCGAGTCGGGGGAGATCAGCCATGCAACCATCCCCGCTCTCAACCGCTTCATGTCGATCGGCTCCTGCGGAGGCATCAGGATCTACTCCGAATTAAACCGGCTGTTCAACAACTCCGTCGATATCTTCGCCACCGTCGGTACCGGCAAAGCCATGGTAAACGATCCTTACAATCAGCGCTTATTTGAAATCATTGCCACCTCAGGCGACGAGTTGAGCTGGGAAGATGTGGTCCGGCGCCTCACCCCGATTCTGTCCGACGGACGGGGCAGCGACTATCTGCAGCCGGGCTCACTGCCGGCAATCCTGCATAAAATGATGGATCTCAGGAGCCTGAACTGATGGGTATGCACAAACGCACTGAGCTCGAGGGGCTGCTGGCGGCGATCACCAGGGGCGCGCACAAACAGATCTACCTCTGTTACGGTGAACGCTTCCTCTGCAGACAGGCCCTGCAGCAGATCGAACAGGCCTTTCTGGAAACGGGAACCGGCTCCGTGCATATTCTCGACGGCGCTGCCGAAGACGGGGCCAGGCTCCACTCCCGGCTGCTCAGTTTCAGCCTGCTGCCGGGATTCCAGCTCTTTCGCGTGGTCGATACCCCGCTCTTTCAATCTAAAAAAAATGGCGCTCAGATCTGGGACAAGGCTCTGCTAGCGCACCAGGACGGCAACGCCCAGGCGGCCCGCCGGCACCTGCTGAACCTGCTCCAGCTCGGCTCTGTTGAGCCCATCGCTGAGCGAGCGTTCTCAGATATCTCAGCGGACCAGTGGCGCAGCCGCTTCGGTTTTGCCCACCCCGGTCTCGACCTGGGCTGGGCCGACAACCTGGTAAATGGTGCCGCAGGGCTTGCAGCATCCTCCGATGATCCCCTCGACAAGCTGGTGGCGGCGTTTGAGCGCGGCTTTGTCAAAACCAATATTCTGCTGCTTTCGGCTGAGCATGCCGACAAGAGAAAAAAGATCTTCCAGACCCTGAAGAAACACGGCGAGATCGTTGACTGCTCCGTTGCTGAAGGGGCTTCCCGCGCAGCACTCGGTCAGCAGAAAGAAGTGCTCGGCGAGATGGTTCGTAAAACGCTCAGAGCGCTGGACAAAGCCATCGAACCCAACGCTCTCGAGTTGCTCTTTGAGCGGGTCGGTTTTCATCCGGTCGGCGCGGTCATGGAAGCTGAAAAACTGGCGCTCTATGTTGACGGGAGGCCGCGGATCACCAAAGAAGATGTAGCTGCAATGGTCGGTCGAACCAGGGAAGATGCTATTTTCGAGCTGACCGAGGCACTGGATAATGGCAATCTCGCTCAGGCGATGATCGTGCTCGATCACCTGTTCAGCGACGGAGTGCATAGTCTTGCGGTTATTGCCTCTCTGAGAAATCACCAGCGCCGTCTGCTGATTATAAGGGCCATCCAGGACCTCGAAACTCCGCCCTGGCGGCAGCGCATGTCCAGTAATGAATTCCAGAATGTCTATCTGCCCGCGCTGAAAGAGGCCGACGTCTGGCCGGACCTGCTCAAAGCCCATCCCTATGCATTATACATGGGCTTCAGCAAGGCTGCGCAACACCCGATCTCCGCCCTGAAAAAAGCGCTGGACCTGCTGCTGGAGGCGGAATTCAAGCTCAAGGGCGGGGTGGTTCCAGCCCGCCTCGTGCTCGAAGAGCTGCTGGTCTCGCTGACGGCTCTGAAGCAGGCGCCGACGGGCTCGGGGCGAAACCTTGAGGTGAGCAATTGAAAACCACACAATAGGGATTATTATTACCCGAGAGCAAAGCAGCAGCTGACCATTATTTGATTTAATTTCAGACGAATTACTGAGATGGGAGACAAAAAGGTAGATCTGCAAGGTTCGGTTTTAACCGAAGATATCGTCGAGACTAAAGAACCGCCGCGATACAAGGTCCTGCTTCACAACGACGACTACACCACGATGGAGTTCGTTGTCTCGATTCTGGAAAATATCTTTCAGAAAACCAGGCAGGACGCAACCAAGATCATGCTGAACGTCCATAACGACGGCGTCGGTATCGCTGGCGTATACACCCGGGAGATCTGTGAAACGAAAATTGCAATCGTCCACGAGCTCGCCAAAAAGAATCAATATCCGTTGCGCTGCAGTATGGAAAAAGAATAGTACCAACACCACGTGAGCATTATGTTGAGTAAAACACTGGAAGCATCGCTGATCAAGGCAATCAAGGAAGCCAAAAGCCACAACCATGAATTTGTCACGGTTGAACATATGCTTTACGGCCTTCTTCATGATGAACTTGACCACCTATATCATTCGGTGAGTGCGGGGGCTCGGTAGAGTCCCTGAAGGACCGGCTCGAGTCGTTCCTGTCCCGCGAGATCCCGACCATCTCCGTTGCCGGCGGAACCGACCCGACCCAGACCATCGCCTTCAACCGGGTGCTGCAGCGGGCTGTTGCCCATGTGCAGAGCTGCGGCAAGAAAGAGGTCGACTCGGGTGATGTACTGGTGGCCATCTTCTCCGAGACCGAATCTCATGCGGTCTATTTCCTCAGCTCCATTGGTGTCGGCCGTATGGCGGTCGTCGACCTGGTCTCCCATGAGCTGCCCGAAGGACTGCAGCAGGAGCCGCTGCCGCATCCGCCGTCTGATGCGGGCAGCGTCCGAGAAACAAAAGAGGACAAGGAAGACAAGGCGCTGAGCGAATACACGGTCAATTACGCCCGGCTCGCCGAAGAGGGCAAGATCGACCCGCTCATCGGCCGCAATGAGGAAATCAACCGGATGATGCAGGTGCTCTGCCGCCGTAAAAAGAACAACCCGCTGCTGGTCGGTGAACCCGGGGTCGGCAAAACCGCAATGGCCGAAGGACTGGCCCTGCGCATTCACGAGGACAAACTGGCCCGGGAAGCAGGGGAAAAGCGCGTGGTCCCTGAGCTGCTGCAGGATGTGGAGATCTACCAGCTCGACATGGGCACCCTGGTTGCCGGCACTAAGTATCGCGGCGACTTCGAGAAAAGGATCAAAAGCGTGGTATCGGCAATCGAGAAGAAGGACAATGCGATCCTGTTCATCGACGAAATGCACACCATCGTCGGTGCCGGAGCCACCAGCGGCGGCTCGATGGACGCCTCCAACCTGCTCAAGCCGGCTCTGCAGTCAGGTATTTTACGCTGTATCGGCTCCACCACTTACGAGGAATACAAAAATCAGATCGAGAAAGATCGGGCCCTGTCCAGGCGATTCCAGAAAATCGATATCGAAGAACCGTCCGTGCGCCGATACCTGCCGCATCCTCAGAGGGCTGCAGCCCCGCTACGAAGAGCATCACCAGATCCGCTATTCCAAGGCGGCGATTCGAGCCATGGCAGAGTTGTCCGACCGTTACATCAACGAACGTTTCCTGCCGGACAAGGCCATCGATGTGATGGATGAAGTGGGCTCACTGTTCAGGCTTGAAGGGCGGCACCACACGGTGGTCAAAATCAATGACGTCGAGAGGGTCGTTTCAGCCATTGCCAGGATACCGGCCCGTACCAGAAAAGGTTCCGATATCGATTCGCTTAAGGGGCTGGAAATCGCGATGAAATCAGTGATCTTCGGCCAGGATGAGGCGCTCAGAACCATTGTCCAGGCGGTAAAACGGTCGCGGGCTGGTCTGGGCAATCCCGATTCCCCGACGGGCAGTTTTCTGTTTGCCGGCCCCACCGGGGTGGGCAAAACCGAGGTGGCCAGGCAACTCTCCGCCGCGCTGGGGGTGCACTTTGAGCGCTTCGACATGAGCGAATACATGGAGAAACATGCGGTTGCCCGGCTGATCGGTGCGCCTCCGGGCTATGTCGGTTTCGATCAGGGCGGCCTGCTGACCGAGGCGATACGCAAACACCCTTACAGTGTTCTGCTGCTGGACGAGATCGAAAAGGCCCATATGGACATCTACTCGATTCTGCTGCAGGTCATGGATCACTCGACCCTGACCGACAACAGCGGCAGAAAGGCTGATTTCAGAAATGTGATCATCATCATGACCACCAATGCCGGAGCCCGGGAACTGGCCGCCAACACCATCGGCTTCGTAGGCGACAAAAAGGGCAAGAGCAACAAGGCGGTGGAAAAATTGTTCTCCCCCGAGTTTCGCAACCGGCTCGACTCCATTGTCACCTTCGATCCACTTGACAGTGATTCGATGAAACGGGTGGTCGACAAACTGATCACCGAGCTCGAAGGGCAGTTGTCTGAGAAGAAAGTAAAAATCGAACTTAGTGAGGCGGCCCGAATCTGGCTGGCCGAAGAAGGCTATGATCCCGATTTCGGCGCCCGCCCGCTGCGGCGACTGATCATGAAAGAGATCGGCGACGTGCTCTCCGAAGAAATCCTGTTCGGACACCTGGCGCGGGGCGGGGTCGCCAAAATCGGCCTGCGCGACGACAAGCTCACCTTCAGTTATCCATCCTGATCGGAAAAAATCAGCATAAGCGGCCCCGAAATCACTACTTCAGGGCCGCTTATCATTTTGCATCAAGCTGAAACCAGGGGTAAAAAACGGGGCGTGACTGGAACCGAACACCCCCGGATTTTTTCTCTGTATTGGCCTGATCAGCGATTCTTTTCTAAAGTGCTTCTGCAAAAAGGTGCGCACTGCCTTGCGGCCCCACCCCAGCGGGTGGCTGAAATCGCAGTACAGCGACAGATCACCTCCGTCGAATCGCTTCCTCTGTTCAGCCGCGTCAGCACTGCAGAGCGGCATATTGAAAATGGCCAGGTTGAAAAAACTGATCTCATGGTGATGCTTTTGCACGAAATCAAGCGTCTTCAGCGCCTCGGTTTCGCTTTCTTCCGGCGTGCCAAAGAGCAGATAGACGTAAGTCGCAATCGATGCCCTCCGCAGATTGGCAAGTATCCGGGCCACCCGGCCCAGCTCGATCCCCTTGTTCAACCTGTCAAGCACCTGTTGTGAGCCTGACTCCAACCCAAGTTTGAGCATCGTGCAGCCGGAGTGCTTCAGGGCCAGGCAGAAATCCGCATCTTCGAGCTCTCTCTCGAAGCGCGCAAAACCATACCATGCAGTCGGCAACGGCCTGTCAATCAGAGCCCGCATCAGCAGCGGGCTGACCGCATTGTCCAGCAGATGGACCAGTTTCGCGTCGTAGCGGGCAGTCAAGGTTTGCAGCTCGTCAACCGCCTGGATCTCCACCTTTTTCAGATAAGGCAGATCCTCGGCATAATCAGGGCAGAACCGGCATTTTTTCCAATAGCAGCCACTACTTGCCGCATAGGGCAGAATCCTCCCCGGAGCCAGATAGCGCCCCCACTGGAAATCGTCATAGTCGAAGCTGCCCAGCGGACTCTGGGCCGTATGGCCCAGCACCCTGAGCAGTTCGGTCTCGCCGGCGCCGCCGATACAATGATCGATCAGTTCGCTAAACGGCTCGTTCCAGAACGGACCCTGCATCCACGAGGTAATCAAGCCGCCCCCGGCGATGGTGCGCACCTCTGGGTAGTGCTGCCTGAGAAAACCAAGCATCGCGAAACCGGCCAGGGCCTGACTCAGATAGGAAAAAGAAATTCCTATATAATCAGGCTGCTCCTGCTCAAGCAGCGCCTCCAGTCGAAAGCGAAAGAACGGATAAAAGTGATGGTCCTGGAAAGCGCGGCTGCACTCCAGCAGATCCGCGCTCGACAGGGGAGAGAAGCGAGGGTCATTGAAATCAGCGAAACTGAGGTCGCTGCCTGAGATGTGCCCGGCACCATCGAGGATGCGGCTGAGGTCGCTGACCGCTCTTTGATATCTGGCCGCAGAGCGGTACAGCGCGGGTGTGCGGAGCTGGGCAAGGTGCGTTGCGCGATGTTTCAGCGCACGGCTCGTCCAGGTATTATCGGCAGCGAGCCCGGACTCGAGTTGATCGAGCATGGCCTCAAGATTAAGATCCACCGCCAGGCATCTGAGGCCGTGACTGCGCAGGCTGCCGGCCAGCCGGGCGATTCCAGCGGGAGGTTCACAGATTTTCGCGACCGGAGGGTGGATCAGCACTAGTGAAGGTCGGCGATGTTTTTCCAAGGATAGATTTCAGCTATGAAATTTTCAGCACAATACCGGTTGGGGAGCAGACTGCCCCGTCGATCAGAGCACGGCTGGGGAGCTTACCAGCAAGCGGACGGTTATTCAAGGACATAACCTATTTAGGGCTTTGCAAGCGCTGCCGGGTATTGTAAGAATATCGGCAGGGCCCGAAATCAGCCAAGGAGGATGCCAATGAGCGATTGTCTGTTTTGCAAAATTGTTGCCGGAGATATTCCCGCTGACTTCATGTACGAGGATGACGATGTCGTCGCCTTCCGGGATATATCACCCCAGGCGCCGACCCATTTTCTGGTTATTCCCAAAAAACACCTGACTGATCTTTCGGCGGTAAGCGAAGACCACGAAAGACTGATCGGTAAAATAGTCCGCATTGGGGCCGAACTGGCAGCCCAAGAAGGCCTTGACGGCGGCTACCGGGCGACTTTTAACAACGGACCGGACGGCTGCCAGATCGTTTTACATGTTCACATGCATATTCTTGGCGGCAGACAGTTGAGAGGCCCTCTGGGTTGATGTTGTCCAACGCATTGTAAAGACGATAAGCCCAAACGGGCCCCACCGCGAGGACGTTGTCTTCAGCTGCATGAACGTGCCGGAAAAACTACTGCCTTATCTCGACTCATTCCCATACAGCCAGCTCCTGCCGCTGCTCTGGGCCGGTATCGGGGCCTTGGTCAGTTTTTTGATCATGGCCTGGATTCTGTCCAGATGGAAGAAAAAATATGCAGAACTGGTTATCCGTCACACCGCTGTTCAGGAGCGCAGCACGCTGCAGCAGCAGTATCAGGATGAGAAAATTTCTCTATTGGAGCAGGCAGAAGGCCGGATGCGGCACGAGTTCAAGAACCTCGCCCAGGAGATTTTCGAGGAGAAGACCAGAGTTTTCAGCCGCCAGAACAGCGAGAAGATCGATTTTCTGCTCAAACCCTACCAGCAGCAACTCCACTCCTTTCGAGAGCGGCTGGAGACTATTTTTCTGGAGGAAACCAGAGACCACTCTTCGCTGAAGCAGGAGCTGCTGCACCTGAAAAAACTGAACAACCAGATAACCGCGGAGGCGGCCCACCTGGCTCGGGCCATCTCAGGGGACAACAAACTTCAGGGAACCTGGGGCGAACTCGTGCTCGAGCGGCTCCTCGAGCAGTCCGGCCTGCGCTGCGGCTGCGAATACGACACCCAGGCCGGGCTGCGCGACCATGATAATCGGCTGTTCAAACCCGACGTGATTATCCATCTGCCGGACAACAAGGATATCGTCATCGATTCAAAGGTATCCCTGTCCGCCTGGTCCCGCTACGTTGGTGCGGACTCTGAGGATGCGCGCAGCCAGGCCCTGGCCGAGCATTTGAAATCAATACGCAGCCATTTGAAATCGTTGAGTAAAAAAGATTACAGCTCACTTAAGGGTTTGCGCACGCTGGATTTCGTCTTGATGTTTATCCCGATTGAAGGAGCCTTTGCTGCGGCGGTGCAGCAGGAAGAACGGCTGATTTCCGAGATGTATCAGCAGAAAGTGATTATCGTGACTCCGACCACGCTGCTGGCCACCCTGCGCATGGTCGAGTATTTCTGGCAGCATGAGCGCCAGAGCCGCAATGCGGTTGAGATTGCCGAACGGGCCGGTTCGTTGTACGATAAGCTGAAAGGGTTTATGACCGACATGGAAAAACTCGGTGTGCAGCTCGACCATTGCACAGACACCTACGATAAAGCGATTAACAAACTCAGCCGGGGGCGGGGAAACCTGCTTTCCCAGGCCGGTAAATTCCCGGAGCTGGGTGTTAGGGTAAAAGAGGAAATGGCAGCCGGCTCAATCGAACGCGTGGTTTGATGTAACGATCTTCGAACACGATCCAATTAAAATCTTACCTGACAGATATCATATGCGAAAGCTGACACCAATTTTGTACCTGGCCGCTCTGCTGGCCTTCTGGGTCCCCGCCCTTGTCTCCGGCGCTGCCGAGACTGGAGCAGAGCCTGATGATGAAGCCACGGACCTTAAAATAATCAACACCCCCTTTACCGGCGATTACGACCAGATGGTCGAGAACCGGATAATCCGGGTGCTCATGCCCTATTCCAGAACCTTTTTCTTCTTTGACGGCGCCCAGCCCAAAGGAGCAAGCTACGAATTGATCCAGCAGTTCGAAGCCTACCTTAACGAAAAACTGAAAACCAGGTACCTCAAGGTTCACGCGCTGGTAATACCAACCCAGCGCGAGCAATTGCTGTCGGATCTGGTCGAAGGAAAAGGCGACTTAGCCGTCGGCAACCTGACAATCACCGAAAAACGCCTGGAAGATGTCGCCTTTTCGAACCCGATCGCTGCGGGAATTGATGAGATCCTGGTCTCGGGAACCGATAAAAAGACCCTCAACTCGATCTTTGACCTGTCGGGTAAAAAGGTTCATGTTAGAAAATCAAGCAGTTACTACGAGAGTCTGCTGCGGCTTAACGAAACCCTGTCCTCGCTTAAAAAAAAGCCGGTCATCATCGCCGAAGCCAATGACAATCTGGAAGATGAAGACCTGCTGGAAATGGTCAACGCCGGGATAATCGATTATATCGTCATCGACAGTCATAAAGGGGCGCTCTGGGCCCAGGTCTTCGATAAGATAAAACTACATCCGGATATCAAACTGCGCACCGAAGGAAAGATCGCCTGGGCAATGCGCAAAAAAAGCCCCCAGCTGGCTAAGGTAGTGAACGAGTTTATCCGTGATCATAAGCAGGGAACCCTGCTGGGCAATATCATCTTGAACAAGTATCTCAAAGATGCCTCCTATATCACAAATTCCGTATACAAGGACGATCTGCAACGTTTCAAACTGACCATCAAATTCTTTGAAAAATATGGTCAGCAATATCAATTCGACCATCTGATGCTGGCCGCGCTGGCCTACCAGGAATCACGGCTGGATCAGAACCTGAAAAGCCCCGCCGGTGCAATCGGCGTGATGCAGATCCTGCCGTCTACAGCCAAGGACAAAAACGTCGGCATCCCCGATATCCACGAACTGGACAAAAACGTCCATGCAGGCACCAAATATCTGCGCTTCATGGTGGATAATTATTTCGGCAAAGACCCCAACATCGACGAACTGAACAAGACGCTGTTTGCTTTTGCCTCCTATAACGCGGGCCCGGCCAAGGTCGCCAGTCTGCGCAAGGAAGCCGAGCAGATGGGACTCGATCCCAACCGGTGGTTCAGAAATGTCGAGGTGGTGGCCGCCAAGCGCATCGGCCGGGAGACCGTACAATACGTTAGTAATATCTTTAAATATTATGTTTCATATACATTGCTCGAAGATAAAATTCTGGCCGAAGCGGAGGGCCCGGCGCATTTAAGCGGGTCATCCAAAAAAAAGAAATAATGAACTGGAGGGAGAACGGTGCTGCTTCATCACCAGTTTATCGAGGTCGCCAAACGATCGGGCGACACGCTGGCCATAGACGATTTCACCACCAAAAGAAAAATCAGCTATAGCCGGGCGCTGATCGCCTCGCTTCTGCTGGCCTCGGTGTTCAAAAAATACGACCGGGGCTTCACCGGCATCATGCTGCCAACCTCGGCCGGCTGCATCCTGGCAAAAATCGGTGTGCTGATGAGCGGCCGCATCCCGGTGATGATCAACTATTCCACCGGTGCAGATCTCAATGCCCGATACGCCCAGCAAAAATGCGATTTCCGCACCATCATCACCTCCAGGGCCCTGCTCGAGAAAATTGAGTGCCCCTATGTGGAGGGGATGATCTACATCGAAGACATCATGGAGTCTCTGGGCCCGCTGCAGAAAGTCCGGGCCGCCTTGATCTCCAAACTGCCGGCGGCGATGATCAAATCGGTCGTGCATCGCGGCAAGGAAGATGATGTCGCCGTCATCCTGTTCACCAGCGGCAGTGAAAAGGATCCCAAGGCGGTTCAGCTCTCCCACAAAAACATCATGGCCAACGTCCGCTCCGCCTCGGAGTGCTTCGCCTTCAACGCCGATGACATTTTTTTGTCCTCGCTGCCGTATTTCCACGTATTCGGTCTGACGGTAAACTTCTGGATTCCGATCTATCACGGGGCCTGCATCCTGACCTATGCCAACCCACTCGAGTACCGGAAAATCTGCGAGATCGTCAGGGACCACAAGGCTACCCTGCTGGTGGGCACCCCGGCCTTTTTCTGGGGATATCTGCGTAAATCGGAAAAAGGCGACTTCGACTCCCTGCGCATCGCTTTGGTCGGCGCCGACAAATGCCCGGGATCGCTGCGGGACGCCTATCAGGAAAAGCATGGCCAGCCGCTCTATGAAGGATACGGTGCAACCGAGTGTTCCCCGGTCATATCGTCCAACATCCCCGGGCAGAATCGTCCGGGCAGTGTCGGAAAGCCGATTCCCGGCGTCGAGGTGCGCATTGAACATTATGAGACCGGCGAGGAGTGCGGTCCCGGCGAAGACGGCAGGATCCTGGTTAAAGGCGACAATGTGATGAAGGGCTATTTCGACGATTTCGAGCAGACCTCCCTGCATATCCGCCACGGCTGGTACGACACCGGAGATATGGGCAATCTCGACGAAGACGGTTATCTCTGGCATGTAGGGCGGATCAAGCGCTTCGTGAAGATCGGCGGGGAGATGGTCTCCCTGGTCAAAATCGAATCGGTACTTGAAAAAATCCTTCCCGAAGATGTGCACTGCTGTGTCGTGGAAATCCCCGATTCCACCAAAGGCGCCAAGATCGTAGCGGTTACCACGGCTAAAGTCGATAAGAAGCCGGTATTGAAGCAGATGACAGAAATACTCCCCAAAATTGCACTGCCCAAGCAGTTTCTGGTCATCGAAGACCTTCCCAAAATGGGCAGCGGTAAGCTCGATTTTCGCAAAATCACCGACCTGGTCAGGCAGATGCATGCCGATGAACGCAACGGCTGACAAAGTTGTCTAGGCGTCATGGCAGAACCCGAAAAAGCAGGCCAAAATCCATGGTGGCGCTCTCCACTGATCGATTTCGTACAATTCATCTGCCTGCTGCTATTGCTCGGTTATCTGTTCTCCCGGGGTCTGGCTGATCTGGGTTATAACTGGCAATGGTATCAGATACCGCAGTTCATTCTGCGGACAACCGACCAGGGCCTGGCGCCGGGCCCCCTGCTCTATGGCCTTGGCATTACCCTGAAAATTTCAGCGATCAGCCTGGTGCTGGCCTTCGCCATCGGTCTGCTGACCGCGCTCCTACGCCTGTCGGGCCTGCCCATGGGCAGATTTATCGCCCGCTGCTATCTCGAAGTGGTCCGCAACACCCCGCTGCTTATCCAGATCTTTTTTATCTATTTCGTCCTTGGCCCGGTGCTCGGGCTGGATCGCTTTCCGGCAGCGGTGCTGGCCCTGAGTCTGTTCGAAGGGGCCTACGCTTCGGAGATCCTCAGATCCGGCATTCTCTCGGTCGACCTGGGCCAGATCGAGGCCGCTTCAAGCCTTGGTTTGAGAAGATACCAGATCTTCCGACTTATTATCCTGCCCCAGGCGATCCGCACCATACTCCCTCCCCTGACCTCTCAGGCCATTTCGCTGATCAAAGACTCCGCACTGGTCTCGACCATCGCCATCTACGACCTCACCATGCAGGCCCAGGCCTTGATATCAGAGACTTTTCTCACCTTCGAGATCTGGTTTACCGTTGCCATTTTGTATCTGGTGATTACAGTTACGCTGTCTTTTTTCGTGGCATTTCTGGAGAAGAGGTTCCGACGCGCCTGACAGGCAGCGCTGCCGTTTTTCCAGGATGAGATTGTTACCAGTTTACCTACATCAGGGGGATATGCTTATGAATCGCCGAGCACAATTACTGACATTGATCATCATCGTTGGCCTGACGCTTTCGTCGGTCGCGGGCTTTGCTGCTACTCTGCAACAGCAGCTTGCCCAGGAAAGCGTGATCGAACAGATCGTTAAACGCGGTGTGCTGCGGGTCGGCATGGACACCTTTCAGCCGTGGGCGATGAAAGATAAAAACGGCACCTATATCGGCTTTGAGATCGATGTGGCCAGGCGGCTGGCCGGGGAAATGGGGGTCCAGATCGAGTTTGTACCCACCGCCTGGTCAGGCATTATCCCGGCGCTTCTAACCGGCAAATTCGACGTCATTATAGGCGGCATGGGCATCTTGCCGAAACGGGCGCTGAAGGTCAACTTTACCCGGCCTTACGACTACTCGGGCATGTCGATCGTGGCCCACAAAGAGCGGGCAGCGGGATTTTCTTCACTGGACGACTTCAACAAAAAAGAGGTGCAAATCGCCGTCAAGCTTGGCACCTCGGCCGTCATTGCCGCCAAAAAACATTTGCCAAATGCGACGCTGCGGATGTTCGAAAACGAGACCCAGACTTACCAGGAACTGAGAAATGGGAACGTACATGCGGTAGTCGGCTCGGCGCCGCGCCCGGCTTTTGAGGCCCTGCAGTACAGTGATTCCCTGTTCCTGCCTATTAAGGGCACCTTTACCAAGGAGCCGATCGGCTTTGCGCTGCGCAAAGGCGACCCGGATGCATTAGCCTTTTTCAATTCCTGGATCACCGGCGTCGATCAGGAAGGCTGGCTCCAGGAGCGGCATGAATACTGGTTCGAGACCCGCGACTGGGCCGATAAGCTCGAATAAAAGCCTAATCCGCCTTCCCATGACTCAAGACGCCGCCATACCACCCACTCGTGAGGCGGCGCCTTGAGAAGCACGCACATCGACAGATCCTCATTCTGGCTGTTCGGACTCAACCTGCTGCTGCTCTTCAGCTTGCTGGGCTTTTTCGGCTTTATTGCCTACCGCCTGATCTTTGAGCTGAATTACAACTGGAACTGGTCGGTTATCGCCACCTACTTGGTTCGCTTCGATGAGCAGAGCGGCCGCTGGCTGCCGAACGTGCTGCTGAAGGGTCTTTTCACCACGATCAAGCTCAGTATCTGGGGGATGCTCGTGGCGGGTATTCTGGGGCTCATCATCGGGGTGATCAGAACATCGAAAAGGCTCTTTTTCAAGCTCTGTTCAAGAACCTATGTGGAGCTCATCCGTAACACGCCGCCGCTGGTTCTGGTGTTTATTTTCTATTTTTTTGTCAGCGACCAGATTCTGCCGGCCATCGGCGCCGAAACCTTCGTTCGGTCTCTTTCACCTGAGTGGACGTCGCGTCTGGCATTTGTCGCGGCTCCCCCTGAGCTGTTCATTGCCTTTTTATCCGGGGTGCTGACCATCGGTCTTTTTCAAAGCGCTTACATCACCGAAATCGTCCGGGCCGGTATCGAGGCCATTGACGACGGGCAATGGGATGCCTCACGGGCCCTGGGTTTCACCTATTTTCAGCAGCTTCGCCTGGTCATTCTCCCTCAGGCTCTGCGCTTAATGATGCCCCCGCTGGCCAACGAGTTTATCAATACCATTAAATACTCCTCGATCGTCTCGATTATCTCGATTCAGGAACTCACCTTCCAAGGACTTCAGGTGATGTCCTCAACCCAGGTCACCATCGAGGTTTGGCTCACCGTAACCCTGATGTACCTGGCAATCTGCCTGAGCCTGTCAATGCTGGTCCACTACCTTGAAATCCGGCTCAACAGGTTTGATCGAACCGGCGGCATCGCGAGTTTTTCATGAACGCCTCGTCCCCGTTTCAGATTACCAACATCCGGCTGTTTATCGCCTTCCGGGTCTTTTTCAATGCCCGTTTCTACTATCCGGTTTTCACCATCTTATTTCTCGATTACGGCTTGAGCATCGAGCAGTTTTCGATTCTAAACACGGTCTGGGCGATTACCATTGTCTGCGCCGAAGTTCCTTCCGGCGCGCTGGCTGACCTGCTCGGCCGCAAACGGCTGCTGGTACTGACCTCGGTTCTGATGATCGTCGAGCTGAGCGTAATCGCCTTTGTCCCGGTTGCCAATATGACGCTGGTTTTCTGGGCTTTTTTGCTCAACCGGGTGCTGAGCGGCCTGGCCGAAGCGATGGCCAGTGGCGCCGATGAGGCAATCGCCTACGATTCACTGGTGGAACAGGGAGACCCAGGACACTGGCCCCGGGTGCTCAGTGTACAGATGCGGGTAAAGGCCCTGGCCGGTGTACTGTCGATGACGCTCGGGGCACTGGTCTATGATCCGGTGATTGTCAACCGGGTGCTTTCCTGGTTCGGTTTCGATATCGTTCTGAGCCAGGTGATCACCATGCGCTTTCCGATCTACCTGACCCTGGTTCTTGGCTTTCTGGCGCTGATCAGCACCCTGCGTCTGCAGGAGGAAAACGGTGCCTCGAGCGGACGGGATACCCACGTCAGTCTGGCTACTGTCTGGCAGGCAGGATTGCTCACCCTGCGGGCCGGCAGTTGGATCCTGAAAACCCCTTTTGCACTGTCGATCATCCTGTTCGGCATGCTCTACGATCATGTGCTGCGGTTGGTCATAACCCTGACCAGCCAGTATTTTCGGCTCATCTCCCTGCCCGAGGCGAGCTTTGGCGCCATCATGGCCGGGCTGTCGCTGCTGGGACTGGTTATCCCAAAGCTTGCGGAGATTATGGTCGACAGGTTCAGTCCAGCCCAGAATGCTGCCTGGATGGGGCTGCTGGGGCTGCTGACCCTGCTGGGGCTGACCGGTTTCATCCCCTACGGCGGCGTGATTCCGATGGGGCTGGTGACGGTTGGCCTGATGCTTACCGCCTTTTTCACCAGTCACTATCTCAATCAGGTCACCTCCTCTGACCAGCGCGCCACGGTACTCAGTTTCAAGGGGCTGGCCTTCAACCTGGCCTATGGCATCATCGGCATCCTGTTCGCCCTGCTGATCGCCCATCTGCGCGGTGATATCGGTCTGAGCCACCCGATCTGGACCGCGGAGATGATTGAAAATGAAGCCTTCCGGCGCTCATTTTACTGGATGCCGGTCTATTTTATCGTGCTGACCGCAGCCATCGGCCTCTATAGCCGCCGGATCCTGGAGAACAAATGAAATCCCTGATTTTCGGCCATCGGGGCGCTGCCAGCCTGGCCCCGGAAAACAGCCTTCTGGGTATTGAAAAAGCCTACGAGATCGGAGTCGACGGGGTGGAGGTCGACGTTCAGCTCAGCGCAGACCATGAGCTGGTATTGTTTCACGATAAAGATCTTGTTCGCACGACAAATGTGGCGCAGATCTTTCCCGATCGCCTCCATCAGCCGCTCTGCCGGTTTACGCTGGCAGAACTGCAGCACCTCGAGGCCGGGTCCTGGTTCGTTGCACACGACCCATTCGGGCAGATTCGTGCCGGCAACATCAGCGGTCCAGAACAACAGGCCATGACCGGAACCCTCATCCCTCGACTGGTAGATGTGCTTGATTTCATTATAGAAAAAAACTGGTTTATCAACCTTGAGCTAAAATCATATGACGCTCAGGGGCAGCCGTCAAAACTGGTGGAGACACTTATCACGGTTATCGATCGGCTAGGCCTGCCGGCAGACTCGGTGGCGATCTCCTCCTTCGACCACCGGCTGCTGCATGAGGTACAGTCGCGGCGCCCAGACCTTGCGGTCAATGCGCTGATCGGTTCCAACCGTCTGCTCGGCAATCGTTGGGGCTCCTTTGAATTCAAGGTCTATAACGCCAATGCTGCCCATATCGATGAAACACAGCTCCGCAGCGCCCAGGTGCACGGCTGCCGGGTCAATCTCTATACCGTCAACGATCTGGAACAAGCAGAAAAGTTCACCCGGCTCGGAGTAGCCGGACTGATAACCGATTTTCCGCAGCGTCTGGTCTTGCTCAAAACCTGAGCCGAATACCGAATCCCACGCTGCGGCGCTGCAAGAAAAAAACTCCTGTCAGTCCGGCTTGAACCGACCACCGGGCCAGGACGGGGTATTGATCACCGTGCCCAGATTATAGCGCACCAGCCTGGTGCGCAGTTCGATGAGCTGCTGAATCAGTGCTGGTTCGGCCCGGGCATAGGCCTCCTCATCCGCCACCCGTTTCACCACGATACCCAGGAGCTCGGTGATCGCGTTGCCCACTGAATTCTGGCTGATGGTCACGATCAGCCTGCCCTCATCGTCGCGGTAGATAATCTGTTTATAGGCGGGCTGCCAGCGGATTTCATTGGCAAAGGACGGGTCCTCGAGAACCTGCAGCCGGAGCATCCGTGCGGCCTGATGAAAGTCATCACTGTAGAGCAGAATATTTTCAATCTGCTCCGGAAAAATTGCCGTGCCCGGAACCCTGCTGTCCTCGGAAGCCACCAGCGCGAAAAAGGCCCGGTAGAAATCGAGAAAACCCATCAGAATCAGGTCGTACTCCCGCCAGAACCGGCCGTCGTCCAGGGTCTGGACACCACCGATAATCTCCCAGCTCGGCAACCCCTGTGGGTACCCGGTGATCGCCAGTTTGCCCGAATCGGCCGGCAGCGGCCGCAGAACTTCGAGATCCAGCACTTTGAAAAAACGCAGATACACATCACTGAGGTAATTCAGAAACAAACCGTTGTGCCCGCTGTCGGTCAGGTTCGGGTCGTCGGCGGCGGCCTGCTCGGAGGCGGCGAGAAGCGCGGTTTCATAGACCATGAAATGGTTGTGGATCATCCGGATGCTGGGCACGCCCGGCTTGTTCAGAGGCCAGGTTGCATCCAGGCTGGCCTCACCGCAGAACACCAGATGTTCAGCCGGATCGGGATACTTTTCCAGCATATACTGCAGCACCACCTTGGTCATTCGACTGAAGACAATATTGGCCTCGCGGCTGAGCTGGTCGCGCCGAACCGGCCGGCCCATTGGATCGAGCACCTTCTGTGAGGTGTCATAGATGATCGAGGCGTCGAACAGGTTTGAGTGGCCGATGGCCTTGCGGTACAACAAAAAGCCCAGATCGTGGCGCAGCAGGCCGTTTTCCCTGGTCAGGTGCCGAAGGTTGCAGGGAGAGTTGTAGAACTCGGTCGGGGCAACGCCTTCGGGAATTTCCAGCGGCAACTGGCGATGCGGGGTAATTACCTGACGGGGGGCACTGGTGGTCATGGGCTTCTTTCTGGCTGAGATTGACTCTTATCAGCTACCTGTCTCCGAGTCTGGCTGATTCATCCATGCCGACCCGGCTGTGTTCACGGCCGGGTCGGTGATGACGGTTCATAACGGGTAAAAAAACGGCTCAACGATACCATATTTCAGGAGATCATTACCATTGGAATTTGCCGGGCATCGAGCAGCAACCGGCACCGGGATCAAGCTCAAGGTTGAAGGCTCGCGGTTCTGCAAACAGTTCCGATTTTCTGCCGACTATGCTATAGTCCCAGAAAATCGGGGCATGATCCAGTAAAAACCCCGCGCTGTATTCCGGGTAAAGGCCCTGCGGATTTGAGCCCCAGCCCCGGGGCTATTCATTCAGCCACTTAGCATTTCAGGGTGCACAAGCGCCGGTATCAACCGCGGTGGTCCCGCAGAAAACAGAAACCTGAAATACATAACGCGCGTTTATGAAGTTTCTTTTCACTCAGCTCCTGTTCTTCTTTCAGCACAAGACCACCCAGCGCAATCTGGTGGTTCTTTCCAAATTTTTCGCCTTTCTGCTCCTGATCGTTTGCGTCTACTCGGTGCTCTTTCACCTGCTGATGATGTACGAGGAGCGCTACTACAGCTGGATAACCGGATTCTACTGGACGATGACCGTGATGTCCACGCTCGGCTTCGGCGATATCACCTTCCATACCGACCTCGGGCTGTTGTTTACGATTATGGTGCTGGTTTCGGGTATTTTGTTTCTGCTGATCATCCTGCCCTTTACCTTCATCCAGTTCTTTTACGCCCCGTGGCTCGAGGCCCAGGAGCGGGCCCGCACACCCCGGAGGCTGCCCGAGGACACTCAGGGTCATGTAATCATCACCAGCGTGGACCCGATCACCACCCGCTTGATCGAGCACCTCAACCGCCAGGGGATCAAATACTATATCGTCACCGGCGACGTCCAGCAGGCCAGCAGCCTGCAGGACAGAGGCTATAAGGTGGTGATCGGTGAAGCGGACCGGCCGGAGACCTATCGTCTTATCCAGGTGGATAAAGCCGCCCTTGTAGTAGTCACCAACGACGACCTGACCTCCACCAATATCAGCTTCACCATCAGGCAGGTGAGCAAGGATGTGCCGATCGTCACCAACGCCAACAACGAACACTCGATCGACATCCTCGAGTATTCCGGCAATATCAGTGTTTATCAGTTTATGAAGCTGCTTGGCGAATCGCTGAGCAAGCATGCCTTCGGGGTTGGTCAGGGTACCAGCATCATCGGACGCTTAGAGGATTTGCTGATCTCCGAACTGCCGGTCAGATACACCGAGCTGGAAGGCAAGACCCTGGCCGAGTCGGGGATCCGGCAGTCAACGGGGGTCACCGTGATCGGCATGATGGAGGGGGGCAAGCTCCTCGTCTCGACCCCCCAAACCGTGATCAACCCGCGCACCATCCTGATGCTGGCCGGCTCCACCAGTCAGCTCAAGGCCTTCAATGATTCCTTTACGATCAAATACGAGCAGGATCCCGACCAGCCCCAGGTGCTGATCCTGGGCGGCGGCAACGTCGGCCAGGTGGTCGCCGAGACCCTGGCCGAATACAGCATCAACTACCGGATCATCGAAAAGCGGGAAGTCAAGGCCGAAGGGCCGCACCGCAAGTTCACCACGGTCGGCGACGCGGCCGATATCAACACCCTGAAAGCGGCCGGCATCGACACCGCCAAATCGGTAATCGTCACCACCCACAGTGACGATATGAACATCTATCTGACCTTTTACTGCAGGCAATTGCGCCCCGATATCCAGATCATCAGCCGCTCCATCCTCGAGCGCAACGTGGCTAAGCTGCATATGGCCGGAGCAGATCACGTGATGTCCTATGCATCGCTTGGTGCGGGCACCATTTTCCAGCTGCTCAGGCCCAGCGAAGTCTCGCTCTTCACTGAGGGGTTGATGGTCATCAACCATAAGGCCAGCAACAGCCTGGCCGGCAAAACCATCATGCGTTCGGGCATCCGGGAAAAAACCGGCTTCTCCATCATTGCGATCAGACGGGAAGGTCGTCTGTTCGTCAGCCCCGATCCTGACACCGAGATCATGGAAGCCGATGAACTGATCGTCATCGGCACCGCGGTCAACGAAGATGTTTTCAAGGAATTATAGAGCGAGCCTCGGGTGAAACCTTCAACCGTTTGTTCTAGCGGCAGACCACTCCCGCTGCTTTTAGCTCAGCGTTGATCTGCGCAGCAGATGCGGGATCGACCGCCCGGGTGCCCTCCAGCAGGATGCTGGTCTGATAACCGAGTGATGCGCTGTCGAGTGCGGTGAACTTGACGCAGTAATCAAAGGCCAGGCCGACCACCTCGACCTCCGTAATACCGTAGGCCTGCAGGGCACGGTGCAGCCCGGTATCGTGTCGCCGGGCATTGTCGAAGAAGGCGGAATAGGAGTCCACCCGCGGATCCTGCCCTTTCTGGATGATCAACGAGCGCTGACCCTGCCTGGTGATATCGACCAGCGTCTGCCGAATTTCTTCGGCCAGGCGGGCCCCTTCGCTGCCGGCGATGCAGTGATCCGGCCAGAGCATCTGGGCCAGACCGTCCAGCTCACCCAGCTCAAAGGGCTGCCTGCCCGGGTGGCTCGAAGAAAACGAGCCGTGTCCCTGCTGATGCCAGTCCTGGGTCGCCACGATCAGCTCGTAGCGGCCCTCTTCGCGCATCAGCCGAAGGACAAAGGCAAGGATAGCATCACCGTCGGCCACGGCCAGCGCGCCGCCGGGCAGAAAATCATTCTGTACATCGACTATAATCAAGGCTCTGCTCATGGTGTTCACCCATCAGTTGGAGAGACGATTCGAGCACTGCTCTAGCCGGAAGACCGACCGTTATCGTGGTTTGCACTGAGGCGCTGTTTGATGATCTCGAATTCATGGCTGCGCATTTCTTCGCGGTGTCTGAACAGCTCCTCTGACAGACCGGCCGGATAGGCGTGCGGGTTGTCGAACCGAAAGATCGCTCGATCAAACGCCGCCAGGCCCTCGAGCGTCCGCTGCCGCATGGCCGAAACGGGCTCAATGCGGCCGATTCGTCGTCCGTTCTCAAACAAGGGTTCGAGCAGCAGCTTGATCTCTGTGTTCCTGGTCGAGATGATTTTTCTTTTCCAGGGATCTTCGGGGGAGATGATGGTAATTACTTTTTGCGCGGTACTCGGCGGCTCCTCGGTAAGGGTATCGAAAATCACGTCTCCTACGTGAATAAGGCCCTGGCTCAGGCGGGCGATGTCAAGACAGCCGGGCAGTGATGTCTTGGCCGCCTGCTCGGAAAGCTTGATTCGCTCGACGGTCTCGCCTTCGATATTCTCGATAGCGGCCAGTTTGTAAACGCCGCCCAGGGCCGGTTCATCGAAGGCTGTGGCCAGCTTGGTTCCAACGCCCCAGACATCGATCGGGGCCCCCTGGGACTTGAGGCTGGCGATCAGCCGCTCATCGAGATCGTTCGAGGCAACGATTCTGGTTGACTTAAAGCCATGGTCATCCAAAAGCCGTCGAGCCTGGCTCGACAGGTAGGCAAGATCGCCCGAATCCAGCCGGATACCGAGAAGCTCGGCCCCGCGCTGGCGAAGTTTTCTGCCGGCCTCGATCGCATTTCGCACCCCTTCCAGCGAGTTATAGGTATCCACCAGCAGCACCGCGTTGTGCGGAAACTGGTCGATGTAAGCGTTAAATGCCTCAGGCTCGCTGTCAAAGGCCATAACCCAGCTATGGGCATGGGTTCCCCGCACCGGGATGCCGTAGCGGGCCGCCGCCAGAACGTTGGAGGTCGCGTCAACCCCGCCGATATAGGCGGCTCGGCTGGCTGACAGTCCACCGTTAAGGCCGTGGGCACGGCGCAGACCGAACTCGAGCACCTCGTCGCCGCCTGCGGCCAGACGAATCCGTGAGGCCTTGGTGGCCACCAGGGTCTGAAAATTCATCAGGGTCAGCAGCGTCGTTTCGATTAGCTGCGCATCCAGCAGCGGTGCGCGCACCCTGACAAGCGGTTCATGGGGGAAGATGATGGTTCCTTCGGGAACCGCTTCTATCGAGCCTCGAAATCGCCATCTGCCCAGAAAAACGAGGAAATCTTCAGTAAACAGCGGCTGGTCGTTGCTGCCTCTGAGGGACGCGAGAAAGTCGATATCCCCCTCGCTGAACCGATGCTTCTCAAGCCAATCGGCAAAGCTGCTCTGTCCGGCGGCAACAACATATCTGCCGCCAAAGGGAGGCTGCCGGTAGAACATGTGAAAAATTGCACCCCGCCCGGTGAGACCGTGGGCATAATAGCCCTGGGCCATGGTAAGCTGATAGAAATCGGTGGCCAGCGCCCAGGAGGTGCCGGCCCGGTGCGTGGCTGCGTTCAAGGTATCTTCTGTCACCGTCTGTCCCTGATCGATTGAAGCGCCTCCTTGGTTTGGAGGCGCCTGTGGTTAAATCCTAATGCTTGTTCACCGGTTTGGCAAAAACAAGCTCAACGGCCGAACTGGGTAATGCACAGCAGCGTATTCCATTTTTCCTGACTCTGCCAGCGCTTCAACAGCAATATCTGATTTTCTTTGAGCAGCGGCAGCAAGGCTTCGGTCTCCATCTGACTGAGGCCCGAGAGCACCATCCAGCGATGGGCGGATCGCTCTGCCTCGGCCACCAGTTCACGCAAAACCGGAAAGCCGATATTTGCCACCAGCAGCTCTGAGGAGCACTTGACGAAATTCTGGGCACGTCCGCAGACGACGAGGATTTCAGCCTCGAGCCCGTTGAGCATGACATTGGTGCGCGCGGTTCGTGCCGCCAGCATATTGTTGTCGACCGCCACGACCCGGGAACAGCCGAGCCGGGTCGCGGCCAGTGCGAGCAGACCGCTGCCGGTGCCCAGATCGAGCATCTTCCTTATCGGCCCGCCGGCGCAGACAATTTCAATGGCCGTCAGGCAGGCCAAGGTTGTCGGATGAGTACCGTTGCCAAATACCAGGCCCGGATCGAAGCGCAGCCCGATTTCCCCATCCGCGGGCACCCGTGCAAGCCAGGGCGGGGTAAGCACGAACCGGCCTATTTTCAGGGGTTCGATAAAATCCCCCTGCCACTGCCGGTAGGTCATCGTTAAATAATCGATCAGCTCGATCTCACTGCAGTTTTCCAGCAGGGTATCGATAAATCGCTGCCGAGGCTGCAGGAAGAACATAAACGAGTAGCCGTCCTCTTCCCAGATGCCTAGAAAATCGCCCGGGCTGTCGCTGATTGGCGGCGGGTGCCCCTTCAGGCAGTAGATATGTAAGATGGTTTCGGGAAACAGGGGTTGAGTTTTCTGCACAACGTCCACCCAGGGCTTTGGCGGCCGCAGGAAACACTCAGGACTTGAACCGGGCATGGGGGGTCATGGAGGGCCTTTTACTGAGTCGTTTAGCGGGTCGCTTTTCCTGGCATTTTTTAACAGTTTAATGCACAATGGACAATTAATTCTCAGCGTGTTTCCAGTTGCTCTAATACCGGACCCCAGCGGAAAAAACAAATCACGCATATGTGGAATCAACGATACCAAGAACCTGGGTTTGCCTACGGGACCGCTCCCAATGAATTCCTGCTTGCCTGACTATAAGGAGTAAATATGGATCTTCATATACTCTGGTACCACTGGCTGATTCTGGGCATGCTGCTGATGCTCGGCGAGATGCTCGTGCCCAGCTTCACCCTGTTCTGGTTCGGGCTGGCCGCCCTGCTGATCGGCCTGCTGCTGCTGATTCTGCCGGATCTGGCGCTGAGCCTGCAGCTCCTGGTCTGGGCGGCGGCCTCGATTGTCTTTACCATACTCTGGTTCAAATTCTTCAAGCCAACCATGATCGACCGTACCAAGGCCGGCGTATCCAGAGAAGCCGTCACCGGCGAGACCGGCATCGTCATCAAGGTACCCCAGGATGATATCCGCGGCATCGTGCGATTTTCAATGCCGCTGCTGGGCTCGGATGAATGGGAATTTATCTGCCGGGGGGACTGCAGCGTCGGAGACCGGGTCGAGGTCGTCGATCTATCCGGCAATACCCTGGTGGTCCGCGTAAAAAAATAATCCCTGCATTGTCCTTATAGGAGGAATCATTATGGAAATCGGTGTACTCTACTCTACTTTTATTTTCGCGCTGATCGTCATTGTTACGCTTTTTAAAGGAGTCAAGATCGTGCCCCAGGGTTCCAAATGGGTGATCCAGCGCTTGGGTAAGTATCACTCGACCCTGACCCCGGGCCTCAATTTCATTGTCCCATATTTTGACCGGGTGGCCTACCGCGTCACCACCAAAGATATCGTGCTCGATATCCCGAGCCAGGAAGTCATCACCAAAGACAACGTGGTGATCATCGCCAATGCGGTGGCCTTCATCAACATCGTCCACCCGGAAAAGGCGGTGTACGGCGTGGAGAACTATATCATCGCGATCCAGAACCTGGTGCAGACCGCGCTGCGCTCGATCATCGGCGAGATGCAGCTCGATGATGCGCTGTCCAGCCGCGACAAGATCAAGGCAACCTTGAAGGCCTCAATCTCAGACGATATTTCCGACTGGGGGATCACCCTGAAAACGGTGGAGATTCAGGACATCAACCCCAGTTCGACCATGCAGACGGCCATGGAGGAGCAGGCCGCCGCCGAACGGCAGCGCCGGGCCACCGTGACCCGAGCCGACGGTGACAAACAGGCGGCGATTCTCCAGGCCGAAGGGCGTCTGGAAGCCTCCACACGGGACGCCAAGGCAAAGATCGTTCTGGCCGAGGCCAGCCAGCAGGCCATTGAAAAGGTAACCATGGCCATCAAGGATCAGGAACTGCCGGTTATGTACCTGCTCGGTGAAAAATATATCGAATCGATCAAGGCCATATCCACCAGTGGCAATTCCAAAACCATCGTCCTGCCCGCCGACATTCCGGCTGCCATCCGCGGCATAATGGGAGGGCTGAGCAAATAGGCTGAACTTCAGCCATCGGAGCCGGCTGCCGGCTCCGATGGCTGGGCTTGAACACTGCTCATCAATTCATGGCTTTTCTGAGACTTCTGCGTTGTGCACCGCTGGCGCTGCTTCTGCTGCTGGCCCTGGCTATTTTGCCGCGGCCCTGCCTGGCCCAGCAGGAAAACGGCCCGATTATCCTGGGCCAGTCCTGCGCCCTGTCCGGACCGGCCAAAAACCTCGGCCTCGAGATGCGGGCCGGATTGCTGGCGGCCTTTGCCTTCATCAACGATCTGGGCGGTATCCGCGGCAGGCAGGTGCACTTGATCAGCCTCGACGACGGCTACGAGCCGGACAAGGCCGTCAAGAATACCATTCGGCTGATCAATGAGGATGACGTGTTTCTGCTGATTGGCGAAGTCGGCACGCCGACCTCCAAAGCCGTCATTCCGATCATCGAGGAGCACAAGATTCCGTTTTTCGCCCCGTTCACCGGGGCCGAACTGCTCAGAGAACCATTCAGGCGCTATGTGATCAATGTCCGGGCCAGCTATTACCAGGAGATGGAGGAGCTGGCATCGTATCTGATCGACCAGAAGAAGATTGAGCGCATCGCCTGTTTTTATCAGAATGACAGCTACGGCTATGCCGGGCTGCAGGGCATTGAGCGCGCCCTGGCCCGGCGCGGCATGCGGTTGGTCTCAAAAGGCAGCTATGAGCGCAACACCCTGGCCGTGATGGGCAGCATCAGAGAGATCTACCGGGCCGAACCCCAGGCAGTGGTTCTGGTGGGGGCCTATCCCGCCTGCGCCGAGTTCATCAAGCTCAGCAAAACCAAAGTCGACCCCGAACTCGGTTTCTACAACATATCCTTTGTCGGCACCGAGAGCCTCAAGCAATCCCTGGGCGCTTACGGCGAAAATGTGATCGTTTCCCAGGTAGTGCCGGACCCGAAAAATGACTCGATCCAGCTGGTCAGAGAATACACTGATTCGATGCGGCGCTATCAGCACGATGCCCCGCTCAGCTTCACCAGCCTCGAAGGCTACCTTGCCGGCAAGCTCTTTACGGCCATCGCCCGGGCCGTCACCGGCACGTTGACCCGGGAATCTTTTATCACCACGATGCAGGAGCTCGGCACTTTTGATCTGGGCGGCATCGTACTGCAGTTCGGCCCCCTCGACCACCAGGGCATGGACGATATTCATCTGACTTCTATCTACCCGGAAATATTGAGTATCGAGGCCGCCGAACAAAGTAGGCGGCCGTCGCCGGGCCCCGCCGAGACAAATGACTGAAAGGTTGCTCTCCTCAATGCTGGGCCGCCTGAAGACCTGGAAGATATCGCTTTCAGCCGCACCGTTCTATGCCTCTCTTCTGGTTATCCTGGCTCTGGTAATTTTCATAGGCATCTTCTGGGCAATCAACGAGTATCAGGCCTACCAGGAAAGCATCGAAAATATCAGGACCTCCTACGCGGAGCAGTACCGGGACCGGGTCCGGGAGGAACTGGAAAACGTGGTCGATTTTATCGAATTCACCCGCACCCAGGCCAATATCACCGCGGTCGACGGGATCAGAACCCGGGTCCAGTCGGCCTACACCATCGCCTCCCACCTTTATTCGATGTACAAGGATGAAAAATCGGTGACTGAAATCCGGGCTATGGCGGTGGAGGTTCTCAGGCCGATTCGCTGGTATGGGGAGCGGGGCTACTATTTCGCCGGCAGAACCCAGACCGGCCTGATCGATCTGTTCGCCGACGAGCCGTCTTTTGAGGGCAGCGCCGGTCTGCGCCAGGTCGGTCCATCGATGCAGCAGGCGGTGGCTGACATTATCGAAATCGTCAGGCAAAAAGGTGCCGGCACCTACCGCTATGATCTGCGCAAACCGGCCTACCCCGACCAGGTCTTCTCCCAGATCTGTTTCGTCAAGTATTTCGAACCATTGGACTGGTTCATCGGGGCAGGGATCTCCAGCAACGATATGGAAAACATGAACCAGGCCGAGGCGCTGGCAAGAATCGATCAGATCAGCTTCGGCCAGGGTGGCGAAGTGTTCGTCTTCAGGTTAGACGGTACCATCATCAGCCATCGTGACGAGCAGCTCATCGGCCGCTCGATCCGCACCATACGCAGCCCGGGCGGCACCCCGGTGGGCGAACGACTTTATCAGGCCGCCAGTTCTGAAAACCAGAGCTATGTAATCTATCAGGAGCCCGGCAGTGCAGAACTCCCGACGCAGCAGAAGCTTAGCTATACCCGCGCTTATGGCGACTGGGGCTGGGTCATCGGGGTGAGCATGTATATGAATGAGATGGAGGAGCTGATTGCCGGCGCCACCCAGACCTATCGGCGAATCGCCTTTAAAAATGTGTCCACCTTCATCTTTTTATTCTCGGTCGCCGTCTCGCTTCTGCTCCTGGTAGCCTACTACTATACGATCAAAATCAAGCAGGGTTTCAGCCTGTTCACCGATTTTTTCCGCCGGGCCGCCGACGCCAAGGTAAAAATCGACAGGGACAACCTGGCCTTCAGCGAATTCGAAGACCTGGCGGTACTGGCCAACGCCATGGTCGAGGACCGCATCCGCAAAGAGGCCCAGCTGCACCGCGATGAACTGCGGCTCGACACGCTGCTGCGGCTCGGCATGATGGACCGCCATACGCTCAAGGATAAATATGAATTCACCCTGCAGAGAATCGTTGAAATCACCCGCTCGGAAGAGGGTTACATGGCGCTGGTCAATAAACCCCAGCTCCATGTAACCATTATTTCCCACCGCACCGCCGCCGGCGAAAAAGTTCCCTACAGCAACAAGCGCCAGCTCTCCAGCAGTCTCGAAAACGGCGGTCTGCCGGGCCGGGCCGTCTTGACCCGCCAAGCGCTGATCTGCAATGACTGTAAAAAAACGGACCAGGCCGAGCGCTACCCCTACCAGGGCGAGGTCCGCCGCCACCTCGATGTGCCGATTTACAACAGCGGTCAGATCGTGCTGGTAGCGGGCGTCTGCAACAACAAGTCCAGGTACGTCACCTCCGATGTGCGGCAGGTGACCATGGTACTGGAAGGCATGTGGCTGCATATTCTGAAAACCAGATCGGAAAAGAAGATGGGGCGCCTGGAACGGCAGATCATCGCGGTTCGGGAAGCGGAACGCTCCGATATCGGCAGGATCCTGCACGATGATCTGGGCTCGCACCTCAGCGGTGTCGAACTGCTCAGCAAGGCGCTGCAGCGCACCCTGGAAAAAGAAAATCCAGCGCGGGCCGGACAGCTCGGCTCAATCCGGGAGCTGATCGTCGATGCCACCGAAAAAACCCGACGCCTGGCCCGGGGGCTATACCCCGTCCATATCATCGAAAAAGGCCTTGAGGCGGCGATCGAAGAGCTGGCTGTGGAGATCGAAACCCTGTTCGGCATAAGCTGCGAACTTTCCTTCAACGGCGAAGAGGAGTATATTGACAACAACATCGCCACGCACATCTACTACATAATCAGAGAGGCGGCCTTTAACGCGGCACGGCACGGCAAACCGGAAAATATCGGCATCACCATGCACAGCGAGACCAATTTCCTGTCGGTGCAGATCATAGACAACGGCAGCGGCTTCGATACCCTCTCAACCCGCAAGGGCATGGGGCTGCATACCATGGAATACCGGGCCAAGGCGATCGGCGCACTACTTAAGATCAACTCAACCGGCCATGCGGGTACGGTTATATCCGTTTCCCGCGAGACAATAAGCTGATGACCAAGATACTGATCGTTGACGACCACCCGATCTTCCGGATGGGGATGAAGGAGCTGCTGAACCAGGAAGACGATTTCACCGTCTGCGCGGTGGCGGAGGATTTTGCCAGCGCCCGACAGGCTCTGCATGAACATGGCCCGGATCTGGCCATCATCGACATTTCTCTGGCCGAGGAAAACGGCCTCGACCTGGTCAAGGAGATCTCCCTCAAATACAGCGGCCTGTCCGTGCTGGTGCTGTCGCTGCACGACGAATCGGTCTGGGCGGAACGGGCCATCCGGGCCGGGGCCCGGGGCTACGTGATGAAAAAGGAGGCCTCCGAATCAGTCATTTCAGCCATTAGAAATATCTTAAGCGGGAAGATACACGTGAGCCCGGATATGATGGCCCACCTGCTCGACAAGTTAAA
>CAVPRJ010000005.1:0-11468 GCA_963707715.1 uncultured delta proteobacterium
TCATCGCGAGTCACACGCGCGCTATACTTCCAGGCCTTACGTCCTGATGATTTGGTTCACTGCTTGTTCTTTTGTTAAACCAACTCATCAATCCGTACAACCTACCAGAGGCAGCACACCCGTCTTCTGATAATGGTGGAGGTGAACGGGATCGAACCGATGACCTCCTGCGTGCAAGGCAGGCGCTCTCCCAGCTGAGCTACACCCCCACTTCAGTACACTGCCATGGTGGGCCTAGGTGGACTTGAACCACCGACCTCACGCTTATCAGGCGTGCGCTCTAACCAGAACTGAGCTATAGGCCCCCTTTAAAACCGTGCTGTTGGCTTTATGCTGCGTTGCGCAGATTCGCCGCGTCCTCGGCGTACTGGTGTACGCCTGCGGGGCGGCTCACCTACGCGCCTTGCCTAAAACCAAAATCACCGGTTTTAAAGGCTTTAATATAAAGCCGATAGTCACTGGTTTTCCATTCACTTCTCTGTTCTGTAAAGATCCTAAACGATCCTTCAAAACTGAATAACAACCGCAAACGGGGTTAATCCCCGGTACAGCTTTGAGTGAGCTGTAGCTTTCCTTTAAAAGGAGGTGATCCAGCCCCAGGTTCCCCTAGGGCTACCTTGTTACGACTTCACCCCAGTTACCAATCATACCTTGGTAGCCTGCGTCTACGAATAGTTCGCTCAACTACTTCTGGTACAACCAACTCCCGTGGTGTGACGGGCGGTGTGTACAAGGCCCGGGAACGTATTCACCGTAGCATGCTGATCTACGATTACTAGCGATTCCAACTTCATGGAGTCGAGTTGCAGACTCCAATCCGGACTGAGACCGGCTTTACGAGATTAGCTTCACCTCGCGATGTCGCTGCCCTTTGTACCGGCCATTGTAGTACGTGTGTAGCCCTGATCATAAAGGCCATGAGGACTTGACGTCATCCCCACCTTCCTCCGGTTTGACACCGGCAGTCTCGTTAGAGTGCCCAACTTAATGCTGGCAACTAACGACAAGGGTTGCGCTCGTTGCGGGACTTAACCCAACATCTCACGACACGAGCTGACGACAGCCATGCAGCACCTGTCACCAAGCTCCTCAAAGAGGCACGTTCTGGTTTCCCAGAACTTCTCGGGATGTCAAGACCAGGTAAGGTTCTGCGCGTTGCGTCGAATTAAACCACATACTCCACCGCTTGTGCGGGCCCCCGTCAATTCCTTTGAGTTTTAATCTTGCGACCGTACTCCCCAGGCGGTCAACTTAATGCGTTAGCTCCGGCAATGAGACGATTAACCATCCCAACACCTAGTTGACATCGTTTACGGCGTGGACTACCAGGGTATCTAATCCTGTTTGCTCCCCACGCTTTCGCACCTCAGCGTCAGTATCTGGCCAGGTAGTCGCCTTCGCCACCGGTATTCCTCCCGATATCTACGAATTTCACCTCTACACCGGGAATTCCACTACCCCCTCCAGTACTCAAGCCGCACAGTTTCACATGCACTTCCCTGGTTGAGCCAGGGACTTTCACAAATGACTTATACGGCCGCCTACGCGCGCTTTACGCCCAGTAATTCCGAACAACGCTTGCACCCTCCGTATTACCGCGGCTGCTGGCACGGAGTTAGCCGGTGCTTCCTTTGATGGTACCGTCAAATACTACACGTGTTGGGCATAGTACACTTCTTCCCATCTGACAGGATTTTACAACCCGAAGGCCTTCATCATCCACGCGGCGTCGCTGCGTCAGGGTTGCCCCCATTGCGCAATATTCCTCACTGCTGCCTCCCGTAGGAGTCTGGTCCGTGTTCCAGTTCCAGTGTGGCGGATCATCCTCTCAGACCCGCTAACCATCATCGCCTTGGTAGGCCGTTACCCTACCAACCAGCTAATGGTACGCAAGCTCCTCCCCGCACAGTAGCTTGAATCAGAGGCCACCTTTCTCTATCAAAAAGATATTAAAATAGACGTATCCGGTATTAGCACACCTTTCGGTGGGTTATCCCGAATGCGAGGGTAGATTACTTACGCGTTACTCACCCGTGCGCCACTCTACTGAAGTTCCGAAGAACTCGTTCGCGTTCGACTTGCATGTGTTAAGCACGCCGCCAGCGTTCGTTCTGAGCCAGGATCAAACTCTCCAGTTTGATATCAGTGCACTCCGACTGTGCGTTACCGCACTCAGGAGATACCTTCGTGCTTGGCTCTCTTTGAATCACTAACATTAGAATTACAAAGATTGCCCATGTATCTGCTTACAGATACGTTGGGCCCGTTTGCGTATTGTTGTTATTCAGTTGTCAAGGATCGTTTCAACCGGCGTCTGAAGCAAAAACCGCCGGCCACTCGTGACGAGTGCGGAAGAACGTCAATCTAATGTGAATCAGCCCGTTTGTCAATAGCTTTTAAGCGCCTCCCGTGCCCCCAAACCACCCATACTGCCGGCGCGCTTCAGGGACGCGGCACACTACTTGATCGGCTGAGTCTTGTCAATGTTCTTTGGGCTTGTTCACCTGAAAATATAGTTACGATCTTTTGCCTCGGCAAGAAATCAGGACGTAGATTTATGCTAAATGCCGGTATGAAGGTGGATCTTTTTTATGCTGCATGATGGGCGAAAAGCTGCGGCGGAACGTCTCGATTATCGCAGAAGCTTTTCGCCGCAACTGGGCAGGATTTCTAAAATTTCTTTTTGATGGAGCGCAGGAAATCCTTGGTCAAGCGTGGATGGGCGGCCAATTCCTGATAAATTTCAGGGGCAAAGGAGGCCTTGAAAAACTCATCTATCTGGGTATAGGTCATTCCCCGGGAAATAGCCTCGGTGGCCTTCTGGGTTATTTTTTCGCGGTCCTCCGGCGAATCTATATATGACAAAATACCGGTGACGACTTCGGGTACCGAGGTCTTTTGGTGCAGTATCGACAATTCATCTTGAAGACTCTTGTGTTGAGCGGCAACGGCCTGCTGGAATTCATTGAGTTGTGAAGTGTTTTTTTCCAGTTCGCCCCTAATCTCTGCCAGCTGAGAATCGAGACTCTGCTGGGCCTCTTCAATTGCGCCAACTTTTTCCGTGACTGCATCATTATCAGCAAGGTCAGCAAGGCGCTGCTGAAGTTCGGTAAGCTGTTTGCTATTTGCAGTAAGCGCCTGGTGCAATTCTGCGAATTGCTTTTCAACTTGGACCACCTTTTCTTCAAGCCATACCGTTTCATGCTGGTGGGTCGATGCAGCAGAAGCCGACGCAGCAGAAGCCGGGGCAGCAGGGGCGGCAGGCTTCACCTTAGCCATAGTTGGCTTTGTTATTGAGCGTACCTTCTTGAATCTGCTTGACCCGGTGAGTCTGGCGTAGAGTGAAGATAGCGCCTGCTTGAACTGTTCGAAAAGATCACGTCCTTTATCCACCGAATATATCGATACTGCCGCGATAAAGAGACCGATGATAATCAGAATCGAGACGGTGATCGCCAGGGTGAGGGCGATCAAGAAAATAATGGTTGAAAAAACCCCGGAAAAGAGTGCGGTAATCGATCCTCCGATACCCTGGGAGCCGCCGGATCCAGCCACGAATGCGATGAGCAGGAAGACCACGAGCAGAACAATCCCCGACTGAATGAGCGGATTTTTGAAATCGTTTTTATTCATAACACTCTCCCCAGGTTCATATTGTTTGTCTGATATGATGAGCCCGCAATGAGGGCGTGATACGGCAGGTACAGGTAGACCGAATCAAGGGTCTCGCCTGTACCAGTAACTTAATCCTGACCGTAGCGAGGTGCAAGGATGATGTGGAAATAGGCTCAGCTTTTTATTTCTCGCAGCGCTGCGATCCTTTGCAGGATTGGCGGATGGCTGTAGCTATAAAACACCAGCGCAGGATGGGGGGTGAGATTGGAGAGATTTGCAAGGCTCAGTTTCTTCAGGCAGTTGATCAGCCATTCAGGCTGTCCGGTGGTTTCCGCAGCATAGCGGTCCGCTTCGAATTCATGAGTTCTGGACATCTTATTGAAGGCAATTGAAATCAGGGTGCTCAACGGCGAGTAGATAAAGCCGAAGAAAAACAGGCTGGCGTAGATCGAGACGTGGTCCATACCGAATGCATCGAATAGTCCGGGATTATTTAAAAACAGGGAAAGCAGGTAAAACATCAGGCCGGCCTGGAGCACGGTTGCGCCCATCATTTTCCAGATATGGCTTTTTTTATAATGACCCATTTCGTGGGCAAGAACAGCGACGATCTCATCGTCGTCGATTTTTTCCAGCAGGGTGTCGAAAAAGACGATTTTTCTGAAACGGCCAAAACCGGTGAAGAAGGCATTCAGTTTGGTAGATCGTTTGGAGCCGTCCATGGTGAAGATACCGCTGATTGTGAAATTTTCCTGCCTGGCATAGGTATAGATTTTCTCTTTCAGCGGGCCATCGTCAAGCGGGGTGAATTTGTTGAACAACGGCATAATCAATACCGGGGCGAGGAACTGGAGTATGAAGCCAAACAATACCACGGCCACCCAGCAATAGAGCCATGCGTAAGATCCGGCATGATCGAAGAACCACAGCACCGCAGCCAGCGCCGGAGTGCCGAGCAGAACCGCAAGCAAGAGCGTTTTTACAATATCGGCTGCGAAAACCTTTGGAGTTGTCCGGTTAAAGCCGAACTGACCCTCGATTTTGAAAGTCGAGTATATCGAGAAGGGCAGGCCGAGCAGAAAAGCCAGAAGCATGATCGCCCCGGTAAAGAATATGCCGGTAATAATTGGGCCAAACCCGAAGCTCCGCACCGCATTATCCACCAGATTGAAGCCGCCGCCAAGCAGAAACAGCACGGTAATCAGGGTGGAAATACTGTTTTCCAGGAGCCCAAACCGACTGGTGGCCCTGGTGTAGACCTGTGATCTTCGATACTTTTCCAGGTCATAGACATCGCTGAATTCATCGGGCAGTTCTGAAGAGAGTGCCCGTATGTTGAGCAGTGCAATAAAACTGTCGAGCAGATAGTGCAGGGCGATAACTGCCAGGATAAAGAGAAGCCACAAATTCATATGCGTTTGAAAGTAGATGTTTAGTTCAATCTGCTTAGATATAAGGTCGAAACATCAAGGTGCAAGGCATTTAAACCACAACCATTGGCAGGGGGCAGTTTGAATAAGCTGCGAGAATTATGGCTGTTTGAAGGGAACGCAGCGTTTGGCAATCCAGCTGAGATGTCAGAGAAGCGAGAGAAGTGCAGAAGTGCCCAGCTCAAGAAAAGTGCCCGGCAGGATGCCCATGAGCAGGATGATCAGCATTAGCACGATGGAGACCACTGTAACCGTTGCACCGGGGTGTATCGGCGCAATCTTCTGTTCGGGATCGCTGCAATAGGCAACCCGGACTACCGAAAGGTAGTAGTAGATTGCAATTGCGGTATTTATCGCGGCCAGCACAACGGCCAGGATATGTCCCTGTTTGAAGGCGTTGATCAGAATCATGAACTTTCCGGTAAATCCGACGAAGGGCGGGATGCCGGCCAGCGCGAACAGACCGATGGCCAAAGTCACTGCCAGCAGCGGCGAGCGCTTGTGCAAGCCGGTCAGGTCTTTGATGGCCAGGTTTTCCCCGGATACGGCAACTGCGCAGATAACCAGGAAACAGGTCAGGTTCATCACCGCGTAGCCAGTGATATAGTAGATCGAAGTTGTGTAACCCTCCACCTGCAGGCTAAGCAGGCCGAAGAGGACGAAACCGGCATGGGAGATACCCGAATAACCGAGCATCCGCTTGAAATCTTTCTGCGCCAGAGCGGAAAGATTACCGTAGAACATAGAGCCCAGCGAGCAGACCAGCAGCAGGTTGACGATGATTTCACCTTCTGCACTGATCATCGAGACCAGTCTGATCAATAGTGCCACTGCGGCGATTTTGGGTATGGCGGCAATAAACGCGGTGGTCTCATTGGCGGCGCCCTGGTAAACATCGGGTACCCAGAAATGAAACGGAAAGATAGCCAGTTTGTAGAAGAAGCCGACCATCACCATGGCGAGCGCAACCAGGGCTGCGGGCTGATAGAGCTGCGGTTCGAGTTTGACTGTGATTTCGGAAATATAGGTCGAACCGGTGAGTCCGAAGAGGTAGCTCATGCCAAACAGCATAAAGCCGGTGGACATCACGCCGAAGAGCAGGTACTTGATGCCCGATTCCATCTGAAATGGGTTGGCAACTTCAGGATTACGCATCGGCACCATGACATAGAGCGCAAAACTTGAGAGTTCCAGGGAAATGAAAATAGCCAGGAGTTCGACGCTTGAAACGAGCATCATCAAGCCGAGCACACCGACCATCAGAAAAACATGATATTCGGCTCTGGCATCGCCTTTGATGCCCGGAGAGGTGCCGGTGAAAAGCAGAACGATCAGCGTTCCTGAGGCGATCAGGAACTTGAAAAGCTGGGAAAAGAAATTGACCTGATATGAATCATAGAACAGGCTGCCCTGCTGTTCGAGGCAGACCAGGGTTGTCAGCACAGCCAGGGCAGCTATCCCCAGGGCCGCTCGGCGAACCGCAGTGGCTGAGGGGCTGCCGAGACTCAGCATAAACAGGGCCAGGGCGCCAAGCAGCACGATCAGTTCAGGGAGAAAGAGCATAAATGATATCCTGTTATACCGGGTGCGATAATTCCATTGCTTACCTGACTATCACCGTTTCTATACCTGCCACTGCCTGGGCGGTGTGGGCCTGGAACTGATCGAGCAGGGCGCTGACACTGGCGTCCATCATCTCGATGAATGGGCCCGGGCTGAGGCCGATCCACAGAACGAAAAACAGAAACGGCGCCAGGGTGATGATCTCTCTGGCGTTGAGATCGCTGATCCACGACTGATCCGGATTAGCGGTCCCGCCCCAGACCACTTTTTGCAGCATGCGCAGCATATAGGCCGCAGCCAGGACCGCTCCGGGGATTGCCGCCAGGGCGAGCACCAGGTCGAATTTGAAGGTGCCGGCCAGAATCATGAACTCACCGACAAAACTGTTGGTGCCGGGAAAAGCAAATGAAGAAAGCGAGAAAAAGGCCAGAAAGCTGACGAAAACAGGCATATACTGGCCTACTCCAGCGGCGCGGCTCAGCTCACGGCTGTGGGTACGCTCGTATATCATCCCGACGCAGAGAAACAGGGCGCCGGTGGTGACCCCGTGGTTGACCATCTGCAGGATGGCGCCTTGGATTCCCTGTTTATTCAAGACAAAAATACCGAGCGTGACGAAGCCCATGTGACCGACCGATGAGTAGGCGATCAGCTTTTTCATATCCTGCTGGGCCAGCGCGGTGAAGCCGCCGTAAATAATACCCGCAATGGAGAGCCAGAGCACATAGGGCATCAGCACCAGTGTGGCATCGGGTACGATCGGCAGAGCAAAGCGGACGAACCCGTAAGTTCCCATTTTCAAAAGAATAGAGGCCAGGATCACCGAGCCGGCGGTGGGCGCCTCGACATGGGCGGCAGGCAGCCATGTATGAAAGGGAAACATCGGCACCTTGATCGCGAAGGCGAGGAAAAAAGCGATAAAGACCAGGATCTGAGCGGTTAGGCCATAGGGCTGCCACATCATATCCGGGATAAAAAATGAGTAGGAATTCTTCCAGTAGAGCCAGATGATAGCCACCAGCAGCAGCACCGAGCCGGCCAGCGTGTAAAGGAAGAACTTGATCGAGGCATAGATCTTTCGCGGACCGCCCCAGATGCCGATGATCAGATACATCGGAATCAGCATGGCCTCCCAGAGGATGTAAAACAGCACGAAATCGAGGGCGGCGAAAACACCGATCATGGCTGTTTCCATAACCAGCAGGCAGATCATGAACGGTTTGACCCGCTCCTTGATATAGGACCAGGAAGCCAGTACACAAAATGGCATGATCAGCGTGGTCATCACCACCAGCAGTATGGAAATACCGTCTACCCCAATCGTGTAATGGATGTTGAGGGGCTCTATCCAGGTGTGGGTTTCAGCAAACTGAAAGGCAGCGGTGGTCCGGTCGAAGCCGGCAACCAGCAGAAATGACAGCAGGGCAACCAGCGTGGTTACCCCCATGGATAAAAATTTGCAGGTCTCATCGTTTCTGAAAGGCAGCAGGATAAACGCGCCTGCCAGGGGCAGAAAAATCAGGATGCTGAGCAGTGGAAATCCCTGATTTATCATGAGTTGATCCATTTCGCTGAGTCCTTGGCTCGGATTACATCCAGATGAAAATGAGCAGTACAATCGCCACAAACGACACGGTGTAACACAGGGTCTGCTGAATCTGACCCCGCTGCAGCGTTCTGGCCAGAAGCCGTCCAAAAGAACGGACCGCCCGGGCGGAGCCGTCCAGAACTCCGTCAATTCCATGCCAGTCAAACCAGGCCCAGAACTTCGCGGTTGTCATCAGAGAGCCAAGACCGACGAACCGGTAGGCCTCTCCCCAGGCGGTGTCCAACCACTGAATGGGTTTTTCGGCCAGCCACTGAAAGGCTTGCCCGCCCCGGCGATAAAACCAGTCGAGGTCGAGACTGATGGTTGCGCGGGCCAGGATTCGATCCTTGAAAAGCATGAAACCAAGCGCGGTAAAACCAAGAATCTGCAGCGTTTCACTCAGATGGTAGCCGCTGTATGGATGATACAGGGCATCCTGGTTAGGCAGCAGGCTGTAGAGCAGCGGATACCAGGTGCCGATCACCAAACAGAGCAGGGCTGCAACCAGCATGGCCAGCTGCATATTCCAGGGCGGATCGGCGGCTGCTGCGAAGGTTTCCGCATCGCTCCGCGGCTCGCCGAAAAAGATCAGATAGGGGAGCCGCAGGCCGGCGAACGGATCGGCCACCATGGCCCAGAAGAAGCGCACTTCACCGCTGCGCAGGCTGCGAACCATCTTGACGGCGTGGGTCCCCACCTTGGGGTTCAGCGTCTTCGCGGGCAGCTTCCACAGCTTCTCGCACCTCGCACGGTGAGCCGGATTCGTGACCACCAGGTCCGCGGGCAGCCGGTGGGCGAAGGTTCCGACCTCGCGCGCCGTTCCGCAGGCCGAGGGCTGACCGGTCAGTGAGAAGGCGCCCGACCCCGGCGTCGAGATCTTTTTTCCGCCCAGCAGGTGGAGCATGTAGCTCTGCTCGTTCACCCAGGTGCCGCGGGTGTGCTGGTTGAAGCCCATGGTCCAGAAAGAGATCAGCTTGCGCGCGGGATCCGCGTAGAGCTCGGCCAGTTCGATCAGCTTCTTCCTTCGGGACCCGCGAGAGTTCACTGACGAACTCAGCGGTATAGGGAGCCAGATTGTCCTTGAACTGCTCGAAGCTGATGGCCCAGTGCCAGGGCGCCGGCCTCGTCGCGCATCTTCTGTCCCTGTTCGCGCGGCATGGTCGGCCGGCAGACCGTAACCGATGTCGCGTCGGACCGGTGGCAAAGATGCAGTGCTTCTTCACGAATTCCTGGTTCACCGCGTCGTTCTCGATCATGTAGCGGGCGATGAAGTTCTGGATCGCCAGATCGGTCTGCGGCTCGAAGATGATCTCCAGATCAGCCACGTCGCTGGTGCGATTGCCGAACGTGGAGAGGTTCACGATCTTCATCTTCTCGTGGGTCGAACTTGCGGTCCGTGATCCTTGACCACAGGATGGGGTGGCACTCGGCCATGTTGGCACCCCAGCAGACGACCGCATCGGTCACCTCGATGTCGTCGTAGCAGCCGGGGGGCTCGTCGATCCCAAAGGTCTGGATGAAGGCGGCAACAGCCGACGCCATACAGTGGCGCGCATTCGGGTCGATGTTGTTGGAGCGGACCCCGGCCTTCATGAACTTGGCGGCGGCGTAGCCCTCGTCGACGGTGTACTGCCCCGAGCCGAAGATGGCGACGCTCGCCGGGCCATCCTTCGCGTAGTACTCCTTGAACTTCTCCGCCATGACGTCGAAGGCGGTCTCCCAGCTCACCGGCGTGAAGCGACCCTTCTTGTCGTACTTGCCGTCCTTCATGCGCAGCAGCGGCCTGGTCAGCACGATCCTCGCCGTACATGATGGTGGCGTTGAAGTATCCCTTGACGCAGTTGAGGCCGCGGTTGACCGGCGACTCCGGATCGCCCTTGACCGCGACGACCCGTCCCTTCCGGGTGGCGATCATGATTCCGCAGCCGACCCCGCAGAACCGACAGACGGCCTTGTCCCATTTCAGGTCCTCATCCAGGGCCTTGGCCTGGGCGCGGGCTTCGGGAGACACCCAGATTCCGAGACCGCTGGCCACGGAAGCGGCGACCGCCGTCTTGATGAATCCGCGTCGCGTCTGGCTCATTGCTTTCTCCCGTCTCTTCTGAACGCGAGATCCTGGGATCCGTTCCTCAGAAGCTGCACCCCAGTGTAGTGTGGGGAAGTCTGACATCTCACTACCGCTCGTCCTCGACGTAGTGCTCCACCATCTCGGCCAGGGTCGGTACCCGCGGCAGCTTCTGCGACCTCCCGGAGGCGCGCGATGGCCTGGTCAATGTCGTCGGCTTCGATGGTGATCACCAGGCGCCCGTCGGGGTCCTCGTGGTGTACGTCCGCGCCAGGGAAAGACCTCGAGCGCCGTCCGGATCTGGCTCTGGTGCTCGGGCTTCGCGACCACCAAAACTCCAGAGATGATCATCGATTCCTCCTCCCCGAACTGGCGGGGACGTCCCAGCCGCCAGCACCCGTGCGTCGTTGCCGCTGCTGATCAGCCGCTTTCCGTCCTGGACGAATGCCAGTACGTGTACGTGCGCGAATCACCGGCATCCGGTGATGCCACAGTCGACGGGGGGAGGAGAACACTGACCGAACGAAAGGCTGAGCGCGCCAGGGTGAGCTGAAGGTAGCCGAAGCTCACGTTTGTGTTGTTGGAGGTGTTGAAGATCCCGCGCCCCCACATGTAGGCATAGCCGCCCTCGATCGAGAGGTGTCTGTTGAAGTGACGCAGGTCGCTGTCACGTCGATCTCGGTGCCTCCGGCTGGGGTAGCCTCGCGAAGGCTCCGCGCCGAAGCCGAAGATCTTCTTGTTGAAGGCTGCCGGTTCCGAAGTACCGGGCGTCGTTGTCATTCGCCAGGTAGAACTGGTGCAGCATCAGGTTGATGCCGGCCTTCTCGTGGGGCTTCTCAGCATCAGCTGGGCGAACCAGTCGAGCAGGTTCTGGAAGGCCCACTGGTCGGCAAAGCCGTAGTAGAGGTGATTGGTGGGAAGCATGTTGAAGAAGGTGTGATGGTCTCCGTCGCTCGGGTCGTCGTCGCCCGAGGCGTAGTTCACCCCCGCGCGGAACCACGGCTCCAGCGGGACCTCGGAGAGCTGGTAGCCGGCCTCGAGGATCGCCGCTCCCGCAGAATGATCCAGGTCGTTGAAGCGTCCGAACTGGTAGGCGCCCCAGGCCGGTACATCGGAGCGTACCCGGCCCGACCGGGTAGAGCCCGATCACGGAGCCTCCCGCCGTGTAGACCGTCGCTGGATCAGGCAGGCCGCCGTCACTGACGCT
>CAVPRJ010000006.1:2500-10625 GCA_963707715.1 uncultured delta proteobacterium
CTCAGGAGATACCTTCGTGCTTGGCTCTCTTTGAATCACTAACATTAGAATTACAAAGATTGCCCATGTATCTGCTTACAGATACGTTGGGCCCGTTTGCGTATTGTTGTTATTCAGTTGTCAAGGATCGTTTCAACCGGCGTCTGAAGCAAAAACCGCCGGCCACTCGTGACGAGTGCGGAAGAACATCAATTTAATGTGAATCAGCTCGTTTGTCAATAGCTTTTAAGCGCCTCCCGTGCCCCCAAACCACCCATACTGCCGGCGCGCTTCAGGGACGCGGCACACTACTTGATCGGCTGAGTCTTGTCAACAGGGATTTAGCCCAAAAAAAATAAAAAGATGCAATGAGCTGGACTAGATGGATGCGTTGCTGCTGGTGATCTATCAGGACCGCTCCTTGACCCACTTCTGCAGCGCAGTCGCGATCTTTTCAGCTTGGGCGGCATTGGAAATGTTGAACTTGGATTTCGGGATATAGCTGCCCTGACGTTTCTGATAGCGTCTGATGGAATACATATCGTGGCTGAATTCGCCGGACGTTCGATTAAGGTTCTGATAACGGAACAGGATGGTTGTCCAGGCACCTTTGGAGAGGACAACTTTGTCCAGTTCTTTGACGAGTTGCAGGCCGTCTTCCTCATAACTGACCGTCAGATCTTCTATATTCGAACTCATATTTACTCAGGTGTTTGATTTTTACTCTGGTAGTAGCACATTTTGCGCTCCTGGGCCTGCTTTTTGCGGCGCAGGGCTTCCGGTGTTTCAGGGTTATAAGGCGGAACCGGGGTGGGTCGCTTATTATCGTCCAGCGCTACGAAGGTGAGATAGGCCGAAGCGATGTGGGTAACGAGGCCGGTGCGCAGATCCTCGGCCTCGACCCGGACCCCGATTTCCATTGAAGTTCTGCCGGTTGCATTGAGCGAAGCCTTTAAAATCAGAAGGTTGCCGATATGCACTGGCTTGTGAAAATCGAGCCGGTCGATCGAGGCAGTGACCACGGTGGTACGGGCATGTTTCATCGCCACCACGCCAGCAGCGTCGTCGATATATTTCATGATATCACCGCCATGAATGTGCCCATCGGGATTTGCGTTGGTGGGCAGCATCATGTGCGACATCAGAACCTGGCATCGATATTCGGGCATGATTTCTCGTCAAGAGGATATAGTCGGGTTGCATGGTCCGTCGTTCGTGGACCATGCAACCATAAAAGCCTGTAAAGGTAAAGAGTAAAGGCTGCCTTGAAAGCTCTCCCGGCTATTCGACGAGTTCGGCTTCAACCACCGGCGGTTCCTTTATGGCGGTCGAGAACACAATACCGTTCTCGTCGGTGTCCACCAGGATAACACTGCCCTCGTCAAATCTGTTTTCCAGCAGCTCCATAGCCAGCGGATCTTCAACATACTTGCGTATTGCTCGCTTCAGCGGGCGTGCTCCGAAGAGCGGATTGTAGCCGGTCGAGACCAGGTACTTCTTGGCATTCTGGCTGAACCTCAGTTTCAGCTTCTGGTCCTCAAGCCGTTTGGCCAGCCGGCGCAGCTGGATATCGACGATCTTCGTCATATCATCTCTTGAAAGCGAGTGGAAGATAATGGTTTCATCGATTCGGTTTAAAAATTCGGGTTTGAAGTGATGATGCAGAATCTCCTCAATCTGGGTTTTAATCTTTTCTTCGTCCACCTGTTGTTCGGCCATGCGCATAATCAGATCGCTGCCGAGATTGGAGGTCATGATCAGAATGGTGTTTTTAAAGTCTACCGTGCGACCTTTGCCGTCGGTCATGCGGCCGTCGTCGAGCACCTGCAGCAGGACGTTGAAAACGTCGCTGTGAGCTTTTTCGATTTCGTCGAGCAGGATTACCGAGTAAGGTCTGCGCCGCACCGCTTCAGTCAGATAGCCCCCTTCATCATAGCCGACGTAGCCGGGAGGCGCACCGATCAGTCGGGCGACCGAGTGTTTTTCCATAAACTCGGACATGTCGATTCTTATCATGGCCTGCTCGCTGTCAAATAGAAAATCTGCCAGTGACCGGGCCAGCTCTGTTTTGCCTACACCGGTTGGCCCCAGGAAGATAAATGAGCCCAGCGGGCGGTCAGGATCCTGCAGGCCTGCCCGTGCGCGGCGGACTGCATTGGCCACGGCGACGATAGCCTCATTCTGGCCGATCACCCGTGTCTTCAGCATCTGTTCGGCCTGCAGCAGCTTTTCTTTTTCGCCTTCGAGCAGTTTGTCCACCGGAATCGAGGTCCATTTGGCTACCACCGCGGCCACGTCTTCGCTGCTGACTTCTTCCTTGAGCATCTGGTGGTGCTGTTGAATGCCGTGCAGCCGCTCATTTTCTTTTTGCATCTGCTGTTCCAGCGCGACAATCGTACCATAGCGGATTTCAGCTACCCTGCTCAAATTTCCGGTGCGCTCCGCCTGCTGGGATTCGACCTGGGCCTTTTCGATGTCTTCTTTTATTTTGCGAATCCGCTGAATGGTATCGCGCTCCAGGGTCCATTGGGCCTTCATTGCGTTGAGTTGATCTCCGAGGTCAGCCAGCTTTCTCTGCACATCTTCGAGCCTTTCCTTGGAGGTCTTGTCTTTTTCCTTTTTCAGTGCTTCCTGTTCGATCTCGAGTTTGATCCGCTGACGCTCAAGTTCGTCGATCTCCGTGGGCATCGAATCAATCTCGATACGCAGCCTCGATGCCGCTTCGTCAATCAGGTCGATGGCTTTGTCGGGCAGAAAGCGATCGGTGATATAGCGGTTGGAAAGCACGACGGCCGCGACCGTTGCCGCATCCTGAATTCTCACCCCATGATGAATTTCGTATTTCTCCTTGATGCCACGCAGGATGGCGATCGAGTCGTCTTCATCGGGTTCCTGAACCAGGACCGGCTGGAATCTGCGTTCCAGCGCACTGTCTTTTTCGATATATTTGCGGTATTCATCCAGTGTCGTGGCCCCGACACAATGCAGTTCACCTCTGGCCAAGGCCGGTTTGAGCATATTCGAGGCATCCATCGAACCCTCGGCCGCACCGGCGCCTACCAGCGTGTGGATTTCATCGATGAATAAAATGATCTCGCCGCTGCGTTTTTCGATCTCCTTGAGCACGGCTTTCAGGCGGTCTTCAAATTCCCCCCGGTATTTTGCCCCGGCCACCAGCGCTCCGAGATCGAGCGTAACGACCTGTTTGTCCTTCAATGTTGCCGGGATATCGCCATTGACAATGCGCTGGGCAAGCCCTTCGACAATCGCGGTTTTTCCAACCCCGGGCTCGCCGATCAGCACCGGGTTGTTTTTGGTGCGGCGGGACAACACCTGAATGATCCGCCGTATCTCCTCGTCCCGGCCGATGACCGGGTCGAGTTTACCCTGCTTGGCGATATCGGTCAGGTTGCGGCCGTATTTTTCCAGGGCCTGATACTTCTGCTCGGGATATGGGTCGGTGACCCTCTGGTTGCCCCGTATCGAGGAAAGGGCCTGGAGAAAACTCTTCTCTGACACGCCGAGCTTCTGCAGCGGCGCGGCCAAAGCCGAGCGGCTGTCCCGCAGCAGGGCCAGAAAGATGTGCTCCTGGCTGACATATTCGTCCTGCATCTGGGTGGCCGCGGAAAACGATTTGTCTAATATTCTCTTTAATTCCTCGGAGATGTAGGCCTGGGTGGCGCCACTGCCCGATACCCTGGGCAGGGACTCGATCTGTGTATTAACCGCCGCCAGGACCCGGGCCGGCTCGACCCCCATCTTCTGAAGGGCCGGGACTACAACGCCGTCCGGCTGCTCCAGAATAGCTTTGGCCAGATGGGCAGAGGTGATTTCCTGGTTGGAGGTTTCAGCAGCGAGCTGTTGAGCCCTCTGAATCACTTCCTGCGATTTTAAGGTAAATTTATCAAATTGCATGATGTCCTCCCTCCTCATGAAGGTCTGGTATTTCGCGTGAATAGCTGATTGTTTATCCAGACCAGAAGATAGGGACGAACAGAGGGGGTGTCAAGTTTTTGACAGCAGATGCGCGGGCGGGGCTTGAATAAAAAAAAGAAGGGCTGATTTACTCGTTAAATCAGCCCTTTTAAACTATCTAAAAATGGCGAAAGTCTAATTAGCCACAGGAACCTGAACTGCAGGATCCCGATGAACAGCCGCCACCGCCAATCGGGTTGGTAGAGGAAATTCCGAAACCGGATCGGGGACCGGCCTCGATATATTCGACGTTGATTTCCCCGCAGGTTTCCAGCAGGCTGTCTTCCACCAGGAAGGTAAGTTCGCTCTGGTCATACACTTTGTCGTTTTCTTTTGGCTCATCCAGAGCCAATCCAAGTGATGGACCGGATCAGCCGCCCTGCATCAGCGCAACACGCAGCGCGGAGTCAATATTATTCTGGCTGAGATATTCTTTAAGCTTTGTCGCCGCCAGGTCAGTTACCGTCAAAGACATGGATGCCTCCTAAAATGCTTGTTTTTTCGACTTGGTTGTAGCGTATCCGTACCCTTATGGCACGGATCAACACGGTCTTTTGCCAACATCATAAGCCCGGCCAGATGAGAAGTCAATTGGTGAATTTCGATAAAGCATTAAATACATCGGTCATAATGATGTTAAATATATGTTATTATTTTGCAAAGTGTTTTAAAAGTTCATTTTTTTCATGGGCTGGAAAAATAAATAGTGTTAGGATTAATTAATTGTTATTTTTGGTATTTAATTGGCTGAAACGGTATAAGTCTTTCATCTTTATTTTAACCGGAGCCATTTTAATTTTGAGGTTATCGTATGAAAAAAGTCGTTATTTCAACCGGCGGCGGAGATGCACCGGGGCTCAATGCAGTGATATATGCGGTGGTGCATGCCTGTTACCGGTTGGGCTGGGAAGTCTACGGCAGCAAAAGCGGCTACGGCGGTTTTTTGGATATTGATGAGATGATCCGCCTGACACCGCGTGACGTGCAGGAGATTTACGCGATCGGCGGTACCATTCTCGGGTCGACCAACCGGGGCAACCCTTTTGCCAAGCCAGTCGAAAATCTTGCAGGCGAGATCCACGTGGTCGATATATCCGATAAAATAATGAGGAATTACAAGAGGATGGGATTTGACTGCCATATCGCGATCGGTGGTGACGGCAGCCTGGAGATCGCCCATCGTTTCTCCAAACTGGGCATGAATGTGATCGGTGTGCCGAAAACCATAGACAATGATCTGATGATGACGGATCGCACCTTTGGCTTCGACACCGCAGTATCCACCGCCACGGAGGCACTGGATAAACTGCACTCGACCGCCAAGTCCCACGACCGGGTCATGGTGGTGGAGGTCATGGGCCGCGATTCAGGCTGGATTGCACTGTATTCGGGGATATCAGGCGGTGCGGATGTGATCCTGATTCCGGAGATTCCGTTTGACATCGAACGGGTCTGTGAGAAGATCTCCGATAATGAACTACGTGACAAAGACTACTCGATTGTGGTCGTGGCCGAAGGCGCTCTTGCCCTGGGTGGCGAGGTCATTTCCAAGGGAACCGAACTGGGCAGAGAAGAAGTGATACTCGGCGGTATTGGTGACTGGGTGGCGGGTGAAATCAGGCAGCGAACCGGCAAGGATACCCGCTCACTGACTCTGGGACATCTTCAGCGCGGCGGTTCACCCACCACATTTGACCGTCTGCTGGCCCTGAGATTTGGCGCTGCCGCCGTCCGACTCGTGGAAGAAGAAACTTACGATCACATGGTAGCGCTGGTTTCTTCGCAGATGCAAGCCGTACCGATAGCAAAGGCGATCAAAGGGCGAAAAAAGGTCGATCTTAACAGTGATAAGATGCTCACTGCCCGCGATATCGGCATCTGTTTCGGGGACTGATCAGCAGGTGGCCCCATGACTTCCACGGCCGCAAAACTTTTGGAGATATATGCACGCCTCGAGGCCCACTTCGGTCCTCAGAACTGGTGGCCGGCCCCCACAACATTCGAAGTGCTGGTCGGGGCCGTATTAACCCAGAACACCAGCTGGCTGAATGTGGAAAAGGCGCTGGCGCGGCTCAGAGAGGCAGGCCTGCTCTCGTTTGAAGGGCTGTCTTCTCTGCCTGAAGCCGAACTGGCCGAATATATCAGGGCCTCGGGATATTACAATCTGAAGGCGCGCCGTCTGAAAAATCTGCTTCAGATGATCGACACCGCCTACGGGGGTAAACTGGAGGCCCTTCTTGGTGAGCCTACCGAGGTCGCCCGGCAGGCGCTGCTGATGGTCAGTGGAATCGGACCGGAGACGGCTGATTCAATTCTGCTCTACGCTGGTAACCATCCTGTTTTTGTGGTGGATACATATACCTACCGTGTTCTGCAGCGCCACCAATTGATCCCCGAGGAATGTGATTATCAGACTATTCAGGATCTGTTCTTGGATCACCTCGAACACGATGCCGCGCTGTTCAATCAATATCACGCCCTGCTGGTGATGACCGCCAAAACGTTCTGCAAAAAGGCGGTGGCCCTCTGCGAGCAATGTCCGCTAAAAGATGTCTGAGCGGTGGATTGTCTGCTAAGCGATCAAATCAGGGAGTCCCGCATCTCTGCCGCCTCGTCTTCGGTATAGCCGAGACGCAATAACTCCTGCCGATAATTCTCCAGTACTTTTCTCGCTTTCAGCACCATCTTCTTCTTCATGTAGAGCCGGTAAAACAAGGTGACGATTTCTTCATCCGAGAGCAAGATCCGTCCGGTATTTTCAAGCAGCCCCAATGCTTCATTGATACGGTTGAGTTTTGTCAGGTTCCTCGCCCAGCTCAGACAAACGCTACGCAGGGTATCATGTATTTCGTCGGTAAACATTGCTGCCTGGTCGCCGAGGAAGATATCCTGGGATGAGAAACTATCCCAGCATGACAGCGCGTTGTGAAACGCATTTCCCGCCTGCCACCAGAGGTCGCGTTTTTTCAGGGTCATGCCCAGGCGTGCCAGACGGAGGAAGTTGACCGCATCGATACTGACGTTAGTCAGTTGAATGTGGCTGCGCTCCACATTGATGTAAATGGTCGGGTCTGGGAGTTTCTCGCCCAGCACCTTACGCAAACGGCTGATCAGCGTGTAGAAGGTTTTGCTTGCCTTATCAGGCGGACTGTCCGGCCAGAGAGCGAACTGCACCTGATCCTGGCTGATCCGCTGTTCGCCGGAGGAAGTCAGCAAACCGAACAGTTCACGCTGGTGACCACTGAAATCCTGAGGGCCGAACAACTCCCGGCCATTGAAACTTATCGAGAACTTTCCCAGCACCTTGATTTGCAAAAGTGGGATAACATTGCCGTTCTCATCGATTGACGAGTTCAGGCGACGGATGGCAAGCTCTCTGGCAAACTCAGGCTCGACGCCTCTTTTGACCGCCTCCGAAAGCAGACGGAGCATGACTTCAGGTTCCCAGCCCCAGAAGTAATCATAGCCAAATTCGATCATCAATTCGAGTACATCGCGCAACAGAAGATCTGCCGAGGCGTGATTTTCCGCGGCAAGTTCAACATGGCAGAGGTAGGCAAGTACACAGGCCTTGAGATATTGAGAAGGAATTTCTTCGCTGATCTGCCGGGCTCTGTCAAGCTGCTCGCGGGCCTCCTCGAGTCTGCCCAGGAAGACCAGGGTGGCACCTTTGACCGCTCGATGGAAGCCGACAAAAAATTTTCCACCGGCCTGCATCCGCAGCTCGGTTGAGCGTTCGATGTCTTCCAGCGCCCGCTCCCCGTTACCCTCCAGCGCATGGACAAAAGCTCTCCACTGGAGAAGTTGACTGGCCATATGCTCGCTCAGTGCCGTCTGGGAGATGAACATGCCACGCTCGATGACTTCCAGTGCCTCGGCCCGTTTTCCTAGGGATATCAGTCCGATCGCAGACCATACATGGAGATAGGGAGCGGCCACGGTCTGCTGGACGATTTCCGGATCGACGCCTTCCTGGACCAGATTTTTGTGGTAGAGAAATCCGGCGTGGTTGCCGTTCATGGACAGTTCGCAGAGTTGCATTACATGCAGGGTCAAACGGTTGCTCATACCAACCAGCGGGTCGCTGACCAAATCAAGCGATTTCTCTATTTCGTTTCGGGCCCGCCTGAGGTCTCCACTTAAGAGACCGATATAGCCGAGAATGAATCTC
>CAVPRJ010000007.1:0-206656 GCA_963707715.1 uncultured delta proteobacterium
ATAAAGAACGCCAATGTCGTGGTGACGGACAACCTGATCACCGCCGTGTCGACCGAACCGCTTGCCATCGCGGGCGGCACGGTCATCGACGGCGGCGGGCGTACGCTGATGCCTGGCCTGACAGACTGCCATTGGCACAGCATGGCAGCCAATTTTAGTGGCAATGCGTTCGCGCTTGGTGAGGGCAAGCTGAACCTCCTGGCGGCCCTTGGGGCGGAAAAGACGCTTCTGCGGGGCTTCACCACGATCAGGGACATGGGCGGCAATGTCTTCGATCTAAAGTCGGTGATCGACGAGGGTATGTACGTTGGTCCCCGGATGTACGCTGCGGGGTCGATGATCTCCCAAACGTCGGGCCATGCAGATTTCCGTCAAACGATTGAGATACCTCAGAGCTATTCAAGGGATCTTACCCCGCAGGAAAGGATGGGGTCGGTCGCCATCGCAGACGGCAAGGCGCAAGTCCTGCAGCGCGTGCGCGAGAACCTGATGCGGGGAGCGGCCTTCATCAAGCTGATGGGGGGCGGCGGGGTCGCCTCGCCCTCGGATCCGCTGGACGTCTCGCAATACACCGTCGAGGAGATCGCGGCGGCGGTCGAAGTGGCGCAGAACTGGGGCACCTACGTGACGGTTCACTCCTACAGCGCGAAGGCGATCCAGAACGCGATCCGCGGCGGTGTCCGGAATGTCGAGCATGGCCAGATGATTGACGAGGAAACCGCCCAACTGATGAAGGAGACGAATACTTCGGTCTGCCTGCAGCCCTTCTATAACGACGAGGATGCGATCCCGTTACCTGCCGGCTCGTTTCAGGAAAAAAAGTACCAATTGCTGATCTCTGGAACTGATACAGCCTTCGAGTTAGCGAATAAATACGACCTGCTCTTCGGGTTCGGCACTGACAGTCAGGGTTCACCCGCGCTCGCCGCGCGTCAGGGGGCGCAGTTGGCAAAGCTCGCCCGCTATTACGAGCCCTGGGAAGTGCTGAAGATTGCGACCAGCCAGAATTACGAGATCTTCAAGCGTTCCGGGCCGCGCGATCCCTATCCCGGTGACAACGGTGTGGTTCGGGAGGGCGCGTATGCCGACCTGCTTCTGGTCGACGGCAATCCACTCGAGAACATCGACCTGATCGCCGACCCGGAAAAGAACTTCGTCATTATTATGAAAGACGGCGTGATCTACAAGAATACCATCGAGTGACCTCTTACCTGGAAGTAGACGTCAGGTCGATTTCACTCAATAAATAAACTCAATCTAAATCGCAGATTATTATGACAGAAGAGAGGATAAAACAATGAATGCAGAAACTCCCAATTTACAGAAAGTGAGCAACAGCATGAGACTCATGGGCTGGCTGTCCATCATTTTTGGTGCCCTGGCGATCGCCATGCCCTGGATTGCAGGTCAATCGATACTGCTGATGGTCGGCGCACTGGTCATCGCCGCAGGTATCATGCGCATGATCTGGGCCTTCCAGGCAGGCAGCCTGGGCAAGGGTGTCCTGGTTTTCCTGATCGGTGTTTTGACCTTGCTGGCAGGCGTTGCCGTTGTCGCAAATCCACTGATGTCTTCAGCAATCTTGACCATCATGCTGAGTATCTACTTCTTCGTCGATGGGCTCTCCGAGTTGTTCGCGGCATTCTCATTACAGGATGGTAAAGGCTGGCTGCTGTTCGACGCAGTGGTTACGGTTCTCCTGAGCATCATGATTTTTACAGGCTTTCCGCTGGCCGGGACGGTTGCGATTGGGGTGTTCCTCGGCATCAAGCTCATATTTGTTGGCGTGACGATGTTGTCGATAAGGTCGCTAGCAAAACATGCACTATAAGCAGCTCAGGCACCCTTCGTCATTAGAGGTGAAATTGGCGTCCTGTATTAGGCTCTCAAATTAGTGGGATGCCATTCTTCAGGACGGCGACATGTATAAAGGTGGAATTGGGGGACAGGGACTATATGTATCCCCTTCGCGAGATCTGGTGATCAACTGGTTCAGCACTGGCGATGGTCCTGGAAAAGAAGAAACGATGGTTCGCGCCATCGCGAGAAGCTTCGACTGAGTCGGAGTTGCTCGCGGCCGGTCTGCTGGCTGGGTTGTTGCCAGCGATGCGTTGCTACCGTCGTTCACTTTCTGACGGGCTCAGCCCCGAGATGGGAAGCTGAACATCTTCACAAGCATTGAAGGGCTGTGATTTACTGACAGGCAAGGAAATATTGATATATTACAAAATACAACGATCGCCGCACAGGAATTCACTATAAGTAGAGCCTCTTGCAAAACGATCTTTTCGCCCAAACTCTGCGTTATGCTCAAAATTTTATCCTCGGAATATCAATTATATGCCTGTGGTAAAATTTCTCGCATGCCTTGATTTTGAACGAAAATCTTAGTTTTGCAAAAGGCTCAGTAGACTGGAAAATATGCAGAGTTCTGAATCGAAAGCTACAACAGGTAATTCACCAGAGAACTTGCAGGGACGCGGAAATGGTCCAGCAGAATTCTCTGAAGGTTCGAAGGTTCCCTTCGAGCAAGCCTGGCAATTCATCGTCGAGGTTGGACTCGCGGCCCATCGATATGGATCCACTGCGGGCAATCTGGTCGGCACCATCATTGCGGTGGTCATTGCCAATCTCTGGGCCAGGAAGACCGGACGACCGAGTTCGATTGTGCTCATTCCCGCCATCGTCCTGCTGGTCAGCGGCAGTATCGGTTTTCGTGGCCTGGCCTCCATGGCTGGAGAGGATTTGCTGCTCGGTGCAGAGCAGTTTTTGCAGATGTTCGTGGTGGCCATGACCATTTTTGTTGGAATAGTGATCGGCTACACCCTTATTCGTCCGCAGGCTGGCCTATGACCTCGAAGGAGCGCTAGCGTGATCCTGAAAGGTGCGCTCAGCACGGATTATGAGAGAAAGGTTTATTTTTAAATACCGTTCAGACCTAAGTGGAAGTGAGTAACGCAAAATCCTGTCCCGAATCCTGATGACTGAGGAGACCTTCAAGATGATAAAGGACGGCAAGCGTTACAAAAAAAAGATCCGGTAAAATGGATCGATATCGTTAATTAAAGAGGAGAATTCAAATGAAGCGATTTAAAGTAGTTTTGGGCTTGTTGGCACTGAGCCTGATGCTGGTCATGCCGGCCATGGCGGCCGATTACGATCTGGTGATCAACAACGGCCGGGTTATGGACCCGGAAACCAAGTATGACGCCGTCGCCAACGTCGGCGTTAAGGACGGCAAGATCGCCGTCATCACTAAAGACAAGATTACAGGCAAGGAAACCATCGATGCCAAAGGGCTGGTGGTAGCGCCGGGATTTATCGATGGCCACCAACATTGTATTGAGCCCTATCAATACCGGTTGATGCTGCGCGACGGTCGTACGACGCTTCTGGACACAGAGATCGGCGCTCACGGTCCAAAGCTGGGCGAGTGGTACAAACGACGAGAAGGAAACGCACCGGTGAATTTTGGTGTGGCTGTGGCTCACGAATTTGCACGGGCAGAGGTCTTGGACGGCTTTACCGATTGGAAACATTTATACACTCCCGACGCGGAGAAAACCCGCTCCACAAAGGTCAAGATAGACGGCAAAGAAACCATTAAGGAGGGTTGGTCAAAGACCCGGCCCAATCTGGAGCAGGGAAACCAGATCCTTTCCCTGATTGACGAAGGCTTAGCGCAGGGAGGGCTGGGAATTGGTTCTACCGTTGGCTACATGCGCGCGGGGGTCTCGGCCCGCGAGATATTTGAGCTGCAAAAGCTGGGCGGGCGCTATGGTCGTTTTATCGCCATGCATTTCCGTTATACGCCCGGTGATGATACCACCGAAGTCAACGGTATTCAGGAGATGCTGGCCAATGCGGCGGCATTAGGGACACCGGCCATCGCCTCCCATTTCAACAATCCGGGATACAACATGGTGCATGAGCTTATGGTGCGGATGCGGGAACGGGGTTATAACGTCTGGGGCGAAATCTATCCATACGCTGCAGGTTCTACGGCGTTGAATGCCGTGTTTCTCGAACCTGAAATGTGGGTAAAGACCCTGGGCCACAAATACGAAGACACTGTTCAGGATGTTGCCACCGGCGAATTCTACACCCAGAAATCCCGTGAGGAGATGCTCAAAAAGGAACCCGCACGTCTCGTGCTTGTCTACAAGAGCCCCGAATCGGCGATTGTTGACTGGCTTAAAATGCCCGGCGTGGCTATTGGTAGCGACGGCATGCCAATGATCCCAAGCGATAACCTGACCTGGGACACTCCCTTCGAAGACCTCCCCAATACCCACCCGCGAACTTCCGGGACTTTTGCCACAGTGCTTCGCCTCGCCAGAGAAAACAATATTCCGCTGATGCAGGCCGTATCCATGACCAGTTACAATTATGCCAAGCCTCTGGGCGATATGGGCTTAAAAGCCATGCAGGTACGCGGCCGTATCCAGAAAGGCATGGTGGCCGACATCACGATGTTCGATCCTGAAACGGTAAGGAGCAATTCGACCTACGCCAAAGGGACGCTTCCGTCCACAGGAATTCTGCATGTGATTGTTAACGGGACGATTGTCATGAAAGACCAGGAACCTCTGAAAGGGGTGAACCCTGGACAGCCGATCCGCTTCGAGCCGGTTGAGAGCAAGTTCGAGCCGCTCACCAAAGAGGGATGGGCGAAAACCTTCTATGCCTCCCCCGTCGATTTTGGCGGCGGTGTACCTGGTTCACAGCCGAATAACGTGGGATCGCCCACCACTATGCCTCATGTAGACTAAGGTAAACCTATATAACTGCTGTACAGCATGATACTGCCGTTAGCTCTGGAACACCATAAATCCAGGGCTAACGACAGAGCCGTTTTCCCTGTTGTGCGATGATTGTCCATCAAATCCATCGGAAAAAAGTAAAAAATAGAAACTTTTCCTGGGGATTTGTGCTCTTAACACTGATGCTCTAAAAAGCCACCTCATTCCTTACCGATGGGGCAATCCAAAAAAGGAATGTACGATGAGCAACTATTTAATCGTCAGACTCGTTTGTCTGCTAATCCTTGCAGTCCTTTGGGCACCCCCAGCAATTGTCCAGTCGTCCGAAACCAAAACGAAGGTTGATGCGATCGAAGCGCTGGATCAGGGCATTGTTTCCATACTGACAGAGCCGAGCAGTGTTGACGGCCAGTAACAAAAATAAATCTCTGAGGCTATATATTATGATTTTGAAAAGATCGTTTGTTTCATCATCACTACTCGTATTCATCACATTGTGCGTTCCTCAACTCGTGCTTGCTGAGAGTGATCTTGAGCTGCTGAGAAAAGAAGTTAAAGAGCAGCGAGAAAGGTTAACAAAGGAAATTGCCAATCTTCAGCAACTCGAACAGCGACTGAATGCAGCTATCCAAAATCAGGAGAACAATACAACAGGTGACGCTGCTGCTTCTAGCAAAACTGAAAAAGAAGTGACTGCCGTAGCATCAGCAACACCGGATGTACTCGCACCTGAGACGCTTCCTCTACCTGAGAGAGAACCTATCGTGGGGGTAAGTGAACGGGAAGAGTTGTACGGTTCTTTTTCGGATAATGGCTTTGCAAAGTCAGTACCTATGTTTGGGTCTGATTGGCGCTTTTCCTTCGGCGGGTACATCAAACTCGATGTTTTACATGATTTCGATGGCACAGGAGATAAGTACCAGTTCATAACCTCAACTATTCCAGTGGAAGGCGCACCAGGCCCCGAAGAAGGGAGTTACACAACTATTCATGCAAGGGAATCTCGTTATAATTTTGAAGTCAGAAATGCTCGGGAAGGTCTACCTTTCAATAAAGCTTTTCTGGAAATGGACTTCTATGATGAGAGCAATACAGCACCACGTTTACGACATGCTTACCTGCAGTGGGGAAATCTCGTTGCTGGACAGACATGGACAACGCTTACCATGCAACAACAGCTCCCTTTTTTGCTCGATTTTGCCTATGGTGATGCCCTCTATGGTGGACGTAACGCTCAACTTCGCTGGGACCAAAAGATCGACGACAACTGGAGTTGGGCAATCGCCATTGAAGACTGGTCAGATGATGCAGTAGGTAATCCCTACGAGGTGTCAGGTGAAGCTCGATCGGATTGGCCGTTGTTTGTCCTGCGGGGTAATTATGGATGGGACCACGGAAGCCTATCACTTGGAACAAACATTGGTCAAGTTCGGTGGGACGGAACCGATGGTATTGGAGATGACTCAGAAATAGGTTGGGGTGTTGTTGGAGGTGGTCGTTTGTACCTGGATTCGGAAAACAAACATTACCTTGGTTTTGCGGGGTCATATAGCCACGGGACAATCGTAAATACGATCAACTTGGCTGAAGGTAGTGCAGTGAATGCACTACTTAGACCGGATGGAACCGTTGACCTACTGAAAAGTTGGAATGCTCATATAGCACTGCACTATGAGTTCTCTCGTCACTGGTCGACCAACTGGAGCGTTGCCTATGGCGGCACAAACCCTGATGATACACTGTTTCCCGAATGCCCTCAAGGCCAGCGGAGCGGGTCACGCCAACCTGATCTGGAACATTGCCCCGGAATTTCTCGTCGGCATAGAATACATGATCGGTCAGCGGGAGAACGCTAACGATTTGGATGGGACCGCACAACGAATACAGTTCTCGACTATGTACTCATTTTGAGCAGGTATACCCGATACTTATCAAAAACAATGGGTGTACGTTGCCTACATGAAAAAAATGCCTCAGATTTGGTTAAGGGTAATGAATACTACAACCTTAGAAAGTCATCATGTCTGTTAATATATTTTTGCAACCATGTTTGTAGCGTTCACATCACTCATCTACTTAAAATTTGAGCGAGTATTCTAAATGATTGCCCCTGCTGAGATCCTTGTTAAGAACGCTTCTGGTAATGTGCTGGAGTTAGTCCTTTCCGGCCAATGGAATTTGGGACAGAACTTACCTTCTACAGAGGAAGTACTTCATCGTTTGGAATCCTCTGTAGTCGAGCAAATTATATTTAACTCTCAGGATATTGCCGAGTGGGATTCCGGTTTATTGACCTTCGTAAAGCGCTTACGAAAGCAGATTGAGAACAAGTCGATAGCCCTCGATATCAGCGGCTTGCCGCAGGGAGCCCAAAAACTTCTGGCTCTGGCCGCAGCCGTTCCCGAGAAAAAGGACGCCCGTTCCGCAGAGAAACAGCGCCCATTCCTGGCGATTGTCGGTGACGAGACCCTCGAGTTTATTCAATCAGCCGGGAAACTGCTTGATTTTATCGGTGCCGCCACCGTGGCTCTGCTCAAGTTTTTTCGGGGTAAGGCGACGTTTCGGCGCACTGACCTCTTCCTGATGCTGGAGTCGTGCGGTGGTCAGGCGCTGCCGATTGTCTCGCTGATCAGTTTTCTCGTTGGTCTGATTCTGGCCTTCGTCGGCGCCATTCAATTGCTGCTGTTCGGTGCCGAGATTTACGTGGCCGATCTGGTGGGAATTGCAATGGTGCGGCTGATGGCGGCGATCATGACCGGCATTGTCATGGCCGGCCGAACCGGCGGGGCGTTCGCCGCCCAGTTGGGAACCATGCAGGTCAATCAGGAAATAGATGCCCTGAGAACCATGGGCATATCACCCATGGAATTCCTTGTTTTGCCGCGTATGCTGGCACTCATGATCATGATGCCGCTGCTCTGCCTCTACGCCAATATCATGGGTGTTTTCGGGGGTATGGTGGTCGGCGTGTTCATGCTCGATATCGGGTTTATCCAGTATCTCAACGAAACAATTGCGGCAGTGAGATTCTGGGATCTTGGCATAGGGCTGTTCAGCGGATTTGTTTTCGGGGTGATCGTTTCACTGGCCGGCTGTATGAGGGGCATGGAATGCGGGCGCAGTGCCTCGGCGGTGGGTGACGCCGCCACCTCCGCGGTCGTCACCGCCATCGTCGGGATTATTGTCTCTACAGCAATGATTACGATCATCTGCAATATTCTTGGGATTTAACAATGGTTTTTGAGAAATCGAATGCTGCATAACCGGACGCATAAAGAGCATGTCTGAACCCAAGGCGCACATAACGGTCCAGGATCTGACCATGGGGTATGGGGATTTCGTCCTGATGCGCGATTTGAATTTCTCGATCTACCACGGTGACATTTTCATCATCATGGGCGGCAGCGGTTGCGGCAAGAGCACCATGATGACCATTCTCATCGGTTTGAAAAGCCCCAGTAAAGGCCGTGTGCTCTATGATGAAATCGACTTCTGGTCGGCAGATCCGGACATTCGGGAGCAGATCATCCGGCGGGCCGGAGTCATGTATCAAAGCGGCGCCTTGTGGAGTTCCATGACGCTTGGGGAAAACATTGCGCTGCCCCTGGAGACATATACCAACCTGAGCGCGGCAGAAATCGGTGAAGTTGTCGAGTTGAAGCTGGAGTTGGTCGGTCTGGCGGGCTTTAAGGATTTTTACCCGTCCGAGATCAGCGGGGGCATGCAGAAGCGAGCAGGAATCGCCCGGGCGATGGCGCTCGATCCCGAGATTCTGTTCTTCGACGAACCTTCGGCAGGGCTCGATCCGGTCAGTGCCCGCCGGCTCGATGATATGATACTTGAACTGCGCGACAGCCTGGGCACGACCATGGTGGTGGTCACCCATGAGCTTGCCAGTATTTTTGCGATCGGTTCCAACTCGGTGTTTCTCGACGTCTCTGTCCGCACCATGACAGCGACCGGGAACCCAAGTAAACTATTGGCTGAGAGTCAAGACCCGACCCTGCATATGTTTTTAACGCGGGGCGAAACGTTGGAAAAGTAACTAGGAGGTCTAATGGCGAAACAGGCTAACACGATGATGATCGGGAGCTTTGTGGTCGTTGCGGTATTTCTGCTCGCTGCCAGCGTCGTAATTCTGGGGTCAGGCAAGCTGTTTAAGCAAACCACTAATTTTGTTCTCTACTTTGACGGTTCCATAAAAGGATTGAACGTCGGCTCGCCGGTGGTGCTTCAAGGGGTGCAGATCGGTTCAGTGTCCAGCATTGTGATTCATGCGAATCGTGAAAACCTGACCATGAGTATTCCGGTGATAATTGAGATTGACTCAAAAAGATTCTACGTCGAGGATACGCAGACTGTTGAGGTTGGACCGGAGGAGGTCGTCGCGAAACTTGTCGATAAGGGCCTGCGGGCGGTGTTGAGTGTTCAGAGCCTTATTACCGGACAGCTCATGATCGAGCTCGACTACTATCCTGATTCACCAGTAAACCTCAAAAACCCTGATACCGGTTATGTAGAAATACCGACCATTCCATCAACCACTGAACGGTTGTTTCAGACCTTGCAGAAAATAGATTTTGTCAGCCTGGCTGGCCATGTGGACAACACCTTGGCTGGAGTCGACCGCCTGATAAATAATCCTGATTTATTTGAAGGGATCAAGTCTTCAAGACAGGCGGTCGACGAGGCACGGCAGCTCGTCGCTAAACTTGATGGCAGCATCGATGATGTCATTGCCAATATCGAAAACACGCTCAGCGATACCCGCGCGCTGGTCGATAATGTGGACGATCAGGTTCAGCCACTCGTAAACGATTTGAGGCAGCTGATAAAGCATTTTGACCAGGTAGCGCTGAGTATCGATAAACAGGTGGGTTTCGTGGCTGACAGTTTAAATGAAACCCTGATCAGTGCCCGGGGAGTGGTGTCTGAGGATTCCCCCCTGGTCATCCAACTGGAAGAGACCCTGCAGAATATTGCCAGCATGACCGATTCTATCCGGCAACTGGCAGATTACCTGGAACAGCATCCCGAATCCCTCCTGAGAGGAAAAGGAAACTAGCGAGAAAAATATGAGGATAAAAAAACAGTTATTGAGTCTGATCCTGGCAAATGTCATGCTTGCCGTGCTGGTCAGCGGCTGCATGACAAAGAGTCAGCCGACAAGCTTCTTCACGCTTACAGCGACGGTTAACGATCAAGGATCGACGGAAAAGCTCACTGCTGCACATGACCTGATCGTGGGAGTTGGACCATTGAGCCTGGCCGATTACCTGGCGCAGTCCAGAATTGTTACTCGAATAGATGATAACATGGTCGGCCAGGCTGAATTCAACCAGTGGTCCGGTTCGTTCAAAAACAATATCATCAATGTCCTGGCCGATAATATCAGCTCTATCCTGGGAACCGACAAAGTTTTTGTCCATCCGTGGCGCGCCTTTATTCCAATCGACTACCAGATCGTCCTAGAGATTTCTCGCTTCGACGGCACGCCGGAGGAGCAGGTTACCCTGGAAGCGCGGTGGACTGTTCTCAAAGGCAAGGACAAATCGATAATCGACATCAAGCGGAGCGAGATTCAGGAAACGATCGATGCTCCTGGCTACGCCGGGCTGGTTGCCGCCCAGAGCAGAGCTCTGGCGATACTAAGCACAGAAATAGCCCAATCGATACACGACGGGGCGGTGAAATAACCGTTACGTTATCTGTTCGTTGCGCTGGCTCGTCAATCGTAAAGAGTCTTATTTACGGTCCATCCAGTTCGGAGACAGACTCGGATGAATATTTTCAGCTGGTAATCAGGAAAAGCATGGTCAAAAACCCGGAATCAGTTAAGAACTTCGACAAGATTGACTTGATTATGAATCTGGACGGCCATGGATCGCCGCAATTAAAAGTGGACATCTACAATGGCCTTTATTCAGAAGATGTCGCAGCCGAAGTCGCCGGCGGTTTCAACCTTTTTTCCCAGGAAGACAAGCCCTCGCTGCTGACCCCGAAACAGGTCCTGGGGATGGAGGACGTTGGTAATACCAGGATAAAAGAACCACCCAGATATATCAATTATCAGTGAGCACTAAGGAAGCAGGTGTTACTGGTTCCTTAACGGAAACCGGTGAGCGCAGCACTGGAATCTATACTAGTAATGACTACTTTAAAAGCGTGTCTTTATGCCCAACGCAGAGATTAAGCCACTATCCAGGTTTTCGAAGGTGCCTGTCAGAATACCAAGGGAATACATAATGAAATTGATCACACACGGAAAAGTTTTTTTTGTATTTTTACTGATCATTGGTTGTGGAACTCATGGGGCAAGCAATCAAGTAACCGATGGGGATGGATTTGAAGGTTTTCCTTCATATGACATAATCCGACCTATAAAGGAAAAGCTTGAGGTAAAAGTACCGATCGGCAGCGGGACGATGCAGGACACGGTAACCCTCGAAATATCTGGAGATGATATCAAAGATAAGCTGGATACCATGACGACCACGACAAAATGGAGGATCGAGGTTGAGTCAGGAAAGATACAAACCATATTAAATACAGTTACCGAAGTGAGTACTCCCGAGATTGATTATTTTTCATTTGAAGTTGATGAGCAGCTGACCAGCACCATTGACGGTAAACCAATAGACTACCATGCAGACCTGAGCAAGCTTGGATCCGGGCTTCCACCTGACACAATCGAAACCCTGAATCAGGTTCAACCTCAGTGGATAACACAACAGTATCATCTAGATGAGATTGGTAATCTGATTGAATCTGGATACAAGATACGGCCCAATGTAATAAAAAGAGAATTATTAGAGGAATTTTTCGGAACAGATGTCTCTTCGAGGATTGATAATTTCGAGATTGTGGAGGGGTATTCAACCTATGACGGCAAGGACGTTATCGTCACCGGTTACAAAGTGAATAACACTTTTCTCGATGATGATTCAACAATTATTATCAAAGGAAAGGGGTATAACTTATATGAAAAGGAGTCGTTTATTCACCTTTTGGGAGATTATCTGGTCCTGATAGATATCACAGATAATCGCGGAAAAACATTTAAAATGAAATTGAAAATAGATCAGCTCAGCACGGACTATGAGGTCAATGGATTTATAGGTGCAAATTAATCTTTCAGATATAATAACTTCAGTGGTGTTTTATACATTGGGGGCTAGAAAGCAAATCGGACTACAATGAAATATAAGGGTCTAACTTGTTGCTATTACCGGCCGGCTAAATAGAGGTCAGAGGTCTTATGAGCTGTTAAACATCCAGGAATAGCTCTCACATCAAATTACTCTCGTCAGTCTTTATCTCTGTTAGATATCCCTTTGATATGTCTAGTAAATCATGACTGTGTATGGCCAGAGACTATTCCTGATACCCATCACGCTCCAATTTTTCTAAAAATATGACCTTGCCGACGAACTATCTCGTTAGGCGCATTAGCCGCGATTCTCAAATGATCAGGAACAAGCTTTTGAGAATGGAAAAGCAAAACTAAACACCTTCGATCTGGTAATTTGAAAGTACACCGCGATGTAGATTTGAATGGCAATGTTATTGCGCTGAGCTCATTGAGCTACTAATGTACTGTGATGTATTGTTAGGAAATTCTTATCGCTTATTGCAGGCTTTAATCTGGATCAAATTAAGGTTGCTATCTGTTCCACTGGCGTTACCAATTCAGACACTCGAGGAGAGCATGACGGTTGACATCCCTAAATCCCGGTCTTCCTCCATTTCTAAAAAGCAACAGAAGTCATCAAAAGTCAGGAAACTCAAGCGCATGGCCATCGCAACGTTCGTCGTTGTTTTTCACGTTTTGGGTCTGCTGTCCTCGATCCACGCTATCATGAGTACCCGAACCGAGCAGGGCTCGGTCGTTTGGGCAGTATCGTTGAATACCTTTCCGCACGTCACCGTGCCGGCATACTGAGTTCTGGGATGCGGCAGGTTTGCGGGCTACGTCACAGAGCGGTGGACAGAAATGGAGGAGATCGTTTATCTCGAGAAGGTAAGTCTCAGATCATATCGGAACAATAAGAAAAAATTTGCTTTTTGCTTCCTGTATCTGGACTGAGGTGCTTCTTGCAAATTTTCGTATTCTAAATCAAGTAGATTTGGTGGTTTCTGATAACTGATATTGTACTATACTATGAACATGGTTGAAGAGAATCCTGAATACAACGGTGGTGAAGCAGCCGTGCGGCGTAAACCTAAAAGGGATCCGGTCCGCATGTGGACCTATATTGTTCTGGCGATCTGTTTGCTCCTTATCGGCTGGCATCTCCGGGCGGACCGGATAACGCCGTTCACTGGGCAGGCTCGCGTCAATGCGGTGGTTATACCGATTGCCCCGCAAGTTTCAGGTGTTGTTACCAAAGTAGCCGTAAGAAATAACCAACCCGTGCAGGAAGGACAGGTGTTGTTTCGTATCGACGACAGCAATTATCGTCTCGATCTGCAGGCGGCCGAGGCGCAGTTTGCGGGAGCCCAGCAGGCTACGGCTGCAGCCGGAGCGGCGATAGATGCAGCCCGGGCCCAAGTGGTTTCAGCAGAGGCCAGTTTGGAGAGATCGCGTAAAGATGCGGAGCGCATGCGTGAAATCAGGAAGCAGAACGCAGGCGCCATCTCCGAGAGAAGGCTGGAAGCGGCGGAAGCTTCGCTGGCTGCATCGGAGGGGAGCCTTGGTGCTGCCCGGGCAAATCTGCAGCAGGCCATCGACAACTATGGATCTGAAGGTGAGCGGAACTCGCGCATTCTCCAGGCTCAGGCAAATCTTGATCAGGCCAGGAAAAACTTGGAGCGCGCTACCATCCTGGCACCAGGCAATGGCGTGGTTACCGGAGTCAGGCTCGACAAGGGAAATTATGCTGCTACCGGGACACCGCAGATGACCTTTGTGGCTACTGATAATTATTGGGTTCAGGCAGATTTTACCGAGAACAATCTAGGCAATCTCAGGCCGGGGACCATGACTGAACTGGTTTTTGACGCCTATCCCGGCAGAGTGTTCAAGGGTACGATCAGGGAAATGGGCTTTGGCGTAGCCGTAGACACGGCTCCCCTGGGATCCCTGCCCACCATTGAAGACGAGAGGATCTGGCTGCGTGACGCCCAGCGCTTTCCGGTTCTGATCGATTTCTCCCCGCCCGAAAATGGACAGAATAATAAACTGAAAATCGGTTCACAAGTAACGGTTGTCGCCTATGCCGGTGATCATGTGTTCTTCAACGGGCTGGCCCGGTTGCTTATCCGCCTGTCTGCCCTGCTGTCCTATGCCTATTGAGCCTATCCTCTAAGAGAACGATGATGGACGGATACTCAATTGCAAGCAGAAGGATACTGCGCCTCGCGCTCGGGACTGCACTGGCAATCGGAGTCTCACAGGGTGTCGACTGGCCGATATCTTTCATAACGCCGATCATCACCGGACTCCTGCTTTCCCTGCCGCTGCCGCCTCCCTCTCCTAAACTTGCGTTCAAATTCCTGGTCTTTCTGGCAGGAACGATGCTCTGCAGTTTTTTGCTCTTGCCATACCTCTACTATGCCCCGACCGCCGGTATCATTCTTGTCGCCCTGGCTTTATTCGGCAGTTTCCTGATAACCGCGATGGGCGGGACCGCCCTGATCGGAACGGTGATGACCATTGCCCTGACCCTGCTCACGACGGTCGGCAGCGTCAGTATAGACATGCTGGTAAACCTGACCAAAGGACTGACCTGGAGTGCCTTTGCCGGCTTTGTCTTCGTGTGGGTCTCGCATGCCTTGCTGCCCGACGGACCCGTTCAATCCTCGCCGGCTGACGGAAAGGCTGAAAAGCCTATGCCGTCAGAGCCGGACAGTAAAACGGCAATACGGAGTGCCTTCCGGGCACTGGTCATTGTCTTTCCGGTCATGCTTGTGTTTCTCTTCCTGAGTACCAGCAGCGCCTACACGATCATTATGATCAAGATCGCCACCATGGGCCAGCAGGCGACAACCTGTAAAAGCCGGGCTTTGGGCAGTGAACTCATGGTTTCGACTTTCTGGGGAGGTCTCGGTGCCTTCATCGCCTGGCTGGCAATCAAAGCGTACCCCTCCCTTTTCCTGTATATCTTTATTATCGCTCTGGCCGCGCTTTTGTATGGCAGAGGTATCTTCAGGGAGGGGGGCATGCATCCCAAGGCTGCCATGTGGCAGTATGCTTTCATCACCCTGATCATCGTGCTCGCGCCAACTGTCGGATCGATGGCCACCGGCCAGAGTGCCTCAGATAAGTTCTTGCTGCGGCTCGTTTATTTTATCATTATAGCTGGATACAGCTGGCTCGCAGTCACGGTGTTTGACGGATTCTGGAAAAGCCGGCCTGCCCGTGCGCTAGAAGCCTAAAGATTTCTCCTGCTCGGCTCGAGACTATCGCTGTTTTATTTACCTATGTTTATAGAATAGGGTTATTAATAGTTGCACTCCAGCGGCACTTCAAATTCCCTTAAGACATGTTGCAATTATTGATAATCCCTGAAAAACTGAGCTCCGGAGTGGATTACAAACGGACGCGTATCGCTATCGGGAGTGTATGAGGTTTTTCTTCGATGCTCATCGATTCTCAATGACCATTGAGAAGCAAGTATTTTGACCAGAACGGGTGCCGGAGAACGTCAATTTCGTAAATTTTGCCATATCTGCAGCATTTTCAAATCTTCGCCAGAAGTTGATCACCATCGTCGCCTGTTCAAGACTCAACTCTGCTGTTTAACCGCCGCCGGGGCTTGTACAAACTCTTCGAAACTACTGCTAAACCTCGTTCAAGAAGTATCATTACGCTGATCAGGAAAACGCTCTGACATTATTTACCACTCGCTAGGTTCTTCTTCGAGTCATCTTGCGGGTCACTATCCACGCTATTAGCCCAACCATTAAGCCGATAAATCCTCCAACCACTATGTCTGTTGGTGTGTGAACTCTTAGAATGGACCGGGAGTAGCAAACTGCGACCGCCCATGGCAGCAAAAAGTAGAAAGGCCAGAGTCTGCTCATTGAAAGGTATGTAGCAGATAGAAAGAGAAAAAAGGTGGCTATGGACATCGATGCAAAGGAATGGCCGGAAGGAAACGAATACCCTGTTTCCTTGATCCAGTGAGTTTTGATGCTGGGGATAAGAGACACCGGATTTGACTCACTGTTGAGAACTTCTGCCAGTAATTTACTTCGAACTACCTTACCTCCTGATCCATAAAAATCTTCCGGCGTCATTCCCAGAGGTCCGCTGCCATTTTCTCCAGCCAGTGCAATGATATTGGGACGAGGAACTTTAAGTTGTTCTTTAATGATGAACTCATTTAAAAAAGCACCACCGCCTATGCATCCCGCCACTATTAAAATCATGATACCGATTGTCAGAATTTGTCGTTTTGATGTTACCCTTCCGTAGATTAGCAAAAGAGCCAACATCAATACTGCTATAATAGTGGTTCCTGTTGTGCCCCCCGATTGACTCAGCAGATATAAAATGTGGGAGTCCTTGCTTCCCAGGTCTGCAAATGGCTCTCTTGTAGAATCAATCAGGGCAATAAAATAAGCTAAGAACAATAGCAGCCAGGCAATAATAATGGGGAGGCCTGCTCGAAAGAAAATAGTACTGAAGGTTGCCTGATTATCTATGCCGTTATCCACTGTAATTCAGTCACTCGTCTGTCTTTGTGAGGAATATAAATTTAAATGAGACTTGAGGGTGGAAATGTTATATCTCAATGCTAAAGACAAAACACAATAAAACTTTCCACACTTCTATTTCTTCGCAGATTTATTTTCACTCTGTTAAGAGTGGAGGAGTGAATATAATCTGAGTAGTCCACATGTCGGAATCAATAGTTTATTACCTCAATATAAATTGGCATAGTGAAAGAGCTAACTTCAGATTGGCATAATGACAGTTCCGTTGAGTGCTTTCAACCACCTACTCACCGGGAAATTGCCAGGCCTTTCCGCAACCCTCTTGACCATCCTCTGGAATTTTATTAGCGAAGCTTGAGCGAACCTGTGCAAGGATAGGGCAAGTAATAGAAATTATAGCTCCCGTCAGTCTCGTTTGGCCAATACAAAAAACCAAAATCATTAAATACACCATGCACTTATTATTGGTACTGCAAGGTGGCAAAAATCTGATTTTCCGGGCTTGGTAATCTCAACAATAGATTAGCCAAATTATCTAAAGACTAGTTTCTGATAGCCTATTCGCTGTGACTGAGGATTGACCATCATCTTGCCAAATCGAAGGTCTACAATCCTGAATTTTCTTCAGCTTTAGGTGCTTCCTGATAGTGTATCCGCTGCGAATGAGCATTGGCCTTAACCTTGCCAATTCGAAGGTCAACCATCCTGCCTTTCCCTTCAGCTTTATGTGCTTTCCTGTAAGTCTATGCCCCCTAGCACTTTAATCAGACATCCTGAAACTGAATGACTCACCAGCGTCGCTCTGCTCAAAAGCGCTCCCCGGCGAGGAACTCGACACCGCTGCCGGGCTGGTGCCGAAAAAACCGGGGGAACCGGTATTCGTATTTTCTTTGAACCTCCGCATTTTATTGTAGTCCTTGCCGATGTATCGCCGGGGTCGTCGGTAGTAGTCCACGTCGCAGAAATCGTTGCAGCGTTCGGCGAAATCGAACAGCTTGTCCGCGATTTCCGGCATCAGCAGACCGTCGCAGAACATGCACTCCGTCCATGTGATCAAGTCGCTGGGGCTGTTGCCGTTGAACGTCAATAGCACGGTGCCGTCGGGCTTTCTGATCCGATGCTCGTAGGGGTCATAGGTCAGGGTGTTGCCGAGAATTACGGTCTCGGGGGCGTCAGGTGGTATCGGGAATTTCTGTTTTCGGTTCGGCATTTTTTCTTCTCCTTGTTTTTGGTTCAACTTGAACCACGGCTTACTGCGTTTAGTCGTAGTTGCCGAAAATGTCGTAGCCCTCCTGCTCCTCGATCAGTTCATCCATGTAGCTGAGGGGGTCGTAGCGCTTGCGTTGTCGGGGCTGCTCCATCACCGATCGAGGGTCCGGGTGCCAGCTGGGCTTCGGGGTCAACGAGTCGCGGGGGTTCTCGACCAGCTGCTTCATGCGCTCCAGGGCGGGGCCTTTAATAGTTGTCGTCATCGTCGTGGAATTGAGGGGTATCGTCGTAGAACTCTCCGAAGGTGTCTAGAATCTCCCGGTTGCTCATCTTGCTGATGTCCGCGTGGGTCATCTCTTCGGCTGGCTTCTGCCAGTTTTGCGTGTATCGCTCGAAGTACAGCGAGAGGCTGGCAGCCGACGCATAGTCCGGGCTGTTGCCGATCTTCTCGATGATCTCGGCCCGGCTGATCACCTGAAATTTCCCCGCGTCGTTCTGCTTCCGGGTGATAGCATTAAGCTCGTTGATCAGCCGCTGATAACCCGGCATGCAGTTCGGTATGGTATTCGGGGTATGAGCGATAAAATCATGCAGCATGGCGAACAGCTCGCTCCGTGTATTGAAGTTGCTGGAGTGGTAAGCCTTCTCGCCTGCGATCACGCCCCGGCAATCCTCGATCGGCCATTGGCCCGAGAGCTGGTCTTCCAGCATGTCGCTGATCGTCTCGCCTGCTCCGCCTCTATCGATCGCCAAGCAGCGGATGGTGTAGCGGTTGACCAGTTCCTTGATCTTGCGAACGAAGCCGTAGGGGTCAGCGTTGTACTCCAGCTCGATCAGATCGATAAAGTTCCGACTATTGCGGATGGCGAGGATGCACTTGTCTTTTCTTGGCGCGAAGTCCAGCCCGGCAGAGACGGCAAGGCTCGGGCTTTTAGTGGGCGGGTCATGCGAGACGGAATGCTGCATAAGCATGGTATCGAAGATCGCATCGACACCCTTCGCCAGATAGTTCGCCTCATGCTCGAGCTGGTAGATGTTCGGGTCGTTGCGCTCCTGCTGCTCCAGATACTCCTTGGTCATGCCGGGTATCTGCCCGATGACGCTCGATGCCGGGTAGGTCAGGAAACTGTGGGTATCGGGGTTCTCGTCGGCCTCGTTCTTGAGGATGTGGATCAGATCGAAGCTGCCCTTCGGGGTGGTGATCAGCACCTGCCAGCCTTGGGTGTCCATCAGCGTCGGCCTGAAGGCTTCCATGTAAGTGCTGTAGGGTATGCGGCTGAACTCATCGAGGATGGCGAGGTCGAAGCTGTGACCACGGATGCTATCACCATGCTCAGCGGAGAGTCCGAACAGCTGGATGGTCGAGCCGGTCTGCTCGTTGCGCAGCATGTCCTGAGATTTGATATGGGTGATGTGCGACGGCAGCGGGTAGAGCTGCTGGAGCAATTGACTCCAGAGGACGGCCTTGGCGTTCTTGAGGCTGAAGCTGGCGAGGCAGATATTGACGGCGGTTGTTGATTTCAGGAACGCAGTCCCGGCTGTGAAGGCACAGAGCGCAGTCTTGCCGAAGACGCCTCCCGCAGAGCAGGACCGTGGTCTGCTTCTGCTTATCAAGAGCATCCTGCTGCCACGGTCGGGGCTGCCAGCTGAATATCGGCGGAACTTTGAGCTTGGGCCTGGATTGCATGTTCATGGTGCGGGATGCGCTGCGGTCGAGCTGCGCTCGGACCGGATGGCGTTATGCTTCTCCAGCAGCTCGATGATGGCCGTACGCAGGATGTCGCTGCGGGTGACGCCGTTGAAGGCAGCCAGCCGGTCAGCGGCCTTGAGAACGTCCGCTCGCAGGCGCAGGGATGTGCGGGTGGTTTGGGTGTCGAGTGGTCGGTTGCGCGGCATACAGTCTCCGGGGGTGGTTAATGATAGTTAAGGTATAACGTCGGACAGGTTGGTGAGCAAGGGGTTTTTTGCAATGATTACAGGTTTATACATGGTGTACGGGATGGACAGTAATAATTTGAAGAAATTTCAACAATGAAAATGCCGCCCTAGTTGTTAGGCATTGGGCTGGAAGGCGTCAAAAAAAAATTACAGAGTTAAAAAAATTATGGGTTGGAGAGCAGCAGAGTATCAGAGTCAAAAAATTATAGATTAGAGTATCCAATAGCTGGGCGCAGGCGTTTTCCCCCATGCACCTAACAATAGGATACTGCAGGATTCGATAGGGGGATGGGACCACTATTGATGCAAAGGTGATGCAAATACTACGGACTGCCAACTATACATCCTGGTTATATCAATATTTTAGAGATGATATAACACTTGATTCAATATCAAGCGAAGGGTCACCCTCTTGTATTATAGGGGCCTCACGATGCCGGGTCTGGATGGGTCAGCTGGCTCGCTGTAATAGCCTACATGATGTCATCGAGGTCGATTTCAGGATCAGCAGAGTTAGGCTCAGGTATGATGTCTATCGTCTCCTGTGCTTCAACCTGGCGGTTCTTGAGGAAGTTGCTCATCGGTCCAGCGAACCTATATTCAGTAATGTTGTGCTGCTGCATCTTGATGTCCAGCTCGTGGCGCTTGATTGGATCGATGAGCGCACCCTCCCATTGCAAGGCCAGCTTGGCTGCTTCAAGACGATTGCGTTCGTTCCCCGATGTTCTGGCTATGTCGCTGACGATGTCCTTCGCCTCGGCAACGGTCAGGACACCGAAGGCTTCGAGCTGTTTCTGGATGAGGTAGATGTTGCGTTGTATCTTCTCATTCTGCATCAGCCGATAGACGACCTTCGCCAATGCCGCTTTCTTTTTTGAAGCATACTTCGGGGTGCCACCATACCCGGCAGCCTCGGCAGCAGAGATCGCGTTGCCGTTGTAATGGAAGATGAACTGACGTTGCTTGAAGGTCAGACCGACAGTGTCGAGTTTATCGATGAGGGGGTCGAGCTTGCTGATGTCCAGTTTTGTTGCTGATTGTGGTACGTTCTTCATGATATGTTCCTATCTGTAAAGTGTTGTTGCCGAAACCGGTAAGATGCATTTTAAATGCAGCGGAAGGGTTAAAGCAAAATTGCACTTTTTTTCTTCTCTCTGGGTTTCTCTCTCTCTCCCCCTTTCTTTTCTATCCTCCTAGAGAGAGAGAGTTTCATAGAAAGGTATAATTTAACCATTTTGCTTTAACCTCCCTATTTCCAAGTTACATTATCAATGTAGCGTAAATTATTCGCCCCGATGCAATGCTTCACATCCTGACCGGGCCACATCACCGCACCGCACTTATCGACATACTTGCTGAAGTTGCGTGACGCGACAGGCTTCTCGATACCCTCATCCTCACACCACCTGACATAATCAGGGTACATTCGCCACTCAGCCTGCGTTACCGTAACCATAATATTGAGAGCGGCATCAAAGACATCCTTCCAGCCACGGTGCTTGTCACCTGACCGGCCAACGGCGATCCGGCTCCCTTTCACCGGCATGACATGACCGTCCAGATACTCGGCGACCTGATTAGTCTCGATGAAATTCCGCAGCTTCATGGGACAAGACACCACCGGCAGCGAGATCAACCGCTCCATCTCGGCATCACCCATCTCCATTATGCAGTTGAATATCTGGGGCAGCTCCTCCTCCACGATCTCATCCTCCAGCTTCAGATGATCCGGCCCCGTCCATAGCTTCTCGGTATAGATCGGCACCTTGCGTCGCTCGATCGATGCCGTCTTCTCAGTCGTCACCATCGCCTCATTCATTATCGCCCATATCACCACATCGAACTGGACGCCGGGGCCATCCTGCTGTTTGTGTTTGATCTGGATCGGCAGATGATCGTGACCAGTGATAGCCTTGAACTTGTTCACTGACTTCTGATACCAGCTGGCATCAGGTAAGAAGGCAGCCCGGACATCACGCAGCTTTGCCAGCTCGAACTTGTCAGTCTCGATCGCCTCCATGGTCGTATCCGTCACGTTCGTTGCCCCGAGGATCGCCCGGATGACATGGATCAGCGTCGATTTGCCACTGCCCGGCTTACCGACCATCTCGACATAGAACTGGAGATCAGCCCGGCCCAGGATCGTCGCCCGAAGGCAGGCGATCAGCACCGCCCGGCCATGATGATCGAGCTGTCCGGCCAGCAGCTTCTCGAACTTCGGGGCGCAGTAAGTGAAATAATCCCAGCCGATCACATCGAGAAGTTCAGGTGGCGGCTCCCACTGGTACGACAACCGCCACCTGAAAAACATATCCCGGTTATGCGCTCGCAGCTCGTTCTCCACCACATCGAACACGCCATTGGCGAACGGGATGTAGCGATGCTCCTTGTTCATAAGCAATAACCGCTCAGCCTCGGGCCAGCTTATGCGCAGGTCGTTGCGCAGCAGCTCGCTGACGTTTGCCCAGTAGGCCCGGTTGAACTCGGCCTTGCTGCCCCACACCTCATGCATGAAATCCTGCACGGTCTTCGCTAAGTCTTCCTTGTTTCGAGGCTGCCACAGGCCATCACCGACGTACTCATACAGGGTGCCGCTGTCGGGCAGGACAAGCAGACGATCGGCCAGCCGGGGCTTGAGTATGTGCCGGGACATGGTACTCTCCGGCAGGTCAGACAGCGACCTCTTCTCCACCGGCTTGTCTTTCTGCTGGGTCTTCCACCGGTCCTTCAGCATCAACGCTGCTGTCTTCTTGGTCATGCCAACCGCCCCGGTGACGGCGTTCAGTATATAATCCTGCTCATCCAGCTCAAGCCACGCCAGATCGCACAGCCGCAGCCAGTTATCCTTGATCCATTCGTCCTCATTGGCAGCATGCTTGTCGCTTATGATCTTGTCCAGGCTGTGATAGTCAAGACCGAGCTTAAACGCCCGGCCCCCGTGGGCCTGACTGTAGATAGTGGGCTTGCCACCGGCAGCGTTGCTGTAAAAGATAGCGACGATCCTGCCGCCGTTGTAGTCAGGCTCCAGTGGGTCACGACAGGAAGCGAGGTTCAGTTCATCCTGCCGGGTGATCAGCTCGGCGACGGTTACTTCCGTTCCGTTTGACAGGGTAACGGCATCAGAGCCGAGCAACTTGCCATCATACCGGGCATCGACGATCCGCTTGGCGACGACATCATCGCAGCCGAGCCGCTGCTTGACCTTATCCATCTGCGTGCGGACGTATTTCTTTTTGACCTTGGCAGCTGCACCTTTGAGCCGGTCACGTTCAGCCTGCTGCAGCAGTTCCACGGCCTGCCTGTCATCGGCTGATACCGGGGTAAGGGTACTGGCTTCGAGCATGCCGCCGTCGCGCCAGTAAGGCGTCTCACGCTTCTGAACCAGACCGGGACCAAGCTCGGCACCGGACTCGAACACCAGCCGTTCAGGCGAGAACACCGACAGGTCGAACGCTGCTCGCATGAGTACCTGCCCGGCGTTGCCGACCTCACCGTAGCCGAAGCCGCGCAGCCACAGCCGGGTGGTCAGCACATCGACAAAGGTATCGATGTCGATGCCGTCGCTCAGAACCAGATAGGTATGGCTGCCGGTCAGGCCCTTGAGAACCGTGCCGGTGGAGGTTGAGATATTGCTCGATGTGCTGGACAGTTGGAGCAGGGCGCGGTCGCGCAGTTCCGGCATCACCTTATCCAGAATATCTCTGACCTCGGCGAACGTCTTGCCGTTGTCGTTATCAAGCAGCACCAGTGTCGGGCCGTCGGGCCAGCTCATATAGTCAAGCGTCTTGCTGATGATGGCGTCATCAGCGGCATGTTTCAATACCTTGATTCGCTTGGTTACGACCTGGGGCTTCTTGCCGTGCTTGGCGGTGTCGTAGACCCCGAGCGAGATCGCCTGCCGGTCGCTGAGTTTATCGAGCATGGGCTGCAGGAATTTCAGGCTGCTCAGTTCCTTGACCTCAGCTGTGCCTATCTGCAGACTGCCGACGCCCCTGCCGTCGAGCTTGCCGTTCACCAGATCATACCGCTTGGTCAGCGGGGTGTTGCTGGTCAGCACTGTCAGCTTGATTTTAGCGCCGGTTGCGGTTAGTGTATTGGGTGAAGGGTCGGCACCCTTCTTCTCCGCTTTATTTGTTGGGGCCGGGGTCACATCGACTCCGGCCTCAGTGCGTTTATGATCAGTCATTGATCACTCCTGTATAATTAGGCCAGCAGCAGCGGCCTTCTTTTCTGCATATTGAATAACATCCCCGGCCAGCTTATCGAACTTGCCAGCATCCCGGCGACCTGCCTTCTTGTCTTCTGCCAATACAGCCATGTCAGTGCACTCTTCCAACGATTCGCGGACCAGATGCTGCAAGTCTCCGGGGTCAATCGCCTCCAACTCGAAAGCCTGACTGCCGTAATTCCGAATGAAGTCCCGCTTCTGCTTTGGGCTACCCTTGATTGAGATCGGTGAGGCTTTGAGGCTGGTGGTTTGTGCCGGATTCAGACCGCAACGGACGATCTCGACATCGACATCGTGTTCATAGTAAAGGCTGGATAGGATGGTCCGGGGAATCTCGATACCATCGGCATCAAGGTCGCCGAAGTACAGGATCAATGGATCGTCGGCACCTGAAACCCGGTCGGCATAGTCGGCCAATGCCGTTACCGATGGATACCCTCGGGTTGAGAAAGTCCTGCGGCAAAATTCATCGGCGATCGGTTCAACAATATGGAACAATCCACGTTTTTCCACCCATACCTCGATATACCGGGGCTGGTTTTCGGCTAGGCAAGCTGAGTATCCCTTGAATAACTCATCTGTACTCTGCCGGAAGAACTGGCTGGTCGATGAGAAACCAGTTTTTAAACCGACCTCACGACCTTCGTCGTTGATGGCATACATGGGCAAACGGTTATCGTTACCAAGCCTAGCCCACTTTAATATCTCTCCGATGGTATCGTAGTAGTCGGCCATCGGCTGGCCCTTGGTCGGCCCCTTCTGCGACAGCCAGTAACATTTATCTCTGAACCCCTCCATCGAGATAACCCTATAATATACTTGCCGAACTGACAGCGGCCAGAACTTATTCAGCTTGCTGACTATGTTGACAACATCATTCATTCGGAGCATGTTCGCTTCCGAGTTCCGGTTCCACGGTTTCTCATCCGCCGGAGTTACGTTAATGAAATCGGTTAGCATATCGGCGACCTAACCAGCGTTGACATCTGCTGCCAGCTTGCCGCTGCCGCCTTCCTCGAACTCCAGCTCGGGCCGCTGGGCGAACCACTCGTCAATGTCTTCGATGCGCCACGCGATACGGGTGCGGCCTATGGGGCCGAGCTTTAATGCCTTGGGGAAAGCGCCGATGGACATCCAGCGGTAGATCGTTGGTCGGGACAGGCCGAACAGCCGCTCAAGGTCAGCGGTGTAATAGAGTTTTCTTTCTTCGGGCATGGACTTCTCGTTCTCTTTCATAACTGTCTCCTTTGGTGGTGTACGGAATAGAAAAGGCCGTACTATTTGATGGCATAGTACGGCCTAAAGGAGACTGACAATAGATGGTTGAGGCGTGTTACACGGTTGAGTCACCACGATTTATTACGGCGAAGATGTTGCCATCTTCCGGTCCCGCCGTTGCCTTCCAGCGCTGGTACGACCGCTTGAAGTGGTCATGATTTTTCCCGGCATCACCGCCGACCTCAAGCAGTGCCTGCTCCTGACTCATACCGAGGGCGATCAAGTCTTGCACCCGCCAGTATTCCTCGATCGTTTCGTTACGCCGGGATGCGCGTTTGCGGTGCTTAGTAGCGGCAACGCCATCGAGATACTTGAGCATGAATTTCATGACTTGCTGCGGCGGATCGATGCGCTGCTGCCTGCAGAGCTGGTACTGGCGGAACGCCTGCTCGATCGTCTTCGGCTGATGGTTCTGGAGAAACGTATGCAGGGCGTTCATGCGATCTTCCTTATCTGAGCCTTGCGCCTGACGCCGACGATCCGGTCGAGCTTGTTGGCCCACTTCTGCAGGGCCGTGCGTTTCTCGGCCTCGGCAGTATGGCGGATGTACTTCGCTGTCATGGTCTTTTTCTTGTGGTTCAGTATCCGGGCGATGGTAAGCTCGGCAACACCCATCTGATCCAGATGCGAGGCGACGGTCGCCCGGAGATCATGGCTCCGGGTATTGGCATCGAGGCCGCACTTGTCCCGGCAGCGGTTGAATACCTTCCGATGGTTGTCGAAGTGGCCGGTCGATCCATTCTGGCCGGGGAACAGATACTCGGTATCCTGATTCATGGTAGCCAGCAGATCGACGGCCTGCTTTGGCAGGGGTATCTCATGCGGCTGCCGGTTCTTCGGATCGGGGATGTGCAGGATGCCGTCCCTGATGTCCGACCACTTGGCCGCTTTGACCTCGCCGCTTCTGGCTCCGGTCAGCAGCATCAGCTTGAAGATGTTACCGGCTGGCTCGTCAGTCCACACCGGCCAGAGTTTCGCGATCTCTTCTTCCGACAGGTAACGCTCACGACCGGTCCCTTCGTCGTTCTTCGGCAGCTTGTAGGCCGGGTTATGTTCGACATGCTCGTAGACGATGCCGGTGTTGTAGACGACTGAGATCAGGGCCTGCACCCGGTTGGCTACGACCGGGGCGATGTCGTCCAGAAAGCTCCGTATTTCGCCCCTGCGCACCGTATCCGGCTCCCTATATCCGAACACATCTTTGACGTAAGCGTCGTAGAGGTAGCGATCCTGCTTGCCTTTGTCCTTCTTCTTGGAGCCGCGCTTCTCCATGTAGAACTCGAACAGGGCATCGACCGTCTGCACCTTCCCGGTGTCCCGATGCTTGTTGCTTAGGGCCGCGCCTTTTGATATATCAATAAGCAGCTCGGTTGCCTTCTGGCTGGCCTCGGTATAGCTCAGCTCGGGGAAGGTGCCGACGTTCTTCTTCTGGAGATTGGCAACACCCTGCGGACGGCAGGCGACGAACCATGTCTTCTTGCCCTGTGGGCTGACCCGAAGACCGAGCCGACCGGAGTGGCCGCTGGCGAAGTTGCTGGCGAAATACTCGACCGACTTGGCTGCCGGTCTGAGACTTTGTGCGGTGGTTGAAGCGAATTTCTTTGTCGGCATGTCCTTCTCCTTTTTGCATCATTTTGCATCATTTGCATCGTGAAGTATCTTGCGACCTCTTGAACGTCATGGACACAAAAATAATAAAAATCAGCCGCTATGTCAACATATTATTGGATTAAAGAGAAACTAACGGACAGGATGAGAAAGTGATTTGCATCACTAAGGGGGCGTTTTCATTGAATGGCATTCAAGAGGTCGTCGGTTCGATCCCGTCTAGCTCCACCAAGAGATAGAGGGGTAACAAGCATTTAGACTTGTTACCCCTCTTTATTTTTTCACCTTCTTGAACAGGTAACCTTGCCAATACAAGCCTTTTCACTTGCGTTTGAGGGGCTCCGTTATAATCCAGGCACAGGATATTTATTATTGCTCTCAAAGATGATTCAGAGCGCTATACACCAGGAATCCAGCAGTGTACCCTGCCAGAGCAGATAAAGAGACCCGTCTGATGTACCAGAGAAAATCTATTTTCTCCATTCCCATCACGACAACGCCTGCTACTGAACCAATGATTAAAATACTTCCGCCGGTCCCTGAGCAATAGGCAAGCATTTCCCAAAGACTGTTATCCATGGGAAAGGCTGAAATATCCCACATTCCCATTCCTGCAGCTACCAGTGGCACATTATCCACCACAGCAGATAGTAGGCCTATGCTATAGATGATGAAGGGTTTGCTGGAAAAGGTTTGATCCATAGTTCGGGCAAGAACTGTCAGTACTCCCCTCTCCTGCAATGCTCCCACTGCTAGTAAAATACCAAGAAAAAACAAAACGCTTGAGATATCAACGCGTGATAATGCGCTGCTCATCCGTAGATGAACCCGTTCAGCTTTACCTTGATGCAATAAGTCAGTAACTCCCCAAAGCACACCAACCCCAAGCAAGATTCCCATAAAGGGAGGAAGATACGTCAAGGTTTTGAAAATCGGGACAAAAATCAGTGCGAATACACCCAATAGAAGGATCAATAAGCCTCCAGGCTCAGTAGCGGCTTTTTCGTTAATATCGATCCCGTTTGATATAAGCTGCCCTCGGACAAAAAAGGATTGAATTGTCAGAGGGACTATTAAACAAATCAGACTGGGCAATATTAACTGTTTGATAATGTTCAAACTGGAAATCCTGCCGCCGATCCAGAGCATGGTGGTTGTCACATCACCAATGGGTGTCCATGCTCCTCCCGCATTGGCAGCGATAATTACTGAACTTGCAAACAGCATGCGGTCTTGCTTGTCAATCACCAATTTTCGCAATATGGAGACCATCACAATAGAGGTTGTAAGGTTATCCAAAATAGAAGAAATCAAAAAGGTTACAAAACCAACAAGCCACAGCAGAGTCAATTTGTTATGGGTGTGTACCAACTTTACAATTACTGCAAAGCCTTTGTGGGCATCGATCATCTCAACTATTGTCATGGCTCCGAGCAGATAAAACAGGATCTGTGCAACGTCGGACAGATTTTCAGATAAACTCGCTAAAGTCTGTTCAACACCTGGACTGCCAAAGGACAAAACTACCCAGCAGGCGACAGCCAGAAGGAGCGAGGTTGCTGTTTTGTTTATCCTCAGCGTTTGTTCAAGCGCTATACCCGTGTAGCCAGAGAGAAACAGGATAATCAACGATATTGTTATCATATGGGGACTACATTATTAATGGCAGTTAAAGAACGAACAAGGTCAAGAGAGTTTTCTGTGCCTTAATGACCAGATTCCTTAAAACTCTATCAGACAAAGTTAGGGATATCGACTGAACCATAAAGCACCCTGTCCTGCCCCACAAATTAATCTAGTTCCTGATCTTCTCCTGGACCATTCTTATCAGTAATGCAGTAAGGCTACCGAGCCCCGCTTCCAGAACTGACAAGCCAATATTATCCTCTCATTGGACAATCTCTTTACAGGTAATTTGGGGCCTTTTATACTGCTCGCTGTGATCTTATCAACGCTGCTAACGCCGCTGGGCTCAAGCGCTGCATCGGCAGGATCGACCGCTTCGAAGGGAAGTCGGCGATCTCGGCTTAAATCCGGTTGGCAGATAATTATAGTGGGGATGCCTGCAGCGCATCGCTGGATTATCCAGAAATTTGCCAGGAGGTTGTCATGAAACCATTGAAAGCCAAGATGTTCAGTTACTGCACCACCAACATCAACCCGCCGGGCGAATTGCAGCTCAATCAGTGGCTGGAGGAAAACCCGGAAATCGAAATCGCCCATGTGCTGCAGTCCGAATCGATGATTGTCCATAAGGAGAAGCTCGAACGCAACCTCACGGTGACCTTGCTCTACCGGCTTGCGCAGAGTTAATGAAGATGTGGAACGGCCGGTGCGGCATCTTGCTGAGAGCAGGCCTACCACAGCGCCGGATCATTGAGAGAATCGACACAAACTATTTGGCCAGATGACTTTGCAAGACTGCTGTCGTTCAAGGCGAGGCCTTGCCATCCGGAAGAATAGTGCAGTTTATTTAGCGCTAAGCATTGATTAACAGGTCAGTTTTTCCTGATAGCGGTGAATTATGCTGATATTAAAGGTCACGCCCTGGGTGGACAAGATGGATTGTCTCAAACAAATGTAGGGGAATCCAGAGGCACGGTTGTCAGGAACTGAATTCTTCTCGTTCAGCTTGGATATTTCCTGGTTAGAAACATTACTTGTTACCAAAAAACCGGAGTAATTCATCGCAGACAGCCGCAGGAGCTTCTTCCGGTAGGAAATGCCCACAATCTAATGATCTACCCTCTATTTGTTCGGCACGCTCAGACCACACACGAAGGACATCGTAGGTGCGATCCACAAACCCTTTTGCACCCCACAGGACGAGCAGAGGGCATTCAATTTTCTTGGCCATATCCTCTTCATCGTGCTGAAGGTCAATGCTCGCCGCCGCGCGATAATCTTCGCACGATGCATGGATTGCTTCCGGCCTGCTGAAGCAGCGCAGGTATTCGGCCACTGCCTCGTCCGCGAACACGGTACCGGGAGCGCTCCACCGTTTTAGTTTTTCGATAAGATAGTAAGCGGGATCCGCATTGATCATATGTTCCGGTAAACCATCCGGCTGAATGAGGAAGAACCAGTGATAATATCCCGTGGCAAAATCCTGGTCAGCAGTCTTAAACATGTGGTGAGTAGGAGCGATATCCATCACGCATGCCTTCTTGATTCTCTCAGGATAGTCAAGGGCCATCCGATGCGTCACCCTGCCACCTCGATCATGGCCGGCGACAAAAAATTCACTAAACCCAAGAGACGCCATCACTTCGACCATATCCTGTGCCATAGCACGCTTTGAGTAGGGGTAATGATCCGGCCTGCTCGGTGGCTTTGAACTGTCTCCATAGCCCCTCAGGTCGGGGCAAATTACGTGGAAGTCAGGCGCAAGGCGCGGGGCAACCTGGTGCCAGATCACGTGGGTCTGCGGATAGCCATGCAGCATCAGTAATGGACTCCCTGAACCGCCATGCACTAAATTGATTTCAGCACCGCTGGTTTTTATTTGAACCTTATCAAAAGCATCTCCAAACATCATTCGCTTCCCCCTGTTGGCTTCTAACGTGGTGTAGACGATAGTCCTGTTTCCGACAGATATTGAACCTTGTGGCAGCGACGTCACCCCTCTTTCTGAAACATTACCACCCTAAAAACAGTTTCAAGTCACTTATCATCCGATAAAAAAAAAGATAAATGTCAGGCATTCAGGCAATAACATCCTGCAATATTCCGGTTAGGCGCTGCTATGTTGATCAATGGCAAGCTGCAAAGGCGGCTTTCAGCCACCCCCCCCAATCTGTCTGATACAGATAGGTGTGATGTAATCCATTGGCAAGATTAGACAGTCCCTGCTGGAGAGTGGGTGAAACTAATACGCAGAAGCTATAATTTCTCATGAAATAGATCATGCTGCAGTAGCTCCTTCACCTAGCCGCTGATGCTTGGTGTTGTCGATTGAACACCCCTCGCTGTACATGGCCGTAATTTATTATCAGTCATCGAGGTTGGTAAGATAAATCACTTGTGCAGGGAACTTCGCCAGATAGGACCTTCTTTTTGCTAGGATCTCACTAGGAGAAATTGTCCCTCTCCCGACCTTATCAGGCAGCATCTTGATCTCCTAGATGAGTCGGTAGAGTAAACGTTTATAGAACAGGGTTATCAATCGTTGCGTTCGAGCGGTATTTACCTCAATCTCATCGACATCGAACAGTTCGTCGCCAGTTCCGAAGACCTTGCGCATATCAATGAAATCAGTCCGGGCGAACTCCAGATTTTTTGTCACCCTCACCCGCCTGCATGGACAAGTCGGCCGATACCTGATAGAACACATGCATAAAACCCGGCGTGATCGGCCCGCATTGGCGGAGCCTGATCCAGCACTCGACAATCATTACCTCTTCCCGGGAGATTCAACCATGCATCAAACTATTCGCTTCACCCTCAACAGCACGCCCGTAAGCATCACGGTGGACAGAGAGCGGCCGCTGCTCTGGGTCCTGCGCCACGACCTCGCCCTTACCGGCACGAAGTACGGCTGCGGTCAGGGATTGTGCGGCTCCTGCACCGTACTCATCGACGGCATCGCTGTGCGCTCATGCCAGACTACCGTGGGCGAGGCGGCCGACCGCGAAATACTTACCATCGAGGGCTTGGCCGACGGCAATGATCTGCACCCGGTGCAGCGGAGTTTCGTCGAGCACGACGCCCTCCAATGCGGCTACTGCACCCCGGGCATGATCCTGCAGGCGACTTCGCTGCTTAAGCACAATCCCAACCCAGGCCGCGATGAGATCATCGACGCCATGGAAAACAACCTGTGCCGCTGCGGCGCCCACAACCGCATCATCCAGGCGATCGAGGCGGCCGCTGAGAAACTGAACGGAGGTGGTTGAAATGATCGAACGTTTAGATTTCTCCAAGCATAGTGTATCGATTTCTCGCCGCGATTTTCTCAAACTCAGCGCCACCGGTCTCATCGTGTTCTTTACCACGGGTGATCTGGCCCTGTTTACCGGAGAGGTTGACAGCGCCCCGCTGCCCTCTGATTTTAACGCCTTTCTCAGGATCGGGGAAAAGGGGATGGTGCAGTGCTATACCGGCAAAATCGAGATGGGTCAGGGCGTGATCACGTCTCTGGCACAGATGCTAGCCGATGAACTGGACGTCGCCTTCGAACAGGTAGAGATGGTCATGGGTGACACCGATCTCTGCCCTTACGACCGGGGCACCTACGGCAGCCTGACCACGAGGTCCTTCGGGCCGGCACTCCGTCAGGCTGGGGCGGAAGCCCGGGCGGTGCTGCTTGAACTGGCAGCCCAACACCTCGATGCTGCCGTCGATGATCTCGAGGTGGAACGGGGTGAAATTTTTATCCGAAAAGAGCCCCAAAGGCGCGTCTCTTATGAAGAACTGACGCAGGCCAAACGCATAGAACACTACGTGAGCGGCATTGTAAAGCCCAAATCGCCCGGCCAGTTCAAGGTCATGAACCGGGCCAGGCTCCGGGCCGACGCCCTGGAAAAGGTTACTGGGGCTGCCGAATACGCTGCCGATATCAGACTGCCGGACTTGCTCTGCGCCCGCATCCTGCGCCCCCCTGCCCATGGCGCCACATTGCGCACGCTCGATACAAGCCGGGCAGATGCCGTACCGGGCGCACGGGTGGTGCGCGACGGAGATCTGGTGGCGGTACTCCACGAAAAGTGGGACATCGCCGATTTTGCCCTGCAACTGATACAGGCCACCTTCGATGAGCCGGAACCGCAGGTCGATACCGACTCTATCTTTGCCCATCTCCTCGAGGTCGCTCCGAGCCCATCCACCCTCGCCGCCGATGGCAACCTGGCCGAGGGAGAAGGCCAATCGCAAACCGTTGTCGAATCAACCTATCACGACGGCTATGTTGCCCATGCCCCCATGGAACCGCACACGGCGACTGTCTCTTACGACGGAGACAGCGCCACGGTCTGGCCTTCGAGCCAGACGCCCTTTCCGGCCCGGGACGAAGCGGCCCGGACACTCGGCCTGCCGGCCGAAAAAGTGCGGGTGATCTCACCCTATTTGGGCGGCGGCTTCGGCGGCAAGACCCGAAATCTCCAGGTGCAGGAAGCGGCCCGGCTCGCCAAGCTTACCGGCAAACCGGTCCAGGTGGCCTGGAGCCGGGAGGACGAATTCTTTCACGACTCCTTTCGCCCCGCGGCGGTGGTACAAATCCGTTCGGGGCTCGACCAAAACCGGCACCTCAGCTTCTGGGATTATCACGTCTATTTCGCAGGAGATCGCGGCGCCGAACAATTCTATAACATTGCCCATCACCGCACCTCTTCACACGGCGGCCTCTGGGGCGTGTCTCCCGGGGTTCATCCGTTTGCGGTGGGAGCCTGGCGCGCCCCAGCCAACAACACCAACACCTTCGCTCGCGAATCCCAGATCGACATCATGGCCGCACAGGCTGGAATCGACTCCCCTCGACTTCAGGCTACGCCAGCTTCAAAACCGCAGCTTGAAACGGGTGCTGACGGCCGCCGCGAACCGGTTCGGCTGGAAGACCGCACCCGCGCCGAGCGGCCTTGGACGCGGCATCGCCTGCGGTATCGACGCAGGCACCTGGGTAGCCACCGTGGCCGAAGTGGAGGTGGACAAAACCAGCGGCGCCGTCGGTGTAACACGCGTCGTCTGCGCACAGGACATGGGACTCTGCGTCAATCCCGAAGGTGCCGCGATCCAGATGGAAGGTTGCATCACCATGGGCTTGGGGTATGCCCTGAGCGAAGAGATCAGATTTTCCGGTGGTGCTATCCACGACAACAACTTCGACACTTACGATATCCCCCGCTTCAGCTGGTTGCCGAAGATCGAAACTATCATCGTCGACAATGTCGACTCACCGCCCCAGGGAGGCGGTGAGCCGGCCATCATCACCATGGGCGGGGCGATCGCCAATGCGATTTTCGACGCCTGCGGGGCCAGATGTTATCGATTGCCCATGACTCCGGCCAGGGTGAAAGCGGCGCTGGCCGGGCAGAACAATTAAGTAATCTTCCTAACTGACTAAATAACCAGTTTCGATTTCCTGATCAAAAATGAATGCTGAATTAGTTGAGATATATCATGCCCTGAAACAAAACACGCCGGTAGTAGTAGCCACGGTTCTGACCAGCCGAGGATCTACTCCCAGAAATGCCGGGAGTACAATGATCGTTTATGACGATGCAATGATATCGGGGAGTATTGGTGGCGGAGCTATTGAAGGCGATGTAATCGAACGCGCCATGACGGTGTTTGAGACCAAACGCGGAAACATCACCTCCTACGATCTGAGCACAGACGGCAATAGCGGTGATCTTGACCTGATCTGTGGCGGCCGGCTGGAAGTAATGCTGGAATATGTCGACACTTGTCCGGAAAATGAGTTTTTGTATGGCAATGCCTGCCAGAAAATAGCACGTGAACAAGCATTTCTCTGGAAGGCGGTCATAAAAGAGACAGGCAAGGGTATTGCGCTGCAGCGGTGTATCCAGGAAATTTCGGAAACAGGTGGAAGCAAACGCCTGAATCGGTCGCTCTACAAATCTTCCGAGGGCCTGGTTCTTGTCGAGCCGATACTGCCAACCCAGACCGCTTACATCATCGGTGCCGGGCATGTATCCAGAGAAATTGCCAGGCTGACAAAACAAATTGGCCTGAAGACCCTGGTTTTTGATGATCGGGCTGTATTTGCCAACGAATCCCGGTTTCCGGAAGCAGATGGAATTCACCTGTGCCCGGATTATGTAAACATCTTCAAACCGTTTAAGATAACCCAAAATAGTTACATTATTATCGTTACCCGGGGCCATAGCTATGATAAAGAAGTTCTGGGCCAGGCACTGAAAACCAGAGCCGGCTATATAGGTATGATGGGGAGCCGGAAGAAGCGAAATACCATTTACGACATGCTCATCAGCGAAGGCTGCGACTCAAAAGAACTCGACAGAGTGCATTGCCCCATCGGCCTGCCAATCAAAGCAGAAACCCCAGCGGAACTTGCAGTAAGCATTGTTGCCGAGCTAATCGATCACCGAGCCTCATCCACTATCGATGGCTGAAATGCGGGTTGGGGCGGTTATCCTCGCAGCAGGTTTATCGACCCGCGTGGGGGATTTCAAACCGTTGCTTTCCATCGGTTCAAGAACACTTCTGGGACATGCGATCAACCTGTTTCAGACCAGTGGCATTGAGGACATAGTCGTTGTCAAAGGTCATCAGTCGGAGAGGTTGACCCAGGAATTAAGCAGATATCGTTGCCGCTCAGTCCTCAATGAAAATTTTGCCGATGGCATGTTTTCTTCGGTTCAGTCAGGAGTCGAAGCCTTAGCCTCTGCAAATCAAGCCTTCTTTCTGCTTCCTGTTGATATTCCTTTGGTCCAGCAGCGTACCATTTTGACCTTGCTCGCTGCATTGAACCGGGATCCTGCCAGGCTGGTTTTCTATCCAGAGTATCGGTTTAGACGTGGACACCCCCCTCTGATCAGAGTCGACCTGATCAGTGAAATTCTCAGATTTAATGATCAGGGTGGATTAAAAGCTCTGCTCAGAAGATACCATCAGCAGACTCGTAACATTTTGGTAAATGATCCGTTTATTGTACTGGATATCGATACCCAAGGTGACCTGGCTTTTATCCGGAAACAGTATCTCAGAAGATCGCTATCAGTCTGACTGAAAACAGCCAAGGCATTGCTGCTGGCAATCTTATCCTGAGGCAGGCTGAATAAGGCCAATTTTCATAGAATACTGCAATTTTCATTGATATATATACATATTGTAGCTATTTATGCCTCATAAAATCAGGTTTCATACTTGATAGTCACGAGCCAGAATCCACCCAGGGGGAGCCAAATGAACAACGCTCGATCACAATTTGCTAGTATAGCCTTTGCGGCCATTAGTGCTGTTTTCATCGGTAACGGTATCGCGAAAGCCTCACCGCACGATGTTCAGGTCACTCCGGAGATGCTTGCCTCAGAGCCTGTTTACTCGCCATATGTCGATAGAATCTACCCGGATCAGGTCTTGTTCGGCGATTCCCATTTTCATACCAACCTGTCGTTCGATGCCGGTCTCATCGGCACCAGACTCACTGTTCATGATGGCTATAAATTCGCCAGAGGTGAAAAGGTTATCTCCAATACCGGCCAGCCAGTCCAATTGATTCGGCCCCTCGATTTTCTCGTGGTAACTGACCATGCCGAGCTAATCGGGTTGGCGCCTATGCTTCAGAAATCTGATCCCAAGCTCTTAGCGGATGAGTGGGGGAGGTCCATCTATGAGTTGTTCAATTCCGGCCAGGAAGGGCGCATGCAGGCCTTTGCCGAGATAATCGAAATCGGCACCGTGACCTTGGTCAACCCCTTCAGCAATGATGAGGCAACCAGCAGTATCTGGCAGGATTTTGTCGAGATTGCCGACACCTACAACGAACCCGGCCGGTTCACCGCCATGACCGGCTACGAGTGGACCTCCACCCCCAATGGGGACAATCTTCATCGCGTTGTCATCCTGGCTGACGGCGCAGACAAGACAAGTCAAACACTCCCCTTCAGCATCTTTGAGAGTCAGGACCCCGAGGACTTGTGGAAATATCTCGCCCTGTATGAGGAGAAAACGGGTGGTCGAGCCATGGCCATTCCCCACAATGGCAACCTGAGCAACGGTTTGATGTTCCAACCTAAGACATTCAAAGGTGAAGCTATCACCCGTGAATATGCCGAACGCCGTATACGCTGGGAGCCGCTGTATGAGGTGACCCAGATCAAAGGTGACGAAGAGGCCCATCCATTTCTTTCAGCAGACGACGAGTTCGCCGATTTCGAGAACTGGGATGTGAGTAACATTGCCGGAACAGTCCCCAAGGAAGACTGGATGCTCCAGTATGAGTATGCCAGGCCGGTTCTTAAACTTGGCCTGAAGCTTGGCCAGGAGCTTGGCATCAATCCTTATAAATTCGGGTTGATGGGTGCTACCGATACACACACGGGTCTGTCCACGACGCGGGAGGAGAATTATTTCGGCAAGTATCAGCAGACAGAGCCTTCCCCGAATCGACATGACACAGAGGTCATTCCGGCGGACGACCCGGCCCTGCGTATCGTGACCTCCCAGGAACAGGCCGGAAGTCTTATGGCTGTGTGGGCGCGTCAGAATACACGCCGGGATATCTTTGATTCGATGCAGCGCAAGGAAGTATACGCGACCACCGGAACACGCATCAGGGTTCGCGTTTTTGGCGGCTGGGACTTCACCGCCGACGAGGTAAGTCGGCATGATTTCGTTGCTCAGGGATACAAGAGGGGCGTTCCCATGGGTGGAGACCTGAGAATGGCTCCTGATGGCAAGGCCCCCACATTTTTGATCCGTGCTTTGCGTGATCCCGACGGTGCCAACCTGGACCGTATTCAGATCATCAAAGGCTGGCTGGATGCCCAGGGTGAAACCCATGAACGCATCCATGATGTGGCGGTGTCTGGAAATCGAGAGATTGGCGCTGATGGCCGGGTTAAAGAGCCGGTGGGGTCCACCGTTGATCTTGAGACGGCGACTTTTACCAATACAATCGGGTCCGCTTTGCTTGCAGCCCATTGGCAGGACCCCGATTTCGACCCGGCTGAACCCGCCTTCTACTATGTCCGCGTCCTTGAAATCCCAACTCCTCGATGGACTACGTATGATGCAGCGTTTTTCAAGATTAAACGCCCTGACAACGTTCCGGCAACGGTCCAGGATCGGGCCTACACCTCACCGATCTGGTACACGCCTTAAAAGCGTGATTTATACTTAAACCTCTCTCCACAGGGCAGGGCCAGTGGTGGCTCTGCCCTGTTCATTATACTGTTACTTCGCTCATAGGCAGGATTAGGCTTATCTTAATGGAATAGGGTTATCAATAGTTGCCTTGACAAATCGAAGCTTGCCGGGGGGGCAGCTCTCATCTTTAAACAGAAAACAAAGCCTACCTGGTAAAATGGAAACATATTGGTTATTCACCATCGTATCCTGCAAAATCATACGGATAGACTGGCCGAGCAATTCGTCAAGCAGTTATCAACGCTATTAAATTATACTGACGAGTGGCTCACCGATCAAATTCCACTAAGGAGGTTGTCGGTATAATCAGTCGCGAACACACCTGTGTTCTGCTAAAATCACCTGGAACATTTCCGGAGACCAGGCATAAGACGGGATCTGGGTTCGCGCCTCAAAAACTGAGCCATAGAGAAATGCTGCCACAGGACCTGCACATCCATACGACATATTCCGCCAATGACAATTGTGTCGTGCCGGAACAGACAGTATCACTCATCGCTGCCGTCAAACATGCCCGGGTAGTCGGGGTAAGTGATCATTTCGAGAGTTTGCTCAATGGCAGGTTCGAACGCTATTGCGCCGAGGTCAGGGGCTATGGTCTGAAGGTCGGCGTTGAGGTTGACGGCCACACCTGGGTGCAGGAAGCCTCGGAGCACGAGGTTGACTATTATGTGATGCACTGTCGCAACAGCGACGCGGACTACCGCTCGGTCGAGCTGCTGCTCAATACCGGGAAACCGGTTGTAATTGCCCATCCCAATGCCTTTGGGACCGAGCTTGACCGCCTTCCTGCGGAATGTCTGATTGAAATCAACAACCGCTATGTCTGGCGAAACGACTGGCGTGAGTATTACATGCCTTTTGTCGATCGTTTCAACTTCGTCATCAGTTCAGATGCCCATCAGCCGAACTGGATCAGCCAGACCGTGGCCCGCTATGCGGCAGCGGAACTGGGGGTGACCGAACACCTCGTGTTCGCCGGCTGACGTACCATAAAGTTTCCTGCACCACGACCCGCACATGAGGATTTGCTCTGGCAGGGTTCGATTTTCTGAACAGTTGAAGTAAGAGGATAATCAGGGAGATGCTCAAAATTTTAATATTAATATTTGATTACGACATCGAGTAACAATATCCTCTTCACTGAGGATGGTAAAATATTTTCAAATAACGTGCAGAACCATCTAATATTACGGTCAAACCAGGTGATGTTCGATGAAATTGATCGATCTGAGTATGCTGATTAGTCCTACGTGGCGCTGGCCAGTTGAACTGCATATGAACAAGGATATAAACTGCGGCGATCCCTATCAGGTCAGTAACTTCAGCGCGAGTCTGCATGCCTTCACTCATGTGGACACGCCGCTCCACATTGAACTAGACCGTGAAAGCATTGATCAAGTCAGCCTGAACAGGCTGTGCGGACCCGCCGCAGTCATTGATCTAACCCCTGTTTCTGCCAATCAGGAAATAGGCTGTGAATATTTTAAAAAAAGATCTCAGCATATCAAGGCTGGTGACATTGTTCTAGTGAAAACCTGCTGGGATACGATCTGCGACTATACGACAAGAGCCTACTGGCTGAATGCGCCTTATATCAGCTTAGAAACAGCGCAATGGTTAGCCGATCAACCGATCAAGGCCGTCGGGTTCGATTTTCCACAGGATTATGCCGTTAGGGATATTCCTGGTCGCCATCCGTCTGCTTCGGAAATGCCCACCCACGATCTCATTTTGAGAAAGGGTATCTTACTCATTGAATATTTATGTAATCTGGCTCAACTTGAATCAGAACGTGTTACTTTATATGCTCTTCCGCTAAAAGTCGGCGGAGGAGAGGGCGCTTGTGCCAGAGTTGTAGCTGTTAGTGGGTAAATGGCAACAGGTAGCCCCAGATATCAAATAATCTACAGGAGTTTATCATGGCAGTTATAGTAACCGGCGGTTTCGGCCACATCGGGTCATGGGTGTGTCGTTATCTGGCACAAAGGGGACATGAGGTGATAGCACTCGATCGTACAAAAAGAGAGCTCAGCTACCTACAGGATGTTAAAGACAGCATTACTCACCTTCCGGTCGACGTGCTTGATCAGGCCTGCTTATATAAAACGTTTCTGGAACGCAAGAATTCCATTGACGGAGTGATTCATGTTGCTGGATTGATTGGGGGGCCAATTTTTGCCCAGAATCCTCGACAGAACATTTACCTTAACGTGATGGGAACGGTAAACATGCTCGAGGTTTCACGACTGTTCAACCTGTCTAGATTTATTTATATCAGTTCCGGCGCTGTATATGGAATCCGGGATAATATTCCGCTGGAGGATGAACCGCTTTCCCCTGGTGATCTATATGGGGCCGCGAAGGCCAGCGCGGAATTCATCGGTATGCAATATGCATCTGAGTTCGGTCTGGATTTCAGATCGTTACGTGTCTATTTTGCATACGGCCCGGGGAAACTACCATCCGAGGTAACGCCAATTCACCAAGCAGTATTTGGATGCCTGACCGGGCAAACCAAGGTCACAATGCCTGCAGGAGCAGATCAGTCAATTGATTTTACCTATATCAAAGACATCGCTCGGGCAATCTGTCTGGTATATGAGGCTCAGGACCTTCAATATCGCCAGTACAATGTTTCAAGCGGTGTCTGCTATGCCATACCGGAATTAATCGAAAAGGTAGCCGCCTATTCAGGCAGGAATGTAGAGCTTTCCATTGGGCCAGGCAGGATTATGCCACGTGGACCAAGTATAGATAGTTCGCGGTTAATCCATGAGCTGGGTTTTGAACCTGAATACGGTATTGCTGAAGGAGTAAAAGAGTATGCTCAATGGCTGCAGCAGCAATCTTGAGCCGATCCAAACCAACGAAAACAATCAATTTAATTATTGGGATTATCCTTCTTGCTGATCTCCCTATTTCCTTTTTTCACCAGAAGTTTTAATTATTTGGGTGCCCATTCAAGCGTGGGATGGCCCGTTTATATTCTAAGAATTATTGCAGCCCCATAGAGAAACAATGCCGCGACAACAAACATTACTGCCACATAGGGCCAGTTCAAAATAGCCAGCTTGATGCTTGGAATGTTGTAACGTCCTTGAAAGATCAGGTTTAAGCCAGACAGCGGACTGGCGCAAGCACCGAGGCTCCAACTGAAAACAAAGGTTATAGCAAGTAACTGGGAATCAGGGGCGATCGGTGAGAGAAGTGGCGTCGCCACTGCTATCGAGATAACCGGGTGCACGCCGAATAAGGACAGCAACACCATTCCCCCAAGCAGAATGATGGCCGCGGCGGCATCAAACCCTCCTCCAAAAGGCAGACTCATATGTGTGGCAGCCACGAGAGTCTGCAACCCGATGGCAAGTATACCGGCAGCAAGAAAAAGAACCAGTTCGTTGACCATCTTCGGCAGTCCTTTCAGAATGTGCTGCTGCAGCTGACTCTTGGCTCCCTTAGCTCCACTGTGCAGCCAGAGCCCGACAACGCTGACAGCCAGTGCAGACAGAGCAATCACAGCCAGGATTGAAGTATGAGGCAGGAAAGTATGCCCCAATAGAACGCCGATAACGAGAACACCTGGCAACCAGAGACTCGAGGGAGTCATCGGGTAGCCTTCGAAATTCAACACCTCCTCGGGGTAGCGAAATCTTGCTTCAACAAGCACCAGTATCAAGCCCAGCACGGCAAATGGGAAACCAAAGGCCATAATGACTAGAAAATGAGCATCGGCGACATAGGTCAGCACTACTGCCATTCCGGCAAAAAATGGCGACCATGTCGGTCCCCCGATAAAGGCACGAACGATCGACTTTGCCGCGAATAGACTCAGTCTTTTCCCCTCCGAAACTCTGTCGGCAATAAGAATGGGAGCGGAGACGTTAATGAAGGCGCCGAAAAAAGCCACGGCGAGCATGGTTTGCCAATATGCACGCGGGCCATGTGGCGCAACTATCTCGACCTCTTTACTCTGCAGAGCCACCAGCCTCAAAAAACTGACCGCCGCCAGCATGGAAAGCAGACCCGCATTGTTATCCAAAAGCCGCAGCCAATCCGGCTGAGAGTCGAGCATAATGCCGATGCCAAGTGAAACAACACCGATGAGCAAAAGGGTTCCGATTTGCAGGATCTGGACTTTTGATAATTGCGAGAAGAGCAGAACTGCAGCAAGCCAGCCAAAGACTCCGGACGGCCAGGAGGGGAAGGCCGGCCAGATCTCGCCGAGAATTGACCCAAAAATCATCAATAATAGAGAGATACCCGCCAGTGACGAATATTCACCGGAGAAAGACTTACGCATCATATAGAGTGTGGCGTATTAGCGATCGCCGCTGCAGTCTTGCTATTCAGCGAGTATTGCAAGGATCCGGCTCAATTTTTCCATGGCCTGTTTCTTGTGGGCCTCAACATCCCGGCCGCGCCAGTCGTAGAATCCTTTGCCGCTTTTTACCCCTAACTCACCCCTGGCCACCATGTCCTGGAGGCTTTGGGTCGGGATACCGCTGTGATTGAGCTGGGGAACCAGGTTGCGCTGGGTGGCGGCAGTGGTCGCCAGCCCGCCTATATCCTTTTGTTCGATCAACCCGGTCACGCACATCCGTGGACCGAACATGGTCTTGCAGGCCCGGTCAATGTCTTCAGCCGTCACGACGCCTTGTTCGATCATCGAGAAGGCTTCGTGAAGAATCGCATGCTGGAGACGGTTCACCAGGAACCCGGGAATCGGGCGCTCGAGAAGAATGACCTCCTGACCGTTGCGTTCAAGAGCCGCCGTCACAGCCTGGACAACGTCATGACTCGTTTGTTCAACCAGGATTACCTCGACAGACGGAAACATCTCAGCCGGCTGAAAATAGTGTATGCCGATAAAACGGTCAGGATGGTTGAGTTTACTGGCCATGTTCTGAATTGACAGGCCTGAAGTGTTGGTTGCCAGAATTGGTTTACCGCCGTAGGCCTGCTCCAGGCGGGCAAACAGGGACGTTTTCAGCTCGAGGTTTTCCGGAACCGCCTCGATTATCAGATCCGGCGGCTCGGCAGGCAATTCGGCAACCATGTTGAACCCCGCCGGAATTGTCCCTTTACTGCCGGGGTCGCGGCTCAACACGGTTACCTGATGTTCGCCCCGCCCGAACGACGCAGCGATCCCCTGCCCCATAATGCCGTAACCGACAATCATCACATGCTTTATCATACAAACTCCTTTATCCCGGTCAGTGCACCACGCGGATGATGATTTTCTTATCCGTCCTCAGGCTTTGAGCGGCTGAAAGCTCGAGCGAGCAAGAGAAACAGTGCGGCAACAATAAGTTCAGGTTAAAATTCTGGATTATTCCCTGTCCATTCTTCAACCCCACCCCGTCAATTTAACACCAGCACGTTACCTCGATAAGGCAGACCAAATAAGGATCGCTCGACCTGCAGTCAGGCTCCGGAACATGCATCTCGGCGCCCCGGTCTCCGGGCAGCGCTCAAGATTCGGGACCTGGCAGCCGAGACACGATCAGGGTGTCTTGCCTCGCAGCCGGGGTGCTGCAAGAAAGTCGAAATCACAACCCTTGTTTGCCTGAGTCACATGCTCATGGAAGAGGCGCAGATAGCCACGTTGCTCTTCCACTATTTCAAGCGGAACGAGTTCGGCTCTGCGCCGGGCGAGCTCGGTCTCGTCAACCTCCAGGGTCAGCAGCCTGTTCGGTACATCGAGGGTGATCGAGTCACCGTTTCTGACCAGTGCCAGCGGCCCGCCAACCGCGGCTTCCGGGCATACGTGCAGGACTATGGTGCCAAAGGCGGTGCCGCTCATGCGGGCGTCGGAGATGCGCACCATGTCCTTGATGCCCTGCTGGGCCAGTTTGCGCGGAATCGGGATGTAGCCGGCTTCCGGCATACCGGGCGCCCCACGCGGACCGGCGTTGCGCATGACGAGCACGTCATCCGGGCCGACCTCGAGGTCCGGGTCGTCGATCCGGGTGGTAAGGTCCTGAAGGGAGTCGAAAACCACCGCTCGGCCGGTATGCACGAGCAGGTGCGCGCTGCTGGCCGACTGTTTGATGATCGCACCTTCCCCGGCGAGGTTGCCGCCAAGGACTGCGATGGACCCTCCCTGATGGATCGGCTTGCTGAGCGGGCGCACCACCTCCTGGTTAAAAGGCGGGGGCAGCCGCTCGATTTCCTCGCCCAGGGTTCTGCCGGAAACGGTAAGACAGTCCAGGTTCAGCATGTCCTTGAGGTCGCGAAAGATCGGAGCCAGACCTCCGGCCCGGTGCAGGTCGTCCATGTAGAATTTGCCGGATGGCTTGAGATCGATGAGCACCGGTGTCTCGCGGCCCATTTCATCAAATGCTTGATAATCGATCTCGATGCCGAGCCGGCCGGCCAGTGCGGCCAGATGGACGATGCCGTTGGTCGATCCGCCAATCGCCAGCAGCATGCGCAGGGCGTTGGCCAGCGACATGGGCGTCATGATTTTGTCCGGGGTGAGCTTTTCATCGGCCATCGCCACCGCACGGTTGCCTGCGGCCTCAGCATGACGCAGCCGGTCGGCAAGTACCGCCGGGATGGTTGCGCCGCCGGGCAGCATCATGCCCAGCGCTTCGGTCATGCAGGCGATGGTGCTCGCAGTGCCCATGACCCCGCAGGTCCCGCCGCTGGGCACCAGGTTGTTGGTGACCTCCTCTATTTCAGCACCATCCACCTCGCCGGCCCGGTAACCGGCCCAGAAACGCCGGCAATCGGTGCAGGCGCCGACACGCACCCCGCGGTGACTGCCGGAAAGCATCGGCCCGGTCACCACGCAGATGGCGGGCAGGTTTACGCTTGCCGCGGCCATCAGCTGGGCCGGCACGGTCTTGTCGCAGCCCCCTACGAGGACCACCGCGTCCATGGGCTGGGCCCGCAACATTTCTTCGGTATCCATGGCCATCAAGTTGCGCAGGAACATGGAGGTCGGGTAGGCGAACGATTCGTGCAGTGAAATGGTCGGGAATTCAATCGGCAACCCCCCCGCGAGCATTACCCCCCGGGAGATCGCCGCGACGATCTCCGGCACATTGGCATGGCAGGGGTTGTAACCGCTGTAGGTATTGGTGATGCCGATTACCGGCCGGTCCAGCGCCTCGTCGCTGTAGCCCATGGCTTTGATGAAGGCCTTGCGTAAATAGAGGGAAAAATCAGCATCTCCGTAGCTTGTCAGGTTGCGCCGCAGGCCGGTCTTATTTTGGCTCATGTCCGTCTGTCCTCTAATGATTTACGGTTGATTGCCCGGTTGTCCCGCTCCGATAGCCGGTGAGACGGCCCTCCCGGTCAGTTGGTATCGGGCCATGATCTGCATATTTTTCAGCAGAACCCAGGCCAGGCAAAGGCAAGGCCAGCGCCGCTTGCCTGATTCAGATGAATTCCTTTAAGCAGGACCCAGGCCGGTTCTGCAGCCCATCTGCGTTAAAAAGGCAGCGTTTCCAGGTCCAAATTTCCCCCGGAAACGATGATGCCTGTCTTTTTATTGCGCGGGTCGACTTGTGCTTCAAGCAGTGCAGCCAGCGGCACCGCCGAGGAAGGCTCAATGATAATTTTCATTCGCTCCCAGACCAGACGCATAGCTGCAATGATCGACTCTTCGGAAACAGTAACGATTCGATCCACCTGCTCCCTGATAATAGCAAAATTCAACTCACCAAGCGAGGTGAGCAAACCGTCGGCAATGGACCTTGGATTAGTCGACGGAACAATTTCCCCTTTTGAAAAGGAGCGGTACGCGTCATCAGCCCCTTCAGGTTCACAACCAATGAGCTGCGTTCCCGGTGAGAGGTGCCTGACCGAGAGAGCCGATCCGGACAGCAGTCCTCCGCCGCCGACCGGTACAAGAACCATATCCAGATCCGGCTGCGCTTCCAGCAGCTCCTTGGCGGCGGTACCCTGGCCGGCGATAATTTCGAAATTATTGTAGGGGTGTATTTCAATTGCGCCCGTTTCCAAGACAACGTTCTTCAAGGCAGATTCCCGAGCCCCAAGCGTCGGTTCGCAGAAACGAATATGAGCGCCATAACCCGCCGTTGCTTTCTTTTTGCTGTGCGGCGCATTTTCAGGCATCACCACATGAGCGGCAATCCCCCTCATCCTTGCTGCCAGGGCCAGGGCTGCGGCATGATTGCCGGAAGAATGGGTGCACACACCTTGTTGTGCGGCCTCATCGGTCAGGGACATTACACCGTTTATCGCTCCTCGAAATTTAAAGGCCCCGGCTTTCTGGAAATTTTCACATTTGAAATATATCCTTCCCCCGACAAGTCGATCGATGCTCTCTGAGGTGAGGATTGGCGTACGATGGGCGAACTGACGCACTCGAGCAAACGCTTCAACCACGTCGGTAAATGCGGGAACAATCATCTCGTGTGTCATCGGTCAGCATTGAAAAACAAGCGTCTGAGACCAGCCGCAGGGCAAGGGCACAGGGGTGACCTAAAAGGCATCTGCCCCGCTCCGCCGGCGTCGGTCTTTTCTTTACTTAAACTGCAAGGTTCCATGCCTGCTGAAGCCAACGGTTTTTGCTTGACCGATAACTTCAAGATTCGTGCTGGCCTCTATAAATTCCCGATAAGGTTCCGATACCCAGATCGTTTCAAGCTCTTTGGTGTTTTTTATGCGCACGATGCGAGGGGCGTCCGGGTCGCTGAGGCGCGACGTAGCGAGCGCCGCTTTTAAGGCCTGCTCGTCATTTTCAGCAACAATGGGAATTTTTGCTGATTGCATCACATGGGCGGTGATCGCATTGGTGTATGTTATTGATGGATCGATCTTTTCGGCACAGCTCCTGGTGGTGAAATCGGCCAACCCTATGCCGATGGCGTTGCCTTTGGAAGCCGGGGTCAGATCGCGGACGATGATACGCTGGATCGGCGGAGCGACGAACCCGGGAAGTCCCCACGAGGAACGGCCGATCACGTTGGAGTCAAGTCCGCTGCCGCTGATATCCTTACCCATTTCGTCGACGATGAGGACGTCGATACGGTCAAGAAGAAGACGCCCCATGACCCGCTTGGCTTCTTCAAGAAGGTCGATTTCGCGGCTCATTATCTGCTCCGGCGCTAACACCTCTATCCGCACCAGACGACCATAGGCATCCTCGATCAGGCCGATGCCGCAGATGACCTTGGTTTTGGAGAGAACCAGTTCGGCCGCAACCGGCAGGATTTCGTGAAAGCGGTCGAACCCGAGGCTATGGGTTTCCAGCGCTCCCCGGTGTTTACCGAGACCGATCACCAGCATTTTGGCGATACCGCTCTCATGGGCCCCTTTGAACGTCGTATGGGCCTTGATCCGGTTGCAGACGATAATGCCGTCGGCCTGGTACGCCAGTTTGTCGCAGAAGACCTGCAGGCCGTGCCGGGTGGTCCCGAGGGCGACGACCTCCATGGATGAGCGGATTGGAGCGCCGATCCGCGCTTCATCGATGCCGATGCTGGCAAGCACCCTGCTCTGCCCTTCGGCTGAAGCACCTCCATGGCTTCCCATCGCCGGAATAATAAACGGGAGAGCCTTTCTGGATTGAAGCTCTTCTACCGTAGCCCGGAGGATTTCGGCAATGCCTGTTATGCCCCGGCTGCCGCCGGTAATGGCGATGCTCTTGTTCTCGAGGTCAAGATCCCCAAGACGGCGGAAGCCTGAGTGAACGGCGGTGGTGGGGTCGATCGCGGCACTGCGTGGAAAGGACTGTTTGACGGGCAGCATATCAGGAAGCCGCAGTGAGCGGCTGCCCGGCAGTGTCGGTTCTATGCGGGGAAAAGAAAGTGGCATCGCCTCACCTTTCGAGCTAACAACTGTGCAAATCGTTTCTCCGGGACTGCTCCGGTATCCGGCACAATGATCTGACGCCGCTGCTCAGCGAGCGGAGAAGAACCGGCAAAACGAGTGGTATGTCAGCCTAGATATACCATTACCCAGGCGACACGGCAATGCCCTATTTGGCAATGTCGTACATGCGTTCGGACAGCCCGAACATCATCAGAGCAACAAGGCCGGCGAAGAGGTAGCCGGCGATCCAGTCCCAGGGCCGGTAGCTCGGCAAGCCTCTGCCCGTGGTCGGCTCGAGGACCTCCTCAGACGGCGCCTCGACAGCCTCGTCAGCCGCTGTCTTCTTTGTTTATGTTCTCAACCATCGTTTCATCTCCTTAACATCTGAGGTGAGACTACAGCCCGCACCACCACCGCCACACTTTAGTTGCCTGATATCAGGTTGGGCAGCCACATGGCGATACCCGGAAAAAACAAGACCAGGAACATACCGATGATCTGCAGCCCGATGAAGGGCAGAACCCCCATGAATATCTCCTGCAGGGTCACGTCCTCCGGCGCCACGCTCTTGAGCCAGAAGGCGGCGGGGCCGAATGGCGGCGACAGGAAGTAGATCTGCATGTTCATCACGAACAGGATGCCGAACCAGACCGGGTCGAAGCCGAGATCGACGATTACCGGGGCGAAAATCGGCACCGTGATAAAGACGATGGCGATCCACTCCATGAAGGTGCCCAGAAGCATGAGGATCAGCATCATGACGATGACGATGCCGAGCGGCGGCAAGTCAAGGCCGGTCAGCAAGGTCTTCATGAAAATGGTGCCGCCGATCACATTGTAAATGCCCACCAGGCTGACCGCGCCGAGGATCAGCCAGATGATGCGCCCCATGGTATACATGGTGCGCTCCACCGCGTCGAGGATCATTCTCCACGACAGCCGGCGGCGCACGAAGGCCGTGAAGATAGCCCCGAACACGCCGACCCCGGCCGCCTCGGTGACCGAGGCGATGCCCGCGTAGATGCTGCCCATGACCCAGACGATCAGGATCAGCGGCAGAATCAGCCCCTTGAGGAGCCGCAGCTTCTCGATGCCGGTCAGGTTGCGGAGTTCTTCGGGAGGCAGCGGGGCCAGGCTGGGCTGCAGGTGACACCGGATCAGGATGTAGAGGATGAACATGGTCGCGTACAGCAAGCCCGGTGTAACGCCAGCCAGGAACAGGTCGGTAATCGAGATGCCGGCTGAAAAGGCGAACACGATCATGACGATCGAAGGAGGAATCAGCGTCGCCAGGATGCCGGACGCACAGATCGTGCCCATGGTCAGTTTCCGGTCATAGCCCAAGCGTATCATCTGGGGCAGGGCAATCAGACCGAGCATGACGATCTCGCCGCCGACCACCCCGGTCATCGCCGCCAGGATCACCGAAACCAGGGTGGTCTGGACCGCCACGCCCCCGCGAATGCCGCCTGAGACGACGGACATCGCATTGAACAGGTCCTCGGCCACCCCCGATCGTTCCAGGATACTGGACATCAGGACAAACAGCGGCACCGCCACCAGCGAGTAGTTGTGCAGGACCTCGACCACGTTGGAGGCCACCAGGAACAGACCTGGGGGACCGAACTTGAACAGGGTCAGGCCGATCGATACGACAAGCGTCGAGATGCCGAGCGGCATGCCGGTCATCATCAGGACCAGCAGCGCCACCACCATCAAGACGGTGATTGTTCCTATACCCATGCCCCTACCTCCACGATCCGTACGTCCGCAGATGGCGGATCGTGTTGACCAGTAATTGGATGAAGTACAGGGCGCAACCGACGACCAGTACCGACTTGGTGATCATGGGCTCGGGGGAGTTGAACGGCGTCCCTGACAGCTCATGCATGGAGATCGCTTCATGGGCCGGCTTCCAGGCCGCGTAGCCGAGGATGCCAATAGCGACAAGGCCCATGGCATCGGACAGCAGGTCCAGGAACCATCGTACCTTCGGTGGAGACGCCAGGTAGAGGATCGTGATGGAAATGTGCCCCTTCTGCTGGGTCACGTAACCGACCGACAGTATCCAGGCCATCCCGCAAAGCAGAATGGCCAGCTCGAAGGCCCACATAGTGGGTTTGTTGAAAAAATAACGCATCACCACCTCGTACATCGTGATGCATGCGATAATGAAATAGAATTGACCGACCGCCCGACCTATGAAGGTCGTCACCCGGTCGACTCCGTTGAACAATAGTTCCATCGCCGGCTATCCTCCTCCCAGTTTGCTCGGAGCGCTGCGACGGGGCTGAAAAAACTCCAGCCCCGTCGTCCGTGCTTGCGTTAATACAGGAAAGAATCGATTACAGCAGCGCCAGTCTTGTCATGAACTCGATATGCGCATTGTAAACTTTTTCGGCGAAGGGGCTTTGCTTCGAGAAGTCAAGCCATGCTCCTTCAGCTATCTTGCGCAGTTTAAGACGTTCTTCCGGCGACCAGTCGACCACCTCTACCTTCTCGCCCTTGCCGGACTTGTCGAGGGCAACCAGTTCCCGGTCCTTTATGTCGGTGAGATGACGCTTCTTGGTGTAGAGCCACTCCCACCAGACCACGAGAGCGGCCTGCAGGTCCGGGGTCATACTGTCCCATAGCTTCTTGCTGATCACGAAGGAATGCACTGCCTGTGAGTGGATGCCCGGCCAGATCGGATAGGGCGCGATCCGGTTCATGCCGTTGGCACGGTTGTTGTAGTAGGAGCTGTTGTCGGCCCCGTCAATTACGCCCTTTTCCAGCGCGGTATAGACCTCAGACACCGGCGTCGTTACCGTCGAGGCTCCGGCCCGCCGGAACACTTCAGCCACCAGCCCTTCGGGGGCGCGCAGCTTTTTCCCCTTCAGGTCGTCGACGCCGCGGATCGGAACTTTTGAGACGAAGGCTTCACGGTTGTAGGGCCCGGCTCCAATGACATGAACTTTGTCCTTGCCGAAAACGAGATCATATCCCTCCTGGACCAGCGAGACCCCGGGGCCTTCGAAATAAAACATCTGCTCCTGGTCGGGCGAGTCATAGCCGGCAACAAGATTGCCCAGCAGCGCAAAGCCCGGCTCCAGGCCTGAATGGTATTCCATCGAGGTGATATGGCCGCCAAGAATGCCCGCCGTCATTGCCGGCACGGTCTCCTTGCGCGGCACGACCTGGCTGTCGGAGAACAGTTCGATCTTGAGACGGCCGCCCGTCATTTGTTCAAGCATCGGCGACCATTCCTCCTTCTGAACGCGGAAGGTTTCATCGCCCGCGCGGTCGCTCGTCTGGAGTTTAATGGTGATCGTATCAGCAGCAAATGCCGGGCTTGCAAGCGCCACCATCGAAGCTAAAACAAAGGTGCTGAGATTTTTTCCGGGTCGTTTCATATGCTCCTCCTTTTGATTGGGTATCGGGGTACAGCCAAAAACGTCTGCTGCTCCCTCATGCTAAACCTGCATTCGACCGACGATTTCGATCATCGTCTTCCCTATTTCAGTGGTTACCACGCGGTAACACGGAAATACAAAGACCTCTTACCACCCCCTTTTTGTAAGCCTTAACTATCCAACTCCTAGCATTCAAGGCTCAATGAGACTCAGTGAATATCCGGCTCCGGCAGTTCCTGATCGGAGAACTCCAGGTAATCAAAGTCACACCCCTCATGAGCCTGGTTAACATGTTCAATATACATTCTGTTATAACCTCGGATAAATGGTGATTTTGGTGCTTTCCACCGGGATCGTCTTCTTTTTAGTTCATCTTCACTGACTTTCACATCCAGACGCCGCTCTGCGACATCAACCTCGATTATATCGCCATTCTCCACCAAGGCCAGCGGTCCACCAATAAAACTTTCAGGTGCTATATGGAGAACGCAGGCTCCATAGCTGGTCCCGCTCATACGGCAGTCAGACAGCCTAAGCATATCTCTGACTCCCTGCTGGAGGAGCTTTTTGGGGATCGGCAGCATCCCCCATTCAGGCATGCCAGGGCCTCCCTTGGGCCCCGAGTTGCGCAGGATGAGGACGTGAGCGGCGGTAATGTCGATGTCGTCCCTGTCTATCTCGGCGAGCATTTCATCATAACTGTCGAACACCACCGCCGGGCCTGCATGTTTTAGAAATTTCGGGTCGCAGGCGGCACTCTTCATCACCGCCCCGTCCGGGGCCAAATTGCCATACAGTACGGCTGTTCCGCCCTCGCCGTAAATCGGGTTGTCAAGCGGCCTGATCACGTCATCATCAAATGTCTGGGCATCTTTTATATTGTCGCCCAAAGTCAGGCCGTTGGCAGTCAGGCAATCCAGATGGAGGGCTGCCGAAATAACGTTCAGAGCGGCCTTAATCCCTCCGGCATAAAACCAGTCTTCGGCAAGATATTTACCGGCCGGCCTCAAATTCAGGATCACGGGCACTTTTTCTGCCGCAGTGTGGAAGTCTTCCAGCTTGAGCATAACACCGCAGCGACGCGCCATAGCCACCAGGTGCACGAAGCCATTGGTGGAGCCGCCGAAGGCCATTAAGGCGAGGCAACCATTTTCAAAAGCCTTTTCTGTCATCAAGTCCCGAGGCTTGATATCCCTCCAGACCATATCGACTATCCGTCTGCCGCTGCCCGATGCCATGCGATTGTGGTTGGAATCTACGGCTGGGATGGTGGAGGCTCCGGGCAGCGACATACCGAGAACCTCGGCCAGCGCCGTCATCGTCATTCCCGTTCCCATGGTCATGCAGAGGCCCGGAGAACGGGCAATTCCTTCTTCTATTTCCCGCCACTCGCATTCGGTGATCTTGCCGGCTCGCAGTTCAGCCCAGTATTTCCAGGTATCGCTGCCGCTTCCAGCGTTTCCCCCCGCCAGTTGCCCCGCAGCATCGGGCCGGCCGGCATGAATATGGTCGGGATGTTCATGCTTGCCGCCCCCATGAGCAGTCCTGGCGTCGTCTTGTCGCACCCTCCCATCAGCACCGCACCGTCAAACGGATGGTGCCTGAGAATCTGCTCGACCTCCATAGCCAGCAGATTCCTGTGCAGCATCGGGGTGGGTCTTTCAAAGGCCTCGGCCAGGGTTGAAGCAGGCATTTCCAGGGGTATACCACCTGCCTGCCATACGCCTCTTTTTATCTCCGCGGCTCGATCTTTGAAATGGGTGTGGCAGCAATTCAATTCACTCCATGTGTTAATTATCGCAATGACTGGTTTGCCAAGGAATTCTTCACGGTCATACCCCATCTGTAACATCCGGGATCGGTGCCCGAATGATCGGAGATCGTTAACCCCAAACCATCGATGACTTCTTAATTCCTCAGGTTTCTTCAGGCGCATCGCACTCTCCATCAAGTATCTTCAGGGTATCAGAGACGTACATTGCTCTTTTAAATCCCTCATCATTTTGGCCAGAAGCGTACCGTCGGAGCCAACGACGAACACCGTGAAGCCCAGGTTTATCCAAGCCGGCAGAAAATCGAGGGTAGGCGTCAGGATGCCCGGGGCCTTGCCATGCTTTCTGCAGCCTTGCACAACGGTTTCCAGACAGGCTTCAAAGCGGGGATTCTGGAAATCTCTGGGAATTCCCAGATTAACGCTGAGATCCAACGGGCCCACGAATAAAACATCGACTCCGGGCACTGCCGCTATGGAGGAAGCATTTGCCACAGCTTCGGCAGTTTCAATCTGAACCATCAGGGTCAGGTTGTCATTTGCCTGGGAGAAATACTCGTCGAATTGCTGGGCAAACCCGGCGCAGGGCGGGGATCCGGCAACTCCCCTGACACCCTCCGGCTGGTATCGCAGCGCTTGGGAGGCCTCTCTGGCTTCCGCCGCCGTATTGATATAAGGCACCATGATTCCGGCGGCGCCAAGGTCCAGGACCCGTTTAAACATCCAGGGTATATTCCAGGAAATACGAACGATCGGCGGTGCATTCCCGAGGCGCGCTACCTGCAATTGATGCATAAGTTCGCTGTAATCTCCGGAGCCATGTTCGCAATCTATCCAGGTCCATTCGAACCCGGCGTTGCTGATCATTTCCACCGTCAAACTGGAACCAAGTTGAGCTCCGATGGACAACATCAGATCTCCCTTGAGAATTCTGTCTCGGATAAACTTCATGCCGGCACCTCGGATTTGCTATTGACATGCAGCCGCGGGTTCTCCACGACAATGGCTCTGTCCAGCCCAAACGTTGCTTGAACTATCAATTTCCTAAAGATGTGAAAAGCCATATGACTTCAGCAAGGCGAGAAGGAGTTCGCCAGCACGCTCTCTGTGCGCGTAATGAATCCTTCTCGCTTCTTCCGCATTATCTCTTTCTATCATTTCGACTACCGCTCGATGATCCTTGTTCGAATCGACAGGCCTGGGCCGTAACTTAAGGGTCAGCATCCTCACTCTGTGCGCTTGGTCGAAGTAGGTCTGCACCAGTTGGCGAATACGGCTGTTATCTCCCAGTTCGACCAGCAGCATGTGGAATTTGACATCGGCTTCCGCCCAGGCATCAAGATCATCCTTTACTAAGGCCTCATCCATTTCATCGACCGTCGATTTCAGCCTCCGGATATCCTTGTCGGCGAGTTTTCTCTTGGCAGCCAGCCAAACAGCCGTCGATTCAAGGGAGGTCAAGACCTCATAAATTTCCTTCAGATCGTGTAAAAATATCGGCTTTACCTGAACTCCCCTGCGCGGCTTTAAATCGATCAAACCCTCATGGGCGAGCCGGATCAACGCCTCTCTTGCCGGTGTTCGGCTGATACCGAGCATCTCGGCAATTTCCGGTTCAAGGTAGTGTTCTCCGACCGAAAATTTGCCGGTCAAGATCCGTTCTTTCAACTCGCGGTAGGCCTGTTGAGAGAGAGAAGCTTTTTGATTCTTTTTATTGAGATCTGACCTTGACATTTTGCTTGCTGCAATTTGTTTTTTTCATGTCTTGTTAGAGAAATAAAAGCTTTTTCCGCCGCTTCCGGCATTATGTTCTCCGGACGTTTGCAATTTTTCAATTGTCTCAATAATGATATCCGTGATTTCGGCAGTACCGTGCTGGCCGCCGAACTCAACCGGGTTTAATCTGCTGTCGGCAAAGGCTTGCCAAACCGCGTCCTCAATCAACTTCGCGGCTGAAGACATCCGCTCGTTTTGATGGCGAGTCCCCAGCCAGTCGAGCATCATCGCGGCCGACAATATGGTAGCCAGTGGATTGGCCTTGTCCTGGCCTGCTATATCGGGGGCGCTGCCGTGAGCCGGCTGGAAAAGGGCATGCTTGTCACCGATTTCCGCACAGGGGGCCATCCCCATTCCGCCGACCAGGCCTCCTGCCAGGTCCGAGAGAATATCAGCGAACATATTCTCTGATACCAGAACATCGAAGTCCCATGGCCTTCGTATCAAATCGAGCGCCTGGGCATCCACGTAATTATGCTCCGCTATAATGTCCGGAAAATGTGAGGCACGCTCGTCGAAGATCTTTCTGAAGAAGGCGTAAGCCTTGAACACATTGGCTTTGTCAACACAGGTGACTTTGCCTTTGCCGCCCATTTTCTTCCTCTTCCGGGCGATTTCAAAGGACCGGTCGAACAGCCTCTCACAGGTGGGCCGGGTTATACGCAAAATCTCGCGCGCCTCATAGTCGTCGATGACTTCCCCGCGGCCTTGAGTGTAGAACAACCCCTCGGAAGATTCTCGGATGATGACAAAGTCAATGTCTTCTGCCCGGCTATCGGACAGGCGCCTTGGAGCATTTGGGTAGGCTTTGGCGGGTCTCACCCCGCAGTACAAGCCAAGTTCTTCGCGAATTTTTAAATGAGGCGATATTTCGGTGCCATCGGGGAAACGAATCGACGGCAGTCCGATGGCCCCCAGCAGGATTGCATCGGCAGCCCGGACAGAAGCCAGAGTTTCCTCCGACATGTCGACCCCGGTTTCCCGATAGCACTTTGCCCCCATATACAGTTCGTCATATCCTAATCTGAATCCTCCTATCGATCTCTCGAGAAGCTTCAAGACATCGACCGCAGCCCTGGTTACCTCTTCGCCAATACCATCTCCAGGTATCAATGCGATGACGAATTCGTTGGCTGCCATGATTGTCTCCCCGATCAGGTTGCAGATTACCTGACTGATTTATCGATATGGCTCTGAATTTTTGGATGAATAGACAGAGCTGCTGGAAATTGATTCGTTATTAGATTATGTATACATAATCTAACTCACTATTTGCGGCAAGTGGTTAATTGAAAATCTCGATTGCCTGTATGAAAAAACAGCTAAGGACAGTCCAATCTGAGTCGGTAAGAGCGTTTTTGACAAAGTATTGACAATTTTATGCGCGATTAAGCAAATAATGCGATATACAATATCCATCTGGTTTTGCCTGGCTACGAGTACCTGGCAACAGCCAAGTACAACCGATTAACCGCTATGTCACATAGACTTCTCAAGGAGGGTGTATCCATGGCCAATCCGCCTGCCGTTCTCACTATCAAAAAAACTATCGATCGCCCGTCCTCATCCGCTTATGAAAAATTCATTGGGGTGCCGATAGGCAACATCATTGATGCTCAACAAAGGACTGGAGCCGTCGACTACAAGATCAAACCTATCACCACTGCCCGCAAGTTCACGGGGCCTGTACTGACCGTTGATGCTGGGCCGCGGGATAACCTTGCAGCATGGATGGCGCTTGCTTATGTGCAGCCGGGCGATGTGCTGATGATCGCTACGGGTGGATACAATCAATCATCTGTGATCGGCGATCTGTTCGTCGGCATGGCTCGAAATGCTGGCGTTGCTGGAATAGTAACGGACGGTGTAGTCCGAGACCAGGAAGGACTAGAGGCCGTCGGTATCCCGGTGTTTGCGCAAGGAATTTCGAGCAATTCGCCGCAGAAAAACGGTCCAGGAACCATCGGTATGCCTGTCGTTGTGGGAGGTATCACCATAACCCCTGGCGATATTGCCTGTGCCGACCAGGATGGTGTGGTTGTAGTAAAGCGTGAGCGTATTGGAGAAGTTGCAGAAATGCTCGATTCAATCATCGCCAAAGAAGCATCGATGGAAGCTGAAGTCAAGTCAGGCAAGACGGTTCCCGACTGGGTTGCCTCTGCCAAAGCAAAGATGATCATAGATTACATCGATTAGACGGAGGCTGATATGAAGAGAGTCTTCTACAATAGTCTCGGAACCGGGGAGATGTATGGTCTGATAAGAGAAGTGATGCCTGCAGGGTACGAGCTCGTCACGCTCGAGACGGATGAAGCTGAGGAGCGTTGCCAGAAGATACAGAACTGTGAAGTCGCTATAGTGGCTGCCAAGCCTATGACCTCCTCCATAATAAAGGCTGCCGGGGCCCTGCAGCTCGTTCATCATCAAGGGGTCGGTTACCATGATACCGTAGATACTCAGAGTCTAGTCGAGCGCGGCATTCGTCTTGCTCTCACCCCTGCCGGCACAGCAATTGGAGTAGCCGAGCATACGGTTCTCCTGACCCTTGCAGCTGCCAAAAGGCTGGCTTTCGCAGATTCAGAGCTGAGGCAAGGCCGCTGGCATATCAACAGTCTCCGGCCGGTTTCCGTAGAAATCCATGGGAAAACAGTTGGCTATATTGGTTTCGGCATGATCGGTCAAGCCGCCGCCGAACGTTTCAAGATATTTGGAACCAACGGCCTCTATTTTGATCCTTACGCCCCACCGGATAAGACAAGAGATGAAAGGTTGGGAGTAAAGCCGGCCGGCTTCGCTGAGTTGCTCGTCGACAGCGATATCATTTCCATTCACACCCCGTTGACCAAAGAGACTCATCATCTGATCAGCTTCGATCAGTTTGAGATGATGAAACCTACCGCTATTCTGGTTAACACAGCCAGGGGCCCCGTCGTCCATGAGCAGGCTCTCGTCCGGGCTCTGCAGAACCACCAGATACTTGCTGCAGGCATCGATGTGTTCGAGACCGAGCCGGTGTCGCCTGACAACCCGCTTTGCAGGCTGGATAACATAGTCATGACACCGCATATTTCAGCAGGAACCACGGATGCTCTCAAAGGTAAAATGCAGTCAATATTTGAAAATCTGGAACGTTTTTTCAGAGGCGAACCTCTGGAGAATGAAGTCAACCTAACTAATTGATGACGAACCCCCGTTAAATCGGTCCAGTTTCAGTTGATATATAAAAATCGAGGTTGGCAAAAAAGAATTTTCCACCACATGACCACACCTCAGGAGTTGAACTATGCATCAATACAAAATTGCAGTCATTCCGGCAGACGGAATCGGTAAAGAAGTCATTCCCGCAGGAGTCCGGGTCCTGGAAACCCTCGCAGAAACAGATGGCACCTTTGCTTTTGATTTTGAGATGTTGCCGTGGGGGGCTGACTACTATCACCAATACGGCAAGATGATGCCCAGCGATGGCCTTGATACCCTGAAAAACTTCGCTGCCATTTTCTTTGGCGCTGTCGGGCATCCTACAGTTCCGGACCATATCTCGCTCTGGGGGTTGCGTCTGGCAATATGCCAGGGCTTTGATCAATACGCCAACGTCCGTCCCGCAAGAATTCTTCCCGGAATTATCAGCCCTCTGCGAAGTCCTGGAGAAAACGACCTGGACTGGATTATCATTCGAGAGAACTCGGAGGGAGAATATGCGGGAGTCGGCGGAAGAGCTCACCGTGGTCATGCGCAGGAAGTCGGCCTGGAAGTTTCTGTGTTCACCCGGTCCGGGGTGCAGCGAATCATGAGGTTCGCCTTCGAACTTGCCAGACAACGCCCCCGTAAGCTCTTGACAATGGTCACCAAATCAAACGCCCAGCGCCATGGGATGGTAATGTGGGACGAGATCTTTGCCGAACTGGCTAGGCAATATCCAGATATAACAACCGACAGAATGCTCGTTGATGCGATTACCACCCGGATGGTTCTAAAGCCTCAAAGCCTTGACGTAATCGTAGCTACCAACCTTCACGCTGACATACTGTCGGATTTGGCCGCCGCGCTTTCAGGCAGCCTGGGCATTGGACCAACGGCTAATCTTAATCCTGAAAAAAAATTCCCCTCCATGTTCGAACCCATCCATGGTTCTGCCTTCGACATCATGGGCAAGGGGATCGCCAACCCCATCGGCACCTTCTGGACCGCAGTCCTGATGCTGGAACACCTCGGCGAAAAGCAGGCGGCGGCAAAATTGATGCAGGCAATTGAAACGGTTACCCGAGCCGGCGCGTCTCTTCCCATTGATCTTGGGGGGCAGGCAACCACAGCTCAGGTAACTGATGCGGTTTGTGCTGTTCTGCAACAATCTTCAAGGCGGAACAGGGTCAACCTTTAAGTACGTACTATGCTGTTTCTTATGCAATCTCTCCCTTCATTTTGTCTAGCAACCACTCACGCAGGACCCTGATATGTTCTGGTCCTATACCGCAACATCCGCCAATAATTGTCGCGCCGCGGCGGCACCACGCGGCAGCGAAATCCAGATACCTGAGCGGATCGAGGTCCGGACGAGTGTCGTGCAAGTCAGAATTGGCTAAGGTATCACTTTGCTGGGAAGGAAAAGCGTTGGCATATGCGCCGACCGGTAAAGACACTTTACGCAGCCTGAGTTCGTGAACTGCTGCATCAATTGCCGCCGACATGACTTCCGCTCGACTGCAATTAAACAGGATGGCTGAGGCTTTGAGCTCGATTGCAGAGTGCACGGCGCAGGTCACCTTCTGCCCGGAACGAAGGCGGGGTGTTTCTTCTTGTACCTCTTGTCCATCCAGAAGCGTGAATGAAAGCCATAGCGGACGGTCGTCGTTTGCAAGAGCTTCTGCCACCGCTTGAGCTTCACTCACAGAGCTCATTGTCTCGGCGAGCCAGAAGTCGACATAAGGGCTGAGCGACTCAACAATTATGTTCAGGAATTCCGGGGCCCGCTCGGGAATGAACAGGTCCGGCCGATACGAACCGAACAGCGGCGGTATTGACCCGGCAACCTCACATCCGCAGAGCGCAGCCACCTCTTGGGCAATTTGCCCCGCGACAGCAGTCAGGTTTGCTCCGCTGGCAGTAAAGCGCTTTTCACCCAGATGAAAAGGAACAACGGCATAATTGCTGGTGGTGAGGATATCGCACCCCGCCGCGGAAAAAGATTCGTGCGCTTTCTTTACAAGTGCAGGAGCCTCCATCAGCGCTAAGGCAGACCATTCTGGTTGTCGAAACGGTGCGCCCATTCTAAGAAGCTCCCGCCCCATTCCTCCGTCGAGCAGGGTAATGTGCGAGGCCGGTCTACGCTTATTCATGTCATATCGTATCTGCCAAACAACAGGGATTGATCCCTAGAGCGAGGCTGTTGCAGTCCAAGCGCAGACGATACCAGGCTGTCCGGCTTATTCAAATGTTCTTTTCAGGAGGTATTCTGCCCAAGGTACCTCGCAACACTGCTTAGTTCCTGCCGATTTAAAAGCCATACAGTATAATTGTCCATAATGAGGAAACGCTAGAAAATCATTCTTTGTTGAAATTATTCATCTAGGTATAAGATTAAGACACCCGTTCAGGCAGAGATCCGGCGAGGAGCCGGCGGAACAGCCCGGCAGCTCCGTGAGCAGGCTGGGCAGCGAGCAACGCAAACTGATGGGCTGGCTGGACTCATGTCGCTATGTATCGCGCAACCCAAAGGCGTAGGAAGGCAGGCCATGGAATTTAAAGCTCAAATCAAACCTCCTGCTGAAAAAGGAGCAAAAGATCCGTTGTATTTCATGATCAGGGATCAGGAAATAATAGTGCGGCACAACCAGGACCAATACTGGCTTACTACAGAAACCGATATCTTATTACTCAATCTCGATTTAACCCAGTCTCACTTTATCGGCTCCTGGCATGAACATTTCTGTTATGCACTCGATTTCCCTGAACATTTGTCACTAATTTACCCGTTGAAATCAATTTCTTTGCGAGATGCTTTTAGCCAATTTTCCTCAAGCGCGGTCCGAGCAATCAGTCTCGCGAAACAAGTTCTCACCTGGAACAGAAATTTTCTTTTCTGCGGCCAATGCGGACAACCGACAATCAACCTGCCTGATGAACGAGCAAAAGTCTGTGCCAACTGCGGTTTAACCAACTATCCAAGATTATCCCCCTCGATTATTGTTTCTGTAGTCAGAGATGAGCGTATTTTGCTCGCCAGATCGAGACGTTTCCCGGAAGGTATGTATTCCGTTCTCGCCGGCTTCGTCGAGCCAGGTGAAACCCTCGAAGAATGCATACACAGAGAAGTTTTCGAAGAAGTGGGAGTTGAAATTACCAATATTCAATATTTCGGAAGTCAAAATTGGCCATTTCCTCACTCGCTGATGATCGGGTTCACCGCCGATTATTTAACCGGAGAGATCAGCATCGATGACGATGAAATTGTCGACGCCAGATGGTTCAAGGCGATGAATTTACCAAGAATTCCAGGCGGCTATTCAATCGCCCGAAAAATGATAGACCACTTTTCCAATAGCCGCCTGTGAGCAAGCCGGATCCAACAATAATGCGGGGAGCATCATTTGCTGACCTTGTCCAGGGGAACGTGGAAACCGGGCCGCTGTTGGCCGCTCCCCTGCTCTTTGGAATCATCATGAGGCACTGGGCCTGGCTTCAGGCTCAAGCTTGTCCAAGGGGAAATGGGTATCTCTTTTCACTCCCAATTCAGTTAAATATATGCAGCCGAGCAGAAAGTTAGCCGATGAAAACAGATAGTGTTATACATATGCATCGGTTTATTTTGACCTTCAATCAAGAAACTGAAGGGAAGAAGACCGGATACACTATAAATTTTTCAACATTACGAAAAAAACAAGAGAGGAGTCATGGCTTACAAACAGGTTTTCCAGGTTTCCTGGTCTGAGAAAGACCAAGAGTACGTCGGCTCATGTGCCAATTTTCCTTCATTGTGTTGGACCGATAAATCTTCTGTTGGCGCTTTAAAGGGTATTCGTAAGCTTGTGGATAAGGCAGAAGCAGACTTGCCCGAGGCAGCAGGGAAGACCGCGCCATAAGAACGATGTCCAAGCCGGAGGACATATTCTCCCAGCGTGCCGCAGTGATTGTTTTTCCGCCCTGGGATGCACACCCTCAAGGCTACCGACCCCATTGGTGAGGCAGTGAAGTCAGAACAAGACTGCATTTTCTGCTATGCAAGCATCAGAGGCAGAATAGACGATGAATATGGGTCAGTAGCTGCAATAAAGGATGATTTCCCCGTCAGTGAAGGCCATCTGCTCATCATCCCCAAGAGGCACACCCCTGACTACTTTTCCCTGACAGCAAAAGAAAAACGTGATGCAGAACGGCTGATCAGGATTTTAAGAAAACGCATCACAGACCAGGACCCGACCGTGACTGGCTTCAACATCGGCATCAATTGCGGCGAATCAGCAGGCCAGAGTGTTTTTCATTGTCATATTCATCTGATTCCAAGAAGAGACGGTGATACACCATATCCAAGAGGCGGGGTGCGAGGCGTTATTCCCGACAAAATGGGATATTGACTGCCATACTGCCTGCTCTTCAAAATTCGTGCTGTACGGAGGCTTGTTCCAGCACCTGCACTGAGCTGCCGAAAATTCAGGCAACGCCCTGGGCCCGCCTCTTTCATTAGATCTTGCTGCCGCCGATGTTCAAGGACAATATGGTGCCGAGGAATTGCGTCAATATATGGTTGTTTACCGAGGCGATGCCCGAGTGGTCAGCGCCAGATCCTGGTCCGTATTTACCTGCCTTAAAGGTGCTTTATGAGTTCTTTGTTCAGAGCCACAACGGAAGATTGTCGGCCATGTCCGGCGGAGATGGAATTGGTCATTGCTCCGCGGACAGTGGATATCGGGGGGTTTGAGGTCCATCGGGCCTTACCGTTCCACGATAGGCGCCTGGTCGGCCCCTTCATCTTCTGGGACCAGATGGGCCCCGGGGAGTTCGCCAGCGGACGCGGCGTCGATGTAAGACCCCACCCGCACATCGGCCTTTCGACCGTTACCTATCTCTTTGCTGGAAGTCTGGATCATAAGGATTCGCTGGGCAACGACGTGCGCATCGTACCGGGAGATGTCAACCTCATGAGCGCCGGCAGAGGCATTGTGCATTCCGAACGCACCGGGCAGGATATCCGGCAGAATTCATCCGGGCTGTTTGGTATTCAAAGCTGGCTGGCGCAGCCAAAAACGATGGAACTGAGCGACCCCCAATTCACCCATTTTTCAGCAGCAGAAATTCCCGTGTTTGAAGCCAAAGAACTATTCGGACGACTGATTCTGGGAGAATTTCAGGGCTACACCTCACCAATCGAGACACCAGGGGAAACGCTCTACCTTGAATTGCAAATGAACAAAGGAGCCCGTCTTGAAATCTCCGGGATGACTGAAGAGCGGGCGATTTACCTGGCAACGGGCAAAGTGGAGGTCGGCGGAACGATTTATGGCAGCCGGCAGATGATGGTGCTGCGCCAGGGCACTGAAGTTGTTCTCAAAGCCAGTGAAGATGTTCATCTTCTGCTGCTTGGCGGTGCTGCAATGGATGGCCCGCGCTATATCTGGTGGAACTTTGTTGCATCTTCTGTTGACCGGATCAAAGAGGCTGCAGAGGACTGGAGGGATAAAAAATTTGCTGCTGTTCCCGGTGATGAGACAGAATTCATTCCCCTGCCGGATCTACCTTTTCCGAAGAAATAGTTTAAGGCTTTATGCTCATCGTATTCTTCCATGCAGGAGTTCTTCACGAGCCTGAATTGCCTGAAATTGAAAATTCAGCGACCTTTAGCCATTTTCAACCCCCGTTTGGTGATCTGAAAAACCATCCTGAGTCTGGCGTAGAGAGGTAGACCCAATTTATTGCTTATTTTATAATTTCAAAAATAGAATCTATTGAGGTAATCTGATGACACGAAATCGATAATTGTGCTTAAGGTTGGTCGTTGCAGGCAACGCTTCCTCCGGTGAAGATACCTGAGGAATATGCAACCTTCCAGAGTGTACAGAAATTAGATGCAGCGCGGCTACTGACCAGGGGGTATCATGCATGTACATAGTCGATGGCTGGTTTCCGGACTCGGCTGTCTTGTCTTCCTGCTGCTCTTTGCCTGTCTCGGCAGGACCAGCGACTCCGACTTTTTTTCACCAGATGTACTGGCCCTGCAGGGCCGCTGGGTTCGAGCAGATGCACCATATATCATTGAGCTGCGGCAGGGCAAAAACAGGGCTCTCGAGGCAACCTATTTCAACCGGCGCTACATACACGTTGATAAAATCGAGACGGCCAAACAGGAAGGTGTACAGTACGTGCTGATACGGCTGCAGGATAAAAATTATGCCGGTTCCACCTATGTGTTGGGGTACAACCGGACACACGACTCGCTCGAGGGAGTCTATACCCATGGCGCCAGCGGACAGCGTTTTGAGGTTGTCTTCTCCAGGGAGACATCCAGGAAGTAAATTGTTCGATCAGTAAACGCCATTTCCTGGGATCAACTGGATATCGATTATGTACAAAGGTGAGAAATTCAACAGCATCAGCCATCTGGTCGGCTCCGTGTTTGCACTGACCGGCCTGATTCTGCTGGTGATAATGGCCTCTCTGCAGGGAGACCCCTGGAAAATCGTAAGCCTGAGCATTTATGGCACCACACTGCTGCTGGTATATCTGAACTCAACGTTTTATCATTCATTTAAAGGCAGGACCAAGGCGGTCTTCCGCACCCTGGATCACCTTTCGATCTATCTGCTGATCGCCGGAACCTATACGCCGCTCACCCTGGTGACCCTGCGGGGCGGCTGGGGTTGGACGCTGTTTGGAACCATCTGGGGCCTGGCCCTGCTGGGAATCTCTCTGGAATTGCTTTCCAGGAACAGACCGAAACTGATGCCCATCCTGATCTATATCAGCATGGGCTGGCTGGTCATGATTGCCATTGGACCGCTCTGGAAATCCCTGTCCCCCTTCGGGACCGTAGCGCTGTTTGTCGGCGGCATATTCTATACCTCGGGGGTCTTTTTCTATATGTCCAAAGACAGGATCAGCCATTCCCACGGAATCTGGCACCTGTTTGTCATGGCGGGCAGCCTGAGTCACTTCCTTACCATGCTCTCAATACTGTATTCAGAGAACAACTTTACTCAGCCCGTTGCCCAGGCCTTGGCTATCTGATTGTCCCGAACCAATAATCACCACCTGAGCTTTTTTTAATTGATGTAAATACAGTCGGTTATTAGTATACAGGCTAGCGTTGCCCTAAATGCTGACGGTGGATTGGCCGAAAGCGCTCGGGGCGGCCGTCTTGCAAACAGTCGGGTGCGCATCCGTTTTAGCCGCCCTGGACTGTAAAAAACAGGTCAACCATGCCGTCACCGGGATATACGGAAACTTCTACGCTTGTGCTCTAAGCAAACACCCGAGAGGTGGAGGATCATCTGAATGGCAGATAACAGCGAAAAAAGAGAAACGATGCGGTTGCCGTTTACCCCGCGCGCCTATTGCCAGCTTAAAGAAACCGGCAAAGAATTTGCCGGCACCATTCGCGATATCAGCGTACTCAGCCTCTTTCTGGAATTGGAAGCAGAGTCCGATATATCAGGAGAATGCGATATCCAGATCGTTCTGGAGGGCGAACACAGCGAGATGGAAATCAACAACCTGAGTGGTTATGTGATCCGCAGCGCTAAAGACGGCCTGGCGATCCGCTTCGAGCAGCCGTTTGAATGGTTTGCCATAGTCCCGACGCTGTTCAATATGGTGCTCAGGCCAGGCAGCAAAAAACCTAAATCATAACACCTTAGAGGAACTGGCTGAGAAAGCGCTTGGTTCTCTCATGCTGCGGGGTGTCGAAGAACACATAGGGTTCGTTTTCTTCGACGACCTCCCCGAAGTCCATAAAAATCTCCCGCTCGGCCAGCATCGCTGCACCGACTCCGGAGCCAGCCTGCGCATCCCTGCCAGATCTCATAAGGCCCGGGTATGCCAATGCTCGAAATACAAAGTCAACCAACAGGTGAAACCAAATCATGTTTATCGTAACCGTCAATTTTACCATCAAAAAAGGCAAGGCAGCTGAATTTACCGAGGTCATGAAGCGGCAGGCGCAGAATTCGCTGAATAAGGAAAGAGGATGCTTGCAGTTCGATGTATGCCGGGCTCCGGACGACGAGCACAGGATATTTCTCTATGAGGTGTACAAGGATGCCGAGGCCTTTGAACTCCATCTTAAATCAGAGCATTTTCTTGCCTTTGACCGAACGGTTAAGGACTGGACAGCAGCCAAATCCGCCGAACAGTGGCACAGGATTGATGCCTGAATAATAGCCGCTCACCGCGTAGAACCTGGCAATAGACCCGCAAGCATAAGGCAAATTTTATCAATCACCCGGAAAACTCACAAACTGTCTAATTTACATCTTAAATATTTTATATTATTATATTTTTTATTGTATACTGTAATTAATTCTGTTTTTTTTTATAGTTGTAAATATTTGTTATCATTATTTATTATAAAATATTAGTTGCACAGCAGTACTCCCGTATTGACTTTCGGTATACAGTATGCCATATTCTCCCACAAGGTGGCACTGTGCCATAAGAATCCGGTGAAGAGTCTACCATGGTCAGGTCCGTTCGGGCCGGGTTATCGCCGGGTTAATACCACAAAATGAGGAGGAAATTATGAGCGTATCTCTGAGGAAATGTCTGCTGGGAGTCTGTGCCGGCATGTTGGCGCTGGGCGGACTTGTCCAGTCTGCTTCTGCCCTTGAAATTGTCTTTGCGATCAGCGCCAGCCCCGGGTCGACCCAGTATATTACCGCCGAGGAGTTTACCCGCCGGGCCAATGAGCTGCTGGGCGACAAGGCCAAGGTCACCTTTTACGGGTCTTCCCAGCTGGGCAAAGACAAGGACCTGATGCAGAAGCTGAAGCTTGGTACGGTTCACCTGTCGATGCCGTCTTCGATCATGTCCTCGATCGCTCCTGAGGCCGGGCTTTTTGACATGCCGTTTCTGGTCAAGGACAGGGCGCATCTGAACAGGATCGAGCACAAGATCTTCTGGCCGATGATCGCCCCGGCCATTGAGGCAAAAGGTTACAAGGTCATCGGATTCTGGGAAAACGGCATTCGCCATATCACCAACAATGTTAGGCCGATCAACACCCCGGCCGATCTGCAGGGTCTGAAAATCAGAACACCCAAGTCGACCTGGCGGGTAAAGATGTTCTCCGCCTGGGGAGCGAATCCGACGCCAATGGCATTTTCCGAGGTATTCGTCGCTCTGCAGACCGGTGTCATCGATGGCCAGGAAAATCCGTACACCAATATTTATGCCGCCAAACTTAACGAAGTACAGAAGTACCTGTCAGTCACCGGGCATGTCTACACCCCCTCCTATCTGACTACAGGAGCAGACCAGTGGGCCAAACTTCCCGAAGATGTTCGTCAGATCCTCGAGAAAACCGCTGTGGACGTGCAGGGCTGGATGTATGCCACCGGCACCATGGACGATATGGCGCTGCGCGAGAAACTTGGCGAGAGCATGGAGGTCAATGTTGCCGATCGGGCGGCCTTTGTAGAGGCGAGCAAACCTATTTATGAAGAATTTGCCAAGGAAGTAGCAACCGGCAAAGAGATGATAGACATGGCCCTTCAACTGGCCGACTGATATTTCGTTTTTTAACATCTGCTTGATGCGGCTGCCGGCCGGCTGACCCAGCTGGTCGGCAGTTGTTTCAACACTGGGCAGAGATTCTTGCCTTATAGCATCGTCATGATAGATACATTGAAACGCTGGCTGGAAAGAATTCTGGAGTTTATCTCCATTTCCCTGTTGATCACGCATGGCAGTCATCGTGGTTCTGGCGGTGGTTTTCAGGTTTCTCGGGCAATCACTGATCTGGTACGACGAGGTCGCCTCAGTGGTTCTTGCCTGGCTGACCTATTACGGCTCGGCGCTGGCCGTCTGCAACCGGGGACATCTCGGTTTTCCCGGACTTTTTCTCTCCTTTCCGACGCACACTGAGGGCGGTGGCCTTTATCATCGCCGAGGTGGTCGTCATCGGTTTCTTTGCGGTGATCGGCTATGCCGGCTGGTATGTCATGGGTATTTTCGGCGACGAGACCCTGGTCAGCCTCACTTGGTGTAACGCTGAGCTTTACCCAGTCGGTCATCCCTGTTGGCGCGGCCCTGTTCATTCTTGCCGAACTTCTCAGCATTCCGGATGCCTGGAAAAAAGCGATGGCCGGCATCGACTATGAAAAGGAGATGATCGACCAGGCAATCGAGGAGGCGCACCAGTCATGACCGCCCTGCTGCTGATTATCGGACTGCTGCTTCTCGTCTTGATCAATGTGCCGATTGCCGTCGCCCTCGGATTCGTGGCCATCATCGGCATGATGTCTTCAAAGGGGTTCAACAGCATCTACAATGCCGCGCTGACGATGTTCGACGGGGCCACCAATTTTCCCCTGCTGGCGATCCCGCTCTTCATCCTGGCCGGTGCGCTGATGAACACGACCACCATCTCGCGGCGCCTGATCAACCTGACCTCGGCCCTGATCGGCTTTGTCCGCGGCGGCCTGGCCATGGTCAATGTCGGCGTGTCGATGTTCTTCGCCGAAATTTCCGGCTCGGCCGTGGCCGATGTCGCGGCGATCGGCTCGGTGCTGATTCCGGCCATGAAAAAACGTAATTACACCCCGGAACTGTCGGCGGCGGTCACCTCGTCGTCGGCCTCGATTGCGATCATCATTCCGCCTTCGATCGCCATGATCATTTACGGGGCGCTTGTCCGACACCTCGATCGTCCAGCTCTTTGTCGCCGGCATCATTCCCGGTGTTCTCGGCGGCTTTTCGATGATGGGGCTCTGTTACTGGTATGCCGTGCGCTACGACCTGCCGCGCGAAGAAGCGTTTTCCCTGACGGAAGTTGTGGGTGGCCTTCAAGGAGGCGGGCTGGGCGCTGACCCTGCCGGTGATCATTCTCGGCGGCATTTTCGGCGGTATTGTCACGGCCACCGAAGGTGCCGGGCTGGCGGTGGTTGCCGCCCTGATCATCGGCGGGGTGATTTACCGCGAGATCAACTGGACAGCATCTGCGCAAGGCGATGGTGGAAGGCGTCACCCAGACCGCGGTGGTCATGCTGCTGGTGGCCACCTCCGCGGTTCTCGGCCTCTACCTGACCGAGATGCAGGTGCCGCAGACCTTCGCCCGCTGGATGATCGGCTTTACCAGCAACAAGCTGATGGTGCTGGCCCTGCTCAACGTCATGCTCTTCGTGGTCGGCATGTTCCTGCACGGGGCGGCGGCGATCATCCTCATCGTCCCCATCGTCATGCCGCTGGTGCATCAGATCGGCATCAATCCGATCCAGTTCGGCCTGATCATGACCCTGAACATCGCCATCGGCCAGCAGACCCCGCCGGTGGCCAGCGTCCTGGTCACCTCATGTTCGATCGCCAAAACCGATATCTGGGAGACGACCAAGGTCAATATACCGTTTATCCTGGTCCTCATTGGTCGTTCTGATGCTCGTCACCTACTTCCCGCCGGTCTCGCTGACACTGGTCAACCTGTTTTACGGATAGACTCATATGCAGAACGACAAGAAAACCGCGGATTGCTCTGGTCATGGGAGATCCCTGTGGCATCGGCCCTGAGTTGACGGCAAAACTGCTGGCCGACCCCGACACCACTGAACAAGCGGATATCATCGTCGGTGCGCGGACAAGACGGTCTTCGATGCCGGACTGCGGAATCAGCCGGGGTCAGGGTGGACTGTCGGCTGGTCGACCAGGTATCCGACGGAGACGCTCGCCCCAGCGGAAAGTCGCGCTGCTTCAGGGCCAAGCGCTTGCGCCCGATGGTTATCAGCGAGGCACGGGTCTCAGAAAGAATCCGGCACGTACCAGCTCGACTGCCTGGCGGCGGGCCTTAGATCTGTGCCAGGACGGTTTCACCGATGGGATGTGCTTTGCCCCGCTCAACAAGGAAGCCATGCACCTGGCCGGACTCACCCATGAGGATGAGTCGGGCTTTTTCAGCGACCAGCTTTCTCACCGGGGCGATTTCGGCCTGCTGAACACCTTCGGAAATCTCTGGACTTCGCGGGCGACTTCCCATGTTTCCCACCGGCAGGTCAGCGATCTGATCACGCAGGCAATCGGTGTTCAAGGCCATCCGGCTGCTCGATTCGGCCCTGCGGGCCAGCGGCACGCGACAATCCCCGTATCGCCGTGGCCGGCCTCAATCCCCATGCCGGAGACGGCGGAATGTTCGGCGATGAGGAGATAGAGATGATCGAGCCGGCGGTGCAACAGGCCCAGGCAGGAGGGATCAATGTTGACGGGCCGTTTCCGCCCGATACCATCTTTCTGATGGGCCGTGACGGAAAATACGATGCAATCGTCACCATGTATCATGACCAGGGACAGATTGCCATGAAACTGATGGGTTTTGAGCACGGCGTGACGGTTCATGCCGGCTTGCCCTTTCCGGTGACCACTTCGGCCCATGGTTCGGCCTTCGACATCGCCGGCCAGGGGATCGCCAACGAAAGCGCGCTGCGTCAGGCGTTTCTGCTCGCCTGTTCCATGACCGGCAAAAGCGGGGCATCATGAAATCAAGAATAGGCTTTGTCGGGTTAGGCATGATGGGTCACGGTATTGCCGGAAATATCCTGAAAAACGGCTATCCGCTCATGGGAGTGGCCCACCGCAACAGAGCCCCCTTAGACGACCTTATTAAACAAGGTGCGGCTGAAGCTGCATCGATTGCAGAGCTTGTCGAATCAAATGACCTGGTCTTTTTCTGCGTTACCGGAGCCCGGGAAGTGGAAGATCTGGTTTACCGCGAAAACGGTGTGCTGGAAACATGCAGGCCCGGGTTCATTCTGGTGGACTGCACCACGAGCAACCCCGCCTTGAGCAAGCGCATCGACAGCGACCTCGCGGCGAAACAGGCGCATTACGTCGATGCACCGGTCACCAGGGCCCCAAAGGATGCGGAAGCCGGCAGGCTCAACAGTCTTGTCGGGGCGCAAAAGCATATTTTCGCAAAGGTCAGGCCTGTTCTGGAATGCTACTCGGAACATATCGCCTATTTCGGCCCTCCGGGTTCCGGTCACAGTGCCAAATTGATCAATAATTTTATTTCCTGCGGCTATACGGCACTGATCGCTGAAGGGCTGTCGCTCTGCTTCAAAGCTGGCGTCGATGCCCGTGAACTGTATCGAGTGATGTCAGCTGGAGGCGCGGACAGCGGCGTATTGAGAAAAATGGTTCCGCCGCTGCTCGAGGGGGATCTCACCGGCCATAAGTTTTCGCTGAGCAATGCCCGCAAGGACGTCGGCTATTTCAGAGATTTTGCGGACAGCATTGGATTCAACAGTTACCTCGTCGAGGCATTGCTGGCAACATATCAGTCGGCTGTCGATAGCGGGCTGGGAGATAAATTGATGGCGTCCCTGATTGAGCTGCACGGTACCCCCCAGGAAATCAGCCAGGTCAGATGAGGAATATTCAATGGCATTGATAGGTCTAGTGCACACCACCAGGTTGGTCATCGACCCGGTTCACGCCGCCCTCGCAGACTCGCTGCCGGGTGTCGACCTGAGCCATGTTCTGGATGAGGGAATCCTCAGGAAGCTCTCCAGCCTGGGCAGGATTACTCCGGAAATTGTCGCCTGGCTGACGAAAATGGTGGCTGCAGCGGAAGATGCAGGAGCCGACCTTGCCGTTGTCAGCTGTTCGTCACTGTCGCCCTGCGTGAATGAAGTTCGTCTGCAGGTCAAAATTCCGGTCGTAAAGGTTGATGAACCGATGTTTGAACATGCGCTTCAGCATGGCAGGCGGATCGGGCTGATCATGACCAACCCGACCACCCGGGAACCCTCGCAGCTTCTATTCGAGGAAGTCTCCAGGCGTCTGGATCGCCGGGTGGAACTCATACCCCGGTTATGCCCGGATGCCTTTGCAAAACTGAACAGCGGGGATATTGCAGGCCATGATCTCGAGGTCGGTACAGCGATTAAAGAACTCCTGCAAGAGGTGGATCTTCTGATGCTGGCTCAGATATCAATTGCCCGTGTTAAGAATGAGGTTGCTGAAAGCGATGCGGCCAGAGTCCTTTCCAGCCTCGATTTCATTGCCGGAAAGACCCGCGAGGTTCTCGGTTATCATTGAGCGGCCGCAGCATTCTGGCATGTTTCATGTGGCGCTGATGGTTTCAGCAGATGGATCAAGCCCGCCGGAAAAATTCGAACATGAAGAGCATGGAGACTGAAACTGAACCGTCATGAAGAAGATCGCGTTGAATTACAACGGCCTTTCTGGGCAAGTATATGTTTATATTAAAAAAATGATCCTTTCCGGAGAATTCAAAGCCGGCCACAAAATCCATGAGGAGAAAGTAGGTCAGTTGTTTGGCGTGAGCCGAACCCCCATTCGAGAGGCATTAAAAAAACTGAGCGAGTACGGACTCGTCAACCTGAAGCCCCGAAGCCACGCCGTTGTAGCCACCTTGACCCCTCAGGAAGCCGTGCAGCTTGCTCATATCCGCGCCCAGTTGGAGGCACTGTCTGCCAAGTTACTGGCGGAAGTAGGCACCAATCGCGACTTTGACCAGTTGAGCAGTATTGCAGATGAGTGCGATGCCTTAATTGCGGATGGTGATGTTGCAGGCGCTTTCGAACAGGACAGCCTTTTTCACCTGCAAATCGCTCACCGAACCAAAAATGCACATCTATATGAAATAATTGAAAAACTTGACGCAAAAATCCAGTTGTCCCGATTGATTATCAAGCTACCCATTGATCGATTGGAAACCTTTATCAACCAGCATGCAAAAATTATCCAGGCCCTGAGGCGCCGGGACCGGGAACTCTCTGAAACGCTGATGCGGCATCATATACTGCATCAATTGAGTTATTTCTGAACGATCAGCACCGTTCAATTAACCCAGATCATTACTTAGCCAGGGGAAATTCTCTTTACCATGGTTGCACAAAAACCATATCTGCTGGGCATAGACATTGGAGGCACGGGAACCAAGGCCGGTGTGTTCAGCATAGACGGCACCCTGGCGGGCTCAGGATACGGCGAGTACCAGATGATCAGCACGGTGCCCGGCCAGGCGGAGCACGATGCCGAAGGCTGGTGGCAGGCAACGGTCAGGGCGATCAGAGATGCCATCAAGGATATTGATCCTGCGGCAATCAAGGCAATCGGGATTGGCTGCACCAATGGTCTGATAGCTGTCGATGGGCAAGGCCAGCCGATCCGTCCGGCCATCATGCTGTGGGATCAGCGGGCCCTGCCGGAAGTCGAGCGGATCAAGGAACAGCTTGGCGCCGAAACTGTTTTCGATATTACCGGAAATCCCCTTGCTCCAGGGGCCTTTTCCTTGCCGACCATACTCTGGTTGATGCACAACGAGCCCGATTCCTATCAAGCTGCCCATAAATTGATGGTTCCCGGCGGCTACCTTGTCGCCCGTTTGACCGGGGAGTTCACCATTGATCATTCCAGGGCCTCGACAACACTGCTTTTCGATATTCGCCGGCGGCAATGGCATCAGCCGTTTCTCGAAAAGCTCCGGATCGATCCGGACAAACTGCCCCGGCCAGTGGCCTGTGATGAGATAGTCGGCTCGGTCACCGGCGCCGCGGCCGAGCTGACCGGTCTTACGCCGGGAACCCCAGTAATTGGCGGTTGCATGGACACCATTGGCGCATCGCTGGGAACAGGCGTCCTGGAAGAAGGGCAATGCTTTGTGATCATGGGCACCGCCGCACGGGTGGCCGGCCCGCTCACCACCGGTACGTTCGATCGGCGATTCATGAACTGCACTCACATCACGGACAACTGCTGGCAGTATATCGGGGCGATCAACGGGGTTGGCTCAGCGCTGCGCTGGGTTCGTGATACGTTCTGTCAAATGGAGCTGGCCGAAGCTCAATCGAACAACACCGATGTCTATCACCTGATAACAGCCCAGGCCCAATATGCGCCGCCGGGCAGCAAGGGGCTGCTGTTTCTCCCCTATCTGGCCGGTGAACGGACCCCGATCTGGGACCCCTATGCACGGGGCGTTTTTTTTGGGGTGACGCTTGGTCATAACAGGGGCGATTTTTTCCGTTCGGTGCTGGAAGGGGCTGCCTTTGCAATCAGGCACGTCATCGAACTGCTCGAGTCCGACAGCAGGCTTGAGATCAAGGAGCTGCGCATCGGAGGCGCTGCTGCCTCAAGCGCGGTGTGGAATCAGATCATTGCTGATGTTCTCGGCAAGCGCGTTATCAGCCTGACGCAGAGTCACACCGAAGTGCTGGGGGCGGCGCTGCTTGCCGGCGTGGGCCTCGGTCTTTATCCCAGCTATCCTGAGGCGATATCCCGGACGGTTGTTACTGGAGGTACCTTCGAGCCGGACCTGGAGGCGCACAAGAACTACAACAAACTGTTCCCGATGTTTAAGCAACTCTATGAGGACACGAAACATCATTTCCGCCTGCTGGTCGAAATGGACCTCCCCCAGGGCTGGGTAACCAAAGGCTTCAAGCAATGACAGACGTTGAACTGTAAAAACAACTGGTCATCTTCGCAAAACCATCTGATGACAGGGGCCTGGCCGGTGGTACCGGGGGTAATTTCAGGGCACGGCTGGCGGATGGCCGCATCGCATTATCCGTCTGGGATAAGATATCAGACGGGCGTATAATATCGGTCACCTAACCGAGGAACTGGCCAGGATCACCGACTGGCAGGAGATACTGCAGAGATACGCTTGACTCGGTATTCGTCTGCGATAGCGCCAACGCTGTTCAATCTGGCGGGCAGACCGGACAGCATAAAACCGCAACCACTACATTTTAGAGGATCTGGCTGAGGAAGAGCTTGGTTCTTTCATGCTGCGGGTTATCGAAGAATTCATTAGGTTCGTTTTCTTCGACGATCTCCCCGAAGTCCATAAAAATCACTCGATCGGCCACGGTCTTGGCAAAACCCATTTCATGGGTGACCACGATCATGGTCATCCCTTCCCTGGCCAGATTGACCATAACATCGAGCACCTCCTTGATCATCTCGGGGTCAAGCGCTGAGGTCGGTTCATCGAAAAGCATGATCTTGGGCTTCATGCAGAGACTGCGGGCGATCGCCACCCGCTGCTGCTGACCGCCTGAAATCTGGCCCGGATATTTCTGGGCCTGTTCGGGGATCTGCACGATTTCCAGGTAATGCATGGCCAGCTCTTCGGCCTCTTTTTTCGGCATTTTCCTTACCCAGATCGGGCCCACGGTCAGGTTGTCCAGGATGGTCAGGTGGGGAAAGAGGTTGAAGTGCTGAAAGACCATGCCGACCTCGGTGCGGACCCTTTCGATATTTTTCAGATCCCTGGTCAGTTCGGTGCCGTTGACGATGATCTTGCCGCGCTGGTGTTCCTCAAGCCGGTTGATGCAGCGGATCACCGTCGACTTGCCTGAACCCGAAGGCCCGCAGACCACGATTTTCTCCTGGGGCATGACCTTGAGATTGATGTCCTTGAGCACATGGAAATCATCAAACCATTTGTGCATTCCAATGATCTCGATAATCGGTTTAGCCTCGGGCGAGTCTGGCGAGTCTGGCGTAAAGCCGGCCTTTTCTGTGTTCATAGTATCTGTTTTAGGCTTGTGATTAACGGTCGTCGTTCGTCGTATGCTTGTATTCGAGCTCTTTTTCGATGCGGCGGCTGTATTGGGACATGGAAAAACAGCAGATATAGTAGATCATCGCAATGAAGATATAGGCCTCGGTGGAGAATCCGGTCCATTCCGGCTCGGAGAGAATCGACTTGGTGGTGTTCAGGATGTCGTAGAGCGCGATAATGACAACCAGCGAGGTATCCTTGAAGGCGGAAATCAGGATGCCCACCGTCGGCGGAATGACGATCTTCAGAGCCTGGGGCAGAATGATCATGCGCATCATCTGAAAATAGTTCAGCCCCAGCGACTCGGCGGCCTCATACTGCCCCTTGTCCATGGCCTGCAGGCCGCCCCGCACCACTTCGGCGATATAGGCGGCGGTAAACATGATAATTGCCGCCTGGGCGCGCAATACCTTGTCTATAGTGACGCCTTCGGGCAGAAAAAGCGGGAACATCACCGAGGACATGAACAGCATCGTGATCAGCGGTACCCCGCGGATCATTTCGATATAGACCACGCACAGCGATTTGATGATCGGCATCCTTGACTGCCGGCCCAGGGCCAGCATGACACCGAGCGGGTATGAGGCCAGAATGCCGAAGAAAGAAAGCAGCAGGGTCAGCGGCAGGCCGCTCCACTTGGTGCTCTCGACCGGCACCAGGCCGAAGAGGCCGCCCTTCATCAGCAGCCCCATGACGAACAGGGCAAACAGCCAGACATAGCCCAGCCGTTTATTCCACTTGTTCCAGTCGCGGCTGTAGATGAGCATCGCGATCAGAATGATCATGGCCAGCAGCGGCCGCCACTGTTCCTCGTAGGGAAAGTAGCCGAAGATATTGAAGCGGATATTCTGGGTGATCACCGACCAGCAGGCCCCTTCCGCCTCGTGGCACTGCTGACCCGAGGTGAACCAGACGGAGTCGATGAAGGCCCATTGAACGAACTGCGGCACAACCCTGATCAATCCGCCCAGAATGACAATGGTGGCGATCGAGTTGAACACGCCGTTGAACAGATTATGCCGAACCCAGCCGATGACGCCGACATCGGTGGACGGCGGCTTTATATCATCGGCATGTGCTGGTTTGCTCAAATCATTCATGGGCCGGCTACCGCTCGACGATGGCAATTTTTTTGTTGTACCAGTTCATAAAGGCGGATGTGAGCAGGCTGAAGGTCAAATAGACGAGCATCATCAAGGCCACACCCTCGACCGCCTGGCCGGTCTGGTTGATCGTGGTGCCCGCCACCTGGACGAAATCAGGATAGCCGATGGCCACTGCCAGCGAACTGTTCTTGGTCAGGTTCAATAACTGGGAGGTCAACGGCGGGACAATCACCCGCAGGGCCTGGGGAAAAATTACCAGTTTGAGAACCAGGCCCGGTTTCAGACCGATCGACATGGCGGCCTCGGTCTGACCATGGCTGATAGATTGAATGCCGGCCCGGACGATCTGGGCAATAAAGGAAGCGGTATAGAGCACCAGGCCGATCAGCAGCGCCGAAAACTCAGGGCTGATATTTCTGCCGCCCTGGAAATTGAAGCCTTTGAGCTCAGGTACATCCATCTGGGTCGGTGCACCGCCGAGCAACCAGGTCAGCAACGGCAGGGCAATCAGAATTGCGAGGCCGACCCAGAAGGCCGGAAACTGCTGGCCGCTTTTTTCCTGGCGCTTTCTTGCCCAACGATTGATCAGCCAGACAAGGATACAGGCCGCTACAAAGGCGAGCCCCATCCAGGTCCAGGCCGGATCGGGCGCGGGCACCGGAAAATCCACGCCGCGGTTGGTGATGAAAACCCCGGGAACCGGGTTCAAAGCCTGGCGGGGACCGGGAAAAATCTCGTAAAACAGCGCGTAGAAGAAAAAGAGCTGCAGCAGCACCGGGATATTCTGGAAGAGTTCCACATAAGCAGTGCCCAGTTTGGAGATCAGCCAGTTGGTAGAAAGCGTGCACACCCCGATAATGGTACCTAAAATGGTGGTCAGTATCATCCCTACCAGCGAGATTTTCAAGGTGTTCAGCACACCTACCACCAGCGCCCTGCCGTAGGTGTCGGCCGCCGAGTAGTCGATCAGCGATTCTCCAATTTCAAAGGCGGCTTCTTTTTCGATAAAGCCAAAGCCGCTGGCGATCGACTGCTTCGCCATATTGGACTGCACATTGGAGATCAGGTAATAGCCCAGAAAGGCCACGAAAACGGCGGTGACAATCTGGTACAGGATGGCCCTGGTCTTCTGATCATTCCAGAAATAGGTCCTGGAGCTGTTGTTCTGGGCAGAAGCCATAGGCGAAATGGACAAAGAAGATGTGCCGCCCGGCCGGTCAGAGCTGTTGACCGGCCGGGCAGTTCAGCAATTCGCAGTGCAGCCGGGCTGCCCGTCCCGGAAAAGATCTATACGAAGCGGGCGGGCATTGCCGGCTGGTGAATCGTACGGGTACCGCTTAAACGGATTATTTGAACGGAGGTGAATACATCAATCCGCCGTTGGTCCACAAGGCGTTCAGACCGCGCTCGATGCCCAGCGGCGTGTTGACGCCGACATTGCGCTCGAACACTTCACCGTAATTGCCCACCTGCTTGACGATGTTGTAGGCGAATTTCTCATCAAGCCCCAGGGCTGCGCCGTTACCCGGAGAAACTCCCAGAAATCTCTGGATCCTGGGATCCGTGGATTTGAGCATTTCATCGACGTTGGCCGAGGTAATGCCGAGTTCCTCGGCATTGATCATCGCCAGCACTGCGTAATTGACGATATCCTTCCACTGGTTGTCTCCGTGACGAACGGCGGGCGCCAGCGGTTCCTTGGAGATGATTTCGGGCAGGATCGCATAATCTTCAGGTTTCGGAGCTCCTGCACGCAGACCGGCAAGCTGAGAGGCATCCGAGGTCAAAACATCGCAGCGGCCTGCCCAGAAGGCCTGGGAAAGCTCAGCGGTGTTCTCGATGGTAACCGTTTTCCAGTCCATATTATTGGAACGGAAAAAGTCGGCGGCATTCTGTTCGGTGGTGGTTCCCGGCAGCACGCAGACGGTGGCGCCGCTGAGTTCCTTGGCGCTTTTTATCCCAAGTGCCTTGGGTACCATGAAACCCTGGCCGTCATAGTAATTGACCTGGGCAAAATCCAGGCCGAGCGCGGTATCCCGGCCCAAAGTCTGGGTACAGTTTCTGGTCAGCAGATCGATCTCTTTGGACTGCAAGGCGGTGAAGCGGGTTTTGGCGGTCAGCGGCGTATAGCGCAGGCGGTCATTGAGGTCGCCGAACACTGCCACGGCCACAGCCCGTGCGGTGTCCACGTCGAGGCCTTTCCAGACGCCTTTCTGATCGGCCTTACCGAAGCCGAACAGGTCGCCGTTCACGCCAACCTGGATGTAACCTTTTTCCTTAACCGCCTTCAGGGTATCCCCGTTGTCGGCAAAGGCCAGTCCTGCAGATACCATGACCAGGGCACAGCCTACAAAAAGATTTTTCCACGTATTCATTCTGTCCTCCAGACAAAAGTTGTGAGTTTCGGGAAGGACTCCCGGGTTGACTGCCGTTTCAATAATGTCCATGCGGGACATCGTAGTGTGTTACCATAAATATGCGGCAAAAGGCAATATGTTGATTGCCTGAGGAAATGTTTTACCGGCAGACGAGGCCTGTTCTCAACGCCTGACCTTTTCAGCGCCCACCCGCAGACCATAAATGTTTCTGACCACGTAACGGTCATCGGACAGCAGCCTGGAGTTCCAGCTGCAGGTCGCCGTGAACTCGGTGCCCACCGGCAGCAGCTTCAGGGATTTACCGGATGGTAGTTCCAGGCCGATCCCTCTCGAGCTGATGTCGCGCAGGGCCACCTCGACTTTTCTGCCGTCACGCGTGGTCAACGTCACTTTGCCGCTTTGGGGTTCCCGGGGCTCCGGCCGTCGATTGAACAGACATTTAGTCAGTTCCCCGCACTGCTGGCAGCGAATCGTTTTTCTGCGGATGTCGGGAATAATGGAGGTTCTCCTGGCCCCGCAGGACGGACATTTGAACAGGAGTCTTTTGTCTACTATCTTGAATTCTTTGGTTTTTGGCATAACTGAACAGGTGGTTACAGGACCACGCACCGCAATTGCGGAACAGGACCGCTTTCATACCCCGATTTGTTCTGATTCAGGCTGATTATATACCGTGCTTCGTGCGAAAAGCAATGCCGATAGCGTTTTACCGGCAAAACCGAGCGGGCCGCAAGACCTCACGGGGAGCCTGTCAAACGGTAAGACGGGAGACAGTATGCCAGTTGATCGACAAATCCTGGTCCGTGATCGCCACAACGTGGCCGGCCACGCCGGTATATACCAAGACCCGCCAGGTTCTGCTCAGATGTTGAACAATCGCCCGGCCACTGCTGAAGCCTGTGATTCTGCAGTCCTCAAGGCCTGACAGACCCATTCCCGAGGCTTTGAGAACGGCTTCCTTGACGGTCCAGAACGAAAAGAACAGCAACGGTGTAATCTCTCCGGCAATAGCCCACTCGGCGGCATCAGCTATCTCAGAGACCAGCTCACGGGGGTATGGACCGATATTTTCAACGTCGATGCCGATGGGTAACGGGGCCGCCACCGCCGCCGTACAGGTGCTGCAGTGACTCAACGACCAGTAGACACCGTTGCTTGGCAGGGGCGCCCCGTTTTCGTCCTTCTCCAGTGCTTCGATGACGACGCCAAGGTGTCCGGCCGAAAGATGCAGGGCCTTTCTGGCGAGGCTGCTCAGCTCATTCTTTTTATCCACCCCCTGCAACTCGATGACTGCTGAAGGAACCGGCAGCACCACCGGATGGATTTTCTGCATCGGCTGCCCTGGTGCTTTAATCATTGGTCGCGCCTGCTGTTGGGGCGGGCCGGGCACTGATCCATCCGCATCCAGCCGGCCCCCTTATTTTGTCTCGAGCAGCTTGTCGAACGGATAGGGCAGGCATTCGGACTCCGGAAGGGCTGTGCCCGCTAGCTGTGCATGGGTTGCAAACCACTCCCGTTTGTTCTGGGCAATGTAGGTCGCCAGATCGTGTGATTCATAAAAATTTGCGCTTCTGATGTCGATCTGCTTTCTAGCCTGGTCATAAAAAAACGGAGAGTAATTCATCAGGGACTCTGCTCCGGCAATGTAGTGCGACCAGCTTCTCTCTTCTATCGGCAGCCTTTCGATGCCCGGTGAACGGATCATGTTATCGAATTCGGGATTGTTAAAGAAATGGATATAGACGTCGAGATAGAATTTGGTCATTTCCAGGACGCTCGAGCCGAAGAAGGAATTGAACACGTCATCGTCGATATAGGCGTCCGCCAGGTACATGAAGTCCTTATCAAGGTAATTGTTGTTATAGGTCTGAGAGTATCCGCATAACTCCCTGACCAGCGGAGAATTGCGGCTAAAACCGACACAGTTTACCACGATGTCCGCCTCGATTTTTAAATCATGGTTGACGATGACTCCTGAATCATACATTTCGGTGATGCTTCCGGTCACGGTCCGCAGTTTTTTCAAGTGATGGGCAATGAACCAGATATCCGAGACGCTGATTGTATGTCCCCGGTGTTTTATCATCCCCATCCAGCATTCCGGCTGGCTGGCTCCGCTCATTTCGTAGAGCTTTTTCCAGAGCATCATATTGCGGATGTTGCTGCGTTTATCGTGCTCGAAATTATCGTCATACGATGTCGAAAAATTCAGATAATCGATGATCTTGGGGCAGACCGTGCCATGTCTCCTGCAGACCACGTGCACCTGGGCCGCCCCGTTTTCAAGAGCGGTCCGTGCATTTTCCACCGCGAAGGCGCCCATCCCGACAATCACCACCTGCTTGCCGGTCCAGTCAAGCCCGAGCGATTCATCGGAGGAACCTGAAATGATCGCACCCTGAAAACGCTGCTGGTTCTCCCAGGTGGGCGTGCGCGGTGCGCCGACCCGGTCGTTCACCGCCACGATCAGCCCCGTGCTGGAGATGGTCGACTCGAGGCTGTCCCGAATCACCTTTGTCAGGTAGCCCTGGCCCCCCTTGCTGACCTTCAGCGCCCGGGTTCGGGTGAAAATCGATTCGGATACCCGGTGAGCCAGCAAGTTGAGATCTTCGAGTATTTCTGCAGTGGAGGAATGATCGCGATTATTGCGCCGCTTTCTCTCCACCACGCGGTAGGCCCCCTCCGAGGTATTCACCTGCGAGGTGGCATTGGCATAGTGGGACCAGATCCCCCCCACGATGTCCTGCTGCTCGACGATGCAGAACGATATGTTCTGTTCGGCCAGACGATTTGCCGCATACAGGCCGGTGATGCCGCCGCCCACGATGACCACATCGACCTGCCCGGGCAGAGGCGCCTGGTTTTTGATGGCGAGCCGCTGCTTGTCGAAGCAAAACCTGGCTGCCGCCCACTGCTGAATCAAAGTGCTGACCTCTTCAGGTTCTCGCCCTGCAACTGAAAGGACCGGCAGATCATCATTTTCCAAAGCCGCATAATCCCCATCGACGACGAACAGTGCATACGGGTAGCAGGCCGACCTGATGGCCTCAAGCCTCTCGAGAACAGCCCCAATGAGCTCCCTGCCCTGGGCAGACACCAGATAGATGCAGGGAAGATCGACATGGGTTCTGAGCGTTGCCACCATTTCATCGATATCGAGGTGGGCCACGGAGATTGCCCGCGGGTCGGACAGGGCAAGTAGACTGAAATTGACGATTCTGTATTTTGGGGTGTATGCTCGCTGTGGTGTCACTGGCGCTCCTTGACTGAATACGGGTCAAATGATGCAAGAGCCCGCTCGGCGTCCTAGCGGGTAATCCTGCGCCGATTGGCCTGCATGCGATTAGTTGGTCTGAACCGGCTTCTTTTATTTATGATCCTGCATTATAGTAATTTGTCTTATGATTGGTACTGTGAAAATGTATTTTCCGATCCCCGCATCCACAAGGTGATACCCAGATGATCAGGACCACCCACGTCGGTTCGCTGCCCCGGCCGTCTGATATGCTGACCAGGCAGATGAAAAAGCTCGAAGTGTCGGATGCCGACCTGCAGGGCTATGTTGAAGAACTTGTCGAGCGGCAGCTTGCTCTGGGTTTGAACTATATTAACAACGGCGAACTTCCACGGGCCGACTACATCAGTGCAACCGTCCAGCGGATCTCCGGTTTCAACGGGCACGGTCAGGCGCCTCTGCCGCAGGACATGGAGGAGGTGCCTGAGTATGCCAGGCGCTTCGGGGGAAGAAACGGCCTGATCACCCTCAACCCGAAAGCACCGATCGAACTGCCCGCCTGTTCCGAAGAACTCGTCTATACCGGTGAACAGACCCTGCGCCGTGAACTCGAGATGATGCTTGGCGCCTTCGAGCGGCTCAGCCGGAAATTTCCCGATACCGAGGCTGAATTGTTCTTCACCGCGCCGTCGCCAGGCACCGTCGCACTGTTTCTGGAAAACCGCTATTACCCCGACTACCTGAGCTATCTTGAAAAGCTCGGAGACATTCTCAAACAGGAGTATGAAATCATCAGCAGTTACGGGATTACGGTTCAGATAGACTGTCCCGACCTGGCGATGGGACGTCATACCCGCCACAAACATCTCCAGGAAGAGGTTTTTTTACAGCTGGTCGACGACCATATCAGGGTGCTGAATGAGTCCCTCGCAGCGGTCGCCCCGGAGCAATGCCGGGCCCATATCTGCTGGGGCAACTACCCAGGTACCCATCACTGCGATATCGAACTGGGCCGTCTGCTTCCGCATATCAACCGGCTGCAGCCGAAATATATTTCGCTGGAATCATGCAACCACCGTCATGCCCACGAATGGGAGCTGTTCAAAGAACACCCGCTGGCCGAAGACAAAGTCCTGCTGCCGGGCGTCATCGACACCACCTCGAACACGGTGGAACACCCCGACCTGGTAGCCGCCAGGCTGCTTAATTTCATCAATCTGCTCGGCCGTGAGCGCGTCATCGGCTCGACAGACTGCGGCTTTGCCTCAACCGCCTCGGCGGCAGGGGTGTCCGGAGAAGTGGCCTGGCTCAAGCTGGAGGCCCTGGTTGAAGGAGCAAAACGGGCAGCCGCCTGAACCCGAGCCCTCCTCAGCCGACCCGGCTGTGTATCTGATCGACCAGCTGATCATAGAGCGGATAATCGAACAGAATATCCGCCTCAAGCTCGACTCTAAGCTCTTTTTCAAGGGCACTGAGCAGTTCCGTGCCGCTCAGCGAATCAAGCCCCTGGTCGGTGAGCGCCGTATCGGCGTCGATCTCCTTCACGCTGGTCAACTCGTAAAAGAGTGCTGAAACCAGCTGGGCCACCGCATCCCTGCCTGTGGCACCGCGGTTCTCCGCCGGCGCGAGCGGTTGGGGAATTATTTGCTGCAGCGCCCCGACAAGCTGGTCAACAGAGGGATTGTCAAATAAGATATCGGTATCGATCTCGATCCCGAGTTTTTTTTCCAGGGTGGAGATAAACTCAGTGGCGCTCAGTGAGTCGAGGCCCTGATCGGTCAGTTCGAGATCCGGGTCGATCTCCCTGATGCCGGTCAGATCAAAAAATATCTTGTCCACCAGTGCTCTGACCTCAACCCCGGCGCTGCTGGCCGCTGCCGCTTCAGCCGGAGACTCGGCTCCGCCAAGATCGAAATAAGAGGAGATCGGGGCCGCACGGGCGTAGTCAAACGGCGAGGGATGCTCCTCCAGCGGTTTGCGCAACTCCTGCCGAGCGCCTTTGATAACCACATGGGCATTGGCGCCGCCGAAGCCGAAACTGCTCACCCCGACAAGGGCTTCATGGTCAAGCGGCGTATCACGGTCGACCACGTGAAGATGATACGAATCAAAATCGATATACTGGTTGGGCGTTTTGAAATGCAGATTTGGCGGTATCACCCCTTTATTGAGGGCCAGGACCGCCTTGATCAGCCCGGCAATGCCGGCAGCCGATTCGAGGTGGCCGATATTTGACTTGACGGAACCGAGGTAACAGGGTGACTGCCGATCCCTGGCAATCGTGTTCTGCAGTGCTGAAATCTCGATGGGGTCGCCAATCCTGGTACCGGTGCCGTGGCACTCCAGGTAACTGATCTGCTGCGGCTCCACGCCGGCATCGCGACAGGCTTCGAGAATGAGCTCTTCCTGGGCTTCCGGGTGCGGAGCGGTAATCACCTGGGTACGGCCGCCGTTCTGATTCACCGAGGAGCCAAGAACTTCGGCATAAAAATTGTCCACCAGCTCCCTGTTGGCCAGCAGCACCAGGCCGCCGCCCTCGGCGCGTACATAGCCGTTGGCCGAATCGTCAAAGGTTTTGCAGCGGCCGTCCCGGGAGAGAAAGCCGGAATCTTTCATAACCCCGGTAAAGGCATTGCCGAGCAGCATGTTGACCCCCCCGGCTATCGCAAAATCGACCCGGCCGGCCTCGATATCCTTGCAGGCGTAGTGCAGGGCCAGCAGGGAAGAGGAGCAGGCCGTATTGGCAACCCAGCTGGGGCCGCGCAGGTCGTAGTGGTAGCTTATTCTGGAAGCGACAATGGACGGGTTGGTGCCGGTCGGATAAAAGACAGACTCCCGGTTGCCCCGGTACTCCTCGTTCCAGACCCCGATATAGACCCCGACCCGCTTGCGGTCGATGGTTTGCGGATCGATGCCCGCATCCCGCCAGAGCAGCTCGGTCAGTTCCAGTGCCATGATCTGCTGCGGATCCATGGTCTTGGCCTCGGCCTCCGGGATATCGAAAAAACCATGGTCAAAGCGCGCACTTTCCTGGTTCAGGAATCCGGCCTCATAATCTCCCCGCGCTGCGTCACTGCGCACCTGATCCTCCTGGGCCGCAAGCATATCCCAGAACTGCACCGGGCTTTTTGCCGATGCAGGAAACCGGCAACTCATGCCCGCAATGACCACTTCATTTCTCTGTACCGCCTGGTAAGAGGACGAAATTTGCTGCGCCTTCACCCCATAACGGGCGATCAGCTCGTCGATGGATTTGTAGCGGTAGAAATCCTGGGGCGCGAGGCCGGGGAAACAGGGCCGCAGCAAGGCGGCAAACTCAACGAATTTCAGCGAAGTAAAGTCCTGATAGGCCAGCGGGGTCTGAAAGTCAAGACCGCTCTGGAACTGCTCCGTGAGCGCTGCTACCGCTTGCACAAGCGGATCCGGGTCCAACCGTTTTCTCTGGAAGAGCATCCAGGTTCTGTGATCTTCCCCCCGATACATCGAAGAGGCGTATCGGTACCTGCTGAAGACCTGACAGCATGCTTCCAGCACCGGATGGCAGCCTACTTCGATTATCTGAAACGTTTGCTCTGGATACCTGTGTTCAATGGCGGCCAGCGTAGCGATGAAATCAATCGGCTGACAGAGCCAGCTCGACCAGTGCTCGCTGCTGAGTTCCGTTTTAAAGCCGGCGGTTACTCCGGAGACAAACTCGATCTCGCCCCCTGCCGTCCCCCCGGCAAACCGAGGAAGCTGCCCGGCAAACTCGCGGTAACGCGGATGATGCCAGGGGTGTTTCGGTTTCATCTCGATAAAATCCGGATGGGTTGACCTGAAAACCTCTGCCTCCTGACCAGCACAGCTGATTGTCACATGCTTTTTCGACTCCTGCACAAAGTTAAATGAAGAGATCGGAAAGTCAAACCGGTCGATCTGCTCCTCGCTCAGCAGCCCGTGGAACATCTGCCCGTCAATATTTTCGGCCGCCCTGCCAAGCTCGTAGGCCAGCAGCAGCGTCTGTTTCAGTGAATAGATGCCGCCATGATAGGCCGCCGCAATTTCTCCGACGCTGTGCCCGACCACGATATCTGCTTCATACCCCCAGCTTTTCCAGATGTCGCTGAGGCAGATATCTGCGGTCACCGTCAAAACCGGGCTGTAGGGGCAGCGCTGGCTGGCCCGTTCCTGCTCCCAGAGCTCTTCCAGGGAAATGGACAGTTCCGCAGCCAGGAGTTCCGCGATCTGGCCCCAGCACGGGGAGGTTCTGATCAGTTCATTGCTGGTACCGGTGCTTCTGGTTCCTTCGCCCGAATAGAGAAAAATAGTCTTGGTCATTGCTCGTGTTCAAATGATTCAGCAGGTTAATTAATCGGGATTGTAACTGTAACGGTGCAGGTGCAACAGCCATAAAAAAACCACCGGCCCAGACGGTGGTCATGATGATCCCGGCAACAGGCGACGACGCCCGCTGTCTGGCCCGAATCAGCGCTTTCAACAATAATTAGATGCGCTTCGGTATTGTCAACCTCATCCTGACAATTTATCCAGGCAGGATCCGCCGGACTTATTTCTGCAGCATTGTGATCCCAAATCTGAGTGCTCCATGGAGCCCCGCGTTCGGGGTCAGGATCACCTGGACCGGCAGCGTGGAACATAAAGCGGAAAAACGCCCCTTATTGGTAATGGCGCCGAGAAAATCAGGTTGCTGCAGGCGCTTCAATATCCTGGGAGGAATGCCGCCGCCGAGATAGATGCCGCCCCGCGGCAGCAGGGTGACGGCCATATTGCCAATCGCGGTGCCGAGAACATGGACGAACATATCGAGCGTGGCCACACAGATATCTGCTTTTAGGGCAAGCCCGTTGCCGATGATGACCGGTGTCCGGTCGCCGGCCTCGGCCAGCTCGTCCCTGAGCCACTGTGGCTCGGGGTGACGGCCGCCGGCAAGGTAGAAATCATAAATGTTGTTCAGATGGCTGCCGGAGCAGATCCGCTCGAAGCTGACATGGCCGTATTTCTGCTGCAGAAATTCCAACAGCTCCACCTGCTCCGGCGTTGCCGGGGCAAATGAGCTGTGCCCGCCTTCACTGGCCATGGCCTTGTAGCGATCACCGGTCCAGACCAGGAAGGCGGTGCCCAGGCCGGTGCCGGGAGCGACGATGGAGATGGTCCCGTTAGGCTCTGCCTGACCCGGATTGATGACGGCCAGCTCATCTGTTTGCAGATGCGGCAACACCGTGGCCACCGCTTCAAGGTCGTTGAGCAGAAAGACCTCACCAATTCCGCAAGTGGAACTCAACCTTTCGGCGCTGATTAGCCAGTTCAGATTGGTAACCTGCGACTGCTGGTTCTTGACAGGCCCGGGGACCCCGAAACTGGCCGCTGCAGGCCGCCTCCCCACCTGGTTCAGAAAACGTTCGACTATGGCTTCCAGCGACTCATAGTCGCGGCTCGCAAACCGGGTTTCATGGAGCAGTCGCCCGGAGCCATCTGCGGCCGGATCATACAGCGCCAGGACCGTCTTGGTTGCCCCGATGTCTCCAGCTAGTATCATTGTGTCAGTAGCCCCGGCCCGAAAAGATTCCAGGTTGATCAGCAGACAGCAAGGCCCCGCTCTGGCAGCTCTCCTGCCGCCTGCACCCGTTTACCAGATGATAGCTTATTTACTGCGATATCGCTCCTCTTCGAGGTAGTATTCCGGAAAACCAATTACCTCTTTGACATGCTCGAAATCCTTTAAGCCGCCCGGATGCCTGCCGCCGGCCATATGTTCCAATGCCGCTTCCACCGAGGTGATTATGGCCTGCAGCAGGGTGAGCGGATAGGCCGCAATGGTAAAGCCGAGCCGCTGCAGTTCGGCGGGCGGCAATACCGGGGTCAGACCGTTTTCTATCAGATTGGCCATCTTGGGCCCGGGCACCGTGCGGCAGAAATGCTCCATCTCCCCGACACTGCGGGGCGCTTCAAGAAAGAGGATATCCGCGCCGATCTCGCCAAAGGCCTGCAGCCGCGCAATGGCCGCCTCCAGACCATCGATGGCCCGCGCATCGGTCCGGGCCATGATCAGAATATCGACGCCCTCATCGCGGGCGTCAACGGCTGCCTGTATCCGCTGACAGGCCGCCTCGAAATCGACGATCTGCTTGCCTTTGGTGTGGCCGCAGCGTTTGGGCCAGAGCTGGTCCTCGATCATGATACAAGACAAGCCGGCAGCTCCATATTCGCGCACGGTCCGCTTGACATTGACCGCGTTGCCGTAGCCGGTATCGCCGTCAGCCAGAACCGGAATGGAGACCGCCTGGGTGATGGTCCGGGCCTGGGCCGCCATTTCGCCAAATGAAATAAGGCCGGTATCCGGCATGGCCAGTCGTGCGGCCGACACTGCAAAACCGCTCATAAAGGTCATCTTGAAGCCGGCCCGCTCGATCAGCCGGGCCGACAGGGCGTCGTGGCAGCAGGGCATGATGATCAGCTCTTTCTGGTTCAGGAGCGAGCGCAGTTCTGCGGTGGATGAATTCATGATGCGTCACAGTTTGAAAGGGATATAGAGCACGATATCGGGCACCAGATAAATTGCCGCCACGGTACCGAACATCATCAGAATAAAGGGCCAGACACCTTTCACCACTTCGGCCAGATTGACCTTGGCGACCGCCTGGATCACAAAAAGATTCATCCCCACCGGCGGCGAAATCAACGCACATTCGATCATCACCACGAACAGGACGCCGAACCAGATCGGGTCGATCATCATCGCGCCAAGTGCCGGGTGCAGAACCGGCACCATGATCAGCAGCATCGAGATCGATTCGAGGAAGAACCCCATAATCAGCAGTACCGCACAGACCACCAGGACGAACAGCCAGGGCTCGCCGATATTGGTGGTGATCGCCATCGAGATGTCCTGCGGAATCCGGTACAGCGTGATCGCCTTGCCGAAGATCTTGGCCCCGGCGATGATCAGAAAGATCGTGATCGTGGTGATCATCGACTCCATAACCGCCTGCTTGAGCTTTTCCAGGCTCAGCGTTTTCATCAGCATGACGATGACCAGGGACATCGCGAAACCGACTCCGGCCGACTCGGTGGGTGTGAAAACACCCAGATAAATACCCCCGATCACCACGATTGCCAGGCTCAGGGTTGGCAGCGCCCTGATACTGGCACGTTTACGCTCGGACCAGCTCGCTTTGGCAGAGGGTTTATAGTTTTTATCGAACAGGGAGTAGCCAAAGCAGTACAGCACAAACAACCCGGTGAGCAGCAGCCCCGGCCCCACCCCTGCCATGAACAGACTGACGATCGATTCCTCGGTGATCACCCCGTAGAGGATCATCGGGATAGACGGCGGGATCAGGATGCCAAGCGTGCCCCCGGCCGCCAGCAGGCCGAGCACGAAGGGCCGGCTGTAGCCGCGTTTGATCATCTCAGGGATAGCCACCGTGGCAATGGTCGCCGCCGTCGCCACCGATGAGCCGGATATGGCCGAAAACATCGCGCAGCTGATGATCGTCGCCACTCCCAGCCCCCCGGGCCAGTGGCCGACCCAGCTCTGGACCGCATTGAACAGATCACGGCCGACGCCTCCTTTGAGCAGGATATTGGACATCAGCAGAAAGAGCGGCACGGCCAGCAGCACGAAGCTGTCCGCAGTGGAATAAAGCGCCTGGGGGACCATCACCACGTTGATGTCCCTGAACCAGAGCAGAAATAGACCAAGGCCGCCGAGCGCAAAGGCGACCGGCACCCTGATGAGCAGCAGGACCAGCAGAACGGTCAGAATCAGAGCGGTGGCCATCTCTGCGGGTATCAGTGGGATGAGGCGGAATCGCCGTTTGATCCTGCTAGCCTTCTGCAGAGCTCAGCGAAGGCCTGAATCAGCATCAGGCCAAAACCGATCGGGATCGCGATTTCGGTCATCCAGGAAGGAACGGCAAGCATGGTGGAGGTCGCCCGTCCCACGGTGATCGAATCGACCACGATTATAAGGCCCCAGATGCAGGCAACCCCGCAGAAAACTATGATCACCACCAGCGCGCATGAATCGAAGAATTTCTGCACGGGGGCCGGCATGCTGCTGATTACCACGTCGATCGAGATGAGCTTGCGCTGCTGGAGCACATAGGCGGCAGCCAAGTAGGTGGCCCAGATCTGCAGGAACCTCGACATCTCCTCGCCCCAGATGGTCGGCGAAAGAAAGACGTAGCGGGCAACCACCTCGAAGACGATGATCCCGCCGATGATAAAAAAGAGCCAGGCCGACAGACGGGCGCAGATGGAGCTGACTCTGTCTATTATCTGAAACATAGCTGTCAAACGTATGCGGGGGAATCGGCGCTCCCCCGCATGCGGGGAAAAATGATTATTCAAACTGCAGCAAACTACAGTTTGCGCGCCGCATCAACCAGCTGCTGGCCTAGCGATCCGGCATTCTTGACGTACTCCTGCACCACCGGCTCGGCGAGTTCCTGCCATTTTTTCATCTCAGCATCGGTGAGTTCAACCACTTCCATCTTGTCCTTGACAAAGGCAAAGGCCTCGGCCTCGAGCTGACTCATCTTGTCGCGCAGTTCCTTTTCCACCCTTGCAGCCGCGGTTTCGATGACCTGGCGCTGGTCGTCGCTCAAACCCTGCCAGACCTTGTCGTTGATCAGCACGACAAATTCGATATCGACCATGCTCTTGGTCGCCGTCAGCGTATTCATCACCTCATAGAGCTTGCGCTGCTGAACGGCGGTAACGCCGGTAATACCCACATCGACGGTGCCCCGCTGGTAGGCGAGAAACTGCTCGGAACCGGAAATAGAGGTGGGTGCACCGCCGGCTGCTTCAACCAGGGCCCCGAGGGTCTTGCTGAAAACCCGCACTTTCCTGTTTTTCAGGTCAGCAGGTGAATGCAGGGCAAAATCGTTGCTCAGGAACACGGCGCCGCCATAGGCCTGCCACCAGAGAATGCGCGCCCCGGTCTGCAAAACCGCCTCGTCGATAGGCCCCCTGACCGGACTGCCCTTGGCGACGGCTTTTTTGACGGCTGCCTCATCGGCAAACAGAAACGGGACATAAAACAGATCGACCGCGGGAATCGTTCCGACAAAGCTGGTCAACGATGAAACACCCATCTCAACTGCGCCGGAGGACACGGCCTGGGGAACTTCCTTGTCCTTATAGAGCTGGGCAGAGGGATAAATCTCCACCTTGATCTCACCATTGGTATTCTTGTTCACTTCATCGGCGAACGACTGCACATTGACACCCAGATGATGGGTTGCCGGCAGCTGCAGCGTCAGGCGCAGCACTTTTTCAGCCAAGGCGGTCTGGGCAAACAGACCAAGCAGCAGAGCACAAAGACAGACAGATATCGGTTTTTTCATAATCTTCTCTCCCTCTCGTTAAATGGTTTTTAGGAAAAGGCCGCTCTCGGCCATCTGAAATACAGACGATTAAAGCACTGTTAGCAAAACCCCGTCAAGTCAAAACCCGGAATCTGCCGAGCTGTCAGGCAAGCCAACAGCCTGCAGCAACATATCGAGCACCTTAAAGGTTACCCGATAGATCCGCTGGTCGATATAAGCCGTTTTACCGGTGACGTTGAGCGTCGACAGGCGGTTGATCGAAATCATCTCAGACAGCGCCTGAAGCGCCTGCGGCTCACCAGTTTTGAGGATATCCAGATGAATCCAGGGTCGGCTGTGCTTGATCACATAGCGTCCCAGACTGGAGCTTTCCGAAATTGGGCCCAGCGTAAAGATCACCGTGCCGTCGGAGTCAATCACATTCTGCTCCCGGCAGACGGGGTAATGGGAGGTATCCAGTACAGAGAAACTGACGGCCCCGCTGCCTTCATTTTGAGGCGTGCTGATCCCCTTGATTACCCAGCCGCCGCAGGCGAAGCCGCGGGCGATGGCCGCATCGACGGCGGCGATTTCAGCACTGTTGTGATAGCCGGAGACAATTTTTTTCAGCATCGCTGTTCACCGGTCCGGAAAACCTGAGCCGGCGCCTGCCCCATCTGCTATTCGGCGTACTCAAATCCCATTTCAAAACCGATATCGAGCGCCATCTGATTGCCGGCCATGAACGCTGGCGGGAATTTATCGGCCAGCACCTGCTCAATCGAACTTTTCCTGACAATGCCGCGCATGCCGATCAGCGCGCCGAGTACGCAGATATTGAAGACCACCGGGTTGCCAATCTCCTCCATCACGGTCTGGTACATGGACAGCTCGATCTGCTTGGCATCGACGTTGCGGGTGGTCTTGACGAACTTCTTGTCCGAGATAAGCAACCCGCCCGGCCGGATCAGATGGGAAAACTTGTTGTAGGCCTCCTGGGTTGTACAGATCAGGATGCCCGGCTGGAAGATCTTGGGCATATTGATCGGGCCGTCGGCGATGATCACATCGCTCCGGGTGGCTCCCCCGCGGGCCGCAGCACCGTAGGATTGCGACTGAACAGCTTCGAGATTGTCATGCATGACCGCGGCCTCGGCTAAGATGATCGCCGCGCTGACCAGCCCCTGGCCGCCCGAACCTGAAAAGATGATCCGAAATCGTATGGTGTCCATGGTTATCTACTCATGAAAATCCTGAAAGAGGTTGGCTATCTGGCGCTGATGCGCTCGAGCATCTCGCTATAGGAATCGCAGTACTCAGGCAGCTGTTTCTCCACGAAAATGCCGCGCTCGATGAGTTCCGGGTTCTGCTTTTTCTTCTCGGACCCCACCGGTACCGTGCCTTCCTTGAAGGCATTGAGCATATCCACCGCCGAACCTTTCTTATTCTTCCTGCCGAAATAGGTGGGACACTGGGTCAGAACCTCGACAACCGCAAACCCGTTGTGCGCAATCGCCTTTTTCAGCAGGCTCTGCAACTGTTTCACATGATAGACCGTACCCCGGGCCACAAACGTCGCCCCGGCCGCGGTGGCCAGCTCAACGGTGTCGAAGGCGCGATCGATTGTATCATAGGGCGCGGTGGTCGCCTTGATGCCCAGGCCGGACAACGGTGAATACTGACCGCCGGTCATCCCGTAGGTCCGGTTGTTCATCACCAGGGCGGTGATATTGATATTGCGCCTGGCCGCGTGAATAAAGTGATTGCCGCCGATCGCCAACGCGTCGCCGTCGCCCATGGGCACCACCACATTGAGCGAGGGTTTGCTCAGCTTGACGCCGGTGGCAAAGGCCAGGGCCCGGCCGTGCAGGGTATGCAGACTGTGAAAATCCACGTAACCCGAGATTCTCGAGGAACAGCCGATACCGGAGACCATGACCATTTCCTTCTTCTTGATGCCCAGCCCGTCAACGGCCCGGATCAAAGAGTTCAGGACGATGCCGTGGCCGCAGCCGGCGCACCACATGTGCGGAAAGAAGCGCTCCCTGAGATAGTGCTTTACATCCATGGTCTAAACCCCCTGTCCCTGCAGGACCCGCAGTATCTGCTTGATGTCTTTGTCGGTGATCATCTGTCCATCCACCCGGTTGATCAGGTTGACCCGCTTGGGTTTGCTCACCGCCAGCCTGACCAGCTGGGTGAGCTGGCCGGCATTCATTTCGACCACGCCGATCAGGCTGGCGTTTTTGGTGCACTCCCTGACCAGGTTGGCCGGGAACGGCCAGATCGTGTTCAACTCGAGCAGCCCGACACTCTCGCCCCGGTTCCGGCGCTGCCTGACCACGCTCAGCGCCGAGCGGGCCGACGCCCCGTAAGAGATCAGCACGGTGGTCGCATCCTCGAGGAAATAGGATTTATGAAAGGTGATCTTGTGGGCGTTGTTTTCGATCTTGTCGATCAGGTGTCTGAGCAGTTCCTGCACCACATCGGGCTTATCGGTCGGAAATCCCCACATGTCGTGATACAGGCCGGTGACGTTGTAGCGGTGCACATCGCCGAAGTCGCTCATCGGCAGACGCCCGTCCTCGCGCGCCAGGTACGGATGATAATTGACGCCTTCCTTGACACCGGTCCTGAGCCTGGCCACCAGCGGAATCTCTCCTGGATCGGGAATGACCAGCTTCTCCCGCATATGGCCGATAACCTCGTCAAAAAGCAGGATCACCGGCGTCCGGTACATCTCGGCAATATTGAAGGCCTCCACCGTCATCCGAAAGACGTCCTGGTGATTCGAGGCGGTCAAAGCGACCATGGCATGATCGCCGTGGGTGCCCCAGCGCGCCTGGTTGATATCGCCCTGGCTGACATGGGTCGGATTGCCGGTGGACGGGCCGCCCCGCTGGACATTGGCCACCACGCAAGGTATTTCGGCCATCACCGCAAAACCAAGGGCCTCCTGCATCAGGGAGAAACCGGGCCCGCTGGTGGCGGTCAGTACCTTGTGGCCCGTCAGCGAGGCGCCGATGATGGCGCACATCGAGGAAATCTCATCTTCCATCTGGATGAATTTCTTGCCGGCGGCAGGCAGGGTCATCGCCAGCGTCTCGGCGATTTCGGTCGATGGGGTAATCGGGTAGCCGGCATAAAAGTCGAGACCCGCATACATCGCGCCCAGCGCACAGGCCTCGTTGCCCTGTACAAAACTGATATTTTTCGACATTTTAGCTATCCTCGCGTTCAATATATTCGACGACCACCTCGATGGCCAGATCCGGGCAGATCTCTTCGCAGAGCTGACAGGCGATGCAGTCCTCTTTGCGGACGGCCACCGCCTTTTCCTTGCGGTCAAGCTCCAGCACGTTCTTCGGGCAGACGGCCACGCAGATGCCGCAGCCCTTGCACCAGAGACGGTTGATGATATGTTTTTTCAGTATCTTTTTCTTTGACATGTCTTCCTCTAGCCGAACTGATCGAGTTCGCTGAAGTTACATTTTTGTCTGGTCTTACAATTTCGTTACCTTTGGTTTTGGACTGAACATCATAGAGCCTTACGCCGAGCAGTTCAACCAGAAACAACATCAGTGGCCCGGCGAGATGAATAAAGCGGCAACCATGTTATTTTCCCTTCGACCCCGTTCCAGAAAATCCACAAGGCCCGTTGTTCCAGTTCTGGTATGCCCCGCGATCTTTGAATAGCTTCCGAACATGCCGGGATTCAAGCTCGACTTTTCAGGCTGAAAAGCGATAATTCCAGGGCAGCCCCGCCTGCCCGCTCCCGTTTGCTGTTCATTCCATTGGCGTATCTTTGACCTCGAAGTTGAACAGGCTCTGATCAAACTGATTGTAATGCTTGTAGCGCAACAGTTCATAGAGATCTTTACGATGCTGCATTCTGTCTAAAATGGTGTTCTGATCACCATATTCAAGGATAGCATCGAGGCCGCGATCGACTTCGCCCATGGCTAGACGCAGAGTTGTTACCGGATAAATCACTATATTTACGCCAAGGTTTTCAAGTTCCTTTTTGTTCAATAAACGGCTTTTGCCGAATTCCGTCATATTGGCCAGGATGGGAATATCAAGCGCGGCCCGAACGGCTGCAAATTCTTTGTCAGAACTCAACGCTTCCGGGAAAATCATGTCCGCCCCGGCATCGACATAGGCCTTCATCCGCTCGATAGCCTTGTCTAGCCCCTCAACCCCGCGGCTGTCGGATCGGGCCACGAGGCAGAAATTGCTGTCCAGCCTGGCGTCTGATGCAGCGCGGAGGCGCCGGACCATTTCTGCGGTAGCCACGATTTGCTTGCCATCGAGATGACCGCAGCGTTTGGGCATCACCTGGTCTTCAATATGACAGCCGGCTATGCCTGCCTCTTCCATCAATCGCACGGAGCGAGCGGCGCTCATCGGCTCACCGAACCCCGTGTCGATATCGATGAGGACAGGCAGGTCCGTAACCCGGGCTGTCTGCTGTCCCCGCATGGCAAATTCGCTCAGCGTTGCGAGGCCGATATCCGGCAGACAGAGATCCGCCGCCAGCACCGCACCGGAGACATACACACCGTCAAACCCCTTGCGCTCAATCAATTGCGCGCAGAGGGGATTGAAGGCACCGGGGAATTGGTGGAGTTTGCCGTCCGCAAGCAGTTCTGTTTAGAGCGGCACGTTTTTCTGTGGCGCTTTTTCGAGTAAAAAGCATTAGAAAATTCCTTTGCGGGGGTTCTCAATCAGGTATCCGTTCGGCACCACCGGGTTCAGGTCAAGGACGTCATCAGCGCTCAGTTCCGGCAATCTCTGGACCAGTTCCAGAAAACGCTCGCTCTCGGCAGGCGCAAGAATATCGTCGGTCAGGATTTTAAATTTGTTGATATATTCCTCCCGGGCAAACGGTCTGGCACCCAGCGGATGCGCGTTTGCCACAGCTATTTGGTCTTCAATGAGGGTCCCATTTTCCATGGTTATCACCACGCGGGCGCCGAAGGCTTTTTCGTGCGGATCGTGGGCGTGGTAACGACGCGTCCACTCCGGATCTTCCGTGGTGGATATTTTATGCCACAACCGCACGGTGTCAGCCCGCTTCGCCCGCTCCGGGGCGTAGCTGTCGACATGGTGCCAGCGGCCGTCCTGCAGTGCCACAGCGAAGATATACATGATTGAATGATCGAGCGTTTCCCGAGACGCACCTGGATCCATTTTCTGCGGGTCGCCGGCAGCCGGTCCCAATTACATAGTGGGTGTGGTGGGAGGTATGCAATAACAATTGATCTTGACCTTGTCGAAATCGTCGATTCTTGCTGCCCATCCTGAAGGCCAGATCGATCAGGGCCTGGGATTGGTATTCAGCGGAGTGTTCTTTGGTGTAGGTTTCGAGGATGGCGCGCTTCGGCTCCCCCTGGCCGGGCAGCGGCACCGTATAGACTGCTTCATACGGTGATTTACCCTGCTCTCGCGCCGTCCGCCCGTTGAGAATAAAGGATATTATCGAGTCCTCCCCCTCGTAGATCGGGCTCGGGGCACCTTCGCCGCGCATGCAGCGGTCGACCGCCTCGATGGCCGTCTTGCCTGCATAGGCCGGCGCGAATGCCTTCCATGAGGATATCTCGCCCTTGCGAGACTGACGCGTGGTGATGGTGCAATGCAGAGCCTGCTGGATAGACTGATAGCTAATCTCTTTAGTCAGGCCCAGCAGCGCTGACAGGCCCGCCGCAACCGACGGACCGACGTGGGCGATGTGGTCGATCTTATGTTCGTGCAGGCAGATGCCCTTCACCAGGTTTACCTGAATTTCATATCCCGTGGCGATTCCCCGTAAAAGGTCACGGCCGTTTTTCCTGCATTGCTGGGCTACCGCGAGGATCGGCGGGATATTGTCGCCGGGGTGCGAATAGTCTGCGGCCAGAAACGTGTCGTGATAGTCCAGTTCGCGCACCGCCGTGCCATTGGCCCAGGCAGCCCATGCGGCGCAGATTGTTTTTTCTGCGGGCACCCCAAACAAGGGTTGCCCCGCCGTTGCGTGCATGCGCTTTTGCCATCGCTCGGGCAGACTTGACCGGGCCCCGGTTCAGGGAAGCAACGGCCACCGACGCATTGTCGATAATCCGGTTGATGATCATGTCGGCGACATCTTCATCAATACCCACGGGGTCAGCCGCAACCTCGGCCATCTTCCAGGCAAGTTGCTGCTGGCGGGGAAGCTCTTCTCTGGACGGCGATGCATGAACCTTATGTTGTATCATGATTGTATTTCCGTGTGAAAAAGGGGAAAAGAGGTCCGGCACCGGACGAAACGAGCTGCGAAAGCTGCCCTGAGACGGTGGGCTCCAACTCGCAACCGGGACTTTAACAAATTCGCCTTGAAACAAGGTACTTTATCAGTCGGTGATCCTTTGCGGTTTCTTCAGAAAGCGCGCAGAAACATCGGTGCGATGAAACCGAATACGGCGGCAATCCAGAGACCAATGGCAATGGGTGACGAGAAGAGATACGTCCATTCACCGTCGGATAAAACCATGGCTCGCCGCAGGGCCGTCTCCATGTGCCCGCCCAGAAGAATGCCCAGGATGACCGGCACGGTGGGGATATCGAGCTTGCGAAGGACATAACCCAGTACGCCGAAACAAACCATCAGCAGCAGATCGAAATAGCTTCCGGACAATGAGTAGATGCCGACAAAAGATATCATCGTCACCCCGGGCAGCAGCAGCCAGGCCGGCACCTGCAGGACGCGCACGAAGATCTTTATCATCGGAACATTCATCACCAGCAGGACGAAATTGGCGATCAGCAGCGAGGCAATCAGACCCCAGACGACGTCGGGGTTTTCGGTGAACAGAGTCGGGCCCGGGGTGATGTTCAGGGTCACCAGCAGGGCAAGCAGAACGGCGGTCGTGCCCGAACCGGGTACGCCAAGGGTCAGCATCGGCACCAGTGCGCCGCCCGGCAGCGGCATTGTTTCCCGCTTCGGGCGCCGCAATGCCCTTGGGCACGCCGGTACCGAAACCGCCCTTCTCACCGGCAATCGATTTTTCCGGGAGTACGCCAAAAAACTGCCCAGAGAGGCGCCCGCACCGGGCAGGACCCCGGCAATAAACCCAATGACGGTAACAGCTGCAGCATGGTCCAGCGGCATGCGATAATGTCCTTCCAGGGAATGGTGACTTTTTCAAGTTTTACCCCGATGGGACGAATGCTCTGCCGTTGCTTTCGATGAAGAAGAACACTTCCGTAATGGCAAACAAACCGACGATGGCGACGAGGAAATCGACGCCATCGTACAGATGAAGGTTGCCCCCCGTCAGACGAGGCATGCCGCTTGAACTGTCTACGCCGATCATGGCCACGCCCAGACCGATACAGGACGCCAACTGCCGCTTTGGCCTGGTTCTTGCTGGCCATACCTCCAAGGGTACAAAAGGCCAGAAGATACAGGGCAAAGTACTCCGCCGGCCCGAATAAAAAGGCGACCCGGGCCAGCAGCGGAGCCAGAAGTATCAAGCCCGACGGTGGCCAGAAAAGCGCCGACAAAAGAGGCGACGCCCGACAAGCACCAGCGCATCGCCGGCCCGGCCGGCTTTGGCCATCGGATAACCGTCCAGGGTCGTCATCAGGGCCGGTTCATCACCTGGAATATTCAGCAGGATTGAACTGATCCGCCCCCCATACATCGCTCCATAGTAGACGGATGTCATCAATACCAGCGACGAGATCGCATCAAGTCCCAGGGCAAAGGTCAGCGGGATCAGGATCGCCACCCCGTTTGAAGGCCCCAGTCCGGGCAGAGCACCGATGATGGTGCCCAGGAAAGCAGCCGATCACCGCCAAGATCCAGGTGTAGGGGGATAGAGCGATCGAGAAACCCGAGCGCGAGGTTGGACAGTATATCCGTCTCCAAAGAAGTCTCCTATCCTATCAGCCACTTGGGGAAAGCAACGAGGCCCAGAGTCCAAGGCATATTTAAAGATCGCAAAAAGTGACATGGAAAGACCCACTCCCGCTGCGTGGCATGTTTGTATTGGGCGAGATCTGATAGCTCAAAACCCCCGCGGCGATTGCCGTCGGGCATCAGAAAACCCAAGCGGTTTCAAGGCATAGGCATAGCCGATCAGGACAAAGACGGAAAAGACCAGCGCACCAAAGGTGCGCAGACCGGGCCAGGCCGGCTGCTCGTCGGGCGCAGCACCATGAACATGGCACTGATCGCCCAGATTAGCCCCGACAATCAGAGGAAAGCCTCTTGGGCCCGACGGGATCGGTTAAAAAGCCTATCTGGGTCTGCGTTGGCACTCACGATATACGCGAGTGCCACGACCGTTGCGAGTAGGCCGAATATCCGGTCGCTTGCCATTACTGGATGACTCCGAGCTTCTGGCTTATCGTCCGAACTTCGGCCACGATACCATCGATATAGCTCTGAAAGTCAGCACCGACCTTGGTAAACGGTGCCAGTCCGTTGTCGGCCATGATTTTCTTCCACTCTTCGGAGTCGGCAACCTTCTGAAGACGATCAGCCCACATGTGGAAGGTGTCATCGGAAATGCCTTTGGGCATGTAGAGACCGCGCCAGTTAACGGCAACGATATCAATACCCTGTTCCTTTGCCGTTGGTATGTCTTCAAACCCCGGCACACGCTCCTCGGTCAGAACGGCAAGAACCCGGATATCGCCGGATTTCAGAAAACCCACGACTTCGGACATGTCGCCGGTCATAGCCTGGGTAAAGCCGCCGATGGTCTGGGTGAGCGCATCGCCGCCAGCGTTGAAACCGATGTATTTGACTTTCGTGATGTCGTCGATCCCGCACGCTGCAGCACCATCAATGCTTTCAGGTGGTCGAAACCGCCCACGGCTGAGCCACCGGCAAAAGCAACCCCACCCGGGTCGGCCTTGACTGCGTCGACCAGATCGCCAAGAGAATTGAAGGGGCTTTTCGCGCCTACCACGATGACTCCCGGATCAGCGCCAATGGCGCCGACAAAGCGTACCTGATCAGCGGTCATCCCGGCATAGGCATTTTGGGCCAGGCGGGTCGTGGTTGCGGACGATGCCGCAACGATCAGGTCCGCGTCTTTGTTGCGTTCTGCCACAACATGGTTGAATGCCAGCCCGCCGCCGGCGCCGGCCATGTTGGTGACCTGCATCGGTTTATCGATCGCTTTGATGTCATACATGACCTTGCCGATCTGGCGACAGGTAAAGTCCCAGCCGCCGCCTGGATTGGCGGGGGCAATACACTCCGCCGCAAGGGCAGCACTTGTTGCTCCGAGGCCCACGACGACACTGATGGCAAACATCTGTAAAAATCGAATTTTCATGATTCCCTCCCTGGTTATAGAACGAGATCCGCTCGCACGGCCTGTGTCCGAAACAGAAACACCTAATAGTAGATTTATAGTTTTCACGGCTGTTCTTGTCAACGCGCAAGGTGAAAGCCCAGCCTTTTCCCTCGAGGAGCATCAGTTCCACGATCTTGTCTTTAACCATCCGCCTGCAATGATGTCAAGGCTGCATCCCGGGTTGTTGAAGGCGCATTCTCCTGCTTTGCTGTTGAATTACGGCGAAGATATCATGGTCAATTTTTCGCATCCAGGTCAAGTCGCTGATCAGCAACGCTGCACCTTCAGCACCCGGCTCATTCTACCGGGCAGCCTTCTGCCAAGCAATTTTTCATAATAGTCGACAGCCTTGCAGATCCTTTCAAGGTTGATACCGGTGTCTACACCCATCGATTCAAACAGGTTCACCGCATCCTCGGTGGCCACGTTGCCAGCGGCTCCTCTGACAAACGTACAGCCGCCAAGCCCGCCGGCACTGGTATCGAAAATCCGCACCCCCGCTTCATGGCCCGCCGCCATGTTGGCAATTCCCAGCCCCCTGGTGTCATGCAGATGCAGGCTGAACTCCGCCCCGGGAATTTCGGCCGTCAGCGCCGTCACCAGAGCTTTGACCTGCCGCGGATTGGCCATGCCGGCCGTGTCCGCCAGATTGAGCCTGGCGGCGCCGGCCCCGGCCATCTGGGCCAGACTGCTTATCACCTTGTCCGGCTTGATCTCGCCTTTGTCGTCACAGCCGAAAGCGCACTGCACGCCGGCCCTGACCTGCATCCCCTGCGCTGCAGCCGTGCCGATCAGGCGGACCACTGAGGCGAGCGCCTGAGCGGCCGATTTTCTGACATTTTTCTGGCTGTGGCTGTCGCTGACCGAAACAGACAGGCTGACATGCCCGAGCCCGCAAGCATGCGCCCGCTCAAGGCCCCGCTTGTCAAAGACAAGGGCGGTGATCAGAACATCGGGCGTATCGGCAACCTCGGCAACGAACTCATCGGTATCCGCCATCTGCGGTAAAAGTTTGGGATTAACGAAAGAGCCTACCTGGATGCGCTTGAGGCCGGCATCTCTGAGCAGATGAAACAGCGCCACCTTGTCTTTCAGGGGCAGAACGAGACGCTCGAATTGCAGCCCGTCACGCAGCGACTGATCTTCGAGAATTACAGAATCCATTTTTGTTGTCCTTATTGAATGGACAAAAACGATCTCAGCGGCTGAGCACCTTCGAGGCGTAGAGGCCGTTGATGTACCGGCTGTCTTCTTCTTTGATATCGTGGAATTCGAAACCGATCTTGTAAGCGCTCCTGATCGGGCCGCACTGCCTGACGATCGCCCGGGAAATGATCTTCTGTGTGCCCAAGAAAAACCCGAGCTTGACCTGCTGGCCGACTGCCAGCGCCTTTTTCAGGATCAGCGCCAGACCGCCGCCGCTGATGTCGCTGAGGGTACCGTCCATGGTAAAATCCCCGGTTGCCACCCGCACCGGGACGGTTTTCACCTCGAAGATTGAGCGCACGTCGCCGTTGTCCATCCGCTGGAATTTTCTTTTGCCCAGGGGGTTTTCGGCGCTATAGCCCCAGTCCATCTGCAGACCTTCCAGAGAAGGTATGTCAGCCCAGCCCTTTTTTTCTTCCGACATGATCCATCCACCGTTGTTCTGATAGTATTCCAAAAAAAAAACGATACACCGATTCAAGCCGCGCCCTGCGCAGTAAACGATAAAAACAGCTTACCCCTTCAACCTAAGCATCACAACCCTGGAATCAAACAGGATAAATGCAGAAATCCCGGATCGACCGGAACGTCAGGTGTGCTGCCTGGAAAGATAGTCTGCGAGGCTTTTCTGCAAGGTGATTTCGGCGAGCTGGGCGCAGTGCAGATGGGTTTCGGGGAGCTGCCCCACCAGTTCCATGATGGAGATCATATTGATCTTTTTTACTTCATCAATGGTCTTGCCCAGGGCCAGGGTGGCTGCCCCCTCGACACAGAGTTTGCTGTAGCTGCAGCCGTTGGTCCAGTGGTGGGTGGCACATACCGTGTCGTGTTCGATTTTCAGTGCAATTTCCATGGTATCACCGCAGTTCCCGGCAACTTGGGCAATACCATCGGGGGTCTCCAGGACCGGATTATTGAGATAATAGAGCAGAAACCAGACCGCTCCCACCCCGAAAATGAGCCCAAAGGCCACTAACAGACTCGAAGTCATCGCACACCACACACTGCAGACGGCGGCTAGCAGCACAGCGGCCCGGCCCGAAAAACATGCGGGCAGCCATTTGTTGCCTCACGATCTGCCGCTGCTGACCAGTTTGATCATATAGTTGTTTACCGCATCCTGAAGGGCCTTGATGGCCAATGTCGCACAATGCTTTTCCTCTTCAGGAAAGGTCCCTATCGCCCGCAATACATCGGCTGGCTCCAGTTCCATCAGCTCTTCGGGGCTTCTCCCATGGGCAAGCTCCGCGGTAAACGATCCGCACAGATTACTGGAGCCGCAGCCATCCGTCGTATATGAAGCTTCAGCGACCCGATTATCGTTGAATTTTAAAAAAATTTCAATAGTATCCCCGCAGCTGCCCTTGAGCCCGCCCGAGGCATCCGCATCGGGCAGCGGCCTGTTGAAACGAGGGTTGCACCAGCGCTCGAACCCCTTTTCACCATAGGTCTGCCTGGCGCGAACGAAGACCTGGTTCTGCAATTGTTCCACCAAATGTTCAATACCCTTTTCGACCCCTGCCATGATGTGCCGTTCTCCCTAGTTTAGATCGTGATAAGAGCGTATGAGCAGAAACAAACCGGTTATACAGCCATTCAAGTATCAAATTGAATGGATTCAGATCGAAATTGTATTCAAAATCAGATTCAAGATCTTCCTGCGAAATGGGGAAATCTCGCCTTTTCTTTGATGTTTCCACAACGCTACCCCCGTGCCGTTTCAGCTGCAGAAATGCTGCTGTGACAGAGCCGGCATCACCAATGCGCCTCGGCGTTTGGCGCTTCCAGATAATGGAGTTCAGTTGATTTGAATTGCTCAACCGCCTGAGAAACTGTTCCGCTGACATCGCTGATCACCTTGATACCGGCCTGCTGCAGCGTCTGAAAGGCCTTCGGCCCGCAATATCCAGTCAGCAGGACTTGCGCGCCGTTGTTGTAAACCATGGTCGCGGCCTGGATACCCGCACCTTTGAAGGCGCCTGCATTTGAGGCATTGTCCAGGACTTCATAGGCCATGGTCTCGGTGTCGACCAGCAGTATATAGGGTGCCCTGCCGAAGCGCGGGTCCACCTGACTGCTGAGCTCTGTGCCTTTTGAGGTAATTGCTATTTTCATCGTTGTTCTCCGTCGTCTCGTGTTAGTGGCCACCGCCGCCGCCCCCGCAAACCTGATCATCTGAGATCAGCGGCAGCTTGCCGGCCAGCAGGTCCTCGACCACCGGCCTGATATCGATCCGCTCCGCGTCATGATAGACATCGATGCCGACCTGCCTGAAGCCCATCAGCGGCCGCATACCGATGCCGCCGACGACCAGGGCGTTGACATTATTTTCAGCGAGCAGATTAACCGGCACCATGCAGCCGCCCTGGATATGCTCCTGGTTGGCAATCGTCGTGACAGCCTTTATTTCGCCATTTTCCGTATCGATGCAGGTAAACACATCGCAGTGGCCGAAATGCCCTGCCCGCTGACCGTCAAGCCCGCCATTACCGACCGATGGAATTGCCACACGCATTTTTTTCATTGTCATCTCCTTATCTGAGTTATTTGAGTATTGGCAGAATATGTTTTGCCTCTTCCCGGTTTAATGGTTCCGACGAGCTGACGCTCTGCCAGACCGAATCTACAATGCTGGTAATCTCTGATTCGGGGGCATACTCGATAACGGTCTGCCCCTGGACCATCGCCCTGACAAACAGTGGATCAAACGGAATACGCCCGGCCAGGACGAGACCATGCTGCTCCGCTTCTGCTTCGATGGTTGCGGTCATCTCGGGGTTAAGGTCGAATTTGTTGATGCAGACCAGCGCCGGGATGTTGAAATGAGCCGCCAATTCCGCCACCCGGGCCATATCATGCCGTCCCGAAACTGTCGGCTCGACGATAATCAGCGCTGCGGTGGCACCGCTGATCGAAGCGATTACCGGGCAACCGATCCCTGGAGGACCATCGGTGATGATCAGCTCCAGGCCCTGATTTTCTGCCAATTCCTGCGCCTGTTTGCGGATCAGGCTGACCAGTTTGCCGGAATTCTCCTCGGCGATGCCCAGGCGGGCGTGCACCAGAGGTCCAAAGCGGGTCGACGAGATGAACCATTGCCCGCATTTTCTCGGTTCAAACTCTATCGCCTCTTCGGGGCAGAAGGCAGAACATACCCCGCAGCCTTCGCACTCGAGCTGATCGACCACAAACTCTTCACTGATCGCTGAAAACCGACACAGATCCGTGCAGATACCGCAGCCGATGCAATCCTCGGGTAGGATCCTGGCCTTGCCGCCGCCGATAAAATCGGTGGTCTTTCCCACCTCCGGCTGCAGCAGCAGATGCAGATCGGCCGCGTCCACATCGGCATCGCAGAGCAGATGATCCCGGGCCAGGGCAGCAAACGCCCCAGTCAGGCTCGTCTTGCCGGTACCGCCTTTACCGCTGATGATGACCAGTTCTTTCATATGACCGCCTCGTCTGCCGTTAGATCTGCTGAGACAATGGCGCTGATCTCATTGTAGAGATCGACGAATCTCGAGCGCCACTGCATATCATGTTCAACCAGGATCAGGCCCCGGGAATAGCCTTCGGCAATCTCCCGGTCAAAGGGAATCTCCAGCAGAATCGGGATCGATTCACGCCGGGCATAGCGCTGCACCTTATCATCGCCGATGTCCGAACGGTTGATGACCAGTCCGCAGCGCAGGCCCAGCTGCTTGACCGCCTCGACGGTCAGAATCAGATCATGCAGCCCAAAGGGCGTCGGCTCGGTCACCAACAGCACGAAATCACTGTGTTTCATGGCGCTTATGGCCGGACAGGATGTGCCCGGAGGAGCATCGATAATGACCAGTTCGTCCGGCTGCGCCTGGGCCCGGACCCGGTCTATCAACGGGGGACTCATGGCCTCGCCGACCCGCAGACGGCCGTGGGAGAAGACGATGTCGTCGCAGACGCCGGTCTCTATGACCCCAAGTTCCCGGGATCCCCGCCCGACCGCAGCCTCGGGGCAGACCGCCAGGCAGCCCTCGCAGCTGTGACACAGTTCAGGAAAGACGAGGACTTTCTTGCCGATCACCGTCAGCGCGTTGAACTGGCAGATCTCGGCGCATTTACCGCAGCCGCTGCAGGCCTTCTCGTCGATCGATGGAATAAACGTGCTTACCTGATGGGAAACCAGCAAATCAGGTTTTAAAAAAAGATGTATATTGGGTTCCTCGACATCGCAGTCGAGAAGTTTCAAGGGCCGCTTCAGGCTGACGGCCAGATTGACGGAGACGGTGGTCTTGCCGGTTCCACCTTTACCGCTCGCTACACTGATAATCATGTCTTCCTGTCCTCTAAAAGGCGCTTGACATCGGCGCGTTATTGCATGGCTTGGCGGATTAGCTGATGGCGGCCAGGTGTTCTCGTATCTTTGCCGCCTGTGCTCCATCGGGCGCGGGCGGGAGCTGCATGAAAATACCGAGTCCCTCGGTGGCCTCATGAAATTCCTGGGGGTTGAGGGGGGAGACCAGCGCGCAATTGATAAACGGATGGCGCCTCACCAGCTCACGAATGAGCTGCAGGCCGCTGCTCTGCCTGACTTCCTCGGCGGCCACCAGGACGTCCACCTGCCCTTTCTCCGCAGCCTGATATACCTGCCCGGCAGAGCCGAGGCAGCTGACCGACATCTGGGCATCATTGGCCAGGGCAGTACTGAGTTCGGAAAAATATCCAGGGTCTTTGCTGATCAGTACGACATAGATTTTTTTCATGATTTATCTCTGACATCAAGGTATTGCAGGTCATCGAATCGGCCAGGCATTTTGAAGGATTCAATCGACCTGTCCGCTGCATAAGCCTCCAGAAACTGCTCCGCATTGCCACTCACAAATGAAAGCAGACAGACATCGGCCTGCTTGATTATCTGCGCCGGCTGATCGGAGATCGCCCCGCATATCAGGGTATCGATGCCGCGCTCCACCAGCATCCGGGCGAGCTGCCAGGCCACCAGACGCGGCAGGAATTCACGCTGCTGGTTGACGATGCTTTTATTCTTGATCTCTGCCAGGAGTATGGTCTGGGCAGAGTCAAAAACCGGGGAGATCCGATTTCCCCAAACGGTCATGGCTACTTTCATCAGCCCTCCTTATCTTCGTCAGCCTCGATTATCCATAAGTAATGCATGGACCGTTCCTGTTTTAAACATATGTCCATAAATAAATAAAAATTTATTTATTCCAGTTACTTGAACTGCACTAAAAAAATTGAATAAAGAAATGCCGCGCCCCAAGAGTTGCAGGAACGCAACCCTCGCAGGGGCGCAGGGTCGCGTTGCTGCGACCCTGCGCCTGCCTGGAAATTCAGCCGATGGTTCGCCCGTCGCGGGCCGGAAGGGAAATATTGAGTTTTTTCAGTTTGCGAAACAGGGTGCTCTTGTGCATGCCCAGATATTTGGCCGCTGCCGCCCGGTTATATCGGGTATGCTCGAGGGCCTGCAGGATCGTATCGCGTTCACTTTCCGCCAGTACCGTTTTGATGCTGCCTGAAGACTTGATGGCTTCAACCCGGTGACTCAGATATGCCGGCAGGTGGTTTGACTCGATACGCTCGCCACGGCAGAGCACGAAGGCGTGTTCGATGATATTTTCCAGCTCCCGGACATTGCCCGGGTACTCATGGGATTGCAGCACCTGCAGTGCTTCAGGGGAAAAGCCGCGGATCATCCGGGCCTTGCGGCGGTTCATTTTGGCAATGAATTTTTCGGCCAGCAGTTCGATGTCTTCACGTCGCTGCCTGAGGGGCGGCAGCTCGACGCTGATTATATTGATCCGGTAGTACAGGTCACGGCGAAAGGCCTGGCGCTGCACCATATCCTGCAGATCACGGTTGGTGGCGGCAATGATTCTTGCATTGGTTTTCACCGCCCTGGTGCTGCCCAGCGGGCTGTAACAGCCTTCTTCCAGGACCCGCAGGAGCTTTACCTGGAAAGCCGGGCTGGTGTCGCCGATTTCATCGAGCAGAATCGTCCCCCTGTCGGCCGCACCGAACAGGCCGATTCTGTCGGAGCGGGCATCGGTAAAGGCGCCGGCCTTGTAGCCGAACAGTTCGGACTCGAGCAGGCTGTCCGGCAGCGCACCGCAGTTGATCGGGATAAAGGGCTGCTCGCTTCTGTCCGAGTAGTTGTGTATCGCGCGGGCCATCAGCTCCTTGCCGGTGCCGGTTTCACCGGTAATCAGCACTGAACTGTCGCTGCGGGCAACCTGCTCGAGGATCTCGAAGATGTCCTGCATCTGTTTGGACCGGGTAATCATCTCGTCGATCTCGATATAGCCGCTCAGATCGCGCCGCAGCTCCTCGACCAGACTGTGATCCCGAAAGATTTCGACCCCGCCCAGGACATTGTCCTGCTCGTCGATCAACAATGAAGTAGAAACAGAGATCGGCACCAGTTTCTTGGCGCTGTTGACAATGGTAGTGGATGAGCTGACGAAGGATTTGCCTTCATTCATGGTTCTCTTCAGGGCGCAGTCCCCCTCGCACATATTGGAGCGAAACACTTCCCAGCAATAGCGCCCCAGTGCATCATCGGCACAAATCCCGGTGATCTCCTCGGCCGCCCGGTTGAACGAGGTAATGCGCCAGTGATGATCGACGGTGAAAACGCCATCTGAGATGGACTGCAAAATGACATTGGTCAGATGGGTGTCATGAATATTGTTTTTATTGTTCATATACACAATATAATCTGTCTACCGATTTTTGCACCCACCATTTCACTGTTGCCCCTGGTCAAACGGTTCTTGTCTCCGCAGGACAAATCAGATAAGGCTTTAAGCAAAGATTAACGGAGCAGGTGTGGGCTGAAGAACGGCACGTTACAGAAAAAGTTCCGGCATTATAAAACACGCCAGGCGAAAAAGGTCTCAGCCTTCTTCGCCTGGATATGTTTCGAATGGATGAGTCAGAATCTGAACTATTTCAGCTCAAACGGATAGATCACCTTCCAATCCCGCTTCATATCGACCACCGTCCAACCTTTTGCACGAGCTTCATCGAGGCCTTTGTCCAGGCCGCCGATATGGGAGTCCCGGTCATAGGCCCATTCTCGTTCTGCGTCGGTATGGTGAACATAGAGCGCCAGCGACCGCCCCGGCCCGCTGGCTGTCCACTGCAGCATCTGCAGATCGCCGTCGGAGTTGCCGAAGGCGGCAATGGGACGTCGGCCGATATGCAGATTGATGCCCACCGGTTTATTCTGCTTGTCGTTGAAAAAATTGAGTTCCGGCAACCGAGCCAGAACCGGCTTTCCAGCCCGCATAACAAATTCCGTCTTGATGCTCGAACCAACCACCTGCTCTGGCGGAATGCCATAGACCGCCTCGGTCCAGGGCCGCATAAACTCTATGCCGCCTCCTGAGACAATGAAGGTCTTGAATCCATGCTCACGGAGATAATCGAGCAGCTCCAGCATCGGCTGAAAAACCATCTGGGTAAAGGGCTGCTTTGTTTTTGGGTGACGGGCGCTGCCGATCCATTCTCCAACCAGCACTTCGAATTCTTCAGTACTCATCCCGGCATGACTTGTCATCAGCACCGCGAACAACGCTTCCTTGCCGCCGGCCAACAGAGCTTCGACATCACCTTTGAGCAGTGAGGCAAAGGGCTCCTGGGTCTGCCACTCCGGGTGGTCGGAGGCAAGTGCCCGGATCCGGTCGATGGCGAAAAAGAGCTGGAAGTAGAGGGGCTGCTCGGACCAGAGGGTGCCGTCGTTGTCAAAAGTGGCGATACGCTCGGGCTGGGGGACATAGTCGGGCGAGCCCGGTGTGGTCACAGCGGCAACAAAGTCAATAATATCCTGTTTGGCAGAGCCCTCGTTCCAGGACGGCAGCGGATCGGCTGCCTGGGCGATTGTCGCCGCGCAGACGATGCATACCAAACCCATGGCTAGAGCTGACGGCCGGCCGATACGCCGCAGCAGAGCCCCGAGTCGCAGCAATGCATATTTCATTTTTTTATCTCCTCTGTTCAGATAATTATTCTTTCGGCTTCTGTTCGGCCTTGCTGTCTGCTTCAGTTATTGCTGCGGCCGCGCCGGCTTCCAGGGCTTTCATCCGGTCTTCGGGGCTTACGGTGTCAATCTTTGCATGCTCGGGAAAATCGACGATCACCTTGCGGTGGGCATAAAAGATGCCCTTGGCAGCAAGCGCCTCGGTGATCCGGCGAAAGGCCTCGCGCTTGATCACGAACTGCTTGCCCGGCTTGGCGGTGAACTTGACCCGGATGACCATTACCGAATTGGTTATCTCGTGCACGCCCTGGGATTTTAACGGCGCAATAAAGTCATCGGCGAGTTCTTCGTCCTCAAGCATCGCGATGCCGACTTTCTTGATGATCTTTCTGACTTGATCGATGTCGGTGTCGTAGGGAAATTCCAGCGGGAACTTGATTACAATGCCGCCGCGCATGTAGTTGGTGACGGCCCCCAGATCGCTGTGCGGCACGACCTGCAGCATGCCCAGGTGATGACGCAGCATCACGTTTCTCAGGGTTATCGACTCCACCGTGCCCCGGATCGAGCCGGTCTGGATATACTCACCGACCCGGAAGGCATCGTCGAGCAGAAAGAAAAATCCGGACAGCACGTCAGAGACAAGCTTCTGAGCGCCGAAACCGACCGCCAGGCCGATCACGCCGGCACCGGCCAGCAATGGGGCGATATTGACCCCCAGCGAGGAAATGATAATCAGCAGCACCATCACCACCAGCACTGTCCCGATGGCTTTGCGGACCATGGGCAGTAGGGTATGGCTGCGGCCGCGCTGCACCGCGCCGCCAAACTCGTCATCCTCATCTTCTTCGGCGGCCTCGATCTCGATGCGTCCCTCTTCGAGTTTTCTCTCGATGTAGCTGCTCGCAAAGCGCCAGCAGAGCAGGGCCAGGGCCAGGGTGACCAGCGATTGGAACAACGCTCCAACAGCGGCCGCGGCAAAGGGTATGTTAACCCCCCAGAAGGAGAGCAGCCAGACAGCCAGTACACCAAGGAGAATCAGCCTGAATACCGCATGGGTTCGCGCGGTAATCGCACCTCTTTTTTGCTCTTCGAGCTCTAATTTTTCTTCTTCACTGAGCTCGCCCTGTTCACCCGCTTCGATACGGCCGAGCTGCAGCGAACTGACCACGGCCTGGATCACGGCTCTGCCGCTGTAGCTCAGGAGCAGATAGATAGGTATAATCAGCATGCTGACAATAAAGACGCCGTTTTGGGTGGCCGTACCGGTGAGCTGCTGACCGAGCCAGATCAGCCAGACAAGAAACAAGTAGGCAAGCGCCGCCGCATACCAGCGCGCGGCCAACTGTTTTCTGAACCAGCCTCCCTCGCTCTTTTCAAGCTGCGCCAGCAGGGCATCGGCCAGCGGCCTTTTCAGGTAGAGAACCAGGTAAACATAGATGGCAATAACCACCGAGCCGAGTACCATCACAACCCAGGTCACGGTCTGTGGGCGAGCTCCCAGTTCTTCGACCAGATAGACGATCAACAACCCCGAAATCAATACCCCGGATGAGATAAAAAAGGCCCGGTAGAGCGGTTTGACCAGGGAATCGGCAATCTTCACCGGCCGCAGGCTCGCATTGCCGGGTGAAAAAATGATTCGGCCGATGATCGAGCAGAGCAGAAAAACCAGCACGGTTCCCAGCAGCGCCTGAAAGAACACCCTGCCCTTCACCTCGATATCTCCCGCCAGGCCGAGAAAAATCAGGGTGGCCGCCACCCCGAACAAGAGCAGGCCAATCAGCGACGGCAGGCTGCGCAGCACTCCCAACCCGAGAAGCGCAAATCCGTCTGGTTCGGCGGGAGCCGCTTCACCGACATGGGCAAAGCGGCTCCTGGCAACTTTTCTGGTCAGGATAAACACGCAGAAGCCCAGCACAAGGGCGAGCAGCGAACGCCACAACACCCCCGGAAAACCGGGACTTTCAGGGCCTTCACCGGTCGCTGCAAGGATGCGGGCGAGGTCCTCAGGTACCCGCGAGGCATAGGCAAGCACACCTGACTGGCTGCTTTCATCGACCGTATCTGAGTCGAGCATATGCAGCCACTGCCTGAGAAAAGCACCTTTAAAAACTTCAAGCTCGATTTCTCCCTCGATGCCCTTGATGGTCAGGCTGCCCGCTTTGGAAGCGGCGCCGGTTTCAGCAGCAGCGGCTGCATCCGCCTGTTTGGCCGGGCCGGCATCAGCGGTCGCATCGGCAAAAGCAGACCAGGGAAGAATTACCATCAGCAATGCCAGGACCAGAAACAATGCAACGAGTAACTGCTTTTTCATAGCGGCTCCATCGATTCGGCCATGTCGGTATCAGACATTTTCGATCAAGTTTGATAGTAAGATCTCAAAACCTCAAATTCCTACGACTATAAGCACAGCTCAACGAACAGACCAGCAGTTTACCAGCGAATCCTCGAAATTTCGGGCTTTGGCTTCAGCTCTGCCTGCCCGGCACACGCTGAGCAGCGGATTGCTTCGGAGGCGCTGAAGCCTCATCAGCATTATGGAAAAACTATTTAACAGCCTGAAAATTAATGAAAATTACTGGAAGGTATTGAAAAGGAATGAAATCTGTCTGTCACCCCTCGAGAGCCTAAATCAGTTTTTCTGTTTTCCCTCGATTTCTGGTATTGCTCAAAGTGCATTTTTTCCACGCGGTCCAGGCAGCGTTCTATTTCATCCTGGCTTACCTGAGAATGACATCTCTGGCGCTCACCTTCTTTGAAGCCCTCGAACCAGGCCTGGCGCGTACAGCTCTGAGGCAGAAATAGAAGGACGGCCAGCAGGGCCGGAGCACACCAGACCAGCGCCCGCCTCCAGTAAAAGCCCAGCAGCATCAATGCACCAGCTTTTCCAGGTCGAGATAACCGGGCTGCATTCTGCCTATCCCGAAGGTCGAGGCAAGATAGGCCAGCCAGTCGTCACTGGTACTGATCCCCGGATGCGTGATAAGATAATCTTTAACCATCGTCCGCTGACGCAGCTCGCTCTGGACGTGCCAGTGCTGCAAAACAGTCAATTTGGTCACCCAATCCACAATATCCCCCTTATCGTTGATTGATCTTGTAAATATACAGTCACTCCTTGACAAATTGCTTACCGAAGTGGAACAGACTGGTGCAAGGATCCATGTTTTTTTAGCTAAAAAACTAAAATCATTATATAATATTTTTTTTATTTGACCCGCGCTGCAACGAAATATTTCCGCTTGACCCCGGGTGTTTCATGCTTACTATCACATTGTAGTGCATTGTTGCTTCATACGATGTACTCCCGTGTGGGTGATGTAGACCGCAAACTGCATCACCCATTTTTTATGCCCTCCCCCAGCCTGCGGAGCATGCATTTTTTCCCTTGACCTCCGGTCTCCACTGTTCTTCATTAGTGAGCGTATTTCTTTACCGATAATGATTAACAGCCGTTGCGCCAACAATCCGAAACAACCAAGGTAGCGGGTTTTAAACGATTGACGCGGCCAACGCGGGCTGGCGGTGCCGCCCTTTGCGGCGGTGTCGTTAACAAGGAAGCGGGTAAATCATTGTGGCCGCAATCATCGAAACATTTCTCAACCCGGTTTTCCCGGTCTTCGCCATCATGCTGTTAGGCATCATCATGGCGAAAGGCGGTCTGTTTGATATTTCCGCGGCCCAGGCCATCAACAGATTCGTATTTTTCGTGGTGCTGCCGGCCCTGGTCTTTTCCCTGGTGGCCTGGGCGCCGCTCGAAGAGGTGCAGTTTCCGGTGGTACTGCGCTATTTTCTTGGCGAGGCGCTTATTTTTCTCGCAGCCTCACTGGTGGCCCGTTTTGTGCTCAAGTGCGATAAAGGGGAAGCGATCTTGCTCGGCATGGCCTCCTGTTTCGTCAACCATGTGCTCTTTATCCTGCCCATCGCCAGGATTCTTTATGGTGAGCAGGTCACGGTGCCCATCACCGCGATCATCTTCATCGATACGGTCTTCGTCTTCGGAGCGGTGATCGCAGGGCTCGAAATCGCCGCACATCGCGGTGAGTCCCTGCTGCGCGTGGCCCAGTCATTTCTAAGAAATCCGGTACTGATAGCTATCTTTCTGGGGCTTCTGGTCAATATCTCGGGTATTGCGCTGCACCCGGGCATTCGGACATTTACTTCCTTTGCCGGCAGTGCGGTCGCTCCAGCGGCGCTCTTTTCTCTGGGAATCATTCTGGCCGAGGCAAAACTGGTCCGCCTGGACGCGCCGGCACTGATGGCGACCACCAGCAAGATAATACTCCATCCCGCACTGGTGTGGCTGCTGCTCTCGGGCGTCGCCGATCTCAGTCAGCTCTGGCGCGATTCGGTTATTCTGACCGCCGCCGGTCCCTGCGGAGCAATGCCGTTCGTCCTGGCACTGCAGTACAAGGTGCGCTCGGAGAGTATCGGTCTGGCGATAATCTACTCAACCGTCGCCTCGCTGGCAACCCTGTCGATCATAGCCTGAAGCCCGCCGGCTACGGTGCCCCAAACCCAGTTCCAGGCTGGCTACCAGACGCCTTTGTTCTCCATCGAAACCCAGGGCTCCTGCTCGGGCAGTCGGTCGCCCTGCTGCAGTAATTCGATGGAAATATTGTCTGGCGTGCGGATAAAGGCCATATAGCCGTCCCGCGGCGGGCGGGCAATGGTAACCCCCTTGTCCATCAGCATCTGACAGTAGTCATAGATATTTCCCACGCTGTAGGCCAGGTGACCGAAATTTCTGCCTTCGCTGTAGGGTTCCTGCTGGTCCCAATTATAGGTCAGCTCAATTTCCGGCTCGCCCGGCGCGGTCGCAAAAAATACCAGGGTGAAGCGGCCGGCTTCAACTTCTTTGCGCCTGGTCTCGACTAGGCCGAGTTTATTGGTGAAAAAATCAATGGACGCCTCCAGGTCCCTGACCCGGATCATCGTGTGCAGGTATTTCATGGCTATTGTTCCTCCAGATGTTTGTTATGCAGCGGCCGCTGGAATCTATAGGCGCGGCCGTTTCCGTTGTATCCTTCAACCCAGCTCAGCCAGCACCTGATCGGTAAAGGAAGCAGTGCTCTGATCCCCACCCAGATCGGGGGTGCACATCCCTCTTCCAGTGACCCGTTCCACCGCCTGCATCAACGCCTCGCCGGCTTGCTTCTGACCGAGAAAATCGAGCATCATCTGCACCGACCAGAGCGTGGCAATCGGGTTGGCAATACCCTGTCCGGCAATATCCGGGGCCGAGCCGTGCACCGGCTCGAACATCGAGGGAAAGGTGCGTTCGACGTTGATATTCGCCGAGGGGGCGATGCCGATGCCGCCGGCGATGGCCGGACCCAGATCGGAAAGGATATCGCCGAACAGATTCGAGCCGACCACCACGTCGAACCAGTCCGGGTGCTGCACGAAATTCGCAGTCAGGATATCGATATGATATTGGTCGCGCCGCAGCTCGGGATAGCCGCCGCCGATCTCCTCAAAGCGTTCGTCCCAGTAAGGCATGGTAAAGCGGATGCCATTGGATTTGGTCGCTGAAGTCAGATGTCTGGGCGGCCGCTGCATGGCCAGTTCACAGGCGTAGCGGATCACCCGGTCGACCCCGGTGCGGGTAAATACCGACTGCTGCACCACACACTCCCGCTCGCTGCCGGCAAAGAGCCGCCCGCCTATATCAGAATATTCACCTTCAGTATTTTCTCGAACCACCATAAAATCGATATCTGCAGCGGTTCTGCCGGCCAGCGGCGAGGTGATCCCCTCAAGCAGTCTGACCGGGCGCAGATTCACATACTGGTCGAACTGCCGCCGAATCGGCAGCAGCAGCCCCCAGAGCGAGACATGGTCGGCCACGGCCGGATCCCCGACGGCGCCGAGCAGGATCGCGTCGAAAGGGGTGAGCTGTTCTATGCCGTCTTCGGGCATCATCGTGCCATGCTCGAGATAGTAGGCGCAGGAAAAATCAAACTCGGTCAAGCTCAGTCCAAAATCATAGGCCGAGGACAATGCTTCGAGCACCCGGACACCCTCGGGGATCACCTCCCGGCCGATGCCGTCCCCCGGAATCAATGCGATTTTATAGTTCAATGATGGCCTCCTTCGATCTTCCACTTTAATAATGAATCCGGTATTTTCCAATTGTCACTGTTTTTTTTTGTTGACACGCGATCAGCTTCAGAGTTACAAATATAATCAAATTATGAGCATATGTCACAAATGCGACATTGTCATAAATCCGGCTCAAGAACTACCCCTCCCTTCCGGGTGGTGAGGACGTACTCTCACTGCCCGGTTATCTTCTTCAGGCCCCGCCATTCACCCCGCTTCGGAAGCCACCGCACAGACCATCGCAGTGCCGTCCCTATCCTGACGACCGATATAGCTTTCGACGATATCGGCCATCCAGGCCTGCTTCCTGGTGCTGTGATCGGCTGACCAGAGCCAGTGCAGCGTCGGTTCGAAGTTGGGGTCGATACAGAAATCCCGCATCACCGTCGGAGAACGCAATATCGAAACCAGCTCCTCGGTGGTCGGCAGTCGCCAAACCGAGCGGCTCTGGAAGCGCTCCCGGTTCAGATAATCAATATAGGCCTGGGCCTGCTGCCAGTCCAGCGCAAACCCCGATCCGCAGCGCTGCCAGTAGAGCCCAGTGGCCGGGTCATAAAGCAGCAGAGGATTGATAACGTCAAGCTGATGCTGGTTAAAAGACAGCGGCCTGAACAGCTCATCAAGCCCCAACACCTCTCTGATATCCTTATACATGAGCCGCACAGGCTGCGTTCTCAGGCGAGTGCCCGTGTCCAGCCGGACCGGCTCGACCGGCTGATACAGTTCGCAACTGGTCTCCGACTGGGCCTGCCAGTCCCGGTAGACCTGGGCAAGCGTTATCCGCATCTCCAGGGCGCTGCTGAACCGGTCATCAGGGTTCTTTTCCAGCGTTTTGAAAAGAAAGTCATCCCACTGGCCGTTCAGATCACCATTCTGCTGGCTTGCCGGGCCGAGTTGTTGCCGCTTTGGATCCACCAGCCTGCCGGTAAGCATGCGATACATCAGGATGCCGAGGCTGAACAAATCCGCCCTGCCATCCACCTGCTCCGGGGCAACTTCCTGTTCCGGAGCAGCGTAGTAGGGTGAACCGACCTGCATCCCGGGAATCGCCTGGGACTCTTCACCATGCACCCGCGACAGGCCGAAATCGATCAGCTTTACCCGGTCGTCGTTGGTAATCATCATATTGTAGGGCTTGATGTCGCGATGCACGATGCCGGCAAAATGCAGCCGCTCCAGTCCTTTGAGGGCCTGGGTCACATACATGAAGGTCCGCGGCACACTGATCATCCGGGTCTGCTGCTCGACCCGGTAGGCTTCGCCGATGAAATCACCGATCGAGTGTGAGAAATACTCCAGCACGATAAAAGGCACCTCCTCATGCAGCTCGCAGTCGATCACCTTGGCGATATGATCGTGACTGAGCTTGCCCATGATCTTTGCCTCTTCCAGAAAAATCTCCCGGAGTTTCTCCCGACCGACCAGATCCTCGAAGATATCGTCCCGCGGTTTGAGTATCTTCAGGGCGACGATCCTCCCGGTAACCGGCGCACGTGCCTTGTAGACGGTGCTCATCCCGCCCCGCCCAAGACGCCCGCAAATCTCATATCTTCCAACGTAGGTCATCGAAGCTCAATGTCTGGTTTTAAGCGCTAGCGATCATCACCGGAGATGGCGCCAAGCGGTGCATGAATTCAGCTGCGCAGCAATAGCCCCTTCTAGAGGAGCCGCGTCCCGTAGGCCTGCGGAAAACCCCGGGCAATGATTTTCTCGGCGGTCAGCGAGGCCGGGTAGGCAATGGCCCGCACCTCGAGGGTATCTTCCGTGCTGTCCCAGATCACATATTTTGCTTTGCTGGTGCCGTCCCGCGGCTGGCCGACGCTGCCAGCATTGACCAGATACCTGCGCTCTGCCTGCAACTGCAGGCAACCTTCGGGCAAACTTTCCCAGGCGATCTGATCCCCGCTAACGGTAATCAGTTTCAAATCATGGGTGTGGCCAACGAAGATACGCCTTTCCGGCTGCTGCGCGAGCATCTTGAAAATATCATCTTCACTCTGCATAAACAGATATTTGAGCACCGAATCGGGCGGATAGCCGTGCACGAAGAGCGCCCCTTCGATAACCGCCGAGCGCGGCAGTGAGCGGCAGTATTTAAGGCCGGCCGCGGAAAGCAGCGCCTCGGTGGCGATATTGTTGTCCTTGGCCTGAAAATTGAGCCAGTTCCGGTCCCGCTGCGAAATCAAGGCAGCTTCATGGTTGCCCAGAAGAGCAACAGCACCCAGTTCCATGATCCGCGCCACCACGGCTTCCGGATCGGGACCATAGCCGATCAGATCGCCCAGACTGACCACCTTATCAACAGCCCTGCCCTCGAGATCGGCCAGCACCGCCTCTAAGGCCTCCAGATTTGCATGGATATCAGCTAAAACCGCTATTTTCATACCAAACCGTACCGATAACTGCCCCTTGCTTGACAGACGTCATTTCTACCCTGTCCTGCCAGTCTAACCGATAATCATCGGGCAGGACGAGCAATTCTTTATAAATTCATTCTTCTGCCGAGCGCAGAACGTAAGGCAATGGGAATGGCCGGCCCAGCAAGACAATCTATCTGGCCTCAGCCATAGGAGATGATCTGGCCGTGAACCGCTTCGAGCAACTGGTCCTCGGCCTTGTTCCGCTGCATGACCCGCTTCATCTCCATGGGCGGAAAGTGTACCGGCTCATCGCCCAGTCGAAACGTTCCCCAGTGAACCAGCATCAGGTGGCTGGCCCCGAGTTCGCGGAAGGCCCGGTAGGTTTCTTCCGGATTGGTGTGGCTCGGCGCCATGAACCAGCGCGGCTCATAAGCCCCCAGATTGAAAATGGCCAGATCGATATCGTAGAGCCTGCCCAATTCTTCGAACCCGTCGAAATAGGCCGTGTCACCCGAGACGTAGATGGTGGCTCCAGCTTTGGTCTTAATCAGATATGAACCCCACAAGCCGGTATTGGGCCCGGTGATCGGATTGCGCATGGTCCAGTGGTTGCAGGGCAGAAAGGTGATTTCCCTGCCCTTGCCGCGATAGGTTGAAAACCAGTCGAGATGCTGGCGGTTGCTCATCCCCAGACCGTCGAAGATATCATCATAGCCAAGCGGCAGCAGGGTATGCGTTTCTTTGGGCAGGCGGGCCAGGGAATCGGTATTGATATGATCATAATGGCCGTGGGTAATCAACAGATGATCCGGCCGCGGCATACCAGCCAAGTCGCTCGCCAGCGGGGTAAAATCTTCGATAAACCAGAATATCTTATCGAATACCGGATCGATCAGCAGGTATTCATCGACATCTTTGATCAACAGTCCCGCGTGCTTGATCAGGGTGACTGACAGGCCGTGGGTGTCCGCTATTTCCTGCCAGCCAACATTGACCGGCCGGACCATCTCCTGGTCATAGGAGCTGCGAAATTCATTCTTGGCAAACAATTTCCACTGCAGGACGCGCAGGAAATTGCGCCGCTCGAGACTGCTGAACGGACTGATGAATCTGCCCTCGCCGTGGTGCTGTCTGCTGGCCGCCAGCTCAACCAGGCTCCGGCCATTGAGCGGACGGTAGTGCAGCTCTGAGGACTGCCCACCCGCACCGCCGCTGCCCTTCGGGAGGCTGCAGGCGGCCAGCAGGTTCCAGGCCAGGGCGGCCTGCAAACCCAGCACCAACCTGTTGAGGAAGGATCTTCTAACCATAGTTCACCATGCCCTTTTACTACCGTTCATCACGTTAAGGCGATGCCATTTATATTCAATCATTCATGGCACTGTTCAAGTACCACATTAGGCATTTCTGGAGCATATTCAATCGGGCTGCAGCGGCGGCTGGAATATTTGGGCAGCGATGAGGTAAACAGCACTGTTCCCCATCGTCTCGAGGAAACTGCCCCGGTAAGCGTCCTGCCCCGCTGGCTGTGCCAGGGGGGCAGGACGAAAAGGCTAGGGGCCGGCCTGATTCAGCCGGATATTGGAGCGGACAAAAGCTTTGGGATCAGCCCTTGAATCCGTTGTCCAGATGAGAGCCGTCACACAGCGGTTTTTTCTTTGAGCCGCCGCAGCGGCACAGGCTGTAGTGATCGGCTTTGGGCAGCAGTTTGTCCGATTCGAGGTCGTCGATCAGGGTGATGTCCCCCTGGCAGTGCAGCGGTCCGTCCTGCTCCACGACCATTCGGGTCTGCTCGAAAAAATTGGTGACATGCTCACCGTTGATAATATAACTCAATGCACCGGAGGGGCATTTTCTGATAGTCTCGACAATCTCCTCCACCGATGCCGCATCGGGCTCGTATTTCGGCGCGTCATGGGTACCGAACACCGCTTCAAGTTCCCCGCAATAACCTGCCCCCATGCAGAGATAGCGGTCGTAGACGATGGTTATCTCTTTGCCTTCGTAGTATTCCAGCGGCGGCTTGTCCGAGTCTTCCCGTTCGCCGACAAATCCGACCTGGGCATGACTGCCGTCGCAGTGCGGTTTGAATTTCGATTCACCGCAGCGGCACAACGAATTGACCCGCGGGGTTTTGATCGTCTTGCCGTCACCACCGACAAGTTCCGTATCCACCGCCATTAATGGGCTGTACTGGCTGAATATCACCTGACTTTTCTTCATTGCTTCCTCCTTTTTCATGCATTTTGCCGCCACTGGCTGCTCGATTGTCCTCAGTGTATCGGCGCTCTGTCTAAAAATGTTGATTTTACAATACTTGGATAAATTTGACCTGAGAAATATAATCCTGATCCTGCAGCCGGTTATTGGGCGTCATCTGCCAGCACCCATTGCATCGCCGCTGAACAGGCCTGTTCACCGCTGGCCTCGAGGTTTTCGGTAAACAGCCACTGCAAGGGGACGGTGACCACACTGGCCACCTGACGGAACACTGTTTTCAAAATCGCCCCGGAGGCAGCCGAGATATCCGGCTTGAATATCGAGCCGGAAACAGCAAGCGGGGTAGCCAGGCTGAAGAAGGAGGCGGACTTGGGCGTCGGTTTCAGATAAAAATCTATGGTTTGGGTCTTCAAATCCACCGTTCCTTTGCCCTTGACCCGCATGCGGCTCGTATCGAGCAGAAAAACTTGAGGATCCATCAGGCCCTGTTCCACGGTAAAATCAGCGGCCAGACAGTTGACTTCAGACCTGTTGCCGCTCAGCAGAGCCGGCAGGGCGGCGGTAAGAATGTTGACGGCCCAGAGATCGATAACGCCTGCCTGGTACTGCACAGGCCTGATGCCGAAGCGAAACCGGCCGTTCAGCTTTTCACTCAGGCGAACCGCATCAGGCGCGCTGGAGTGCAGATCGATATCGAGGTTGACCTCACCCTTGAGTTCGCTGTCGGCCTTGACCCTTCGGGCCAGGATACCGTAATCGAAATTTTTCACTCTCAGCCGCAATGCAGCACTCGTCTGCCCGACCTCGGGCAGGTAGGATCCATCGAGCTGGATCGAGCCACCGGGGATATCGAGTTGCAAGCTATCCAGGCGGTATTGTCCGCGGTCCACCGCGGCCCTCAGCCGGCCACTGCCGAGTTTATCGCTGCCGGATAACACCTCCTGCACTTCAATCTCAAAGCTGCCGTTGATCTTTTGTCCGAGTTCCCTGGAGAAAAGGCTGTAGAGATTACCGGCCGATTCGTTCTGCCCATCTGTCTCATTGGAGTCTATGGAACTATCCGGCACCGTGCTCGACATTGGAGACCACCCGTCGAGCCTGAAATCCCCCAGTTGGACCGTCTCTGCAGTCAGCCGGGTCTGCAGGTCAACCAGAACGCCGTCGCCCTTTTGCGCATCTTCGCTCAGCAGCGCAATCAACTCGCCAACCAGGCGCGAATCGCCGACCTGGACCTCGAGATCGCGCAGACTGAGTTGGCTTTCTCCTGTGGTCAGCGCCGCCCCGATCCGATACGGGCCAAAGGGCGGCAGATTGATGCCGAACAGCTCATTGAGCGAGCTCATCCGGTCGCCGGCAAGCTGGCCGCTTAAAGCCATGCCCAGCTGCTCCTCCTCTAAGCGGTTGATCTTCCCTTCAAAGCCAAGATCTGCATCAGCCAGAGCAAATTCCAGAGCAAGGCTGATCGGTTCCCCGGTCTTTTTGCCGAACAGGCCGTCACCCTGCATGGTCATGCGCAGCGGTAAGGCGTTGATATCGCCTGCCAAAATGATTTCCACCGGTTTTTCCGGTTCGGAGACCAGGGAAAAGTGTTCAATGGTCGTGATCAGGTCATCGATCACCTCCCGGGGATGAACCCAGCGGCCTTCCCTTATCTCCAGCTGGTAGCGAGCCTGCAGGAGCATCTCCTGAAGATTCTGGCCAGGCAGCTCGAGCTCAGCACCAATGTGGCCTACCCTGATATCAGGGGCTTGCTCGAACCCCAGCTCCCCGAGCAGTTCGACAAGATTGAAATCCTCGCTTGCCAGACCCAGGTGGACCGCAGGCGTCGTCGACGCCGTGTCAATCGCCGCGCTGCCGGAGAAACGCTCCTTGCCGACAGCTGCCCTGAAGGGCGACCGAGCGAGCCGCCCGTTCTGAACTTTCAGTTTGAGTTCAATATCGTTTATACGCAGCGGGTCGGTAAGCAGTTCGCCTACTTCGATGTCCAGCTCGGCATCCGTGGTAAGGTACTGGTGAATGGGCAATATCCGCCAGGCCAGCATTTCCTTCAGCAGTCTGATTCGCTGCTCCAGCATATCCGCCTCTGCTGGATGACCAGCCGCTGCCGCTCCTGGATTGAAGTGCTCGAGCAGGACCGGCAGATCAATGCTGTCGCTGCGGATCAGGCCGCTGATAAAGGGCTTATCCTTTTCATCGACGCGCAGCTCGAGGCGGCCGTTGAGATCGATGACATCGAGCCTAAACCTGTCGATAACCAGTTCCAGGCTTTTTTCTTTGAGTATGCCCATGGTGCTGATCGAGTAGTCCGGCTCTAGGCCGATAAAACGCTCCACCGGTCCTGCCAGACCGCACAGCCCCTTGCCCCCTGCCTGCAGATTAAAATCTACCTCGCCCTGCTGCTTCTGAGAGCGTCCCGCCTCGAACAGGAGCTCTGAACCGCAGGCCTTGAGCTGCAGATGTACGGTCGATTCTTTCCGGTCATCCGATTGGGCCCGACCGCCTATCAACATTTGCGCCTCAAGGGGCTGGCCCAGCAGCGTGCCCCGGGTGCTAAGCTGAAAAGAGCGCTGGTGCTTGTACTCAATATTCAGGGCTTCGGTCCCCAGCAGCAGATCTGATTTCCTGAAAAGTTGTGCCGGCCCCAGAAGCAGACGCAGGTCAATACGCTCCAGCAGTTCAAGCACCGTTTTGCCGCTGGTTTTCCCCCGCAGAGATAAGGCACCGAGCTGGCCCCGCATGCCCACCTCACGGGGCAGGACCGATAAAAGCGGGTCAAGACCCGCACCGGGGCTGCTCAGATCCAGTTCAACAGAAGGATCCGAACCACTGGGGTTTACCGCGAGCTGCGCCTTTACTGGAATATCCATAAGCGTGGCGGTAACCGGCACCACCAGATCCCCGTCGACAATCGAGACCACGGCCTGCAGATCGCCAATCTGCCTGTCGCCCCAGGCAATGGTGTTTGCCCTGAGGTATATATCGCTGTCGACCGCCTGCAGCAGCTGCCAGGGAACTGCAGGCAGGCTGTCGCCTGACCCGCCGGCCTCTTCGACCGGCGGCTTCTGCTCTGCTTGAGGGATCTTTTGGGTTTCTGAGCCTTCCTGCAGGGCTGGACCCGCAAAACGCCTCAGGTCCACCCCGTCGATGCTCAGATTTCCTGAGAGCATCGGCCGCTGAGCACCAAAGGCCAGAACCAGGTCCCCGCTCAGCGGCTGGTCAAGCTTCGATGAGGCAAGCTTTAGCCCGGTGAATTTCATCATACCCGGCAGCACCGAGATGCGCGCCTCAACCGAATAGCTGCCGATATCGGGCAGCGGCCGCTTGAACCCCTGGCCGAGCCCAGGCAGACCGCTGCCGCTGAGAGCCACTGAGAGATAGCCGGCTCTATCCTGCCTAGCCCAGTTGACTGCGCCCTGCAGCGCCAGGGAACTGCCGGCCAGGTTCAGCTCTCCCTCAACCAGCGGCCAGGTTCCCACCCCGCTGAACAGCTCCCGCAGCGTGCCACCGGTAAACGACAGGGACATGGGCTGTTCGAACAATTTTCCGGCCGCCGAAAGAACAAGATTTTCATCGGCTTTGCCCTGCCCGCGAGCCTCGTCGACGACGAAAGAATAACTGCTGGCGGTCGACTCGTCGGTATAGGTCAGGTGGATATTTGTCAGGCTGAGACGATCGAGGCCACTCAACTCATGGCCGCGGGAGGCCGGGCCGCCCGTTTTACCGGGCTTGGCGATATCTGAAAAATGGTAGTTTGCGCTTGCATCGGTCCTTTTCACCAGATGTACCTGGGCATCGCCAAAAGCCAGATCGAGGATGCGCACCCGGCCCTTGAACAGATCAGGGAGACTGATCTGGGCATGGCTCCGTTCCACACTGAGCAATTGCTTATCATCCTGCGGCCAGCCGGGGGGATTGCCGATCACCAGACCGCCGAGATCAAGGCGCGGCTCAAGGGAGGGCCTGATTTTTAGCGGGCCTTGAATGGTAACGGGCCGGTTCAGGAGCTGGGAGGCCAATGCCTCAAGACGGGAATCCAGAAAATTGACCGGAAGCGCAATCCCTGAAAAAAGCAGCACGATGATAACCAGGCTGAGCATCAGCACCATGGCCACGGCGGCCCGGATAAGTGTCTTCATGTCCAAATCACAAAAGTTTTGTCAACAAAGCGGCTTGCAGGCCCTGTCCGGGATTGCAGCCATGCATAAATCTGCAGTCAGGCAAGCGGCGAAGTTCAGCGCCGCCGAAAAAGCCCCATGATAAAACTGATTACAACATAGAGCACAAAGCCGTTGATAAGCCCTCCGGCCAGAAGAAACAGCCCATTGAACCAGATTGAATTCTGCTCGAAAGATCCAGCGAGCTGGTTCAGAATCATCGGCCACGGATAGGCGAAAAGCACCAGATAAATACCGGCCATCGGGGTGCTGGCGGCGGTAAAGATCATAATGAGAAAGGAAGCGATTACCAAAAACAGGTAAACCGACGCGATAATTCGCGCAGTCTTCGATTTGCTTTTCATATTTCTCCCGACGAATTGCCTGATCGTAAATGGTGCTGGTACAACCCGCTATAATAATTGCTTAACCACAAGAATCGACAATTAATCTAAACGAGCTGACTGGCCCGTTCAACCCTAATATCGGCAAACGGCAGAACCGCCAGCGCGTGTGACACCCTGCTCCCCGAGATGGGAAACAAAGAAATACTTAGGAAATTATAATCATCATGCCGGGCTGCTTGCTTCACGATAGCTTGGACTGCAAGGTATCATCTTGTTACCTTTAAGAAAATTTTTCTGAACAGCGGTTCATTTCCATTGACAAAGAACGCTTACCGGCTTTATACTGAGCGACAATTTCAGGTTCCGCATGCGTGGATGAAAAGGGAATCCGGTGAAATACCGGAACGGGCCCGCCGCTGTAACCGGGGACAAACACTGCAATTGAGCCACTGATATTTTTCCTGTCGGGAAGGCGCAGTAAGTAGATAGAACCGGGAGTCAGAAGACCTGCCTGAAATGAGGCTCAGTATATCCCGTGGACAAGGATTACTGTATTAGATACGAGGACAAACAGGGCATCCCCGGATCATCAAATGGTCCGGGGATTTTTTTTCGGACCTGATCTTCATTATGAGGAACGCGTGATGAAACTATTGAGTTCCCTGGTTGCTGCAACACTATTGCTGGGCTTTGTCTGGAGTGGAGCAGGTACTGCAGCCAGTCACGGTGGAGCGGAAGACCAGAAAGTCGGGATATTGCTGGTTGCCTTCGGGTCCAGTCAAGAGAGCGCCCAGGTCTCATTTGAAAACATCGACGAGGCGGTTAAAGCGACCTATCCAGATATCCCCGTGAGATGGGCCTACACCTCACATATCATACGCAAAAAGCTGGCCAAACAGGGTAAAATGCTCGACTCTCCCGAAGTCGCCCTGGCCAGGATGGCGGATGAGGGTTTCACCCATGTTGCAGTGCAGTCGCTGCACACCATCGCTGGGTCGGAATACCACGACCTGCGCCGGACGGTAAGTTCCTTCAGTCTGATGGGCGGATTTGAACGTGTCCTGCTGGGCAATCCCCTGTTGGCAACCCAGGAGGACATGGCGCGGACGGTCGATGCGATCCTCTCTATTATACCCGCCGAAAGGAAAAAGGAAGAAGGGGTGGTGCTCATGGGCCACGGCACCCACCATCCCTCCAACGCCTTCTATGCTGCCCTGATGTTTCAAGTTCAGCTCAAGGACCCCAATATCTTTATCGGCACCGTCGAAGGCTATCCCGAACTCGACACCATCCTGGTCCTGCTCAAGAAAAATAATATCAGAAAAATCTATCTGATGCCGTTTATGTCGGTTGCCGGGGACCACGCCAAGAACGACATGGCAAGCGCTGCAGACGACTCGTGGAAGTCACTGCTGAGCAGAGAAGGAATCGAGGTTGTGCCGATACTCAAAGGCACTGCCGAATACGAGGTCTTCGTCGACATCTGGGTTGACCACCTCGGGGTACCGCTGAGTCACTTTAAATAGATCCCCCGCTCCAGGTCGTCATTCACCCAGCAGGACATATCTGGCGGTATTGAGCTTGTTGGTCAGAAAGGCCGAGCCGCCGCTGTCCGGATGGACCCGTTTTATGAGTCGCCGCCAGGCCTCGAGGATCTCCTCCCGGGAGGCGTCGGGCGCGACACCGAGCACCTCACAAGCCTCCTGTCTCGACATCTCACCGGACCCGGTCGCACCGCTGCCCCCCGAATAAGAGCTCCGGGTGCGCTCCTGCCAGCCGGGGTGATAGCGCTGGAGATAGGATTCGAGCAGTGCAACACCGTCAGGATCGGCTTGAATCTCTGCATGAAACGAGAGCAGCTCAGCCTCGCTCAGCGTGGAGAGCAGAGCGCCCTCCAGGCGGCCGGTGAGCACCCGTCCGTCGAGTTCGCCCGTATCATGATCGAGTTCCATCTCCAGACTCGCGGAGCGGACCGTCGATTTTCTGGCGCCTTGTGTCTTGATCGGTTGAGGTGCGCGGGTGCGCCTCCACCAGGTGACGCCGATAAAGATCAGGGGCATGCCGATCAGCCCCCGCCTGAACAGGGTGAGCAGGCCCCCAATGACGATCAGCAGCAGGGGCCCGCCATTGACCAGCAGCGCCGCGCTTTTTTGGGCCGGCTGAGTCAGCAGCAGATAAAAAAGAGCGGCGAGAAGACCGATCAGGATAAGGATATAGTATACCATTCAGTTACCGGTGCCGGGCAGGTTCGGCTTCATCGTTTCAGCTGCTCGAGCAACAGACGCGCCTGCCTGCTGGTGCTCTCGGAAAGCGCCTGCAGACCGCCCCGGGCATAGAGGGCGACGGCGCCGAGAAGTTCTGCGAGTTCCTTGGCCGAATCAGGTCCAAGATGAAAATAGGCGCCGCCGCTCAGTCTGGCCATTTCACGGAACCCGCGCTCCGCAATGGCGTCGTGTCCGTCCTGAAAGAAGAAGCAGCGCACGCCGCGCACCCCGAGTTCGCCCGCCTTGCTGCAGAGATCATCGATATGCTCTTCAATCGCATCACCGATATAGATGAGCGCGGCTACCTGGGCCTTGGCCGCCTCAGCGACAGCGTGCCGGAGGACCTTGCCGATCTGGGTCTGGCCGCCGACACAGCCAATGCCAAGCATCAGGTCTCTCAGGGCTCTGGCGTTGATGACCCACTTGGAGGCCCGGCATTCATCCAGGCCGCGGAAATAAACGAGCTGCACTGCCAGCCCGCCGGCCTTGCCGACCGCATCGAACATTGAGGCCTGGTGCGTCATGGCCCGGTCCCAGGTCGGCTGCCGGCTCATGGTCGCATCGAGTGCAAAGATCAGCCGCCCGCTGCGGGGGCTGGCCAATTCGCCGGCCACCTTGAGAAAGGAAGTGATCTCATGCGAAGACGAACGCTGCCCAAGGGCACCGGCTCCCTTATCGGATTTGGTGAGGTCTTTGTTTTTCATTTTCTCTTTTATTCGATGCTCTGCCGGATTAGAACTGCACCAGCGGCAAGCCGATCGATACCACCGCCATGATTTAAGCCGCCATCAGCATCATTATTGCAAACAAGCTCCATACCAATGATAATAAGATAAATCCCAGACGAGGCAAGGGGTATGACGATGCGGCTCATCGGCTTTCACGTTCTTGCCTCTGCCAAGCCGTATTTGCCTAACGCTTCGATGGGTACGACGATCATTCAATATTCAGGCTGGATCGTGTATATTTGTATTAAGGTGAGATCGTTACGGCTGACGATATCAATGTTTGTTGGCAGCGCTGCATCCAGTAGATCTTTTCCGCCCTGGCTCATTCAGGAGGATGACTACCATGAAATGTTTACAATGCGGTTTTGATAATCCGAACGAAGCGAAATTCTGCGGCTCCTGCGGCGGCAGGCTGGACATGATCTGTCCCCAGTGTAATTCCGCTAATCCGCCAAATCATAAATTCTGCAACGAATGCGGTCAGAAATTAAGTGCCGAACAACAAGCCCCGCAAACCGCTCCCGCATCTCTTTCTGATACCGACAAGATTGCAAGAATCCAGAAATATCTTCCCAAGGGAATCACTGAGAAAATACTTGCACAGCGAGGCAGAATCGAAGGCGAGCGCAAGCAAGTTACCGTGATGTTCTGTGATTTGTCCGGCTTCACTTCCATGTCCGAACGACTGGATCCTGAGGAGATTTACCCTGTTGTTGATCGGGTTTTGGAAATACTCATACACAAAGTTCACGAATATGAAGGCGTCGTCAACAAAATGATCGGCGATGGAATCATGGCCTTATTTGGTGCTCCAATCGCCCTTGAGGACGCTCCCCAAAAAGCCATACGAGCCTCTTTTTCAATTCATAGGGCAATCGCCAAATACAACGAGAATCTGAAAGCGACCAGGGACGACCTCCCTCCCCTCCAGATGAGGATTGGCATTCACACGGGACCGGTGGTGGTAGGGACGATAGGCAATGATTTACAGGTCGAATTCACTGCTGTAGGGAATACGGTCAACCTGGCATCCAGGATGGAATCGCTGGCAACTCCAGGTACCACCCTGGTGTCGGAAGACACCTTCAAACTGGCTGAAGGCTACTTTCGCTTCGAACATCAAGGCGAGAAAGAGGTAAAAGGCATTTCAGAACCAATATCTGTCTACCGTCCTATTGTTCCCAGGTCGAGACGGACTCGATTTGATGTGAGCACCGAGAAAGGACTAACGCCATTTGTCGGCAGAGAACGGGAGCTTGAACTATTACTTGACGGCTTCGCCAGAGTAAAAGCCGGCCGTGGACAGGCCTTTTCCATCGTTTCTGAAGCTGGGGTCGGGAAATCACGATTTTTGTACGAGTTCAGAAAAGCACTATCTAACACCGATGTACTGTTTATTGAAGGCCGATGCCTGTCTTACAGCAGCGGAGTTGCATACCACCCGGTTATCGACATCTTAAGAGCAAATTTCGACATACTCAGAGATGACCCGGATTCCGTCATCATTGCCAAGGTGACCAGAGGACTGAAAGTCCTGAATATGAGCCAGCCGTCAACACTTCCGTATATTCTCGAACTTCTCTCTGTTCAGGACCAGAGGAGCGATACAATTTCGATCAGTCCCAAAGGTAAGAAGGATCGGATCATGTCGATATGCCGGCAAATTTCGATTAACGGTTCAGAAATACGACCAGTAGTTCTGGTGTTCGAAGACCTGCACTGGATCGATGAAAGTTCAGAAGACGTGTTGAGATATATGCTGGAAGGTATATCGGGGGCCAGGGTCCTGCTTCTCTTCACCTATCGACCAGAATATATTCACACCTGGGGAGGCAAGTCATATCACAGCCAAGTAAACCTCAATCGGCTCTCGAACAGAGAAAGCCTGGCCATGGCAAGGCACCTGCTCGGCACCGATCGAATTGAAAACGCTCTTGAAGAATTTATTCTCGAGAAAACAGATGGAATTCCATTCTTTATCGAAGAGCTGGTTAAATCGCTTAAAGAACTCAATATCATAGAGAAAAAGGGGGAGATTTATCGCATCGCAAAGGATATTCAGACGGTTACCATACCTTCGACTATCGAGGATGTTATCATGGCACGGGTGGATTCGCTCCCGGACGATGTCAAAAACGTTCTCCAGATCAGTTCAGTCATCGGCAGGGAATTCCGCCACAAACTGATCAATGAACTCATCTTGCTCCCAGAGCAGGAACTGTTGTCGCACCTCTCTGCTTTAAAAAATTCTGAACTTTTATACGAAAGAGGGGTCTATCCAAATTCCACCTATGTATTCAAACATGCCCTGACCCAGGAAGTTGCCTGCAACAGCCTGCTGGCCAAAAAAAGAAAACAGATCCACCAGGAGATTGGCGCTGCGATTGAGAAGCTCTATAGCGATCGAATAGAAGAGCATTACGAACTATTGGCGTATCATTATGTTCACAGTGATAAAGTTCAGAAGGCGATCGATTTTCTGGAATACGCCAACCTGAAAGCATCCCGGCTCAGTGCAATGGAAGAAGCGAAATCTTTCTTTACCCAGGCACTCAGCCTCCTTGACCGAGAACAATCAAAGCAAAATCGAACGCGCAGCGTCTCACTGCTGGTTAACCAAGGTGCGGTAACTCAGGCCATCGAATGCGGTGAGATGATGTCTGCAAAGGCCATGACACCTGCTGACAAGGCCTGGGCCCAGAGATCGCTCGGCTGGTCGCTCTGTCGAGCCGGGGAGTGCCAGCGGGGGATTGATCTCATGGTGGAGGCCCTGCCGGTATTCAAAGCCGGGAAGTGGCTGCCGTCCGTTATCCCGATTTCCTGCACGCTGGGCGAGGGATATCTCCTGGCTGGTGATTTGAACAACGCACGACAGATGATTGAAGAGGGAGTGCAGACATTTAAACAATGTGGAACGCTCTTTTATCTGGGTTGGGCGCAGCGCCTGCTAGGTGAACTGGCTTTGCAAACAGATATTGATTCTGCACCAGCATATTTCGAGACAAGCATAGAGATTCTGCAAGAAATAAGCGCTGAGAATGAACTCGCTTGCGCGTATGCAGGTTTTGGAAAATACTACAAAGAGAAAAACGATCCACTACAAGCCCGGACCTGTTTTTTAAAGGCGCGTGCAATATTTGAAGGACTCGGAACAAATCTGGAACCATTTACGTTCCATGCGGAGATGTCGGAAGCGTCCTGAAATCAAGATAATACAGCCTACTACTGGTGCTCAACTACCGGTAAGCCGGGACCGATCACTTCGGGGAGTCTCAGCCCAATTCATTTCGCTCCAGGAGAGACACATGGAACTGCCCATCTATCAGATTGATGCGTTTGCCTCCAGGCTGTTTGAAGGTAATCCGGCAGCGGTAATTCCTCTGCAGGAATGGCTGCCCGATGATTTACTGCAAGCCATTGCCGCGGAAAACAATGTCTCGGAAACGGCCTATTTCCTGCCCGACGGCGACGGTTTTCAAATCAGATGGTTTACCCCGGTCAACGAGGTTGACTTATGTGGTCATGCGACGCTGGCTTCAGCCTATGTATTGTACTCCATTCTTGGATATGCACAGCACCAGATTTTATTTTTTTCAAAATCAGGACGGTTGAGCGTCACCCGGGATAATGATCTGCTGATCATGGACTTTCCAGCCCAGCCTCCCGTGCCCTGTGAAATCCCGGTAGAACTGATGAAGGCGTTTGCCACGCCGCCGTTAGCGTGTCTGAGGTCCATGGACTTTATCGCGGTATTCAGGCATGAAAGTGAGGTCGAGTCGGCGGAGCCTGATTTCAGGCAGCTGATGAAACTTGATTTACGGGGTGTGATTATAACGGCTAAATCTGATCGTTGGGATTTCGTGGCCCGGTTCTTTGCTCCCAAATATGGCGTTCTCGAGGATCCGGTAACCGGGTCAGCCTATACGCAGCTTGCCCCCTACTGGGCATCGAGGCTCGGTATGAAGCGCTTTAATGCCAGGCAGATGTCGCCGCGGGGCGGCGAATTGATTTGCGAGCTGTCCGGTGATCGTGTTTTTCTGCGCGGCAGGGCAATCAAGTACCTGGAGGGAAGGATACACATTTAAAGAGTACCCCCGAAGTAAGGAGAATTCAGCGTATCTGATACCGTTTGGGTATTTGCCTGCAACATGGCTGTTATGAAAAAAATGAAAAGTGAGAGTCCTCTATTACAAGAACAGGAAAACCCGGGATGCCTATTATGCTCTGAAGAAAAAGCAGTCCCGGTTAATCGAATCCGATCGCTATGATGCCCGCGCCCAGAGAGAAGTGTCGATCGCCTTTATGGAACTGCTTTCCTACCCGCCTGAGGTGATCAGCGCAAAACTGGGCGGCACTCATCCGGACCCGTTTATACTTATCGAAACCTAGTATCTGGGCCCACAGGTATGGAAAGGAAATCACATCCTGGCCAGCAGCAGTGTAATTTATCACTAATCGCCGCTTATCAAAGCCCTAAAATTGCGTGTTTTTTCAGAGCAGCAGATCGTTGGCCGTGGCTTCCTGAAATTCGACCTGGTAGCCTTCAGGGTCGTCGAACACGAAAGCTCTGATCTTCAGCTCAGCGCTGACGAAGAGCTCGGACTGATTGGGCAGCTGCAGCCCCAGACAATATTCATACCAGGGCATCACCTCCGGCACCCGGATGCAGATTTGCACCGACTTGTCTGCATGCCAGTCCTGCATTCCTTTTTTCTCGTCAACAATTCCAAGGTATCCCGAATCGGAAATCTGGTAAATTTTGCACCAGCCCTGATCTATAGCCAGCGAAAAACCGAGAACATGTTCATAAAATTCAATGCCTTTAGCCAGGTCTCGATAATAAATGAAGGTGATCATCTTATCGGCTTTGTTCATGGTAAGCTTTGGTCTGCCGGGCTTCATCTTTCTTCCTTATGCTTAATTGTCGACCCCGAATAGTTCAGTCCTTTTTTGCGTAACCGACTCCGACTTTATAGGCTTTGGCGACGTACGAGCCAACAGACCAGTACTTTTTATCGGTGGCGGTATACAAAAGGGGATCCATCGCCTGGACATCTGGATGTCCGTCCCTGATGAAGCGCTTTTCCGAATAACTTGCCACGACTTCCCCCACGTACAGGGTATTGCTCGGCATTTCCAGGGTGTCCACAAGCCTGCATTCAAAACACATGGGGCACTCCACGATCATCGGGGCCACCTCTCCGAGCTCCCCGTAAAACAGATCGAACAGTTTTGATTTGTCATGCTTTCTGCCGCTGACGATGCCGCAATAATCTGCTACGGCAGCCATGCCGCAATGCGGGATGTTCACGCTGAAGGCTTTGTGCTCTTCTATTCCCCCAGCGCTGTAGTGGGTGGGGTGTATGGAGGTCCCGATATAGGCGGGCGACATGTTCAGCCGGTAGACCTGACCGACAGTGATAAAGTTGGCCTTACCGTTGACCTGGCAGCCAATCAGCCCGATTACCATCGGGTTAATCCTGACGTCCGGGCCCAGATTGATTTTATCGCGGTCCATATGCTTTCCTCCGGCTGGATTTACAGGCTGTCGAAATATGCAGCCATCCGATTCATGGCCAGCTCCAGATTCTCATAGGAATTGGCATAGGACAGACGAATAAAATCGCCGCCGTATATTCCCAGCTTGGTACCGGGCACCACAGCCACCCCCGCGTCCAACAGTTCGTCAGCAACCTGTTCTGTATCCTTACCTGTTCCGGAAACATTAACCATCACATAAAAGGCACCTTTCGGTTCAGCAAAAGTGACGTGCTTCATTGAAGAAAGGCTCCGGACCACCAGGTCACGTCTGCGAGAGAACTCCTGCACCATGTTGTGCAGATCAGTCTGGGGACCAAGCAGAGCCTCCGCGGCGCCGTACTGGGAAAAGGTCGAAACACAGTTTGTTGAATATTGATGGGCTTTTACCATGGAAGGCATCAGGCTGCGGTCCACACCCACGTAGCCCAACCGCCAGCCGGTCATGGCATAGCTCTTGGAAAAGCCATTGATCGTCACCGTTCTTTCCCGCATTCCGGGAAACGCGGCGATGCTGTGGTGTTTTTCTCCCCCGTAAATCAGGTGCTCATAGATCTCATCCGAGAGCACCATAAAATCCCTCTCGATTGCAAGGGCGGCAATTTCATCGAGTGTCTGTTTTGAATAGACCGCGCCCGTTGGGTTCTGGGGTGAATTTACCACAATCAATTTCGTCTTCTCACTGCACTTATCATAGATATCCCTGCTCACCGGATTGAAGCCATTGTCTTCATAAACCGGAAGAGGAACGGGGGTTCCGCCAACCAGATCGACACTGGGTGCATAATGGGGCCAGCAGGGGTCTGGAATTAAAACCTCATCTCCGGGGTTGACAAAGGACACCATGGTCAGGAATACCGCTTCATTGGCTCCCACCGTGACCATGATTTCCCCGCTGGGGTCAAAAACAAGGCCATTATCTCGCCTGAATTTATCTGCAATGGCATTTCTCAACTCCTCGATCCCGTAGTTGGAAGCATAATGCACATACCCGTCGTCCAGAGCTTTCTTGGCTGCTTCCTTGATATTGCGGGGAGTGTCAAAATCGGGCCGGCCGATTCCCAGGTTGACGATGTGCTGTCCTCGGGCTTCTCTTGCATGAACTTCTTCAAAAACCTTCCTGATTCCCGAAAAGGGGATCCGGCTCATTCTTTCCGCGTCATACATCGGTTTCACCTTCCATCGTAATGATTAAACGGACGCCTCGTACATTTCCAGAGCCACCCGGGCGACTGTGGTCGTAGGCAATAATACCGGGCAGCCGCAGAGTTCCCTGAGCCTGTGCCTGTGCTCATTTTTGAAGCCCATGCAGTCAATGGCCACAAGGTCTGCATGCAGGCTTCTGAATTTCTCGCCAGCCTCGCTGAAGCCAACGCCTTCGTAGGGAGAAACAACCGCGGCTGTGACCTCGACCCCCGACTCCTTCCAGTGCTGGACTGCGGCTGATTCCTGGGCCTGATTCGGCACAATAATGCCGATCTTACCCTGCGGACAGGTCGCTCTGACCAGAGCGGGCACGATCAGGCCCGGGAGAAGCACGTTGAGGGGAGCTTTGAAAACGGGAAAGCCGCCGCAGCACAGTACCACAGCAAGACGAGCCCCCGCTGCAGCCAAAATTTCCGCCTGACGCTCGATATAAGGGAAGAGTACCGGAAGAGGAATCTCGACCGTGGTTTTATCACGGAGCAGGCAGACCAGCGGGGAAATCCCCTGCTTGTCTTCGAGGTCTCGGGCAGCATCGCAGCTCAGCGCATCGAGCGCCCCAACCAGCGTGCGGGGAACTCGCGGAGCGATCACCTTATAGACCTCCTCGTGATCCGGACGAGGAGAGTGGCCGAGCGTAATTAAACCTATCATGACGAGGGCTTCAGAAACCTGCCGTGACCGCTTTGAGCGACGGTTCTGCCATTTTCCTGGACCTTGGTGCCCCTGACCCAGGTTGAAAGAATTTTGCCGGACAGTTTCATGCCGTCGAAAATATGCATCGTCTCACCCGCCTTGGAGTAGCTTTTCTGCTTGTCGAAAACAAACTCGCCGCGCATATCTAGCAGCACAAAATCTGCATCATAGCCGGGCTTCAGATGACCCTTTTCTTTGAGCCTGAACACTTCCGCCGGCTTTTCGCTGAGCATGGCCGCAGCCCTGGCATAGCCGATGACCCCACGATTAATTGCATCGATCATCAGAGGCATGAACATGTCAAAGCTTGCGATTCCCGAATTGGCCGTGAAGATGCCCCCGTCCTTGGATTCAGGTCTCCATGGCGAATGGTCGGTGGCAATGTAGTCTATGGTGCCGTCGTTGATATAATCCCATAGTTTCTGCCGGTTTTCCTCCGAGCGCAGGGGGGGGTTGTTTTTCGCATATGGCCCATACTTTGTCAGGTATTCATCGGATAGAAAAATATAGGTGGGGCAGGTCTCCGCAATCACATCAACCCCGCGTGCCTTGGCTTCTTTAACAAGCTGAACGGCCCCGGCGCTTGACATATGGCAGACCACCATCGAGGCATCCACTGCCGCGCCAATGGCAAGAGAAAGGGCGACAGAGCTGTCTTCGCAAACAGCCGGCCGGCTTTCGGTGTGGACAAGACCATCGGTTCTGCCGCTGGCTTTCATTTTTTCCGTGAACATGAGGATCATCTCATTTGTTTCACAGTGCAGACAATGGCGGCGTCCCGTTTTGGCGACAGCTTTCATCGCTTCGTATTGACTGCCGGAATCGGGACAGATCAACCCGGTAAATTCCTTTTCCCGGCCAGGTTCTGCCGGGTGAAGATAGGTTTTAAAGGCCACGGCGCCAGCCTCAGCCAGCCCCTGGATCTCATCCAGATTTTCAAAACCGGCGGTGCCGTAGAGAGCAAAATCTATGAGGGCTCGGGGTTGCACTGTTTCCGCCCGCTGCTTGAGAATTTCAGCGGTGTGCACGGGAGGAATGGATATGGGCATTTCGCATACCGTGGTGATACCGCCGGCTGCGGCCGCCTGCGTCCCGGTCCAGAAATCTTCCCGCTCCATTCTGCCCGGATCCCGCATATGGCAATGGCCGTCAATAATACCGGGAAACACATGCAGCCCGCCGGCATCAATAATTTCCCGGGCAGCGATATCCTGACCGGGGGTCAAAAGCGCAGCTACCTTACCGTCAAGTATGGCAATATCCATCAGTTTTTCACCCTCGCCGGAAACGAGCGTGCCGTTTTTTATCAGCAGATCAAAAGTCATCAGTATTTCTCCTTTGAGCCCTGGTGCGGGCAGAATTATATTTTTCCGTCAAGCGCGATTATTCCCTGCAGCAGCGCATTGGCGCCATTCACACAGGCTTCTGGTGTGCTGTATTCCTCTTTGGCATGGCTGATTCCATCTTTATTGGGCACAAAAAGCATCGCCACCGGACATATGGTCGCCATGAGATTGGCATCGTGCCCGGCGCCGCTGGGCATCACCACATAATCCAGCTGCGCCCTGCGGCAGCCCTCCTCAAGGGCCGCAACAATCACATTATCGGAAATTATTGGCGGCTTGTGGGAATATTTTTTAAATGATGCATCGAGACCTCTTGATAGCGCCTCTAGTTCTTCCTCAGACCGATCAATAACCGAATCATCCAGACCCCGTAATTCAAAGGTGAGCTCAACACTCCCCGGGATCACGTTGGGCGCCCCGGGGTTGACGTTCAAGGTACCAACCGTGCCCACTATGCCATGTTTTTCGGCTGTTTCTTTTACGCCAAGAACAAAGCGGGCTGCCTTAACCAGAGCATCATCTCTTTTATCCATCGGAGTAGTTCCAGCATGGTTGGCCCGCCCGGGAAACACGAGCCGGTAGCGTCTGAATCCGACAATACCGTTGACGACGCCAACGGAAATACCATCTTGATCCAGGGTGCCGCCTTGCTCGATGTGAAGTTCCACATATGCGGCAGCAGATCCTTTCTTGCGCTCTATGGTGCTGAGGCTTTGTATGTTGATTCCGACCCGTTCCAAAAGTTCCCTGAAGGATTCACCGCTGTACACCAACTGATCAAGCAAAGCTTCATCAAAATGACCGGTCATCACACGACTTCCGAAAGTCCCACCAGGTGCCACCGCTTCTTCTCCGGAATAGTTGATCACCTCAAGGGGATGCTGCAATCTGGCGCCATTTCGATGCAGAGCTCTAACTAAGGCAATGCCGGACAATACGCCGAGAACACCGTCATAATTGCCGCCGCAGGGGACGGTGTCTGTGTGCGATCCTATCACGATTGGTGGAAGAGACCCTTTTTTTCCGTCATATCGCCCCACAGAATTAAAAGCAGCGTCGCGGGTGACCGTCATCCCCGCTTCTTCCATAAATCCTTCCACCAGGGCTCTACCGTCAAGATCGGCCTGAGAGAAAGCTTCTCTGTAATATCCCCCCTCCTCGCCCAAACCTATTTTCCCCAGTTCGGCCAATTCAAAGGTAAGACGCTTGGCATCAACAGTAAATGTCTCTGAGTTCATTATTTTTTCTCGTCAGAAGGGTTATTCATGGTCTCGATTACGTCCTACTCTCACCCCAGATAGCGCGGGTCGATCACACCGTGGGCCGGAGGTTGCCAGGCTGACAACTGACTTGCTCTACAGGTGATGTTTCTGTAATTATAGAGATAAAGCCAGGGTGGATCCTCATTCAAGCGGCGATAGCATTGCTTGTAAATGAGTTCACGACGGCTATCAACGGCAGTCTCTTGAGCCATATCCAGCAGTCTTTCCACTTCGGTATTTTGGTATCCCTGCCACCATGAGCCTTCGAAGCGTGAATCAATCTTTTCCTTGAGCACACGAAACGTGCTTAACGGTGATGAATCGAAAACACACATGTCATGGATATCTTTGAGCCGTACCTTGTTGGCATACAACTCCCGATCCTCGGTGTAAACGATATTAATTTCCACACCAATTCGAATCAACTGTTCGGCCAGGGCCTGAGATAACCGTACTGACTCGTTTGGCAGAGATATGGGGCTATCAAGGGTAAGGCTCAAACCTGCTCCATATCCGGATTGCTTCAGCAAAGCTCGGGCGCGGTCTGGATCATACGGGATGCTCGGTTGATCAACGTCGTAACCGAAATGATTGGGGCTGACAAAACCGTGCAAAGGATATCCGGCACCGTTCAGGACTGCATCGATTAGAGCCTGGCGATCCACTGCCAAATTCAGGGCTAACCTTACTCGAGGATCCTCAAGGGGCCCGGTTTTGGCGTTGAAAATAATGATATAGGCTGTCGTCCCGCGGGAATAGGCACAGTTCAAACTGTCATCTTCAAGCTTGGCAGTGTATGGCGGGCCGGCACAAATATGGGCGCTGCCATCCCTGATCATGCGCAGGCGCTCACTAGCATCTGGTGCAAGCCGCCACTCTATGGTGTCGATATCCGAAATCTCCTGGAAATAATGTGGGTTCTTCCTGGCCCGGACACAGACACCTTCTTCATACTCTATAAATTCAAATGGTCCGGTTCCAACGGGCGAGTATTTAAATTGCTCACCCAAGCGATTGACAATTTCCGGTGGAAGGATGTATCCGGTAACGAGAACGTCCAACAGATCGGCCATCGGCTCGGCCAGGGTCAGACGAAGGGTTTTCCGGTCAACAATCTCCAGCTCCATCCCTGCCATATATTGGTTGTAGACCCCAGGCGCTCCAAGGGTGACGCCCATATCCGGCTGGGCCATGCGATTTAAAGAATACGCCAAGGCCTCAACATTCACGATGTGGCCGTTGTGAAACCTCACGTTTGGCCTAAGCGTAAAGGTCCACGTCCTAGCATCATCTGAAACCTTCCAAGAATCAGCCAGAGCCGGGACGTACTCCATTTTAGGGTTATACGCCACCAGAGAATCGAAAAATGAGGAAAATATGGTCAGAACGTCTTTTGCATCCGTACAGTTATGGGGTTCCTCCAGCCAGAGACGCGGTTGAGCAATGATCAAATTATTATCCATGTGTGATATCCATTATAGTGATTAAGCGTCCAGCAAATGACAGGCCTCCATGCGACCGGGTTCACGGCAGAGAAGCTGGGGCCGTTCCTGAACACATCGCTCAAAAACAAAGGGGCAGCGGGATTGGAAACTGCAGCCAGCCGGCAGTTCCAGTGCTGTGGGAACTTCACCAGTGATTGCCAGAGGATCGATGGGCAGCTTTTCATAGACGCTGGGAGCAGCCGATAACAATGCTCTTGTGTACGGATGCTTGGGTAGCAGGAATATCTCTTCGGTGGGACCGGTTTCCACCAGAAAGCCGAGATACATCACCCCAATCCGGTCGCTTATGTGGCGAACCACTGAGAGGTCATGGGTGATAAAAAGATAGGAAAAGCCAAACTCCTCTTTGAGGTCCATCATCAGGTTCAGGATTTGAGCCTGAATCGAGACATCCAGGGCCGAAACCGGTTCATCGGCAATAACCAGGTCCGGCTCAACAGATAACGCCCGGGCGATACCGATTCGCTGACGCTGGCCCCCGCTGAATTGATGGGGATAACGACCGGCATGTTCCTCCCCGAGCCCAACCCGTTTTAAAAGAGCCATACCTTTTTCTCTAAGCTCGGCCTTGCTGATCGGTCCACCGATAAAAGCCATGGGCTCAGTGATGATATCCATAACTTTGAGCCTGGGGTTAAGCGAGGCATAGGGGTCCTGAAAGATCACCTGGATCGTTTTACGAACGGGTACCATCTTCTGGTAATCGTATTCGGTTATATCCTCGCCTTTGACCTTAATCCGGCCGCCGGCAGGATCGTACAGCTTGATAATCGTCTTAGCGATGGTGGATTTACCACAACCACTCTCACCCACTAAACCGAGTACTTCACCGTGATCAATATGAAAACTGACTCCATTCACCGCGTGCACGATACTTTTTTTCAACCTAAGGCGACCGTTTTCAATCTTCAAGCGGTCAAAAAAACCTGGGCTGACATCAAAGCGCTGCGCGAGATCACAGACTTCCAGCAGATGACTCATATGCTATCTCTCCACCGGATAATAGCAGGCAGCTGCATGCCCGGGCGCCAGTTCTGCGAGATCAGGCTGATGGGTCCGGCATTTCTCCTGGGCATAATCACAGCGGGGTGCAAACGCGCACCCGGGAGGAAGGTGCATGACATTGGGTACCATTCCTGGAATCTGATTCAGCCGTTTTTGTCTGGCAGCCAGGTTAGGTATCGATCCCAGAAGCCCAAGGGTATAAGGATGTCGGCTGCGATTAATGATATCGTTTCGAGTCCCCTTTTCAACGACACGACCACAATACATGACCATGATCTTGTCTGTCATTTCAGATACCACGGCCAAATCATGGGTAATGAGCATCAAGGCAGTACGATGTTCCTTCACCAGTCGCTTCATCAGCTTGAGAATCTGGGATTGAATGGTCACATCCAAGGCCGTAGTGGGTTCATCTGCGATTACCAATTTAGGATTCGATGCCAAAGCAATGGCAATAATTACCCGCTGACGCATGCCACCGGAGAACTGGTGAGGATAGTTTTTTAATCTTGATCCGGGTTGAGAGATTCCCACGGCATCAAGCAGTTCAATGCATCGATTTTTTCTCTGTTGACCGTTCATATTACTATGGAGTCTCATCACCTCTTCCATCTGCGCCTGAATCGTATAAAGAGGATTAAGAGAAGTCATCGGGTCCTGAAATATCATGGTTATCTCTTTACCACGAACTTTCCGCATATCTCGCTCATCCAGATCAAGCAAATTGAGGCCTTTGAATCGGATTTCTCCGCTTTCGATACGACCAGGCGCGTCGATCAGGCCCATAATGGAAAAACCGACTACAGATTTTCCACATCCTGATTCGCCGACCACTCCCAATATTTCACCCTCATCCAGGGAGAATTCCACTCCATCAACGGCTTTCACCAACCCGCCGAAGGTGTGGAAATAGGTCTTCAATCCAACTACATGCAACAATTCGTTGTCCATTCAGTACGTTACCGTAAGCGAGGATTTAGCTCATCCCGTAAAAAGTCTCCCAACAGGTTGATGCCAAAAACTATGAGCATGATGAACACACCCGGAAACACGGATGTCCACCATAAGCCGCTGAGCAAGACGTCAAAGCCATTTTTCACCAAAAGACCCAGTGACGGCTTGGTAATAGGAACGCCAACGCCAAGGAAACTCAAGGACGCTTCAATAAGGATAAACGTGCCGATCTGGATAGTGGCGACAACAATAAGAGGTGTAAGAACATTGGGCAGGATGTGCCTGATAATAATCTTGCGGTTTGGCAGTCCCGCCGCACGCGCGGCCTGGACATATTCCTTTTGCTTTTCACTCAAGGTAGAACCACGCACGGTCCTCGCATAGACCACCCAGCCAACGCAGGTCAGAGAAATGAGAACCTTATCTATGCCGGTTCCAAATGCGGACATCAGAAAAAGGGCGATGAGTAATGAAGGAAATGAGAGTTGCACATCAGCAACTCTCATGATCACCCCATCCCATCTGCCTCCATAGTAACCTGCAATTAGACCGAGGGTCGCCCCTATCAGGCTGGAGAAGAACATCGCAGCTAGACTGATGAGTAGAGAAATGCGTGTCCCGTAAACAATGCTGGCCAGCAAGTCCCGACCCTGGCCGTCCGTTCCCAGAATATATTTTGTGTCCCCTCCTGGAAGCCAGACTGGCGGTTTATAGGCATCCATGAGTTCTAGGGAAGCGATATCATATGGATTCTGTCGAACCAGAGATGGCCCGCAAGTGACGATGAAGATAAAAAATGCGATAATTACACCGCCGATGATCGCCGAACTGTTACCCCGAAAATTATGGACAAATTCAGAAGCCCAGAAAGCCTCGTTTTTTTTCATAATGTTCGGCATGATCTTGGCATTTACCTCAGCGTAATTCGCGGGTCGATCAAGGTATATATGACATCAACCAGAAAATTGATAATCACGAACAAAAACGCGACAAACATCAGATAGACAACAATTACGGGCCTGTCGCCCATGTAAATCGAGTCAATCAGAAGTTTGCCCATACCTGGCCAGGCAAAAATGTATTCCGTGATCGTCGCAAAGGCGATCAAATCGCCCAACTGAAGACCGAAAATGGTCACGACCGGAATAAGCGCATTTTTCAGTGCATGTTTGAATAATACGCTCTGGAAGGTGGCGCCTTTCGCCCGGGCAAACTTTATAAAATCCTGTTTCATGACTTCCATCATTCCAGCTCTGGTGATCCTCAGAAGTATCGCCAGAGTCGAAAAACATAGTGTTACAGCCGGCAGGATAATATGCCGGAAACCGTCCATGGTGATTATGCTTAATTTAATGCCCATCACCGGCACCGTGGCGCCGCGTCCGGACGAAGGGAGAACATTGAACTGCACAGCCAGAACGAATATCAGCATCATGCCCAGCCAGAAATTGGGAAGCGAAATCCCCAGCAGGGAGCCCGCCATAATACTCCGGCTGGCTTTCTTCTGCGGATAAGCGCCTGCAAAGACACCGAGCGGTATGGCTAAAACCAGCGATAAAACCATGGCCGCAAGGACCATTTCCACCGTGGCAGGCATACGTTCCATTATGAGCCCGAATGCAGGCTGCCGAAAGACAAAAGACCGCCCAAAGTCGCCATGCAACATGTTTTTGAGAAATATTCCGTACTGAACTATGTACGGTTTATCAAGACCCAGCAACATGCGGGCATTGGCGATCTCGTCTTCGGTGGCGTCCAGGGGCACCATCATATAAGTCGGATCGCCGGTAAAACTCATCATGGTAAAGACGATGATTGAGACGACCCAGAGAACCCCAATCATCTGGAAGATGCGCCTGATCAAATAGCTAATCATCGTTCGGTTATTGTGGGCCTTGTTTTATTGGCGGTGGAGAAGGGGGGAGCGGGAAGGTTTTTAGGCCTTCCCGCGAGAGATTACTTGATATCTATTTCATAAGCCCAGATGAACTTATCCATCCGGGGTTTCAAATCCACGTTACTTTTCACGGCATACAGATCCTGTTCGTAATGAATCGGGATTAGAACTATGTCGCGAACCGCTACTTTAGTTGCTTCCTGGAGAAATTTATCACGTTCTTCAACGCGCGGAGTGGCGTCTGCCTTGTCTATCCACCCATCAAATTCAGCGCTGTTGTATGCTCCACGGTTAGCCCCGCCATAGCCTTTTTTCTTGTCCCGGCTATACATCATGGAATTATACATCCCGCCGGCATCTCCAGAAGGTGTGTCCCAGCCGCTCATGATAAAGCTTGATTTATCGGAAGGTACACGGATATAACCGAAAAAGTTTGATTTGGGCATAAGGTTCATATTCACGGTAATGCCGATCTTGGCCAACATGCCCGCCAAAGCCTGAGCGATCTGCTGATCGTTGACATAGCGGTTATTCGTGGCGTCCAGGCTCATCGAAAAACCTTGTTCATAGCCAGCTTCTTTCATCAGTGATTTGGCTTTTTCCAGGTCAAACGGATAGACTTGCCGGAAATTAAGACCATCAACATATCCAATATGGGAAGCAGGTACAAACTGATCCGAGGGGGTAGCCAGGCCATTCATAATGACCTTGATTATGGAATCTACGTCTATTGCCCTGGCGATAGCTTCACGAACCCGCAGATCCTGCATAGGATTGACCGGTAAATCTATAGTTGGGGATTTGTCCCGGTAATCCAATGCTAAAACGAGGTTGAGCAGGCTGGGCCGGGTGATCACTTTAAAACTCTCATTGGTCTTTACACGGTCGACGTCACGGACTGCCAGGTCCTGAATTATATCCACCTCATTACTTAGCAAGGCTGCGGTTCTTGTGGCCGGGTTGGTGATTGGCCTGAAAGTGACTTTTTTGATCTTCGGCTCACCGAGATAATAATCATCAAAGGCCACCAGGTTCATATGGTCTTCCTTGACCCACTCTTCTAATTTGTAAGGACCGGTGCCCATGGGTTTGAGGTTCAACTGCTCGTCGCCAACTTCCTTGACGTACTTCTCATTGAGAATATGGAACTCGGACAGATCCATATGCAGCACAGCATAGGGCTGTGGGGTTTTTATCTCTACGGTATAGTCGTCTAGAGCCCTGGCTTCAGCTATGTAGCGAACCAGATTTGACTGGAGTTGGGTTTTGCAACGTTCGATGGAGAACAATACATCAGAAGCTTTCAATTCTTCGCCGTTATGGAATTTTACACCTTTTCTTAGGTTGAAAACCCACGTTACATCGTCTTTTAATTCCCAGCTTTCTGCCAATCCCGGTACAAACTCTAATTCGGGAGTCCGCCGCACCATTGTGTCATAGAAATGGTTAAACATGATATTGCTGCTCAGTTCGTTACCCTGCTGTGGGTCCACGTGAACCGCGTCGGCCGTCAGAGCAATGGTGATCTCTTGGTCAGCAGCGACAGCCAATGGGGGGGGCAACATCATGAACATCATTGCTGCAGTGCAAATTGCAGAGCAACTAATCTTGAAATAATGCCTCATTTTCTTTTCTCCTTTATTTATTATACATCTGTTCATAATTGCAGTGGTCAGTTCGATATATTGACCATCGCCTTGTCAAAAACCGTGACGATCAAAATAAGCTGATCCCATGGTAAAATTCGCCTTACTTCAACAACGCAAAAAAAAGTATCAACCGGCCTTTGCCGAGCCTACGCAGCATCCGGTTCATTCGTTCTATCTCATCGGGCTATTAATACCGTGTGCTTTTCCAGAAACGTTCAGGTATCCCAGCACTTGCCTGAAAACCTGTCCTGCTCAGCATTTTTTCAGCTTCTGCTTGCGCATTTGCAAGTATTGCGGCTTCATCCACTGAAAAAACCTCTCTATCCTCCATGAGAAGCCTTCCATCCACGATAACCGTATCCACATCGTGACCCGAGGCCTGATAAACGAGCCTTAGGGGCTCTTGCCAGAGAGGGTAGAGATGGGGTTTATGGGTATCGACCAATACCACATCAGCTTTTTTCCCTTCTTCCAAAGAACCTAAATCACGATCCAACCCCAGAGCCTTGGCGGCATCGATGGTGATCATCTCCAAGGCTTTGCCGGCAGTAAGGACATCGCTGTCTCTGAAATATGACCGATGGAGCCAAAGACCGATCCGCAACTTTTCCAGAAGATCGTAGGTGCGGTTGGGGGCACTGGCATCCGTACAAAAAGCCACGTTTACGCCGCGATCCAAAAGTTCGACCACTGGGCAGCGGTTATTTATATAAGCATTGGTCATAGGCCCACTTAAAACATGAGTTCCTGTATCTGCGAGAAGGTCAATCTCCTCATCAGAAATGCCTGTCACATGAGCCAGAGAAAGGTGCGGGCCCAAAATATCAAAGTTTTTAAATGCATAGAGAATATCCCCCTGGTAAGCGTGCCCATGGACTGGAACGTTAAATTCGTCAGCAATGGCCTTCATCGCAGCGTTTTGCTTGACCAATTCTTCCCGGCTCAATCCTGCCCGATGCCCGACACCCGATGGTGTCGGGTAACAGAGCGTTAGCCCACCATTGCTATCATTGAAACGAATGACCGCTGCGCGCGTCTTCGTCAATGAATCAGCATGAGAAAGTGTTTTTTCAGGGCCTCGAGTATCACCGTCCCAATCAACAAAATGTTTTGGAAAAGGGGGATTTGGCGGGCCAATCCCCAGGATGTCGCGCACACCGACATCAACCATGCCATCGACATGGGCTTGGGCATACATCAAATCATCATAGCGGGGATAGGAACCCAGCATGCTCATGCCTGTCGTAACTCCGAATTTAAGACGCTCGAGGCCAGAGAGGCGTGCCTCCGCACCCCAAAATTCCGGGGTCGTGCCACGGAAATATATCGTCTCCATAAACTCGTCCCAAGGGCCAGGCATTCCTATACCACCTGTACCTAAGGTCTTGGTTAAACCATGGCCAGCATGAGCGTGAGAGTCTATAATGCCGGGCATCGCCAGACGGTTAAAACCATCTATTATCTTTTTCGCGCTGAGCCCGGTTGCCTCTTTTGCCGGGCATATCATGCCAATCCGGTTTCGTTGTATTCCGATGGATGCACGACGCAGTACACGCCGCCGTTCATCCATAGTGATAATAGTGGTATCGTGAATTATGATATCGAATTGCATGCGTTTAAGGCGGTCAAAGGTGTTTGCTCAAAAGATAGGCGCACAGCAAATACTATGGTGTTATACGCCCTCCCCCGCGGGCGGTTTCAGCGCTATTATTGTTTTTTCAGCCAAATATTATTTGGGGTGTTCCCTCTTATCAGTTCACGATCGAAGCACGAGCCATTATCTGGCACAGCTATCGCCATTGCTATATAAACAGCGATGGCAATAGCATCAAGTCTTCGCCCTCCCTTAAATAAAGAGCCTTATCGGGTTATTGCCTCTTGCAGAGTAGAGATCATTCATCCTTTTCTCCCCTGCACCCGACATCAGGTAAACGCCCCAACCGGCCTAACCGATAAGTTCGCTGGATAGTCAGCCTGACAACAATGAAACATTATTTTCATAAAATTAATTTATGCAAATTTAATAGCAAGGCCTGCTTAAAAAGTCAATCTCTATGCGGATCAACACCGAAGTGAACCTTACATTTTCTCATCCCATGGTAAGGCCGAGCATCGCCCTGTCGCTATGCCTGGTATCTGATTAAACAATCTCTAAACATTGAGCTAACTGAGAAAGAAAGGTAAAATTATAACGGCAGTATTTACAGACCTTGGTCTGTTTTTTTTTGACTTGTCAGTGCCTGAATTGGTTTCTTTAAACGTCGACGACGTTTGTCATTTTTTAAGGCCTACAAGTATACTCGCTGCCGAGACTGGCTGGACGGTATAATTAAATCTAGTATCGGACAATGCTCCACACGATACAACCCCATAAAGCATTTGCGTTCTCCCATATCGGATAGCGACAGATCAGAAAGAATAACCGCATCTGGGCTATCAAATACATTGTGAGAGGAATAAGTGATGCCTGATATTCGTGTTGCCGCTGGCCGGAAAATTGCCATCGTTGCTCATTGCCTCCTGAACCAGAATGTCAAACCGCATCAGCGTGCACGATATCCAGGTATAGTAGATCCTGTGCTTGATGTGATAAGGGAAGAGGGATATGCCCTGGTGCAGCTTCCGTGCCCTGAAATTGCATTTGCAGGTATGAGACGCTGGTCTCAGGTGATCGAACAATACGACACCCCAAAATATAATGACCACTGTAAAATTCTGTCAATCCAAGCGGTCGATCAGATTGATCATTTTCTGCGTGACAGTAATTTTGAACTGGTAATAATCGGTCTCGAAGGCAGCCCGTCCTGTGGAGTCAGGTTAACAGGCAGCAGTCCCATGTGGCAGGGATATCCGAATGCGGTAAAGATGAATGGCAAGTATCCGGTAAAGCAGGGCACGGGGCTCTTTATGCAAGCCCTTCAGAAGGAAATCGTCTCCAGGGGATTGTCAGTACCGCCTATTCTTGCTGTAGGACTCGATTTGTATGGTATCGACTTGGACCAGATTGGCTTTAAGTTAAAAATCGAACTACAAAAGCTCCTTCGTTAGATCGTCTCTGACCAGAATCGAGATTGGTTCTTCTGAGCCACGCCATCAATTGATAACATGTACTGAGCTTGATCGTAAAGCACTCTTGCGACACTCTGCTTTGCCTTCAGCATCCCATGATCTCGGCAGCAACCCGAGCCACCAGGCTTTGAGAGCAAATAACAGGAAGACCGCATTTTTGTTGCAGTAATCGTGCATCCTTGGGGCCAAATCCCATACAGTCCAGCACCACCATATCCAGCTCAGAATCTTGGAAACGGTTAGCTGCAGCCTCCATATCCATCGGATTCTTCGGTGAGGCAACCACGGCCTGGACGGTGAAACCCTTTTCTTTCCAATGGTCTTGTGCCGGTACCAATTGCCCGGCGTTTGGAGTGATGATACCAATTCTGCGCGTCTGGCTAATTCCAGAAACAACCGCGGGTACAACCCGTCCAGGATAAATGACAGGTATGGGGCTCCGCAGATCCGGAAAATTACCGGCACACATAAGTACCGCAGTCTGAGCTCCGGCACAGCCCAGATGAACAGCCTTTTCTTCCAGCAGCGGAAGCAAACGGAACATGGATATTTCACGAGTTGTTCCATCACCGAGCATCACCAATAAGGGATACTCTCCTCCTGAATCAGCCATGTGATCAATATCAGCTGCCGTTTTACCATCCAGCGCACCGACAATGGCAAGCTGAATCCCCGGAAGATGCGTGCTGTAAATAGTCTCTAGATCAGTGCGCGGCGTCTGTCCAAGAACCATTATACCCAAGCACAAGATCATGTCCTCCGGTTTAGTCTTCCTTATGACCTACGGGACCGACTTTGAAACCAGCCAAATTTTCAAGGACCTTGATGAGGGCATGATGCCCCTCCTGTCCATGCCCCTGGGCCTGGAGCGTCCTATAGTATTGATGGATTTGAGCCGTTAGAGGTACCGGGACACCTCTATCGGCAGCGGCGTTTAATACTGCAGAAATGCTTTTCAATTGCAAATCAATGGTAAACCCCGGCCGCCAATCGCGATGAATTACCTGTGGTCCCCGATAAGTAAGCATCCAGCTGCTGGCAGCCCCACCACTGACGGCTTTCAGTGTCTTCTCCAGATCCACTCCTCCTGCCTGGGCAAACAGCAACGCCTCACACATGACCATGGTGTTTCCGGAGGCCAGCAATTGATTTACGAGCTTCACCGTCTGGCCATCGCCGCAGCGATTTCCGACATGGACAATATTGTTTCCCATGGCCTCGAGCAGCACCTTAGCCTTTCTGAATTCTGATTCATCACCACCAACCATGATCGATAAGCAAGCCTGATCGGCCCCCTCCTTACTGCCGCTGACTGGCGCGTCAAGCATGGCCAATCCATGTTCAGCGAGTTTTTCAGCGTGATCAGAACTTGCTTGGGGAGCAATGGTGCTCAAATCAATAACCAGGGTCCCTGCTTGGCTGCCCTCGACTACCCCCTGGCGGCCGAACAGTACTTCCCGAACCGCATACTCGTCGGTGACGCAGATCAGTACCATACTGCTTGCCGCAGCAACATCAGCTGGTGTATTAGCCCGGCGAGCACCCTTCCGGACCAGTTCCGCGGCCTTTGAGCTGGTGCGGTTCCAGACAGTAAGGTCGAATCCCCTGGTCAGGATGTTAGCAGCCATGCCCGCCCCCATGATACCCAGACCGATAAAACCAACCTTTACCGTCATTTCTGCCCTTTTTTATTTGATGAAATACTTAACGGGAATTCCTGTTGAAATTTAAATATACCGAATTGTTCAAAAAGCGAATCCAGCCGGGCCTGCTTTTCTTCAAGGTCTTTTCCATGCCTCTCGACCATTTCGAACAGCAGTATGTTGATCAAGGTCATGCCTGCAGTATAGGAATCAAATACTGAAGGGGCTGAAGTGTTTATCAGGAAAAGGCAATCCGCCAGATTGGCTGCCGGCGCGATGGGAGAATCGGTAAAGACAATGACCTTCCCCCCCACTGCCGAGACATACCTGCAAACCTTCTCGTGGAGCCGCGAATAGCGCCTGAAATCAAACACCACCAGGATACCACCGGGCTTGATGTTGGCCAGTTGATCCACCACGTTGGCAGGGTTAAGCAATTGGGTATCGTATCGAAAACTCGAGACCTGGATAAAAAAATAATAGGCGAGAGCAAATTCCTTGCGTGTCCCCAGCGTGAATATAGCTTTGCTGTGATCATCTATCAGTTCGAAAAATGTGTTTACGGTTTCCTGACGCAAAACACTCAATGTATTCTGGATATTAGACCAATCCATTTCCATTACTTTAGTGAAACGGTCTGCAGATCCGGTCGCTCTTTGACCCTGGGTTCGAAATCGGTCCAGAGGCGATTTAACCATAAATTGGATATCCTGGCGAAAATCAGTTCTGGCCTCCCTGATATTGCGGTACCCGATCTTTGGAAAGAAACGGGTGACCGTGGTCGTGTTGATGCTCAGTTCGTCTGCAATTTCAGAAGCATTCTGGAGTAAACTCAAGGGATAGGCGCGCAGCAAATAATCCGCGATAATACGATCACTAGGCGTAAATATCTCTGCGCCATTACTGATTTTTTCAGCCAAACGATTTTTAGGATGGTCCATCTGTGTATGCACTATTGATAAGCGAGCCAGGAGAACTCGTCAGGGTTGCGCAGGGATAAATTCCCCATTATCTCCCGTTGCGAGCAGATTACCATTATCATAGATCACACGGCCCCGTAATATACTCATCGACACCTGCCCGTTGATCTTTCTGCCATGGTAGGGCGACCATTTTGCAGATGAGCGGCTTTTCTGGGCGTCAAATATCCATTCGCTGCCCGGATCCAGAACGGCAAAATCCGCATCACCGCCAGCTGCAATAGTCCCCTTGCGCGGTGCCAGTTTAAAACGCTCTGCCGGCCGCTTAGCGATATAGTGGGCCAATTTAATTGGATCAAGGCCTCGTTTTACCACTGCTTCGCTGAACATGAGCGGCAGGATCACTTCTAATCCGGGTGCCCCGGAACCGTTATCAAAGATATTGGGGTTCTGCTTTCTGTCCAGAGGCCAAGGTGCGTGATCTGAGGCGATGAAATCGATCAATCCGTTTTGCAGGGCTCCCCACATTGCTTCCATTGCTGATTTCTCACGGATGGGCGGATTGATCTTAGCAAACGCTTTGTGTGTGTCCATATCTCCCTCGTGGAGGACAAGATAATGAGGACAGGTCTCGGCGGTTACATCTACACCCTGCTGACGATACCAATCGATCAATTCCAGACAGCGGGGATGGGAAACGTGATAGATATGCAGCTTAACTCCGGTCCAATAGGCAAATTCCAATAGTTTTGCGACAGCGGTCGTCTCGGAGACCGGCGGGCGAGACTCGCAATGAGCCTTAGGATAGGTTTTCCCCGCACTCTTAAAGCGGGAGATGAGCGACTCGATGATAACATCATTTTCGGCATGAAAGCCAACCGCTAGACCTGTCTCGGCGATCAGGGGTAAAACATCCAGCAGAATATCATCGTTGATTCGTGGAAAACGTTCTGGATCGGTCTCAAATACACTCAGCTTGAATCCACAAGCTCCCATATCAGCGAGAGGGCCTATGACTCGATGATTGCCATCCTTTGGCAGCGTTGCCAGCAGGGCCACGTCTACAATTGCGCTCTGGCGGATTAGATCTATCTTGGCCTGAAAGATCTCAGGTGTAACGACAGGCGCCCCCTGATCGTAAGGCATTTCGATAATTGTAGTTACTCCGCCTGCGGCAGCGGCAGCTGTGGAATGCTCGAATTTTTCTTGGAGATTGCTAAAAGAATGGACATGGGCATCGACTACTCCTGGAAAAACGAATTGGCCAGATACATCGATATTCTGCTCGGCACTTGGTGCCTGGCTATTTGAGTATATGCCAACGATCACGCCGTCTTTAACACCTACCGAATGATCCAGGGCAACCCTGTCTTCAAGAACCAGGTTACCTTTAATCAATAAATCGACTTTACTCGGGGACATGAGATTCTCCTTGTCTATAAAATGTCAGCCCAGCAATAGATTGGGTAGCCACAATGATAGCTGGGGGAATACGATCAAGATCACCAATACGATGATATCACACAGGCAAAAAGGCCAAACTCCTCTGAAGATATCCTCCAGAGAAATATTCATGTCTTTAGAAGTAACGCCTTTCATAGCATAAACATTAAGCCCCACTGGAGGGGTAATAGAGCCTATTTCGGTTAATTTCAAAGCAATTACCCCGAACCAGACAGGATCATACCCCAGAGATACCAGAATCGGGAAAATGACCGGCAGAGTGAGTGCATAAATGCCCACCGGCACCATGATCATGCCCAGCAGAAACATGATACCCAGAATTCCGAGTAGGATAACAACCCTCGGTACTTCAAAATTTTGCAGCAGCATGGTCAACTCACTTGGCAGGCCGGTAACAGCGAGAACCCGGCTGTAATACAATGCTCCTATATTTATCAAAAACAGCATAGCCGTGGTATTGGCAGAATCTTTCATAGCTCCGGTCACATCGCCAAATTTACGCAGTGAGCCGAGAAACCAGCCAAAAACCAGCGTAATGAGCGCTCCGGCGGCTGCAGCCTCGGTTGGCGTGAACCAGCCGGAGTAAATTCCACCAAGCACCACAGAGGCAATGATAATAACAGGCCACATCTGAGTTGCATCTCTTAGCTTTCCACTGCCTGTCCGATTGTCGTCATCTGGTCTGCCAGACGGGGCCAAGGCTGGATTGCGTTTTACCCGATAATAAATGAGAAGCGCGTAGCAAACTGCCGTCAATACTCCGGGAATGATGCCAGCTGCAAACAATTTACCCACCGATTGCTGGGTGAATAGCGCGTAGATTATCATCATCATACTCGGTGGAATCATTGAGGCAAATGTTCCAGCAGAAGCAATGCAACCCACCGAAAAGGATTTATCATATTTGAGCCGGTTCATTTCAGGCAACGCCATCTTGCCAAAAATTGCAGTGGTGGCAATGGAAGAGCCAGATACGGCTCCGAAGAGCGCACAGCTGAAGCAGGTTGCAATTGCAAGAGATCCCGGCACCCCTTTACTCAGGATATTGATGCCGTTATAAGCCCGCCGGGCAAACCCTCCGATCGCCGCGAAAGAACCCATCAGGATAAATAGAGGGATGCAGGCCCACGTGGGAGTTGCTATTGAAAAATAGGCTACTTGTCCCAGTAATGATAAGGAACTGTTAAATCCTAACAAATACGTACTTATAATTGCACCACTCAACAAGAACGATAGCCCGATTTGCAGTCCCATGGCCATCAGAACCAGCAGCAGGATAATGCAAAGTATACCGCCGGTGAAAAAATCCATTAACCGTCCATGCCCCAAATTTTTGTTGTCTGACTCATCTCGAAAATAAGATTAATTGCTCGTGGTCCCGCCTCGCCTAATCATTATTACCTTTCTCGTTTTTTAACACTTCCAGCAGGTTGGTGATGGTCTGAATCAAGAAGAAAAACAAACCAATGACCATCAGAAATTTTACCGGCCATATATGAAGCTCCGTGGTCCCACCTATGGATTCGTTTTTCTGAAAAGATGACAGAGCGTTTAGAGATACGGCATAGAGCAACAGACCGACAGTTAGAACAGCTGTCAGGTGAGTGACAACAATCGCCACCCTCTTGATCTTGTCCGGCAGTGCATTGACAAAAAGCTCAAGCCCCACATGCTCGCGGTGCTGTTCACAGCGTGCCAGGCCAAAGTAAATAACTATCATCATTACAAAAACTGACAACTCAGCCATCCCCTGAAGTGGCTTGTTCAAGGCACGGGCAATGATATCAGCAACCAACAACATCATCATGCCGATCATCAACCACCCACAAAACCCGGAAAGGAATTGATTGGTTTTCTGAAAGAATAGTTTCATCAATGTGCACTCCGTGTGAAAAACCAATTTTCAGTCAGATCTTGTGCAATGGAAAAACGCATGCCCTTAATTGGCTCTCATTTTTTAACAGCACCGTTGAAAAAACCCGGCAAATCCCAATAAACTCTACAAGCTGATGAATTGGCAGGGATACAGGGAAGAATGGACTGTTGCGCGGTCGCTCAACAGTTCCAGCAATATGAGCACCCCTGCCAATCAATAGCTTGCTGCCTTGAACAACAGCATCGAGACGTTCTATCTTGCCGTAGCCTCAGCGTGAATGGCTTTTACTTTAGCCATGACTGTTGCAGCAGTCTTCAATCCAGCCTTTTCCGCTTCCTCAACCCATACTGCCTGCAGCTCTTCCAGCTTATCGGCATTCTCCCATTTGGCAATATCTGCTTCGCTCATCTCCGTGACCGTATAACCGGCCGCCTTTTGTTCAGACATTACCTGATCAAACGCCGTCTCATAGGTTTGAGCAAATTTCTGCTCGGCAATCTCAGAAGCCTTCAAAATGCCTTCCTGGATCCCTTTGTCGAGTCCCTTGAAATATTCAAGATTGATGAGATGCAGGAAGGGCATGGCGTACCACAACGACTTGGACACCAAAAGGTTGGATGCCACTTCATCGAATTTCATCAGGTGAAGCCCGTCATAATTGGTGAAACAGCCATCGATAGTACCTGTTTGTAGAGCCATGTATACGTCCCCCCAAGGTACAGAAACGGGTACAGCCCCGGCGTTTTCTAGAAAGCGCAGCCCCCATTTATCTCCGGCTCGCCATTTATCGTCTTTAAGGTCATCAATTCCAGCCAAAGGATTTACCCCGCAGAAGGCGCCCGGCAGGCCAGCCGTGAAAACAAGGACCATGACATTAGCTTTTTCGAGTTCGGCCTTAAACTCCGGAACTTCATCATATACTTTACGGTAGAACCAAACCATGTTTTCAAATTTGCTGGGCCCTCTGGGAAAAAGTTTGAAGATTGTGTGAGCGGGCAGCTGGCCCGGGTAGTGCCCCGGGTAGATAAATCCCATCTGGGTTACTCCATCGCCGATCCCTTTCAGGATCTCTTTGGAGCCCATCAAAGCTCCGCCCCAGAAATCCTGAATTTTTACCTGATCGTTTGTCTGGCTTGCTATTTCGGGTAGCCAGGTATTCTTGACGAACTCGGTACGCATACCACCTGGCGGATCATGGTCAGAATATTTCATTTTGACGGTATCTGCCAGGCAGACCGCACTCAGACCTAACACAAATAAAAGCACCAAACCTGAAAAACATCTTCTAAAAGAACACATCGGCAGACCTCCTTGGATTGACAAATTGAACGGCAAAACCATTGGGTGCAGTTAACCGTTACTTGGCCCTTCCCTCCAATACCACAATAATACGCTCCCGAATCACCTCCTTTGCAAGTGTATGTTTATTCTGTGCGAAAACTGCCGTGATTCTGCAGACGCCGGCACGGCACTACTATCACAATGCCCTTAACGTTCCCACAATCGTATCGGTTCCTCCATTTAGCAGCACTCGAAGCTGAAAAATAGCGCGGAATATGACGTCTTATTAAAAATTGCATCCACCATATTTTTTTGCTACCCCAGACATCATGTTGCGCTCAGACACTGCGAATCAAGCCACCGTCGCAACGGATAACGCTGCCGGTAATATAACTAGCAGGTTCACTGACCATAAATGTGCCTACAGAACCAAACTCCTCCACAGTGCCATAACGCCCAAGGGGAATTGTTTTTTTAGATTCAGCTTGCACCTCTTCAATAGATATTCCAGATTTCTCGGCGGCCATTGCGTCAATCTGCCGAACTCGCTCTGTATTAATACGCCCTGGTGCCAGAATATTGAGCGTGATGCCATCCACAGCAACCTCATTTGATAAGGACTTATTCCAGCCTACGATTGCAGAGCGTATGGTATTGGAGATGCCGAGTATGGGTATGGGCTGAATAATACTGGTCGAAGCAATGGTTAACACGCGGCCCCATTTCTTTTCCCTCATTCCAGGCAGGCAAAGATTCGTTATCTCGATGAGCCGCACCACCATAATGTCAAATTGAGTCCTCCAAGTTTCCATACTCTGGGATTCAACCGAACCAGGCGGTGGCCCGCCGACATTATTGACAAGAATATCAACACGTCCCAGCTTATTAAGAGCCTCAGTGTGGAGTGTTCTGGCAGAATCCGGGGCACTCAGATCGATAACGGCATAAGAGGCCTTGCCTTTCCCAAGCTTATTCAATGCTGCGGCGGCATCATGCAATTTTTGCCCCGATCGGCCGCTGATAAGGACATCAGCTCCCTCCTGGCACAGTTTTGTTGCAATAGCCAACCCCAACCCCTGACTCGATGCCAATAGCAGTGCCTTTTTTTTCGCTAATCCTAAATCCATATCAATTATCCCTGATTTTTTTTTCCAGACGTTCGATAATGCGCGTCAATTCCTTTTGATCCGTGCCATTGAGAATGGGTCCAGGCATGCGGACCTTCGGCGAAGCGATCACCCCCCGACGATAGAGGATCTCTTTGCGCAAGGCCAGCCCAAATCCGGGCTGCTGTTCATGCCTGATCAGAGGGAGGTACATATCGAACAGATTTTCCGCCCGATCAATTTCTCCGAGTTGATGGAGGCGGACCACTTCGACTAGCATTTCCGGATAGGCAAATCCGGTCATCGCTCCGTCAGCTCCACGCTGCAACTCCTGAGGCAGATAGAGGCCACCGTTGCCTGCCAATATTGAAACCCGGCGGATGCCCTGAGCAGCAGAAGTCTCCCTGAGCTGGGTTATTTTGTTAAGGCCCGGCCAGTCTTCATGCTTGAGCAGAACCAGCTGATCAAATTCGGCTACCAGCCTGTTGAACAAGGAAACGGAGATCTCTGAGCGAGTAGCAAAAGGATAATCCTGATAACAAACGGGAATCTCTCCTCCCAGTTCGGTAAACACTTGACTGAAATAGGTGTGAATTTTTTGCTCGGTCCCTAAGCCTGCCGCTGGTGCTATCATTACACCAGCTGCGCCTTGGTCCATGCTAAACCTGGACAGATGCACCAGGTTATCAAGACCGGCATTCGAAACGCCGACAATTACCGGTACGCGGCCGGCAACTTGCGAGAGCATGCACTTGAGCAGCTCTTCAGATTCATGGGTTGAGAGCTTCGGTGCTTCCCCCATCATACCCAGGATCACTATGCCGCTGACCCCTTTTTCGATATAAAAGTCGGCTAGGCGTTTCGCACTTTCAAGATCAAGTGACCCATTATCCGCAAACGGAGTTGCCGATATGATATAAACCCCGGCAGCAGTTTCATCGAGTCTGTACCCTGTCAAAATAACAACCTCCTCATCCCATGGTGCATGATGACAAGCAGTGGTATTTCCCTTGCTGCAGTTAGGACATTATAAAGTATTTCTCATTGGTCTGTATAAATAATCCACGCATATGTGAGACCAGTGAGCCTTTTGCAAAACTAAGATTTTCGTTCAAAATCAAGGCATGCGAGAAATTTTACCACAGGCATATAATTGATATTCCGAGGATAAAATTTTGAGCATAACGCAGAGTTTGGGCGAAAAGATCGTTTTGCAAATGGCTCCAGTATATGCGCAAGTCCAACCAAGAAAAAAAATAGACCTTTCCAGGCACATTGTTCAGTGGCACTTAAAAGAGAGCCAGCTTAATGATGAGTATCAGTCAAACAAATGGCGGGGCGATAAATGAAAAACAATCAGCCTTGCCAGACAGATCCTGAGCTCAATGAATGTTTATTTTCATAATTTTAGATTATGCAAATTTTATAGCAAGGCCCGCTGAAAAAGTCAATCTCCATGCAGATCCGCATCGCACATCATTGGCTTGAAGTGAGTCACATCCCGTGAAACAGTGAGATCACCTGGAGTAAACCCTGATGGAGGGGGGAAATCTCCATGAAAACAGTGCCAGGCCTTTGTCCGCTTAATTCAACTGTGGTATGTTAAAATTTGCAGGGATTTGCTGGGAATTGAACATTAATGCCGGAAAAGCTATAAGATTATTTAGCCGGTTCTGATACAACCATCTCTTGTATATACGTATTATAGAGTCAACTGATTTGCTGATTCAGGACATCAAGAGTCCCTTTTTATCGAAAGAAATTGATTGAAGGCCGCTCAAAGTAAAAGATGAAGTAGGTTGCGACTAGTCCTATTACAAATAACTTCCCGTAAAATTTAAAATCAGCATTTTCGAAATTTCCGGCCCATTTGTATATGACCATAGCCAGTATATAGGTGATTGCGCCCATCACCCAGGCTGTAAACAAAAAGAAGCCGATCTGCTTTAACTGATTCATCCAATCCACGGCTCTCTCCTTAAAATTCTCGCTAGTTAACCCAAACGACGAATACCACGACGGTGTTGGCTGAGTATACCGCAAAAAGAAGTTTTCTCCATACCAGAAAGCCCTAAATGGTGGTTATCATGATGCCTGAATTTGCTGTTTGGATGAGTAAGGATAGATCTAGACGCGCCGTACGATTAGGAAGATCAGCGATTCATTTCAGCCTGCCTGTTTTTCCGATATCCAATGAAATTAATATTGAGGTTCAGTCCCTTCTCTGCTTCATGCGTTCATATTCATCATTTGATACAAACCGAAGCGGTATGACATCGCTTCCACCCCTGATAACCGGAGAGGAGTCGACGCGGGCGCAGGCGGAAAATGTCTTAAGCCATAGGCACATTGTCAAAAACATACCGGCTGTTGAAGTAAATCCAGCGCCTGACGAATTCGACGCACTGCCATTTGTAGCCCATGAAAATGCCGTCCACAAAGGACCAATATGCCTGGCGATTCGGAAATTCCTTCGCATCAGCGGTCTAATGATCAGAAGAATAGACGGGGACACCGCCTGGCTCGATACCTAAAACTGTTCTAAATTTTTCTGTATGCATTGCACGTAAGCAGATGGGGGGCTATCACCGGAAGAAACCGCCTTTATGAAGCTGAAATTGTTCACCCTCAGAGTAAATGGGTAAATCCGGGGTGAGACAACGGATCCTCGATTACACGAAACATATTACCTGACGCAATTACCTCAGGTACCATGAACATCGGCTTCAATTATGGATGTCATCCCGCAGAATCTTGATCGTACATGGTCCCGCTGAGATCCTGGCCCATCAAAAAGATGCGTGTGCTGAAACACACAGTGGGGTTATCGCCGAAAAATGATACTTTTGCTCATTTCAGCCCGTAAACACTGACAGGCCATATTCTTCTTTTGACCTGTCAGTGCTGAAAGGGCTTCTTGTAACACCGATTATTTGATCGTCCTGTACCAGTTCTCCGGATACTCATCGTCCACATACACACGTTCAATCGGGGACAGGGTTTCGATCCCCTTTATTTCAGTGATAAAACATTCCAGTACGCCTTTGACGATGCTGCCCTGCTCCAGGTGGCCACCAAAAGTCGGGCAGTCCCAGGCACCGCCGGCAACAAAATGAATGGCCGGAAACGGTTCCGGCTTGCCATTTTTATCCGGTCTGGTGTGGATCATTCCGCCAAGGGCAAGAACCATGCTCAGATTGGCCGTGGTGGCAACAGCTTCCTTATGCCAGTTCTCCGGATCAGCGGTATCCGGCGCCCAAACCAGATATTTTGCCGGCTGAAGCCCGCCCATGAAAGCGGCATGGATTTTGGCAAATTCAATATCATGATCGATGGCAAATTTCTGAATTGCCAGAAATACGTCTGCTCCGGTCGTTAACCGGATAATAAATTCACGTCCACGAATTGCCTCTACGCTATGATACTCGTCGGGTGTCTCAGCATCCCGCTCCCAGATTTCAGTCATGTGGATCTCCTTCTGAAGAAGTTTTTTTGTATTAAATGACGATATCAGTCATTTGTTAAACGAGCGCCATCCATTGCTTGGAATAAACTGGTTGCGAATTACTTGGTCTCAACTGCAGTAGTCATTAATTGCGCTTGATTATTCACCTTCCCACTATCCAGAACCAGTTCCAGATCCTTATCAGTCCGGGCAATCCTGGGGAATCTTAGAAATGCAATTAAGACAGAACATGTATAAGGCATCTGCTGCAATGCGCAACAACAAGCACTGAAACTAAAATCGGTCAATCTGCGCTGACTTAGTTCATCCACCAAGCAGATTATCCTGCTGGTTTCGCCCCCGGGGGCCAGGCACAAAAACTGATGCCACCTCATTGCTTTCAGCGGTGGGCGATTACTTCGATTTCAACAAGCGCCTCAGCGTCAGGCAGGGCTGTTACCTGCACACAGCTTCGCGCAGGCAGCCCGTCTTTGAAAAATTCCCTGTAGGCCTGGTTCATATTCTGGACTAACGCCATGTCGGTTATGAATACCGTTGCCTTAAGCACATTTGCCAATGAGAGTCCGGCTATGGCCAGCTGTGCTTCGACGTTAGCCAGCGTCTGCCTTGTCTGTGCTGAAATATCTGCAGCGATTTGCCCTGTCTCAGGGTTTCGGCCTACCAGCCCGGACACAAAAATCAGGTTGCCAAACCCGACAACCGTGGAAAATGGCAGGTTCTTGTTCTGGGGAACGTTGAGTATCTGTCGTTTTTCTGTCATGACGCTAATTCTCCCTTTTGGTCAATGATCGATAAAAATCGCTTTGAATCAATATTTCTGCCGGTAACCACCAGCACCACCTGATGATCCGGCAAGCGGATTTTTTTCGAGAGAAGCAGGGCCAGTCCCACCGCAGCACCGCCCTCGATCACCAGCTGCTCTTCATAAAAGAAGGCTCGCATCGCAGAGATAATTTCATCCTCCGCCACGAGTCCAATTTCACTGACAAGCGGTTGTGCAATAGCAAATGGCAGGGGACTGAAACCTCCGGAAAGCCCGTCTGCAAGCGAAGGTTGCAACGCGATGCGCTCGCAGGGTTTACCCATCTGCAATGATTTATAGGCGCCGGGCGATGCTTGAGGCTCAGCACCGAAGATTGCTGCCCTGCTGTTTTCTTCATGCATTGCCGCTGCGATGCCTGAAATCAGGCCGCCCCCGCCTACCGGTACGATAACCGCATCGACATCAGGTAAATCTTCAAGGATTTCCAGGCCAATCGTTCCCTGCCCGGCGATAACCAGCGGATCAGCATTGGCGTGAACGTAGCGCGTGCCATTTTTTGTGCTGTAGGCTTGCGCGATGTCGAAGGCATCATAAAAGGTTTCCCCATGGAGCACCGGCTCGATGCCATGCCTGCGAATCTGGCCAATCTTCGCCGGGTCAGCGCCCTCGGGAAGAAAGATCCGGATCGGTTCCACCTGCATCTTGCTTGCGGCATAGGCCAGAGCCAAGGCGTGGTTGCCACTGGATGCCGTGGCCACCCCGGCTTTCATGACCTCTTCCTTGTTATGGTTCAAGAAATTGGTTACCCCGCGGATTTTAAAGCATCCGCATCTCTGCCAGCACTCCATCTTCAAATACACCTGACAGTCGCACAAGCGGCTCAATGACGACGAGTGAATCAGCGGGGTCCGCAACACATGCGGCTCAATACAAGCTCGGGCGGCATATATCAGAGCAGGGTCAAAACTTGTCACTGATAGCGTCTCCTCTGTCAGTCCTGCAGCGTTTTTGGGCTGGTGGCGAAACAGTTATTTAATCCATTTCTTTTATCTTGAGGCCGCAAACAGTGGCCAGTTAGCCAGGGCCTCGGTCTTACGGGCAGTGGTACTTTCCGTCAGAAACTGGTTTTTGATTGGAAAGGGCTGCCAAGCTATAAACGCACCTGGCGCTGACTGGCCTTCATCCTCTTTTCCAGATAGCCGGAAAACCTTGTCAGCGGTACAAACATGACCAGGTAAAGGGCGGTCACAAAAATCAGCGGAGAGGGGTTGGCAAGCAGCGATTTCTGCGAGAGACCGGCTTTGAGCAGCTCGATGATTGATATCGATGATGCAAGGGCGGTGTCTTTTGCGCTGGCCACGTAGTTTCCCACCAGAGGCGGAATGACGACGCGAAAAGCCTGGGGCAGGATGACATAGCGCATGGTCTGAATCGGGTTGAGCCCCAGGGCGCTGGAGGCTTCAATCTGACCTTTCTTGATGGAAAGAAAACCGGCGCGAAATATCTCACTCACATAAGCAGAACTGTTGAGGCCCAGCGCCAGGATTCCCGAGACGATGGCACTGAGCCGAATACCCATGAAAGGTAATGCATAGTAGATCAGCATCATCAGTACGATGATCGGCATCGCCCTGAAAAAATCAACATAGGCAATGATAAAAAAGTTCAGCACCGGGTTGTTGAAAGAACGGAAGATAGCGAGCAAAAGCCCAATTATCGTGCTCATGATTGCAGCACAGACAGCCAGAAAAAGGGTTGTCCAGAAACCTTCCACAAGAGTCGGCCAGGCCTTTTGGATCATTTCAAGGTTGAAAAACAGATAACCCATTTCACCCCACCTGGCCGTCGAGTAGCGATAGTAGAGCCAGGCAGCGATGATGAAGATACTCAACACGGTCATTGTCTTCAGTTTCTCTGGTTTCAGCTCATCCGTAAAAACAATGAATGCCCAGACGATGAGAAGCAGACAGAAGAGAATGATCCTGCTCAGATCGATGGCTTCCGGAGCGCCTTTGGACGGCAGCAGGAACAGGGCGTAGAGGACGATAAGGGAGAGAAAGCCGTAGACAAAACTATTGCGCCGGATCAGAGGAATACGACCGGCCCTGGCCTTTAAATCCGCCAGTCTTGAGGTGCTGCTCTGGGTTGAAGCCCGCTCTTTCATAGGGGGTTTGTCGATTCTCGACTTCATCAGATGATCTTGCTCAGGAATTCGAGTGTCCGTTTATGTTTGGAATGATTGAATATGTAATCGGGGGTTCCATCCTCCACGATCATCCCTTCGACCAGAAATAAAATGCGGTCGGCGGCTTCTTTAATAAACCCCATCTCATGGCTGACAACCATCATAGTCATACCTTCTTGAGCCATTGTGCGCATGACATCCAGGACCTCACCGATCATTTCGGGGTCCAGGGCGGAGGTGGGTTCGTCAAAAAACATAATCTGAGGCTGCATCGCCAGCGCACGGGCAATGGCCACGCGCTGCTGCTGCCCGCCGGAAAGCTGCTCAGGGTAGGCGTCAGCCTTGTCGACGAGGCCAACCTTTTCCAATAATGCCATGCCGCGCTCGGCAGCCTCTTTATCAGACATCTTTCGTACGCACATTGGTGCCAGCTTTATGTTTTCGATTGCGGTCAAGTGCGGGAAAAGGTTGAAGCTCTGGAAGACCATGCCGATTTCGGTTCGCACCCGGTTGATGTCTATATACGGGGCCAGAATATCGACGCCTTCGATATAGATATGGCCGGAACTTGGCTCTTCCAGACGGTTCAGGCAGCGCAGGAATGTGCTTTTGCCGCTGCCCGAAGGCCCCATGACAGCAACAACTTCTGATTGTTTGACGGTCGTACTCACCCCTTTCAGGACGTGCAGATCCTTGAAACGTTTGTGCAGATCTACAACCTCTATCATTGTTTCAGAATCATTCATTTTTACTTGTGCCTTCCGCTCTGAAGTTTGGTCTCGAGGAAATTGACGGCCCTGACCAGCGGAATCAGAACAGCGAGATAAATCAGCGCAGCGGCAACCAGCGGCGTGGGATTTGTTTCACTGGTATACAGTTCTCTGGCTCGCTTCAACAACTCAGGGGCCGCTACTATGGAGGCGACGGCGGTATCTTTCAACATTGCGACAAGCGTTCCGGTAAGTGGAGGGATGACCACCGGAATAGCCTGGGGCAGAATGATTTTGGAAATTGTCTTCCAGCGCGACAGTCCCAGTGAGCGGGCCGCTTCGAGCTGTCCGGAGTGCACGGATTCTATGCCGGCTCTGAAACATTCGGATGCATAAGCGCCATAACCCAGGGACAAGGCCAGAACGGTAGTCACAATCGAGCCAAGCGATATGCCCATATACGGCAGAGCGAAGAATATGAAAACCATGACGACGATCATCGGAATAGAGCGGAATACGTCAACATATATTTTCAGGAAAAAGCTCAGCGTAGGGCTGTGCAAAGTGCGCAGGATTGCAATGAGCAACCCTATCAGGACACTGCCAATTCCGGAAATGAACGCCAGCAGCAGGGTCACCTCCAGGCCTTGCCAGAGTATCCACCAATTGCCCTCGAGTGTTTCCCAGTTAAAGAAGAAGTCCCGCAATCTCTCCCACTCCGCTCCTGAATAACGGTAAAAGAGCCAGCAGAGCACCGTGATGAGCATCAGGGCGACAAGCATCTTCAGGGCTTCGGGTTTTTTATTGTCAGCCAGGATCATTCCGGAAAATGCCAGGACAAGCAGAATAAAAATGTTGAGGCTGACATAAAATAGGATTGGAGGGGCAGTTTCCCTGTCCGGCAGCAGAAAATACGCATATGCTACTAATAAAACGAAGAAAAAAACAACGCAAGAAGGTTGCTTCAACCAGACAAACCAGGCCGGGTGGGTGCGAACGAACTTGTTGGATTTGTCAGGGGTCTCTGACATCGATTCACTGGTCGGCAATGCAAAGGTTAACAATCGGTGCCGATGAATGGCCATAAGCAAAGGCCTGCCGGCGGCGGCAAAAATGTTTCGATGTAAATGCGAACTTCAGGTGGCGCGGGCCATAAGCAAGGCTCATTTACATGCGGCTCCGACTGCACCTTGCAGGCGGAGCCAGGTTCCGATTCCGGTTTCAATTACATTGCCGGTTTTTCGTTGGGCATATACGGTGCGACGATATTGATGACTGAGCTATCCTTAGGCGGCTCTGTGCCAAACCATTTTTTATGGATATTGGCCATGGTGCCGTCTTTTTTCATCTCGTTCTGAATTTTGTTGAACTCGTCACGCAGCGGTGAACCTTTTTTGAACGCCAAGGCCTGGCCGGCTTTGAAGCCGGGAATATAGATCTTCATGACCAGGTTGGATTTGGGATGCTGTTTGATGTAGTACAGGGCGATGGGGTCGTCAACCACGACGCCATCGATTCTGCCCGCCTCGAGGTCGAGCGCGGCATCTACCCAGTAGTCATAGCTCTTGACCTTATACGGCCCATATTCATCCTGGGCTTTGACGAGCCAGGCTTCATTGGCTGAGCCCGTATCTGAACCAAACACCTTGTCTTTCATCTCGCTCAAGTCGGTGATCCCGTCGGCTCGCGTCATCATGCCGATACCCGAGTCATAGTAAGGATCGGCAAAATCCATAACGTCAGCGCGTTCCTGCTTGATCCAGATTGACGACATGGCGATATCCCACTGCCCGGACTGCACGCCGGTGAGTACCGTAGCGAAAGGAGCAGATTTGTAATCGAGCGTATAGCCGGCGCGTTTGGCAAATTCCTCAACGATATCGGCCTCAAAGCCAGTCATCTTTCCATCTTTGGAGAAAATCCAGGGTGGATTCTCACTGTTTACCCCAACCTTGATGGTTTTCCCGTCTGCTGCCACTGCCTCTTGGTTGATGCCATTGAAGACGCCCAGTACACCTATGGCAATCAACAGTAGAACAACACTCAGTCCTTTTTTCATGATACTTCCTCCTGAATGGATTTTTAAGCCTCGTCCGATATGGCTGAAGCTCTTTCAACGCAAATGAATGAAGGTAACCAGGTACCTTCCCTCCGCAAAAGGCAGATCTGCACGCATGAGCTTTCAGTGAGGCAAGCGGGGCCCAACCAAATGCAGCCCATTCTCTCTGAAGCATCTGACAAATGCTCCATTTGATTAATACCCCCTGTTAAAGTCAACAACATAGCGCAAAGGTTCTCCGTCGACGAAATACAGGTAATTCTCACAGAAGATTTCCGCAACCTGCCCGGGGAACGAATAGGCCGAATTGTGCGGGGTGACCACGACATTCTCCATGCTCCAGAGCGGATTATCGGGCGGCAGCGGCTCCTCTTCAAAAACGTCAAGAATTGCCCCGCCGATTCGTTTTGACTCAAGAGCTGCTAGCAACTCATCTTGGTTGACGGTTGCGCCTCGACCGACATTTATCAGAATTGAACTATCTTTCATTAAACTCAGTTCTCTGCTGCCGATGAATTTTCTGCTTTCGGCGGTATCCGGCAGGATGAGAACAAGATAGTCGAGCTGCGGCAGGAAAACATCGATCTCGGAGGGTAGAAACAGCTGATCGACGCAATCGACTTGCCCCGATGTGCGCTTCATACCGAGCACCCGCATGTTAAAGTGAGCGGCCGTGCGGGCAATGGCTCTGCCGATGGACCCGAGCCCCACGATACCGATGGTGATATCGGCCAGGGGCCTGTAGGTGAAACGATGCCAGACCTTCTTACGCTGATTCTGGGCGGTGGCTAGGACGGAGCGCTCCCTGGAAAGAATATAGCCGAAGACATACTCGCTCATCAGTGAGCCGAATAGATCTTTTACTCCGGTCAGAAGGTAATGCTTCGGCAGTCCAGGTTTACACAGCGGCTCAACCCCGGCAAAGGTGGACTGCACCCATTGTAAGTGCTCAGTATGTTCTATAATCGCAGCGATCAGGGCAGGCTGGCCGAAAATGATGTTTACCGAGGAGGCATGCGGCCGGGCCTCATCTTCGTCTGCTGCCGTGACTATCTCGATATCGGGGAGATGCCGCCGGTTCAGTTCAGTAGCGTATGTCGATGCATCACGGTCGAGAATAAGCAGTCTGTTCATGGAGTTCCAAAGCTGTGATTGATTGCTGTCTCCTGCTCACTATAATGCCTTTGCTGCCTTGCGCCAGCCAACAGCGCCATGGCCCCGACGGGCCTTGTTCAAGTGCAGTGAGAGAAGATCTTCCGGGGTCGCTGCAGCACTATCTGTCCTTGATCATAGAGACGCCCGGCAGCAGGGTCTGGGTGCTGACCACGCCGGTCCACTGACGAATGGTGCTCTGCATGAATTGGGATATCAGTTCCGCATCGGAGGAGAGCAGGTCGCGGGTCAATTGCACCCGGATAATGATATCGACCGCTCCGTTGACCGAATGCACCTCGCGAACCTCTGGCAGGCTGTAGAGTTTATTCATGATTTTTTCATCATGCCGGCCTTCAACGTTGAGGAGAATGAAGGCATTGATTTCCCTGCGCATCTCGGGGTATTCCTGTTTGCTGTGCTGGGCCATTTTGTCCCTGAACTCCTCCATGTCTTTGGGGATCAGTCTATCTACGCCAATCCCGTATTGCCTCGCTTTTGCATATTTCCATTGATGAAGGGAAATGTAGAGATAAAGATCGTCCACCGTCCGTTTGGCGAATGATTTGGCCAGACCGCTGTTTTCAATCAGCGTTTTGAGAGGCAGGTAGATGGTGCGGTACCAGTCGGCTGCCGCTTCTGTTTCAGACAGCGATGCAGCCGGCTGACTGGCTAAATAACTATGATGCTCAGCGATCTGTTCAGCCAGATGGCGATACTGTCCGAGTTCGGTGAGCTCAGGAGCCTGGGGAAGACCGAACCGATCTTTGAAATCCAGGCGTTCCCGATAAAGCCTGTTTTCGAAAGAGTCCTTGGAAGGCAGCAATTCGATAACAGATGCGCGGATATGACTGTGACCCAGTTTTTTAGCAGCAGAAAAGCGGTGATGTCCATCGAGGATATAGTAGTTATCCTTGATTTTATAAAGCCCTATCGGCGGCAGCGAGCGCCCTTTTCGCATCGCTGCCAGGATGGCATCCGAGCGCTCATCGGTGTCGTAGCCTTTGGGTTTGAACTGGGCGTCAAAATCCTTATAGCGGCCTACGCTTCCTGCTATCTGCGCAAGAGGAACGAGAGAGACGCCACGGTCGACTGATTCGTTGGCCTGCTCCTCGGTGCGCGCCTTTTCAAAATAATCCGGCAACCCCTCGCCGCTCCTCCCTTTTTTACGACCAAAAAGGTGCTGCAGAGCATGCATCAATTTATATTTTGAAGATGTGGTAGCCATAGCTGTTGATCACCTCTGTTTGGCCGAAAACACTGATGCGATCAGACGGTCTTTCAAAAAAAGCATGGATGTGTCCGTGCACGAAAAATCTTGGCTGGTAGCGGGTCATGAAATGGCGATAGCAACGAAATCCCTTGTGACATCGATCCTCCTGGTCATGGATGTACCGTGGGGGCGCATGGGCTATGACAACATCAAGTTTCTTATGGAGCCACAGTTTAAGCCAGAGCCGATTTATCTGGGACTGCATTTCCTTTTCCCTGTATTGATTCAGATTACCGTTGTACCAGCGCGAACCGGAAAAACCCAGGAAATGATAGCCCCGATACTGCACAATCCTCCGGGTAATATCTTCACAGCCATGGGGAACCACTCGATGTCTGATGTCATGATTGCCAAGGATGTAGAAAAGCGGAACATCGTACTTGATGCGCAACCGGTGCAGGTATTCAGGCGGCAAATCCCCACAACCGAGAATCAATTCGAAAGACCCGGCTGGGATCGGGCTGTCATCTCCTACCAACTCTGGGACAACCCGATCTGACACGGTGAGAATCTTCATCTATTCGTTTATATTATTTTTTTCTCAAAACTGAGCGGTCCTTTCAGATGATATAAGCCAAAAAATAATTAAAGAATAACTGTCAGACAAACCATTTACTATGATTTTCATGTTCCTGCTTATCGCTTGCAACCACTTAAAATAAGCATCTCAAACCAGTTGCATATCTTTATAGCTCATGGTGAATATTGTCACTGACAATCTCCAGCGGGTGTCCCAGGATACCCACCCGGTCACCTTGATTCTGATTAGTTCTGATAAGTATCAATTCTATCCAATTCATTTTTCCGACAAGCAGAAATATTGAATCCCCCCAAAAAAAACGATTGACAACTGAGTCAATCATCGGGCAATCGCAAAGTGTCGACATTCAACATTCGACGTATGGCTAGCGCAGTAACTGCTTCCCGGAACTGAACTTCTGCACAGCCTCCATATTCAGCGTCAGCCCCAAACCTGGCTTTTCAGGAATCGGCAGCATGCCATCCGCATCGAGGGCCCAGGCTTCAGCTGCTATCTCATCTACATAGGGGGAACCGGTGAGATACTCAACCAGGTCGGTATCAGCAAACGCAGAGGCAAGTTGCAGATCAGCAGCCAGGCCAACGGCGGTATTCCATCCGTGAGGGATAAAACGGATTCCATTATCCTCGGCCATCCAGCCAATGCGGCGTTCTTCACTGATACCGCCAACCTTGGTGACATCGGGCTGGACAATGTCGAAAGCACCTGCTTGCAACCAGGGCTGAAATGCTTGACGCCGAGTGAAAACCTCTCCGCCTGCAATGGGCACGGGGGCGTTTTGTCTCAGCAGGATGTAGTCCTGCAATGCATCGGGCTTCAGGGGTTCTTCAAACCAGGCCACATCATAATCGGCAAGCATCTGTGCAGTTCGTAAAGCCCATTTATAGCCATTATTCCAGAAGGCGTCACTGCCGCCGGCATCAACCATCAACAGGACCTCTGAACCAAGCGCGTTGCGGGCAGCTTTGACAATTTCCTCGTCTCGTGCGTGATTTTGACGTCCAAACGGTCCCCAGCCAATTTTAAATGCCCTGAAACCCTGCTCTTTCAATTGCAGGAGATGCTCGGCCAGTAAGGCTGGAGCCTGCATCAATACGGAAGCATACGGTCTGACGCGGTCTCGGTAGCGCCCCCCCAGCAGGCGGCCGACAGGTTGACCGGTGGCTTTGCCCAGTAGATCCCATAATGCTATATCGATGCCACTGATAGTATGGGTTATCGCCCCGCCCCTGCCGAGCCAGAACATATTCTGATGCAGTTTTTCGGAAACACGCTCCGGCTCCAGACCATTTTCTCCCAGGTAGAGGGGTTCCAATACGGCTAATGCACTTTTAACCAGATCGTCATTGGTGAATACACTGCCCCAGCCAGTCATGCCCTCATCAGTGATGACGGCAATCAATGTGTGCACACAGTCATCCCGTTCCAGTTCGTCACTCCATCCTCCCTCCGGCGTTGCCCCGCGGAGGCCAATGGCTCGAATTTCGCGAATCTTCACACACTCCTCCCTAACGCCTTAAAGGCGCTTTTTTGTCATAAAACAATTCCCCTTGAGTGCACACCTCCTTCGAGGTGAGCATCTAAATGGAGCAGGCGTCCGCAAATTCTGCAAACATTATTATTGCTTGTTCTGCATTTTCTGAGTCATTATCTGAATCCATATATAGTTCGATCGAGCCAATGGCTAAAAATCGAATCTTCTTGTGCAGAAGACGAAATCTTCTGGGAAGCAGGTTGCAGCAAATATCGCGGACCTGCAGATGGATTGCCCATTGATTTGATAACGGCTCACAAGATGATTATCACACTGAAAGAGGGTCTGCTGTTCGACTGCCTTGGTTTCACAAGCTGCAGTGAGCAATCAAAAGAGAAAAGGGGATGTGTCATGGAACCATCATCAACGCTGACTTCGAACCGGGAAGAGCGCATAAACAAGCTGAAAAGAGCCTTCGCCTACAATCTGTTCTACAAACAGGGGATGATCACCCGTAATGCGAGTCTGAATGATTTGTATCTGTCTGTTGCCCAGACACTTCGCGACAGAATGCAACATCTCTTTGTCAACTCTGTGGAAGCACTCACCGAAAGGGACTCTAAAATAGTCTGTTACCTTTCGGCTGAATTTCTCGAAGGTCCACACCTGCACAACAACCTGGTTAATCTTGGTCTTTATGATGATTTTCACCAAGCAGCAGAAGAAACTGGTCTGAGCTTAGCAGAACTCATCGACCATGAAGAAGAACCGGGCCTGGGCAATGGCGGATTGGGCAGGCTGGCGGCCTGTTATCTCGACTCAATGGCAACCCAGCAAATTCCCGCGATCGGTTATGGAATCCGCTACGAGTACGGGATTTTTGACCAGGAAATCGTCGACGGCTGGCAGAAAGAAATCAGTGATCGGTGGCTGCATCCAGGTAATCCCTGGGAGATAAAAAAACCGGATTTAAGCTGTGATGTCTGGTTCGGCGGTTACACCGAGTCATATCGGACAGATGAGGGATTTCGCCGAGTTCGCTGGGTTCCTGGACGCGCTGTCACCGGAATGCCCTATGATACCCCGATCCCCGGTTATAAGGTTAATAACGTCAATTTGCTCCGCCTTTGGAGTGCGGAGGCACATACCTCGTTTGATTTCGAGGACTTCAACAAGGGGGATTATTATGGGGCGGTAGAAGACAAGATACAGGCTGAAACCATCACCAAGGTGCTCTATCCAAATGATGAGCAGTTCCAGGGCAAGAAGCTGCGGCTCGAGCAGCAGTATTTTTTTGTCTCCTGCTCACTGCAGAACATCATTCGTATTCATCTGCAACTCAACGATAACCTGGAAAACCTGTTTGACGATTTCGCGGTTCAGCTCAACGATACACATCCTGCGGTAGCGGTACCGGAATTGATGAGATTGCTGGTAGATGTTCACTATTATGATTGGGACCAGGCCTGGGATATCACCTGCAGAACCCTCAACTATACCAATCACACATTATTGCCAGAAGCCCTGGAAAAATGGCAGATAGATCTGTTTGGTTCACTACTGCCCAGGCATTTGGAGATCATTCTGGAGATCAATCATCGGTTTCTGGAAACGGTTCGACAGAAATTTCCTGGAGACAAGGCACGTTTGAGACGCATGTCAATCATCGATGAATCAGGGCCTCGTTATGTGCGCATGGCAAACCTTGCCTGTGTTGGTTCCAAAACCATAAATGGTGTGGCCGCCATGCATACTGAACTGTTGCGCAGGCATACCCTGGCTGACTTCAACAGCATGTTTCCAGGTAAAATCCGCAATGTAACCAATGGGGTGACTCCCCGTCGCTGGATTGCAGTGAGTAATCCCAGGCTCACGAGACTGATAACAGATGCGATAGGCGAAAAATGGCTTACCGACCTCGATGAATTGAGACAATTGGAAAAGCTCGCCGATGACGCTTCATTCATAGAAGCCTGGGATAAGGTTAAAACCGACAACAAGCAGGAATTTGCAGATTTGATTCTTAAACAGCAGAACGTGGTCGTTGATCCCCACGCCATGTTTGATGTCCAGGTCAAAAGAATTCATGAATATAAGCGTCAGCACCTCAATGTTCTTCATATTATTACACTTTATAACCGAATAAAGGCCGATCCCAACCGGAGTGTAACACCCAGGCTCTTTGTCTTTGGAGGCAAGGCTGCGCCTAGTTATTTCATGGCCAAACGTATCATCAAGCTGATCACCTCGGTTGGCCAGGTGGTGAACAATGATCCAGGCATGAAGGATCGCCTGAAAGTGTTTTTTATACCTAATTACAATGTCAAGATCGGCCACACTGTGTATCCGATGACAGATTTATCCGAGCAGATTTCACTGGCGGGTAAAGAAGCCTCCGGTACCGGCAACATGAAATTCTCCATGAACGGGGCCCTTACCATCGGAACCCTGGACGGGGCTAATGTGGAAATCCGCGAGGAAGTCGGCTCAGAGAATTTTTTTCTGTTCGGACTCAGCGTAGAAGAGGTGATGGAAACGCAGCGGGCCGGCTATACTCCTATGGATTATTACCACAGCAATGAGGAGTTGAAGTCAGCGGTCGACTTGATTTCAGCCGGTCATTTCTCCAACGGTGATAAAGAGTTGTTCCGCCCGATCGTGGATTCCCTGCTTTATGACGACCAATACATGCTTTTGGCTGATTACCAGAGCTATATCGACTGCCAGGAGCTGGTCGATATCAGCTACAGAAACAGGCAGGCCTGGACTACCATGTCAATTCTCAATTCGGCCCGCATGGGCAAATTCTCTTCGGATCGCTCAATCAGGGATTACTGCCGAAAAATCTGGGATGTTGAACCGTTTCCCGTCGATCTGAAGTGGCAGCGGCTTCCAGAAGACGGGGTATATTTCGGTCCTCGAACCTAGTGGCGCCCCATTCTGTTGCCAGACGACAGAAGTGCGTGTTCATTGAGCTGTTTCCCACTCCCGCCTGAGCCCTGAACCGCTCCAACCAATATCTCTTGAGCATCGGCCGGAAGACAGGCGACAGAGGTTTCTCTGCTGCATTTCAGCCCGGCAGAACAAATGATGCCGGCCAGATCTTGCAAACTTGAAAGTTGCCTTACCAGATCTGCTCAGATCGCTCAGATCGCTTGACACATACCACAATGTGGCATATATCTAAAGTATAGTAAATCCACTTTAAAGATGTAAAACCAAACCTGCTGAGAAACAGGGACGGAAAACCACGGGTCTTCCCAAGACAGCGGGGATTACATCATCAGTGGCAATTAGGTTCTTTTTTGGAGCCGAGTGCCTGTCTAGTCCTGCCACTGCCTACAAACTCACTGATATCAAAATACTGGAGGAAGGAACATGGCATCTCTGTCCAATGAAACAATCAATTCATTTCGAGAAAGCTTTCAGGGTACGATACTTACCGCCGAAGACAATGACTATGACGAGGCGAGGAAAGTGTGGAACGGTATGTTCGACAAACACCCGCTGCTTATCGCCCGCTGTCTGTCAACCAGCGATGTCATTGAAGCGGTCAACTTCGCCCGGACCAACAACCTGCTTACTGCCGTCCGTGGGGGTGGACATAATTCTGCTGGAAACGCGACCTGCGATGACGGCATCATCATAGATCTTTCTCTGATGCGCAGGGTCAATGTCGACAAAGACAGCAGCACCGCACGAGTTGACGGTGGAGCTCTTCTCGGGGATGTAGACCGAGAAACACAGCTCCACGGGCTGGCTGTCTCTGCGGGGATCGTCTCGCACACAGGGGTCGGTGGATTGACCTTGGGCGGAGGATTTGGCTGGATAAGCCGAAAGCACGGTCTGTCGATCGACAATCTCGTCTCTGCTGAACTGGTCACCGCCGAAGGCGGACTGCTTAGCGCCAATGAGCAGGAGAACGCCGATTTGTTCTGGGGTATACGCGGTGGGGGTGGAAATTTTGGCGTAGCAACCTCGATGACCTTTAACTGCGCTGCTATCGGCAAGGCAGTTTTCTCCGGACTCATCGTTAAGGAGTTCAAAGACGCCCTAAAATATATTCGTTTCCACCGTGAATATGTACGCGCACTGCCTGACGAAATGACTGTGTGGATGGTGCTTAGAAAGGCGCCGCCATTACCGTTTCTCCCCAAACAAGTTCACGGTAAACTGGTCGTGATCGTGCCTTTTGTCTGGCTAGGAAGTCCTGAGGAGGGCGAAAAACTAATCAGACCCATACAGGAAATCACCAAGTCGCATGGTGAGCATTTCGGTATGACCCCATGGCCTGCCTGGCAGTCCGGCTTTGATGCTCTGGTGGCACATGGGGCAAGAAATTATTGGAAATCGCATCATCTCAAGGACCTCTCCGATGGCTGCCTCGAGCAGATTCTTTCTTTTGCCGAATCCCTGCCGAGCGACGAATGTGAGATATTCATTCCTCACATGGAGGGGGCACCAAGCCGCATCCCGTCTGAAGCTACAGCCTTTTCCCATCGGTCTACCCCTTTTGTGCTCAATATCCATACACGGTGGCGCAGCCAAGCTGACGATGAACCGTGCATAGCCTGGGCGAGAGACTTTCACAGAGCCACCGAACCGTTTGCCCAGGGTGTTTACGTGAATTTTCTCAGTGAGGAAGGCGAAGCGCGCGTAAAAGACGCCTATACGGATGCAGTGTGGAAGAGATTGGTGCAACTCAAGGACAAGTATGACCCCACCAACATGTTCCGTTTAAATCAGAATATAAAACCATCTTCCTAATCTCAAATTGCCAACCAGCCGCTCGCCGCAGATGTCCACCGTGCACGTTATCATGCGCAGGGGCTGAACATCTTGCGGCAGAGCTGAAACCCGACAGGCTGTTAACTTTGCTCAGATGCCTCCGGCACCCTCTTCATTTTTAATGCGGTTTTTCAGGGCATACATGGTTGTTGACCCGGAAGACCAGAACATGAGCTTCCCTTCCTTGACCAGATCATTGGCCACATTTTTCAATTCACGTGGTTTCGTCTCTGGATCACAGGCATAGAAATCTTTTATGTATAGCTGCGGTTTCGGTGATTTTTCGGCTTTTGCCAGAATTGCAATTTTAAGCTCTTCTTTCGTCAGTTTCATAAAATTCTCCTTGAGGATATAAAATCGGCAGCAGAACTGCCAGAGAGCAACTCTCCATCAGCTTGTGCCATAACAAATGCCATTGTAGGGTCCTGAATCAATGGGCAGTTATAAAGCAACGCAGCAAACCAACACTGTACTGATCACGAGAAATTTTTCTGATGCTTAATCCATCAAAAACCTTTCTTTGCCGCCGCTCTATTAATTTATCTAGCAAACTCTGTTCCAGGTTCCTGATTTTCTTTGGTTGTTATCCATCAGATTGATTTCCCGAGATAAAATTTAAGTATATGTTTCCGTGTGGTTGATTGGAAACCTGTCAGAGGAGGTCATATTTGGCCATAAGTCATATATGACCGGACGTTCACTTCCATGTACTGATTTTCAGGCGCTCAACTGGAATCAGAAAATCATATTAAATCATGTGGTTGTTTAACATTATTGATGGCTTATCAGGATGGCATGGAAATTGAATGAATATATTCGACAGATTATTAATCAAAGGGCTTAACCTTAACGCAGGAAGGAGAAAATAATGAATATCAATAAAGCGATTAAAGATAAAATATCATTAGGGGTCTGGTGTGCCATTGGGGGTGCCATTATAACCATGATAATTGGCTTCAACTGGGGCGGATGGGTTATGGGCAGTACATCCGTGAGCATGGGTGAGAAAATGGCCCGAGCCGCAGTCGCCGAACGTTTGGCCCCCATATGCGTTTATCAGTTTAATATGGACCCGCAGCGAGACGAGAATTTCTTGACTCTGAAAGGCAAAAGCTCCTGGGAACAGGAAAAATATATCAAGACACAGGGCTGGGCAACCATGCCGTCTGAGGAAACGCCTGATAGTATGGTTGCGGAAAAATGTTCTGAATTGATTGCAAAAGGCAGTTGATTGAAGCGAAACATCAAATCGACTCAGGCTGCCAGATAGCTGGTTGACCATAGCAGCTGTCATTAATCACCAGGAGTAAAGCCATGACCAAAGAGCGAAAAAGTAATAGGGAAGAAAAAAAGAAAGCAAACCTGACCCCAAAAGAAAAGAAGGCCGCGAAGAGGGAGAGAAAGCAATCAAAGGGCGGCTTCGATTTTAACAAGACAGAGATAATCTGACTGACGGATTTATTTTTTCTGGGCGCGGTTGCCTCGTTACCCGTGCGAAACCGTGTGGGCGTTTTTAGGTTTTTCACCCCGGGGCACTTTTTGCCTCTCAGATCGCTCCTTTCTGTTCTTGAGGACGGATCTCAATCCTTCCAGCGCGACCCTGGCTCCCTGAGTTTCATGAAACAGGACAAAATTAACAGCATTTATCACATCAATGTTCCGCCTTGTGCTGTCACTAAAAGCCTGCCAACCAAATATCTCCATAAAAACAGTATTGAACTTCTCCAGGAGTTTCTTGTTTACCAGATTTTGAATGTGTTTTTTGTGCGGATCGGTGTAGCCGAACTCCCGAAATCGTCTCAGGATGTATAACAACGTTCTTTCTGTCGGCTTGAACCCAAATATTTTTTCCACCACTTTTTCTGTATCTTCCCGGTACAAAGCATTATTATTCTCAGTCTGCTCAAACAACTGAGCAGCCGAATCAGCAATACCTGCCGACTGCATCGCCTTTACTTTCGGTTTCGGTACTGCCTTTGGCATCTTCTCGGATATCTGCGCCTGCCCCTGAGCCTCAACCTGCCGGCACAGATATTCTGCCTGCATTGCAGCAGCCTGTAGATAGGCACTCAAATTATAGAAGCCGGAATGGATGTATTCAGGAAGGTCCACACCACTTCGGCAATAGGCATAGCGATATTTGTGATCGATTTCACCCCAGGCTTCCTCGAGAATCGTCCGCAGTTGAATCTCCGCCTGGAGATTTTTCAATTCATCTGGTGCTCCGGAATTTTCGCCCAGGGTTATCTGGTAATGAATCGATGAATAGCCGCTATACATGAGATCGGGATTATCCTTGATTGCCTCGCCTGGATCTACCGGCAGGATAAATGATCGTTTTTGCAGCGGCTCTTTGATAAATTGCAGGATATTGTCCTGCACCAGGTTTTCAAGGTACGCTTCAACAATTTTAATATCGGCAAGGCGCAGACAGACCAGTCTGAAGCCCAGGAGATCGCCGATACGTTCCTGAAAATTTTTCGTGGTAACCGATGCTGCTTTTCCAGGAAGATTTTTATTCTCTTTATCAATCTTCTCAATAAGCCTTGCCTCGTCCTTGAGACGGTAGAAAATTGTATGGAAATGGTTTTTAGGCGCTGAAGGGTCATCTCTGATGAGATGGACAATAAACTCCCCCAGCCGTTCGTATTTAATTTTTTCCTTGAAAAAGGCGATAAGCAGCGCTTCTTTGTTCCGCTTTCTCATATCTCATATATCAGGTTTCTTGCCGTTAATTATGGTCAAACCCCATTGCTGCTCTTCTTCTTGGCCCCTATTCCTGCTGCTCTGTCTTGCTCGCCTCCACTGCAGGGGGGGTGTCCTGGGCAAGGCTGCCATCATCTCTCACCATGGTCTGCTGTGCTCCTGGAATTATCTTAGCAGCAGACGACTTCAACACACCAATTGACGGGATATCCTCTATCAAGCCCGCATTCGCCTGTTTGACGTATTTATAGAAATCACTGTCTGTGGTGAGAATGAGTATAGAGTTCTTGTTGGTGCTCTCCTTGTAACTTTCAAGGGTTCGTTGGAAGGCGTAGAATTCTGGATTTTTATTATACGCAGAACCATAGATGCGCGTAGCGTTTGCATCACCCACGCCCTGGATCTCCTGGACCTGCTGATAGGCGGTTGAGCGGATCTGACGCAACTCCTTTTCCATCTCCCCAAGGATCTCGGCACTGCGCCCTTCACCTTCCGAGCGAAACTGTGCAGCGATGCGTTTGCGCTCGGAAATCATCCGCTCGTATACTTTTTCACGAACGCTTTCCACATAATCGAGGCGTTTTATACGCACATCCACCAGTTCAATTCCGTACTGAGGGATGATCCTGCCGGCTTCGGTCAATATGGTCCTGGTAATCTCCTCCCTCCCCCGGGCAATCGCCCTCTTCAGCTCCGCTTCTCTTTCTTTTGGAATATCTTTCAACGCCTCTTTCTCGGGAACCTCCCATGACGCGCTGCGCACGAGTTCCACGAGTTCGCTGCTCGACACCTGATCCCGCACCACGGAATCGAGGATATCATTCAGCCGTGATTGAGCGCCCTCCTCACTGGCCACATTCTCGAGGAATTTTTTGGCGTCTGCAATACGCCAGCGAGCCGTGGTATCAACCCAAATAAACTCCCGTCCTTTGGTGGGAATCTGGTTTGGATCACCGTCCCAGACCAGCAGGCGCTTCTCAAATCGTCTGACCTCCTGCACAAAAGGCAGTTTGAAGTGCAGGCCTGCTTCGGTTATCGAATCGCCCACCGGCCTGCCAAACTGCACGATTACGGCCTGAGACCCTTCTTCCAGGGTGTAAAGCGCACTGGTGAAGGTTATGAACAGGAGCACCAGAACAACGGCACCGATCGTGTTGAGTATTCCTTTCATGGCTGCACCCCCTTGGAAACTGTCGCCCCGCCGGCTGACTCAATGGGCAGCCAGGGGACCATGGCTTTCTGATCCCGGTCCACAATATAGAGGCCTTGCATGTCCGCCAGGAAGCCGTTCATCGCCTCCAGGTAGAGACGTCTGCGCGTTACCTGAGGCGCCCCCTGATATTCAGCCAGTATTGCTGCAAAACGACTGGCCTCACCTTCCGCCCGATTGACTCGCTCAAGCGCGTATCCTTCCGCTTCACTGATACGCTGGCTCGCTACTCCCCGAGCCCTGGGTATCTCCCGGTTTGCCTGTTCCTGAGCGACATTGATCGTCCGTTCCTTGTCCTGGCGCGATTCATTGACCTCATTGAAGGCCGGTTTTACCGTGTCCGGCGGGGTTACATCCTGAAGCTCCACGGTAACCAGGCGGACTCCAGTCTGATAAGCCGTCAGCACCTTCTGGATCTCGACCTTCGCTTCACTCGCTACTTCCACCCGACGGGTCGTCAGCACATCACTGCCCAGGCGATTGCCGACGGCACGGCGCATGATCGCCTCGCTGGTGTCGCGAATGGATTTCTGCGTATTGCGCACCTGAAACAGATAGCTGATCGGATCCTCGATGCGGTACTGGATAATCCACTGGACATCGATAACATTCAGATCCCCGGTGAGCATCAATGACTCTTCCTCATGCGAACCGCTCGGCGCATAACGGGTCTTCTCGCCGGGCACGGTGGACATGGTTCTGAAACCGAATTCCTCTTTGAGTACACGTGCGGTCGGCAGCCGCCGCACCGTTTCTATGCCGAACGGCAGCTTGAAATGCAAGCCCGGGCCGGCCGTGCGCATGACCTTGCCAAACCGCTGCACGACCCCCGTCTCTTCCGGCTGCACGGTGAACCAGGCAGTGCCGAGAACGATTCCAAGCACGATGATCGCGAGGATTATCAGGCCTTTGCCTGACTTGAAGCCACCCAGCTTCAAGCGCTGTTTTTCCAGTTCTTCAAGAAACGGCTTCAATGATTTCTCTAGTGATTCATTCCATTCTGCCATAGTCGACCTCCTTTGTATCCGTGTAACTCATGGTGCATATTATTTAAGTCCAAAGGCCCACCAGCTTGCTCCCCGCCCTTGCAGAGATCTCTGCGTCTCAAGGAGCCCGTTCTCTTCTCCTGACTGGCTCAGGTGATCCGATTCACGCGCTCGTTTCCATCTTCAAAAATGTAGAGTTCGCATATCTTTCGGTAGTGATGGCCATAAATTGACAAGGTAACTGCCAACGCCAGTTGCCTCGGACGGCAGGCCAGGGTCCAGAGCATCAGGTGCCAATAGTGAAAGCGCTCTTTGCCGATTACGCCAAGCCGGAAAGCGGCTCGGAAAAATGACAGAAAGCGTTGCAAGTCCAGCGGCATAGTGCTTCCAGGGGCCTTAAGCTCACGGAGCAGTGTTCTGACCCGCCGGTAATAGTTTGCCGGGGAATAAATATGCTCCATGATCGATCGGTAACCATCGCGGAGGTTATCCATGCCCATCCGGGGAATGATGTTAGTCGTACCGTCGACATTATCTCCGGAAAAGAATTTGACCACTCGGCTTTCCCGCCGGAGCCGCTCGAACAGGCCCGTTCCCGGCGGAGCCTGGAGCATGCCGACCATGGCTATGACGATACCGCTGTTCTGAATGAAATCGATCTGCCTCTGAAATATCGACGGCAGGTCGCTGTCAAAACCAACAATGAAGCCGCCCATCACCTGCAGGCCGGAACGGTGGATGCGCTTGACGCTGTGCAGCAGATCGCGGTTCTTGTTCTGGTGCTTGTGACATTCTGTCAGACTTGCTTCATCCGGCGATTCGATGCCGATAAAAACCGAGTCGAAGCCAGCCTCGACCATCAAGGCGAGAAGCTCAGGATCATCGGCGAGATTGATCGATGACTCGGTAAAAAATACGCAGCCTTTCTTGCCCTTGCGCCATTCGATCAGCTCGGGCAGTAAACGGGTTTTCAGATAGCCTTTGTTACCGATGAAATTATCATCCACAAAAAAGATGCTGCCGCGCCAGCCGGTGGCATAGATCCCATCGAGTTCGGCGATGATCTGGAGCGGCGATTTTGTCCGGGTCTGCCGGCCAAACAAGGTCGTGACATTGCAGAATTCGCAGTTGAACGGGCAACCTCGGGAAAACTGAATACTCATTGATGCGTAGTGTTTGACCTGTACCAGGTTCCACTGAGGTGGCGGGGTAGCGCTCATGGCGCTGAATCCTTTGGCCCGGTAGATTTCTTTTCCCTGACCGCGGCCCAGGTCCGCTAAAAAGATCGGCAGAGTGATTTCAGCTTCGTCGAGTACAAGATGATCAACCGCTTCAAATTCCTCTGGCTCAGCCGAAAAAAGAGGCCCGCCGGCAACGACTGTTCGCTCCAGCGCCTTGCAGCGGGCGATAATTTGTTCGGCAGATGTGCGCTGGACTGCCATGCCGCTGATAAAGACCATGTCCGCCCACAGCAGCTCGCCATCCAGCAGCTCCTGAACATTAAGATCCACCAGGCGCTTGTTCCAGCCATCCGGCAACAGTGCAGCAACGGTGAGCAGGCCAAGGGGCGGGAAGGCTGTTTTCTTGCCGATAAAACTCAGGGCATAAGTAAACGACCAGAAGGTCTCCGGGAATTTGGGATAGACAAGCAGAACGTTCATATTAGCAGGCTCCATTGGCGAAGCTTTGTCGCAATACATCAGGTTTTCTTGTTCCTGGCCACTTTGACGGCTTCCATTCCCTCCACTGCGAGAATGGTGAGTATTTCAATTTCAATCGGGAGACGCAGCAGACTCTTGATTCCGAGCAGCACGCCGAATCGTTCCGAGCTCAGATGGTGGTTCAAATGATCGCGGGTTTCCCATGAAGAGATCAGGTTGAATGCGTTTTTATCCTCGATATCACGGTAGACGGCGTAGCTGATAAGCCCGTTGCCGTTTTTCGGCGGCTCCACCATCGAAAGCAGCGTTTGCAGTACTTCTTTCTGCTTCTCCTGCAGCGCATTGAGATAGGTTCTGGCGATGATCATTTTCTTGTCTCCGCTCACATTGTGTTTGAGCCCTCCAGGGGTATGCCTGCCTTACTGTCTCGCCTCAAACCCCATGAGGACATCACTGAGGGTAATCTGCAGAACTGCGCAGTATCCTGGCCGACGAGCTCAACTTCCATTGCCTTCCTCCAACCGTCCTTCACGCCCATCAGATTCTCCTTCACCAATGATTTGCAGACGCACCGTTTTATCTCAGGGAAAAACCAGCTCAACGCCACCAACATCCTTTGCCCCGTCGAGGCGATTTGCCTCCATCATTGGCGCGTGCAGGTCGATAGTCCAACTGCCGAGCAATACGGGGGTAAACCTGGCAAGCTGCAAGGCCATTGCCATCTATATCGATATCGAGCAATTCTTAGGCCTGATTGCCAGTCTCCAGGGAAAACCGGCTAGCATATTGTATTTAAATAACATTTTAGCCTTGAACGTTGCTTTGGAGTGAACTTTGCCGTCCATTTGGAGCGGTCATATTTACCCAAAAGGTTGTATATGACCAACCGCTGTACGTGACCGCTTTAGACTCCGGTCAGGGGGAAAAATGGGATAAAAAACGGCGGCGGGGCAGGAAAGCCAAACTGTATGAGGCCAGGTGCTATTACGGCAAAATGTAATGGCGCTGCAGAGCTGATCGTTCCCATTGATTTTTCACATCATCAATCTGTTCATCAACCTTTGGAAGATACTTTTCAGGAAATTATTCTGGCCATTGTCATCAAAGATGCTGTCCTTTTTTTACAAACCGGCCGTCCTGCCGCCCCTGTTTATTTTCGGGACGATCCCTGCGGAGAGGACTTTTTCTCCGCAGGTTCAGCTGCCGCCAGCATCTTTCTCAGCTCATCACCATGGACGCTTTCTTTTTCAGAGAGAAGCTGGGCCAGTTCATTGAGTACCTGCCGCCGCTCGGAGAGGATTTTTTGCACCCGCTGGTGAGCTTCTTCGACCAATCGGGCAATCTCTTCATCAATTTCGGCGGCTTTCGCTTCGCTGTAGTTTTTACCTGGGCCGAAGCCTTCCGGCATAAACATCGCCTGGCGTGCCTGCTCGTAGCTCACCAGTCCAAGGCGGTCGCTCATGCCGTACTGGGTAACCATGGAACGGGCAATATCCGAGGCTCGCTGCAGATCATTCTGGGCTCCGGTCGATATTTCCTGGAAAACCAGCTCTTCCGCCACCCTGCCACCCAATAGAACGGCCAGCCGGTCCAGCAGCTCTGAACGAGTCATCAGGTAGCGGTCCTCCGTTGGCTGCTGCTGGGTGTAGCCAAGGGCGGCGACGCCGCGGGGAATAATGGAAATTTTATGTACCGGGTCGGCGTGTTCGACAGACTCCGCCACGATCGCATGACCGGACTCATGATAGGTGACGATCTCTTTTTCCTGTGCATTCATCACGCGGTTCTTTTTTTGCAGACCGGCAACAACCCGGTCGATGGCTTCATCGAAATCTGTCGGCTCCACCATCTCTTTATCGTTTCGCGCCGCCAGCAAGGCGGCTTCATTGACGATATTGGCCAGGTCCGCCCCGACAAAGCCGGGGGTGCGGCCGGCGATCTGGCCGAGATCGACCTCGGGACCCAGCAGGACATTTTTGGAATGAATTTCCAGGATGGCTTTGCGGCCGTTGATGTCCGGCCGGTCCACCAGGACCTGCCGGTCAAAACGCCCCGGCCGCAGCAAGGCGGGGTCGAGAATTTCCGGGCGATTGGTGGCAGCCATGATAATGACGCCCTTATTGGTTTCGAAGCCGTCCATCTCCACCAGCAGTTGATTCAGGGTCTGCTCTCTTTCATCATGCCCCCCCATGGCGTTCATGCCGCGGGCCTTGCCCAGAGCATCCAGTTCATCAATGAAGATGATGCAGGGCGCCTGAGTCGCAGCCTGGGAGAAAAGATCGCGAACGCGGGCCGCGCCCACACCGACAAACATCTCGACAAACTCAGAGCCGCTGATGCTGAAAAAAGGCACCTGGGCCTCCCCGGCAACGGCCCTGGCCAGCAGAGTTTTCCCGGTCCCCGGCGGACCGACCAGCAGCACTCCTTTGGGAATCCTGCCCCCCAGTTTCTGGGATTTTTCCGGCGTGCTTAAGAATTCAACCACTTCTTCGAGTTCTTCTTTCGCCTCATCGATCCCGGCAACATCCTCGAACGTAACTTTGGTATCGCTCTCGGCAAAAATTTTGGCCTTGCTTTTACTAAAGGACATAACTCCCATCCCAGGACCCATCTTTCGCATGGCAAATCGCCAGATCAGGAAGAAAACCGTTAGGGGCAGAATCCAGGAGAGGACGGCACCAAAAAATTTGTTCTGGTATTGTCCTGAAAAGTTCACCCTGCTGTCGCTCAATTCCTTCACCAGGTTGGGGTCATCCACCCGGATGGTGGAGATCGCCTGATCAGGTACACCCCGAAGCGTTCCGCTGATGCGTTCCGGCCCGATGCTCAATTCATCCAATTTTCCGTCGGTAAGGTATTGCTTGAATTTGCTGTATGGAATTGTCTCCACCTTTGCAGAAAAGAATAGGGGCTGCAGGTAGGAAAAAAAAATCATGGCCAGAACAAAGTACCAGATGCTGAAGTGCGCCTTAGGTGGCAAGCCCTTATCGTCTTTTTGAGGCTTGCCAATGCCGAACAGGGAAAGCAGCTTATCCTTAGTAATTCGCGACGGCTTATTATTCGATTCAGATGCCATTTTCTCATTCCTCCCTGAGCGGCCCGGAGTATCTGCGAACTTCGTTGAAATGTTCCACCAGATAAGCCAAATGCGTATCTGTGTACCTCTTGCCATTGCAATCTCCGCGCCAGCCGACAAGAACAACCCAGCTACTGCTTACTATTTGTTTTCACATGCTAAAAATTGCTCGTTAGACTGTCAGGAAGCCGAATCAGGAGGACTATAACGGTCTATGTGGCCATATAAGACCACTTGCCTGACTGGTCTGCCGGAAGCGGCTAGAGGAAACCATTGAGCGCCATAGCAATTGCGCCCGCACCACTGAGCGCCGCCACAGTGTATGCTTGTTCTCCAGTGGAATAAGAAACGTTGTTGCAGGGCGGATTTATCCGTGCCGCATAATCTCCGGGTGGACGGATCGCTGACGCGCGGTTATCCTTGATACCGAGTGCGATCTTCAGTTATTGGTGGCAAAATTACAGGACGATTAAAGCAGAATTGAGATCAGCATATTCCCATTCATGCTTCTCTCTTCTCTAGAGCCTCCGCTTATGGATGAGCAGTAAAGTTAATCAGTCAAACTCTCTGCCTGATTGAGCAAGAGTTTGAGGTTCGGAATCAATTTTTCTCTTATTTCTGGCCGCTCCAAGGCAAAAGCTATGTTAGCCAACTGAAACCCAGCCTTGTCGCCACAGTCAAATCTAATGCCTTTGAATTTGAAACCAAATATCGGCTGCTCACGCAGCAGCGCCGACATCGAATCGGTCAGCTGGATTTCGTTGCCGGCCCCCTTCTGGTGTTTAGCAAGATGTTTAAAAATTCGTGGCGTCAGTATGTATCTGCCGATCACCGCCAGGTTCGACGGGGCATCCTCGGGTCTTGGTTTTTCCACCATTGAACGAACCTGCACCGTTCCGTTGAAGGCTTTATCCGCTTTGATAATGCCGTATTTGTCCGTTTCCTCGGGAGGTACTTCTATGATCGCCATCATCGAGGCGCGCAACCTGTCAAACTCATTGATCATCTGGTGCAGCACCGGCACATCGCTCTGAATCAGATCATCAGCGAGCAGAACGGCAAACGGTTCATCGCCAACGATATCTCGCGCACACCAGATTGCATGGCCCAGACCGAGTGGCTCGCTCTGGCGCGTGTAGACGATTTGCGCGTTGCTGGGAACGATGGACTCGACCGTGAGCAATAGTTCTATTTTGTCCTTATCACGCAGTGTTTTTTCCAGGTTCTGGTTTCTGTCAAAATGATCTTCGAGTGCACTTTTGCCGGAACCGGAAACGAAGATTATCTGCTCTATCCCGGAAGCAAGTGCTTCTTCAACGGCGTACTGGATGATGGGCTTGTCAACCACCGGCAGCATTTCTTTAGGCATCGCTTTCGTTGCAGGCAGAAACCTTGTGCCCAGGCCTGCTACGGGGAATACCGCTTTTCTGATTTTCATAGAATACCCCTCAATAAAGCGAAGCCAATCAATCGGGTATGATTTTGTCTTGGCTCCATTAAATTGAAACGAATAGTGGTGCCAAGAAATATCCATATTGACAGCTTCGGAAAAATCATTTCATAGCAAACCCATATTGCACCAATTCCTCTCCAGGCATTGCTAGCCCATTGTCTCTAACCAGCATTAAGCTGAATCGGCCTAGGTTTGGCAGCGTGAGATTTCGGAAGATTTAGAAAAAAACCATCTTTAATTCTGGTTTCATTTTTTTAACCATCGATTATCTGATACACTGATATTGCTCGCTGAGATTCGCCCAGAAGGTCTTTTTTCAAACATGTGGTAAACTCAGCTGGGTAATTCAGGCCTGACGAGGGGAAATGGCATAATTACATCATGCCGCCCATTCCGCCTGGCATATCGCCTCCGGCATTTTTATCCTCGGGAAGATTCGCAATGATGCACTCTGTGGTCAGCAGCATACCGGACACGGAGGCCGCATTCTGAAGCGCAATGCGCGTTACTTTTGCGGGATCAATAATACCGGCTACAATCAGGTCTTCGTATTCTTCTGTAGCAGCGTTGAAACCGTAAGCACCTTCAAGTGTTTTGACCTTCTCAACGATAACGGAACCTTCACGGCCAGCATTGTTGGCGATCTGACGAATTGGCTCTTCAAGGGCTCGCATAAGGATGTTTTTACCAAGTGCCTGCTCACCTTCAACCTCAAGAGCTGCAAGCGCTTCAAGGCAGCGGATGTAAGCTACACCACCACCGGGAACCACACCTTCTTCTACCGCTGCGCGGGTTGCGTTCAGTGCATCTTCAACACGAGCTTTCTTCTCTTTCATCTCAATCTCGGTAGCAGCACCGACATTGATAACTGCAACGCCACCGATTAACTTTGCAAGGCGTTCCTGGAGCTTCTCACGATCGTAATCAGATGTTGTATCTTCAATCTGTGTGCGGATCTGCTTAACACGGGCAGCAATCTTCTCTTTGTCTGCCGGCTCCGTCAACGATGGTAGTGTATCTTTGTCGACCACAATGCGCTTTGCTGTACCAAGATCGTCGATGGTAACGTTCTCAAGCTTGATTCCGAGATCTTCGGTAATTACCTTGCCACCGGTGAGGGTTGCGATATCTTCAAGCATTGCCTTCCTGCGATCACCAAAACCGGGAGCCTTAACTGCAGCAACCTGTAGGTTTCCACGCAGTTTATTAACAACGAGGGTTGCAAGGGCATCGCCATCAACATCTTCAGCGATAATGAAAAGGCTTTTACCCATCTTGACAACTGACTCAAGAATCGGCAAGCAGATCCTTCATGCTGGATACTTTCTTCTCAACGAGCAGCAGATAAGGATCATCCATTCTAACTTCCATGCGATCCGGATCAGTAACGAAGTAGGGAGAAAGGTATCCACGGTCAAACTGCATACCTTCAACGACATCAAGGGTGGTATCCATTGATTTTGCTTCCTCAACGGTTATAACACCTTCTTTACCAACCTTATCCATCGCCTCAGCAATAATGTTACCAATGGTCTCGTCATTGTTTGCGGAGATGGTTCCAACTTGGGCGATTTCTTTCTGCTCTTTGGTCGGGGTAGCAATTTCCTTTAGCTTGTTGACGACAACTTCTACAGACTTATCGATTCCGCGCTTGAGTTCCATTGGGTTGGCACCGGCGGCAACAAGTTTCACACCTTCAGTATAGATTGCCTGGGCAAGAACGGTTGCGGTGGTCGTACCGTCACCAGCTACGTCGGAGGTCTTGGAAGCAACTTCCTTGACCATCTGGGCACCCATATTCTCAATCTTGTTTTTTATCTCGATCTGCTTTGGCAACGGTGACGCCATCTTTGGTGATGGTCGGTGCGCCATAAGATTTTTCGATCAGGACGTTACGGCCTTTCGGGCCGAGGGTTACTTTTACTGCGTTTGCAAGAATGTTAACTCCGGTAAGAATTGCCTCGCGGCCTTTCGCACCATATCTGATATCTTTTCCAGCCATTGGGTTTTCTCCTTTATTTTTTAAAACAATTTATTGCAGGTTTAAACAATGGTTACAACAACCGTTATTCCACGATTACTCCAAGAACATCATCTTCACGCATGATCAGATAATTTTCTCCGTCAATCTTAACATCGGTTCCACCATATTTGGAAAAGAGAACGGTATCGCCCTCTTTTACCTGCAGTGCAACACGCTCTCCAACATCATTCAGTTTGCCGGGGCCAACCGCGACTATATTACCTTCTACCGGTTTCTCTTTAGCGTTGTCCGGAATAATAATACCACCAGCTGTTTTTTTTTCCTCTTCAACCCTCTGAACGAGAATACGATCATTCAATGGACGGATTTTCATTGCTTTTCTCCAATATGTTGACATTCACCATTAAAACCTGAACCAGGTGTCGCTTTGGGACTCAGCTTCATTTAAACTCGGGCGAGAAGGCAGCAAATGGAGCCAAACGTTACACCGAAGAGCAGATTGTCAAGCATCCCCCGGTGGCGATGCTGCTGAGCATTTTTCCACAGCCCCTATAATCTATGTTAGTTGCTGCTTGGCCTGGTCGCTGCGTACTTATTCATCAGCGAGTTAAGCACCTGTATATGCTTGTTTTTATCTTGCTTCTCACGCTTTTCCTGGGTTTTCTGATGAAGCTTATCGTCGCTCTGTCTCTGTTTTTTTTCCTTGTTCTTCTTCCCGCCTTTGTCTCCCATTATCGTGCTCCTCAATTGATGATGATTTCAGAACTTTTCGAATCAATCGATCGTTGATTTACTTTATCTCCAGAATCGTTTTTCGTATTGAAAGGGCCATTGTCCTTTTGCCCGGGATACTGCCTGCCGCCAGCTCACTTGTTCTTCCTGATTGCGGGGTTATCTGTTTTTCTCAACAATTCGATTAAATAAAGCAAGACGATGGCTCCCATCATGGCCGTCACCATGGAACTGATCACACCATTTATGCTCATATCGAACAAACCAAATAGATAGCCGCCGATCACTCCGCCGAAAATACCAACAATAACGTTGCCAAAAAGGCTCAAGCCACTCCCTTTCATCAAAGCACCCGCCAGCCAGCCTGCCAGCCCACCGCATGACATAAAAATAAGTAAATTTTCGATGTACATTGCTTCTCCTTATAAACGCTTCCTTGCCGACCTCTTATCCTGCCGGAGCCCTAATCCGATATGCTGTGCCTTTCAGGATGTCTGCGCAGGTCTTGTGACTTCGACAGTTTGTGCGAAACTCACCAGAAAGCATCGTGACTGTCGGCTTCGGCCATGTTTTGCCTTATATTTTCTGACTCTGACAAGAAAGCCCGGCAGAAAGGCATGCTAGGGGACGTTGGGCTGATATGCTTTCACAATCAATTTAGCAATGTTCATGCCAGGCTCGCAGGTATGATGAGACATCTAGGATAGGCTTGTTAACAGACAACAATTACTCATGCTCCTTTGTCAGGAGGGGTCAGGCCCCTAATACATTCACGGTCATATGTGCCCAAATGGTCATATACAGCCACTATCGAGGGTTGCAGATAGTTTATCTCCCGGAGCAAATGCAAGGCGTGTGTGTTTGCTGGAATTACTGCGGTGTATTAATATGAGGCGGCATTCGTGTTCCGAAGACCTCAATTCTCAGGACTGAAGATAGCGAGGTGCTGCTCTCAGTCGGCAGAACCTGCAGGCAGATGGCCCATGGTGACGCTCAACCGGCCCGAATGAGGCAATGAGGCATCAGCGAAGAGAACGCTCCAGGGCCCGGACGTTAAGACGAGAGGAAGATTTTATTGTTTTCCAATATTGAGCTTGCGCATGCGGGCGCGCAAAGTGCTGCGGTTAAGCCCGAGAATTTCAGCCGCACTGTCTTTCCCGCTTACCTTCCATCGGGTCTGTTCAAGCACCCGGAGAATGTGCTCCCGTTCAACCGCCTCGAGGGTTTTTTGGCTTGCTGCTGAATCCTTGAGCGGTTTCCTGAGTTCATCAACCAGGCGAAGCTTTGGACCGGACGAATTGATCACCGCTCGTTCAAGGACGTTTTCAAGCTCCCGGACATTGCCAGGCCAATGATACCTCTGCAGCGCTTCCATAAGACCAGAGGGAATGACTTCAATTGCCTTGCCCAGCCGTTTGGTAATCTTCTCGATGAAAAATGAGACAAGAAGCGGAATGTCTTCCGGGCGATCTCTCAGCGGCGGCATCGTAATTGGGAAAATGTTCAGCCGATACCAGAGATCCTGCCGAAATCGTCCCTGGCGAACTTCCTCTTCGAGATTCCGATTGGTCGCGGCAATGATACGGACATCGCCATTCATTGTCTCGGAGCTGCCCAACCGTTCAAACCTGCCGCTCTCGATAACTTGCAGCAATTTCGGTTGCAGTTCCAGAGGCAGTTCGCCAATTTCATCGAGAAAAAGCGTGGTACCGTTGGCAACCTCAAACCTCCCGATTCTTTTGGTTTGAGCCCCGGTAAAGGCACCTCTCTCATGACCGAAAAGCTCACTTTCAATCAGTGTGGCGGGCAACGCCGCACAGTTCATTTTAACCAGGGCCCGATGTTTTCTGCCGCTCATGCCATGAATTGCCCGGGCAACCAGCTCCTTGCCAGTGCCTGTCTCACCGAGCACCAGGACGCTGGTGTCTGTTCCTGCAATCTGCTCGATCTTATAAAAAACGTATTTAATCGCATCGCTTTTGCCAACAATGTTATCATGGTTGAACTCCAGTTTGATCTCTTCCTGAAGGTAGGCTCTCTCGGCCTCAAGCTGGTCCTTGAGTTGTTTGATCTCCAGCAGAGCGGTTTCCGCCATCTGTCTATTCGCTTCTGCCATCTCCCTTGCCTGGCTGAGATCGTTTGTTCGCAGGGCAACCATCTCCTCAAGATGTCGTTTGTAATATTCGCGCTCGGTCACATCTTCGATGGCAAGGAGAATAAATTTGGTCTGGTTTTTTTCCCGATAGATGCGTCTGGCGTTCAGATGCATGATCTTCAAACCGATTTTCTCGAATGTATGTTCCACCTCAAAATCGTTGAACATCGTATTCTGTGGCAGGATTGTCTCCAGCAGTTCCTTCAGCCTGGGTATGTTCCATTGGTGATTGCCCAGTTCGTAAATCACAAGACCTTCAGTCTCTAAAGGCTTGACCCCAAAGGTGAGGTAAAAGGCCCCGTTGGCCTTCACCACTTTGAAGTCGTTATCGAGCAGCACCAGAGGCTCACGGAGCGAACCAAAAACATCATCAAAATATTTCAAAAAGATTTTTTCCATATACCTACCTCACCAGGTTTTGAACCTGAGTAAACTCCGCAATCAATGAGTCAGGAACAATCCCCACCCGCGGGCCATGAGCTCAAAGCGAGGCCTGAAAGTCAAGATTCAAAAGCTCTTCCCCCACCGGCATCTTCTGGCGTGACATTCCCATCCTGACGATAACCCGGTGTTTCACCAATTCACGCTCAAGCTGGATCACCTTACCACTCAGACGTTGGCCATCCATCTCCACCCAGACAACCCCGCGTCGCAGTGCTCCGGATTCTCGACCTGAATCTCGTAGATCGCTTCACCGTGACGATAGCGCAGGCTGAACCCTTCCCACCCTCCGGGGATGACCGGATCAATCCAGAGCTGATCCCCACGTACCTTCAGACCCAGGACCTCTTCAACCCAGGCCCGGTACATCCAGGCCGCCGACCCGTATACCAGGACCAGCCGCCCTGGCCGATCCGCCCGGGCAAGCGGTACACGTCAGCCGCGACCACGTAGGGCTCAACCCCGTAGCGCCAGACCGCTTCCGGATCACGCGCGTGCTCGATCGGATTGAGCATGCGCAGTATTTTCGCTGCCCGCTCACCATCCCCCCTGCGCGCCATGGCCATGGCCAGCCACAGGGCGGCGTGGGTGTACTGGCCTCCGTTCTCCCGCACCCCGGAGGGTACCCCTTGATGTATCCGGGTGATGGCTCCGACTTGTCAAAGGGAGGCGAAAGAGCAGCACCAGACCTTCATCCTCGCGAACGAGATGTTTCCAGGCCGATTCCAGGGCCTCGCTGGCCCGCGTCCGGATCGGCGGCGCCGCTCAGCCAGGCCCAGGATTGAGGCAGGGAATCAATCTTCGCTTCCTGCTTCGCCGACGAACCGAGCGGCGTGCCATCGTCAAAGGTCGCCCGCAGATACCACTCCCCATCCCAGGCGGCCCGCTTCGACACGCTCGATCAGGCCGGTTTTCTCGCTCGCTGATAGGTCTGGCTCAGATCCGGCTCGGTCCAAGCAGTCGGACAGCTCGGCCATGCCCTGCAAGCACATCCACCAGGAACCACGCCAGCCAAACGCTCTCCCCCTTGCCCCCGGCACCCACCAGGTTCATCCCGTCGTTCCAGTCCCCTGTTCCCATCAGGGGCAAGCCATGGGGCCCAACAGTCAGGCCGCGCGTGACCGCGCGCTGGCAGTGCTCAAAGAGCGTGGCGCGTTCAGCGGTGACCTCCGGTGATTGAAAACTCTCGTGCTGATCGTCTTCCAGCGAGGGAGCGTTGAGGAAGGGAACCTCCATCTCGCAGGATGTCCACATCGCCGGTGATCCGGACGTAGTGAGCGACGACGTAGGGAAGCCACAGCAGGTCATCGGAGATCCGCGAGCGGATACCCGCCCCGCTCGGTGGATGCCACCAGTGCTGGACATCGCCTTCCTTGAACTGACGGCTTGCCGCCAGCAGGATGTGCTCGCGCGCCAGTTCGGGATCGCGTACAGGAAAGCCATCACGTCCTGCAGTTGATCGCGGAAGCCGAATGCGCCGCCGGACTGGTAAAAGGCGGAGCGCCCCCAGATCCGGCAGCTAAGGCTTTGGTACAGAAGCCAGCGGTTGATCAGGAAGTCCGCGGCGAGCTCGGGGGTGTGCACTTCGATCGTGCCGAGCAGATCATCCCACCACGTTTTGGTTTCGTCGAGCGCGTCTCGAACGCCAGATCTTCCCGGTAAGCCAGAACCAGTGCCTGGACCTCCTCCACCGACTCGGCCTGGCCCAGCATGCAGGTGATCTCAGCGCCGCTCGCCAGGAGCCAGTCAAGCGTGACCTGCAGTGCGGCGCACGGGTCCAGGCCCGCCCCTGTCCGCCGTGAAAGCCTGGTCCGCTCCATCGCCGCCGGGTTGCCCAGCGAGCGGTTGCGCCCGAGGAAGGACGTGCGGTCGCCGGTGTAGACTCCGCAGGCGGGCTGATGGCCGCGAAGGCCACTCGATCCCCGTACTCAGGATGGTAGCGATTGCGGGCGATCATGGCCTGGACTTCGTCATCCCAGTGGGTCACGACGTGCATCTGGGAAGATTCGCGGTTCTCGCCCAGGGTCCATTCCACATAGTAGGTCACCGACAGCGTGCGATGCCTGGAGGAGTCGTTCGTCAACAGCAGCCTCTGCAGCTTGATCGGTTCCCCCCCGTTCTCATCCACGGGAACGAAGACCGTCAGCTCCTGCTCGATCCCATGACTGTTATGCTCGAAGACCGTGTATCCCGCCCCATGCCTGGCCCGATAGGCGGTCTCCTCGCGGATCGGCGAGGCGGTCGGCGTCCAGTAGACACCGGTTTCCTCATCCCGGATGTAGATCGCCTCAGACGGTGGATCCATCACCGGGTCGTTCGACCATTGCGTCAGGCGATTGCGCTGGCTGTTGCCATACCAGGTGAAGCCGGCCCCGGTTTCGCTGACCAGCGTTCCGAAGGTCGGGTTGGCGATGACGTTCACCCAGGGCGCAGGCGTGTTGGTGTCTGGACCGAGATAGATCGCGTATTCACGCCCATCCGGGGTAAAACCACCCAGGCTGTTGAAGTAGGGCAGTTCCATGAAGGGCAGCGATGCCGAAGGATCCCGGGCGACCGCGTTTCTCGGCCAAGGGTTCCGGGCAGCTCGGGAACCTCCACCGGCACGCCCAATTGCTGGGGCAATGTGCCGCGGGCCGCCACCAGCACCACACTCGCCGCGGCCCTGAGCAGCGTCAGGTCTTCCTCCGGGATCAGATCCGCGCTGCGCAAGAAAGATTCCCCCAGGCCGATCCGCCGCTGCCGTAGACGAATGCGATTGGATCAGGCGCTCGAGTCGTTCACGCAGCGGCTGCTCATAGCCGCCCGCCTCCTCGTTCAGGATCACCAGGTCGGCGATCAACCCGTGCATGCGCCAATAGGTATGCGCCTGGAGCATCTGACGGACCAGGCTGATATCCCGCGTCCTCGCCGATGGCGACCAGGGCAATCGGCAAGTCGCCCGAGATTCCGTAGGCCCACAACCCGGCTTGGCCCTTGCGGTTTTCTTCGATGCGTTCGGCGGAGGAGCGCAGGAGGGGATTGGGAAACAGCAGGTGGCTTGCCAGCTGCTGGAAGCGGCGCGCTTCGTCGGGCTGGATGCGAAGCAAGCGCAACTCAAGCTGGGCCGAGCCCAGGCGAAATCCATCGCCCGATCGATCGCATGGGGATCGCCGTACTTGTCCATCAGCCTCAAGAACCTGTTCGCGTGTTTCGCCGGCGGCCAGAACCAGGGAAACCTGGACACGCTGGCCCGGACCCAGGGTCACGCTCTGGCGCAGGCTGAGGATCGGGTCCAGGACAAAACCCTGGCTGTTGCCGAGCTCCTGAAAGACCCCCATCGGATTGGCGAGCGTTCGGCCGCGTCCGATGAATCGACGCCGGTCGGTCTCGAACTGCAAGGCTCTTCGTCCGGTCAGTCCTGCTTCAAGCGTAAAGCGGTGCGCGACATAGATGGGCGGGTCGTCTTCGCTGCGAGGCCGGCGGTAGGCGAGGAAGCGCTTGCTGCTTCGGGCACCGCCTCGGTCTGGATGAACAGCTTGTTGAAGGCCGGATGCTGCCGGTCTGCGTTGTGCGGCGCCAGCGACGAGTTCAACGTAGCTCGTCAGATCGAGGCGGCGGGTGCGAAGGGAACGATTGATCAGCGTGATCCGCCGAATCTCAACGTCATCTTCCGGCGAGACGATGACCTCGGTTTCGGTCTGAGATGCCGTTATCGACGCGCCGGAACACGGCCCGGTCGAGCGCAAAGTCGACGGAATAGCCCTCGACCTTCCCGCCGACCGGGTGATAGGTGTTGGACCAGAATCGATCCGAATCGACCTCATGGATGTAGCAGAAGGTCCCCCACGAATCCCGGGTCCGATCCGACCTCCAGCGCGTGATCTCGAAGTCGCCCCACCGACTGTAGCCGCCGCCCGCGTTCGTGAGCATCAGACCATAACGACCATTGCAGAGCAGTTGGGTCTTGGGTGTGCGCGTATGGGGCGTATTGAACTGGCTCACCGAGGGCGACAATTCGTCGGCCCATGAGTCACCGAAGGCTCGCTCGCCGCGTCGAGATGTGGTGCAGCGGAGGAAGGGTCGGGATGCGTTCATGGAGCAGTGGCTCAACCGCACGCACGCGCGGGTCGCATGAAAGCGGCGCTGGATCGGATTGCCGTGAAGGAAATTGGTCAGCGCCAGGAAACCCATGCCCTGATGATGCGCCATGTAGGCTTCGCACGATCACCCCGCGTTTGCCCCTTTGCCGGCCGTCACGCTGCGTTGACGGCTGAAGTCCATGGCTTCGTAAGTAGCCGTAATCGTCCAGCAGCCCCAGATCGGCCAGTCGTTTCAGATTCTGCAATACCGCTCTCGCGGCGCGAGATTCACCGCCAGCAGGGTGGCATAGGGCGCGATGACCGAGTTGCTCCTCCAGGCCGCGCTTCAGTCCGAGCGCCGGCACGCCAAAGGCCTTGTATTGATAGGTCTTGTTGAGGTCCAGATCGCCAAAGGCAGACTCCGAAATCCCCCACGGCACCCGGCGCTTGCGGCCGTAGGCGATCTGGATCGCCACCGCTTCCCTGGCCGCCTTGTCCAGCAGCGAGTTGCCGATAGGAGCGCTGGAACAGCAGCGGCATCAGATATTCGAACATGGTCCCGGTCCAGCTGAGCAGCACCCGCCGCCGGCCGATGGCGCCATAGGGTCGGCTCATGGAGAACCAATGCTCCAGCGGGACATCGCCCCGGGCGATGGCGACGAAACTGCCGAGGCGCGCCTCGCTGGCCAGCAGGTCGTAGCTTGAAGCCATCCAGGCGGTTGGTCGGAGACGTTATAGCCGATGGCAAACAGTTTGCGTTTATGGTCGTAGAGAAAACGCATATCCACCGCCACGGCCAAATCATGGATGCCGGCGATCAATCGCTCTGCCACGGCCAAGCGTTTCTCCGGCCAGCCATTGCGCCATGGCAAAGGCGGCAAGAAGACGGTCGAGCCATCCGGTAAGCGTAGGATAAGTATCCGGAGATTTTTGCCGAATCACTTTGAGGCGCAGGATCGACTCAATTGTTACCCTCGGCAAGAACACTGAGCGACGGTGCCTGTGCCAGGTCTTTACGGATGGCCAGCACGACAGTCTCGCCCAAGCGGTGCAAGCTCTTCCTCTGACTTTTCAGCAAGGATCCGGGCCCAAGTGAGATAGCGGTCGGCCATCGCTGCCGAGGCTGTTGCCTGTTTGCCCAGCTCCTTTGCCCAAGGCGTGTCGTTTGCGTCAGCAACGACCGAGGTGATGTCGACTGTCGTCCGGTCCTGCAGATGAGAGCAGTTCAGTGAGGGTGGACGGGGCCGCGATTGCCAGTCGCTCAGGAGGGCATCAAGGGTTTGCTGGCAAAAACTGGTAATGTTTTTCTGGGTCGCAACCTGTTTTAGTATTTCTCCGGTATCGGCCAGACCGGCAAAGGTCTTGTTGATCAAGCAGAGGGGCCTGCACCAGTTCTCGAACTCCCTGCTCCAGGGTCCAGAGGGCGCCAAGCAGGTTGCCGCTGTCGACCGTGGAGACGTAGCGAGGCTCCAGGGGGGCCAGGGTCTGAATGTCGTACCAGTTGAAAAGATGCCCTTGATATCGATCAAGACGGCCCAGGGTTGCAATGGTTTTTGTCAGTCGATCCAAGACCTGGTCAGTGGTCAGGTAGCCTGAATCGTGGGCCCCCAGAGCGCTGGTCAGCCAGAGACCGATGTTGGTCGGGCTGGTGCGCATGGCCAGGCGGTCCTGATGGGCAACCTGGTAATTGTCGGGTGGCAGCCACGAGGTATCGTCGCTGACAAATGTGGCAAAATAGTGCCAGGTTCGGCGGGCGACCTGCCGGAGCAGGCGATGATCCGCTTCCGGCAGCGGTCTGCTGCTCTTTTGTTCGACAGGCCGCAGGTTTAATAGCCAGCCGATCAGCGGAGAGAAGAGCCACAGAGTCAGCCAGGGAAGGGCCAGGAGAAGGCTTTCCGGTTTAACCAAAAAGATCGTCAGGCCAAGAGCAATACTGAAAAGACTTCCTAAAGTCAGACCCGCGACAAAAAATTGCTGGCGCCTGGAACTGCTCAAATGGGTAGCCTGCGCCGTCCACTCGAGCAATCGCCGCTTAGAAATCAGCCGCCGGTAACAGACGCGGACAATGGCATCGAGCGCCACTGCGGCCTGGTGCGGCAGCATGGCGGCATCGGCCAAGGCCCGGATAATATCGTGGCCTACCTTTTTGAAATCGAAATATTTCAAACCGTTATGGGTGGTGGCCATGGTGAAAGGTTGGGCCAGAGGATGGAAGATCAACTGAATGCCGATCAGCAATGATGCACATGCACCCATCCGCTTGGAAATAAACCATGAGGCTATGCAGCAGTGCCACGCTGGCAATCGGCAACAGGCTGCGGCGCAGATTATCGATAATTTTCCAGCGATTGAGCGGCGAGAGGGGATTTGGTTCCCGACCGCCATCCGCCAGAGGTACTCGAGGAAAAATCCACCCGGCAATCTGCCAGTCTCCCCGAATCCAGCGGTGGGCACGCTTGGTATAATTTTGGTAACCTTGCGGGAAAGTCATCAAAAAGTTCAATATCGCTGGCGAGCCCCACGCGAACAAATGCTCCTTCGATCAGATCATGGCTCAGCACCCACTCTTCAGGGAACCGTCCCGACAGGATGCGGCTGAAGGCCCTCACATCATAAATGCCTTTGCCCTGATACGAACCCTCGCCACTGAGATCCTGATAGACATTGGAGATAGCTGCGGTGTATGGATCGATGCCAATTGCATCGGCAAAAAGGCGGCTGAAGATTGAGGTGCTGGTGCTCGCCAGAGTCGGGCTTACGCGCGGTTGGATAATGGTATATGAACCGGCAATGACTCGACCTGCCTCATCGAAGCGCGGCTGATTGAGCGGGTGAGCCAGGGTCTCGACCATCCTTCGAGCAGTCGAATGCGGCAATTGGGTGTCACTGTCGAGGGTGATGATGAAACGAACATTCGTCAGATGGTCCGGATTTCCAACATAAACCAGGGGCGGTGCAGTCTCGGGCCGGGTTCCGTCGATGAGGCGGTTCAGTTCCTCAAGTTTGCCACGTTTGCGCTCCCAGCCGATGAATGTCTGCTCGGATTCGCTCCAGATACGCTCGCGATGAAAAAGGAAGAAACGCTCACTACCGTGACGCTGGTTGAGGGCCTCAAGGCATTGCTGCGCTGTTTGCAGCAGAAAGCTGTCATCTTCAGAGGAAAGGGTGGTTGAATCGGTGTAGTCCGAGAACAGGCCATAGAGCAGGTTTGGTTCTTTGTTCGCTAAATAGCGGATCTCCAGTTTCTCCACCTCGTTTAATAACGTCTCCCTGTTGACCAGCATCATCGGCACAACCACCAGGGTGCGAAAACTATCGGGGATTCCCGAAGCAGCAAAATCCATTTTTGCCAGGGGCCTGGGTGGCAGGATGCGCATGATCAGGTAATTGACTACTTCGATTGCCAGCTGGCTGACTGGGAGCACCAGGAGCAGCAGCAATCCGGGAAATATGGCTGACCACCGCCCGCTCAGACCTAAACTCGAGAGAGGAACGAAGATGGTGAACAAGAGCATGAACAACATGAAAAAGAAACCAATCCCGAGAAAATATGCGAAGGTATGCCGGGCGGCAATCCACACCAGAAAACGGTGACGGAATGCTTCGCGAAAGGCGAGCAGTTGAGCCAGTTCCACCCGCCCCTCCCCGACCAGCCAGGTGCCGACGTGGCTGCGGCGTTCATCACTCGTTTTGTCCCGTCTTGCCTGCTTTGCCAGATCAATGACCCGCTCAGCGATCTCATCCTCGCTCTTGCCGGTCGCCAGGGCGATTTCTTCGATAGCCCCACGACAGGAGTCGCGGGTCGCGAAATCCATGCCGGGATAGATACCGGACGGATCAAGGCGCAATACCTGTTCTACCCGGCTGATTTGCTCAAAAAGTTCCCGCCAGTCAAACAGAGCGAGACTGCGCAGACTGGTGAAGGCATTCCCGCAAGCCAGCTGCTCACTGGTTTGGCGATTGAGTTCTCGCAGTTTGAGATCATGGTGAGGGGTTTTGAGGATGCGTTCGAGCCAGTTCTGGACGGGCGACAAGGCGGCGGCCTCATCATAGAGCAGGCCAAGCAACTGCACCCCGAAATAAGGGCTGGGGTTCGGCTCTGATATGGCAAGCTCGGAGAGAAGGGCAAAAAGCTGGTTGGCATCGCCGCGATTGGCAGCAATCAGCCGGTTCGCCCAGAAGTCAGCCAACTGTCGATCGCGGAGATCCGCCAGGGCTGTAACGGCCAAACTCTGAATACTCTCGATAAGGGCTATTCGCAACATCTGCGGGATTGCCCAGAGTTCACCGATTGTCAATGTCCGCACCGATTGGTGGGCCTCTAGATAAGCGATGATATTCTCCCGGTCCAGATGCAATTCCAGCTGGGCAACAAGATTCTTGGCAACCCCGTAGATGCGCGGCAGTCCCTGATAAGGAGCAGAGACCAGGCTCGGCAGCTTCTGGTAAAATCGACGGGGCAGATTGAGCAGCACATCACGAGCATTTCCCTCCAGGATATACTCGTTATCAAGTATCCAGTCGGCAGCGGGCGTCGCGTTCTGTTCGAGGCGGCTTGCTGCCCCAAGATCGGCACAGACCTGGCGCAGCCATTTTCGTGACTGCTCGAGACGTTTGAGCAAATTAGTATTGGTGGACGGGTTTTGGTCCACCTGCTGTTCCCCGGCATGGAGCCTGGCGCGCTCCTGGACCTGGGTTGGGGAAAGTTTTTTATCCGTTCCCCGAGTTTCCGGGTGATTATCACGATTGCCATGCAGGACAAAGAGTGCTGGAGGGATGTCACAGCCTTCCCGGAGAATCGCCATCGGCAGCGATAACATGTCGAGCTGTGCACTGAGGATCAGGACGGACTCGCCAGACACAAGCCAGCGAGTATGGTTGTGCATGACGCTGAGCTTTACACCAAATCTTTCGCGTCGAAAAAAAGCGCTAACGACAACTCCACCGATCGCCCCGCAGAGAAGGATCAAAGCCAGCTGAGAGGCGATGGCCCAGGCAGGGATCAGCTGCAGCCAATACAGGCTGTATGCTGTAATGCCGCCGATTCCTCCAGACAGGATGGCGGCGAGAACTGTCCATAAAGAGCGCCGCCGGGGAAATTGATCAACTGTCTGAGTAACTCCATCAAGGCCTTTATGTATCAAAACAGCTGACCTGAGTCCCTGACGCAGCCAATTGTTTCAGGGCTTTACGTGCTTCATCTTGCCTGGCAAAATAACCGATAATAATAGTTAGGCTCAAATTTTATCCGTCCGTGCACTGCGTTTTCCGGGTTTCCATTCAACGTGAAAGATTTTACGTGAAGGAAATGCTCACAGTGGAACAAGCAAAATGCTCCGGTAAATGCGGTAAAGAGGTGGAGAGGGGAAATATGGAATTATTAAAAACTTACAATATCATCAAGAGAAGAAGGGATTTTCCCGAATGCCCTTTTAGATAATAAGTCTTTTGGGGAATAATGCTGAAAAATAAATGCAGCTTATTGTGCGACATGCCCATCGGAAAAGGTCCAGAGTCATGCTTCAGCCTAAAAAGTGTTCAGCTTAAAAATTTGTCACGGGAATGCTCATCAGGTAGAATTAGATATCCTTTATGAATGAATGAGAGCGTGTGAGACTATTCAAGAGGACGCCCGAAAGAAGCGATTTCCTATTCACTGGCAGTCTGTCGGGAGGATTTGTGGTGCATCAAATATATGCGGCAAACGTCCTGTTGAGAGATCGTGTAAGACTATACTTTTATCGCCCAATCTCCCTCATCTTGGCAGTAATTTTTCTGCTCTTTCTGACTCCTCAATCTCCGTTGGCAGCTGCTGAAGTGTATTCAGACGTAATTGATCGGGGATATGTCAAATGCGCGATTGGCAACCGGCCTGTGGGAGATACGCGCATAGGAGAGTCCGGATACGAGGGGTTTTTCCCTGAATTTTGCCGGGTCATCGCCCTTGCCCTGTTCAATGATCGCAATGCGGTCCAGATGTCGCCCATGTTGATACGCCATGGTCTCCAGAGCATCTCCGAGGGTGAAGTTGATGTCTACATATCCAATGTTACCTGGACGTTCTCACGTGACATGAGCATGGGACTCACTCCCGCAGCAGTACTCTACTACGACGGGCAGGGTTTTATGTCCCACAAGGGCACCGTCAACGGCCCGCTCACTCAAATGACTGAGGCCAGCGTGTGTGTTTCCCGATCTACCACCACGATCGCCAACCTGGAAGACTACATAAGCCTTAAAAACCTGTCGTGGAAGATTCTGCCGTTTGAATCATCCGAGGGGCGAAACGATGCCTTCTTCTCGCGGCGCTGCGATCTCCTGACGACTGATCGCCTGGTGCTGGCGTCCATGCGCTCGACAGCAGTGGAAGACCCCGAAAATTACGTTCTTCACGAAGAAGTTATTTCAAAGGAGCCTCTGGTAGCCTATGTCAATGTTAATGACATGGTGTGGGGAAACATTGTTCGCTGGAGCATATACGCCACGATATTTGCTGAAGAGATAGGGATTACCAAGGAGAACTACCTTGAGCATATGTCAAGTCAGGACCCATCCATCCGGAGGCTCTTGGGTTTAGACCCCATGGAAGGCACCGAACACATGAAACTGCCGCGCGATTGGGCGAAAAATATTATTGCAGGATCTGGAAACTACGGCGAAATATACAACCGTTATCTCGGCAGCGAGAGCGATATGCAAATCAGCCGAGGCTTAAACAAGCTGTGGAACGACGGAGGACTATTGTTCAGTCCGCCATTCCGCTGACGGCATGGTACTAACCCCCTTTCAATGACGAACGACAACGCGGTTCAGTTTTTCCAACGGATTTCCACCCTGCTGCTCGTGCTGTTGTCGTCAATCGCGGTATTCGTCCTACTCGGCCTTGCCTTGATGATCTTCGGGATGGTCGGTATTCAAGATGAACTTGCAACTCTTCGTGACAGCGCGCTGCCGCGCCTGCTCAAAATCTCTCAATTATCCCAGGAAGCCTCGGCTACCATCTCCATCGCCCTCTGCGATGAGCGCGCGGCCGACTCGCTTCGAGTTCGAGACGCTGTTGTAAGAATCAAAGACAAGGAGATCTCTCAGATGGCGCTCACAGACGAGTTGAGCGAACTCATTCAGGGTGAAGATGCGGCTCGCGTACTGCGGGAAAACGGGGAAGATTTTGACGAGTAATCTTCATTCCCTCACAGACGTTGTAAACCAGCAAATCACCGTAAGAAAAAGAAACTTGAGAGGCATATCGACTTCTTCCGCAAGCTGGCCAAGGATAGTTCCCAGGAAACAGCGCAGAGAGCAGCACCACTCAGGCAGTTGGTCAGCCAGAACGTTTACCGGATTCTCAACATGCTGCTGGATCCGAACAGTGCCAGGTTTCCCAGAAACCGACAAGAAGTGGAAAACCATATTCAACAATCGATCCCGGCCTCTGAACCCATTACCCGGGGCGGTACCGATGAGATTTCCAGCGCTAATGACCCAGAAAAAGAGCTGGCTGCCTACTGGGCTGCCAACAAAGACGAGATATATAATGACAAGCAACTGGAACTGTCCAACGAGTTCAAGATAAAGGCACTCGTGGAAGAAAATCTCTTATAGCCAATCGTTTATTGAGCAGTGCCAACCGAGAGTTCTGGAATGCGGGTGCTGATCTGGAAACGCAAGTCAGACGTGTAGACAACACAATCCGGATCACCTCTTTATTAATCCTGATCGTCGTCTTTGTTTTCGTCATCAGCAACTTCCTGATGTGGCTGGTGCTCAGGAGAAGAATCTTTATACGGCTGGACAAAATTCGAGATGGGTTGCAATCCTTTGCGGAGAATCGCGATCGTTTGGAGGCGGATGCCAGGGGCGATGAGATTGGCGCCATCTCCAGGTCCCTTGCGCATTACATGGACGTCATAGATGAGCGAGAATCACAACTGGCAGAGAAGACCAATGCACTGGAACAGTTATCCAACCAACTGGCCAAGTATCTCTCTCCGCAGATTTATGATTCGATTTTCAGCGGAAACAAGAGGTGAAGGTCGCCAGTAAACGAAAAAAACTCACCGTTTTCTTCTCTGATATTGAAGGATTTACCGAGACTGCTGATCGCCTGGAATCTGAGGAACTTAGCCACCTGCTCAACCACTATCTAACGGAGATGTCTGAGATTGCTCTGCAGCATGGTGCTACTATCGACAAGTACGTCGGTGATGCGATCCTTATATTTTTTGGAGATCCAGAAACAAAAGGAGTCAGAGAGGATGCCCTGGCATGCGTTGAAATGGCCATAGCGATGCGTGCGAGAATGAGCGAATTGTCTGATATCTGGCGCAGAAACGGAATCGAAAGGCCGCTCCGTATCAGGATGGGTATCAGTACTGGCTACTGCACGGTCGGCAATTTCGGCAGCGAGGATCGGATGGACTACACCATTATTGGCGGCACGGTGAATGCCGCCTCTCGACTGGAATCTAAGGCGCCGCCGGGAGATATCCTCATCTCCTACGAAACATTTGCAATGGTGAATGAAGAGATCAACTGCGAGATCTATGGAGAGATTGACGTAAAAGGGATAGCATATCCGGTAGCAGCCTATCGGGTAATCGAGCCCTACGATAACATTACCCGGCGGCAGCAGATCCAAGTAGACCAGCCTAAAATGAAACTGAGACTCGATGTGGAGAAGATGACCCCAGAGGAAAAAGACCGAGCGGCAAGCGAATTCCTGCGTCGAGCACTCGATCTGGTCGCCCCAGGTGGTCAGGCCCCGGATGCACAATCACCGGGTGAATAGCCCTTCTCAAACGGGTATAGCCTTTTTCATGCCAGCTCGACTCCTGATATCTGGTAACGTTCTTAAGAAATACAGAACAAAAAGTTCAGATTTCCAGATCAAACAACCCGTTGATACATTTGCCCAAATTTTCCACCGCTGTTGCGAGGCTGCAGCCTGATGTATAATTTTGCGGAGCAAGGCTCTCCCTTGCTATCTGCTTGAAAGTGCCAGTGCCAAATAGTAATGACCAGCCCTGAAAGCCTCTCCTCAACCTGCTTATCACTGCCGCAAGAAGATATTTAATTCCAATTTGTTTCAGATGAGGGAGACATCCGAGAAATAGCCGATATGGTCTGAAATATTCCGGTGGGGTTCTTCAACCAGTCCGGCTTCCTGAACACTGAAATATTGTTGATCGACCCAGATATAGTCAGCTCTCATATGCTCCCCGACAAGCGTTCCTTCGGTTTCGGCACGTCGTGATGACGGCGTGCCGGCGACAAGGCAGGTGTCGGCTAGACGGGCCTTTAAGCCCTCAAAAGTGCATACTCTCCGGGCTGCAGTTGAAATCTCCCAGCAGACAGACCGGAGAAGCCACTTCTTCCAGCAGCTGCATGACAGTATCCATCTGCACACCCTTTTGTTCATGATCAAAATGCACATTGATCATGGTTACCAGTCTACCTTTAATCGACATGCTGCAGAGCAATGCGCTGCGCCCGACCCCACTTTTCCCATCAATCAGAATCGTGCGCCTGCCGGTCCCGAGCAGAGTCAGCCGATGCAGAAACGCCATACCCCACTCAAAAAAGAATAAGCGGTAGCCGATGGGATGAGACATGTAGATGGAATTCAAGGCTGTCAGCCGGGCAAGATTTTCTACCTGAAGCTGGTTCCTGACCTCCTGCAAGGCTACTACATCAGGATTGACGGAGCGTATGGCACCGGCAATGGCAGCAAGGTTTGCAGACGGCTCGGAAGTCATAGCCGCGCTTGTGCAGATTGCCGCCACCGGCCCCATGTCGTATGTTGAGCGTCATCAGCCGCATTGACAGTTCCCTTACCTTTTGCTTGAAAACTCAATTTACTAACGGCTAATCTGCCGTCTCCGTCATGGCACAAATATCTATGCAGAACTTGCATCTTACTGATTTTAAGTTGATTCCTGTTCCATCATTTAAAATTGCAACGTATTCGTGCAGGCTCACACTTCAGTTAATTATAATTCAATCGGGACTGTTTTAGGGATTGCCAGCATTAATCTCTTGATAAGTTTAGCGGCTAATGCAAAATTGTCTATGGCAAGCAGCGCCATTTTGAGCTAGAGAAACCAAGCATGCTCGGCGACTGGTTACCAGCGTCTCGTGCTGAAAATTATGCTTTCCCGTCAGCCGAACCTGATTCGCCCCGCTGGAAAAAATACCGAGACTGAAGCGATCAGCGCAGATGCCGCCTGGCCTCAGCCTGCCCGGAAGCATTCCCGGTTTTCAGGCTATATCAACGAAACAAGGACCTGTTACAAATGAACACGACAAAATGCGCAATTGTCACCGGAGGAGCTAGTGGTATCGGCAGGTCGATTGGCGAAGCATTTGCCGGGGAAGGTCATGCGGTGGTTATTGCGGACATAAACGAAGAGGACGAGTCTTTCCGCAGCGCGGAGCATGGGCGCTCATTTTATTCGGGTCGACCTGTCCTTGCGTGAATCATGTCAGCACCTTGTCGATACAACGGTCGATCGATTCGGAAGGCTTGACATCCTGGTCAACAATGGCGGTTTCCAGCATGTTTCCCCCCTGGAAAATTTTCCGGAAGAACAATGGGATAAAATGATAGCGGTTATGCTGACCGCACCATTTTTGCTGACCAGATATGCCTGGCCGCACATGAAGAGACAGGCCTGGGGGCGGGTCGTTAACATCGCCTCGATACATGGGCTTGTCGCCTCGCCCAACAAGATCGGCTACGTCTCAGCCAAACACGGCCTGCTCGGCCTGACTAAAACAGCAGCGCTGGAAGGAGGGGGCCATGGCATAACGGTAAATGCCCTCTGCCCGGCCTATGTCAGAACACCGCTGGTTGAAGGGCAGCTTGCCGACCAGGCTGAAGCGCACAACATCGCTGAAGAAGCGGTAATAGAAGAGATCATGCTCAAACCGGCGGCCATCAAAAGGATCATCGAGCCTGCTGAGATCGCGGATCTGGTAGTGCTTCTCTGTTCGGAGCGCGGGCAACATCGATCACCGGGTCCTGCTGGACCATTGACTGCGGCTGGACGGCGCAATAGAACAAAGCTGCGCCCGAATACTCAGCATTCTGGCATTGCCTTGCCGCTGATCGGCAAAATTCATGGATTTGCATTCTTCCACTCGGTATAATCAAACGAACTGCATAATTCTTCAGTCACCGTGGTTTACATGAAATTTTCCATTGCTGCCCTGTTTTTTGCTGCGTTATCCGTTCCTGTTTCGTCGCCTGCTGCAGACGCCTTCAACCTTCCAGAAGCGATAGGCCCTGATCCCACTTTGAGCCGAATAGATGGTGTGCAGACCTGGGACCCGGACACCATGTACGAGCATGTCAACGGGGAGGCAGAGCTCCTGAAACGGTATGGGGCAGTCAGCCTGACCTTCGTTTCCTACGAGAATGACAACGGGGATTATTTGGGGATTGATCTTCTCGATCTGGGAAAACCGATCAACGCCTACGGATTGTATCGCTTATATGCCGGCTGCGACGGCCCGGAATATAGCTTTTCTGAGGCGACCGTCCTGGCGGATGAATATGCACCGCATGCGGTGTTTGGGCCTTACTTTTTCAGGTTTAACGTCGACCTGGGCGAGGATGCAGGTGGTGGAAAAGAATTGGTAGACGATTTTCTGA